>CAVTEN010000016.1:0-86416 GCA_963733715.1 uncultured delta proteobacterium
CGCCGAGTATCAGCACGATGATCGCCGAGCGGCACCAGCGTGAACGCCTCGCGAAACGACAAATCGGGAAAGTCCTTGTACTTCTCGTTCAACGGTCCAAGGTAGATTCGCTGGAAGGTCCAGAGCAGGTAGCCCGCCGTGAGAATCGCGGTCGCCGCGCCGAACGCCACCATGATCGGATGCGTCTGCCACGCGCCGAGCAGCACCAGCACTTCCGAAATAAATGCGGACATGCCAGGCAGTCCCATGCCGGCGAAAAACGCGAAGCCGGTAATCGCCGTGTATATCGGCATCTGCTGCGCGAGGCCGCCGAAGCCGTTTATCTCGCGATGATGCGCGCGATCGTAAATCACGCCGACCAGGATAAAGAGCATCGCCGTGATCGTCCCGTGATTGAACATCTGCAGCACGGCGCCGTTGATTCCCGCCGCCGTGAACGCCGCCAGCCCGAGCATCACGTAACCCATGTGGCTAATCGACGAATAGGCAATCAACTTCTTATAGTCAGTCTGCGCCATCGCGCACATCGCGCCGTATACTATGTTGATAGTGCCGATGACTCCGAGGAACAGCCACGCGAGCTGGTAGCTGGCGGCAGGCAGCACCGCAAAGTTGACGCGCAGAATGCCGTAAGTGCCCATTTTCAGCAGCACGCCGGCGAGAATCACCGAGATGGCAGTAGGCGCTTCGACGTGCGCGTCGGGCAGCCAGGTATGGAACGGGAACGCCGGAATCTTGATCGCGAAGCCGATGAACAATGCGATCCATGCTATTCGCTGAAAATTAATTGAGTAGTGACTCGAATTCGCCGCTAACTCAGTCAGATCGAAGGTCGGAGTCGCGCCGTAGTAGTACAGTCCGAGCATCGCCAGCAGAATGAGTACTGAACCGAGTAGTGTGTAGAGAAAGAACTTGATCGCGGCGTACTCGCGTCGCGGACCGCCCCAGATGCCGATGAGAAAGTACATCGGCAGCAGCATCACTTCCCAGAAAATATAGAACAGGAAAAAATCGAGCGACACGAACACGCCCATCATTCCCGTGTCGAGCATCAGCAGCATCGCGTAGTAGCCCTTCTCCGCGCGATTGATGCCGAAACTCGCGAACACCGAGATGAACATGATGAGCGCCGTCAGCAGGATCATCGAGATGCTGATGCCGTCGACGCCGATGAAGTAGCTAATGTGGTACGCGGGCATCCACGACGCTTTCTCGGCGAACTGCACCGCGCTGGTCGTCGTGTCGAAGTTTTGGTAGAGGTAAATGGCTATCACGAGTTGCAGTGCCGTGGCCACCACCGCGATCCACTTGAACGCCGGCTTCATCGAGTCGGGCAGCGCGAGAATCAGCACCATCCCGGCGATCGGAATAAAGGTTATCAGCGTAAGCGCGTGACTCATTTCAGTTTCGCTCTTCCCGTTTGCCTTGATAGGGCGTCATGCTCGTGCGACCGCGCGCGCCAGCAGTATCAGCATCACCGCGGCCAGAATTCCGTACAGGTATCCGTTGATCGAGCCGGTCTGCAGCCGCCGCAGCCTGCCGCCGACGTTGTAGGTCACGTTCGAGGCGAAGTTCACCAGCCAATCGACTACGTAATGGTCGAATAGTCCGGACAGCCACGCCAGGAATACTACTACGCGCGCCGCGAGATTCACGAATCCGTCGATAATGTTGGTATCGAACCACGCCAGCGCCCGCGTCGCGAATAGGTACGGCTGTACTATTGCGCGATCGTAAAATTCATCGACGTAGTATTTGTTGTATACCCATTCGTACGGCACTCCGCCGAACATCTGGCTAAAGCGCGCGGGATCCAACCTCTGCTGACGGTACATCAAATCGGCAAGGTACCATCCGGCGACAACAACTATAACTGTGACAATTGCGAATCCCGCTTCGATGCCGTGGTTATGTATTCCAGCTTCGGTTACCCGGCGAGTCGCCTCGGAGCTGAAGATCGGATCCAGGAATTCCTCGAACGGTTTGAACGAGATCATGAATTCCGGCCACTTCAGCCATCCGCCGATGACCGAAAGGGAGCCAAGCACGATGAGCACGTACGCCATCGACGGCGGCGATTCGTGCAGGTGATGTTCCTGCTCATGCGTGCCGCGGAACTCGCCGAAGAAAGTCATGTACACCTGGCGCGACATGTAGAAGACGGTGAATCCGGCGCCCAGCAGCAGGAACGCCCACACGACGAAATGTCCGTGCGAGAACGCCTGCCAGATGATCTCGTCTTTGGAAAAGAATCCGGCGAACGGGAAAATGCCGCAGAGCGCGAAGGTCGCAGCGACGAAGGTCCAGAACGTGATCGGCATCTTGTGACGCAGCCCGCCCATCTTGCGCATGTCCTGCTCGCCGCCCATCGCGTGAATCACCGAGCCGCTGCCCAGGAACAGGCACGCCTTGAAGAACGCATGCGTCATCAGATGGAACACGCCGGCCGCGTATGCGCCGACGCCCAGCGCCGCGAACATGTATCCGAGCTGGCTCACGGTCGAGTACGCGAGCACTTTCTTGATGTCGTTTTGCGCGACGCCGATCGTCGCGGCGAACAGCGCAGTCGCTCCGCCGACCAGCGCGATCACGCCCATCGTGAATGGCGACATCGAAAATAAAAAGTTGAGCCGCGCCACCATGTAGATGCCGGCCGTCACCATCGTCGCCGCATGGATCAGCGCGCTGACGGGAGTCGGTCCGGCCATCGCGTCCGGCAGCCACACGTACAGCGGAATCTGCGCCGACTTTCCCGGTCGCGCCGATGAACATCAGCAGCGTGACGAATCCGACCAGCTGATGCGCCGAATTGATAGCCCGCGAAATTTATCGGCACTCCCGCGAGCATCGGCGCGTACTGCGCGACCTCGCGCGTCACCAGCGTCGGATGCCCGAGCGCCTGCAGGCCGGCGAACAGACTGTACAGCGCGATCACGAACGCGAGGTCGCCGACGCGGTTCACGATGAAGGCCTTGTTGCCGGCGGTCGTGTTCGCCTGGACCTTGTACCAGAAGCCGATCAGCGCGAACGAGCACAGCCCCACGCCTTCCCAGCCGACGAACATCAGCCACATGTTGTCGCCCAGCACCAGCACCAGCATCGCGAAGGTGAACAGGTTGAGCCATCCGAAAAATCGCCAGTAGCCGTCGTCGTCGTGCATGTAGCCGGTCGAGTAGATGTGGATGAGCCCGCCGACGCCGGTGATTATCAGCGTCATGATCATCGACAGCGGATCGAGCCAGAACGCGATGTCGAGATTCAGTCCGCCGACGTCGAACCACTTCCACAGGTCGTCGAGCATGAAGCGGTTTTCCGGCGGCAATCCGATCATCCCGAAAAACGCGCGAGCCGCCAGCAGGAACGCCAGGATCACGACGCCGCATCCAACGAGGCTGATCGCGCGCTTGCCGAAGGTCTTCTGCAGCCACGCGCCGGCAAGAAAATTGATCGTCGCGCCAATCAGCGGCAGCAACACGATCAATCGGATGAACGTAACCGGAATCGGATGATCCATTGTTTCGTTGCTCAGCTATCCACGCAGGGTCTCGGTCGCATCGACGTCGATCGTCTTGAAGTTCTGATAAATCGCCAGCACGACAGCCAGTCCGATGACAGCCTCCGCGGCCGCCAGCATGATTACGAAAATCGCAAAAATCTGCCCATCGTATTTCCCGCCGCCGTAAAACGCGAACGCAAGATAGTTGATATTGGCGGAGTTGAGTATCAGCTCGACGCCCATCAGGATTCCGATCGCGTTGCGGCGCGTCAGAACCGTGAACAGCCCGAGCGAAAATACGATCAGGCTAAGCACCAGGAAATGGTTAAGCGTTATTCCCCCGCCCATCCCGATTCTCCCACTCCCCTACTCCCGCGCTTCGTGACGCGAAATGACTATCGCGCCGATGAGCGCCGCCAACAGCACCAGCGACGCGACCTCGAACGGCAACACGTAATCGCCCAGGAACGCGTTTCCGATCGCGTAGGTCGTCGGCGCGGGCGTGACTGCTGCCACCTGATGCCATTGCGTCCGCTCGATCGCGTACAGCATCACCATCCCGGCAATACCCACTGTGAAGATCGCCGATCCCGTTCCGACCGCGCGATTCGATACCGTGACGTCGCCGATTCCCGCCGTCAGCATCACCGCGAAGATAGTCAGTACCAATATTCCGCCGACGTAAACGAGTAGCTGGACCATCGCGACAAAGTCCGCCGCGAGCAGAATGTAAATACCTACTACGCCCATGAATGCGCCGAGCAGCGCGAATGTCGAATAAACTATGTTGCGCGAGAACGCTACTAACATCGCCGACCCCACCGTCAACGCGGCTAGCGCATAGAATATTACCTGTGCGAGCATCGATTCGATCTTCCCCGGGTGGTTAGCCAAGCCGCGCGCGCTACGCCGGCTCTTCTTCGGCCGGCTTCTCGCCGCCAGGTTGCGCCCATTGATCGAGGTAGGTCATGCCGCGATTCAGAATCGGCGCGATTTGCGGATCAGTCTCCGGCCCCTTCTTGGGCTTGTACGCGATCACCGGATCCTTGACGAAGCGGCGAATCAAACTCTCCAGCGAATAGTCGGCGCCCTCGAATTCCGTCGTATGATGGATCGAGCCGGTCGGGCACGGCTCGCTGCAAAGCCCGCAATACATGCACTTTGCGATGTCGATGTCGAATTGCGACAGCAGCATCTGCCGCGTCTGCGGATCCTTGTCGACCACGATCACGATGCAATCGATCGGGCATGCGCGCTCGCACGCGAGGCATCCCGTGCAGATTTCCAGATCGACTTCCAGGATTCCGCGATAGCGAAACGGCAGCGTGTCCTGCACGCGCACCGGCATCCGGTCCGGATACTGCACCGTGTACGGCTTGCGCATGAAATGCGACGCCGTCACCGCCATGCCCTCGAAGATGCTCGTGACTGCGTCTTTTATATTTCCTACGTATTCCGAAACCGCACTCATCAATAGCCTCTATATAGTCGGATTGAAGTAAACTTCCATCCGCGAACGCCTGAGATAGTATATAACCCGCTGAGTGAATACTGCCCCGAGCCCGAGCGCTACCGCCAACATGATATAGCCCATTATGGTAGTGCCGTCGGGCCAAATAGCTACCCACACTGCGGTTCCGATCATATCCACAAACGAAATCGGCACGAAGTATTTCCAGCAAAGAGTCATTAGCTGATCGATACGCACTCGCGGCAGCGTCGCGCGTATCCACATCGACACGAACACCAGGAATAGTACTTTGACGTTGAAGGTGAGCGCCTCAAGTATATTCATCGCGACTACGCTTTTCGTGACGTGCGGGAACTGCCAGCCGCCGAGGAACAGCGTCGCGATTATCGCGCCGATGATGAACAGGTTTCCCCATTCCGCCATGAAGAAGAACAGGTAGCGCATGCCGCTATACTCAGTCGCGAAACCCGCCACCAGTTCCGACTCGGCCTCAGGCAAATCGAACGGGGTACGATTACCCTCGGCCAGCGCCGATATATAAAGGATGTTGGCCGCGACGAACGTGAACGGATTCGCGAACAAAAACCAATGCTGCGGAGCCCAGCCCTGCGCGCGGATGATTCCCTGCATCGACAGCGTGCCCGTCATCAGCACGACCGGGAAAATCGAGAGGCCGGCCGGTATTTCGTAACTGACTATTTGCGCCGCCGAGCGGATTCCGCCGATTAGCGACCACTTGTCATTCGACGCCCATCCCGCCATCAGCACGCCGACCACGGTGAGAGCAGTCACCGACGTCATATAGAGGATGCCGACGTTCAGGTCCGCCAGTATCAGCGACGACGAGAACGGCATCACCGCCCACGGCAGCGTGAACGCAAGCATCACCAGGTACGGCGCCATCTTGAACAGGGGCGCGTCGGATTCGTCGGGAATGATGTCTTCCTTGCAGACGTGTTTCACGCCGTCCGCCAGCCACTGCAGGAAGCCCTGCGGCCCGACGCGGTTTGGACCGACGCGCGACTGGATTCGCGCCCACACGCGACGCTCGGCCCAGCTCACGATTCCCGCAAACGGAAACGCGACGCCAAGGAAGACGACCGCGCTCATGATGAACACGACGATCGCGGCGACCAGGTGCGGCGAGGCGTTCTTGCCGAACGCGCCCGACGCGATCAGATGTTGTACCAGTGTCTCCATCGAGGATTAGCGATCGATCTCCGGCGCGATCACGTCGAGGCTCGCGATAAGAGTGACCAGGTCCGCGATCATCAGTCCCGCGCTCAGCTTCTGGATGATCCCCATCGCCGCGAACGACCCCGTGCGGACGTGCACTCGCCACGGATATCCGGTGCCGTCGCTCACGAGGTACCATCCCATGTCGCCGCGTCCGCTCTCGAGCCGAATCTGGCATTCGCCCTTCGGCGGTTTGAAATTGCGCGCGACTTTCGCGAGCACCGGCCCGCCCGGAATTTTCTGCAGCGCCTGGCGCAGGATCTTCGACGACTCCGCCATCTCGCGAATCCGCACCACGTAGCGATCCATCGAGTCGCCGAGCTTGCCCCAATGGCCGTCGCCAATCGGCACGTCGAACTCGAACTCGGGATACACCGAATACGGGATGTCCTTGCGGATGTCCCACTTGATTCCGCACGCGCGCAGGTTCGGCCCGACCAGGTTGTAGTTAACGGCTTCCGCGGGCGTGATCACGCCGACGTTCGCTAGCCGCTCGATATAAATTTTGTTCCACGAGATGAGCGCGTTGTATTCCTCGAGGATCGGATCGAAATGATCGAGGTACGCGAGCGCCTTCTCGCGCCATCCGGGCGGCAGATCCCACGCCACGCCGCCGATTCGCATGTAGTTGAACGTGAGCCGCGCGCCGCACAGCTCTTCGATCAGATCATTGATCATCTCGCGCTCGCGAATCGCATGCGTGAACGGCGTCACCGCGCCGATATCCATCGCCATCGCGCCGACCGACAGCAGATGCGACGCGATTCGATTGAACTCCGCCGCGATCACGCGACAGTACTCGCCGCGATGGGGCACTTCGATTCCCGCGAGCTTCTCGCACGCCATGCCCCAACCCTGGTTGGTGAACATCGCGCACACGTAGTCAACGCGATCGGTGTACGGCATGAAGCCGTGGTAGCCGACCTTTTCCGCAATTTTCTCGATCGATCGATGCAGGTAGCCGACATCGGGAATCGCCTCGCGCATCACCTCGCCGTCGGCGCGCACCACGAAGCGCAGCACGCCGTGCGTCGACGGATGCTGCGGGCCCATGTTGAGCGTCATTTCTTCGGTGTGCAGCGTGCTCATTTCTTTTTGGTGTCGAGCCGGATTATCGGGCTCTCCCTGACGGTTGAAATTCCGTGGTATTCGGCCGGCTCGACGAAATCCTTGCGTTGCGGATGACCGATCCAATCCTCCGGCATGAGGATTCGCCGCATGTCGCTGTGCCCTTCGAAGTTCACGCCGATCAGATCAAAGATTTCGCGCTCCATCCAGTTCGCCGATTTCCACACGCCCTCGAGCGTCGCGACGCTCGGGTTGTCGCGGGGCAGCTTCACCTTCAACACCGCGCCGTGCCGCTTCGAGTACGAGAACAGGTGGTAGACCACCTCGATGCGGTCCTTGTAATCGACGCCGGTCTCATTGGATAGGCAATCCATCGCGAGCTCGGGATCCTCGTTCATGAATTTCCCAATCTCGACGATCGATTTCGGGTCAACAACCACGAATGGATCGGGCGCTTTCTCGGATGTTTCCAGCACGCGGTCCGCGAACTTGTTCTTGACCCGTTCGAGTATTTGAAGCGACTCCATCTGTTCAGGCAGCGGCCACCTGCTTGCCATTGCCGTTGCCGTTGGGCGAGCGCACCAGCCAGCGCTCGGTCATCATCTTCTCCTGCAGCTTGAGCAGGCCTTCGGTCAGCGCCTCGGGACGCGGCGGGCATCCGGGGACATACACATCGACCGGCAGGATCTTGTCGACGCCGTCGCAAACCGAGTACGCGAGCTGGAACAGTCCGCCGCAGCTCGCGCACGAACCCATCGAGATGACGTACTTCGGATCGGGCATCTGATCGTAGAGCAGGCGAGTGCGCAATGCCATTTTCAACGTCAGCGTGCCCGCGACGATCATCAGATCCGACTGGCGCGCCGACGCGCGCGGTGTCGCACCGAAACGATCGATGTCAGCGCGCGGGCCGCCCGTATGCATCAGCTCGATCGCGCAGCAAGCCAGGCCGAACAGCATGTACCAGATGCTCGATTTGCGCATCCAGTTCAGCAGCTCGTCGGTCTTGGTGGTCAAGACGTAATCCGGAAGCGTATTCAACAGGGGCATAAAAACAAACCTCAGTTCTCGACCGGTACTTTTTTGATCCATTCGAGGTCATGCTTGACCCAAACATAAACCAGGCCCACGAACAGGATCAGCAGAAAAATCAAAATCTCGCTGAGCGCGTACAGACGGCGTCCCGAGCGCACCCAATCCAGGTAGACGGCGGCAATCGGATAAACGAAAGCGACCTCGACCTCGAACACCACGAAAATCAGCGCGATCAGGTAAAAGCGAACGTTGAAATTGATCCACGCGCGGCCGGTCGGCGGCTCGCCGCATTCGTAGGGAATCAGTTTTCGATCGTAAGGGTTTTGCGGCGCCAGCAGTTTCTGCAGCCCGAACATCAGCGCCACGAAGCCGATCCCGATGATCGTAAGCGCGAGCGGCACGCCAAAATTAAGATACATGTGATGTTACCGAGTCCTGATTAGTTGGACTGGACCAAGCTGTCAAGAAGAATCGCTTCAACGGTAGATGTTTTCGCTTAAGCAAGGCTTAATTCAAATCGTCGCGATGCTAACCTATTTGTGCTCCTTCAGCACAGTTTTCAATGCGGCCGCATCTAGCCACGCGCCATGCCCTTGCGGGCACGCGTACATGGCTACGCCGTGCTCGGTCTTCGGCACCAGGAACTGCTTGCATTGCGGACATGCGTGATTGTGCAAACGCTCGCGCATTTGCTCGAGCAACTTTTCGTCACTCTGTCGGGCCCACTGATCTTCGCGCGCCTTCTCGGCATCGTGCAGCTTGTTGCCCAGCCGGTCCTTGTTGTCACCCACCATAGCGGTCAGGTCATCTCCTTGATCAGCTTGCCGCTGCGTGCTTTTTCGACGGTCGCCTCGAACTTCGATCCGAGATCGACGCCCATCTCCTTGGCCCGCTTCTTCGCCCATAAACCGACGTTGCGCGAGTCGCGATAGTAAGAATCGTCGCGCGGCTTTGACGCGTCGAAACTCGCAAGGCGCGACGCCTCGCTCTCGACCACCGCGAACGACGACATCACGCGCCGCATCCGCGCCGATTTGCACTGTGGGCAGCCGAGACGCTCGCGTCGTCGCGACGAGCCCATCACCACGTGCGAGCTGACCAGCCCGCATCGCGCGCATTCGTACTCAAAAATCGGCATCGGATCTAAAGAATATCCTGCCGCGGCACAGCCCGCAATTCAGCTTAATGATGCGCCGTATCGGCAGGACTTTCGCCGGGCGCAGGCGTGGTCGCTGGCTCGCGACGCCAGCTCTCGCGAACGTCGAGAACAGGTTCCGCCAACGGGTTCCCAACCATGAACAGCAGCCCGACCGCGCCGACCGCCAGTCCGCATCCAAGCCACCAAAGCGACCGGTATTCGATGCCAAGCGCGAGCATCGCAAGCGCCCAAATCGGAATGATGAGCGAGACGACGAAGCGCATCAGCGCACTAATCGCATGCTCAGCCTGTTCAGCGCGGTCAGCCATCGATTACTTATTTAGCGGCTTCGGGCGAAATTTCAAAGAGCGCCGGCGGCCCGCCGCCACCGATCAGATTGGATTTAGCGACGAGTTTGAGCCGCGCCCGATACTCTGACGTCATCACGTCCATCTCGCGCGGCGTCGCGAGCAAGTAGGTGCACCTGGAATTCGTTAGATCAGGAACCGCAGCGCCGTAGTAGTACGACAGCTCGTAGTTGATGCCACTCGGAATACACAACTGATCGCCCTTAACGCGATCCGCGATGGTTGGAACGAAACTCTTTACGCTGCGCATTTCGGCGACGCTGGGCCGCAGAATCGAGGTCCAGAACAGACACATGAAAAGTGAGGTAAGACAGAAAGCGAAGCCGCCCACGATCGCACGCTTACGGAAAAATCCAAACACCAACATGAGAGCTGCGACGAAACACACAATGGGGAGATAAAGAGGTCCTACCAGCTCTCGTGTCGCGATTGTCGAGTAGTAGAGTGAGTCGCTCGATTGGAGCTTTATGGCAGGTAACAGGAAGAAGGCGTGAACAAAAAGCGCAATCGGGGGTACAAGCAAGAACAACGCGACAATCACGTCGCGCAACTTTGACGCGAGGCCGCGTGCGTTCAGCGTAAACGCCGATGCGCACAGGATCGCGATCCCAGGTAGCGCGGGCAGAATGTAGTCGTCGCGCTTGACGCTCGCGATCGAGAAAAATAGCAGCACCGCGAGCGACATGCTGATTTGGTAGATCACTGGGCGGCGTTTCTCCGTGGAGATCTCGCCGGTGTAGAAGGCGAGCGCGGCCGGCAGGATCAGGAGCGTCATCGGAAACGCGCCTCCCAGCAGGCGCGCGGCTATGTAGTAGAAGGGCCGATAACTCTCGCCGGTGCCGCCGAGCCGCGCTGGCATGAAATGCCCGAAATTCTCTGCGAAGATGATCCTCACTATCTTGTGTCCGCCGACGATCGCGGCCGGCACGTACCAAATCGCACCGATCGCGACCGCAATCGCGACGACCTGCCACGGCCATCGCTGTCGCAGCAGCGCGATTGGGTTGCGCCGCTCGATCAGCAGGTAGATCGACGCCGCAAGCGCGCATAGCACGATCGCAATCGGGCCCTTGGCTAAAATGCCAAGCCCGAGTATTACACCCACGAATATTTTTCGGCGCGTGAAATCAGGTGACGCGGACGTCGGCGCGTCGAGCAGCGGGTAGATCGCCGAGTACGCGGCGAACAGCAGGAACGTCAGCAGCATGTCGGTCAGCGCCTCGGTCGCGCGCGACGCGAATCCGTAGGTGCCGAGCATGAACAGAAACGCGAGCCATCCTTCGGATGCGCCCACGTTGGCGGCCGTCCAGGCTAGGACGCCAACTGCGAGCGCGGTGCCTGCCACGACGGACACAGCGCGAGCGCGGACTTCGTCGACGGTGCCGCCCGTCGCATTGGCGACGATCGCTGAGAGCCAATAGAATAGCGGTGGTTTGCGATCGGTGTAGCCGTACGCGTCGGCGGGTATCAGCCAGTGCCCGTCGTGCACGATGCTCTGAATCCATTCGGCGGATTGCGGTTCCGCATCTTTCTGAAATGGCGCGCTGATTCCCTGCACTAAAATGATAAACGTGAACAACGCGGCGATCGCGAGTAGCGCGGGTTGAACGGCGCGATCGGAAGACGCGGAAGTATCGGGATGCGCGTGAGTCACCGACGGCGGGCCGTCGCGATCGGCTCGAGCCACAGATGCTGCACGCCGCCCGCAGGATCGTAGCGCGCCACCTGCATCGCGGCGGCGTTGTGCGCGTAACCGATTCTGCCGCGGCGGTCGACGAGAATTATGCCGGCCTCCGCGCCCGTCGCGTCGATCATTTCGAGGATCGCCTCGCGCGCAACTGCTTGGGGTGCGCCGTCGGCGAGCGCAAGCACCGCTTCGCGGCACAGCGCCGTCAGGATGATGGCCTCACCCTGCCCCGTGGCAGAGGCCGCTCCCAATGCGTGCGCGAAAGTGCCCGCTCCTATCAGCGCGGAGTCTCCCACGCGTCCGAAAAGTTTGCCGGGGACGCCGCCGGTCGAGGTCGCGGCCGCTATTGCGCCATGCACGTCGACAGCGAGCGCGCCCACCGTGCCGTGGCCCATTGCCGCGCGCGCCGCGGCGCCAGCCTCGAGCATCCCGGCCTGCTCCTTTCGCGCACGCCATCGCTCGCGCGCGCGCTCGGTAACCATTTCCTCGGGACGCACGAGCCGGATACCGACCTTGCGCGCGAAATTTTCCGCGCCAGGCCCCGCCATCAGGATATGCGGCGAATGTTCCATCACGGCGCGCGCGAGCAGGATTGGATTTCGCACGCGGCTGACTACGGCAACAGCGCCGGCGGACACGGTGTAGTCGGCTTCATTGGAATGGGTTCGATCAGAGCGTTTGCCGCGACGTGTAGAGTCTGAAAAAGAAAAAACAGGCTCGGCGAACATCACGGACGCGTCCATTTCGACGTTGCCTTCTGAATTGAGCAACGATCCGTAACCGGCGTTGAAGAGCGGATGATCCTCGAGCGCCACCACTGTCGCGACGACAGCCTCGAGCGCGCTGCCCTTGGCGCGCAGAATGCCCGCGCCGAGGCGGATAGCCGCCATCATCCCGCGGCGGCGCTCCGGCCGCTCGGCGCCAGGCCCCGCGTTTCCGGCACCGCCGTGCGCGACCAGCGCGGGAAGATTGCGCGCGCGAGCCATCTTAATTTTCGGGACGGCGGCCCCAGATAAACAGCCGCTTGAAGTCGAACGTCATCGGCCCCGAAGTCCCGTAAGCCGCGTTGAACCGCGCCGTCAGTTGCTCAAGAAATTCGTCGTGATGATTTTTCGGCAGCGCGTCGAGGAAAGGCCGCAGCCCGGTCGATCGGTACCATTGAACGACCTCGGCCGGCCGATCCATCGGATGGTGAAACGTCAGGTGATAGCAGTCGATTCGATCGTAGCCGAGCTTCGCCAGCATCGCGGCGTAGAACTCCGGCGGCTCTTCATGAAACGCGCGCTCACGCCCGCCGAGCATCGTGTTCCATGGCGCCTCGCGCGCGAGCCTGCCGATTTCCATCTTCGCGGTTTCGGTTTCGTTAGCCGGCATCTGCACCACGATCGTTCCGCCCGGGCGGAGCGCCTTGAAGCATGCAGCGAACAGCGCGCGATGGTCAGGAATCCATTGAAAGGTGGCGTTCGAGAAAATCAGCGAGTAAGCGCGGTCGGCGCGAAACTCGGGAACGTCGAGCAACTCGAAAGAGACGCGACACTTCAGCTCGCCGTCGAGCAGCTTGCGCGCCGCCTCGATCATCGCTGGAGATCCGTCGACACCGAGCGCCGTTCCATGCGGACTGCGTCGCGCCAATTCGAGCGTGTTCTCGCCCGACCCGCATCCGAGATCGATAATTTTTTCATCGCCGGCAAGTCTCAGCCGCGACAGGATATGCCCGACAGGTTCCGCGCGATATCGGCGGAAGCGGTTGTAAAGTTCAGGATCCCAATCGGCCATAAGCGTCGCCCTGCACCGCAGCATAAGTGGCGAGTGCAACGCTCACAAGCACGGATTTGCGGAGGCGGTTTGATCAAAACGCTTGCGGTCTTCCGGTGTCAACCGTTGTCATCGCGGGTTGATAGGCTAGCCGGTCGGTCGGAGGAAATTCCGATTACACGGGGGCGAATTCTATGGCGAAGAAGACTCTGCGCAACATCGGACGGATGCATCGGGTGAATTGCGACTGGTGCAGTCTCAAGATGGCGTGCAGCTGCTTTTTTGATGCAATTATAGATAAACCGTCCGAAGGACATCCTCTGGTTCTCTGTCCCCGGTGCCAGGTTGCCGAGTTCCTCAACGTCGTGTTTGGAAGGGATCAAAAGGCGCGCGGATCGCAGATCTGAGAAGGACACAAGGAGACGCTACGTGGGAGAAGCAAACTCGTATCCGGCCGGCACCGTGTCGTGGCATCTGGACGCTGACGATCAGCACGGTCTGCCGCCCGCGGTATTTCAGTCGATGGTATGCGCCAGCGGAATGAAAGTGGTCCGAAGAATCGACCTCGACGCGAGCGACGGACAGTTGCAGCCCGATTCGATCAAGGGCGAGCCCATTTTGTGGTCCGAGTACCTGGAATTTCGATCGCTGGTCGTGCGCGACAACGAAACAGGCGCAATCGTGATGGCCAGCCAGGGATACGGAAGTTTCGACGTATCGGTGGCGGCCTCCGACCTCGCGGTGACGGACAAGATAGTCTCTGATTTGCGAAAGGCGTTCCCGCCTTCTCCGATCGGAACCGAGCCAGTGTTGCCGCTCACGTTCTGGCATCACGGGAATAACGGCCCGGTGACGACTGTTCGCAAAATCGAGGTGGCCAGTTGGAGTGAGGTCGAGAGGAATTACAGCAGCACGACGAAATCTAAGCTCGGACCCTTGATCGAGAAATTCGAACCGTCGCGACACAACGGCCAGCTGCTTCTCTGGCATGGCGAAGCCGGCACAGGAAAGACCTGGGCAATTCGCGCGTTAGCCTGGGCATGGAAAAGTTGGTGCCGTTTTGAATACGTGATCGATCCCGACCAATTGCTGGAGCGCGGCGACTACCTGATGGAGGTACTGCTTAAGCGGACGCGTCACGAATCGTCCGAGGGCTCGACGGAATTTCGGGATCCATCTCAGCCGGAAAAGTGGCGGCTGCTGATTCTGGAAGACAGCGGCGAGCTGATGAGAATCGACGCGAAGAAAACTCTCGGACAAGGCTTGTCGAGGCTGCTGAACATCTCTGACGGCATCCTCGGTCAAGGCACCAGGACGATGATACTGATCACCACCAATGAAGAGCTTGGCAAGCTGAGTAGCGCGATTACGCGGCCGGGAAGATGCTTTTCGGAAATCGGCTTCGAGCGATTCAGCGCGGCGGAGGCGAATCTCTGGCTGCGCACCGCTGGATGCGACAGTCGAGTTGAGAGCGCGCGGAGCCTGTCGGAGCTCTACGCGATCGCAAACGGGGTGAGTAACGATCAGACGGCGCGAAAAATCGGTTTTCGCACACACTAATGCTGGCGCGAATAATCTTGTGAACGCTTGCGGTGGTATGTGTAATCGTGCACAAGCATAGCGGATGAGTGATCCTCCGGAATCTCAGCCGGCGCCGCCAAAGCGCAAGCCGCGGCGCATTTTTGGCATCGGCGCAATCCTGCTGAGCGTTCCGATTATTCTCTGGATGGGGGCAGCTTTCTTCGTCGCCCGATCGTTGATGTACCCGGAGTTCCTGCGGCGCGGCGGGCAGGACGTTTTCGGACAGCATGTTCCGCCGTTCAAGCGAGGCTCCGTGACCGACATTCAAGCCGCGCTCGGCGTCGAGCCGGAGCGCCTGGACTGCGGCGTGGTCGAAGAGGACGGTATCCGGCATCGGCAGGTCAGCGTGGTCGGATGGTACTTCCCGGGCAAGCGGCGCGAAGTTGTGGTGTTCGTACCAGCCGCGGGAGCGCCGGAAACTGCGATGATTCCATACGCCAAGTTTCTGCTGGACGCCGGCTATACAGTGGTCGCGGCTTACAGCTCCAACAATCCGATTTACGGAATCAACTGGGGAATGCTCAAGCGCAAGTTCGCGCTGGCGACTGCGCGTACGTTGATGGATGACGGCTTTACTAAAATCGCCGCGCTCGGAATCGGGGAAGGCGCCGCCGGCGTGATCATGGCGCAGGCCGAACAGCCGGTCTTCACCGCGATAGTCGCGGACAGTTCATACGCGAACCTCGAGCAGCTATTCATGCGCAGTCCATCGATGTCACGGCTGAATCCGGCGTTCCTCAAAACGGTGATGTGGGAAGCGCAGCTATGGTTCGGACGGCCGCTGGATAAGATTTCGCCCGAGACGGACGCGGGCAACCTGGGCACTTGCTCGTTGCTCATCATCCAGGATCGCGACGACCAGATGACGCCGCTCGCGGACGGCAAGGCCCTGCTCGACGCCGCGAGTTTCAGCGCACAGATGTGGACGGTGCCCGCGGGCGGTCACGGCGACGCGATCTACGAAGATCCGAAAGGATACGCAGCGCGAGTCATCAAGTTTCTCAACGCGAGTTTTGAGATTGAAGAACCGCCCGCAGCCAAGCCCAAGGGGCATTGACGGCGGACGAAACGTATCAAGAAAGTGGCGAAGAAAATAATAATCGCCTCGCGGCGGGCGGCAGGGGTGACCCCTGCACCCAGTGTAAAGCGCAAAGTTGCGCGCGGCGCGCTACTTTGCTCTCAGGGGCGGTGACTCGATGGCGGTGTGCGTCCAAGTGCGCTGCTCGGCTTCATCCATCATGGTGCGCGCAGCGCATGATCAACTAACCTCTAACCCCTTCCCTCTCGAGGGAAGGGGGGCAATCGCAGAGAAAGACCCACCTACATCCGTGGCTGGCTCAGATCTACCAGCAGCGTATTCTTGAGGCGCTCGAAAAGTTCGTCGACGTTCCAAGGGCCGTTGTTGTAGAGAATCTTGTCGGGCGTGATGTGCCGATAGCGCATGATGCGGAAGCCGGACGCGCCGAAGCATTGGCCGGTGACATTCGCGGCTTCGTCACTGGCGAGGAAAACCACGATCGGCGCGACGTTTGCGGGATCGCGCGGCGTGCCCTCGACCTTGTCGGACTGCGGGATTCCGGTCGCCCCGGGCATTCTGCCCGCGGGGATCGTATCGGTCATGCGCGTCGACGCACCGGGCATGATCGCGTTCACCGTGATTCCGTATTTGTGCAGCGAGTTCGCGCTCGAGTACGTCAGTCCCAAAATTCCCGCCTTCGCCGCCGCATAATTCGGCTGGCCGGGACTGCCGAGCGCCGAGTTCGACGAGAAGTTGATGATCCTGCCGTACTTGCGCTCGCGCATATGCGCCGACGCCGGTTTGATCGTGCAGTAGTGCCCCTTCAGGTGCACCCTGATCACGTCGTCCCATTCCTGTTCCGACATGTTGAAAATCATGCGGTCGCGCAGGATGCCGGCGACGTTTACCAGGATATCGAGCTTGCCGAATTCCTTGATCGCCTGGTTGACGAGACCTTCGCCGCCTTCGACGGTGGCGATATCCATATGATTGGAGACGGCGTTACCGCCTGCGGACTTGATTTCCCTGGCCACGTCATCGGCGGGCGATTGCGTTTCTTTCTGGCCCGCGACCGTGACGCCAAGATCGTTGACTACCACTGCGCATCCCTGTGCGGCGAATGCCCTCGCGATGCCGCGGCCGATACCACGGCCACCGCCGGTGATGGCGGCTACTTTTCCGTCGAGCTTGCCCATCGCTCAATTCTCCCTTGCGGCGTAATGCCGGAATCCAAACGCGCCCAGCGTTTTGGTTCGTGTGATAGAGCGCTTATACCGCAAAACTTGGCGAACAGAACAGACGCGCGCGCTGCAATAGCGGCGGGCACGGCGGCCCGCCCCACTCCAAAAACCAAAACCCTATTCCAGTGGGGCCGCCGCGCCCGCCATCGACGCGTGCCGCCGCGCCATCGCCCGCGTCACGCCGCCATCAGCGCGCTCAGTTCCCGACGTGTTCGCTGTATGGATTCGAGAAGACGAATTGCTTGACGTAGCCGTCGGTAGTTAGGCGGCCCACCTTGCCGTTGGGCTCGGTGAACCACAACGTGCCGTCGGGAGCGGCCGTGATGAAAGTAGCCATCGAGTTTGCGGGCATCGGGAACGCGGCGAACTCGCCGCCCGGGGTCAAGCGATAGATCACTTGCGCGCGAATCACGGTGACCCACAGATTTTTGTCGACACCCGATGCGATTCCAAGCGGCACGCCGGCAACCGGCAGCGAGAATTCCGTGATGAAACCGTCGGGCGTAATTCTGCCGATTTTGCCCGCCTGCGGTTGCGTGAACCACACGCTCCCGTCGGCGCCGAGAGCCATCATCGCGGGCTGCCCGTTGGGTGCCAGGATTTGAAATTCCTTGACGTGACCCGAATCCGTGACTTGCGCGATGCGATCCACGCTATCCTCGGCAACCCACAGATTGCCGTCGCTGCCGGTGACTATCTCGGCGGGACCTGTTCCCTTGGGCAGCTCGATCTCAGTGAGAGTGCCGGTCGTGCTGAGCCGCCCGATGCGATTGCCCGAATGCTCAGTGAACCAGAGATTGCCATCGGGACCGGAGGTGATTCCCGCCGGTCCGCTATCAGAATGAGGCAAGGTCACGTACGCGATTTTTCCGTCCGGCGCTACGCGGCCAATCCGATTACCGACAGTGTCGGTGAACCACACTGCACCATCGGGGCCAGCGGTTATTCGTTCGGCGAATCCGTCGGGATCGATCGGGAAGCGTTTGGTGGCGCCGTACGGAGTCATCCGCCCGATGCCGTCGCCCTGGAACTCGGTGAACCACAAGTTGCCGTCGAGGCCTGCCGTGATCGCATACGGCGCATGCGTGCCGACCGGCGCGCCGGTAGGAGTTGGCTTCGCGCTCGGTGTCGCCGCGGCGACTACAGGCGCTGGCTTCGAAGGCTCGCTTGGTCGTGTCTTGGTCGCGCATCCCTGCACGATCGCTATCACCGCAGTGAGAATAGTGAATGCCAGCGCGCGACTAAGAGGCCGAAGATTCAATTGACGATCCGATTGGCTCTCAATTCGGAAATCTCGACAGCGCCGAATCCGAACTCACCGAGAATTTCGTCGGTGTGCTGCCCCAGGTCCGGCGGATGGCGCCATAGCTCGGGCTCGGTGCGCGAGAAGCGCGCGGGCGATCGCACGGCGCGCACGCGTCCGGCCCGCGGATGCTCGTATTCGAAGAACGTCTCGTTCGCGACGAACTGCGGATCGGACCAAATCGAGTCGTAGTCATTGACCGGTCCGCATGGAACGTCCGCCGCTTCGATACGCTCGAGCCAGTATGCTGACGGCTGCGTCGGGAACAGCGTAATCAGGCTCTTGATCGAGCGCCGCACCCGGTCCGGCCGCGGCTCATCGCCTTCGAACCATTCCGGATGCCCGACCGCCTTTAGAATCGCGGTCCAATGCTTATCAGTCAGCGGCGCAATCGTAATGAAGCCGTCGGCCGTCTGAAAGGGCTCGAGGGTGTTCATCGAAGGCGCGATGCCGGGCTCGTGCGGCAGATAAGTGTGGCGCGACGCCGTGTCAGGCATCAGGTAGTAGGCGACCGCGTCGATCATCGCGATCTGCAGATGCTGCCCCTTGCCGTTTCGTTGCGACTCGTTGAGCGCCGCGAGGATCGAGATCGCCGCCGTCATCGCAGTAACTTTGTCGCCGAGAATATTCTTGACCGCGCGCGGCCGCCCCTGCGTCCGCTGCGAAGTCATCACGCCCGCCATCCCCTGGATAATCGGGTCGTAAGCAGGCTTGTTGACCGACGGCCCGGAGAACCCGTAGCCCGCGATCGAGCAATAAACGATTTTCGGATTGCGCGCTGCTACCGCGTCGTAGCCAACGCCCAGGCGATCGACCACGCCGGGCCGCACATTCTGCACGACGACGTCCGCCCGCTCAGCCATCTTCAGAAACACGTCAGCGGCGCCAGGCTGTTTGAGATCGAGCATCATCGCGCGCTTGTTACGATTCCAGTTGAGGATGCCGATCGTGACGCCGCCGCGCTCCTTACCCGTCAGCATCCGCGACACGTCGCCATCAGGCGGCTCGATTTTGATCACGTCGGCGCCCAGGTCCCCAAGCATCATGGTGCAGAACGGTCCCGACACCACCATGCTCAAATCGAGTACGCGAATTCCTTCAAGTGGTCCCATCGACGCTCCCCGAATATTACCGATCAAATGTCCCAACCAAGTGATGCTTATAGTTCAAGCCGCATCTGCCACTGCCACAACTTGACGAGATTTCTACTGGGTGCAGGGGTCACCCCTGCCGAAGGAAGCGTGAAACCCACCGCGGGTTTCACATTAAATTGAGACTCTTCTCACGGCGCGAAGCGCCCGCTGCGGATCGCGATTTCGCGCAGCCTGGCGACGTCTTCTTGTATCGCATGACTTCGCCGCATTCGTTCCAGCGTCAGCGGGATTCGATAGGTCCAGTTCCACGCGCTGATCGTGCCGGGTCGATTGATCTGCGTACTCCATCCAAACAAATCCTGGATCGGAACGATCACGAGCTTTGACGGCGCCGCATACAGCGCAGCCAGGATCGCAAAGCGCGCCGCCTCCTCGAGCATCCGTCGCGGACTCACTTTGCCCTCGAGGCCAAGCCCGCGCACGAATTTCTCACGCACCTCCACCGGCTGCGCGCGCCACCACACGGTCAGCGGCTCAGTGTCATGCGTCCCCGTGGTCGCAAGCGAAAGTTCGGGATAGGCGGCAGGGCTGATAAACGGTTCGTCGCCGTGGCCCCAGTCGCGCTCCCACTGCATCACCTTGTATCCCGCCACGCCGAGATTGGTCAGCGATGCGCGCACCCACGGCGGCACCGTGCCGAGGTCTTCGGCGATCAGTTCTGTCGCGCCCGCTTCCTCCTTGATCGCGCGGATCACCTCTTCGCCTTGTAGCAGCTCATCGTGTTCGTTGACCGGCGTGAAAACTCCCGGCTCGGCAAAATCGGAACCGAAATTAAATGTCCGATAAAGTCCGACGACGTGATCGATTCGCAGCAAATCGTAGAGCGTGCTGGCGTGACGCGCGCGATTGCGCAGCACCTTGAATCCCTGCGCACGCATCGCGTTCCAGTTCGGCAGCGGCAGGCCCCATCGCTGCCCCTTGGGATTGAAGCCATCGGGCGGCGCACCGACAGTGCGCGACAGATCGAACTCGTCCTGGTTCGCCCACACTTCGGCGCTGTCGTGGCACGGCGAGAACGCGAGGTCTCCGCCGATGAACGCGCCGTGCGACGACGCATACGCGCGCATCTCCGACCACTGCCGATGCGCGATGTACTGCCAGTAGCTATACATCTCGATCGCGTCGGCCAGCTCTCGGCGCGCGAGCGTTAGCGCGGCGGGATCGCGCTTTGCAATCTCAGCCGGCCACGTCTCCCAACTGGTCCAGTTGAAGCGCTCCTTCAGCGCGCGAAACAACGCGTAGTCGTGAATCCAGTACGAGTTGGCTTCGATGAACGCGTCGAATTGCGCACCTTCGTCGGATCCGCCACGCGCACGAGCCGCACGATAGGCGCGGTATGCGCGCTCGAGCAAAGGAAATTTTGCGCTCCGAATGATCGGGCGTTCGACGAATCGCGCTCTCCCGACCGCCTCGCGCGCGCGCGCCAGCACGACCCGCCCGACTCCGGGCAGCCCGCTCATCGAGATGTACGTCGGATCGATCGCCATCACGCTCATCGCGCTGTACGGGCTCAGATCGTCGGGACCGGTCTCGTCCAGCGGCAGCAACTGGATCACGCGATGACCCATCGACAGCGCGAAATCGATCATCGGCGCGAGATCGAGAATCTCCCCGCGACCGAGATTGTCGCGCGTGCGGATCGAGAACAGTGGAATCAGGATTCCCGCAGACCGCGGCAGCATCGGATGTTGCGCGAGCGATGCTCAGACTTCGACTCGCGCGTCGAGCCGATAAACGCGCGCGTTTCGAATCGTGGCCTCTTCATCTTTGAGCAACTCGCGCCCGGCCGGCGACGCATACGCGGCCCGATACGCGTCGAGCGAATCGAACACCAGGATCGCCATGCGGTAGCGGGAGTCCTCAACCCCCGGCGTCTTGATCAGCTTGCCGATAATATAATTGCGCAAGCCCGGCAGTCTGCGCGCGATACTCACGTGGGTGCCGAGATAGTGTTTCTCCGCCGCATCGACTCCCGCACCTTGCACAAGATCGAACTCGGCAACCATCACGAAGCATTGCTGACCCGCCCGCCGCGAATCGAACGGCACGATCGTCTCCGCGTCGACTGCAGTCGAAGTCCCATCCTTGAGATGCGCCTGCGTATCCGCGAGCAGCGCGGGCACGACGTCGGATCGCATCGCCGATGCGGCCGCGGCCGCGTCGTCATATGCAAGAATCGCGGCGCGAACCCGATCAGGTTCCTTGCCCGCGACCTTCATCAGGCGGCCCGTGTAGTATTGCCGCAGTCCCGGAAAGCGCCGCGCAAGTTGCACGTGATGCCCCAAATAGTTGCGCTCTTCCGCCTCGAGATCCGCGCTCTGATAGTTGAACGTCACAAATGTAAGATGCATCCGAATCAATCCTCGAGCTTCAAATCACGTAGCCGCCGTTGGGACTGAGCACCTGGCCCACCATGAATTTCGAATCCTCGCAGGCGAGGAACAGCGCCGCCGCCGCGATGTCGCGCGGCTCGCCGAAGCGTCCGATCGGCGTGCTCTCTTCTATCTGCTTGCGTACTTCGCTCGGGATCGGCGCGGTCATCGGCGTGTCGATAAATCCCGGCGCGATGCAATTGACCAGTATCCCCATCGGCACCACTTCGCGCGCGACCGACTTGGTAAACGAGATGATCGCGCCCTTCGCCGCGCAGTAGTCCGACGCGAACGCCAGCCCGGTCGTGCCCGCGATCGAACCCATATTGATGATGCGTCCCGATTGCTTCGGGATCATCACCTTCAGCGCCTCGCGCGTGCAGTAGAAGGTCGAGTCGAGATGCGTCGCGAGCATCTTGTGCCAATCCTCGTCGGTCTTCTGATGAGTCATGAACAAATCGGGATTGTCCACCTCGCTCGCGCGCGCGATGCCCGCATTGTTGATCAGGATGTCGATCGTGCCGAACGCCGCGATGAACTCCGCGAACATTTTCACGACCGCCGCGCTGCTCGACACGTCCGCGACGAACGGCCGCGCCGTCCCGCCGGCGCGCTCGATTTCCGTCACGACGTTATCCGCCGACTCGGGCCTGATGTCGTTGACGCCGACTTTCGCGCCCTCGCGCGCGAACGTCAGTCCCATCTCGCGCCCGAGTCCCGATCCGCCGCCCGTGATCAGTACAACTTTGTCCTTGAGTTTCATCGACGCCCTACTTCTTCCCTTCCTTGAGTTGCCGCTTCCAATCGAGCCGCCGCGCCTCTGCGCCCGCCGCCTCCGCCTCCGGCACCATCCCCTTCTTCTGATAGAACATGCTGAGGTTGGTGTACGCGAGGATGTCTTCCGGCTCCTGCGCGATATATTTTTTCGTCAGTTCGATCGCCGCATCGAGATCGCCCTTCGCCTGGTAACACATCGTCATCCCGTGGATCGCATCGACGTACTTCGGATCGATCTCTAGCGCCTTCTTGTACAACTCGATCGCCTCATCGAACTTGTCGTCGGCGTATGCGTCAATCGCCTCGTCGTATAGCTCTTCCTTGTCAGGCATTTCTTCACCTCAGATGCGTGCACACCCTCTTATATACTAGACTCTGTACTATGGAGAATTCGCCCGCACCGACCGAAGCCGACGTTTACGAAGTGCTGCGCGAGTGCTACGACCCCGAGATTCCCGTCAACCTCGTCGACCTCGGACTCATCTACGGCGTTCAGATCGAGAACCGCGTCGTCAACGTCACGATGACGCTGACCGCGCCCGGCTGTCAGATGGGCATGATGATCACGCAGGACATCCAGGAAAAACTGCTCGGCATCCCCGGATGCGACGACGCCTGCGTCGAGATCGTGTGGGACCCGCCATGGACCCCGCACATGATGACCGACGCCGCGAAGAAGCAACTAAAAATCGACGACTAGCCTCTTCCCCTCTCCCCGCCAGGCATAGGAGTAGGACGGAATTTATTCGGTCAACCTTATTCAGCGCGCGATTTTTTCGCGCGCGATTCAAGATTCTGCATCTATTCTTGCCGCTCGCGCTTCAATCAGGATCGATCAGCACGCCCGGATTGAGAATCGAGCGCGGATCGAGCGCCTTCTTCGCCGCCTTCAGCGCGAGCGCGAATCCTTCGGGACGCTGCCGGTCGTACCACGGCCGATGATACCTGCCGACCGCGTGATGATGCGTGATCGTGCCGCCGAGCGCGATCAGCTTGTCGGACACCGCCGCCTTGATCTCGTCCCACTGCTCCAGCTCGGAGCCGCGCTTGCCCGGCGCGAGAATCGTGTAGTACGGCGCCGGCCCGTCGGGATAAACGTGCGTGAATCGGCACGTCACCGAGCCCTTGCCGCACACGCGCGCGATCACATCGCGCGCGCAGTCCATCATCTGGCGATGAAATTCCGGGAATCGCTCCCACGTGATCGACGTCTCGAACGTGTCGCTCACCATCCCCATCGCGGCCACCGTGTCCATCAGGTACGGCGCGTTCAGAAACGCGTTGCGCCACGCGCCCGCCGATCCTTCATGCGTCGCCTCGGCGTCGGTGCGAGTCTTCGCCGCGTCCGCCGGAATTTTACCGCCGTGATCGGCGCAGCACTCCAGCGCCCGCTTCATCCACGGTTCCAGCGGATGGTCCGCAGACTCGAACGCGAGCACCAGCACGGCCTCATCGCCATTGCCCGCGCCGGAATTGAACGCCTCGCCTTCATCGAGCACGCGGCAATTCGCGGGATAAAGCCCGGCCTGCGAAATCTGCCGGACCGCATCCGCCGCTTTGAAGATGCTCGGAAACGGCACCGACGCGCCCGCGCGAAACGTCGGACGATCCTGCAGCCGCATCCACGCCTCGGTGATGATGCCGAGAATTCCCTCCGAGCCGATGAACATCCGATCCGGGCTCGGACCCGCGCCCGATCCGGGCAAGCGCCGCGACTCGACGATTCCGGTCGGCGTCACCACGCGCAGCGATTCGACGAAGTCGTCGATATGCGTGTAGAGCGTCGCGAAATGCCCACCCGACCGCGTCGCGATCCATCCGCCCAGGGTCGAGAATTCGAACGACTGCGGAAAATGGCGAATCGTCAGGCCGTGCGGCTTCAACTGCGCGTCGAGCGCGGGACCATACACGCCCGCCTGGATTCGCGCCGCGCGCGAGACCTTGTCGACCTCGACGACTTTGTCCAGATGCATCAGATCGATCGACACCGCGCCGCGATAACGGTCGCCTTCGGGCGGCTCGACGCCGCCGACCACGCTCGAGCCGCCGCCATATGGCACCGCCGCAATCTGCGCGCCGTCGCACCATTCGAGCACGCGAATCAGTTCCTTCTCATCGCGCGGAAACGCGACCACGTCGATCGGATTCGGATAGTCGCGCCGGAACGCCCGCCGGATATCGCGCGATCCCTTGCCGTACGTATGCCCCGCGCGCTCGTGCGTGGCCGTCGAGCAAATCGCTTCGAGCGCAGCCGGCGGCTTCACTCGCGGCGCGCGCAGATTCAGATCGCTTTCCTTCGGCGGCGGCGTGAGTTCGAGCGGCCCGAGCCCGAATCGTTTGGCCATCCGCTCGGCCATATGCTTTTGCTGTTCTGGCGTCGGCCCCTGGTCCTCGTAGCCCCATCCCCAGAACTTTCGCTTGCGATTCTCGGCCATCGGATTGATCCTCGCGATACTCGACGTTGCTGACTTCGGCGATTCTGCGCCCACCCCGCCCGCGAGGGCAAACAGTGAAAAGTGAAGGTTGCGCGCAAGCGACCAACCGTCGTATCAGTCGAATTATCCATCCCAAGGAGACGTCGTCATGAGCGACTCACAGATTTCTGCGGCCGATCCGCATCCGCGCAAAAAACTCGAGCTCATCAATACCTGGATTTCATACGCGGACACCGGCGCCGGCGATCCGATCGTCTTTCTGCATGGCAACCCGACCTCGTCGTACTTGTGGCGCAACATCATTCCGCATCTGGCGCCGCACGCGCGATGCGTCGCGCCGGATCTCATCGGGATGGGCGCGTCGGGACCGTCTGTCGACCGGCGCGTATCGCTTCGAGGATCATTCTCGCCATCTCGACGCGTTTTTCGAGGGCCTCAATCTCAAGCGCAAGGTCACGCTGGTCGTGCACGACTGGGGTTCCGCGCTTGGCTTTCACTGGGCGGCGCGGCATCCCGAGGCCGTGAAGGGAATCGCGTACATGGAGGCGATAGTGCGGCCGCTGCAATGGTCGGAGTGGTCGCAGCGGGCGATCGATATTTTCAAGGCGCTGCGCAGTCCGGCCGGCGACGACATGATTTTGAAAAATAATATTTTCGTCGAGCGCATCCTGCCCGGCAGCATCATTCGCAAGCTCAGTGATGAGGAAATGAACGCGTATCGAAAACCGTTCGTCGAGCCCGGCGAGTCGCGGCGCCCGACGCTGTCGTGGCCGCGCGAAATTCCGATCGAAGGCGAGCCCGCCGATGTCGTCGCGATCGCCGACCGCTACTCGAAGTGGCTCGAAAAAAGCGCGACGCCGAAGTTGTTCGTCAACGCCGACCCGGGCGCAATCCTGACCGGCGCGCAACGCGAGTATTGCCGCAAATGGCCGAACCAGCGCGAGGTGACGGTCAAGGGCGTCCACTTCATCCAGGAAGATTCGCCGCACGAGATCGGCCGCGCGCTCGCCGACTGGTACCAATCGATCTGAAATTAAATTGACGGAGCGGAATTATGGAGACGGCCCGCCCGGCGCCGCCGTTTACGCCCCGTCTTCAACGCGCGGAATCGTCAAATTTGAGAAGAGGCTAAAAACTCATAAAAGGGAAGAAAACCATGGAAGAATGCGATCTCCTCGTGCTGGGCAGCGGCACCGGCGGCAAAATTCTTGCCGGGACATTCGCACAAAAGGGACAACGCGTGATTGCGATCGAGCGCAAATACGTGACCGGTTCGTGCCCGAACATCGCGTGCCTGCCCAGCAAGAACATCATCCACAGCGCCAAGGTTGCCTCGTTCTTTTATCGCAGCAACGAATTCGGCATCAGCAAAGAGAATGTTCGCATCAACATGGCAGCCGTGCGTGAGCGCAAGCGCAAGATGGTGGTGAACGTTGTCGACATTTTTCGCGACCACTACTTCACCAAGAGCGGCGCGGAACTGGTGATGGGCACAGGATGCTTCATAGGCCCGAAAACCATCGAAGTTGCCTTGAACGACGGCGGGACACGCACATTCCGGGGTAAAATTGTAGCCATCAATACCGGCTCGCGCGCCACGCTTGAGCCAATTCCGGGATTGGCCGAGGCGAAGCCGCTGACCCACATCGAGGCACTTGAACTTGATCACATCCCGAAACACCTCCTGGTTCTGGGCGCTGGTTATGTCGGACTCGAACTTGCCCAGGCCTTCCGCCGTTTCGGCGCCGAGGTCACGCTGATCGACCGCAATGGCCGCCTCGCGCACAACGAAGACGAAGATGCCTCGCAGGCACTGGAAGAATTGTGCCGGGATGAAGGCATCACCGTCGTCACGAATGCAAAAATAACCCGCGTCGAGGGCAACTCCGGCGATTGGATCAGACTCCTCGGCTCGCGCGACGGAGCCGACCTTTCTCTGAAAGGCACCCACCTGCTGGTAGCCGCAGGACGTACGCCCAATACGAGCGGCATCGGCCTCGAAAAGGCGGGCGTGGAGACGACCGACCGCGGCTATGTGAAGGTGAACGAGCGTTTGCAGACGACCGCCGAGGGTGTTTGGGCCATCGGAGATTGCGCCGGAAGCCCACAATTCACACATATCTCAACCGATGATTTCAGGGTTGTGAGTGACAACCTCGCCGGCGGCAATCGCGTGACGACTGGCCGCCAGGTTCCGTTCTGCATGTTCACCGACCCGGAGTTGGCCCGTATCGGACTCAGCGAAACGGAGGCCAAACGGCGCGGCATCCCTTATCGCGTTGCCAAGTTGCCCGTGGCTGCCGTCCTTCGCGCGATGACGATTTCTGAAACGCGCGGATTTATGAAGGTGTTGATCGAAGCGGAAAGCGACCGCATCCTCGGATTCACCATGTTTGGCACCGGCGCTGGAGACGTCATGGCAGCCGTGCAGATGGCGATGCTTGGCGGATTGCCGTACACCGCGATACGCGACGCGGTCATCGCTCATCCCACCATGCCGGAAGGGCTTATCCTCCTCTTTGGTAACGTCCCCCCCATCTCCGCTGCCAAGCGTGCGAGGTAGTGCCGAATGCTCGTCACCGGAGATACGGTTAGACACGGCCGCTTTGGAACAGGTTGGAATAAGGCGCAGGGCAGGACCGCGTTCGTCTATTTCGTATAACGGTCATCATAGTTGATGGGCCAGCCATCAAGGAGAAATCATCAATCGCCGGCCGAATTCTTGATCGGTTCAAGGCTCACTTCGGGCAGGACAACGTCTTCATGGACGTCGACGGAAACAACCAAATCGTACAAGGAGACAATCGTGAAGAGGGAAATTATCCGCGTCGAACCGTTTGACAGCAATTTCGAGAAATGGGGTGTGCCGGTCTCGACCTGCACTCGCGCCGGCGACATGATCTTCGTCTCGGGTCTGCCGCCATTTGATCCCAAGACCGGAGAACTTCTCGTCCACGCGCCTTTTGAACAGCAGGCCGAACGCTGCCTGGAAGAGTTGAAGACGGCACTTGAGGCGGCGGGATCCGACCTCGAGCACGTCATGAAGGTCAACGTACTCTGTGTAAGCCCGGAGCACTTCAAGGCCTTCAACGAAATTTACAAGCGCTACTTTCCCAAAAATCCGCCAGCCCGCATTTTCTTCTGTGTGCCGGTATGGACGGGCCCGTTTGATATTGAAATCGAGTGCATCGCGGTCCGGAAAGACTAGCCTTATCCCGGCGGTTCGTGGTTAGCCTGTGCTATTTTGTAAGCACCTTACCGAAGCGGTCAGCGGCTGCGATATTTCGTGGCCGTGAGCGGCGAGCAGTGGCTGACCAGGCGCCCCGATGAGCATCCGGATTTGAGCAGCTTCGGTCTCTGAAAAGCGCCCGCTTGACAGACGCGCGTCCGGAATGTATTTAACCTATAGGTTATTTAACTAAATGGTTCAGCAGCAGACATCCTCCGAGCACCTCAACGCGACCTTCTCGGCGCTCGCCGATCCCACTCGGCGCGCGATTCTCGCTCGCCTCGCCTCCGGCGAGACCTCTGTATCGGAGCTGGCGGAGCCGTTTGAGATGAGCATGCCGGCCATCTCCAAGCATCTGAAAGTGCTGCAGCGCGCCGGCTTGATCGAGCGCGGGCGCGAGGCGCAATGGCGTCCGTGCCGGCTCGCCGCGGGTCCGCTCAAGGACGCGTCGGACTGGCTCGAACACTATCGCCGTTTCTGGGAGGAAGCGTTCGACCGCCTCGAGGATTATCTGCGCGAACTGCAGAAGCAGGAATCGAAAAAAAAGGAGCACAAGAATGGCCGCAAAAAGTAACGCAGCCGCCGAATCCACCGAGCGCGCGGTCGTCATCACCCGCGTCTTCAATGCGCCGCGCGACCTGGTGTGGAAAGCGTTTACCGAGCCCGAGCACCTCGAGCATTGGTGGGGGCCGAAAGGCTTCACGACCCACGTCCACAAGCTGGAACTCCGTCCCGGTGGCGTATTTTTCTATAGCCAGAAAATGCCGGACGGGCGCCAGATGTACGGTAAATGGGTGTATCGCGAGATCGACGCGCCGAATCGGATGGTAATCGTCTCTTCGTTTGCCGACGAGAATGAAAATCTGGCGCGGAGTCCGTTCAGCCCGACCTGGCCGCTGGAAATGCTGGGTACGTCGACGTTCACCGAGAACCAGGGACGCACGACGCTCACCGTGCGGACGGTGCCGATAAACGCGACCGAGTCCGAGCGCAAAACTTTCTTCGACGGCGAATCGTCGATGGAACAGGGCTTCGCCTCAACTTTCGATCGGCTCGACGAATATCTTGCAACGGTTTGAATCAGCAACCGCAACTGACCAAAGGAGAAAACGATGCAACTGAATCCGTATCTGATCTTTAACGGCAACTGCGCCGCCGCGTTCAAGTTCTACGAGAAGTGCCTCGGCGGCAAAATCGTCATGATGATGACGCACGCCGAGGCGCCCGCTGGAGACCAGGCGCGCCAGATGCCGCCCGCGTGGCGCGACAAGATCATGCACGTCCGCATGAATGTCGGCGACGTGGCATTGATGGGTTCCGACGCCCCGCCCGAGTTCTACGAAGAAAAGAAGGGCTTCTCTGTATCGCTCACCGTCGACACTCCGGCCGATGCCGAACGGATATTCGGCGCGTTGTCGGATAAGGGCACCGTGCGGATGCCGATGCAGCAGACTTTCTTCGCATCGCGTTTCGGAATGGTGGTCGATCAATTCGGCACTCCCTGGATGATCAACTGCGAGGCGCAACAATGACGCCGGAACAGCAATCGATTTCCGAATCTGAGCCTGCTTCGGATCGTGAGATCGTCGTCACGCGGATTTTCGACGCGCCGCGCGCGCTCGTGTTCAAAGCGTGGACGGATCCGAAGCATCTTGCGCATTGGTGGGGGCCGAACGGCTTTTCGATCACCACTTACGAGATGGAGTTCAAGCCGGGCGGGGTTTGGCGGTTCGTCATGCACGGCCCCGACGGCCGCGATTATCAAAACGAGGTCGTCTATGTCGAAATCGCCGAATCCGAACGACTGGTTTACAAGCATGTCTCGGCACCGCATTTTCAGATGACGGTGACGTTTGCGGATGACGGCGGCAAAACGAGGATTACAGCGCAAATGCTCTTCGAAACGGCTGAACTGCGCGACAAGACAATCAAGGCAGTCGGCGCCGTCGAAGGGCTGAAGCAGACGATCGGACGCCTTGGCGAGTACGTGACGCGTACGAAGGAGAGCATCCGATGACGCCCAACACCGAAGTTACGGTTGGCGATCGCGAGCTCACCATCACGCGCATCTTCGACGCGCCCCGCCCGCTGGTTTTTTTTGCGTGGTCTACACCCAAACATCTGATGCGTTGGTTCGCTCCCAACAACTTCACCGTGCCCGAGTGCGAGATGGACTTCCGCGACGGCGGAAAGTTCCGGCTGTGCATGCGCGGCTTGGGCAGGGACCATTGGATGAACGGCGTCTTTCGCGAGATCGTCAAGAATGAGCGGATCGTCTGGACCAGCTTGTTGGATAACGACACGAACGAAGTGGTCACGACGGTGACGTTCACCGTTGTGGGCGGCAAGACCAGGCTTACCGTGCATCAGACCTACTCGATCGAAACTGATTCGACCCGCGGTGCACCACAGGGATGGACCGAAACCCTCGATCATCTCGCCGAATACCTGGCGGACGCCTGACGAAATCGACTGAAGGAGAATTATCATGGGAGCAGCAGCTAACCTGGTTACCGAGCCTGCGGATCGCGTGCTCAAGATCGAACGCGTCTTCGATGCGCCGCGCAGCCTCGTGTTTAAGGCGTGGACGGAACCTGAGCACATGGCGCGATGGTGGGGTCCAAAAGGTTTCACCAGCACGGTTCTAAAAAACGATCTGCGCCCGGGCGGCGCGTATCGAATCCACATGCGCGGGCCTGACAAGGACGATCATTGGACGCAGGGAGTCTATCGCGAGGTCGTACCGCCGGAGCGGCTGGTGATGGTCGGGAGCTGGGCCGATGCGCAAGGAAATCCCACGCGGCCCGAAACGACGGTGACGCTGCTGTTCGAGGATCTCGGCGGTAAGACCAAGCTTACGTTGCACAACGCGATCTTCGAATCGGTCACGGCTCGAGATGCGCATAACAGCGGATGGAGCTCTGCGCTCGATTCTCTCGCGGAGTACCTGGCGACTGTCAGATAGGAACCTAACCCCTAACCCCTTCCTTCCCATAGTGGGGAAGGGAAACCGGAGGCGGAGAGGCGAGAATTATGCAGCGCGCTAGTTCAATCACACCGCACAGCGGCGACCTGATTGTGATTGTTGGGACTGTCAAGGGCGTGTTCATTTTCAAGACCGATCGAGAGCGCCGCCAGTTCCAGATCGCGGGGCCCTACTTCAAGGGGCAGGCGGTTTTTTCGACGGCATATCTTGCGGACTCGCGCGCGCCGCGGATTCTCGTGGGGCATATGAGTATGCATTGGGGCGCGCTCGTTAGCTGGTCGGATGATTTCGGCGCGAGCTGGCATGAGCCTGAAGATGGCAACGTGAAATTTCCCGCGGGCAGCGGCCTCACCTTGAATGCGGTGTGGGCGCTCGAACCCGCGCCGCTTATCGGCCCTGACGTGGTATTCGCCGGGCGCCGATCCTGCCGCGCTCTATCGGTCCGACGATCGCGGCGAGACGTTTCGTCCCATCGAGTCCCTGCTCAACCATCATGAGCGTCCGTACTGGATGCCCGGCGCCGGCGGGCTTTGCCTGCACACGATTCTGCCCAATCCGCGCGATCCTATGCGCATCATGGTCGGCATTTCGTCGGCTGGTATGTATCGCAGCGACGACGGCGGTGAGTCGTGGACGCGCCGCAACCAGGGCGTGAAGATGGAAGGCGGTCCGCCGCACGCGCCTCATTTCGGTCCGCAATGCGCCCACAAGATGCGTTTCGATGCGAAAAATCCTGAGCGGATTTATCTCCAGAACCATCCTGGCGTTTATCGCAGCGACGACGGCGGCGATTCATGGATCGATATCCACGAGGGATTGCCGTCTGAGTTTGGCTTTCCGCTGGTCGCGCATCCGAGCCGCGGCGATACCGCATACCTGATACCGCTCGAGTCCGATAATTTTCGCGTGCCGCTCGAGGGCGCAGTCAAAGTGTGGCGCACGCGCGACGCCGGCGCGTCATGGGAGCCGCTCGGCAAGCGGACTGCCCAATCGCGACTGCTATTTCTCGGTGCTGCGCGACGCGTTCGCGTCCGACCGCTTCGATCCCGCGGGGCTCTATTTCGGGACGCGCGGCGGCCAACTATTCGCGTCGCGTGACGAAGGTGAAAACTGGAATTCGATCGCCGACTGGCTGCCTGCGGTGCTGTGCGTGAAAGCGGTCGAGGTTTTCTAAATATCCTGATGCTATTCCATCTGCCATCTGCGCTCCGTCGATTTGCCGGCGACAACGAAGTCGTCGAGATGCGAATTTCGCTCGACCTGCGCATGACGATTGGCGAGGCGTTCGTGATGCTCGGCCGCGACTATCCCGCAATCCGGCAGCGCGTGCTCGACGATCAGAACAATATCCGCCGTCACGTCAACGTATTCGTCAACGGCGAGAACGTGCGCTTCGCGCAAGGCGGCCTGACGCAGGTTTCGAATGACACCGAAGTGTGGATTTATCCCGCGCTTTCAGGCGGGTGATTCTGTCGATTTGGAGATTGGTCGAACGACTATATAGCGAGCATCGAAAAAATTCCGTTGTTTCACTGAATGAAAACCGCGAGGACAGACTAATGCGAGTCACCAAACACCATCTGGGGATCGGCTTCGAGGTCTGGAGCAATCAGCAGGCCTGGTTCTGGTATGTCGACAATTCGAATCGCAACGGCACGATTGGCGCGGCCGCCAGCGAGTCCGACGCGATTGCCGAGGCGCATTCGTCGATCGAGGAGATTTCCAATTCGAGTGCGCAGCCAGGATGGGAATGCTCGCTGGGAAAGCTGGCGCGTTATCTCTCGACGGTGTGCGACCCGACCGCATAAGTCCTCCCCAACGGAACTGAAGAAACGGAGTCGAACCATGAATCACAATCCGATCGTTTCTCGTGAAGAATGGCTTACTGCTCGCAAGCTCCTGCTTACCAGGGAAAAAGAGCTTACCCGGGCCTACGACGAACTAAGCCGGCAACGTCGCGAGCTGCCGTGGGTCAAGATCGACAAATCCTATGAATTTGACAGTCCCAGTGGAAAGGTGACGCTCGCCCAACTATTCAACGGCCGCAGCCAGCTCTTCATCAAACATTTCATGATGGGACCCGGCGCCGCACATCAATGCGTCGGATGCTCGCTCGAGGTCGACCATGTAGAAGGTCTGCTCGAACATCTCGAAAATCATGACGTCTCTTACGTGGTAGTGGCGCGCGCGCCAATCGAGGAGATTGAGGTCGTCCGCCAGCGGATGGGCTGGCGCTTCCGTTGGGTTTCGTCGTATCACAGCGACTTCAACTATGACTTCAACGTCTCGTTTACCGCCGAGCAGGTCGCCTCCGGCCGGGCACTCTATAATTTCCAACAAGCGCCGGAATGGGCCGCTGGACTGGAAGATCTCTCCGGCGACAGCGTTTTCTACAAGGACCAATCAGGACAGATCTTCCATACCTACTCGACCTATGGCCGCGGCGGCGAACAGTTTCTCGGCATCTACGGATATTTTGATGTAATGCCGAAAGGACGGAATGAGACCGGGCCGTATCACTCTCTCGGTGATTGGGCTCGCCCCAGGAATCTGTATGGCAAGGGCGGGATGGTCGAGGGCAATGGCCGATACCACGCGCCTCCCTGTGCGTGCTCGATTCACAAGTGAGGACGAATTCTTTGAGACAAACAGACCTGGCAAGGTTACATCGTTAATTCACGGAGAAAACTTATGATCACCCTCACTGGCTACAATTGGGTTCCTGATTTTGCACGAGGCCTGGTGCGCGATCTGCGCGTGCGCTGGGCGCTCGAAGAGGCTGGACTCGAATATCAGGTCAAACTCATCACGCATGAGGAAAAACTGAGCCCCGCTTACCGCGCTCAGCAACCCTTTTCCCAGGTGCCGGCCTATCAGGACGATGACGTACAGCTATTCGAATCAGGCGCGATCGTGCTGCACATCGGCCGCAAGAGCGCGGCTGCTCCTTCCGACCGACGAAGCCGGCCAAGCCCGCGCGACCGCCTGGGTGTTCGCCGCGCTGAATTCCGTCGAGCCGTTCATTATGGGCCTCATCGATGTGGACCTTTTCAGCCGGGAGGAACCTTGGGCGAAGCAAAGCCGGCCTCACTGGGAGACCATGGTCAAGAAGCGCCTTTCTGATCTGGCGGAACGTCTGTCCGGGCGCGAATGGCTGGAAGATCGCTTTACGGCCGGGGACCTGATGATCGCAACCGTATTACGAATCCTGCGGCACACGGATCTGGTGACCTCCGATCCCACGCTGGCGCCATATTTGGCGCGCTGCGAGTCGCGTCCTGCCTTTCAAAAAGCGCTCGCGGACCAGATGGCCTCGTTCAAAGAAGCAGACGCACTCTCGGCGGCATGACGGGCCTGCGAACCATGCAACAGGAGACGAGTTCACCTTCGAAAGGAGTTGGGAACATGCAGAACGCCACAGGAATATTACAAGCACGACGGCCCCATGAGCGCTCTTGGAGCGCATGCGGACGAGGTTCGCGCGCTGCCGAAAGATGTCGCGGCGCTGTGCGAGGTCGTGCAAGGCGTGCTGATTCATCGCGACATCGCGCCGTGGCTGTATGGAATCACACTAACCGAAGAGCAGCGCGACGACGGGCATCTTCGGCCCATCGCGCAGATGCTGACGCGCATCCACGAACTCGATTCGCGGCCGATTACGAATGCGCGCGATGTCGGTCATCGGCTGCCCAGTGTCTGCCGTCATTTCTCGCTGATGCTCAGCTCGATTCTGCGCGCGCAGGGAGTTCCCGCTCGTCCGCGATGCGGTTTCGGCGCCTACTTCACTCCCGGCAAATTCGAAGACCATTGGGTGTGCGAGTATTGGAACGCAGGCGAGAAGCGCTGGATCCTGGTGGACGCGCAGCTCGATGCGATCCAGCGAAAAGCGCTCAACGTCAATTTTAATCCGCTCGACGTGCCGCGCGATCGCTTCATCATTGCGGGCGACGCGTGGCAGATGTGCCGAACGGGAGGCGCGGACCCGAGCAAGTTCGGGCTCACTCACGTCCACCTGAGCGGGTTGTGGTTTATCGCGGGCAACGTGCTGCGCGATCTCGCCTCGCTCAACCGGATGGAAATGCTGCCGTGGGACGTTTGGGGAACGATGGACATGAACGACGAGGCACTCACCGACGAGAAGAAAGCGCTGATCGATCGTGTCGCGGCGCTGACGTTGGGGGGCGACGACGCGTTCGCCGACCTGCGCGCGATCTACGAGTCCGACGAGCGTTTGCGCGTGCCGCCGGTCGTGTTCAACGTGCTCCGCAACGCGCCCGAGCCGATCGCAGCGAGCTAGTCAGAGCGACACGACGGGCAGATTCATTCGCCCTTCCCGCTGAGCGGGATCACCTGGTTCGCGTTGCCGGCGTTGTCGAAGATTGTCAGCGTCGATGACTTCGGTCCGACCGAGTCCGGACCGAACTGCACGGTCAGCTTGCATTTCTTCCTCGGGAGTAGTTGCGGCGGGCAGGTCGTGCCAACTGATTTGAACTCTTGCGGACTCGAGGGCGGGAATGCTGCCATCGGGCTGCCGAAAGTGATCGGCGGTCCTTTCCGGGCAGGATTCATCAGCGTCAGAGTCGCAAGTTTCGTATTGCCCACTTTCACTTTGCCGAAATTCATCGGCGAGGGTTTGACCTTCAGCAGCTCGGGAACCGGAGTCGGCGTCGCTGTGGGCGTCGGAGTCTCGGTTGCAGTCGCAGTGGCAGTTGCGGTCGCAGTAACAGTTGACGTCGCCGTCCCGGTGACAGTCGCGGTTGCCGTTGGCGTCGCGGTTGCGGTGCGGGTGGCAGTCGCCGTCGCTGTACCGGTGGCGGTGGCAGTCGCGGTCACTGTGGACGTTGTTGTGGCGGTGGCAGTTGGTGTCGTCGTCGCCGTGGACGTTACGGTCTGAGTGGCAGTCGGCGTCGCTGACACGGTTGATGTCGCAGTTGATGTCGCAGTTGCCGTCGGCGTCGCAGTCGTGGTTGCAGTCGCCGTCACGGTGGAGGTCGCAGTCTGAGTGGCAGTCGGAGTCGGGGTTGCTGACGCGCTCGCTGTCGCAGTCGCGGTTGCCGTTGCTGTCGCGGTCAAGGTTGCAGTCTCAGTAGCAGTCGGAGTCGGGGTCGTTGACGCGGTTGACGTCGCGGTTGTGGTCGCAGTGTCAGTTGGCGTTGCGGTTTTGGTCACTGTGGGCGTGGCGGTCGCAGTCGCCGTTGATGTCGCAGTCGGACTTGTCGTAGCGGTCGCGGTTATGGTTGCGGTCGTCGTCGTGGTTGGCGTTGCTGTTTTGGTCGCCGTCATCGTCGAAGTTGACGTGGATGTCGCTGTGGGCGTCGCAGTGTGAGTAGCGGTCGGCGTAGCCGTCGCTGTTGACGTCGCGGTCGATGTTGCAGTGGCCGTAGGCGTCGCAGTTACGGTAACCGTCGGCGTAGCAGTCGGAGTCGCGGTTGCCGTGGTCGTTGGCGTCGCGGTTATGCTTACCGTCGGCGTAGCTGTCGCTGTTGACGTTGATGTAGCGGTCGCAGTCGCAGTCGAAGTTGGCGTCGATGTCGCCGTGCGCGTTGCAGTCTGAGTTGCGGTCGGCGTCGCGGTCGTAGTTGTTGTTGGCGTCGCGGTTACGGTGACCGTCGGCGTAGCAGTCGCGGTCGCCGTTGACGTCGCCGTCGCGGTTACTGTCGCAGTCGGAGTTGCTGTTGCCGTCGATGTCGCCGTAGCGGTCGGTGTCGCAGTTATGGTTGCGGTTGGCGTTGCAGTCTTCGTCGCTGTCGCTGTCGCTGTCGCCGTCGAAGTTGCTGTTACTGTCGATGTGGCCGTCGCTGTCGCAGTTGACGTCGATGTCGCAGTGGCGGTCGGCGTTGCAGTCTGAGTCGCGGTCGGCGTAGCCGTCGCGGTTGCCGTAGCAGTCGCGGTTGGCGTCGCGGTTATGGTGACCGTAGGCGTAGCTGTCGCCGTTGATGTTGATGTAGCGGTCGCAGTCGTGGTTGCCGTTGCCGTCGAAGTTGACGTCGCTGTCGCCGTGGGCGTTGCAGTCTGAGTTGCGGTCGGCGTCGCTGTTATGCTTGCCGTCGCGGTTGCGGTTGACGTTGCTGTGGCCGTCGAAGTTGCTGTTGTCGTCGATGTGGCCGTCACCGTTGGAGTAGCGGTCGTGGTGGGAGTTGCCGTCGCAGTCGCCGTCGCTGTTCGAGTCGTGGTCGGCGTAGCCGTCGCTGTCGACGTCGCGGTTGCCGTAGCAGTCGCGGTGGGACTCGCGGTCGCCGTCGCAGTCGTGGTCGCAGTCGAAGTTGGCGTCGATGTCGCCGTGCGCGTTGCAGTCTGAGTTGCGGTCGGCGTAGCCGTCGCGGTCGATGTCGCGGTTGTTGTTGGCGTCGCGGTTACCGTGACCGTCGGCGTTGCAGTCGCCGTCGCCGTCAAGGTCGCAGTCGCAGTTGACGTCGCTGTAGCAGTAGCCGTGGGTGTTGCGGTCTGAGTGGCGGTCGCAGTCGTGGTTGCCGTTGTCGTCGCGGTTGCAGTCGGCGTGGATGTCGCCGTCTGAGTTGTGGTCGGCGTAGCCGTCGCGGTCGATGTCGCGGTTGACGTTGCAGTGGCCGTAGGCGTCGCGGTTACGGTAACTGTCGGAGTTGCGGTCGGAGACGCGGTTGCAGTCACCTTCGGTGTGGCTGTCGCCGTTGACGTCGCAGTCGCTGTCGATGTTGCTGTTACGGTCGCAGTCGCGGTTGCCGTCGCTGTCGCAGTTGACGTCGATGTCGCCGTAGCCGTCGGCGTTGCAGTCTGAGTCGCGGTCGGCGTAGCCGTCGCTGTCGACGTCGCGGTTGGCGTCGCGGTTATAGTTACCGTCGGCGTAACGGTCGCAGTCGCCGTCAAGGTCGCAGTCGCGGTTGACGTCGCAGTCGCGGTTGACGTCGCCGTCGCGGCTGCTGTTGCCGTGGCGGTCGGAGTTGCGGTCGGAGTCGCGGTTGCAGTCACCGTCGGTGTGGCTGTCGCCGTTGACGTCGCAGTCGCTGTCGATGTTGCTGTTACGGTCGGAGTCGCAGTTGCGGTTGCTGTCGTCGTCGCGGTTTGAGTCGCGGTTGCAGTCGCCGTCGCCGTTGGCGTCGCTGTTATGCTGGCCGTCGCAGTTGGCGTTGCTGTCTTTGTAGCCGTCGCGGTTGACGTTGCCGTCGAAGTTGCTGTTGCCGTCGAGGTGGCCGTCACTGTTGGAGTAGCAGTTGCGGTCGCAGTTGCCGTCGCAGTCGCAGTCGCCGTTCGAGTCGCAGTTGAACTCGCCGTGGCGGTCCTCGATGCGGTCGCAGTGGCCGTGGGAGTGGCAGTCTGAGTCGCGGTAGCGGTCGCAGTCGCGGTGGGAGTCGGAGCTAACACATTCACCGCCACCGACGCGGACGCGATTCCGTTGGCGACGACGACAATCGTGCTCGCACCGCCTTCGATTCCGGCGGGTACGTCGAATTCCGTCGAGACCGTCGCGCTGCCGGTCGCCACCGCCATCGTGCTGTGGCCGTGAGTGCGCGCGTAGAAGACGTGCCCGGTCGCATTGTTGGTGATTCGTACCAGCGGAAAATTGGTCGCGGCCTGGTAATCGTCGCCGTAGCTGACCGCTTGCGACATGCCGTTGAACTGCGTGCCGGAGATTGGGTAATTGGTGCCGCCCGGCATTACTTGCGGCGGCGAGCTCGCGATCGTCGGCGCCCATGACGGGTTGGGAGTTCCCGACTCGGTGTACAGCTCGATAGCGTTGGCCGTAAGCGTGTACATGACCTGGCCCGTAGGCAGCACCAGCAAGCGGCCAACGTAAGAAGGCACCTGCGACGCAAAATTTGGCTGCGCGACCTGCGTTAAGCTGGTCCCGTCAAATTCGAAAAACACCGTCGGCGGAACCCATTCGCAAGCGGACAGGCTGTCGACCGGGCCCGGCGCGATCAGAACGTTGCCGTCCGGAAGCAGGGCCGCTGGAGCGTCGGCCGCCACCAATTGCTCGGTCTTGCTGGAAATCGAACAGGATCCCGAGCTGTAACTATCGACGATAGTTGGAAAACTGGGGCCGCTGCTCCAGATACCGTTGCTCGTATTGTAGATGTCGTTGAAGCCGACTCCCCCGGCTGCGAACACGGTGCCGTCGGGACGCAGTAACGCGGGTCCGGTTTCATCGTAAGTCACGCTGCCTTTGCTCAGCAGCACGAGCGGATCCGGCGCGATTCCGGCGCCGCTCCATGCCTTCGAGGTGGGACTGTAGGTCAGCGCTGGAGTTTCAGTGGTGTCGAGCGAGTTATAGATCTCGGTGGTGAATACGGTGCCATCCGGCAGCAGGATCCATCCTTCTTCATCGTTGGCACCGTCAGCGCTCTTGCCGGTCGGCGTGAAAGGAGCGTTGAAGCTGGGAGGGTTGGTGACGGCGTTCAGGGTCGCGACCTGGTTGTTGAAAGGGTTGGCGATCATGAACGTCCCGTCCGCCAGAACGACGGATTGCGCGTCGCCTATCTCGGTCCATCCGGTCGGAGGCGCGATGCAGGTCCAACTGTTTGCGACCGGATCGTAGATGGCGCCCTGGTCGGTCCAGACCTCGCCGGTGCCGTTGACGTAGTTGTAGTTGTAATCGTATTCGCCGCCGATGATAACGAAGCGCCCGTCGGGCAGCACGGCTGACGCGTAGTACAGCGGCGAGTAAATCGTGGCGGTGGATTTCTTGCCGTTGGGACAGGGGCCCGGCGATGCCACCTGGGTCCAGGTTCCATTGAGGTAGCTGCCGGCGATGTCCGGGGTAAGCGTCCACCACGCGATGTTGGTCAGGTTGGATCTTCGACCAGAACTCTGCCGTCGGTCAGCAAGTATGCGCCCGAGGAAGCGGAAAATGGCGGCTGATTGATCATCTCGGTCCAGAACCCGGAGGTAACAGGCGGCTGACCTGTTGCCGACAGAAAATCGGGCGCGTACACCGTCGGTGGATCGGGCTGCGATTCAGCCGGCGCGCCGGGTGGAGTCGGTATCGCTTGAGGCGGAGGCACAAGCATTATCGTCGGCGCTGCGGATGGGCGCGAGGAAGCCAGCGGCGCACTCAGATTTACGATGCACAGCAAGGCCGCGACGATCGCACAGAGCGCGATCGCGGCAATTCGCGCCTTACCGCGCGAATGCTTCACGTCTGGCGATGTCCCGAGACAATTGGAGGCCTGGTGTTGTTGCCTTTGTCATGGCTGTGTCTGGATAGGCTTTAACAGCTTGTTACTTTATATACCAAAAAGAAGGGGGTGTTAAGAGGCGAATGAGTGCTAAAGAACTAAAGGGTCTGTCTCGACAGGTCGTATCTTCGCTGCGATGAGTCGAATCGGGTTCCCAATGAATTCTCCAGTCACGCAATCGGCTCTCGAAGGTCTCGGGCACAAGTTCGATCTGCGCCCGATCTTTGATGACGTGCGCCTTCGCCAATGCCGGGGATGCGGTCGAATCTGGCGGTTCAAAACCGCGGACAACTCATTCGAAGCAGTCACTTATGTGTGGCTGAAGCTGCTGGAGCCGACAGGATGGACGATGACCTTCAACCTGCCCTTCGAGCCGGGCCTCGACGAAGTTTCCCGTCTGTCACCAATCGAGATGCTGCTATGGAACGCCGAGCCCTGCCCCGGCCCGCCAACCCGCGACTACCCCGGCGGAATCGAAAACGCCGCGTATCGGTTGATCGCACTGGGGGTTCTGGACGCGAGCAGCGCCAAGACAGCGATGGAAGGTACTTTTCCGGCGGGCGCTGCGATATAGCCGCCTCTTCCCCTCGCCCTGTAAGGGAGAGGATTAAGGTGAGGGTCCTAATACAGCACGCGATTTTTTCGCGCGCGATTCAAGATTCCGCCTCCGTCTTGGACGTACTCCGAGCCTATGCAAAGCTCTCCGACGGAAACGACGAACATAGTTTGGCTGGAGGAAGAAACGTGGCCCAATTCAATGAGCTCCCTATCCCTGATCCGGCGAAAGAAGATCCGAAATCTTTCGAGATTCTACGCGTGTGGATGACGAAGACCGGTCAGTACGTAATCCTGAAGCCCGGGATCACAAACGATCCTGCGGGCTGGGGCCTCGTGCTCGCTGATATCATGGGACACGTAGCCAACGCATATGCTCAGGTTGAAGGCCGCGATAGATCGAAAACGTTTGAACGCATTCGGGCGGGATTGGACGCAGAGTTATCGTCGCCAACGGATCGACCAAGGGCCGTACTCAAGAGTGGCGAGTAGGAACGACCAGATCAGCGATCACTATCTGCGCCAGCGCTTCAACTGTCGCCAACGCTTCTTCCCGGGTCGCGCCGTAGGCCATCACTCCCGGCAGATCGATCACCTCAGCGATCCAGCGGCCCGTCCGTTTCCCGATCGAATTCGACGCGAAGCTTGTAGCTGACGTCACCGCGAAATTTCACCTGCCGCCCGCTGCGGGCACCGGTGCTGCCGGGCGCGACGGCTTTGGCATGTGGATGTACAACTTGTCCGCCGACGGACGGCCGTCGGTATGCATCGACGGCGGGCGCATCGCGTATTTTACGTCGCGCGCGTGCTCGGCGAACTGGCGGTCCGGATTGTAGACGCTGTTGAACTTCCACAGCATCTTGATGAAGTTGGTTTGGCCCTTCAGCGCGAGCTTGCCCGCGATCGACGCCACCGACTTCAGCGCCGCGAAACCCAGATGCTTGCGATTCAGCACGTCCTGCGTCTTCACCAGCTCCTGGTAGAACTGCAGCAGCGGCAGCTTGGTCGGCAGCACCGCGTGCTGAATGTCGTAGAGCCGGTAGTCGAGTGTCGTCAGCTTGCGCGATTCCGTGAACCACAGCTCGGTGCCGGGATACGGCGTCGCGACCGTCAGATGCACGATCTCCGGGATGCTCATCGCCCATTCGCGAATCACCTCGAAACGCTTCACGTCCCACGACGGGTCCGCGATCAGGTTGATCGCAACGGTCAGCCCGATTTCGCGCGCAACTTCGAGCGCCTTGAAGTTGACGCCCATCGACGATCGCTTGCGATGCAGCTTGAGTCCTTCTTCGTCGATCGCTTCGAGGCCAAGGAACATGTACTCCATCCCGAGTTTGCGCCAGTACCGAAAAACTTCCGGATTGCGGCATAGCACGTCGGCGCGAGTCTCGAGGTAGTACTGCTTTTTGATTTTGCGCTTTTCGATTTCGTGGCCGATCGCGAACCCATGCTCAGGATGAATAAACGCGACGTCGTCGACGATGAAGACGTTGGGCTCTTTAATCGACAGCATATCTTCCGCCGCGGCTTCCGGCGTCGATTTGCGGTAGCTGCGGCCGTAGAACGTCCACGCGCTGCAGAACGAGCAATCCCACGGGCATCCGCGGGTGAACTCGATCGACGCGCACGGATCGAGCACGCCGATAAAATATTTGTTGCGGCGGCGTCCGAGATCGCGCGCCGGAAAAAACTTGTCGAGATCGTCGAGCATCACCGGCGTCGGCCCCGACCCTTGCGCCGTCAGTACTCCGGGAACTTTGCCGACAGAGCCGGTGCCAATCGCATCGAGCAGCATCGGCGTCGCCGTCTCACCCTCGCCGCGGATGACCGCGTCGATCGCACCGTCGGCATGCTCCAGAATTTCGTCTGCGACGAACGAGCCGCTGTGCCCGCCGGTGAAGACGAAGCAATCCTTCATCAGCCGCTTCACGTCCTTGGCGAGATCGATCACCTCCGGCACGTTGGCCAGGTAATTGAGAGAGAAGCCGACCGCATTGGGCCGGAAACTCTCGAGCTCGGCGAACAGATCGCGATGCTTGAAAATCTGCAGGTCGAGGATTCTTACGTCATGGCCGGCCGCGCGGGTCGCCGCCGCCACCCGCTCCATTCCGAGCGGTTCGAGGCGCAAATAAATCTCGCTGTACATAAGCGGACTTGGATGTACGAATAGGATCCGCATTAAATTCCTCCGATGCCGGATGTTTCACGGGTATGACTGTCAAATCTCTTCATGCAATTCGCTAGTCTTGGTCGCGATAAACCTGTGCCTGACCAATCGGCCAGTCCAGATCAAAAGCATCCTAATATTCTCGGTGAGTCAATGGAATAGAATCGCAAGCCTCGTGATCCGGTTCGTGCTATTAATAATGCTTATGGACATGCGCGACATGAGCGAGCCCGGGCCACCTCAGCCGCGAAGTTATCTATTCATTCTCGTGATCTTTGTTGCGGTGCTGATCGACGCGTTTCTGTTCGCGCAGGTCCACGCGAACTATGTTCACGACCACGGCTACGACCTCCGCCCCCGGCATCCCGCGGTCGCCAAGCCCGCCCCGCCCTGACTTCTGAATCTGGTCCGGGCTCACGTCCGGTTCCCCTCACACTGGGTGCAGGGGTCACCCCTGCCGCCCGCCGCGCAGGCGATTATCACTTTCTTGATAGGGGTTAGGCTGCTGGCTCCCTCTAACAAACCGAGTCAGTACGGATCTGACTTCGGCCTTGACAAGCGCGCGCGAGCGCCGGAGTTTTGGCTCTGAGCTCGAAATTCCAAACCTGAAACCCGAAACCTGAAAAAGCAATTCGGAGAAATTATGCAGTACTCGAAACTGGGCAAGACCGGAATGACCGTCTCACGCATCTGCCTCGGATGCATGAGCTACGGCGACAAGAAATGGCGCGACTGGGTTCTCACGATGGACGAGGCGCGCGATCACTTTGCCACCGCGGTCGAGGCGGGAATAAATTTCTTCGACACGGCTGACGTCTACTCGATCGGCGCGAGCGAGGAAGTCACCGGGCGATGGCTCGGCGAGATGGCTAAGCGCCACGAGATCGTAGTCGCGACCAAGGTGCACGGCCCGATGGCGTCGGGTCTCAACCGCGCGGGCCTCAGCCGCAAACATATTCTCGAGGCATGCGACGCGTCGCTGCGCCGTCTCAAAATGGATTTCATCGACCTCTATCAAATCCATCGATGGGACTACACGACGCCGATCGATGAGACGCTTGAGGCGCTCGATTCGTTGGTGCGCGCCGGAAAAGTACGCTACCTCGGCGCCAGCTCGATGGCGGCGTGGCAGTTCGCCAAGGCGCTCGCGCTGCAGAAAGAAAACGGATGGCACCGGTTCGTCTCGATGCAAAACCATTACAACCTCGTCTATCGCGAGGAGGAGCGTGAGATGAATCCGCTCTGCATCGATAGCGGCGTCGGCCTGATTCCGTGGAGCCCGCTCGCGCGCGGATTCCTGGCGGGCAATCGCGAAAAGGGCGGCACCGGTTCGACCGCGCGCGCCAAGACCGACGACTTTGCCAGGAACATGTACTTCCGCGAGTACGACTTCGAAGTGCTGAGCGTCGTCGAGCAGATCGCCAAGGCGCGTAACGTCACGCCGTCGCAGATCGCGTGCGCGTGGATCCTGCAGGCTCCGGGAGTCACCGCTCCGATAATAGGCGCGACCAAACTCGCGCATCTGAAGGAAGCGATCGCGGCGGTCGACGTGAAACTCACGCCTGACGAAGTCGCAGCACTCGAGAAGCCGTACCGGCCGCACCCAATCCTCGGCCACGAACAACCCAAGCCATCCCGAATGGTTCAAGCGCGGTGATTCTTTCCGCGTCCGGTTCCCCTTCCCGCTCGGGAAGGGGTTAGGGGTTAGGTTCCTCGCTCGCAACATCCGTGAATCGGTGGAGACAGAACTTAAACCATTACTTGAAGTCGCAGAAGCGCTCGGCAACCTGCGCGCGCCCTTCTACTTCTCCGGCGGATGGGCGATCGATCTGCATCTCGGGCGCGTCACCCGCGATCATCACGACATCGACGTGCTCGTGATGCGCCGCGATCATCTGCTGCTGCACAAAGCTCTGAAGAAATTTTCACTGAAAAAAATCATTCCGCATCCCGATGGCATGCCCCCGAATCTCGGGACGATCACCGAATGGCCGCCGGGCGAGCGGCTCGAGTTGCCGGTGCATCAGATCAATGCGTACCGCGCGGGCGAATCGGAGCCGGCGTTCCAGGTAATGCTCGCGGAGTCGTCAGACAACGAAAGCGAATGGATCTTTCGACGCAATCCGGAAATTCGGATGCCGATTTCGCGGATGGGATTTCATCCGCTGTGGGGGCTGCCGTATCTCGCGCCGGAAATCGTGCTGCTGTTCAAGGCGAAGCATCTCGAGCCGCGCGATCGAATCGATTTCGACCACGCGTTGCCGGCATTGAGCGCGGACGCGCGGCGATGGCTGCGCGACGCGATCGAAAAAACGCACCCCGGTCACGAATGGCTAAACGCTCTTTGAAGGAACGGTGAAAAAAATGGAAATCAACGGCGTCGCGCACGTGATGCTCACGGTCAGCAATTTCGAAGCGTGCTATCCGTTCTACGAAAAGCTGCTCGTGTATCTCGGGATGAAGCCGGTGATGCGCAGCGAAGAGCTGCTCTACTGCGTGGGCGGACGGACCGCGGTTGGAATCATGCGCGGCGACGATTCGTATCGCGCAGAGAAATTCCAGCAGCGGCGCGTCGGGCTGCATCACGTATGTCTGCGCGCGCGCGAGCGTGGCAACGTCGACGAGATTTACGGCTTCCTGAAAACGATCGGCGCGAAGATCGTGCATCCACCGGAAGATGGTCCGTGGGCGCCCGGTTACTACTCAGTGCTGTTCGAGGATCCCGACGGCATTCGCCTCGAGGTGAATCATGTGCCCGGCAAGGGTCTGCTTGCGTGATTTCGAAAACGAAGCTGACGGCGCTCGTCAAGGAATTCAAATGGAAGGAAGTTGACCGGGCGCTGGCGGAATGTCCGGACCTGCTGTCGCTTCGCGATGAGAGAGGACGTAACTGGCTCCATCTCTGCTGCGGGGTGAACCCGAAGCGCGGGAAGCTCAAGCAGCCAAGACAGCGTGAAGACCGCGGAGGTTCTCCTTCGACGCGGATTGGACATCAATCAGGAAGCTTTCAGCGAGGGGGACTGGAAGGCGACCCCGCTCTGGTATGCGATCGCGCGCGGGGAAAATCTGATGCTCGCGGAATTTCTTCTCAAGCGCGGGTCGAGTCCTGACTACTGCCTTTGGGCGGCTGCGTTCGTCGAGAACATCGAAGCGATCAGGCTGCTGGCACGCCACGGCGCGAACGTCAACGACCCGTCAGTGGTCGAAGACTCGCCGTTCCTCAGCGCGATCAAGTGGAGTCACTTCAGGTCCGCCGAAGAACTGTTGAAACTTGGCGCTGACGTGGACTACCAGGATTCGACCGGCATGACGGCGCTTCACTACATGCTGAAGAAGGGGAGCGACAAGAAATTTTTCGCGATGTTAATCGCGCACGGCGCTCGCTGCGATATCAAGAACAAGGATGGCCTCACGGCGGCGGAGCTGATGCGCAAGAAAAAAGATCCGCAGTTCCGAAGCATGGCCGACCAGCTAAGGATCGGAGCCTGAAACATCCATTGTGCAACCTGGAGGTTGCGTGTCGTCGCGAGTGGCGCTATTGTAAGCGCAACTTGGAGGTTGCATATGGCGTCAAGTACAGATCGAATCGAGAAGAGTGTCCTGTTGCGCGCGCCGCGCGAGCGCGTCTGGCGCGCGATCAGCGACTCGAAGCAGTTCGGCAGCTGGTTCGGCGTCGGCTTCGATGAACCGTTCGTGGCAGGCAAGAGCATCGTAGGGAAAATGGTTACGACGAGCGTGGATGCGGAAGTCGCGAAGAGACAGGAAGCGTACAAAGGGCACCGCTTCGAGTTCGTGGTCGACCGGGTCGAGCCGATGCGGTTGTTCTCCTTTCGATGGCATCCGTTCGCGATGGATTCGGCCGTCGATTACTCCAAAGAGCCCACCACGCTCGTTGTGTTTCAGCTCGATGAGGTCGCGGGCGGCACGAAGCTGACCGTCACAGAGTCGGGCTTCGATCAGATTCCGATCGAGCGGCGCGCCAAGGCGTTCGCCGCCAACGAAGGAGGATGGGCTGCGCAGATGAAGCTCATCGAGAAGTACCTCGCGCAGCAAGCGAAGGGCTGAGCTGGCCGTCATGCCACGACTGTCGATGCACGCGGCGGCGAAACGAGCCGACGCCGCGGTAATCTTCGCGGCGCTGGGCGACGAAACACGTTTGCGAATCGTCGCTCGACTCTGCGAGGAGGGACCGCTGTCTATTATGCGGCTCACGAATGGAGCCAAAGTCTCGCGCCAGGCGATCACCAAGCATCTGCACGCCCTCGAGGAGGCCGGGCTTGCGCGCGGCTCGCGCGCCGGCCGCGAATCCGTCTGGGAGCTGCGCGCGAACCGTCTCGCAAATGTGCAGCGATACCTCGATCAGATTTCGCAGGATTGGGACGCAGCGTTAGGTCGGCTGCGAGCGTTTGTGGAAGAAGACGAGCAATAGAAAAAGGGCCGGACGCTTTTGGCGGCCGGCCCTTTTTCGGGATGTGAAATCAGCTTACGCGGCTTGCTTGGTCTCGATTGCGAGGCTCTCCTCTGCGATTGAGCCGCGCTTGGAGAAGATTACCGCGATCGACAGCGCGATGATCGACAGTATTACCACCGATACGCGCAGGGCGGTTACGCCGCCGAGTTCGACCGTGGTAAACGGGGCGGCGAGAATCGCGACAAGGTTCATCACCTTGATCATCGGGTTCAGCGCCGGGCCCGCCGTATCCTTGAATGGATCGCCGACCGTGTCGCCGACGACGGAAGCTTTGTGCACGTCGGTGCCTTTGCCGCCGAGGAATCCATCCTCGACTTTCTTCTTGGCGTTGTCCCAGTTGGCGCCCGCGTTCGACATGAAGACCGCCATCAGCTGGCCCGTCAGGATGGTGCCGCCCAGGAATCCGCCGAGCGCGCCTGCGCCGAGGCCAAAGCCGACCAGCAGCGGCGAGAAGATCGCGAGGATTCCAGGTCCGAGCAGTTCTTTCTGCGACGCCGCCGTGACGATATCGACGCACGCGCCGTAGTCGGGCAGCTCTTTGCCCTCCATGATTCCCGGATGCGTCCGGAGCTGACGGCGGACCTCGAACACGATCTGATACGCCGCGCGGCTGACCGCCTTGATTGCGAATGAGCTGAACAGGAACGGTACCGCTCCGCCGATCATCAGGCCGACGAACACGGTCGGCATGTTGATCTGCACGCCAATCGCGCCGAGATGAGCCTCATCTATAAATGAGCGGAACAGCGAGACCGCCGCGAGCACCGCGGTCGCGATCGCGAGGCCCTTGGTGAGAGCCTTGGTGGTGTTGCCGATCGCGTCCATCCACGACAGCGTCTTCGACGCCTCCTCCTGATGGATCCCGCCCATCTCGAAGATGCCGTGCGCGTTGTCGGTGATCGGACCGTAAGTGTCCATCGCGAGGATGAAGCCGGTGGTCGTGAGCAAGCCTAGCCCGGTCAGTGCGATTCCGTAAAATTGCAGTGCGAGCGACTCGTGGAAAATCGCCATCGCGCCGATAATCGCGGCCGCGATCACGAGCAGCGCCCAGACCGACGACTCGAGTCCCTCAGCCATGCCCGACAGAATCAAGGTGGCCGGGCCCGTGCGCGCCGCCATCGCGGTTTCCGTGACGGGGCCTTTGTCCGGATGCGTGAAGTAGTTCGTCAGCCACAGCGTCACGACGGCGAGGATTATTCCGAGCGACGCGCAGCATGCGAAGCGCCAATCGGTTGCTCCGGTGCGCGGGTCGTCGAGGTAGAAATAGTTCACGACGAAGAATCCGATCACCGATGCGATCGCCGACGTCATGTAGCCGATGTTGATCGGGCGCATCGGGTCGAGCATTTTGCCGGCCGGCACGCGCACCGCCATGATTCCGATGATCGACGAGAACACGCCGACGCCGCGCAGGATGAGCGCGAACATGATCAGCTTGACCGCGAACGCGCCCGCGTATTGCCCGTAGGCCGCGATAAAATCCGACTCCTGCAGCGCGTAGGCCGCCAGGATGATCGCGGCGACCAGCGTCACCTCGTACGATTCGAACACGTCGGCCGCCATGCCGGCGCAGTCGCCGACGTTGTCGCCAACGTTGTCGGCAATCGTGGCGGGATTGCGCGGATCGTCTTCGGGCAGATCCTGCTCGATTTTGCCGACCAGGTCGCCGCCGACGTCAGCCGCTTTGGTGTAGATTCCGCCGCCGACGCGCATGAACAGTGCTGCGAGCGAGCCGCCGAAGCCGAATCCGACCAGGACCTTCATCGCGTTTTCGCGGAACACCAAAAAGATGATCGTCGCGCCGAGCAGTCCCAGCCCGACCGTGAACATCCCCGAGACTCCACCCGCCTTGAACGCCAGTTCCATCGCGTCCTTGAAGCTGGTGAGCGCCGCGTTGGCGCTGCGCACGTTGCCCTTGACCGCCAGCCACATCCCGACGTAGCCGGCGCCGTACGATGCGGCGACGCCCATCAGAAATGCGATCGAGATTCCCAGCGGCAGGTACAGACCCGAGTAGACGTGGCGGTACATGAAGAACAGCGCGATAAAAATCGCGCCGACGAACCAGATCATGGTTTTGACCTGGCGTCCGAGGTAGGCCATCGCGCCGAGCTCGATGGCGTCGGACACGTCGGTCATTGATTTGGGTCCGGGGTCGGCGGCCAGCACGACGCGGATCAGCACGACTCCGTAGGCCAGCGCGACCAGCGCCGAGACCAGCACTAGCCACAGGATCATGACCTGTCCGCTGGTTAAAGTTGGCAGAACGATATTCGATTCGCTCATCGCAATCCGAGTCTCCTGAAAGGTCGAGGTTTGATTTTAAGGGCAGCGCCTGCTGTGCAAATTGAGTCAGTGAATACGCCGTGAATAGCCGGGCGATCACCCTCTGGGTATCTGGCGCAGTCTAGGTTTTCCTGAAAGCGAAGTCCAGTTATCGGCGGGTGCCTTTGATGTCGAGCAGCGCGACTGATCCGTCAGCCTGAACGAAGCGCGCAAGGCGAGCGTCGTCTATCGTCGTGAGTGAAGCGAGCATCCGTATGCCGGCGCACCTCGTGACTGCCGGTGAGAGTTACGAAACAGGATCGGATTGTGCCGTAGCAATGAAGCGATCCGAGCTTTTGATCAGTCGCCTTACAAATTGAAAAGTGATTAGTTTACCTCATATCGCACCAAAACAGTTTACAGTCGTCATGCGGTCGCCGAGCTTCTCCAGTCGCCGGAATTTGCGCCTATCCCGCCGGTGATGATCGCTGTTACTGCGTAAACGGGGAGATGATCGATGAAACCCGCGATGGTTCCAAAAACGAAATCCTCGGATCTTCAGCTGCTCGGACGACTGAAAGGTTTGGCCTGGCTGTCGTCGGGACAACTGAAGAACCTCGACGACTCGATGACGATCCGAAATGTGAAACACAAGGACGTCATCTTCGAGGAACGCGGCGTACGTAGTCAGGATACCTACATCCTGTTATCGGGCACTGCGGAACTCTGCCATGTTGACAGCACGCGCTCTCGGGTCATCGCAGTGCTGTCGCCCGGCCTGATCTTTAGAATGCCTTTGATGGTCCCTGGGGTCGACCATACGTTCCGATGGACCGCGCTGAGCGATTGCAGGGTCGCTCAGCTGCCTACCAGCAGCTTCATCAGCATCAGCCTGGGCATCCGTGCCGCCGATTTCCTGAAGGTGGCGGATTTGGAGAACCAGCGATGGGGCTATCTGATGGGGCGTTATCCGAGCTTTGTCGGACTGGGCCTCCGGGGACGCGTCGCGGTAGCGCTGCTCGAACTGTCGGTCGAATTTGGAGTGCAGGAAACGCGGGGCATCCTCATCCGGGTCGCTCTCTCTCAGCGGCAACTGGCAGACCTGGTCGGCGCTTCGCGGGCAAAGGTGGGACAGGTGCTGCGAGACCTCGAGCGAAAGAAGATTGTCGTTCGCGACGGGCACCATTTCGCGGTGGTCACGCGTAGACTCGAGGCGATGGCTAGATCCAACGGTCAAATGGCCGCCTGAGGAGATCGCTCCCGTCCGTCCCACCGGTCGCGAGCCGGTTTGCGTAGGCTGCCCGCCCGATCTCTTGCACCAATTTTGGAGCTTACATTGGTACCTAGGGCACAAAGCTGCCTCAGAAAAGAGCGCGACCAGCCATTTGTGTTCCCAGCGTGTCCAATGTTCCGGTTGTTTCGCTTGTCATTCGACTGCCAAAAAAGCAAAAACGTAGCTTCGATGAACTATAGCGATTTTTACTTAAAGCGATTTTTACCTAACCATCTGGCAGCCATTTCATCACCCTACAGATCATCAACCTTCTTTGGCTGCCAGATGGTCCCCCGATTCACCTCGCGCGAGAGATTCGATGAAGCCCGAAAGCAAAAAGAGCACGACCGTTAAGGCCATTAAGGCCAGACGGAGCACGAATGCAGGACACGGCTGGTTCGAGACGCCATGGTACTACGTGAGCATTGCGTATCGCGGCAAGCAGATGGAACTGCTGGTCGAGACCGATAGTGAAGAAGAAGCGCGGCGGGAAGGGGAGGCGCTCTGCGCAGATCTCGGTCACTTGGCGAGGCGAATTTCGGTCACGAAGGTTGTGATCCAGTGAGAGCTTTAGGGGCGGGGGAACCTAACCCCTAACCCCTTTTTTGGGGCCCGCGCGGGAAGGGGAACCGGATTTTTGAAAAGTGCTGGTTATTAAGATACTGCGCGAGATCTAACTTGCGGCGGACTTTTCGAGGACCGGGCCGCTGTGGGTCGTCAGCAGGTCCTCCAGCTGATCGAAGTTGAGCGGCTTCACCAGGTGCGTATCGAACCCTGCTTGCTCAGATCTCCTTCGATCCTCCGGCGAACCGTAACCGGTCAACGCGATCAGGATCATCCCCTGACTCTGCGACGATGAACGAATCCGGCGGGCAACTTCGTATCCGTCGAACCCCGGCAAGCCGATGTCGATCAGGGCAGTGTCGGGACGGTTGGCAAGCGCGGATTCGACTCCGCTCGCTCCCGAGTCCGCTTCGAAGATCTCATGTCCCGACATCTCGAGCGCCTCGCGCAACGCCTCTCTCGCGTCGGTGTTGTCCTCGACGATCAGAATCCGCCGACCGCGCCTGGAACGCACCGGCACGATCCGGCTCGTCGTACATTCCGGGACCTTCTCGATGCGCGGAATCCGCACCGTAAACGTGCTGCCCTGGCCCGGACCGTTACTGTGCGCCTGAACCATCCCGCCATGCATCTCCGAGAGCCGTCGGACCAGAGTCAGGCCGAGTCCCAGTCCGCCGGGATGGCGATCGGACAGTCGATCGCCCTGGACGAAGAGGTCGAAGATACGGGGCAGCAAATCAGCGGGGATTCCATCGCCGTCATCTTCGACACAGATGACCGCTCGATCGTTTTCAGATCGGATGCTGAGGACAATGTTGCCATCCGAGCGGGTGTACTTGCACGCATTGGAGAGCAGGTTGGTCAGAATCTGTGCGATGCGATCGGAATCGCCATCGATCCAGATATCTTCGACCCGCAGAGTGATGTTGTGTTCAGTGTATTCCTCGCGCAAGCGCAGCGCCGTCACGCAGTCGCGGGCGCATTCGGCAAGATTCATCGGCCGGCGATTGAGCGTGATCCTGCGCGCCGCAGTGAGACGCTCGACATCGAGCAGGTCGTCGACCATTCGCGCAAGGTGCCCACTCTGCCGCACCATGATCTCGAGCAGTGTCGCGTATTGCTGCGATAGCACGTCGCTGTGTTCGAGCACGCGCACGGCGCTGGAGAGCGCGGCAATCGGGTTGCGCAACTCGTGTCCCAGCATCGCGAGAAACTGATCCTTCGCGCGATTTGCGGCCTCGGCTTGATTGCGAGCCTCGTTCGCATCCTCTTCGGCGCGTCTGCGCTCCCACACGACCGCGGCCAGCGTCATCGTCATCACGCCCATCGTCATCATGAACGCCTGCGGGATGATGTCGGACGAGATCTGATTGGCGAATCGCGCCCATGGACCGTGGCCTCGCATCATCCCCCATTCGGCGCAAACGGTTAGGACGAAAATCGCGGTGGCGGCTTCTCGCTGGCCGAATCTGAATGCGGACCACACCAGTATCGGGATGCAGATAAAGCCGATCGGATAATTCTCGATTCGGGGAACAACACCGGCAAACACCAGAACCCCAAACAGCGCTATCGCAGCGAGCGTTACTGAGGATTCAAGCAGGCGTCGATGATCGCCGGTCAATCGGGGATTCTCGATCCACAAGATCGGAAACGGAGCGAACAGCAGAAAGCCGCCTAAATCGCCGAGCCACCAGGTCACCCAGACTCGCACAAATTCGTTCCAGTGCGCGAACCCGCCAAGCGCGAGACTGGTAACGCCAATGGTGGCGCTGATGGCCGCCGCGAGCATGCTCAGCGCAGCAAACTTGAAAAAATCCTGAGCATGTTCGAATAGCTTGCGGCCGTTAGCGTAGCGCATCGTCAGGCATACTGCCGCTACCGCTTCGAGCGTGTTGCCGGTCGCGATACCAAGCGACGCGAACACCGCACCCGAAGCCGCCAGATTGACGAAGAAGGCGCCGAAAAAAATTCCCGGCCAGATTTGATAGCCCAGGAGCAGCATCGCTGCGAACGCAATTCCGGTCGGTGGCCATACCGGTGACGAGACTGCGGTGAAAGACGCGAAATAGAGGCCGAGTTTCCCGGCGGCGAAATAAACGATCGCGACGCCGGCAATCCATGCCAGCTTCTCGAAATCCGCTTCAAACATATGAAGCCGACGAGCTGCGAAAGGCGTCGTCGAGTGTTCGGACGGTGTTGCCACCGTGTCGTTCAATTTTAAGGTAGCCAAGAGGTGGCCCCCGAATGTCACTTTGGTAATGGCGCGCTCAGTAAAGATTCTATACAAGATAGTCCGCTGTCATTCCAATGAAACTTATCCCTCGGCGGCGCATTCTGATCTGCGCAGACTGATCCGCCGCCTGACCCTGTTGAGCAGCTGTGGATACCCTTGTGGATAGAACTTGCTCCCCAGGGCGCAGAGTTGGGCTAAGGCCGTGAAAAATCTTTGAATGTTGATCCCGGGGTAGCAGAGTTTTAGCTGCATTTTCTTGCCACTCGGCGGGCGAAGCGCGAGAAAGGGATCTCGATAATCGTCGGGAAGTCGATAAGAGCATCCGTCGGTAAGATCTTTCCAGACCATCCGGCAGCCACTCCTCATCCCAGCAGTCATCTACCTCCCCATCCACGACCCCGTTGGCTGCCGGATGGTTTCCTCGATTCGGACGTTGCCCGGAAAAAGACAAACCGCTCGGCTGCGAGCGTCCCCTACCTGCACCGGTCTCTATAGGTCGCGAGCGCGAACCTCTCATTCCTCACCGGTAGCGCTGGTCGCGTCGATCGAAATAGACCCCGAGCCGCATCTGCGTTACAAAAAGATCACGCGCGTTGCGAGGGCCGCGCCGTGGGCGCACGTCAATACCACAACACCGCGGAGGAACTCAGATGGGTCGCGTGATCGATGGCGGCTGTCAATGCGGCCGTGTGAGGTATCGAGTCGAGGGGAAGCCCCCGTTCGGGCTAACCGTATGCCACTGCACCGAATGCCAACGCCAATCGGGGAGCGCGTTCGGGATGAGCCTCGCCGTTGCAAGCAGCGCATTCAAATTACGTTCAGGCGCGCTGAAGACGTTTGAAGTAAAATGCGACAGCGGGCGTATCAAGACGTGCGCGTTCTGCCCGGAATGCGGCACTCGCATCTATCATCAGATCGGAAACGGCATGAGCATCAAAGCCGGCACACTCGACGACACGTCGTGGCTGAAGCCTGACGCACATTATTGGACGACGAGGAAGCAGCCGTGGGTGGTGGTGCCCGATGGGATTGCTCAATTCAGCGACGACGGCTGACGCATGTCCAGGTGCGACGCGCGCAGACGCGCGAGATCCTTCGCTGCGCTCAGGATGACTCAAAACGCGAACAACCTCACCTGTCGTTCTGAGCAATCGAGCGCCGCTCGCGTTGCTTGCTCGTCAGGATGACGAATCCGACCCAACTTCTGAGCATCATTTTCAGCGCGCTCGGTTGATTCCCACAATCGCGGTATGTTTATCTGTGAGGTTCAAACAACCATGAATGTAAATATCGAAGAACCCAACAGTCTCCGGCGTAAGGTTACGATTGAAGTCGAGCCCGACGAAATCAAGCATGAGCTGGATCGCGCCTACAACGAACTCAAACGCGGCGTGGTGCTCAAGGGCTTTCGCCCCGGCCATGCGCCGCGCAATCTGCTCGAGCGATTTTTCGGCGAACAGGTCCGCGGCGAGGTAGTTCAGAAGCTCGTCGAGGAATACACCAAAAAGGCGCTCGAGGAGCACGACCTCAAGCCCGTGGTCGCGCCCGAAATCGTCACCGAGCAGACCGACCTGCAGAAGGACCTCGCGCTCAAGTTCAGCGCGACCTTCGACTTGCGCCCGACGATCGAGGTCAAGGATTACGAGGGCCTCAAGGTGCCCGAGTCCAAGGTCGAGGTCACCGACGAGCAAGTTGAAGAGGCGATCGAGCGATTTCGCTTGCGGCAGGCGACGCTCAAGAAGGTCGAGGATCGCACTATCGTCGAGGACGGCGACTACGCGCTCGCGTCGATCGAGGCGTTCGAGGACGGCAAGTCGATGTCGAAAACCAAGCTGGAGGATCGGCTGGTCGAAGTCTCCGAGCGCGCGCTCGCGCACGGCGTTCACGAAGCGCTGATCGGCGCCGAGATCGGCAAAGAGATGAAGTCCTCGAAGACGTATCCCGACGATTACAGCCAGAAAGAGCTGGCCGGCAAGACGATCGAATGGCGCGCGACTCCCAAAGAAATCTATCGGCGCGAGCTGCCGACCGTCGACGACGATTTTGCGAAAGATCTCGGCGACGAGAACCTCGAGGCGTTTCGCACCCGCGTTCGCAGCGAGCTGCTCGCGCATGCCAAGCAGGAAGCCGACGCGCGCGTCCGCCAGGGATTGCTCGATCTCGTGATCGAGCGCAATCCGGTCGAGCTGCCCGAGTCGCTGGTCGCGCGCGAGCTGAGCGCGATGGAAGCCGAGCTGCATCAGACGCTCGAAGCGGGCGGCCTGTCGCATGAGGACGCGACCGAACGGGTCAAGCAGAATGCCGACGACCTGAAGTCGCGGGCCGAGAAGCGCGCGCGCACGGCGCTGATCGTCGATGCGCTCGCGGAGCAGGAAAAAATCGAGATCAATGACGAAGAGCTGGGCGAACGGGTGGCGGCGATCGTCACGCGGAGCGGACGCAATCGCGACCGCGCCGCCGAGTTCTATCGCAAGGAAGAAAGTCGCGAGGCGCTGCGCCAGTCGATGCGCCGCGAGAAGGCGCTTGATTTTATTTTGAGCCGCGCCAAGCGCGAAGATGCGCCGGCCGAATCGGGTGCAGATGCACCGTCTGAGACGCCTGAAGAGGGTTCATCTGAGCCGAAGTAGCGTCATTGCTACGCGGTTCGGCGCCAATCAAGGTTGCTCCCCCATTTCCGAGTGGTTACAATTTGAAGGCGTCAGCGGCCTTCTCTCAATCGTTGTCGGAACCGGGCTGTGGCGCGGGTTGATGGGATGAGCAACCTGGTACCGATGGTGGTGGAGCAGACCGGGCGCGGAGAACGGGCCTACGACATCTATTCTCGCCTGCTCAAGGATCGAATCGTCTTTCTCGGAACCGAAATCAACGACGACGTCGCCAACCTGGTGACGGCGCAGTTCCTGTTCCTCGAGTCCGAAGATCCCGAAAAAGAAATCAACTTCTACATCAATTCGCCCGGCGGATCGGTTACGGCTGGGATGGCGATTTACGATACAATGGAATTTATCCGGCCGCCGGTCTCGACCCTGTGTCTGGGACAGGCGGCGAGCATGGCCGCGATCATGCTCCTCGCGGGTGCGAAGGGCCGTCGCTATGCGCTGCCGCATTCACGAATCATCCTGCATCAGCCGCTCGGAGGGATGCAGGGACAGGCGAGCGACCTCGAGATTCACGCGAAGGAAATTCTCCACGCGCGGGAGGAAATCAACAACATCATAATGAAGCATACCGGACAGAATCTTCGTAAGATCGAAAAAGATACCGATCGCGACTACTTCATGTCGCCGAATCAGGCGGTTGAATACGGACTGATTGATGAGGTAATCGTTAGCCGAAGGCCGTCCAAGTGAGCCGCGGAGGCAGTAATGGCCAAGCATGACGACCGCTCGGGCAACCTGGTTTGCTCGTTTTGCGGCAAGAGCCAGGACGAAGTTCGAAAACTGATTGCCGGCCCTACGGTTTATATTTGCGACGAATGCATCGACCTCTGTAACGACATAATCGCCGAGGAGACTGACAGCGAAGAAGCCTTCAGCCAAAGCTCCGCGGTGCCCAAGCCCGCCGAAATCAAGCGGGTCCTCGACCAGTACGTGATCGGACAGGAACGCGCCAAGAAAATTCTCTCGGTCGCGGTCCACAACCACTACAAACGAATCGACTCGCAGATGGTGACCGGCGACGTCGAGCTGCAGAAATCCAACATCCTGCTGATTGGCCCGACCGGCGTCGGCAAGACGCTGCTCGCGCAAACCCTCGCGCGCTTTCTGCAGGTTCCGTTTACGATCGCGGACGCGACCTCGCTGACCGAGGCCGGCTACGTCGGCGAAGACGTCGAGAACATCATACTGTCGCTGCTGCAGAACGCCGACTACGACATCGAGCGATGCCAGCGCGGCATCGTGTACATCGACGAGATCGACAAGATCGCGCGCAAGGGCGATAACCCCTCGATCACGCGCGACGTGTCAGGCGAAGGCGTCCAGCAGGCGCTGTTGAAGATAATCGAGGGCACGATGGCGTCGGTACCGCCCAAGGGCGGCCGCAAGCATCCGCAGCAGGAGTTCCTGCAGGTCGATACCACCAATATCCTGTTCATCTGCGGCGGCGCGTTCGTCGGTCTCGACGATATTATCCGGCGGCGCATCTCGGGCAAGACGATGGGCTTCCGCGCCGACCTGACCCATCGCGATCCCAAGACCGTCTCCGAGCTTCTATATGAAGTGCAGCCGGAGGATTTGCTCAAGTTTGGATTGATTCCGGAATTCGTCGGCCGCCTGCCCGTCATCGCGACGCTCGGCGAGCTGGACGAAGAAGCGCTGGTGCGAATCCTCAGCGAGCCGAAGAACGCGCTGGTGCGTCAGTATCAGAAGCTCTTCGACATGGAGAACGTCCACCTGAAATTCACACAGGGTGCGCTGCGCGCTATTTCGCGCGAAGCGCTCAAGCGCAAGTCCGGTGCTCGCGGACTGCGCGCCATCATGGAAGCAATCATGATGGACCTGATGTTCGACATCCCGTCACAACCCAACATCAAGGAGGTGCTAATCTCGGAAGAGGTGGTTACTCATAAGGAGCAGCCGCTGCTGGTCTATCAAAAGACCGCCGAAACCGCGTAGCTACGGGGAGATTCGAGAAGTAGATGCTTTTTCGTAACGACAAGAAAGATAATCGCGATGCAACGTCGAACGTGGTCCCACTGTTCCCGTTGCGCGAATTGATCGTATTCCCACACGAAGTCTATCCAATCTTCGTCGGCCGCCAGAAGTCGATTAAGGCTCTGGAAGCCGCCGAGGCGAAGAAGACGCCGATTCTGCTGGTGACGCAGAAGGATCCAAAGGTGGCCGAGCCCGCGCCCGGCGACTTGTACACGGTCGGCACGCTCGGCGTAGTCGTGCAGTTGCTGCGCTTGCCCGACGGCACCGTCAAGGCGCTGGTCGAAGGCAAGAAGCGCGCGCGCGTGCTCCGCTACGTCGCCGACGAAGAATATTTCCAGGTCGAGGCCGAGGAGATCGAAGAGGTCAGCGACCGCTCCACCGAAGTGGAAGCGCTGATGCGGTCCGTGGTGTCGACCTTCGACAACTACGCGCGCCTCAACAAGAAGATTCCACCCGAGATGGTGACCTCGATCGCGGCGGTCGACGATCCCGCGTTCCTGGCCGACAAGCTGGTCGGACATCTCGGCATCAAGCTCGAAGACAAGCAGGCGTTGCTCGAATCGACCAACCCGGCCGAGCGGCTCGAGAAGATTCTCGGCTACATGCGCTCGGAGCTGGAAATTCTCGAGGTCGAGAAGCGCATCCGCTCGCGCGTCAAGAAGCAGATGGAGAAAACGTCCAAGGAGTACTACCTCAACGAGCAGATGCGCGCGATCCAGAAAGAGCTCGGCGAGAAGGACGAATTCAAGAACGAGATTCAAGAGTTGGAAGAAAAGCTGCGCCAGAAAAAGATGCCGGCCGAGGCTCGCGAGAAGTGCGAGCGCGAGATCAAGAAGCTCAAGATGATGTCGCCGATGTCGGCCGAGGCCACCGTCGTGCGCAACTACCTCGACTGGTTCCTCGCGCTGCCGTGGTTCGAGTACACCGAGGACAAGCTCGACATCAAGGAAGCTGAGCGCGTTCTCGAGGAAGATCATTACGGGCTCGACAAGGTCAAGCAGCGCATCCTCGAATACCTGGCGGTCGAGACGCTGGTCGGCCAGATGAAGGGACCGATCCTGTGCCTGGTCGGACCTCCGGGCGTCGGCAAGACGTCGCTCGGCAAGTCGGTAGCGCGCGCGACCGGACGCAAATTCGTGCGCGTGTCGCTCGGCGGCGTGCGCGACGAGGCCGAAATCCGCGGGCATCGACGCACTTACATCGGCGCCCTGCCCGGCAAGGTGATCCAGTCGGTGCGCAAGGCGGGATCGTCCAATCCCGGTGCTGCTGTTCGACGAAGTGGACAAGATGTCCACCGACTTCCGCGGCGATCCGTCGTCGGCGCTGCTCGAAGTTCTCGATCCTGAGCAGAACTGTACCTTCAACGATCACTATCTCGACTGCGACTACGATTTGTCGAAGGTGATGTTCATCACGACGGCGAATACGCTCGACCGGATTCCGCGGCCGCTGCAGGACAGGATGGAAGTCATCCGGATCCCCGGCTACACGGAGACCGAGAAGCTCAACATCGCGAAGAAGTACCTGCTCAAGAAACAGCAGGAGGCCAACGGGCTGCGGCCGGAGAACATCGAGGTGTCCGACGGCGCAATCCAGGGCATCATCCGCCACTACACGCGCGAAGCCGGCGTCAGAAATCTCGAGCGCGAGCTCGCGTCGATCTGCCGCAAGGTTGCGGTCGAGGTCGTCAAGACCGATCGCAATGCGCACGTCAAGGTTTCGAGCTCGAGCCTGAGCAAGTATCTCGGCGTTCCGAAGTTCCGCTACGGCACCGCCGAGACGGTGCCGCAGGTCGGAGTGGCGACCGGGCTGGCGTGGACCGAGCTTGGCGGAGAGCTGCTGAGCGTCGAGGTGACGATCGTTCCGGGACGCGGCAAGCTGACTATCACCGGACAGCTCGGCGACGTGATGCAGGAATCGGCGCAGGCTGCGCTCTCCTACGTGCGCTCGCGGGCCGAGGTGCTCGGACTCGATCGCGGTTTCTACCATCGCATCGACATTCACATTCATATTCCTGAAGGCGCGATTCCGAAGGACGGGCCGTCGGCGGGAATCACGCTGGCGACCGCGCTGGTGTCGGCGCTCACGCGCTCGCCGATTCGCAACGACCTTGCGATGACCGGTGAGATCACGCTGCGCGGACGGGTGCTGCCGATTGGCGGACTCAAGGAGAAGGTGCTCGCGGCGCATCGCGGCGGGATCAAGACGATCCTGATACCTCGCGACAACGCCAAGGATATCGAGGAGATCCCGCCGCAGATCATGAAGGGCATCACCTTGATCCAGATCGAGCATATGGATGAAGTGCTCAAGCACGCGCTGGTGTTGACCGATCCGGACAATTTCTTCAAGGCGGGCAAGGGCGACAGCGACCTGGCGTTCCTGCGCGAGCCGGAACCGAAGGTGCCGCCGATGCACGCCGGGGGACGAAGACGATACGACTGTTTCGACGAACCTGTCGTAAGTTCTGAGCGGGGGACTTCGCGCATTCCGGATAGTCCCGGAATGCGCGGCTCAAATGTGCGGTCGGGGATTCTGGAAGACCGCCGAAGGTACATATGACCAAGGCTGAACTCATAGAGGCGTTGTCAAACAAGCTTCCCCTCAACAAGGCAGACGCCGAACGCGCAATTAACATCGTGCTCGACGACGTCATCGCCGCGCTGCGCCAGGGCGAGCGCGTGAACATCTCAGGCTTCGGAACGTTTTCAGTATCGGAACGGCAGGCGCGCACCGGTCGCAATCCAAAGACCGGAGAATCGATCGAGATAGCGGCGAGCCGATCGGCAAAATTCAAGCCGGGCAAGCAGTTGAAGGATTCGCTCAATGAAGGCGTCGGCGCAGCGCCGGCGTCGTCGTCGCCATCGACCGCTTCGTAACCGAGCATCGTAGCGCTCGATTCGATTCACTGAAAAAAGCGGCCCGTGTGTCGATGACACTTGGGCCGTCTTTTTTTGCTAACATTTCGGGCGCGGGCGGTTAGCTCAGTGGTAGAGCATCGGCCTTACAAGCCGGGGGTCGCAGGTTCGAAACCTGCACCGCCCACCAATAAAATCAAGCACTTAGGAGATTCTAGAATCGCGGCCCGATTATATGGTGCCGGTTTTGGTGCCGGTTGCGGTCCGGGTTTTGGCGGGATACAGGTACGATTTCTTAAGTCAGCCTGTCAGCGGCCCGTTGCAACGCTCACAGTTCCAGTGAGCGCGATCCTGAGGCGCAGGCCTATCACCCCGATATTCAACTCTGCGGTTTTCCGATCAGAGCAACATCGGCGAACATGAGGAAGGTGATCGCCAAGGCCCGCAAGTGGTTCACGTTGAATGAATCGCCGACATTTGTCCCTACTGAAAATTTCATCGGAACCGGAATTCGAGCGGCCACGAGGATCTGTATCGAATCGAAGCGTTTAAGTGAAACGAGCTGCGATCCGAACCACAGCAGCCGACCCGCGATCGAGATCGAAAACCCTCCGAAGATCACTATGGCGGCGTCGTTTCACCTGGCAGGGCTGGACGGCATCGTCGGCACATCGCCATGGATATACACTCTCGCGAGCATGGTAAGTTTGGTGGGGCTCCGCGGAGCTCATGTATTGGCGCTTCCGCCACAGCCGCCAGTAGGATTCGTCAATTCCTGATGCTCACTGATTCGGCGCTTGCGGGAGCGCGTGATTCCGCAAGGCTGCCCTAATAGTGTGTTAGCCACTATTAGCCACTAGATGTGCGCGTGTGATACTTGTCTGGCGTCACACTTGCTCCTTCGCTCAAGCCGTTAAACTGGTTCGCGTAGAGGAGTGCTGATCGCCGCGCCGTCATCCAAGCCCGACACAACTCATCGACCCGCCGAGGACTTCACCAATGGACTTCTTTTGGCAGTTACTCTGGTTTTTTTTCATGGCGTCCGCGCTGCAACCTGTAATACAGCAGCACGTACTGGAAGCCGCGCGCCGGCGCAGACTCGCAAGCTTTGAACGAAAGCGGAACTCGCGGGTGATCGCGATGGTTCATCGCCAGGAGACCATGCGTTTCCTTGGGTTTCCTTTGGTCCGCTACATCGACATTAATGATTCCGAGGAAATCCTGCGCGCTATCCGCCTGACGGATCGCGATGTGCCAATCGATATAGTCCTCCACACGCCGGGAGGTTTGGTGCTCGCCGCGCTCCAGATAGCCCGGGCTCTACGCGAGCATCCCGGCAAGGTGACTGCTTATGTACCTCATTATGCGATGTCCGGTGGCACGCTGATCTGCCTGGCAGCCAACGAGATCATCCTATCGTCACACGCTGTAATGGGACCGATCGATCCGCAGCTCGGCGAGTCTCCTGCCGCGTCACTAATCAAAGTGGTCGAACAAAAACCGATCGAGCGGATTTCAGACCAGACCCTCGTCATGGCGGATGTGGGACGCAAAGCGATCGAGCAGGTTCGCAAGGCCGCTTATGAGTTGCTGGACGGCAGACTACCCAAAGAAAAAGCGGAGGAACTCGCACAGAAGTTGTCGGTAGGGACCTGGACCCATGACTATCCTATCGGCGCGCGCGAAGCGAAGGCGATGGGCCTCAACGTCAATACCGACATGCCTACGGAAATTCTGGAATTGCTTTCGCTGTATCCTCAGCCGACGAGGACAGATTCAGGCGGAGTGGAATACTTGCCCGGACCGCGCGTCGGTCGGCAGGCGAGCAACAACAGCCGCAGTAGTTAGTACATCCTGAACACTTCAGCGCCGATCGGCGGGCCAGAACAGTCGGCGAGGACGTCTACACGCCGAACGGATAGGTCTCTGGAACTCCGGGAGCGGCGACCGCCAGCAGAGGCGTAACCGCGCGCGTCTCATCGAACCAGACGTACTCATCAAACTGTCGCGGCAGACAAGCCTGGAAGTAGTGGCTCATGAGTTCGGATTCGGGGCGGTAGATAACGCCGATTGCGCGCTCGAGGCGCACCGGCATCAACTCGACGCGCACTTCCGGCCGCCTTGGATCCCTGAGATGGAGCATGAAAGCTTCGACGCGGGAATCGTGGCAGAGCCGTTCATAACTGGCTTCATGGGACGGCACGATCTTTTTGAACTCCATCGACCCGTCCCATTCCGATGACTGCTGCGACGGTGCCGTGGTCGGTGCCGAAGCCGACGATGAACGCGGAGTCGGCGAAGCGCGTGCGACATAGCTGTCCGACATTGAATTCGCCGCGCGCGCCCATCTCGGTAAAGGCCGCGTCTCCGACGTGCGAGTTATGCGCCCAGACTATTCCTTTGCTGCCGGAGCCGTGAAAATCGAACAGCCGCTCGAGCGTGTCGAACATATGTTGATCGCGCAGGTTCCACGAATCGACCGAACCGTAATACATGAGGCGGTAATAGCGCTCGGCATCGGCCGCCAGTCGAGCGTTTTCCATGGCGTCGAAAAAGCGATCGCCGTCGCGTTCGGAATACTCAAGCCGATGCTCCAACATGTCGCGGAGCATCTTGACTACCTCTTCTTCGCAATCCACATAACTGCCGCTTAGCACAGCTCGTCCGTAGGCCGCGGGGTCCTGCGCCCACGGAGTGAGGCATGCGTATCTCTGCCGGGCAGTCTCAGCCATCGCGGGATCGATCTTGTTGAGGTAGGTGATGACAGCGTTGATCGATGTGAAAAGGCTGTAGAGATCCAGCCCATAGAAACTGGCAAAGCGGTCCGGATCGTTAACCTCGGCGTTATGCGCGCGCAGCCATTCGACCAGCTCCAGGGCTTCCTGATTTCGCCACATCCACGTTGGGAACCGTGCGAAGGCCTTCCACTGATCCGGCCGGCCAGGGGCATGGCGGATATACTGGTTGATCCTGGCAGCATCGGGCCAGTCGGCCTCGACCGCGACGAAGTTGAAGCCGCGGCGCAAAATCAGCTCCTTCGTGATGCGCGCGCGCATCCGATAAAACTCCGAAGTTCCGTGAGTGGCTTCGCCGAGCAGGACGACCCGCGCATTGGCGATCCGATCCAGCAGCGGACCGAGGTCGACCTCGTCGATGTCGCCGATAGGCTCGGCGTTGTCGCGAATCAGTTTCGCGATCGTTTCCGGAGGGGACGGCCGCTCGGGCAAGGCGACGCCGGGCTCCCAGCCTTGTGCCCCGATCAAGGGAACGAACTGCACCGGGCCGAGATTCTCCTCGTCGTATTGGTCCTTACCTACGCGAGTGACTCGCATGAGACTCTGCAGCCGCGGTACTTCGCCTATCGGGATGACAAGACGGCCGCCTATCGCAAGTTGTTCCAGCAGTGGCTTGGGTACTTGGGGTCCTCCGGCGGTCACCACAATCACGTCGTAAGGCGCGTGTTCGGGCCATCCGAGCGTGCCGTCGCCATGCAGCACCTTGACGTTCGTATAGCCCAGGTCGGCAAGACGCTTGGTCGCCAATTCGAACAGTCGTTCATCCCGCTCGACGGTGTAAACCTCGGCGACCAGTTGCGACAGAACGGCAGCGCCGTATCCCGAGCCGGTTCCAACTTCGAGAGCGCGATCAGTCGGGCGCGGCGCCACGACCTCGATCATCAGGGCGACCATGTAGGGCTGCGAGATCGTCTGCCCGCTCTCGATCGGCAAGGGCGTATCGAGATAAGCGAACTCCGCCAGATGCGGTGGCACAAAAAACTCGCGCTGAACCTTGCTCATCGCCTCGAGCAAAGCAGCATTGCTGATTCCTCGCCCCGCAATCTGGTCCCGAACCATCTGCAGTCGCGCTTTGATTAAGTTGTCCATGATTTACTCCCACGGATTCCGTTCGCGCGTTCTGACGGCGTTGACGGGCATTTCGAAGCTCTCAATGAGCAAGGGTTGTGCTAGCTCGTGAGCTAGGAGCTTCATGCGGCATCTCACGGCCCAACATTTGCGTGTTGGGCGAGGTACGACACCAGGAGGTCAATCGCATGTTGTTCGCCCCCTTTCTTTTCATCTACCTACTGATTTGCGTGGCCCTTTTGGCCGGGCTTTTCATCCTGATCGAACTCGAAGTGATCAGTTATGCATTTTTGGCTCTAGGCCTTTCGCCGAGGGCTGCGATTTTGGCTTTGTTCGCGAGTCTCATAGGCAGCTATATCAACATTCCTCTCTACACCGTCCCATCCGATGCTATTTCGACCGCGACTACGGTGAACAATTTCGGCATCCTCTATCAAATTCCCATCCAGTACGCCGGCTCGGGTACCACGGTCGCGATAAATGTCGGTGGCGCGCTGATCCCACTTCTCATCTGCGCCTATGCGTTGTTCCGATGGCCGTCGGCCCTCCTGCCGTCGGTACTGGGAATGGCAATCGTCGCTTACGTGGCTCATCAGTTTGCCTTCCCGGTGGAAGGACTCGGGATTGCACTTCCATTGTTTATTCCGCCGCTTACGGCAGCGATCGTCGCGGTTTTGATTGGCAAAGCGATGGGAGCGAGGGACAGCCTGCACGTGATCGCGTACGTCAGTGGCGTACTAGGCACGCTGATCGGAGCTGATCTGACCAACCTGAACAGAATCGCCGAACTCAGGACGCCGGTCGCGTCTATTGGTGGCATGGGGACTTTCGACGGCGTGTTTCTTACGGGGATTGTGGCGGTACTACTCGCTGGCGCCGGCCGCGGACGTGCGGTTGAGCCCTATGAAAACGTTGTGACCAGTCGCGAGTAACGTGATCGAGGCTCGGCGGAGTCAGCGAATGCCGCCGACTCCGCCGAGCATTTCACTTTCCCTTGCCACAGCAATCTCTGTAGAGCTTCAGGGATCCGCAGGGGCATGGTTCAATTGGGTGTGGCATTGCAACACCTCCTGTAACGGTTAGTTCCCCAAATTCGAGACTCAGCTACTTATTCTTTGAGCTGCCGCTGCCGCCATTGCCGCCGCCATTCCCGCTTTGGACCTGAACCTTCTTGGTCGAGGCTTCCTTCGGAATTGGCACCGTCAATTCGAGGATCCCGTTTTTGTAAGATGCCTTAATCCCTTCACCGGTCGTCCCTGGCGGCAGCGTGATCGAGCGTTCCATTTCCTCGTGGCTGATCTCACGCTGCAGAAAGTCGCGGCCCTTTTCCTCGTGCTGCTCTTCTCGTGATCCGCGAATCGTCAGCATGTTTCCGGTGACCGCCACTTCGATGTTTTTCGGATCCATTCCCGGCATCTCCGCCCGCACCACCATCTTGTCGCCCTCGATGTACGACTCGATCGCCGGTTCATTCAGCAGCGCATTGAGACGCTGCATCGAACGCGGTGTTCCTCCGAGGAACCTGTCAATTAGTTCGTCAAACTCGCGCCGTACATTCTCCAATGCCGGCGCCGTGTGCCTTTCCTGAAGTGCGTTCGCCATAGGTGTTTACCTCCTGAGCAAAGTTTCAAAAGAATCCATTAGTCGCACGGCGCCTTCGATTGGTTGCGATCAGCACCGTAAGGCGCCGTCTTATGCCGAGCGGAAAAGTGCCGATTCGGCCAAGTGGCGGTCCGAATCGGCACGTCACGTCAGGTCGCGAACGATGGCCATGCGAGTGATGCATCGCACGTGAATCTCAAGAGCTTGAAGCTGAGTCCGATCAGCAGGACTCCGAAGACGATGGCCCAGACTGCGATCAGCCACAGCAGCCCGATTGCTGCCGCGAACGGATTCAACATCAAGATGAACGCAAAGATGACCGAACAGATGCCGCTCAGCAGCAGCCAGAGCTCACCCTTCATCACTTTGCGCAGTTCGATCGCCGCGACAATTTCGAGCGCACCCGTCGCGAGGCTCCAGGCCGCAATGTAGATGAGCAGGCCCAGGGCGGTGACCGCGGGCAAGCGGAAGGTCAACACGCCGACGAATACTCCGAGAATTCCTTGCAGCATCGGGAGCCAGTGATTTTCCATATGACGCCAGTTCGCGAGCGTAGCGCCGATAATGAATGCCCCATCCACGAGTGCATACGCGCCGAAAAAGATCACCAGCGCCGCTAATGTGATTCCCGGATAGGTGAAGGCAATCACACCGAATGCGATGGCGAGCAGCCCTCTAAGCAGGAATACCCACCAAAATCGCGCCATTGTCGACGCAACGTCCTCGATTACAACTTCTTCGACTACTAGTTCTGCCATGTCACTTCTCCTTTGATGATTAGTGACGCCTCTAAAGCACCGGGAGGCGCTGCCGGATGCCGATCGGAAATGCTTCGTCGATCATCGCCAGCTCGCGCTCGTTCAACCGTAGATCGCCGGCGCCTGCATTTTCCTCGACATGCTCCGGGCTCGACGCCTTCGGGATCGTGAAGAGCGAGGGACGCCTCACCAGAAAAGCGAGCGCGACCTGGCGCGGGGTTGCGTCGTGCTTGGCGGCAATCGCGCTCAACACGCGACCGGCTGACGTGTGCGGGCCCGGAAAAGCGCCCGCATGGCCGAACGGGCTGTAGCCGACGACAGATACGCCATGCCGTTCGCACCAGGGAAGCACGGCATGCTCAATCGAACGTTCTCGCAAGTGATACAGGACCTGATTGCATGCGATGCGGGCCGGGCCAACGATGCTCCAGAGCTCATCGAGGTCGCCTACGTCGAAATTGCTCACACCCCACGACAGGATCTTCCCGTCGCGCTGAAGCGTCTCGAAGCCGGCGACCGTGTCCTCGAGCGGATGTGGTCCGCGCCAATGCAGCAGGTAGCAGTCGAGCCTGTCGGTCCGGAGGCGGTAGAGCGATCTCTCGCAAGCGGCGACGGTACCCTCAATCGAGGCGTTCTCGGGCAGCACCTTCGAGACCAGGAAGACCTCGTCGCGACGGCCGGCAATCGCGCGACCAACCAGTTCCTCGGCGTCGCCAGAACCGTACATCTCGGCGGTGTCGATATGCGTCATGCCGAGATCGAGGCCGCGGCGCAACGCGGCGATCGCGCGATCAGGAATGCCGGTGTCGATGTACCAGGTGCCCTGGCCGATAACCGGCACTTCATGCCTGGTGGCGCCGAAACGATGATATTTCATCATGCCCTCAAGGCAGCGACTTGTTCGATCGCCGCCAGCATTGAGTCGAGATCGCGAGGGCCGTCGTAGCGCAATCCGTTGATGAAGATCGTCGGAGTGCCATTGACGCCGCTGCGAACTCCGCTGAGAAAATCTTCGCGCACGCGCGCGGCGTAGCGGTTCTCAGCCATGTCGTTAACGAACTGATCGAGGTTGCAGCCGACCTCGGCCGCGTAGTCGATCAGATCCTCGTCTTCGAGCGCATCCTGATGTTCAAACAAACAATCATGCATCTCCCAGAATTTTCCCTGCGCGCCCGCAGCCTCGGCCGCTTCTGCGGCGTGCAGGGCGTGAGGATGCGCCTCGGCCAGCGGGAAGTGGCGGAACGCGAAGAGTAGGGAGTCCCGCCAGCGTTTCCCGCAGTGCCCGAAAGACGGGCTCAGCCGCCGCGCAGTACGGACATTCAAAGTCGCCGTATTCCACAACGACGATTTCTGCGTTCCACGGACCGATAACATGATCGCGTTTACTGACCGGTGGGTTGAGCATGACTTGCCTCCTGTTTGTTTGAATAAATCCTGTGGCCGACTGAGTCCGCGCCGGCGATCAAGCGTGAGTCTGGCGAGAATGTTCGCTTGCTGTGGCGGCTTGGCCGAACAACTTGATCATCTCGCGGTTGAACGCTGGAATGTCGTCGGGCTTGCGACTGGACACGAGGTTCTTATCGACCACAACTTCTTGATCCATCCATTCCGCGCCGGCATTCCGAAGATCAGTCTTGAGTGACGGCCACGATGCGATCCGGCGTCCCTTCGCGGCTCCGGCCTCAATCACTGTCCATGGGCCGTGGCAGATAGCGGCGACCGGCTTGCCGGCGTCGAAGAACTCCTTTATGAATGCGACCGCTTTCGGAATTATTCGCAGAGCGTCGGGGTTCATGACGCCTCCGGGCAACAGCAGCGCGTCGAAGTTGCGCGAAGAGGCTTTGTCCAGTGGCACATCGACCGGTATCACCTCGCCCCAATCCGTGAATTTCCAGGCTTTGACGCGTTGGTCCTTGGGCGAAACGACGCGCGTCTCGGCGCCGGCTTGATCGAGAGCCTTGCGCGGTTCGAGGAGTTCAACCTGCTCGAAACCGTCGGTGACCAGTATCGCGACTTTCAGTCCTTTAAGATTTTCCATTGTAAACCTCAGGTCGTAAAAAATTTCTCAAGTGACCACATATGTTCAGGTCTGATGAGTTCGCAGCACGATCTTGCCGAGCACGTGGCCGGCTGCCAGCCGTTCATGTGCCTTTGCCGCATCGGCGAGGGGGTAAGCGGCAGCGATCGGGACCTGAAGCTTGGCCGCCTCGACGGCTCGTCCCAGGCGATCGAACTCGTGAACGCCCGGAACGGCGTCATAAGGGATGACGTGCATTTTGGGCCGCTTCTTTGGCTCCGGGTCTATTCCGTTTGGATAGGCGAGGCGGCCACCGGGTCGCAGCGTATCGAGGCAGCGCTCCAGAGCCTCGCCACCGGCCAGCCCAAGCACGGCATCCACGCCGTCGGGTGCGAACTCGCGTGCGGCGGCGACGATATCGCCGTGGCGTCCGTCCACCGCCATGTCCGCTCCGAGGCGGCGGGCGAAATCCATGCCGTCCTGGCCCGACGCGGTCGCGAGCACTCGCGCCTCGCGCAGCTTGGCGAACTGCACGGCCAGACTTCCCACGCCGCCAGTCGAGCCGTGTATGATGATGGTTTCGCCCTTCTTTAGATGTAGTGCGTCGTCGATACCCTGGAGCGCGGTGAGCCCGGTGGTCGGGATTGCGCCCGCGTGCTCGAGGTCGAGCGTCTTCGGTATATGCGCAGTCATTTTGGCGGAGACCGCCACGTACTCAGCGTAAAAGCCGCCCTTGCGGTTTTCGAACGCATACGAATACACGCGATCGTCAAGTTTGAACCGGCGCACCCCTGAGCCCATCGCTGCGATAACCCCGGAGCCATCGGTGCCAAGCACCAGCGGGAACTTTTTTCGACTGCTCGCGAGGCTGCCATCGCGCATCTCAGCGTCCCACACTCCGACGCCTGCGGTATCGACTGCGATCAGCACCTCTCCCGCGTCGGGCATCGGCGTCGGCAGAGTGTGGAGCGTGAGGACCTCGGGTCCGCCAAAACGATCAATCGCCGCAGCCTGCATAGTCGCGGGGATGTTGGATTCGGCTATTCGGCTTCGCGAATGATCGCGGGTCACTGGATGCGTTTTTGTTTTTCGTGCTGCCGTGGTGGTAGCCATTGGTGCTCTCCTTAAGATGGCGACGCTTCGCGCTCGAAGATCATCGGTTCATGCTGCTGGTCTAAGTACGACCTTGGTCCAGCCTTTGTCGCGAGCGTCAAAATGCTTGTATCCCTCAGGCGCTTCGCTCAGCGGCAGTTTGTGCGACACGATCCAGGAAGGCTTGGCCTTGCCCGCGGTGATCAGGTCGCGGAGCTGGCGGTTGTATCGTTTAACGTTGGCCTGGCCGGTGCCTACGTGCTGCCCCTTGAACCAGAACCATCCCATGTCGAATGCGATCTCGCCTTTTTTCTCGAGTTCGTCGGGCGCATTTGGATCTTTGGGTAGAAAAATTCCGACCACGCCAATCCCGCCGGTGAACTTTACCGATCGAACCAGGTTGTTCATCGTCATGTTGGGATGCTCATGCTCTTGCGGGTCGTGGCACTGGTAGCCGACGCATTCGCAACCCTTGTCCGCTCCCTGGCCACCAGTCAGCTTCAGCACTTGATCAACTGGCGAGCCCTTCGATTCATCGATCGCAATCGCGCCGATTTTCTCGGCCAGCTTCAGTCGGTCCTGATGACGATCGACGACCATGACCTGGCGAGCGCTCTTGAGAGTCGCGGACAACGCGGCCATCAATCCAACCGGTCCGGCGCCGTAAATGACGACAGAGTCGCCGGGCGCCACGCCAGCCAGTTCGGTGGCATGCCAGCCGGTTGGGAAAATGTCGGAGAGCATCACATAGTCGAGCTGCTTTTCAGGATCCTTCGCTTCTGGCGGGAGCCGCAGGCAATTGAAGTCGCCGTAAGGAACGCGAAGATACTCAGCTTGCCCGCCATTGAAGGGTCCCATCCCGGCGAATCCATAGGCCGCGCCGGCCATCCCGGGAAAGCAGGTGAGACAGAAGGCCGTGAGACCGGCCTCGCAGTTCCTGCAAAAGCCGCAGCCAATGTTGAACGGAAGACACACCATGTCGCCCTTCTTGATGCGGTCGACTGCGGCACCCACCTCCGCGACTTCACCCATGTTCTCGTGGCCAAGGACGCGACCCGGCTCCATATCGGTTCGACCCTCATACATGTGCAGGTCGGAGCCGCATATGTTGGTAGCTGTGATTCTGCACCAGCACGTCGGTCGGCTTTTCGATCTTTGCGTCAGCAACATCTTTCACTTTGATGTTGCGTGGTCCTTCGTAGACAACTGCTTTCATGGTTAATCTCCTTCAACTAATAAGATCACTGGCAGTCCGAGTATTTTCGCTGCCCTACCTATCGTGACGCACTGCTTTCTTGTGATGTGAGACCTTCAAGCGCGGTGAGAATACCGTCGGCGCCGGGATTCACTCCGATCGGCGACAGGTAGCTCCATCGGATCGTTCCCTCGGAATCGATCACGAACAATGCGCGTTCGCATACGCCCTCCTGGTGCCGATACGCGCCGTAGCTCTGTGCCGTCTCTCCTTTAGGGTGGAAATCAGCGAGCAGCGGGAAGTGCAGTCTGCGGTCCTTGGCGTACGCGGCATGACACCAGGCGCCGTCGACCGAGATACCGAGCAGCGCGGCGCCGAAGCGCCTGAACTCCGGCAATACCTCGTTGTACAGCGCCAACTGATCTCCGCATACCGGGCTCCAGTCCGCGGGGTAGAACGCGAGGATCACGGGCGCGCCGCGGAAATCACTCAACGAAACGGATTGGTCCGGCGTGCACTTCAGGGTGAAGTCCGGCGCCTTGGTTCCGGGTCCCAGAACCGATTTGCCATTGTTGGTGGTCTGATCGTTTTTCATCGGTGGCTTTCCTCTGTGTGATTAAAGTGCCTGGCTTTTCAGCGTCGTGCGCGTGATCGATTGCCTTTTGCACGCGGCGGTTGAGCCGCGCGTAATCCAAAATAACTTTTCCGGAATGCACCGATTTGACGGCGTCGAGCGGAACGACGAACTCGCCCGCATTTTCGATATAGACCACGAGTTGGCTGCCGTCCGGCGAAACTTCACGCACCGCGCCGAACTCTTCGCCGCCGTCGTAAATGTAGGTTTGATATCCAACTTTAATTTGCTCGTTCATCGCGAAAGCTCACGGTTTGACGGTCAGCTTGTTTTCCACCTCGGTGACGCCCGGCGCGCGCCAGGCTGCCGCTTCGGCTTCGCCGCGCTCCGCGAACGAGCGGACAGTGCCAGTGAGAATAACCTTGCCGTTGTGGGTCTCCACCGAAATGCGGTTTGCGTCGATTTGCGCGCTTCGCTTGAAAGCGTCTTCGATCCTTGCTTTGACGTCCTTGGGCGATGCGCTCGGCGTGACCTCGATCGAATTCGTGATGCCGCGGACGCCCGCGAGCTCACGGGCCAGGTTCTCGGCCTCCACTTTCTGAAAGTGATGATTGACGGTTCCCTCCAGCGTCACCCAGCCATTTGAAACGGCGACTTTGATGCTGTCGGCGGGGATCCGGTTGTCCATCTTGAACGCCAGTCTTAAGTCCTCGGCGATGTCGAAGTCGGTTCGCTCGTGCATCAGCTCGACTTCGAGCTCGTTGGCTATCGCAACCACGCCGGCGACACGTTTCGCGATACTTTCGGCGCGCCACTTTTCGCCAAGCGTCGGCACATGACCCGTCAGCGTGACGACGCCGTTTTTGGCGGTTACCGCAATGTCGCGCGCGTCGACGCTGGGATCTTCCTCGAGTTCGCGTTCGACGTCGTGGCGCAATTCAAAGTCGGTCTTCATATAGATACCCCAGCGAGAACTTATTGGTGTCTCGGTCTCATTGAGGTGCGACGTCGAGATGAAGGCGCAAGTAAAAGTTGTGGATGCCGAGGCCGCGCAAGGGAATTTCGATCTGCTGATGGGGCTCGAACATCGCGGGAATCTCCACCGGTATCGATTCCTTCTCTTCGACCACGCCGAGCTCATCGCAGACCGCGCAGGGGAAGCCTTCGTCCTGTCCGGATCCGTGGCACGCCGGACATGGATAGATGGCGGGAGCTTCGATCATCGCGATGCCGCCGCGGGCCGCGTCTTCCGGCGTGAGCGTGAGCTGGACGTCGATCGCCTCGGCGCGCTTTTGCCGCGGCGGCCGGGCGCGAAGAAAGTTTTTCAACACCTGCTCCCGGACCAGATCGAGAGAAGGCCACGAGATCCGGGAATTGCTCAGAAAGCGGGCGGCGGTCGGAAGATCAGAATCGAGTGGCGAATTCAAATCGGGAAGCGCCCATGCGCGCCTGCTGGTCACGGCTGGTCCCGCGTCGCTCAAGCCTCGAGCGTAGTCGTCTCTTCGGTCGGGGTCCGACAAAAGGTGATATGCCTCGACGATTTCCTGGTAGAACGGAGTGCCGTTAGCCCCGACGCTGTCCGGATGGTAGTGCCTCACCAGCTCGTAGAATGCGTGTCTGAGCCCGTTTTCGTGTTCCGTCACGCGGAGGCCCAAAGTCAGGTAGTAATTTCTCTTCAGCAACGCTTCTACCTCCTTCATCGACGGCCCCCTCAATCACACGACGACCACCCTCAGCTGCAACATCAGGTTGTGAATTCCGATCCCGCTCAGATCCATCTCGAATACTTCGCCGTCGTGGGTATCGCGCGGAATCTCAAACAGGACTTGCGAGCTGCGGGTGAAGAGGCTCACCGGCAAATGGCATCCGAAGCGCGCATCCTCGCGATGCAACATCGCGTCAAGACCAAGCCGGCGGTAGGGTCCGTCACTTTTGCGGCGATACCCGAGAAAGTTCTGCGAAATGTGGTCGCGCAACTCTTCGAGAGAAGGCGTCATGGAAGTGAAATCATCAGGAATCGTGACCGGCGGTTTCCATCGCGGCGCCTCGGCCGCGAAAGTCCGCCGGCCAGTCGACAGCTCGATATCGTGCGCGCGACGCCGATCCGGATTGCTCAAGACGAGGTAGGCATCCTGGGTATCGCGGTATTGCTCCGGATCGGGTCGCGCGCCAACATTGGGATCGACGGTAAACATGATTCGCCGGTACGCGAGCAGAATCTCAGCCGGTTCGGCTCGCATCGGGACCGCCAGTCGCTGGTAAAAGTTGCTCTTGCGCACGAGCGATCACCGCGGTTACGTAGCTCGAACTTCGATCCGCTTGGCCTTTGCATTTTCGGCCTTGGGAAGAACGACGCGCAGCAGCCCATTTTTGAATTTGGCGCGGGCGTTATCCGCGTCGATTCCCGGTGGCAGAGGAATCACGCGCGTGAATTCGGTGACACCCCTCTCCAGGCGGTAGTAGTTGCTGCCGCGCTCCTCATTCTCGAGGTTTTTCTGGCCGCGCAGGATCAGTCGATTGTCCATGACCTCGATTTGGACGTCGTTTTCGTCGAAGCCCGGAATCTCCGCGACGACTACGACTTCATCGTCTTTATCTTCGAAATCCACCGGCGGACCGAAGGCCATGCTCGAGAGTTGTTGTCCATCCGTTGCGCCGTCGTTGCGCCGATGCCTCCATCGATCGAGCATGGAGTGAATGTCTTCCCGCAGGCGGCTGATCGAACGCTTCACAGGTTCAGGGATTATCTGGGCCATATAGCTGACCTCCCGATCTGACTGTTCGGGGCGATTCTGTTCTGGCGTTTGCCCGGGTATCAGCTCACCTTGACTTCGATTTTCTTTGGCTTCGCCTTTTCCGATTTCGGGAGATTGAGCGACAACACTCCGTATTTGAGTTCCGCGTTGATTTTGTCGGTCGCGATCTCTTCGCTGATCTCGAACTGGCGGAAGAAACCAGTCAGCTCGATCTCGCGATATATCGGTTCTCCCTTGACGAGATGCTGCGCCTTGCCCTGGATAGTCAGCGTGTTCTGGTCGACACGAACTTCGAGGTTCTCCTTGGGAACTCCCGGCATGTCGGCCAGCAGGACCAGCGAGTTCGGAGTTTCATAGATATCCACCGGCGGCGGCGCGTAGCGCTCGGCTGCGCGAGTCATCTCCGCGGTTGCCGCCATTCGTCTGTGACCCATTCGATCCATTCAGTAGCGGGTACTGTTTTCTCTGCCATGGCCGTTATCCTCTTGCGCACTTTTGCGATTCAGTTGAGCGGGCTCAGGAGACCTGCACTTGAATCTGCCTGGGTTTTGCTTTTTCGGATTTGGGCATCGTGATGAGAATCAGCCCGTTCTTGTATTCCGCGCTGATCTTGTTGTCGTCAATTTCGACCGGCAGCGTGATGGTTCGCACAAATTTGCCGGTCGCCCGCTCCTCGCGATGGAACATTTCGGGCTTGATCTCGCTCGGCAGCCGCTTTTTTTCGCCCGAGATAGTCAGGTCGTTACGCACGACGGTGAGGTTCAGAGACTCCGGATCGATTCCGGGAGCCACCGCCTCAACGTAGAGATTGTCCTTGTCCCCGTGAAGATTGATGAGCGGATAGGCGCGCGCGAGCCGGCCCGGCAGAAACGCCTTGCGCAAAAACGGCTCCATCGGGACGAAATCGTCGAACGCGCGATCTATCTCGCGATGGAGCATGTCCATTTCGTCAACTGCGGGTGATTGATTCATAGTCTTTATTCTCCTTGTTGAGCGGCTAGTCTCTAACTTGCCGGATGGATAGGCTGGGGGAAGCAAACACCGCGCCGAAGGAGATCGTCGCTATCCGTTATCTTCGGTTCGCAAAAGAATCTGCGGTTTGTGGAATTTGCTCTGCGGCGGTGGGGTAGAAGCCACACCGCCCGCAAGAGCGAGTTCGATCTGTCGAGAATGGCTGAGGCAGGCGCGGACTTCGAAGCCGCTATCCGCCGCCGGCTAATCAATCAAAGCGGCCCTTAAACACTGAGGGAGAACTGCCATGAGTGAATTCCTGAGCAAGCTGTTCTCGTCGGATTTCATGCCGCATGGCGCCTGCTATCTGTGGAGGCCGGAAATTGTCTGGCTGCACGCGACGTCCGACACGCTGATCGCGCTCTCGTATTATCTGATTCCGATCGTCCTGATTTATTTCGTCCGCAAGCGGACGGATCTTCCGTTCAACTGGATATTCGTGATGTTCGGCGTCTTCATCCTGGCGTGCGGAACTACGCATGTGATGGAAGTGTGGACGCTCTGGGATCCCGTGTACCGGCTCTCCGGAGTCATCAAGGCTTTCACCGCGGTGGTATCAATCGCGACGGCGGTGATGCTGGTGAAGTTGATTCCCCAGGCGCTGGCGCTTCCCAGCCCGACGCAGCTTCGGACCGCCAACCTCAATCTCGAACGTGAAATCAAGGAGCGGCGCCGGGTCGAGCAGGCGCTGCATCAGGCGCACGATGAATTGGAAGCGAAGGTCCAGGAACGCACCGCCCAACTTGCCAGTGCCAATGAAGAACTGCGCAAGGAAATCGTCGAACGGCAGAATGCGCAGGAGGCATTGCATACCGCGCAGAGCGAGCTTGCGCATGTGACTCGCGTCACCTCGATGGGCGAGCTGATGGCGTCGATCGCGCATGAAGTGAATCAGCCGCTCTCCGCCATCGTCACCAACGGCAGCGCGGCCCAACGCTGGCTCGCGGGCGAGACGCCGAACCTGGAAGAAGCCAGGACGTCGATAACCCGGATTATCAGGCAGGGAAACCGGGCGAGCGAGCTGATCAAGGAGATCCGCGCGTTCGTCAAGAAATCTCCTCCGCAGAAGAGCCGGGTGGAAATCAACGATCTCATTCGCGAGACGGTGGCGTTAGTGAGCAGAGAGAGTCTACGGAACAACGTGGCGCTGCAAACCGATTTGGGCACCGATTTGCCGGCGCTGACTGCGGATCGAGTGCAACTGCAACAGGTGCTGCTGAATCTGATGATGAACGGCATCGAAGCCATGAGCACGATCGAAAACCGGTCCCGCGAACTGTCGATCACGTCGGAGCCCCAACAGGACCCGGCGGGCGTGCTGGTCGCGGTGCGGGACAGCGGAAGCGGAATCAGCCCGCAGAATCTCGAGCGGCTGTTCGAGACGTTCTTCACCACCAAAACCGAAGGCATGGGCATGGGACTCGCGATCGGCCGTTCGATCGTGAAGGCGCACGGCGGCAGGCTGTGGGCCGAGGCGAATCCGGACCATGGCGCGACCTTTCGATTTACGATTCCGACTGCCGGTGAAGCCTCACCATGAGCAAGCAGGAAATGAGCAAGCCGGAATCGATCGTCTATGTAGTCGACGACGACGCGTCGGTGCGCGAGGCGATTCAAAGTCTGATCCGCTCGGTGGGCCTGCACGTCGAGGCCTTCGCGTCCGCGCAGGATTTTCTCCGCAGCAAACGTCCCGACGTTCCGGGATGCCTCGTGCTCGACATCCGGTTGCCGGGCTTCAGCGGTCTCCAACTCCAGCGCAAGCTGGCCGACGCTGACATCAGGATCCCGATCGTCTTCATGACCGGTCACGGCGATATCCCGATGACGGTGAAGGCGATGAAGGCCGGCGCCGTCGAGTTTCTGACCAAGCCGTTTCGCGATCAGGATCTGCTCGACGCGATCCAGCAGGCGATCGAGACCGATCGCTCGGCGCGGCGCGAACGAAGTTTAACTGACGATTTGCGCGGGCGTTACGAGTCGCTAACTCGCCGCGAGCGGGAAGTGATGCGGCTGGTCGTCTCGGGCCTGCTCAACAAACAGATTGCCGGTGAGCTCGGGACCAGTGAAATAACGGTCAAGACTCAGCGCGGCCAGGTCATGCAAAAGATGGGGGCGGGTTCGCTGGCGGATCTAGTCAGGATGGCGGAAAGACTCGGAGTGCGGGCACCTGAGGATTAGAGCTCAGATACCAACGTATAATAGACGCCACATCGCATTGCGCGGTACTTTTTGTTCATGACGAAGACAAGTACACGCTCAACAACGGAGGCGGACATGAAATCCGTACGGCCAGCGTTGGTTGCGATTGTCGACGATGATGAATCGGTCCGCGACGCGGTCGGGAGCCTGTTCCGATCGATGGGATTCCAGGCCGAGCCGTTTGCAGGCGGCCAGGAGTTCCTGGGATCGCCTAATCTGCGCGCCTTCCGGTGCTTGATCCTCGACGTGCAGATGCCGGGAATGGACGGTCTGGAACTGCAGCAGCGATTGGCCGCGGCGTCTTTTCCAATTCCGATCATCTTCATCACCGCGTATAACGACGAAGACGTGCGCACGCGGGCGCTGCGAGGCGGCGCGGTGAGCTTCCTTACCAAGCCATTCAGCGAAGATGCGCTGCTGGGCGCAGTGCAATCGGCGATAGAAGTCGAAGTTCTAAACTAGGGGTAGACGGAAATTTGTGGCGACACGCGGCGCATCGGAATGATGCGAAGCTGGAAGGATCTGTGTGATTTGAGGAAATAGGTTCTCTGAACGTTCCTCACCCTCGAGGTGAATTATCATGGCACCACAAGAACTTATCGTGCAAAAAGACCGGACGACGGCAGAAGCTGGAGAAGAATTGCTCGCGTCCTCGGTCACAAACTTCGATCCTGTCGACGTAGCGGCCCAGCTCCTGAGCGGGCAGGCGGATAACGCCGTCGGCAAGGTAAAGCCTTTCCTGCACTCGTTCGAATCCAAGCACGCAGAACAGCCTCCTCCTGCCTGGCTGGGTATGGTGGGAAGGAGCGCGGCGCTGAACGCCGCTTCTGCGTTGGTGCAAAAGGCTGCGCGCTCCGAGGCCAGTATTCTGCTGCACGGAGAATCCGGCACCGGCAAGGAACTCGCCGCGAAGGCGATCCATATGAGCAGTCGCCGCGCGGAGCATCCCTTCATCGCGGTCGATTGTGCCGCATTGCTGGAGAACCTGCTCGAAGCCGAACTCTTTGGCTACGAGAAGGGAGCCTACACCGGAGCGATTGCGGCGAAGCCCGGCCTGATGGAGATGGCCGACGGCGGGACGCTGTTCCTCGACGAAGTTGGAGAGCTGCCTCTTTCGTTCCAGGTGAAGCTGCTGCGCGCACTGCAGGAGAAGGAGCATCGGCGGCTCGGTGGCACCAAGGTAATCAAGTTCGATGCGCGGATCGTCGCGGCAACCAACCGCGATTTGCACAAGAGCGTGAAAGAAGGGGAGTTCCGCGAAGATCTCCTGTTTCGGCTGAACGTCATTCCGATTCGAATACCGCCGCTGCGCGAGCGTCAGGGCGACGTGCAACTGCTGGCCAATTGGTTTCTGAAGATCTACTGCGAGCCAGACTCGGGCGCGACGAAGACTTTCGAGCCCGAGGTTCTTCGCGCTTTCGAGTCATATTCCTGGCCCGGAAATGTGCGCGAACTTCAGAACGTCGTCAGACGGATGTGCGTGATGGTCGATGGTCCGACCATAACGATGCGCGAAGTTCCCGCCGAACTGCTTATCGACGCCAGATGACGCATCGGGGGTGTTCGCGGAGACCGCCGCCGGCATCGAGTCATGCGAATTGGCGTTCAGCGCCGCCAAGACTCAATACCTGAATCTGTTCGAAGCGTCGTACTTGAAAAGCACGCTCGATCGCCACGCGGGCAACGTCTCCAGAGCCGCGGAGGCTGCGCGAGTAGATCGGAAGACGTTCTACCGCCTGCTTCGAAAGCATCGCATGGAACCTGAGCGATTTCGCCAGTAGTGCGCCTTTCGTGAGCCTGAGTCGGCGGTCCCGCGATGTGGACCGCCGACTACAGCTGGTGTGGCGCGCAGGCCACAGGCTTAATTTTCCGTCTGCTTTCTAAAATCGTTTTGCAACAACGGTTAGCGGGTGTCGGACTCTGGCATGAAATACGCAGGGCCCGTGTGGAGTCAAAGAGGGCCTCGCTTGTGAAGACTGACATTGAACTGAAGCGCGACGTCGAGCGGGCGCTTGAATGGGAGCCCAGCATCGACGCTCGCGAGATAGCGGTCACGGTGAAAAACGGCGTCGTCACTCTCACCGGGCACGTGTCCAGCTACGCAGAAAAATGGACCGCGGAGCGCGTAGCGAAAAGCGTCGCCGGTGTAACAGCCTTGGCCAACGACATCCAGGTCAAGCTGGAGAATCAACGAACCGACGCCGAGATAGCAGAATCCGCGAGGGCGGCACTCAGGCTGGATAGCAGAATTCCTGCCGACCGCGTGAAAGTGATCGTGTCGAATGGCTGGGTCACGCTGGAAGGAACGGTTGACTATTACTATCAGAAAGCGGCGGCTGAGAGTCAGGTCCGTTACATAACTGGCGTAAAGGGCGTCACCAATGCGATCGAAGTCGTGCCGCCGATAGCATCGCCCGCAGACGTCAAGACCAGGATCGAAGAGGCGCTCAAACGGACCGCGCAACTCGATGCGAAGAACATAAATGTCGAGACTCGAGGCAGCAAGATAGTCCTGACCGGCACCGTACATTCATGGGTTGAACGCCACGAAGCCGAGATGGCTGCGTGGTCTGCGCCGGGAGTCTCAGAGGTCGAAAACCATCTGATCGTTGTGACGTGATGATACTTACAAGGCTCACTCACTACTGGTGGACATATGTAGTCCGCGGCATTCTGGCCATCGCGTTCGGCATGGTCGCCGCTGGGTGGCCTCGATTAACCGTCGGGGCTCTGACAATTGCTTTCGGAGCATATGCCCTGGCTGATGGGTTATTTCTGTTTGGCTGCGCGATCGGCGAATGGCGTCACGTAAACGATCCCTGGTTGATGCTCCTTGAAGGGATCATAGGAGTCCTTATCGGCGCTATCGTGACAATCTACGCGCCTGCACTCACCGGGCTAGGCCTGCCTATCTGCGTCGCCGCCTGGAGTCTCGCTATAGGTGTGTTCGAGACTGCCACGGCTATTCTGCTCCGCCGGGAAGCGGAAGGTGAGCTCTGGCTGTTGACGACTGGCATCGCAGCGATCGCATTTGCGGTACTGCTGGTTTTCTTGATGTGCTTTCCGGCCACCGAAGCATTCGTATTGCGATGGCTGATTGCGACCTACGCGATTATCTTTGGAGTCCTATTGATGGGCTCAGGTATTAGTCTGCACGAGCTACTCATGGACCTGGAACTTGGCGTGATTGGAGATTGAAGGACGAGGGAGGATCCACCGTGCTAAGCAAAAACGATATTCAGTTCATCAAGGAGTCAATCGCTCCGCGCACCGCGCCCGTGCTCTCGATCTACTTCGATGCTAACCCCGCGGAACCAACTAACCAAAAGCGCGGATGGTTGGTGCGCGTCAAGGATACGTTGAAAGGCCTCGACCTTCCACGCGGGCTCACGCCAAAGGTTATCCACGAACTCGAGCAGATAATTCCTGCGGCACACACCTATGTCGTCTTCGCAGACGATGCCGATCTCATAAAGATATACGCGCTGCAGGTGGATCTGCCGGTGGTCGACCTCGCTCACAGTCGAATCGAGGTTCGATGGGGCGAGCCCTATGTCTTTCCGCTGGTGTACGCCATCGATGAATACTCGCGGCAGGGAGTGGTGTTGCTCGATAAGGCGAAGTGGCACTTCTACACGATGCATCTTGGCGAAATCCACGAAGTCGCCGACGCGTTCCTGGATATTCCGCGGGACCATACACGCAAGGACGAGAAAAGGCCCGCGATGCGCTTTGAGCAAGGTGTGGTCTTACGGGGCGGTGCGGAAGGCGATCACTACGAACGACACATCGAAGCCTCAGTCGTACGCTTCTACAAGCACAACGTAAGTGTTCTCGAGGAATTAGTCGCTGCCTGGCATATCGATGAGCTGATCTTCATGGGCCCGAACGAAGACACTCGCTTCTTTGAGAACTACCTTCCCAGGGCGCTTCGACAAAAGGTTATAGGGCAAGCGCCATCGCTTCCTAAGCCAGACCCGTCCGCAGGCGAAGTGTTACAAAAGGTCGCGCCTATCATCCAGGAGAAGATGCAGGCGACTGAACGGGCGCTGCTGGACGAAATTCGGGATGTCGGCAGATGGACGATCCCCACGGTTCTTAATGATCTGCAGATGGGCAGGCTTCATCTGCTCGTAGCTCCCTGGAAGCTCAAAGGCGACGTGTTGCGCTGCGCTCGAGGATTGGTGGTTGAAGACCAGCGCGCTGCAGAAGCGTACTGCCCGGGACAAGCCACCCAACAGGTAGCCTTGAGTGACGTGCTGCCTGATCTTGCCGCTGCTCACGGCGCGCGCCTCGAGTTTGTTCATGGCGAATCTGAATCACGCTTACTCAGCGAGTTCGGCGGACTGGCCGGACTTTCACGATGGAAAAGAATCAAAGAAGAGGAGGCACTAGCATGATGAAACCTGAAACCCGGCTATACGCCTTGCTGACACTTATGGGTGCTTTAGTGGGCGGTGCGTTATGACCCAACTCGGCGCGAGTGCTGCTATGGCGTCGGGGCATGTGCGGACGCTGAGCGCCGAGCAGTTTGTGCTCCTCGATCGCGACGGAACCCAGCGCGCGGTGATGAAGGTTGCGCCCGATGGGACAACCCACCTGGCGATGTTCGACGGTCATAAACGCGATCGCGCGGATTTCCGCGTGACTAAGGATGGAGCCGCCGCTATAGGCTTTTACGATCAAAGCGGATCACCACGCGTGCTCGTCGGCGCATCTATTGACGGCAGAAACGGCATCGCAATCTACAGCACCGGCGGCAAGCAAATCGCCAGCCTGGCCGTCACGGAAAATAACGAGGCCAGCCTGACGCTGTACGACCCCAAGACCGGAATGGCGCGCGCGGGCCTGGGTACCGGTCCCAATGGAACGCCTGCTTTGGCGTTGTTCGATCAAAGCGGCACCGACCGCGCCGAAATTCACGTCAGAGCCGATGGCAAGGGCGGACTCGTCCTGGTCGACGAGAACAACAAGGTCGTCAGGCTGCCCGAACCCTCAACAACGACGGCGCAGCGCTAGGAGGATCCAATGAACTCTTTTTTGAAAAGAGCAATTGCAGTTGTACTCGCGGCGATGATGGTGTTGGCCGTAGTTGGATGCGAGGGCGAACCTTTATCAACCCGCGAGAAAGGCACATTCGTTGGAACCGGACTCGGTGCCGCAACCGGCGCGATCATCGGAGCCGCCACAGGGCATCCTTTGGCAGGTGCAGCGATCGGCGGAGTGCTTGGCGGAGGAACGGGATTCCTGGCCGGCAACGCTCTGCAGAACGAGGAACATCACCAGAGACAAATCGACGAGGAACTGGCTGAGCAGCAAAGGGAGATCGAGCGGCAACGCCGCGAGATCGAGGAGCTCAAGCAAATGGCGGAGCTTGAGTGAGGAGCATCTCGGCGGCGATTCTTTGGCGGCTAATGCATTCGGCGATAATCGCATTACTGGCACGTTCCGCCCCCGTCCAGCATTCCCTTTCCTGCCGGAAGATTGCCGAGCGCAGCTTCTGCGTCCCTTGCGACGGGAGCGGCCAAAGACGTGAAGTGTCCGAATAACGAATGTTTTGGATTCTCGATGAAGATGGCCGATAACTCGGCGCCGATTCCCACTAGATGCGAAAGTGTACGTCCCACTTACCTATCGTCGAATTGAAGGCAAGCACTAAGGGAGCAATTCTGGCGACCGCGGTTGCGGTCGCCTTTATCGCCAAGGCCACGAAGTCATCTTGACGGGTCCGCAAGATGATTGTCGAAGAAGTACTACCCTATCGACTGGATCGTAGTCGCCGCCGCGGATTGCAAAATGAAATAGGCGACTTCTAAATTTTCAATCAATTAGAGAGTCACCAGCGAAAATAGTCCCGATCTGCCTTCAGCTTTCTGCGGGCATAGTTCCTGCTCCAACTTCGCGGTGGAGGAAACCAAACCAAACAAGCCCGTATGAAGAAAATAGAAGCAGTAGTGAAACGCTCGTCCCTGGACGATTTTCACCGATGTGCGAAGCAGCTTGGAATCTTCGGCTTTGATTTATCTGAGGAGCGAAAGCTCCCGAACCACCAACCTGGCTCCACATCCATCGAGGCCCTTCAAGACGCTACGTCGAGAATAAAAGTCGATTTCGCCGTCCTCGACGAAGAGACTAAACCCACCGTTCACGCAGTGCTCGAATCCGTCCATCCAGAAAGTATCGCAATCTTTAAATTCGATCAGGGTACGCAGCCGCAAACGTCAACGCGGCTCAATCAACCCAAAAACCCTAAGAGTTTGCCTTAGGCGAAACGATCGATACCTGGGGTGAACCGGGATGATCGGTTTGCACGAAATCCTGATCGTCTCGCTGCTGGGACTTCTGACGACTTCCTCGTCAATGGTCGGCGCGGCTCTCGGCCTGTATGTCCCGCTCTCCAAGCGCGTGCTCGCTTGCGTTCTGGCCTTTGCGGCCGGCGCCCTTATCAGCGCGTTGGCGATAGAACTGGCGTTCGAAGGCGCCCAGGAACTGCATCTGCAGGGATTTAACGCCAACGCTTCAACCGCGTTCATCGGTTGCGGCTTCGCGCTGGGCTCGGTCATCTACTATTTCACGTCGTTGTTCCTCGACCAGAAGGGAGCGGCGATCCGCTACCCGACCCGGTTTCGCGAATATGCCCTGGGACAGAAGCAGAAGGATGCGAAAGAAACGATTCAGCTGCTGTCGAAATGCGATCTGCTGCGGCATCTGCCGCCCGAGGAGGTCGAACGCATTCTGCCTTGCGTCCGCAACCGCCACCTCGACGGTGGCGAGATTCTCTTTCGTGCCGGCGATGCAGGTAACGCGCTTTTTATCGTGGCGCGGGCAAGGTCGACGTGTTGTCGGGCGCGACCGGCGAGAATCGCAACGGACATGTGATCGGGGAAAAGCTCGCGGAACTAGGCGAGGGGCAGGCATTCGGCGAGATGGCCCTGCTCAGCGGAGAGCCGCGGACTGCGACGATTCAATCGGCCGACTCAACCGACCTGTTGGAAATTGGCAGGGAGGATTTTGATCGTCTCCTTGTGAAAGACCATCAGTTGGCGACCGCGGTGGAACGGCTCAGCCACGAACGGGCGATCAGAAATCTTAGTTCCGGCGCCTCCAATCCTTCGCGATGGGCCAAGGTGGCGTCCGGCAACCTCGATCACCTCAGCAGGAGCGAAGCGGAGAAGATGCTGGTCGAGGCCGGCCACGGAGCGGGGATGGCCATTGTGCTTGGAAACATCCTGGATACGATTCCCGGATGCCTGGTAATCGGAGCGAAGTTCGCTGGCTTGGCGACTCTGTCGATCACCCTGATCATGGGAATGTTCATCGGTGGAATCCCCGAGGCAGCGGCCAGCGCTTCGATGCTCAAGCGGGCAGGCTATCGACCCTTAACGATTTTTGCGTTGTGGTCGGCGGTTCTGGTCGCGGGAATCGTAGCAGCCGCCGCCGGCAAGATATTCGTCGGTTCCGGATCACACGTTGCGATTTTCTCGCAGGCGGTAGCCGGCGGAGCCGTGCTCGCGGTCGTCGCGCACGCGATGATTCCGAATCGATCCATGAGGGGGGATCGCTGGTTGTGCTGCCGACCGTCGCGGGCTTCCTGTTTGCGTTGTGGCTGGCCCTGGCTCAGTCCTTCGTCTGATCGCAGGCAACCCTCAAGACTTTAACGTCGCCGCGCCGCGCACGCAGCCTCGCAAGAGCGTGCGACATCGGCGATAGTGGTGCCGTCGAACACGCCAACACGAGGAGCGAAACGATGGGACGACTACGCCAGGTGAGCAAGGCTGAAGCTACCCCGGAAATCCGGGA
>CAVTEN010000017.1:0-100287 GCA_963733715.1 uncultured delta proteobacterium
CCAAGGTCGGCAGCGACTTGCGCCGCAAGGGCTTCGCCGCCGTCATCATCGCGACCATCTTCATGGGCGTGTATATCGCGATCCAGTTCCGCCACGTGAGCTGGAGTTTCGGTGCGGGCGCGGTGATCGCGTTGATTCACGACGTGCTGGTCGTGATGTGCGCGCTCGTCATCTCGCAGTACCAGTTCGATTTGACTACGCTAGCGGCGGTGCTGACCGTCATCGGTTACTCGGTGCATGACACCATCATCGTCTCGGACCGTATCCGCGAGGATTCAGCCAAGCGCCGTCGCGAGCCGATCGCATCGATCATGAATCGCGCAATCAACGAGACTCTTTCGCGCACCATCCTGACCTCGGGCACCGCCATCGTAGTGCTGCTGTCGCTGCTGGCATTCGGCGGCCCGATCCTGCGCCCGTCGGCGTTCACGCTGCTGATCGGTTTCATCACGGGCACGTATTCGTCGATCTATATCGCGGGCCCGGTCGTGCTGTTCTGGGAAGAGCGGCGCCGGCCGCACACAGAAGGGCGCCGGCTCATCCCGCGCCGCCTGATCTCTCTTATTTTTGTGTCATTCTGAGCGAAGCGAAGAATCTCGCCGGACGCTCCTGCGGCCGGCGCCAATCTGAACGGCATTCAGAGTGCCAACAAATTTGAATACCGCCCGCGGCATCTACGCGATAGCGAGCGCTCGTCCACTCGAGCGGAACGCGGACTCTGTAGTGCTGACACTAAGCCTGGAGCGCGCGGACGGAATCGAGAAAGTCGCATTGAGATGCCGCATCGCCACAAGTTTGATCAGCGCAGACGACTCTCCAGAAAAACTAATCGAGCGAATCGCGCCATGGATCGAGCACGAATTCGAACAAACCCGCGAAGCCGCCCTGAAATCAATCCGCACCGAGCGCAAGCTCCTCGAAATCTCCTTCGACCCCGAGCACCCCGGCCCCTTCGCATAGCCGAGCGCCGGCCGCAGGAGCGTCCGTCGAGATTCTTCGCTGCAGCAGCTCAGAATGACTCGGGAGGTTGCGCGCTTTTTTCCGTCATCCTGTTTTTTTCCGTCATCCTGAGCGAAGCGAAGGATCTCGCGCGCTAAAGCGCGCGTCACGCACGCATCACGCACCAGGCGCGCTTCGAAACGAACTTTTCCGCGCTCGCCCATCCGCGCTATACGATCAGATCGCACGCTCACGGAGGAATCTCGCAATGCCCATCCAAATCCGTCGCGCCACTGAAGCCGACATCCCCGAACTATCGCGACTCGTCGCCGCGCTCGCCGCATGGGAGCAGTCGCTCGACCCGCGCGTGCAATTCGATTGGGACGGCATCCGCAACGCGCCCAACTGGCTGAGGCTCGTGCTCAATCGCGCCCATCACGCGGTCTGGGTGGCCGACGCGGGCGACTCGCACCTCGTCGGTCATCTGTGGATTCGCCTCAAACACCAGGCCGACGGCGCGCTTCCTCAGTCCATCGGTTACATCAGCCAGGCTTTTATGGACGAGGCCTTTCGAGGACGCGGGCTAATGAAGCCGATGCTCGAGGCCGCCTACGAATGGTTCCGCGACGCGGGCATCACGGTCATCACGTTGAGCGTCCTGCATCGCAACTGGGTGGGCGCGACGGCATGGCATCGGCTGGGCTTCAGCGACTGGCGCGAGGAGCGCCGGATGGACCTGAAACCGCGTCCAAAATAGTCTCGCCGCCGTGTTCTTGACCGTTCGGTAAGGCCGAATATTGTCCTTGACTCACGGGCGCAATCTGCCTTACTAGACTCAGTGGGTCGAGTATTCCCGTGAGGCTAAAATTTCGTTTGACTGTCTCTTCGGAAGCCTTATATTATACCTAACAGGTCCACTATTATTGTCTCGATGATTTTGTGCGGAACGAACCTGAAGATTTGTTGAATAGACGCTGAAAGAAATGCTGAAAAAACCTGTTTACATGGACAATCATGCGACCACGCGGGTCGATTCGCGCGTGCTCGATGCGATGCTCCCGTATTTCACCGAGAAGTTCGGCAACGCCGCCAGCCGCAACCATAGCTTCGGATGGGAGGCGGAAGAGGCTGTCGATCGCTCGCGCAACCAGATCGCGGCGCTGATCGGCGCCAAGTCCAAGGAAATTATTTTCACCAGCGGCGCCACCGAGTCCGACAACCTGGCAATTAAGGGCGTCGTCGAGTTTTACAAAGATAAGGGCAACCACATCATCAGTTGCGTTACCGAACACAAGGCCGTGCTCGACAGTTGCCGCGCGCTCGAGCGGGCGGGCAAGGCGACAGTGACGTACCTGCCGGTCGACAAATACGGGATGGTCGATCCGGACGCGGTGCGCAACGCGATCACCGACAAGACCGTGCTCATCACGATCATGTGGGCCAACAACGAAATCGGCACGCTTCATCCGATTGCCGAGATCGGCAAGATCGCGAAAGAAAAAGGAATCGTGTTCCATTGCGACGCCGTTCAGGCGGTTGGCAAGATTCCGGTCGACGTCGAGAAGGCGGGGGTCGACCTCGCGTCGATCAGCGCGCACAAAATCTACGGGCCGAAGGGAATCGGCGCACTTTATGTCCGCTCGAAGGGACCACGCGTGCGAATCTCGCCGCAGATGGACGGCGGCGGCCATGAGCGCGGGATGCGCTCCGGGACGCTTAACGTAACCGGAATCGTCGGGCTTGGCGCGGCGTGCGAAATCGCCGGCAAGGAAATGCCCGATGAGACTCTGCGTTTGCTCGAGCTGCGCAGTCAGCTCCAAGCCGGATTGTTCGAGCGCCTCGACGAGATTTACGTCAACGGTCATCCGACCGAGCGTCTGCCGGGCAACCTGAACGTGAGTTTCGCGTATGTCGAAGGCGAATCGCTCCTGATGGGTATCAACGATATCGCGGTCAGCTCCGGCTCCGCATGCACCTCGGCGACACTCGAGCCGTCGTATGTGATTCGCGCACTGGGAATCGACGACGAACTCGCACACAGCTCGATTCGTTTCGGCCTCGGCCGTTTCAATACGCTCGAAGAAGTGGATTACGTGACGGATCGCGTCAGCAAGGAAGTGAAGCGGCTGCGCGAGATGTCGCCGCTGTACGAGATGGCGAAAGAAGGAATCGATCTCAAGTCGGTCAATTGGAAATCATAACACGACGACGCCGTTTCGACGCGCCGCATCAGGGATAAAATCATGGCTTACTCAGATAAGGTTATCGAGCACTACAACAATCCGCGCAACGTCGGCAGCTTCGCCAAGGACGAGCCGGGCATCGGCACGGGCGTCGTCGGCGCGCCGGAATGTGGCGACGTGATGAAGCTGCAGCTCAAGATCAGCGACAGCGGCGTCATCGAGGATGCGCGCTTCAAGACCTTCGGATGCGGCAGTGCGATCGCAAGTTCGAGCTACGTCACCGAACTGGTCAAGGGCAAGCATATCGACGAGGCGATGACGATTAAGAACACCGTCATCGTCAAGGAACTCAATCTGCCGCCCGTCAAGATTCACTGTTCGGTCCTGGCCGAGGACGCGATCAAGGCTGCGATCACCGACTGGCGCAAGCGCAAGGGTGACGACGTCGCCGTCGAAGAGCCTGCCAAATCGAAGGAGGCGTAACCTCTCGTGGCTGTGATTTCACTTTCCGAGGGCGCTGCTCAGAAGATCAAGCAGCTGGTCGCCGACAAGGGCGAAGGCGCGGGGCTGCGCGTAAAGGTCGTCGGCGGCGGATGCTCGGGCTTGCAATACCGGATGGAAATCGACGCCGCCAAGGATCGCGACAAGGTTTTCGAGCGCGACGGCGCGCGCCTGATCGTCGACAAGAAAAGTTTTCTCTACCTCAACGGCTCCGAGCTCGACTACGGCGAGGAACTGATGTCGTCGGGCTTCAAGGTCGTCAATCCAAATGCCAAGCGCAGTTGCGGATGTGGTGAGTCGTTCGTCGTATGAACGAGTGGACGTGGGGACTGTCGTCTCAAGATGATCGAATGCCTTTCATGCGGAAGGCGGCAAGAGCCGTCGCTGATTTGCGCTGAGTGTGGGTCTCCCCTCGCGGCGCCGCTCGATTGTTTCGCCGCGCTCGGCCTGCCGCGCCAGCTGACTATCGATCTCGATGCGCTCGAGCGCCGCTATCACGAATTGAGCCGCAAGATTCATCCCGACCGGTTCGCATCGAAGGGTCCCAAGGTCCGCGACGCGAGCCTGCGCGCGACGGCGACGCTCACTCGCAGCTATCGCACGCTGCGCGACCCGGTCGCACGCGGTCTCTACTGGCTCGAACTCAACGGTGAAAAGCTCGCCGAGAATAACAAGCGCGTTCCGCCCGAGCTGGCAGAGCTGGTCTTCGAAGTGCAGGAGCAACTCGCCGAGATGCAGCTTTCCTCTGATCCTGAAGCGGCGCTCGAACGCGCGACGGAAATCGCAGCGCGGCGAATCGAGCTTCAATTCAAGATGGACGAAAGGCTGGCCGAGCTCGATCGAAATTTCGCGAAATGGGATCAGCCCGCAGATCAAAAAATGCTTACGTTGGAATTGAAGACCACTCTTTCGAATATCGCCTACCTGCGCACCCTGATTCGCGACGTCGATCGCGCACTCGAGAACTCAAAGGCCGCCTGAGCCTGATGGCCACCTGAGCCTGACTTAATACTGAAAAAAATGGGACGAATTTTTGGCATAGACCTCGGCACCACCAATAGCCTGATTGCCGCGATGGAAGATGGAGAGCCGCGCGTCATTCCTGTCGGCGAGAACGGCAGTGCACTGCTGCCGAGCGTCGTCGCGATCGCGCCCGACGGCACAGTCACCGTCGGCGAACGCGCAATCGAAATGGAACCGCATCTGACGGTCGAGCGTGACGGGCGCGTGAGCGCAGTCGGCTTCGCCGGCGGCGAATATGGCGCCGTCATCCGTTCCGTCAAACGCTATATGGGACTTGGCGGCGACGAAATCGCGCCCGAAGATCGCGCGCGCTACACCTTCGCCGATCTAAGCGGCCCGGTCGTGCGCTTTCAAATCGGCAAGCGCGTCTTCACGCCCTCGCAAATCTCCGCCGAAATTCTGCGCTCGCTCAAGAACGGCGCCGAACGCGCACTCGCCGCAGCCGGCAAAGATGAAAAAGTCGAGCGCGTCGTAATCACGGTTCCCGCCTACTTCAACGACGGTCAGCGCCAGGCCACCAAGGATGCCGGCCGTCTCGCCGGTCTCGAAGTCGTACGCCTGGTGAACGAACCGACGGCAGCGTCGCTCGCATACGGTCTCAACAAGATGGCGGCCGGCAACGTCGCGGTGTTCGACTTCGGCGGCGGCACGTTTGACATTTCCATTCTCAGCATCAAGGAAGGAATCTTCGAAGTGCTCGCGACCAACGGCGACACTCATCTCGGCGGCGACGATATCGATCGCGCGATCGTCGATTGGCTGCTCGCCGGACTTCCCGACACGCTCAAGCTTGATCGCCACGTCTGGAACAGCGCGCGTATGGCCGCCGAGGACGCCAAGAAGCGACTCACCGACGCCGCAGAGACGGAAGTCGTCGTCGAGCTTCCGGGCCATTCGATTCGCAAGCATCTGACGCGTGACGCTCTCGAAGATATTGCCGCGCCGTTCATCGCGCGCACGCTCAAGCGATGCGAACTTGCAGTCGCCGACGCCAAGCTGACTCCCGCCGACATCGACGCGGTCGTGCTGGTGGGAGGCTCGACGCGGATGCCGCTGGTCCGCCGCCGCGTTGGCGAAATGTTCCATCGAGAACCCCTCTGTTCGATAAATCCAGACCAAGTGGTGGCTCTGGGAGCCGCCGTGCAGGCTTCTGTGCTAATGGGGAATCAGGGTGACATGCTGCTACTCGATGTAGTGCCGCTGTCGCTTGGTATCGAAACGATGGGCGGCGTTATGGAACGTCTTATACATCGCAATACCACTATACCGACCAGCATAGGTGAAGGATTCACTACGGCTGTGGATAATCAAACGCATGTTGATATCCATGTTTTGCAAGGAGAACGAGAACTTGCTAAGGATTGCCGTAGCTTGGCGCGCTTCAAGCTGGGCCCGATCCAGGCTCAGCCGGCGGGTGTCCCGCGAATCGAGGTCACTTTCCTCATCGATGCAAACGGGATACTAAATGTCAATGCGCGCGATGAGCGCACGGGCCGCGAGCACTCGGTCGACGTCAAGCCGAGCTACGGACTGACGGACGATGAAATCGAGCGAATGCTCGAAGAGGCCATCGATCTTGGGGAGCAAGATCTCGAAGAGCGCCTGCTGATTTCGGCACGCAACGACGCCGATCAAATTCTGGGTGCACTTCGAAAGCAGCTCGGTGAATTTGGCCGGCTGGCGTCGGTCGATGAGCGTTCGCGCATGGATGAGGTGGCGGAGCGGCTGGAGGCGGCCCGAACCGGAACCGATCGAGAGTTAATCGCAAAACTCGTCGAAGAGCTGAACGAGATAACCACTCCGTTCGCGGAACGGATAATGGACGCGGCTATTAAATTGGCGCTCGAGAAGAAATCAGTCGAGGAACTCTCCTAGCAGCAGCAACTGCAACGAGAGTCACAGCAGGGACGTACATCAGTTATGGGACTCAAGTGGGACCAGGCCGAAGAACTCGCGGAAGTGCTGGCGGAGAATCATCCGGGACTGAATCCGCTAGACGCGCGGTTCACAGACCTGCGTCAATGGGTTATCGACCTCGACGAATTCGACGACAATCGCGAAGGCTCTAACGAAGCAAAATTAGAAGCCATCCAGATGGCATGGCACGAAATATACAAGGAACAGAACGAGGACGACACTGAATAGGCGTAGACGTGACTACGTCATAACTTAACGGGGAGGTGGGGCCGGTGGAAGAAGCACGCAGTACGACATTGAAGACGGACAACGGAGAGAAGATGCAGGAAAAGGAAACACTGGACGAGAGATTGCCGGGGCTGTTCGAGCCCGACACCCTTTTGCCCATTCAATACTTCGAGGCGATGCGCAAGAAGCATCTGCTCGAGGGGGAAAAGCGGCTCATCCTGAGCGTGCTCGAGGATGCGATCGAATGCTTCATGAAATGCATCGACGCGTCCACCAGCAAGGGCCAGCGATTGTTCCGCGATGCGGACGAATGGATCGCGCATGAAGACAAGCGCTGGGTCTTTTCGTTCGACAACGTTTGCGACATGCTCGACATCAACCCCGAGTATATGCGGGGTGGCTTGCGCAGGTGGAAGGACAAGCGCCTCGACGCGATCGCGCGGCGACGCGCGGCGATGGTGCTCGAAGCCGAGCGCGCGGCCTCCGAGGCTGCGATGCAGCCTGCGGTGACCGTCGCTGCGATAGCAGCGCCGGCGATTGCGGCCGCTCCCGCAGCCGCAATGCAGAAGCCCGCGACCAAGGTCGCGGGCAAAGCGGCGGCGCGCGTCAAGCGCCGCCCGGAACGCGTTCGCATCGCGAAGCGCGCATCCGCGCGCAAGCTGCGCAAAGCGCGCGCATAATACAAGACAACAAGAGCCGACGGCCGCGGTACGCGGCCGTCGGCTCTTTGCATTCGCACCGCGGCGCGCGGGTCTCCGACCCGCGCGCCGCTCTTATCCCGTTCCCCTCCACCTGGGGAAGGGGTTAGGGTCCTCGCTCGAGGACGCACTTGCCAGCGAATTCCGTAGCTCGTAGCGTCTTGGTCGTAACCTAGATGCCTCTGCGAACCAAAATTGAATGCCCCGAATGCGGCGCCGACCTGGTCGTCAAGCGCGGCGGCGTATGCCCCAGCTGCGGCGCGCGTATCAGCGAGCATGTCGGCCGTGTCCGCGCCCGCGAGAAGCGCATCGAGCAGGTCGTCGCCGTTGTCGCGACCGTGCTGGTCGTCGGTGTGGCCGTCGTCACCAGTGGCGCAACGATTCTCGAAGGAATAGCAGCCTACGCGATCGTCGGCGCGGTCATGTACTATCTCGCGCGCCGCACCTTCGTCTGATTTTTTCAGTGACTCGCGTCTGAACGTTTGTTTATTTCCGCGCGGCTCAACAACCATCAGACGGGGCTTGTCTGAACGTTCGTTTAGTCCACGCGGTCGAAACCTGAATATGCGTTAACCCATTCTCTCCGTTGACGTTTATCGCTTTTTAATTTCGAATTTGGTGCAACCTAATTCGTCGGAATGCGTATGTCTATCTGCAATGCATAAGGTTCTCAGAAGCAGCTCGGTGGCATCCTTAATGCTCTCTTACCCGGGTAGAGGTAACCCAACAATGAATTCCAAACGAGGTCTGATGACGGTGCTGGTTGGTCTCGCGATGCTCGCGACGCCGATCGCGGCGGCGGCCAAGGACCATAATCAGTATGATTCGCATGCGGCGCGCGTCTCGCGCCATGAGTTCCGCAACGGCGCCACCTGGATGCCAGCGCCCGCTGCTGTCGCTCGCCATGACTGGCGCGAACATCACGACTGGGAAAATGCCAACGCCTACCAGAATTACGGCAACCGCGGATACTACGGCAGCGGTGGATACTATGGTGCGCCGGCTTATCCCGTAGCGGCGCCTTACTATGGTGGCGGCTATGGAGGAGGCGGTGGTGGATGCAATGGAGCGACGCGTATCATGCGAACCTATCAGCGCGACCGTGCGACCGGCCATCCGGCCGCGGCTGCTTCCTTGATCCGTCAGAATCAGTGGGCGTTGCACAGCGGTTGCGCTAGCGGCGCGCCGGTTGGACGCGGACTGTTCGGGCTGGGCGGCCAAGGTGGATACGGCGGAGTGCCGGCGTATAACAACTACGGCGGATACGGTGGCGGCTACGGCAACCGCGGATTGCTCGGCGGACTTGGTGGATACAATGGAGCGCCCACGTACGGCAACGGCGGTGGCTACGGCGGCGGGTATGGTGGCGGATACGGCCAGCCCGGCTACGGCGGCGGCTCGATGCTTTCGCCTCTGATGCAGTACTTCCATTAAGGAGTGAACACTTAAAAGTGTACAGCGAAACGCGCACCTCCCGCGCGCCAGCTGAGACAAGCGCGCCCCGCCCCTCCCGGCGGGGCGCTTTTTTTACGCCGACGCGAGCCGCTCGATCGAGCGCAATATCTTCGCGCGGCGCTCATCGGGAGTCTTCGCGAAGGACGCAAACTGCAGCGCGGTGGTCGTGATTCCTGCGCGCGCGTAGTCGTCGAGACGCCGCCGGCATTTCTCAGCGGTGCCGAATACGAAAATCTTCTCGACCATCTCGTCGGGAATCGTATCGAGCGCTTTCTTGCGATCGCCGGCGTTCCACGCGTCGATCGCAGTCCCGGCTTCCTTGTCGTAACCGATCTCGCGAAAGAATTTGTTGTACTGCGGGACCGTTACGTACGCCGTCAGCGATCGGCGGAACAGCGTCCGCGCGACGTCTTCGTCCTCGTCGACGGCGCAGATTATTCTGCACACCACGTCCAGCCCCGCGGGATCTTTGCCCGCTGCGCGCATTCCTTCGCGGGTGTTGTCGAGCATCGGCGCGACCGTCTCGGGCGTGATGAAGTTGACGATCACACCGTCGCCAATCTCGCCCGCCAGCCGCAGCATTTTGGCGCCCTGAGCGCCGATATAAATTTTCGGCGGATGCGTGATCGGCGTGTCGAGCCGGAAGCCGTTTATCTTGACCTTCGCGCCCGCAAGCGTGACCTTCTCGCCGCGGAAAATCGCGCGCAACGCCTCGACCGTCTCGCGCATCTGCGTCACCGGCTTGTGAAACGGCACGCCCATCCATTGCTCGACGATATTCGGCGTCGAGATCCCCAGGCCTAAGATGAAACGGCCGCCAGCCAGCTCGTTGACCGTGACCGTCGACATCGCAATCAGCGGCGCCGGCCGCGTGAAGACCGGGATGATCGCGCAGCCGAAGCGCATCTTCTCACTGAGCATCGCGGCCGCGGCAATCGGCGCAAACGCGTCGGTCGAGTACGACTCGTATGACCACGCGTCGGTGTAGCCGCATCGATCTGCAGTGCGCACCAGCTCGGGAAAATGTTTGCCGTTGAACGGTTCGAACGGGATTGTGATTCCAAGTCGCATTTTTTTACTTCCTCAGAGACGCGAATTTAGCGCAGCCGGACGAAGTTAGCCTACCCGCAGGTTCAGCACTTCCGCCAGATGCATCGGTGTGCGCGACGGGCAGAAATGACGAATCTGCGAGCGGCACGAGAATCCATCGGCGACGATGATCGCGTCGGGCGGCGCCTTGTCGATCGCCGGAATCAGAACTCGCTCGCCAATCGTTTTCGATATTTCGAAATGATCGCGGTCGTAGCCGAATGCGCCCGCCATCCCGCAGCATCCCGCGTCGAGCACTTCCAGCTGTGCGCCGGCCGCGCGCGACAGCAGCGCGACCTCATCGCCGATCCCCGCGATAGCCTTCTGATGGCAATGACCCTGCACGATAGTATGCCGGCGCAGCTCGGGCGGCGCGAAGTCAGGCGCTTCGCGGGCGAGGAACTCGTCGAGCAGAAATGAATTCGCCGCGAGCGCAATCGCCGTCGCGCGGGGATCGTCGGGGAAGAGCGAGGGCAGCTCGTCGCGAAACGTCAGGATACAGCTCGGCTCCAGCCCGACGATCGGAATACCCACGGCGGCGAAAGGATCGAGCACTTCGATCACGTCTCTCAGGCGCAGCTTTGCGAGATCCAACATGCCCTGGTCGTAGAGCGGGCGTCCGCAGCATATCTCGTGGCGCGGAATGATCACGCGGAATCCGGCCCGCTCCAGCACTTCGACCGCCGCGATCGCGACGTGCGGCTCGAAAAAGTTATTGAAGGTGTCGGGAAACAGCACGACTTCGCGCATGCTGGCTCCGGGAGCCGTCCTGCGCTCGAACCATGATCGGAAAGTCCGCCGCGCAAAACGCGGCAATTCGCGATCCGGATGAATCGCGAGCGCTTTTTTCGCAAGGTTTCCCAGCACCGGCGCGTGCGCTAGCGCATTCGCGAGCGACGGCGCGAACGACGCGAGCCGCGCGACCTCGTTCAATCTGCCGAAGAACTCCGACGAAAGCGGACGCGGATAGCTGCGATAGTAGTTCGAGAAAAATTCCGCGCGGTACGCCGCCATATCCACCGACGACGGACACTCGCTCTTGCATCCTTTGCATGACAGGCACAAGTCGAGCGCGTCCTTGACGGCGGGATCGGTGAAACCTTCGGGCAACAGATCGGTGGTCAAAGCCTCGAACAGAATTCGCGCGCGCCCGCGGGTCGAATGGATTTCCTCGCGCGTCGCCATGTACGACGGGCACATCGTGCCCGCGTCGGTCTTGCGGCATTTCCCGATTCCGACGCATTTGAGCGCGGCACCCGCGAGTCCGCCTTCAGCGTTGAAGTTGAAATGCGTGGCGATTTCGCGCGGCCGATAGTTCGCGCCCAGCTTCAGATGCGAGTCGAGCGGATGCGGGTCGACAATCACGCCCGGATTCATCATCGAGTTGGGATCGAAGATTCGTTTGAAATCGCGGAACGCGTCGATCAAATCGGGCCGGAACATCATCGGCAGCAATTCGGAACGCGCCAGCCCGTCACCATGCTCGCCCGAGAGCGAACCGCCGAGACTCGCCACGAGTTCGCCGAGCTCGACCATCGCCGCACGGAACGTCTCGATCCCCGGCGCGCTCATCAAATCGAAATTGACGCGCGCATGAACGCATCCTTCGCCGAAGTGCCCGTAGTAGGTCGCGACCTTGAGATTGCGGCTGCCGAGGATGCGATCGAAGCCGCGCAGAAATGCGCCGAGATTGGCGGGAGGTACCGCGGAATCCTCGGCGCCGGGCCAACTGCGCGGGCGCCCCGGGATGAACGCGCTCGAGCCGAGGCCAGACTCGCGAATCTGCCAGACCGCGGCTTGTTCCCGCGCGTCCGCCAGGTACGCGACTCCCGTGCATTCGCGGAGTCCGCGCCCCTGCGCGATCACTCGCTCCGCACGCTCACGCGCTTCGTCGCGCGACGCTCCGCCCAGCTCGACCAGCAGAAACGCGCGCCCGGCCGGCAGAAACCGCACGCCCGGCATCTTCTTGATCCGCGCGAACTCGGGAAGATTCTGGTCGAAGCCTTCCAGCGCTTCGGGACGATGCTCAAGCAGCCACGGCGTCTGATCCGCCGCGATAAAGACATCGTCGAAGCCGAGCACCGCCAGCCCGACTTCCTTCGGGCGCGGGACACCTCGAATTGTGGCGCGCAGAATCGTGGCGAGCGTGCCTTCCGAGCCGACGATCGCGCGCGCGACGTTGAAGCCTCGTTCCGGCATCAGCTCGTCAAGATTGTATCCCGACACGCGTCGCGGCAGTTTCGGGAAATGCGCGCGCACCGAATCCGCGCAATGGTTGCGAAGTTCGCGCAGCCGCGAATAGAGCTCGCCTTCGCGACCGCCGCGCGTGATCGCAGTGTCGAGCGGCAGCGTCGTCGATCGAGCCTTGCAGCGAGAGCTCCGTCCCGTCGTAGAGGATGACCTCGAGCGCCTCGACGTTGTCGACAGTCTTGCCGTACGCGGCGGAATGCGCGCCGCACGAGTTGTTGCCGATCATCCCGCCGATGGTGCATCGATCCTTGGTCGACGGATCAGGCGCGAAGAACAGGCCGTGCGGCGCGAGCGCGGCGTTGAGATGGCTCTGGACCACGCCGGGCTCGACGTGAGCGACGCGCGCGCTGGCGTCGATCGCTATCACGCGATTCATGTACTTCGAGAAATCGAGCACGAGCGCCGCGTTGCACGTCTGTCCGGCGAGGCTGGTGCCGCCGCCGCGCGCGAGTATCGGCATCGAGTTTTCGCGCGCCAGCGAGAGCGCCGCGATCACGTCGCCCTCGTGCCGCGGAATCACGACGCCGATGGGCACCTGGCGATAGTTCGACGCATCGGTGGCGTAGGCCGCGCGAGTGCCGGCGTCGAAGCGCACTTCGCCTTCGACCTGGCGCGCGAGTTCGAGCATTACCGAATCGATCGAGGCCATCGTCAGTGGCCCGATTGTAATCGAGCGGCACGCGCCGCACACGGTGCCGATTTTGAAATGGTTCGAGGTGCGGCGGGAGTTGAGGTAGATCCTCGGCGACCTAACCCCTAACCCCTTCCCATAGTGGGAAGGGGAACCGGATTGGACAGGGTTACAGCGGGAGGTCCTTCAATCCGGGCTTTGGGGCGCCTACCAGCGCGACCATCTTGCCTTCGGGCGCGCGATTTTCATGCATTGCCTGGTGGCATTCCGGAATCTCGGCGAACGTGTACGTCTTCGCGAGACACGGATCGATCTTGCCGTCGAGCACGAGTTGATTGAAGGCGTAGGCCTGCTCGTCGTTGGCGAAGTGCGAGCCCTGCAACCGCTTCTGCCGCATCCACAGGTAGCGCAGGTCCGCTACCGCGTTGTAGCCGGTGGTGCCCGCGCAAATCACGACCATTCCGCCGGTGTCGCACACGAACACCGAGGTGGGAATAGTGTCTTCGCCGGGATGCTCGAATACGATGCGCGGATTTTTCCGCTCGCCGACGATGTCCCAAATCGCTTTGCCGAACGCGCGGCATTCCGCGGCCCACTTGTTGTAAGCCTCGGTGTCCTTCCAGTGCGGCATCATGCCCCAGTGCAAATATTTTTTCCGGTTGATGCATCCCCTGGCGCCGAGCTTGATGCAGAAATCTATTTTGCGATCGTCGCCGACGATGCCCACCGGAATTCCGCCCTCGGCCTTGACGATCTGAATCGCCATGCATCCGAGGCCGCCCGACGCGCCCCAAATCAGGACGACGTCGCCGCGGCGGACGACGTGCGGCGCCCATCCCATCAGCATGCGATAGGCGGTCGCGCCCACCAGCGTCGGTCCTGCCGCTTCTTCCCACGTCAGGTGCGACGCCTTGGGCATGCACTGATGCGCCTGCACGCGGGCGAACTGCGCGAAGCTGCCCCAGTTGGTTTCGTAGCCCCAGATTTTGAAGGTCGGATCGTACATCGGATCGTCGCCATTGCGGACGGCGGGCGAATGGCGGTCCCAGACGCCGCAGTGAATCACGACGCGGTCGCCGACTTTGACGTTGTGCACGTCGTGGCCGGTGGCGTACACGATTCCCGACGCGTCGCTGCCGCCGATATGAAAATCCGAATGATCGTACTTGGCTTTCTGCCGCGCGCCGATCACGTCGACCGGCGATCCGAGCGCCGCCCAGACGTTGTTGAAATTCACGCCCGCGGCCATCACGTAGACGAGCACTTCGTCGGGGCGGATTTCCGGCACCGCGATTTTCTCGACCTTGAACGCATGCTTGGGTTCGCCGAACCGGTCCGCGCGGATCACCTGCGCGTACATGTGTTTGGGCACGTGTCCGATTGGGGGCACCTGCCCGATCTCGTAGATTTCCTTTTGACTCATTTCAATTGTTTATAGGTTACCACCGCGCCGCTTTTCGCTATAACGGACGGTTGCAGTGGCCGGTCCGGTTCGAGGTTGCGGCATTGCGCGCCGGAATTAGCTACCTGTTTGGCGCCGGTTTGACAATACTAACCTGCCGGGCGTTAGGGAACGAAGAGTTATCTGCCTAACAATCTGCTGTCGATATCGCAGAAAGATCAAAGGTTTTCCGGCAGCACAACATCGGTCGGCTTTTTATCGTCGCGCAGGCCCAGAAAGACTGGCTGGCGCAATTTTCGGTCCGCGGTCCATTCCTGGAAGGCGATTTGCGCGACCAGTCGCGGCGCGAGCCAGGTCACGTTTTTCTCGCGAGGAGGATCGACGAAAGGCGGGCTTTTTCGAATGTACGGTCGAAAGGTCTTCGCCAGGTCGGCGAGGATCTGCTGAGTGAAACCGGTGCCGACCTTGCCGACATAGTGCAGGTCTTTGCCGCGGTAAGCGCCGAGCAGGAGCGCGCCGAAATACTGGCGACTTCCTTCGGGCGGCGTGAATCCGCCGATGACGAACTCATCCTCCTGATGCACCTTGACCTTGAGCCATTTTTTGGAGCGGCGCTCTTCGTAAGGCGCTTCGTTGTCCTTCGCGACTACACCCTCGAAGCCTTTGCGCTTGGCGATGCTGTAGGCGGTAAGACCGTTCTTCGCCAGACGGCGCGAAACCAGGAGTTGCTCCGACGGCTTCGCCAGAACGGCTTCCACTTCCTCGCGGCGACGCGACAGCGGTTCAGATCGAAGATCCCGGCCGTCGCGATAGATGCAATCGAAGACTGCGTAGCGCTGGGAAACGTCGCCGCGCTGAAGCAATTGAAATCGCGAAACTCCCTTCGAGTCGAATGCTACGACCTCTCCGTCGAGCAGCAGCGTTCGCTCTCGAAGCTGGCCGACCGCGTCGGCCACGACTGGCGAACGTAGCGGTCCGATCGTGCTGATTTCGCGAGAGCAGGGTTACTTTCGCGCCTTCCTTGTATGCGAGGATTCGGTAGCCGTCGTATTTTTCCTCGTAGACCCAACCGGGTCGATCGAAAGGCTTGGGCACGAGGGACGCGAGCATGGGGTTGACGCGGAAGGGGATGCGCTCGCTCATTATTTGATTTTAATGAAACCCAACGTGGGTTTCATGCTTCCCCGGCAGGGGTAACCCCTGCACCTTAGTAATAAGATTGACGTGCATGCCGTTAATTCCATAAAAAACGGGTTCGGCTTCAGAATTATTCGCGATTCTAGTCAACCGGAAGAAGGCAGCTATGGCGGTGCGCAAAATCGAGCGTGGCCACTACTTCGAGGACTTCGAAGTCGGCCATCTTTTCAAGCATCATTGGGGTCGCACCATCACCGAGGGCGACAACAGCTTTTTCTCCAGCGTCACGATGAACTTCAACCCGAGCTACTTCAATCGCGAGTACGCGCAAAGCCTCGGCTTCAAGAACGTGGTCGTCAATCACATGCTGGTGATGAACGTGGTGTTCGGGCTTTCGGTCGAGGACCTGAGCGAACGCGCGATCGCGCATCTCGGCTACGAAAAAATGAAATGGCAGGAGACGGTCTATCCCGGCGACACGATCACGTCGGAGTCCCTGGTGCTCTCCAAGCGCGAGACCTCGCGGCCCGATCGCGGCGTCGTCAAGTTCCGCACCACCGGCTACAACCAACGCGGCGAAAAGGTGCTCGAGTACGAGCGTCCGGTCCTGATTCGCAAGCGCAACCCTCCCGCGTAGGAGTACACGATGCCGCTAGTTACGCCTGAGCATGAATTTATCCGGCGATCGGTCCGCGAATTTGTCGAGGCCGAGGTCAAACCGATCGCGAATGACCTCGATCGCGAGAACAAAGAAATCCCTGAAAAAATCCTCAAGATGATGGCCGAGCTCGGCTACTTCGGCGTGATCTTTCCCGCCGAAGAGGGCGGGATGGGGCTCGACTACATCTCGATGGCGATTGTCACCGAGGAGTTATCGCGCGGATGGCTGAGCGTCGGATCCGTGATGACGCGCAATATCATCACCGGGACTCTGATCAGCGCCAACGGCACGCCCGAGCAGAAAAAGAAATTCCTGCCGCCGATCGCGCGCGGCGAGATTCTGACCGCGGCCGCATTCACGGAGCCCGATTCCGGCAGCGACACTGCGTCGTTCAAGACGCGCGCCGTAAAACAGGGCGACGGCTATCTAATCAAGGGATCGAAGATGTGGTGCACGTTCGCCAATCGCGCGCACATGCTCACCGTGATGACGCGCACCGATCCCGACATGTCGAAGAAGCACAAAGGCCTGTCGCTGATCCTGTTCGAGAAGAAACCCGGCGACGACTTCATGCCGCCGCAGTTGACCGGCTCGCCGATTCCGACGATCGGCTACCACGGGATGCGCAGTTATGCGCTGCAATTCGATGACGCGTTCGCGCCCAAGGCTAATCTGATTGGCGGCGAAGAAGGGCGCGGATTCTACCAGTTGATGGCAAGCTACGAGGCGGCGCGAATCCAGACCGCGGCGCGCGGCGTTGGTGTAGCGCAGGCGGCGTTCGAGTGCGCAGTCAAGTACGCGAAGGATCGCAAGCAGTTCGGCCAGCCGATCGGCGACTTCCAGGTGATCAGACACAAGCTCGCGCACATGGCGGTCGAAATTGAAGCGGCGCGCCAGCTTTGCTATTTCGCCGCCGCCGAAAAGGATACCGGCAAGCGATGCGACTACGAGGCCGGCCTCGCGAAGGCGTTCGCCGCCGAGATGGCCGAGCGGGTTACGCGCGAGGCGATGCAGGTGCATGGCGGCTACGGCTACTCGATGGAGTTCGAGGCGCAGCGCTTCTGGCGCGACGCGCGCGTGCTGTCGATTTTCGAGGGCACCAGCGAAATTCAGTACGAGGTCATCGGCCGGCGTATCATGGAGCAGAACTGAACGTGAGCATCACCAGCGACGGCAGCTACTTCGAGGATTTCACGGTCGGCGACACGCTCATCCATCAGCGCGGCCGCACGATCACCGAGGCCGACAATCACAACTTCACTTCGCTGGTGATGAACACCGCGGAGCTGCACTTCAATCAGGATCTGATCGACAGGAATCCCGGCGCGTACGTCGGCGGCAAGCTGCTGGTGTATGGCGGCGTCGTGCTCGCGTTCACGGTCGGGCTCGCGTCGGAGGACACCAGCGAGAACGCGATCGCCGAAGTCGAGATGGACAACGGCAAGCATACCAATCCGGTCTTTCACGGCGACACGATTTACGCCGAGTCGACTGTGCTCGAGAAGCGCGACGCGGACCGGCCCGACGCGGGGCTGGTGAAATTCAAATTGATCGGCAAGAAGCCCGACGGTACTGTCGTGGTTGAAATCGAGCGCACCGTTCTGATCAAGCGCAAGACTCATTACCTGCCGGCCTGACGCGCGCGCATAAAAAATCAGCGGGAGAAATCCATCAATGTACGTATTGGACAAAGGCACACGCTTCGTAATTCCGCGCACCGAGATGACCTATCCCGGTCACAACATGAAGCTGCACACGACGGCCGCCGACCCGGTCAAGGCGCCGGTCGATCACGTGATGGCGGACTTCGAAGACGCGTGCCCGTACGAATTCAAGGGCGAGAAGAGCCGCAAGGTGATGGTCGAGGCGCTCAACACGCTCGACTTCGGCAAGAAGGTCGTGACAGTGCGCCCCAACAATATCCATTCGAAGTTTTTCAAGGGCGACATGGAGGCGATCGTGCTCGGCGCGCCGAATCGCTTCCACGGCATCATGCTGCCGAAGACGCGCGGGCCCGAGGAAATTCGCGAGGTGTCGAAGCTGCTCGACGATCTCGAAAAGCGGGCAGGGTGGAAGTACAAGATTCAGATCGAATCGCTGATCGAGACGCCGCACGCGCTGATCCACGCGTACGAAATCGCGACCGCGTCGGATCGGATGTGCGGACTGGTGTTCGGCATCGCCGACTACGCCGCAAATCTCGGCATCCGCGAGATCGTCGAGAATCAGAACCAGAATTTTCACTACTCGAAGCAGGCGGTGGTGGTCGCGGCGAAGGCTGCCGGGCTCCATGCGATCGACAACGTCTATCTGCGCCTGTGGCGCAACACTGATACGCCCGAGCGCGTCAAGGAACTGCAGGCGGGCCTGCGCGAGAAGAACGTCGGAGCCGCGAACCTCGGGATGGACGGCACGTGGGTGATACATCCGCAGCAGGCCGAGATTGCCAACGCGTGCTACACGCCGAGCGTCGATCAGGTCGAAGAAGCGCGCCGCGTGATCAAGCTCTACCACGAGAAGGGCGGCGGCTCGATGGCCGATCCGAAATCGGGCGAGATGATCGACGAGGCGACGATCAAGATTGGCCTGATGGATTTGGCGAAAGGCGCGCAGGCCGGCATGGTCTCCGAGACGGAGCTAAGAGACTGGTCGGCGAAGAGCCGCGAGATCACCGGCTACGACATTTTGGAATTGATGCGCCGCGTCGCGTGATCCGAAAGCGATTTGCGCACATAGTAGGACGAAAATTTATTTCGTCGATTCTATATTTCTGTGAAAGGATGACGGAATAAATTCCGTCCTACAGACGGACGCCGGAGCGTCCGTCGAGATTCTTCGCCGCAGCGGCTCAGAATGACACGTGGGGTCGCTCTGCTTTTTGTGTCATCCTGAACGCAGTGAAGGATCTCGCGCGGGCAAGCGTGCTCCTGCTGCGCGTACGTTGTTGCTACGGGGGCTGGAAAATGTCACAACAGATGGTTCGGGCGGGGTCGTAGTTCAGCCCGGTTAGAACGCCGGCCTGTCACGTCGGAAGTCGTGGGTTCAAATCCCATCGGCCCCGCCAAAAATTGATTTTACCAGGTGCACGAATTTGAAACTGACCGAACAAACCCGCAGCATCTCCCGCGAGAGTGGACTGCGTGACCGCCAATGGGTCGTGATCGATGCGAGCGAGCGAGCACTCGGACGCGTTGCGTCGCGCGCCGCGAGCCTGCTGACCGGCAAGACGCGTCCCGATTACACTCCGAACCAGGATACCGGCGACTTCGTCGTTATTATCAACGCCGCCAAGGTTCGCCTGACGGGATCGAAGACGGTCGGCAAGGTGTACTATCGCCATACCGAATGGCCTGGCGGAATTCGCAAGACCTCGGCGGGCAAGATGCTCGAGGAGAAGCCCGAGCGCCTGCTCGAGATTGCGGTGAAGGGGATGCTGCCGAAGAATCGCCTCGGCCATCAGATTTTCAACAAGCTGAAAGTTTATCGCGGCGCCGAGCATCCGCATTTAGCGCAGAAGCCCAAAAGCGTGAACGTCTAAAGGTAACGATCTTTCCATGGCAGAAAAGAAAAACATCATCTGGACTACGGGTCGGCGCAAGACTTCGGTAGCGCGCGTCCGAATGTTTGCCGGCAGCGGCACGATTACGATCAACGAGCGCACGCTCGAGGACTACTTTCCGCGTCCGACGTCGCGGATGCGAATCCTGGAGCCGTTCGAGGTGACAGAGACCACCGGGCAGTACGATGTGCTGGCGAGCGTCGAGGGTGGCGGAATCGCCGCGCAGGCCGACGCAGTCCGCCTCGGAATTTCGCGCGCTCTCATTAGTGCGAACGAGACCGCACGGCCGGTGCTGCGCAAGGGCGGGATGCTGACACGCGATCCGCGCGAGGTCGAGCGGAAGAAGTATGGTCGTCACAAAGCGCGCAAGCGGCCGCAATACTCCAAGCGGTAGAAGAGAGATCGATTCCGCGGCATACGGCGCGGAACAAATTACAAGGTCCAACGGGGCGCGAGCGATGCTCGCGCCCTTTTCATTTGTGCTGTGATTACAGGTGTTTAGCAGAGGCATTTGACAAACGATCGTGCGGACAAATACAAGGTAGGCGCTAGCGTTAAAGGAGCGCCATTAGATGCGTCGAGACCGAATAAACTATAGCGCCGGGGTGGCTGCTGGGTTGTTGCTCTTTAGTGCGCTGTTTCTCGTATCTCGAACCGCCGTGGCGCAAACCGCCGCTGGATCTTTTCAGTCTGTGGCCGGACAGGTGCAGATTCAGCGCGCCGGTGGAGCGACCATCGGAGCCGCGTCCGGCGTTGGCGTCAACGTCGGTGATCGAATCATCACCGGCCCCAACGGCCACGCCGTCGTCATTCTGAACGATCAGAGCCGGCTCGAACTCGGACCCGCCAGCAGCATCACACTCGACCAATTCACAGTTACCGGCGGAGCCACGGCGACGCGAGTGAGCTTGTTTTCCGGCGTGATGCGATCGCTGGTGAATGCCGCATCGGGCGGCGCGCCCGCAAACTACCAGGTGCACACACCCAACGCGGTCGCGGCAGTTCGCGGAACCAAGTTCGATACGGCGTACAGCGAAAATGTAATTCGGCCCGGTTACCAGGGATGCGAGAAATATACTGACGTCTCCGTATATCAAGGGACCGTCAACCTGGCGCCGCTCGGCGCTCCCAATACCGGTGAGGATGTTCACGCGGGTTACGAAGCGACGCTGCCATGCGACAAGCCTCCGACCGATGCGGGACCGTTGTCGATGACCGGCGCGGTGTCGCTCGATAGTGCCAACGCGGGCGGCGCCAGTTTCGCGGGAGCGGCGCCGGGATCGAGCGCTGCGCCAGTGCCAGCCTGTCCGGTATGCGTGAATATGACGACGATTCCGGCTGGCTTCGGCGGGGGACATGGAGGAGGTGACTGACATGGTGAAGAATCGAATGTCCCGAGTTGCCATCACGGTCGCGCTCGCAGTCGCGATTGGCGCGTTCGTGATCGCTCCGCCAGCTCATGCGCAATGGTTCGAAGACACCTATCCCGGATTCTTCTCGCTGCAAACGCCGGGACTGCTACAGGCGACGGTTTTCGGCGGCGGCTTCGTCAGCGACAAATATGGCGTCCTGCAGGAGGGCGTGCAGGTCGAGCAAAGCGTCACACCATACGTCGGATTCTTTGGCCGCGCGACCGGTTACCAATTGTGGATCGGCAATGGCTTCGAGAGTCCGCTTGCGCCGGGCAGCGGTAGTTTCCCGCGCTTGAACTTCGGGCGCTTCCAGGGCGGCGTCGATTTCTCGCTGTGCCCCGGTACTCATCTCTATGTCTCCGGCGGCCACGACGTCGCGGATAGCGACGCGCCGATAATCGAGGGTGATTTCTCGAGTTGGTTGATGCTGCACAGTGCGCATCCGATCAACGGATCTTTCAGCTCGATTTACGATTGGCAAAACGGGGTCGAAAGCAGCGAAATCGATGTAGAGGCGATCCTGCTCTCGACCGAGAAGTACATGATCCTCGGCGGCATCGGCGGCGCGATGTACTTCGGCGGATTCCTTAGCAACGCGCAAGGGCAGGGCGGCCCCGACCTCGGTTTCTACTATCGCCCATGGCAGCTTGGCGTGAGCGCGCAGGCTGGCTACGGCAACGCACATCAGTACGGCCAGATCAGCATGTACAAGCAGCTAAGCTGGTTCGAGTAGAGGAATACCTCTCCCGTGGGGAGAGGTGAATCATCGATTAGCCGTGGGGGCGCCAGCGAGCTAAGCTCGAATCGCTGAAAATGGCGAGCGCGAAATCGTCACGTGCCAGGTTCTCGTGGCGCACATTCCTGTTCGGAATCGTGCTGCTCGGTTTTCTGTTCGTCGCGCACGACCGCTTCCACTCCGCCTTCGAGCGGATGGATCTGATTGCGTACGATCTTCGAATCAACACCGTCGCTCCGCATCCGTCCTCAGGTGCGATCGCAATCGCCACCATCGACGACCGCAGTATCGCGCAACTTGGGCAATGGCCGTGGCCAAGGATCGTGCTCGGCCGACTGGTCGATGCGCTCAAGGATTATAAGGTCAAGGTGATCGGATTCGACGCTATTTTCAGCGAAGCCGACAAGAGCGATGTCGCGCGCGGAGACATAAGTCAGAAGCTCGCGGGACTTGGCCTTACCGGGAATTCGATTCGCGACGTCCTTGGTCCGAGCAACGACGAGGCATTTGCCAATGCGATGAAATCGCAAGGCCAGACCGTGCTCGGGTATGCGTTTCAGACGCACCATCTGAAGGGACACATCGGCTCCGCGACGACGGCCGGGTTCCTCGACAAGATTCGAACGCCGGGTCCACTGGCCTACGGAATCATACGGCGTGCGCCCGGTAATCCTCACGATTTGATCGAGGCGCGCGCTTACGAGCCGCCCACGGCACTGCTCAACGATGCGGCCAACTCGATCGGATTCTTCGACGTTGATGCGGACGCCGACGGGGAAATCCGCACCGAGATGACTGTCATCCACTTCGACGGCCAATTCTGCGTGCCGCTATTTATCGCGGTCACTGACGCGTTTGCCGAGCGGGCGACGATGATGCTGGGACTCGATCAGGACGGCGTGTCAGGCGTCTCAGTCGCCGGGCTGCGAATACCGGTCGATGACGACGGCCGGATGCTGGTGAATTTCCGCCGCGGCGCCGAGCCGTTCCCGTACTACTCCATCTCGGACATTATCAATCACAAGGTAGCGCCCGAGAAACTCGCGGGGAAAATCGTGCTGGTAGGCGCGACTGCTCACGGCCTCGGCGATCGCGCCGTCACGCCCGTCAACCCTGATATGCCGCGGGTCGAGATCCACGCCAACGCGATCGACAACCTGCTTCAGGGCGACTTCCTGCGCCGTCCGATCGAGGCCCAGGAAATTGCGCTGGTCGCCACGCTTCTGATCGGTATCGCGATGTCGCTCGGCGTCGCGTGGCTGTCTGCTATGTCGTCTGCTGCGTTGGGGGTGATTCTGCTGGTCGGTTACTACGTCTACGCTCAACAACGGCTGCTTCACCGGGGCCTGGTGATCGGGATCGTGTTCCCGATGTTCGCCGCAATCGTCCTTTATATGTTCCTGGCCGGCTATCGATACATCACCGAGGGCCGTGAAAAGCGGTACCTGCGCATGGCCTTCGAGCATTACCTGAACCCCGACGTCATCACCTCGTTGCTCGATTCGCCTGAAGGCTTGAAACTCGGCGGCGAGAAGCGTCATCTCGCGATCCTCTTTGCCGATATCGTGAGCTTCACCAAACGCGCCGAGAAGACCGAGCCCGAGGACCTGCTCGCGCTGCTGAACACCTACATGACTTCGATGATCGACGTGATATTCAAGACCGGCGGCGTGGTGGACAAATTGATGGGCGACGGAATCATGGCGTTCTGGGGCGCGCCCAACGATCTCGAAAATCCGTCGCGATCAGCGATCGATTGCGGACTCAAAATGCTCGAGAACCTGCACGAGCTGCAAACCAACGATCCGCGCTTCAAGGATCTCGACATCGGCATCGGCATTTCGACCGGCGACGTCGTGGTCGGCAACCTCGGCGGTGAAAACCGGTTCGACTATTCCGTCATCGGCGACACGGTCAATTTTGCGTCGCGGCTCGAGGGACTCACGCGTCATTTCAAGGTGCATCTGCTCGTAAGTCGTCAGACCTACAGCGAAGCGGGCGCGGGTTACATCGGGCGCGAGCTCGGGCTGGTGAAGGTCAAGGGAAAAGAGCTGTTCGTGCCGATCGTCCACGTCGCCGGACGCGACAACGACGGCGTCGATCCTTCGTTCTATCGACACTTCAGCGATGCGCTCTCGATGATTCGCGCGGGCGATATATTTTCCGCGCACCAGGAGCTGATGCACCTCAGCGAGACGCGCCCCGACGATACTCCGGTGCGAATTTACCTCGACAAACTCGCCGCCGACCCCGACCATCCGCCGACTGAGATGGTATTTGAGTTCGAGAGTAAATAGGCATTAACTGGCTCGGCTCGCTCGATCATGAGATAAATGATTAGTTTCTACCGCGACTCGCGAAAGGAGCATTGAGATTCGCCAAGTGGCTACGCACGACAAGGTCAAGGTGGCCGTGGTTGGCGCCTCCGGATACTCGGGTATCGAGGCGGTCCGCATCCTCTCAAGCCATCCGTTCGTCGAGCTGAGCGTGCTCACGTCCGAGCATTACGCCGGGCGCGAGGTCGCCGACGTTTACCGCCACATGGCCGGCATCGACTTGCCACCGTTCGAGGAATTGCGCCCTGATCTGGTGCAGGGACGCGCCGAGGTCGCCATCTCATGTTTGCCCGAGACGGTTGGCACCTCGCACACCGCTGAACTGATCAAGGCGGGCGTCAAGGTAGTTGATCTGTCGGCGGATTATCGCTTCAAGGATGCGGCACAGTTCCGCACGACTTACGGCATCGATCACCCTGCGCCGCAACTTCTCAAGGAAGCGGTGTATGGGCTCAGTGAATTTCATCGCCACGAACTGCGCGAGGCGCGCCTCGTCGCAACCCCCGGATGCTTCCCAACGGGGGCATTGCTCGCGCTGCTGCCGCTCATCAGGCGCGACCTGATCGAGCCGTCGTCGATAATCATCGATGCGAAGTCGGGCACTACTGGTGCGCGCCGCGCCGCGTCGATCGAACAGCTCTTCGCCGAGGTCAACGAGAACTTCCGCGCCTACAAGGTCGGCAACCATCGCCACGTCCCCGAGATGGAGCAGGAAATCTCCGCCGCGCTCGGCCGCGACATCGCGTTGCTGTTCGTGCCCCATCTGCTGCCGATCACGCGCGGCCTGCTGAGCTCGATTTTCATGCGCCCGCGGGCAGGCACCACCGAGAGCGACGTTCACGCAGCCTTCGAGGCCAGCTTCGCCAAGTCGCGCTTCGTGCGAATCCTCAAGCCGGGCGAACTGCCCGAGCTGCGCAACGTGCGTGCGACGAACTACTGCGAACTGGCGTTCATCCTCGATCGCCGGAGCGAAACGCTGCTCGTGATAACCGCGATCGACAACCTCGGCAAAGGCGCCTCAGGCCAGGCCGTCCAGAACATGAACCTGATGCTTGGCTACGACGAAGCCGCCGGCCTCCTGAACGCCGCCCCCGTCCCTTAAAACGTATCGCGCGTTTTTGCGGGCGTGCTGCTGCTCAGCTGGAGCATCAGCGCATCGCTCCGCCGCATCCCCGGCGTCGCGCGAATCGTCTAATCTCAGCTCGTTGCCGACAATTGCGCGAATCAGATCCGCAGGGCTCTTCTTCTGTAGAGACGGGAGCTCATTCTGTTTGTCTTAAGCCTGACCATTGTTGTAGATTTTTCGACGTTACGACATTTTTTCTTTCTAACGTAGGTTGCGCCGATGCGAATCTTCCTACTGTCGCCTGATACCGATTCTCCGAACGGAGATTTGGAGATGCGCGCGTGTCGGGTTCTCCGTCACCATATGATTTTATCCGCGCGCCCAGGCGGCATCATCAATGATTGCCCGGTTGTGCTGGTCGCTCCGCCTGACGCGCAGCAAGCTGTCGCGCTGCTGAAAAAATCTGGAATAGATTCCTACACAGATTAGAACAAGCCGTCCGAGCCTTTCCCTCACATAGACAGCTTCGATAACCCTTCCCACTCGAATGCACCCGCTTGCACGAAAAGCTTAGCTTCGCGCGTCAGACAACTATCGCCGCCAAATGACTCGGGCAATCCCCGATTTGGCGATTCAAACTTGCCTTGGCCGACGCCCTCCAATAATTTGAAAAATGTACTGCTTGCTTATGCGAAACCTTCGGCGCCAGCTTTAACCAGTTAACTACGGTCTTCGGCGCACTTTATGTGGATCGTCCGCCTCGCGCTTCGCCGGCCACTTTCCGTCGCCGTGATGGCGCTGCTGATGCTCGTCCTCGGCGTCCTCTCCTTCAACCTGATGAACGTCGACATCTTCCCGGCGATCAATCTGCCGGTCGTGCTGGTGGTCTGGAACTACCCGGGCCTGTCCGCGTTCGACGTCGAGCGCCGCATGGTCTTTATCTCCGAGCGCGCGTACTCGACCACCGTCAACGGTATCGAGCACATCGAATCCGAATCGATCAACGGTATCGGCCTCCTGAGAGTTTATTTTTATCCCGGCAGCGACATCGGCGCCGCGATCGCGCAGATAAACGCGGTCTCCGAGTCCATCCTGAGCAACCTGCCGCGCGGCATCGAGCCGCCGCAGATTATTTCGTATAACGCCAGCAACGTTCCGGTCGCGCAGCTCAACATTTACAGCGACGTTCTCTCGACCGCCAAGCTTTTCGACTACGGCCTCAACTTCATCCGCATCCAGCTCTTCACGATTCCCGGCTTTTCATCGCCCGCTCCGCTCGGCGGCGTCAGCCGCGCGGTGATGGCCAACCTCGATCCGACCGCGCTCTACGCCAACGGGCTTTCCGCCTTCGACGTCGGCAACGCACTGGCGGCCAGCAACGTCGTTATCCCGTCGGGCACCGCTAAGATGGGCAATTACGAATACAACGTCGACTTGAACATGTCGGTGCCGAAGGTCTCCGACTTCAACAAGCTTCCCATCAAATACCTGAACGGCGCGCCGGTTTTCCTCGGTGACGTTGCCCACGTCACTGATACCCATCAGCCCCAAACCAACGTCGTGCGCTTCAACGGACAGCAGGCCACCTACCTGATGGTCGTCAAGCACGCCGATGCTTCCACGTTGACTGTCGTCGATGACGTCAAGGCGAAGCTGCCCGACATCCGCGCGACTGCGCCCAAAGGTCTCAACGTGGCGCTCACCTTCGACCAGTCGCAATTCGTGCGTGCCGCACTGCGCGACGTGGTGCAGGAGGCCGTCACTGCAGCGTTCCTGGTCGCGCTCATGGTGCTACTGTTCCTCGGATCGCCGCGCAGCATGCTCATCGTCATCACCTCGATTCCACTGTCGATTCTGACCGCCATCATCGGTCTCAAGCTCACCGGCCAGACCATCAACACGATGACGCTCGGCGGAATCGCGCTCGCGGTCGGGATGCTGGTCGACGACGCCACCGTCGAAGTGGAGAACATCCATCGCAATCACGCGATGCACAAACCGTTGCTGGTCGCGATTCTCGACGGCGCATCGCAAATCGCCACGCCCACCTTTGTCGGCACGCTTTCCATTTGCATCGTCTTTTTTCCGGTCGTGCTGCTGACCGGAGTCGCGAAATTTCTGTTCACTCCGCTCGCGCTCGCCGTCGTGTTCTCGATGCTGACGTCGTACCTGCTCTCGCGCACGCTGGTCCCTGCGATGGCGCGCGCTCTTCTGCCCGACACCCATGAGGAGAACCTCGGCAGCGGCAGATGGGGTCGCATCGTGCGCGGTTTCGACGCCCGCTTCGAGAGGGTCAAGGAGCGTTATCGATTCGCACTCGCCAAGTTCATCGCGCGACGAAATTTCTCCTTGATCTGCGTCGCCATCATCGTCCTGTCGTCGGCTGCGATGCTGCTGGTGGTCGGCGAGGATTTCTTTCCCGAGCGTCGACGCCGGCATGATGAGTTTGCACGTGCGGATGCCGACCGGTACCCGCGTCGAACACACCGAGTACGATGGTCGACCGGATCGAACGCGCGATTCGCACGGTGGTGCCTGCCGACGAGCTCGCTGGGCATCAGCGACAACATCGGGCTGCCGCTGTCGTACGACTTCGCGTTCTATCAGACCGATTCGATCGGGCCGCAGGATGCCGACGTGCTCATCCAGTTGCAGCCCAAACATAAACCGACCGCCGGCTATCAGCAGCAGATTCGCGACCTGCTTGCGCGTCAATTTCCGAATGTCACCGTCTACTTTCAGGCCGCCGATATCGTCAGCCAGGTGCTCAATTTCGGCTTGCCCGCGGCTATCGACGCGCAGATCAACGGCAACGACCTGCAGGCTGACTACGACATCGCGCTGCGCCTCAGGAGCGCATGCGGCGGATTCCCGGCGTCAGCGATCTCCGTATCGCCGAGCCGCAGGATTATCCGACCTTCTAGTGTCGACGTCGATCGCGACAAGGCGCTCGAACTCGGCATCACCCAGAGTCAGGTCACCTCGAGCGTGCTCGCCACGCTCTCCGGCGCCTCGCTGTTGCAGCCCAACTTCTGGCTCGATCCAAAAAACGGCGTTAACTACAGCGTCATCTCGCAGTCGCCGCAGCACTTGATCGATTCGGTCGCCGCGCTGTCGAACATTCCGCTGAGCACTCCCCAGTCGTCTTCCGGAATCAACGGACTACCCGCGTCGACCACGTTCGTCGACGGCACAACAGCCCAGGCCCAGTTGCTCGGTAACCTCGGTACCATCAGCCACCGATGGGATCCCGCTGTCGTCGCTCATTACACGGTCCAGCGCGTCATCGACGTTGATTGCCGCCGTCCATGGCCGCGACCTCGGCAGCGTTGCCGCAGCAGTGCAGCGCGAGATCAATCACCTCGGCAAGTTGCCGGCCGGAACCCACGTCGTCATCCGCGGTCAGAGCCAGGCGATGCGCGACTCGTTCCGTACCCTTGGCGAGGGCATCGTTCTTGCCATTGTCCTCGTGTACCTGTTGATGGTTGCGAACTTTCAATCGTGGCTCGAGCCCTTCATCATCATTATGGCGGTGCCGGGCGCGCTGGCCGGCGTGCTCTGGATGCTTGCGATAACGGGCACGACCATCAACGTCGAGTCGCTGATGGGTGCGATCATGGCGGTCGGCGTCAGCGTCGCCAACGCCAACCTGCTCATCGTGTTCGCCAATGAGCTGCGCGAGGAGGGCTACAGCCCGGTGGCAGCCGCGATCGAGGCCGGCCGCATCCGCTTCCGCCCGATCATCATGACCGCGCTCGCGATGATCCTCGGGATGCTTCCGATGGCGCTCTCGCTCGGTTCCGGTTCCGAGCAGAATGCGCCGCTGGGACGCGCAGTCATCGGCGGACTGCTGGCTGCTACAATGATGACGTTGTTCGTGGTGCCGGCCGTCTATTCGATCTTCGGCCGCGGACGTGATCGGCAAAAAGCAGCGCGACCGCGAGATCGAAGAAGTCACGCTGCCGGGTGCTTAGTATTAGTCTATGCCAGAGCAAGAAGACGATCCGAAAAATTTCAGCGTGCCCGCGCCGGGCGGAATTTTCTTTGCGGGATGGATCATCGCCATCATCGTCGCGCTGGTCGCGACCGCCGGCCTCGTGCTCGCGCGCGAGCTGTGGTTAGGCCGCCAGACCTCGGACCTCGCGCAGCGAACAGGCGCCCGGTCCGCACGTTCTCGTCGCCGACGTGCTGCAAGCTCCGGCCACGAGCGACCTCAAACTGCCTGCGACGCATTCAAGGCTTCGATCAGACCGACGTTTATGCCAAGGTCCCCGGCTACCTGAAGACCATCAAGGTCGACAAGGGCGACCGCATCCACACCGGCCAACTGCTCGCGGTCCTGACCTCGCCCGAACTCGATCAGCAGACCGCCAACGCGCGCGCGAACTACAACATCGCGCTCATCACCGATAAGCGTAACCAGGTCCTGGTACACAACCAGGTCATCCCGCAGCAGACCGCCGATGAATCTCACGCCACGATGCTGCAGGCGCGCGCCACCCTCCAGCAGGACATCGCCTATCAGGCCTATGAGACGATCACCGCGCCCTTCGACGGCATCGTGACCGCGCGCTACATCGATCCGGGCCACCTCGTGCCAGCGAACACCGACACCCGGCACGCCAGGCTCCGGCGCGATCATCACCGTCTCCCGGATGGCTCCGCTGCGCGTGTTCACCTACGTGCCGCAGAACGTAGCGCCATTCATCAAGGACGGCGACGCGGCCACCATCACGGCGATGGGCTATACCGGCAAGAAATTTACCGGTACTATAACGCGTCATCCTGAAGCGCTGTCGCCCGACACTCGCACGATGCTGATAGAAGTAGACCTGCCCAACGAAAACGAAGTCCTATACCCCGGAATGTACGCGATCGCCGAATTTACCATAGCGATGGGCACAGGATCTCCGATGGTCCCCGACGACGCTCTTGTATTCCGCGACGGCAAAGTCTACGTCCCTGTCGTCCGCAACAACCAGTTACACCTGGCCGAAGTAACACTAGGATACGACAACGGCCAGACAGTAGAAGTCCTATCCGGCATAAACCCTACAGACAAAGTAGCAGTGAACGTAGGCCAAGCCGCCCACGACGGCGAAAACGTCCAACCAGTAGAAAACACGAAGTAGTTCTGTCCTGTATCCGAAGAGAGCTTTTTCAGAGAAGAAGCAGAATCTTAAGTCGCGCGCCAAAAACGCGCGCTATATAAGGACCCTCACCTTAATCCTCTCCCTTACAGGGAGAGGGAAGAGCTCCGAGCAAAGTTACGTAAAGACGTCTCACGCCGGAGAGTTACATGTAACTGCGGGGAGCATCATCCCCTCTCCCAGAATGGGAGAGGATCAAAGGTGAGGGTCCTTGTACAGCGCGCGTTTCGCGCGCGATTCAAGATTCCGCTCCTTCCTACTTTCCCTTCCCCTCACCAATACCAACTACCCCTCTACTCCGATAAACTCCCACGATGCCCAAGCACCTAACTCTCCGAATCCACCTCCCGCCCGCGCTCGCCGGCCAACTTGGCGCGCGGCGCAAACAAACCGGACAAACGTTGTCCGCCATCGTCATTCAAGCTCTCGAACGATTACTCGGCGACGAAGATCAGACCGTATTTCAAACTTCGACCGTCAACGCCCTGATGGAAGGCGCTTCCACCGGCGACATGACGATGGGCGAGCTAAAGACTCACGGCGATTTCGGGCTGGGCACCTTCGACGGACTCGACGGCGAGATGATCGAGCTCGACGGCAAGGTCTTCCAGGTGCGCGCCGACGGTCACGCGCATCCGGTCGAAGATTCCGCGCGCACTCCGTTCGCAACGGTGAGCTTTTTCAAGGCCGACGAAAGCGCGCGCCTCGATCACCCGTGCGATCAGCCTGCGATGCTCGCAGCCGTCGCCGCGATGCTCCCCTCGAAAACATTTTCCACGCGCTCCGAATCGAAGGACGGTTCGACTACGTGAAGACCCGCGCAGTTGCGAAACAGGACAAGTCAGTCGGCCTCGAGGACGCCACCCGCGAAGAACCAATCTTCGAGTTCCACGACGTCGAGGGCACCATCGTCGGCTTCTTCACGCCCGACTACCTGCGCGGCGTCAACGTCCCCGGCTATCATCTGCACTTCATCACGGCAGACCGCACTGCAGGCGGCCACATGCTCGACTGCCGGACGAAGGACGTGAGGATCAAAATCCATCACACGCCCGAGTTCGAACTAGGCACCCCCGGCACCGAAGAATTCCTGAAAGCCGATCTCTCCCACGACCACACCGCCGCCATAAAAAAAATCGAACACTAAGGTACAGGGTTACCCCTGCCAAGGAAGTGTGAAACCCAGGCGGGTTTCACATTCAATTAGTGATTTGGATCCGCGCATCACAGCGCGGCAAAGTTTCGATTCTCGTGCGGCCAAGGCGGTGCGCCGGCGATCGCACCGAGCGCGTCTTCCGGCTGCTCAACCAGCGACCACATCTCGCGATGGCGTTCGTCCATGAAACGCCGCTCGATGCAGCTCTCAAGGAACTTCACGCACTCAGTGTAAAAGCCCAGCGTATTTACCAGCACGATCGGACCGCCGAACAGTCCGAGCCGCTTCCATGTGATCGCTTCGAACAGCTCCTCGAGCGTGCCGCATCCGCCCGGCAGCGCGATCACCGCATCGACTTCATCGATCATCATGCGCTTGCGCTCGTGCAGGTCGTTAACGATCAGCAGCTCGCTCAATCCGCGATGCCCCCATTCGAGGTCGTACATGAAACGTGGCAGCACGCCGATGACGCGGCCGCCTTCGGCCAGCGCCGCGTCCGCCAGATGCCCCATCGAGCCGACGCTGCCGCCGCCATAAACAAGAGTCACCTTGTTGCGCGCCAACTCGCGCCCCAGCCGCGCCGCGGCCTCGTGATACGCGTCGTCGCACTGACGACTCGACGCGCAATAAACGCAAACTCGCTTGATACCCATCGCGCGATCGTACCGGACCGATTCGCGCCCATCCAGATAGCAGGGGGTGACAGCACAAAGGCAGAAGGAAGCCGACTCAGACGGAAGTAGCGATCCGTTGCACCCGGTGTCCCAACGCGGGACACATCGAGCGTGTCGCTGCACTGTCGTAGGCGAGCGAAGACGCGACCTGCGTTAAGTTGGCAGTCTAAGTTCCCGAGCAGATCAAACCGACATTCGCCGCGATTCGCCATTACAGCCACCAATCAGTCAATGCCAGTCTAAGCGGCTTAACACTTGCTCTAGTTAGCCTTGTGATGCGCGTTCGTTGCTCATCCCGGAGGATTCCTTAGTTGCGAGAAAGCCGTTCATGCAGAAGACCAACCAGCTATCTGGCCATTGCCGCTCTCGTTCTCGGGGCGGCGTCGGCTTGGGCGCCAAGACTCGTAACGCCCGCTCACGCGCAAACCCCGCCGCCCGCGCAAATGGAAATCAGGGGCGAGCATTCGGTCGCGTCCGGTCGAGCGATCACGAATTTCATGGACACCGCATCTCGATCGCTTCAGGTCGAAACACCGCACGCCCAAATCGCGATCCATCGGCCGCTGGCCGGTCGCGCGGGCGCTTTGCAGGACGAAGGCGACGGCTTCGAGCCCGGTGACGACGCGGGCATGAGCGAGGCTGATGCGCACAATTCGAAGCGACAGCATCGTGTTCGCAAGGCGGACTTTCCCGCCGGTGCCGACAACGGAGCGGTGATACCGCCCGATACGCAGGGGACCGTCGGCCCGAATCACCTGATGGCCGTGCTCAACAGCAACGTGACGATTGAAACGCGCACCGGAGTCGTTCTCAGCTCGATTCCGATCGCCTCATTCTGGTCGAGCCTGGGCGGAATCAACGAGGCGTTCGATCCGCGCGTGCTATTCGATCGATATGCCGACCGATGGATCATATCGGCAGGCGCCAACGCCGCATCGCCGACGGCGTACATTCTGATCGGCGTGTCGCAGACCAACGATCCGACCGGCGCCTGGAATCTCTACAAGGTGAGCCTCGATGCGAACGGCGCGAGTTGGGCCGATTACCCGACGCTCGGTTTCAACGGCGATTGGATCGTGCTGCAGACCAACGTCTTCACAGTCGAGCCAGGGCGCGTATCTCGGCTCCTACATTTACGCATTCGACAAAGCCGACTTGTACGCCGGCGGCGCCGGCCAATACACGGTGTTCCACGATCCGACTGGCTTTACCGATTATCCGGCAGTGACCCACGACAACACGCTGGCGACCGAGTACCTGGTGAGAAACTGGAACGGCGCCAGCGGGACGCTTCGCGTCAGCACGATCACAGGATCTGATCGGCGCGGAAGTGCTGACGACTGGCGTCGCATTCCCGAAGCGCGGCGACCGCGTGGCAGGATTCCGCGGCTGAGAACTTCGCCCCGCAGCTTGGCTCGACGGCGCGCATCGACACCGACGACGACCGAATCGAGAACTGCGTCTATCGAAACGGATCGCTGTGGGCGGCGCAGACAGTGTACTTTCCCGCGACCGGTACTCCGACGCGATCATCGGCGCAGTGGTGGCAGATCAATACGGCGAGCGGCAGCGTCGGTGTCGTGCAGCAACTTGGGAAGCGCGACGATCCGTCGGGGCAGTTCGACTACGCGTATCCGACGCTCGACGTCAACGCGAACGACGACATGATGATCGGCTACTCGCGCTTTGGTGCCTCCCAGTATGCGAGCGCCAACTACTCGTATCGGCGCCATAGCGATCCGCCGAATACGCTCGAGGCCGACACCGTCTTCAAGGGGGGCGAGGGCCCGTACTTCAAGGACTTCGGAACCGGGGACAATCGATGGGGCGACTACAGCAACGTAGCCGTCGACCCGCTCAACGACATCGACATGTGGACGATTCAGGAATACGCGGCGGCCGGCAATACATGGGGAACGTGGTGGGGAACGATCGCGCTCAGCGGAAATCCTGCGACTCCCACCGCAACGGCCACGCGAACCTCGACGCCGACTCCCACGCCGACTCGAAAGCCGACGCCGACACGCACACCGAAGCCGACTCGAAAGCCTACCCCGACTCGCACCCCAAAACCCACTCGCACGCCGACCGCGAGGCCGACCCCGACCAGTTACTGGTCAGCTCTGGCAAACAAGGCAAGCGCCGGGCGTAACTGAGGCGAATAGCGACTAACTGTAGTGGCATCTATGCAACCAGAAATTTGCATAAATGCTACAACTAGACGGATTGGCAAAACATAATGATACTGGCGCTTCGAAGTGAGTATTGGCGAATTTTCCACCAAATTGAAGCAAAATATTCACCTTGGAGGCTCTGGTAGATTAGCGCCATTTTTGATTCTTCTCGACATGATTGAACGGCCTGTCTTTTGCGTAGACACCTCTTGTGATGGCGCGTTGGTTCTTGGGAGCAAAAGCGCGCCGGGAGGGTTAGATGCGTATCGTAGGAAGAACGCGAGTTAGATCATCGCATGATCTGTTTCTGATTATCGGCGCGGTGATCGCGATAGCGATGATTGTCTCGAAGATGGTTCATAACTGGAGACATTTGCCGCCGAGTCTGGGAATGACCAGTACGGCGGTGATGGTAGCGGACAGCAGCTTCGTTCCACACTGATCGAGTTCTTTTCGGATTGCGCGATACGGTGAGGGGAGACGCATCGCGACCAAGCTTGGACCAGGAGCAGGACCCGGAATGCCGGGCCTGTCTCCCATTTGGTTCTGCCGCTCAGTTACGTTCAACCGAGATTCTGCTCGTAACCGTCCTTAGCCATAGACGAACTGCACTCACGTCAGTAAAATGCGTGCGCAAAGGTGCATTTACATTCGGGGAAAGTGACAGGGCGATCGTTGCGGAGTCTGGTGCTGGCTGCGGCGGCTCTCATCGCGATTATCTCAGGCGCGGACATTGTCGGCCACGCGGCGATTATGGCGGGGCAATCGCGCTCTTCTCATGCTCACCTCGCCGTGCGCGCATTAGAGCCGGGCTTCACCGGCACATTTCTCTACCGCAACGATAATTTTCGCACCGGGCAAAACCTCGCGGAAAGCGTCCTGACTCCGTCGACGGTTAGTAACCCTGCCCTTTTCGGCCTGCTGTTCACCGACCCAATCGACGCCGCCGCCTATGCGCAGCCGCTTTACGTGCCAAATGTAGCGATCCCCAACCTGGGAACGCACAACGTCGTGTACGTCGCCACGGAAAACGACAGCGTGTACGCATTCGACGCGGACCAGCCGGGCCCTCCGCTTTGGCAAACCAGCTTTATCAATCCGGCAGCTGGAATTACCCCAGTGCCCTCAACCGATCTCGGCAGAGGATGCGGCGACCTTGTACCGATTATCGGAATCACTGCAACGCCTGTGATCGATCCGGCGACCGGAACCCTCTACGTCGTATCCAAGGTCAAGCTGGGTGCGGGGAGTTATCAGCAGCAGCTTCACGCGCTGGATATCACGACCGGCCTCGAGCGGCCGAACAGTCCCGTGACGATTGCGGCGAAGGTACCTGGAACCGCCGAAGACAGCGTCAAAGGTATGGTCTACTTTAATTCTCTGCTGCAGCACGACCGCCCGGCGCTGACGATTGCGAACGGCGTGGTGTACCTGAGCTTCGCGTCGCACTGCGATATCGGCCCCTACCACGGATGGATTCTCGGGTACGACGAGACGACACTGGCGCAGGAAGTTGTCTATAACACCACGCCCAACGGCGACGCCGGCGGCATCTGGGAGTCAGGATGCGGTCCGGGAGTCGATACCAACGGCGATTTGATCGCTATCACCGGCAACGGAACATTCGAGACCAGCCAACCTGACGACTACGGCGACAGCTTTCTGCGACTGACACCCGTCGGCGGAACGATGTCGGTCACCAGCTCTTTTACGCCGCTGAACGAGTTGCTTCTCGACGACGACGATCTGGACATGGGCTCGGGTGGTAACCTGCTGCTGCCCGTTCAGCCCGGGCCAAATCCTGATCTGATGATCGGCGCCGGCAAGGTCGGCACGCTCTATCTTGTGAATCGCGACAGCATGGGCGGTTTCAATGCCTCTAACGATCAGATGGTGCAGGAACTCCCTGCCGCGGTCGGTGGAATGTTCAGCACGCCCGCGTATTGGCAGGGGACGGTGCCGAATGTCGGCCTGCAGAACATGGTCTATACGATTGGCGTCAACGATGTTCCCAAGATGTTTGTACTCTCCAACGGACTGCTCCAGACGCCGCCCATTTCGGCCTCGTCAGCATTTTCCTTTGGGTTCCCGGGCGCGTCGCCGGTTATCTCCGCCAATGGCACGACCGGCGGCATCCTATGGGCCATCGACAGTACGTATTGGGGTTCATCAACTATTTCTGCGGTTCTCCGCGCCTTCGATGCGACCAACCTGACTGAGCTGTATGACAGCAACATGTTCATCGCGGACCATCCCGGGCCGCCAGTGAAGTTCACCGTGCCTACGGTAGCCAACGGCTCGGTTTACGTCGGAACGCAGACACAACTCGCGGTGTTCGGATTGTTCGCCGGTGGAAGAGGCGCTCCAACGCCGACCGCAACCGCGACTGCTTCTGCAACCGCAACCCCTACGTCGACAGCTACAGCCACTGCTACCGACACTGTAACTGCGACACCGACTGCGAGTATCACCGCCACGCCTGCTGCGACCCCCACCGCAACCATCACAGCTACGTCTGCTGCGACGCCGACTGCGACGGCGTCCAGCGTAATGCCGACAGCCACGCCCACCGACACGCCCACGCCAACCGCTTCTCCGAGCCCGGTCTTCGCGACGCTCAAAGCCAACCCGACGTCGATCTCCTTCTCGAACCAGGTTGTAGGCCACCAGGGCAAGGCGGCAAAGGTAACGGTGATCAATACAGCTGCGACCGCGAAAGTGACGCTGTCGCCGCCGACAGCCAGCAGTGGATTCATCGTGACCTCGAGCAATTGCCCGACGGTGATGCTGCCCGGACGCTCCTGTACGATTGGCGTTGCATTCGCTCCGACCGCAAAGGGTAAGCAAAACGGGCAGCTGCAGTTGACAGCAACGCGAAATATGGCGTGCGCGCAATTAAATTGAAGGGCAAGGGCGTCGCACCGAAGATGAACACGAAGCCCAAATCGCTAAGCTTCGAACAAACATCGCCGGACGCCGTCAGCTCGCCCCATAGCATCACGGTCGTCAATGACAGTCCGGCGCCGATCTCGTTCACAACCGCTCCTGCAGCCACTCCGCCATTTAACGTGACCGCAAACACGTGCACTACAATCGCGCCGAACGGAGGGACGTGCACGATCTCCGTCGAGTTCGCTCCGCATACACACGGCAAGTATCAGGGCACTCTCGAAATCCACGACAATGCCGTAAACAGCCCGCAACACATAAAACTCTTCGGCAGTTCGAAATAAACAGTCGCAGCCCGGACCAGCTTGCCGGGGGTTTCATGATCTGAAACCCTTAGCGAATCGACGTGCGCCATGCGCGCGCATACCGCGATGCAGGCCGCTCAACCAAACAGCTCATCACAACAAAAAGTAGCGCCGTGGATTCCGAGGCCGCGCCGTTACCTCGCGGCACTGTTCGCGATGCTGATGTCGGCCACGATTTTCGAAGGCTACGACATCACGATCTTCCACCTCGCGACGCCCGAAATCGCGCGGACCTTTCACCTCGGCAACCCCGCCATCGGCCTGATGGCGTCGATCGTGCGCTTCGGCGGCATGCTCTCGTTCTTCGTGGTAATCCTCGCCGATCGCTACGGCCGAAAACCGATCATCTCCGTGACGGTACTTTGTTACACCGTGCTGACTTTGTTCACCGCGCTTTCGGTAGGCGTCGGATCGTTTACGATCTTTCAAGCCTTGGCGCAGATATTCCTCGCCGCCGAGTTCGGGGTCGCGGTGACGATGATCAGCGAGGAGTTTCCCGACGACTTGCGCGGGCGCGCGATCGCGGCGCTGCACATGGTCGCGTTTCTGGGGGTGACCGCCGCCGCACTCACTTACGCGATGATGGCGGAGTCCGCATGGGGATGGCGCGGCATGTACCTGCTGGGGCTCGCGCCGCTGGTGATGGTCTTTTTCTTGAGGCGCGGATTGCGCGAGACCGCCCGCTTCCATGCGCTCGAGCGGGCGCGCGCCGCCGCCGGGCAGCCGCGTCCCGAATTCTGGAAGTCGATTCGCAACAGCCTGGCGCCCCTTGCCGGGCCGTATCGCTCGCGCCTGCTGATCATGGCCGGATTATGGAACTCGATCGGTTTGGTCGGCGGCCCGACCGTCACCTACTTCAGCCTCTACGCACGCCGCGACCATCATTGGAAATCGCACCAGGTCGCGGCCGCGATAATTCTCGCCTACGCGATGGGCACGGTCGGCAGCATGTTGAGCGGATTTCTGATGGACCGGCTCGGACGAAAGTTCACCACCAGCTTCTTCTACCTGATGTCCGCAGTCGCGATGTACGTGCTGTTCACCAGCGACACTTACGGCGCGATCCTCATGGCGGAAGTGGTCACGATGTTCGCGTATCAGGCGGCGCGGACCGCAACCTCCGCTCTCTCGACCGAGTTGTTTCCGACCGCGATTCGCGCAACCGGCTACAGTCTGTGCGTGCAGGTGATCGGGCAGATCTGCTGGATGCTGTCGCCGGTCGTAATCGGATTGCTCTCAGGACCGCTCGGCAGTTTGGGCAACGCCGCGTCGCTCTTCGCGATCGGCCCGCTCATCGGCGTCGTGATCGTGTACTGGTTCGTCCCCGAGACTCGCGGCAGGACGCTCGAAGAACTATCGCCAGGCATCGAAGGACCACCAATCACGACGGAATAAATCGCCGACCTACAGCTCCAAGCCGCGATTTGATTTCGTTCACGATGGCTTCTGGAGCGCCCGAGATGTCGACGACAATCGCGTCGCGAGGCTCCTCCAGCGTGTCGATCTGACTCTGGAGCAGATCCGGATTCATGAAATGTCCAGCGCGTCCGCGAAGCCGCTCGGCGATCAGCTCTTTCGATCCCTTCAAATAAACGACCTTCACCGAGTTCGGATCGACAACAATCTCATCGCGATACGATTGCTTCAGTGCAGAGCACGCGACAACTCCGTCGCGGCCTTCAGACACCATGCCCTGAATCAATTTCCGAAGCGCAGCCAGCCAAGGCGCCCGATCCGCATCATCAAGCGCAATCCCAAGATGCATCTTCCGCTTGCTCTCCTCGGAATGCAGTTCGTCCCCATCGTGAAACTCCCATCCCAACGACTCCGCAAGCGCGCGCCCCACCGTAGTCTTCCCCGCCCCCGTCACCCCCATGACAATTACAACCATCGCATCCTAAAATCTCCTAACCCGCTTCGTCGCGCAAATTCCTTCCGGTTCCCTTTCCGCTCTTTTCAAATGTTTTCGATCTCCAGAATTGCGCGTTCGATCGACCATCGCCAACCGCATGACCGACCCGCGCGCGCCGGTACAGCGCTTCCTTGACAGTTCGCAGGGTCCGTCTAACATACGGATCGTCATGCGAATCGAAGTAGCCGCTCCGGAGGTATCGTAATGTCAGGCGCAAATATCAGCGAAAGCGAAATCAACGAACCCAACCGTTGGCGACTCGAGACTCCCGGGCATTCCGGATGGAAGCGCACCGCGCGCCCCGGCGATCCCGACAAGTACCTGATGATCTCGGCGGACTGTCATTGCAACGAGCCGTCGAATCTTTGGGTCGAGCGGATCGATCGCAAATTTCGCGATCGCCTGCCGCGAATCGAAGTCGATGAAAACGGCGTCAAGTGGGCAATCTCCGAAGGATGGGCGCGCTCGCGCCTGCTCGACAGCCGCCTCGAAGGCGAAGACCATCTCCGCTCGAAGGCGGGCGCGGATCCCGAGCAGCGGCTGAAGGATCAGATTCGCGACGGCGTCGATGCGGAAATTATTTTCCCCAACAAAGGTCTCACGATGTGGGCGACGCCCGACGCCGACTTTGCGCACGCGCAATGCCGCATCTACAACGACTGGGCGTGGGAGACGTTCGCGAAGTACAACGATCGCATGTCGCCGCTCGCCGCGATCGCGACCGCCGACCTGCCGGGCTCGATTGCGGAAGTCGAGCGCGTCGCAAAGTTGGGATTTCGCGGCCTGACTCTGCCGTGCAAGCCGATTTTCGGAGCGCATGACGCGCGCCATCCCAACTACAATCTGCCGATTTTCGATTCGCTCTGGTCGGTGATCCAGGAAGCGGATCTGCCGATCACGTTCCACGTCTCGACTGGACGCGATCCGCGCGCAGCGCGCAAAGACGGCGGCGCCGTCATCAACTACGTCTCACATTCGCTCGTCCCGACCATCGAGCCGGTCGCGAATCTGTGCGGCTCCGGCGTGCTCGAGCGTTTCCCCGGAATCAAATTCGCCGCGATCGAGTCGGGCATCGGATGGGTCGCGTGGGCTCTGGGAGCCATGGACGAGGCCTATCACAAGCATCACATGTGGGCGCTGCCGCGGCTCAAGATGCTTCCGAGTGAGTATTTCCGCGCGCACGGATACGCGTCGTTCCAGGAAGATCCGGTCGGCCTCGATCTCGCGGTGAAATACAATCTGACCAACAACTTCCTGTGGGCGAACGACTATCCGCATCACGAGGGCAGTTGGCCTCATTCGGCGGAAGCGATCGAGCGCGAGATGGGCGGTCTGCCGGAAGACGCGCGCGCGAAAATCCTCGGCCTGAATGCGGCGCGCCTGTTCAAGTTCGACGTGGACGCGCTGACGAAGTCGCATCGCGATCGAGTCGCGGCGAACTGAGCCGGCTATTTGATGGCGTCAGAATTTTCGCATCACTACGCCAATCTCGAAGGCGTGCGGATCCATTACGTCGCGATGGGGCAGGGCGCGCCGGTCGTGCTGCTCCACGGATGGCCGCAGACCTGGTACGAATGGCGCCGCGTGATGCCGCTGCTGGCGGACAAATACTCGCTCGTCGCGCCCGACATGCGCGGCCTCGGCGATTCCTCGCGGCCCACCTCCGGCTACGACAAGAAGACCGTCGCGAACGACATCTGGATGCTCATGCACGAACATCTCAAGCACGCGCGCTTCGCGGTCGTCGGTCACGATTGGGGCGCGCCGGTCGCGTTCCGCCTCGCCGCGGATCATCCGAATGAAGTGACGCATCTCGCAATGCTCGATGTGCCTGTCCCAGGCGATCAGCCTGCTGGCTCCCCGATCGGCGGCGGGCAGCGATGGTGGCACCTGTTCCATCAGGTGCCCGATCTTCCCGAAGCGCTTGTCTACGGCCGCGAACGTCTCTATCTCGAATTCTTCTACATGAACGGATGCGATCAGGCCGGCGCGATTGGCCCCGACGACATCGCGGAATACGTGCGCACCTACTCGCAGCCGGGCGCGATGCGCGCGGGCTTCAACTTCTACCGTGCGCTCACGAAAGACGTCGCCGACAATCGCGCCACGTTCGCGACCGGATTCAAACTTCCGATGCCGACGCTGGGACTCGGCGGCGGCGGTCCGCGCGGCCGCGGCGATCTCGTAGTCGAATCGCTTCGCCGCGTCGCAGTTCACGCCATCCGGCGGCTCGGTCCCCGATTGCGGCCATTTCATCCCCGAGGAGAAACCGGTCGAGCTCGCCAATCAGTTACGCGAGTTCCTTGCGAAGTAGATTTTGCTTCCGTTCGAAACCGCAGTCTGGTACGCCTCGCACATAATGTAGTCACTTCAGGAGAAATGCCGTGGATTTTAATATTCCCGCAGATGTAACAGCCTACCTCGCCGAGCTGGACGCGTTCATCGAGAAAGAAATCAAGCCGCTCGAACGCGAGAACGACAACATCCGTTTTTTCGACCATCGCCGCGAATGGGCGCGCACCGACTTCGAGCGCGACGGCCTGCCGCGCCACGAATGGGAAGCGCTCCTCGGCGAGATGCGCCGGCGCGCCGACAAGGCCGGTCACTATCGCTACGCGCTGCCGAAAGAATACGGCGGCAAGGACGGCACCAACCTCGCGATGGCGATCATCCGCGAGTACCTCGCGGCCAAGGGGCTCGGCCTGCACAACGATTTGCAGAACGAAAGCTCGATCGTCGGCAATCTGCCGACCGTGCTGATGTTTCGCGACTTCGGCAACGAACAGCAGAAAAAAGAATTCATTCCCAAGCTGCTCGACGGCTCGATGCGCATCGCGTTCGGACTCACCGAGCCCAATCACGGCTCCGACGCGACCTGGATGGAGACGCGCGGCGTTCGTGACGGCGATCACTGGAAAATCACCGGCGCCAAGATGTGGAATACCGGCCTGCACGTCGCCACCCACGATTTCGTGTTCGCGCGGACCAGCGGCAAGGACGGCAGTCCGCGCGGCATCACGTGCTTCATCGTTCCGACCAAGAGCGCGGGTTTCAAAATCGAAGAGTACATGTGGACCTTCAACATGCCGACCGATCACCCGCGCATCTCGCTGACTGATGTCGCGGTGCCGGCCGACGCAATTCTCGGCGATCCGGAAAACGGGCTGGCGGTGGCGCAGCTTTTTGTCCACGAGAATCGGATTCGCCAGGCCGCGAGTTCCTTGGGCGCGGCGCAATATTGCATCAACGAGAGCGTGAAATACGCCAAGCAGCGCAAGCCATTCGGTAAACCGCTGTCGAGCAACCAGGCGATACAATGGCCACTGGTCGAGCTGCACACCGAAGCCGAGATGATTCGCAATCTCATTCAGAAGACCGCGTGGCAGATGGATCAGATGTCAAAGCCGGAGGTCGCGCTCAAACTCTCCGACAAGGTCGCGATGTGCAACTACCGCGCGAACCGATTGGTTTGCGACGCGGCGGACCGTGCGATGCAGGTGCATGGCGCGATCGGCTACTCGCGGCATAAGCCGTTCGAGCACATTTTCCGGCATCATCGGCGCTACCGAATCACGGAAGGCTCGGAAGAAATCCAGATGCGGCGCGTCGCGCAATACCTGTTCGGATTTTTCAAGGATCGTAAAGTGGCGGAGGAGTAGGGCAGTGAAAAACTCGCGCGCGAGACAAAGATGAGCAGTGAAGATTTCGCCGCGCGCCTGCAAGCGGCAATCGCGCGTCATGTCGGGACGCCGGGGACCGTCCACGACCTTCAACGACTGACGGGCGGCGCGAACAAAACCACGTGGTCGTTCGACGCCGACGTCGCGGACAGGCGTGCGCAATTCATCCTGCAACTCGCCAGCCCGCGCGCCAACGACGAGAGCAATCCGCTGGCTGGAGTCTCGCCGCATCTGATCGCGGAAGAGGATGCGCGCCTGATGATCGCGGCGGTGAAGGCCGGCGTCCCAGCCCCGCGCGTGCGCGCGATTCTGAAGGACGGCGACGGACTCGGCCCCGGCTACGTCACCGAGAGGGTGGCGGGCGAGACGCTCGCGACAAAAATCCTGCGCGAGGACCGCTTCGCCGGGGCGCGCGCGACGATGGCAAAACAGTGCGGAACAATCCTCGCAGCCATCCATCGCATCCCCGTCGCCGAAGTCCCGTTCCTGATGAAGCTGACGCCTGCGGAACACATCGCAGCACAGCGCCGTATCATCGAGTTTTACGGATTTCATTCTCCCGCCCTCGAGCTCGGTCTCAAATGGGCGGAGCAACACGCTCCCCAGAACACTCGACACACCGTCGTGCACGGAGACTTCCGCGCTGGCAATTTCATCGTCGGCGAGGAAGGAATCCGCTGCGTGCTGGATTGGGAAATAGGGCAGAGCGGCGATCCGATGCAGGACCTGGGCTGGGTATGCGTCAAGACGTGGCGCTTTGGCGGCAAGAAACCGGTCGGAGGCTTCGGCACGCGCGAGGATTTGTTCGAGGCCTACGAGAAAGCCAGCGGACATTCCGTTGATCCCGCGCACGTGCGTTTCTGGGAAGCATACGGCAGCGTGCGCTGGGGGATAGGATGCTTCAGCATGGGCACTCGCGGCACCGAAGAAGTGGGAATCGAGCGATGCGCCATCGGCCGCCGAGTCGAGGAGCCGCTATGGGACTTTCTCAATCTAATCGAAGGCCGCGATTGACTATCTCACTGACTAAAGGACTGACTAATGCCACAGAGTACCCCGAAGGCCGCCGTTCTGCTCGAGGCCGCGGTCAAATACCTGGAGACCGAGCTGATGCCGACGCTCGACGGCTACTATCGCTTCCAGACCCGCGTCACCGTCAACGTTATGAATACAGTGCGCCGAGAGATCGAACTCCGCGGCGAGCAGGCGGAAGCCGAACACGCGCGCCTGGTAACGATGCTCGGCCACGACGGTGATGTCGAGGCGTTAAGTGTTGAGCTCGCGGAAAAGATCCGCGCAGAAGCAATCGCGATCGACGATCCGGCGTTGCGCGCCCACGTGCGCCAATCGCTCGCCGACGCGCTCGCGATCAACAATCCGAAATGGATGACCCGCTGATGGCTGTCGACCTCGAGCACGAATTCGTATCTGCGGACGGCTGGCCGCGCGATCTGCAGGCCTTTGCCATGGCGTCCCTGTTGTGGGGCGGATTCCTGCTGGTGCGCGCGATCTTCGCCCTGCGCGCCGGTGCTCCTGCCGTTCCCTTCGAGGATGTGTTTCTCGGCGTGAAGTTCTACGGAGACCACGCACGCCTCACGATGGCTCTGCAAGCCATCATCTTCGTCACCTTCGCAATCGGAATCCTGATGCACAAGCGCTGGGGCCTGATCCTCGCGCTGCTCTACATGGCGCAAGTAATCATCGGGCACGTGATCTTCATAGTCTCAAATCTGGGAGTCGAGTCGCAGCATATCCATGTAAAGATCGCATCTATCGAAAGCCCTGTCGTCCTGCTGATAGCGCTGTACGTCTGGTACCGCGCCCGCCCGCTCTTACTTCGACGTGCTAGAAGTTCGTTAGCGATCGACCGGTAGCTCTATCGACTGCCGCCTTAGTGACTGAGAATCCGTAAAGGGCATCGGCATAAGCGGCGTCGTCAAAGGTGTAACTCCGTTGTGCATCCTCAAGTTCAATAATACTTGTCAGCCCTGCTTCATAGCGCTTCTCCGCGAGTTCGAGTTCTGCCCGCGATGCTGCTAGCGTCTTTTCCGCGCGCATGATTCGCTGAAGAGAAGCCTGCCAATTGAGAAACGCGGTATGAACCTGCAGGACTACCTCTTGCCGCAGGTCTTCGATCTCGCGAAGGATCGCGTGTTGCCGAAACCTGGTCTCCGCAATTTGATCTGTGGTGAGAAAGCTATTGAAGATTGGCCATGTGATTACTATACCGGCGTTGAAATTGTTTGCAGCAGGAGTTCCGGTCCCCATCGCCGAGTATCCTGCCATTGCGTTAACGCTAGGGAAGTAGTCACTGTGATACTGGATAATTCTAGCCCCCATAGCCTTTGCCTGATCGTCGAGCGCCGTCAGATCCGGCCTGCTATGGAAAGCCGTATCGAGCAGGGTGTTCAACGAATCGCTAACAGGATGATAGGTCAACACGTCCGCAAGCTCGTACGCGGGCGCCGAATCACTGAGCCCCAAAGCATTGTCCAGGGCAACTTTTGCGTCTTCGTCGCCGTTACGTGCATCGACGAGATGCAGTTGAGCTCGCTCGACCTCGGCTGCCGTGACATAGGTATCGAGCTGCGGCCGGAGACCGGCGTTAGCCTTAACCTGGGCCTCGTGCAGGTGATACTGACGTTGCTCAAGTGCCTTTTGGTAGACCGCGATCATTCGTTTCGCCTCCAGCAAGTCGAAGTACCGCTGAGAGACTTCATAGATCAGATCCAGCTCGGTGAGCTGCTGATTGGCGGCCGCGGCTGCGGCCTCGAACTGACGTTCCGAAACAAATCCATGCCGACGGCCGAAGTCGACAAGAAACTGGGATATGCTCACACCTCCCATGTAGTTATTGCTGGTGTCCGAACTTTGCGACGTATCATTTGCGGGCAAGTTGTGATTGCTTCCGCTTATTCGCGGGAAAGCACCGTCAGGATTATAGTACTGCGTATTGCCGATGCCATTGTCAGTACTGCGCAGATATTGCGCGGCGCCAAACACTTGCGGTCCCAGGTATGATCGGGCCTGGCCGATCTGCTGCTGCGCAGCACTAGTGTTATCTGCAGCTTCCTGGAGTCTCGGATGATATTTCAGAGCGATCTGGACCGCCTCCTTGAGCGTCAACTGATAGCCGGGTGGAATCGGAACCCCAGTTAGGTTAGTCGGCGTGGCCGGTGACGCTATTGGGGTTCCGGCACTTGACGCCGCAACTTGCGGCTCACCAACTAAAACAGCAGTAGGACTGGCCGCGTTGGCGATTGTGTGCGCTGAGAGGAGCGCGCATGACAGAAGAATCAGGATTCGCGTAGATTCCATTGTTAGCCTACCCGCCTGTTCCGCGATCGGTTTGATGCTTGGTATGTTCCCAGGGTCAGTCGGAGCTTTGAGCCGATGACGTGGCCTGTAAGTGTTCATTCTCGATCCGACAAACCACCTGCTGTCCCGGAGTAAGAGTGTTATTGTAGGTGGCGACTACCAGCGAATCTGGCGACAGGCCCGAGGTTACTTCGATATAAGCGCCATTGTTGATTCCGGCTTTCACCGGAACTTCGACTAAGCGATCTTCTTTTACGACCAGTACACGTGCGGCGTCGCCGGAGCCTTGAATTGCTGAAGCGGGGACACTTAGAGCGTTAAAATGGCGGACCAATACGATGGTGACGTGCGCATAGCTTCTCGGGTAGACTTGGCGCTTCGGATTGTCTATGTCGACCTCGGTCAGCATTGTGCGGGTTGAGAGGTCGAGCGACGATGCATATCGGGCGACGGTTCCATTGAAGGTTCGATCCGGAAACTCGTCGAAGTGCAGACTGGCCGGGGTACCGATATGAATGAAAGGATAAGAAGCTTCGGGAACGTAGATATAGATCCTTAATTTGTCTATGTCGGCAAGCGTCAGGATTGGACCACCATCCTCGCGATGGCCGCCGGCGCCCTCGGAGGATCCAGGGGAGATCAATCCCGAAGTCTCATCAGCCCCGAAATCGCCGCCTCCCGATCGGATCAACGCTCCAGGATCTGCGAAACGCCCGGTAATTACTCCATCGAAGGGGGCGATGATCTTCGTATAGCCGTACATGGTTTGCAGAGTCGCAACCGCGGCCTGAGCCTCACGATACTTGGCATAGGCCATATCGACGTCCTGCTGTGATATCAGCCGTGAATCGTCCTGCTGAACCTTCTTCAGACGATCATATGTGATGCGCTCGATCTCGAGGCTCGCCTGCGAGCGCATCAGGTTCGACTGCAGTTCCGGTACTTCGATCTCGGCCAGCACCTGACCCTTCTTAACCGAGTCGCCTTTGTCGACGCTGATAGTCTTCAAATACCCGGTGACTTTCGAGTGCAGCGCAGCTTCATAGAAACCCACGACATCGCCCGGAAGATCAATATTCTTCGCTATTTCTCCCCGTAGTGGATGGAGAACGTCCACCGTGACTCTCTGAGTTGTAGTCATCGAAGTAACAGGCGCATCGCAGCCAGCCGCTCCTAAGATAGCTATCGATAGGAGAGCCGTTACCACCACCCGTGCAATACTCATCAATGGGTTACTTATAGACATCGGCATTAGTTCCCGATCACCGGTTGCGAGACCCCGTCACGCTCGATCCGCCGATAGAAGAACTCGTACACACAGGGCACCAGGAAAAGCGTCAGCACGGTGGAAACGATCAGGCCACCCACTGCGGCTCTAGCCAGAGGAGCTGAGGCTTCAGAACCCTCTCCAAGTTTCATCGCAATCGGCATAAGACCCGCGACTGTAGCCAAAGCGGTCATCAAAATTGGCCGCATTCTTATTCGCGCCGATTCGACCGCAGCGCGCCTTAGCTCCTGCCCCTGGCGGCGTCGTTCGTTGGCGAAGTCGACGAGCAAAATCGAATTCGAGACAACGATGCCGACCATCACGATGATTCCCATGAAGGACTCGATATTAAGCGTGGTGCCTGTTATCCACAGAGTCCAGATGACTCCTATTAGTCCCATGGGAACCGCGAACATGATGATTAGCGGATCGAGAAAGGAGCGGAACTGAGCAACCATCACCAGGTAAAGCAGAACGACTGCCAGCGAGAGGCCAAAACCAAAGCTGGAAAAGGATTTCTGCATCGAGGCGACCGCGCCGCGGTAGCGGACAGAGACTCCGGGCGGCAAAACCATCGTACTCACCTGATCCTGAATCTTCGCTTGCGTGCCACCTAGATCCTCGGTGCTCGGCGCGACAAGCAAATCGACGACGCGCTGAATACTGTAGTGATCGGCTTCGGAGGGATGGAATTCTGGAGAAATCGTAGCCACATCGCGTAGCAACAGGCTCTGCGCGTGCCCATTTTCTCTGTTTACGGACTCGATAGGGATGTTCTGCAGGACTTCCACTGAGTCATAACCCTTGTCGGAACCAGGATACTGGACTGTCAGAAAATAGTCGTCCTTGTTTGCGTGATCGATCCAGATTGAAGGCTTGATATACAAGTTCGAATCGAGCGCGGTGATCACGTTCGATATAATTTCCTGTTGCTTGACCCCCAATCGCGCGGCTCTCACGCGGTCAACCTGAATGTTCAGGGTGGGATAGCTCGATTCCTGGACGATGAAGCTCTGCGAAACTTCGGGCAAGCCACCAATCTTCTCCTGGAGTTCCTTTGCAGTCCTGCTGAGCTCGCTAAAATTGCCACCGGCGAATTGAACATCGATTGGCGCCATCATCCCAAGATTGAGAACGGAGTCGATGATGCTTCCCGAGGAAAACAAGGTGCGGGCGTTCGGCACTTGCGCGGGTAGCAGGTTCCTCAACTTCGCTACATAGTATTTGGTCCCATACTTATGACCGGACTTCAGCGCTACCTGAATGAAACCTGAATCCTGGGACGCGTTCGGTGAGTAAATTGCGGAAAGGCTCGGAGCAATTCCAATATTCGAAACAACCATGTCGAGATCGCTTGGTGGAATCACCTGGCGCACGATGGCTTCGATTTGACGCGCCATGTCAGTGGTCAGTTCGATACGGGTACCGGCCGGCGCACGAAAATTGATCGTGAAGGTTCCGGCATCAGTCTCGGGAAACAACTCGGTGCCGAGTCTCGGATACATAGCGAGGCTGACGACAAACAGAATCGAAACCCCGCCGACAACTAGAGCCTTGTGGTCCAGCGCTTTTACTAGTAGCCGCTCGTAACCCGATGCAAAACGCTCATAAGCGCGATTGAAGGCGGCGAACACACCGGATGATTCGCCATGCTCCGTGGCAAGCGCTTGTTCTTTGGTAAGAAAGCGAGCGCAGTAGAGCGGGATTATGCTCATCGCGACCAGATACGACGCGGCCATCGATAGCACTACCGCCAGCGCCAGCGCGCTGAACAGATATTTGGCGACTCCGAACAGAAACATGACCGGGAAAAAAACGATGCAGGTAGTTATGGTCGACGCGAGAACCGGAAGGGCGACCTCCTCAGCCCCGTCGCGGGCGGCAGCGTGGGGTTCCTCGCCTTCTGCCAAATGGCGATTGATGTTCTCGAGCACGACCACTGAGTCATCGACCAACCGGCCTATAGCTAGCGCAAACCCGCCAAGCGTCATGATATTGATGGTCGAGTTGTTGAAAAAAAGGCCGAAGCCACCGGCCAGAATGGAAAGTGGAATGGACAAGAAAATCGCAAAGGTCGAACGGAAGCTACCGAGGAATATGAGAATCATGAGCGAGGCCAGAACAGAGCCAGTTATGGCCTCATGTTCCAGACTATCCACTGCTTGCCGGACGTAAATGGACTGGTCGAAGATGGTTTTAAGTTTCATCCCGGCTGGAAGCCCGTAGACCTTCGGTAGAAGCTCCTTGATGCCATCCACTACCGAAATGGTATTCGCGCCTACCTGCCGCAGGACTGGGATATATACCGACGGTTGCCCGTTAATGAGCACCTTGTTGTATTGAATCTGGGATGAGTCCTCGACCTTAGCGACGTCATCGATCAGCACGGGAGCCTGACCACGTCCTATCTTCACAGGTATCTGGCCGATATCAGGCACCTTATCGATCATGCTGTTCGAGTAGATGTAGTAATCCTTGGACCCTATTTTGACGTCGCCTGCGGGCAGGATGAGGTTGGAACTGTCGAGCGCATGGACGACGTCCATCAACGACAGCCCACGCGCCTGCAGCGCTTGCGAATTTGCATAGGCCATCACCTGGCGAAATTTTCCGCCAAAGGGAATCGGCGCGGACGCGCCCGCCACCGTAGCAAGCTGGTTTCGAATATTGTAGCGGGCTTGATCTTCGAGCTGAGTCTCGTCGTAGCCCTTACCCTCGAGTGTGACCAGCACAACGGGCAGAGAAGATGCGTCATACTGCAGCACCAGCGGCGGCAGCGTGCCTGGGGGCATGATTCCGAGGTCGGCCATAGCCAGGGTTCCCATCTGCGCAGCCGCGGACTCGATGCTGGTGCCTGGCTGAAAGAACACCTTGATGACGCTCACGCCCGACAGCGAACGGGACTCGATATGCTCAATGTTGCTGCCGAGCGTAAAAAATCGCTCGTAGCGGAAGGTTATGTTGTCTTCCATGTCGAGCGGCGGCATGCCTTGGTAGAAGGTAGCCACCACCACCGCTGGAATTTTAATGTCGGGAAAGACGTCCACGGGCATCCGCGTAAACGCAGTTGCACCCAGAATGACGATCACAAGCGCTCCGACAATTATTATGTACGGATTGCGCAGCGAAAAACTTGGCACGATGCAAACTCCCAATCCCCGCCCGAGAGGGGCCGATGGATTTCAAACTTGACCACGACAGCCCGCGAAAACCTGCTCGCGTGCTAGCTAATGACGAGTCTAGAGTTTGCTTAGAGCGGGTCCTGGCTTGACGCGCGCAAAGGGAGCAATTTGTTTCGTCGTACTATAGGCCGTACGAAAGGAGTCTCGAATCTGAGACTCAGCGACGGTGTGGCGACCTGATCTTCCGAGATAAGCTTCAGATCCTGCGGCAGTGGAACGCCATTCGCCTGGTAGCCAGCCTTGAGATCGGGCAGACGTGACGAATCATCGGTGAACCGCTGCGCCCCCCTGAGGGTTGTGCCCTCGATCGATCCGCAAGAGAGGCGAAGATGTGGATGCTGCAAACGAGGCGTGAACGCAACGACGCTTATCCCGACCAGAATCATCGCAACCAGCTGTAAATGTCGGCGAGAAAGCATCGTGTCGAGGACTATTTTATCGCATCAGATTTTAGACGCAAGTTGTTTGTCTATTGGTGGGCGGTGCAGGTTTCGAACCTGCGACCCCCGGCTTGTAAGGCTCACCCGAGAGATCGGCGGATCGACGAAAATCTTTGTATTTCCTAGTGTTTCTGTTCATTGGACCTCATCGGAAGCCACCCAAATTCGTCATCCAACCGGCACTAAAACCGGCACCAAATTCGAGAGCAAGGGCCGAAGATATCGTCGGCGCGCAGCCCATATACTTGAGCCCTTCGAACGATTGCACATAGGAGCAGGATTGCTGCCGAAGCACGAAGTAATCCGCGCGGTTATTCAAGCTTTGGCAGATCATAAACACGTACTTGGTCGGAGTCGATCTCGATGACCTTGTTTATCATATCGGGAAGCTTCGAGGCTTCAACGAGAGCCCGCTGAAACAACTCGCATTGGAGGACTGGCGTGACGTTCGGAAGGATCACGATCAGGCCGGCGTGCAACTCACTCTCTCCCATGAGGTTGCGAAAATCGTGGGCATTGTTCGTGACGAATACGAATTCTTCGCGCAGAACTACCTCTCGGAGCTGATGATCTTTGAACCCGACCATCCTCGCCGAGTCACATGACTGGGCCTCGTGTCCGGCGTTGTTTGCAACATCCGCGAGGCTGGTATGCAGGCATTCATCGATCAGGAACCTCACCTGACAGTCTCGCTCCGCGAGGTTTCACGCCACGGAGTGTGGTGCCACGGATGGCGAGGTGGTCGGCCCTTGCGCGGGTAGGCCTGCGCGAAAACTTTGACGAGTTCAAGCTGTTCGCGCTTGAGCGATAAGTAGCCTTCCAAAATCTCCTCTTGGGTCGCACCCTGTTCGAGCATATTGGCGACTTCATAGACACCAATTCAATTCTGGTTCCGCGAATGCACGGCTCGCCACCCCTGATCTCGCGATCTTCAACGACCATTACTCTGGCCCGTTCAAGACGCTCCAATCTGGAACGGACTTCTTCGCGAACTAGCTTGAGATCGGGCAACAGACGGCCTCCGAACACCGGCAATTCCTTCTTGGCCGGTTTCTTACTTCGCCAATATACGATGATTTACACGCCGCGTTTCGGCGGACGTAATTGGATTAGAGGTGACCGAAATTGAGGCTGAGTTTTACGTATTTTGCCGCTCATGCCAACCATCTGAGCGGCGGATCGCCTCGCGCTGATGTGCCGCGCTCGGATGCACGTAACGCTGCGTCATCAGCGAACTTCGATGTCTCATCAACGCCTGCAGAGTGTAGAGATCGACGCCACTCATTGCCGCACGCGAGGCGAACGTGTGACGGAGATCGTGAAACTGAAAGTCGTCTATTCCGGTGCGACGAAGGGCAGGGTACCAGTATCGCTTGAGGTTCTGGATGAATCCGCCTCTCGGTGCTGTGAACACGAAAGAGCCTTTGTCCGGGCCGCCTGCCTTCAATTGCAAGACCCTCGTCGATGAATCCCAGAGACTCTTGAGGGTCTGTTGGGCGGTCGAGTTCATAAGGATGTGCTCGTCTTCGCCTGACTTCGGATCACGAATGGTTATCGTCCCGCTCGTGAAATCGAATACTGGGCCATTACTCCCGCAAAATTTCGCGGCCGTATGCCTGAAGGTCTCGGGAGTTCGAATCTCTCTCTCTCCACCATCCAGTCTGTACTGTTTACCTACCATCTGGAGATAGCAGAAAATCCGCGCGTGACGCGGCGCTTTTGCGCTCGATGCGAACCGGAGAAAGCTATCTCGCTGCAGATTCGCTGAATTCCACCGGTGTATTCTCCAGGCGGAGAAAATACGGTTCGCTTCACGATCGGGGCGGACTTCGTTCATCCCTTGCCTCGCTGAGATGCGTGCGCCGCGACTCTAGTCGATCCCGAGCGCGTTTAGCTGCGCCGACCATTCGAGCGGCAGGTCGATCCGGTTGAGCAGCGTCTCGGCACTAAGATCAGCGGGCTGACCTCCCTGGCAGATCGCTTCGACGATTCTGGGTGCTGTGAATGACAGCCGCGAGAGACGCTCGACGTAGCGCGGCGCTATCTTCTCCCGCCGCGCGATGTCGGTCAGCGAGCGCACTCGTCCGGAGGCAAGCTCTTCAAACCATGCCTTCGACCGCGCCACGGCCTTGAGCAGTGCCGGGTCTACCTTCCGCGGCAGATCGTCGCCCTCCGTCATGATGATTCGGGTTTCCACGCCGCGCCGCTTCATTCTCAGAGGTACGAAGCGGGAAAGGTTGAAGATGCTGCTGGTCCGTACCCCTGCACGCGAGCAGGGAACCTGGATACTGAGCGCTACCGCGATGCCGTCATCGCGCAGGTGGACCCTGTCGATGACGTCGGTAAGGCAAGCGCTGTCGGCTTCGATCTGCAATTGCCGCAGGAGGTTCGAAGTCGATTCGAGAGTGGCTCTCACGTCAGGCGAATCGATCCCGGACTTCTCGAGCGCTTCCAGCAGGCCCGCGCGATCGCTCAGCATGTGCCGTGCAGCGATGGTCACGGCCCGTTCGATCTCCGGCGCCGCCAGACGCCATCCTTTTCCATTGTCACTGGCGGACCCGTTAACGAGGCGTTTGGAGACATAGTAGCGATAGCGTCGTCTGGCCTTCGTCGCTCCCTGCACGTAGAGCGGCTGACCATCGGCGTCGAAGAGCTTTCCCGCCAGAGGACTCGCAATAGACCTGTTCGTGTTTCCGCGTCCGCGCGCGGCATTCCCGTTGAGCCGCTGCTAGACTCTTTCCCAAAGTTCTCGGGGTAGAATCGCTTTTTGCTGCCCGGGATGGCGCTCCTGCTTGTGGCGGATCTCGCCAATGTAAATCGGATTGGCCAGCAGTTCGTATAATGCTCCGCGCGAGAACCGGTACCCGCCGGACTTGATGCCCTTCTGCGAGACCCGAACTTTCGACACGATTCCCCGCTTATCGAGTTCCTTGCCGAGTTGTCTGACACAGCCCAGTTCAAGGTAGCACTCATATATGTACCTGACAGTTTTGGCTTCAGCCTGATTAACGACCAGACGGCGATCGTGGACGTCGTACCCGATCGACGGACACCCGCCCATCCAGATTCCCTTTCGCTTCGAGGCTGCAATCTTGTCCCGTATCCGCTCTCCGGTAACCTCACGCTCGAACTGTGCGAATGACAGGAGCACATTGAGGGTCAGCCGGCCCATCGATGTGGTGGTATTGAACTGCTGGGTGACCGCCACAAACGACACGCCCTGCGCGTCGAAGACCTCGACCATCTTTGCGAAATCAGCCAGCGATGGTCAGCCGGTCGACCTTGTAGACGACCACGACATCGATCAGCCCATGGCGGATGTCTTCGAGCAGCCGCTGCAGGGCAGCGGCTGCTCCATGTTCCCGCCGGAGAGACCACCGTCATCGTAGGCCGTCTTGACGAGTCTCCAGCCTTCGCCCTGCTGGCGCTTGATGAAGGCCTCGCTGGCTTCGCGCTGAGCACGCAGCGAATTGAAGTCCTGTTCGAGACCCTCTTCTGAAGACTTTCGCGTGTAGACAGCGCAGCGGCGGATAGCGTTACTGGCGCGCTCCATAGCCCGCCTCCTTTGCAGCTGCCTTGAGCCCGAAGAACAAGGGCCCTGACCACTGGCTCCCGGTGATCATCCGGGCCACCTGCGAGAGTGAACGGTAGCTCTTGCCTCGGAACATCACTCCGTTTTCGACCACCGTGACCTCATGCCGCGTACCTCCCCATTCCCGTATCAGTATTGTGTTTGGTCCGACTTTCCGCATCGGAACGACCTTGGTCGGCTTGCGCGCTCGGGCATCCTCGGCGACGCGTTCGAGCAGTCGGCGCGTGGCCGGCTTGAGACCACCGAGCGCGTTCTCCTGGATGCGGTAAGCGACCGACCGCCTGAGCCAGTCCCGGCTCAGATGTGGGGGTGCGTCGATTTCGTAGAGAAGTTTCCATTGGGCTCTCAGCTGATTCGAGATCGAGTGACCCAAGACCGGCGATCTCTCTTGAGAGTTTTTCACGTTCTTTGTCCGATACCTTTCGCATGGTGCCTGCCTCCTCCACAGGTGGACACACACATCGCTCTGTGTGCGAGGACAGTCCAGTCGCGAACGGATCAGAAGCATCATCGTTAAAGCGAAATTGACGGGTAGAAACCTAAGCAATATGGCGACAACACCTATGAATGCCGCCCTCATGTCTCGCAAAGCACTGAAGATTGGAGGGACTCGGATAGCTACATGTCCAAGACAACCATTAGGTCTTGGCGCTCGCTTAGGTTGCGATCCTGAACTGCCACTGACACTATGTATCCGGCGAACCGCTTCGCGACTCGGGCGAGCCCGGAACAGTTAGAGCGATCAACGCCTAATCGAAAAAAGGAGCACTCCTTGGACCTTGAGAAATCGTGTCGGATCTCACCGCCGAAAGAGATCGGATCGTCAGAGCGATAGAAGCACTCCTCGAATCGCCCTCAAAGCGTGGTCCGAAGAAGGGTGCGAAGCGCTCACGAGCGACGGGTAAGCGTCGCGGCGGAATAACTCCCGAGGGCCGAAGGCGCTTGTCGCAGGCAATGAAGAAGCGCTGGGCAGAACGCAAGAGAAAGAAATCCTAGCTGTCCCGAAACCTGGACTTCAGTTCGAAGGTCCCTGGTCGTCGAAAGTTCCCGTTCTATGATCTGGGGGCCTCTTCGCCTTCCAATCGCCGTTAGTCGTCGATGCCTCCGGTTCGCGCCAATCTGCTCGGCTCCTCCATTCACGAGAATATCCGAAGATAAGTCATCGAAATCACTCGCTTCAACCGCCGCACAGAGCAAACATCCCGTGCGAGCCGATATGGCTTAGGAGAAATACAGCTAATGGATGCGTCGAAATTGCTAAACGGAAGCAGGGACGAAGTCTCAGCCAAACGCTCCGCGCCTGCGAGTAAGAGTGCTCCGGCGAGCGGGGTACGTTCTGAGGCTAGGAAGGCCGATAAGAGATCAACCGGAAAAAAAGCTAAGACGAAACGTCCTCAGGTGAAGGCGATCAGAAAATCGAAAACGGAGAAGCTCGTCTGCCGCTATTGCGGGAGCGATGACCTGGCCCCCAGCTTCATCAAGCGCCGAGATCGCCGATGTCGCAAATGTTTCAGCAAGCGTTATGGAGCGGCGGCACAGGCCAGGAAGACCAAGGTCAAGAAGTAGAGTTGCTCAAGTCGATGACAGGGGCTGGGCTCGAAAGAAGTTCGGCCCCTGAGCATTTTCAGAAAGATTGTTCTTCCTATTTCGACCCCCAGCTACTGAGAACAACTCACGAGGATTCGGCCTTTCGCTTTTCAATCGATTCAGTTTGCTACTGGGATCGTCGCGGAGTAGTCTCGCGGCCCCTTGATGAACACCCGTCACACTGCCGCGCTCGCGGCAGAAGGAATCTAGTAATGGACAAGGTGTGGTCGATTAACGTGAAAGTTCCGCAAGGATACCAATGGTGGCACGTCGCATATGATACCGAAGCAGACGCGCGAATCGCGATCGCAAAGGCCTGGCCAGAAGCACAGATTGTCGAAGCAATGCGAGCTAGCAACGCGTTTCGAGTTAAAGATGGTGCGTCCTATCAGTTGCCGAACACTCTCCATTTGAATTAAGCACTTAGCTCTCTGAAAAAGAACGGGCCAGCACCGTGAAGCGCCAGCCCGAGCGCCGACAGATCAAAGGGGGCAAAAACCTGTCAGCGCCGCCCTTTTATCAAAGTGGCGCGCCGGCGTCTAATTCCACAATCCGAAATGGGGGGTTGGCTTTTCGCTTTTCTTGAGTGTTCGTTGTCTCGATATGCGGTTTTGTTATGCTTTTTGAATGACAGAGCGTGAAGCAATCGAAGTGTTCGATGGATTGCGGAAAGCGTACAGGAAGCTTAAACCGGGTGACGATATGAAGGCGCTCCGAAACGCTCCTAATTGGCCACGTTCTGCCCGGTAGTTTGGGCACTCCGTTCTCGTCTGCTCTGGGAACGTTGCGTTCCGTCTTTGAGGAAATGGATCGATGGGAGCATCGGCGAAGTTTTCGGAGTTAGATCCTTGGAGAAAGGCATGAACAAGCCTGCATCGCTCAATGGCGTCAAGCAAAAGGTGACCGGACAGAACCGCTGCCAAGCGAGGGGATGCGTTAGGTTAGGCAGTGTTAAGTTTGTTGGGCAGTGGTCTTACTTCATGTGCACCGAGCATTTTCGCTTACTCAGCGATGCCGACAAAAAATACATCGCAAAAGCTCAAGGAACTAAGAGCGAGTAGTCCCCAGCGGTTCCTTTTGTAACACTAAATATATGTTGATTGAAAAAAGGTGGGCCAGCACCTTATGCGCCAGCCCGACTCCGACTAGCAACGGGCATGTAAACCAGCCGATGTGTTTTCCCAATACTAAACCGCCACGCGAGTGTCTAACCGAAGGAGAACGCGTGATACCGGATTTAAGGGCCACCACTTCGTGGAAGATAGCAATCCCAATGAAGCACCATCGCGGCATCACTGCGAAAGATGCGGCTTGAAGTTGTGCTGAGGCCAGATGGCTCGATAGATTTCCTCGATGCACGCGAAGCGCTCGTAGGGATAAGCGGTAGCGCTGATCACGACACGTCACCCGTAGCGCCCTGTAAATAGCCGCCTGTCCGCCCTCGTCCGGCCTAGTCCGCTCTGGTCCGCGAAACCTGTCCCAGATCATCCCGCGTGGTCCCGCTTAATCTCGGTCAAATTGCGTTAAGTACATACTCCTCCGACTCGTTTGCTATCCGTCCGGCGCCGAACTCCTCGCTGGTCCGGCCGCGTGCGCGAGTCGAATCCTCGGCCCTTTTATGCGTTGAAGTTTTCTCTCTTGAGTTCTCTATCAACAAAAGCCATTGTTGCCGCTCCAGAAGTTGCACCGAGTACGGTGAGCGCCCATGCAGTGAGTTTGATACTCGCTTGCGCGACAAGCGAGGGCTCGCCGCCTCGGGCCTTGGACACGACAATACATCAGTGCGAGGAATTGAGATATCAATGTTATCTCGGCCGCATCGGGCCGAGCGCTCGATTGTTGCCATCGGTCGAGAACCCTTGGCTTTGGACTCCAATTCCGAAAGGGAGCGCTCTATTTCGTCGTTGTGGTCGTGGCATTGATGAAAGAACCTGATACTGTCCGGGTACTTTGATCGATACGAAAGGGCAGCAAATGTGCCAAGGCTGCTGCCCTCTTTAGACAACACTGGGAGAACGAAAGGAGGCAATTTCGCCCCGTATGTCTCCATCGGAAACAGCGGAAAAGAGCCAAGTCCGTAAGGCCCAAGGTTCTGAAGGTGGGCCGCGCCACTATCACCTCTTGTGGGACGAGGAGTTGGAGGCGCTGCGTCCCGTGCTCCGACTAGTCCTCGAACACCTGGAGGAAGTGATAGCGCACTGGTATCAGCTCTACGTTCTTCACTTCGGCGACACGCGGAGTCTATCCGAACCTGAGTTTCGCGATCTCTTCTACAACGCGCTTTCGCGAAACACCAAGGACCTGCTCGAAGGAGACATGGATCGCTATTCTATCGATACGATCCGAACCGGCGAACTGTTATGCGAGCGCAACGTGCCGTTTGCGGAAATCGTCGCATCGCTTCATCTCTATGAGGAAAGCGCCTACACGGCCTTTCCCAAGGATCCGGCGCCGCCGCTGGAGATCTACACTGCTTTCGACAAGCTGAGCCACATTCGCATGATCCTGCTGGCCGACGCATACTTTCGCTCCGCATCTGCCAGCGCTGGCGCGCGCATCCAGGCACTCGAGCGGCAGGCAACCTTGGTGGCGCGAGAAAGGCGCACGGTCTTTCACGGCTTGGTTGGTTCCAGCCCATCGATGCGACACCTCTACGACCGAATCGAAGCCGCAGCTGCCACCCGCGGCACAATACTGATTGTTGGCGAAAGTGGGACCGGTAAGGAATTGGTAGCACGCGCCATTCACGAATGCGGCGCGGTGCCGATGCTCCCATTCGTTGCACTCAACTGCGCCGCAATTCCGAAGGACCTTATCGAGAGCGAGCTGTTTGGATACAGGAAAGGTGCGTTCAGCGGTGCGAATGCCGACTACCTCGGACTCTTCCGCGCGGCCGAAGGGGGCACGCTGTTTCTCGATGAAGTTACTGAGATGGCGCCAGAAACGCAGAGCAAGCTTTTGCGCGCCGTGCAGGAACGGACGGTGCGGCCGGTGGGCTCGACCAAAGAGATGACTGTGAACGTACGCCTCATTGCGTCGACCAATCGCGATCCCGAGGAGGCTGTCCGCGCCGGCAACCTGCGCCATGATCTCTATTACCGATTGCAGGCTGGCGTCCTTGGCGTGCCGCCGCTCCGGGAGCATTCCGATGACATCCCACTCCTGGTCGAGCATTTCATTGAGTTCTTCAATGTGAAGCTTCAATCGCGAATTGCGGTACTGGGTGTTGAGGAGGATGCGCTCCTGGCGATGACGAGATATTCGTGGCCCGGGAATGTGCGCGAACTGTCCAACGCTATCGAAAGTGCCTTCACCTTCGGCCGCTCACCAATGATCCGCCTGCAAGACCTTCCAGCCGGCATCGCCGGGATTCAGTCTGCAAGGACTTCGCTCCAATCGGAAAAACCCACGCCGGAACCAGAACTATTGATTGGCACTTTTGCCGAGGCCGAGAGCCAACTTATCGCCCGCGCCCTCAAGGCTACTGAAGGCAACAAGGTGCAGGCCGCGGCTATGCTTCGAATCTCCCGTAAGAAGTTGTATGCGAAGATCGAAAAGTATGGCCTATAGGGTAGACGAGTCCTAGAACCTGTGCGACGGAAATTGCTCGTCGATCCACTCTTCGGCCTGTGACTCCTTGTCAAACTCGACGGCCTGTTTTTTCCCCTTCCAGGAAATCTGCCACCGTCCAGTCTCAGGATTTTTCTCGATTAGATATCCTTGATACTCACTCATTTCGGCCCCTTCCGAAATAGGATCCCACTATCGCTGAACTAGGCGAACAGGATCCTTCTTAGCGTTGGCAGCAGGCGCATTTCTTCGCTGTCGATCAGGTCGTCGAGCTTGACCGCAAGTGCGCATAGAGCCTTGCCAGCCACCGAGACAACCTTGTCCGGATCATCTTCGAATGACACTCCGCTAAGCTTGCCGATAAGCGAGCGCATTTCGTGGTGGCTCTTTTTGATTCGGTTCATGACCTCGGCAGAGATACCGCCTGCGCCTTCCGCCCACGGCAGCACGGTTTCATCCTCGCTTAGCAGATGCTGATTGAGTTGCGGCTTGAGAATTTCCCAGCATCGCTGCGCCTGCGTACGCATTTCGCTATCCGACGGCTTGAAGCCGAGAATGACGCCCGCGACTGCGGCGTCGAGCAGCGGCATCCCGAGGCTGTGTTCTTCACGGCTCAGTTCCTCGGTGAGATTTCGGATTTCGCGCGTGTCCGCGAACTTTCCGGCCCCCGGGTTGCTGACGGCTTTTTGGCAGAGCTCATATTCGTTTTCATAGTCCTCACCGGCTCGACGTTTCAATGTCAGATACGGGCATCGGCGTAGCTGCTACGGCGAAAATAAACTTCCCGCCCGTCGATAGTTTCGAGAACGCCGTAACCATCCGGCGAAAAAATGGTGGTGACTCGAACGTCAGGCGAACGTCCCTGGATTTTCACATCGTGGCGAACCTTGTGTACGTATTCCTCGAGTTTGAAGCATGCCGCGGTGAAAGCCTGGGTTATCGCCAACGGCAGGTCGACACTATTCTGCTTATCAATCGTGAGCTCACCGCCGGGCACGTCGAGATGGATTCGAACGCGGCCCGCTTTTTCGATGACGATGAACCGCAGGTGCTGCAGGCATCTGGTGCATCCGGTGAGACCGTTGACGTAGTCCTCGAGCGCTTTGACGTGCGCGAGAATTTGCGTCTCGATCGCTTCGGTCATCGCGGAATCAGGCGAACTGATTTGAAGCTGCATTTCCCTCTCCCAATCGTTACGAACCCGTTGAACGCCAACACTGCATCTCTAATTCATTCTTCGTGCCGAGCGCTGGCGGCGACGAAACGCCTGATATCGGGCGGAATTCGGGCGGCAATCTGAGCGTATGTATCCTTCGGACACAGGCGCCTGCCCCCCTTGGCAACACAGTCGCGATGAAACGGTCGGATGGTGGCGATTCCGATCTCGGGACTAAGTGGCGTCGCAGTTTCGTTCTTAAGAGAACACTCGCGTCGGATTAGTTGTCATTCGATAGCGTCGATGCTTCCGAGAACCTAACCGATTTGCGAGAAGTTTCGCGAGGAAACCGGCCAACGTCTCCAGATGTTCGAGGACGGTTGATATTTCAGTCGAGGCAGGCCGCGACATATCTGGGTGCTGGCCGGACGCCAAAATTGGTCTCTAGGGCACAACTGTTGCTCTCAAGACGAATGCGCCGAGTGATTCGGCGCCGATCGGGGGAACTATGCGAGCCGGACGAACTTTCTCAACATTTCTGTTCGCAATCGGGGTCGCGGGGTTATCACTGGCGGGCATGGCGCGCGCGGCCGACAGCGACGCCACCGACGCAGCCGCTCTCAAGGAAATCAGAGCCGAGATGCGCCAGCTGCGCGAGGATCGCAAACGCGACCGCGCCGTAATTCGTTCGCTCGAGGTAAAGGTCCAGCAACTCGAGACGAAGGACTCGAGGGTCGAGACCACCACACAGCAACTGCAGAGCACCGATCAGAAGCTGAAGGAGACCACGCTCGAGCTCGAGCAGACCAATCAGCAAGTGAAAACCTTGCAAACCAAGGTCGAAACGCCGATCACGCCGACACAGTTCACCAGCGTCTTCGATCGATACCTTGGCTCGCACACCTTCACCGTGACCGGCGCAGCCGGCGGCCAATTTATCTACGACCAGCAAAGCGGCGCGCTCGACGGTCTCCATCATGCGTCGCAGAACTCGTTCTTCTTCGATTGGGAGCCGATGATCCTGTATCGTCCGGCGGACTGGATCCTGTTCCAGGGCGTGTTCAGCGCGGGGTTCGGAGCAACTGGAACGGGAACCGATCTATCCACCGCGGATTTCCAACTTTTTCTTAACAAATATATGACGGTCGTGGGCGGGCTGTTCGATCAGCCGTTTGGCGACTGGTACGAAGACCAGAGCCCGATGTGGGTGAATCGGTTTATCACTGCGCCTCTCCCCTATGGAGTCGAGCCTGTTGTTCCGCCAGGGGAGCTTGGAATCCAGCTTCGCGGCGGCATGCAGTTCGGCAAACTCGGCCAGGATTTGGATTATACGGTCTGGGGTGGAAACGGCCCCAATTTCAGCTCACATGTCCTTGGCGCCGCGATGTCTAGTCCGACGTCGATCGCGTCCGCCGAAACCAACGGGAAGTCGATCGGTGGGCGGTTTCGCATCTATCCGCTCCCTGTAGATACGGAGTGGGGGCGGCTGGAACTGGGCGCATCCACCTACAACGGCAAGTGGGCGAATGGAAACTGGTTCAACTCGTGGGGCGTGGACTTCAACTACTTCGTGGGTAACTTACAGACACGCGGCGCATGGCTCGAATCGTACCGCCAGATGCCGATGGGACAGAACACTGACCATCGCCAGGGATGGTACGTGCAGGCGGGCTACTTCCTGACGGGGCTTAAAATCCCCGGCCTGCCCGAGGTCATCAACAACTACCTGCGCCGATTCGAGCCGCTGGTGCGTTACTCGGGGGTCAATCAGCGCGGCGTTTCGACCGCCGACATCCAGGCCGCGACCGGTGTCGGGCTGGGAGGCACGCAGGTGGGACTGGTTCCCGATTTCGGCATCAACGGGTCGCCTGCCACATACGCGCCGCACTCGCGCGAAGTGGCGTTGGGTCTCGACTACTGGATCGCGCCATCGATCGTCTGGCAGAACGAATTCGATATCGAGTTGCCGCGCGCGGGGGGCCTTTTCGTCTCGCCGACCGGGGTGGAGACTCCCGCGGGTTCGATACCGAACGATCATGCGTTCCTCAGCCAGTTCACGATCGGATTCTGAGGGGAGTCACGATGATGAAAAAAATATTCGTGGCAATCGCCCTTGCGACTCTCGTGATTGGATCGGCAGGCGCTCGTGCGTCGGCTCAGGAACAGGACAATATGTCGCCGGCCGAGCACAAGCGGCTGTTCCGCGAAGGCGCCAAGCTATGGCCGATATACTGCAACACCTGTCATAACGCGCGCCCGGGATCGGAGAAGGCGCCTTATGAGTGGGACTTGATAATGATGCATATGCGTACGCTCGGGAACTTCCCGCAGGAAGACACCCAAGCGATTCTGGAATATCTAAAGGCCCGCTGAATAGAACGTGCCGAGCAAACTGTGAAATGGAGGACGACGTGAATCGAATCATCTCAACTCTGGGAGCGTGCGTGATAATCGCGTGCGCGTTTGCTCCGGTGCGCGCCGCCGACATGGCCGCCGCCAAGACCAATTACGATACGTTCTGCGTGAAGTGCCATGGCCCCGGCGGCAAGGGCGACGGTCCCGCCGCGGCGACATTGTCGACCAGCCCGCGCAATTTCAGCGATTGCGCAGCGATGGCCAAGATTTCCGACGACACGATGTTCAACGTGATCAAGAACGGCGGCGCTGCCAACGGTCTCAGCAAAGACATGCAGGCGTGGAGCTCGGGGTTCGAAGACCCTGAGATGCACGATCTCGTCGTTTACATCAGAACCTTCTGCAAGAAGTAAGCGCGATGAGCGATGGAAATTCGATCGACGCTACGCCGCGCGACTTGTGGTGGTTTCGCAAGAACGTTCCCTGCCTCGATGCATGTCCGGTCAAGACGGACGCGGGCCGCTACGTTCAGCTGATCGCGGAAGGACGCCTCGCGGAAGCATACCGCGTCGCGCGCTCGCCCAATCCGATCGCCTCGATATGCGGGCGCGCGTGCGGCGCTCCATGCGAGGACGCGTGCCGCCGCGGCAAGATCGATGCGCCCGTGACGATTCGCGCACTCAAGCGGTTTCTCACCGAGCAATTCGGCCCCGAAGCGCTCTCATCCAAGGGAGTGCGCGAGATGATCGCGGGACCTTCCGGCGGCGGCAGCGTCACTCCCGGTCATATCGACTTTCCCGGCGCGCGGCCCGATGCCGGTGCGTCGAAGCGCAAGGTCGCGGTCGTCGGTGCAGGACCGGCCGGTCTCGCCTGCGCAAACGATCTGGCGCTGATGGGTTACGGCGTGACGGTGTTCGAAGCGATGGAACATGCAGGCGGAATGCTTCGATACGGAATTCCTGCCTACCGGTTGCCGCGCGACGTGATCGACTGCCAGGTGCGCGAGATCGAGGCGCTCGGTGTCGAGTTTCGCTACTCGACGCCGCTCAAACCCGGATTCGGCGTTCGAGAACTGAAGGATCAGGGCTACGAAGCTATCTTCCTGGCGGTGGGCGCGTCGCGCGGGCGCGCTGTGCCGATTGAGGGCAGCGACGCCGACGGCGTGATCAAGGCGATCGACTACCTGCTCAATATAAATCGCGGCTATCGCGTTCCGCTGGGCGGCAAGGTCGTCGTAATCGGCGGCGGCCTGGTCGCTATCGATGCGGCACGAACCGCGGTGCGCGCGCTCGTGCCCGGACTCGTCATGTCCGAGGAGGAAGAGCAGAGCGTTGCGGCCGGCACGATGCGCGTGGCGCTCGATGCGGCGCGCGAAGCGGCGCGGCGCGGTGCGCTGGAGGTCACGGTCGCCAGTCTCGAATCCGGCGCCGAGATGCCCGCAATGAAATCAGCGCAGGGCCGCGAGGAACTCGACATCGCGCGCGAAGAAGGCGTCACCTTCATGCCCGGATGGGGCCCGAAGCGAATCGTCATCCGCGACGGCCACGCAGCCGGAATCGAACTGGTGAAATGCGTCAAGGTATTCGACGAGGCGGGGCGCTTCCGCCCGCAGTTCGACGAGAACGATAAACGAGTCGTTGATGCCGACGCAGTAATCCTCGCAATCGGGCAGGCGCCCGACCTGTCGTTCGTCACGCCCGAAGATGGCGTCACAGTCACGCCGGCGGGAACGCTCAAGATCGATCCGGTCACGCTCGAGACCGGTATCGCGGGCGTGTTCGCGGGCGGCGACGCGGCCTTTCCACCGTCGTTGCTGATCACGTGCGCACAGCATGGCAAGGTCGCCGCGCGCGGCATTGACGCGTACCTTCGCGGCAAGCCGCTCGGCCAGCCTCGGATGCACGTCACGATCGAGGAACTCCCGACCGACACCTATAAGATGGTCGACCGCTACGAGCAGAAGCATCGCGACATCCCACTGGTGCCGCTCTCGCGCCGTACCGGAATCACCGAAGTCGAGTCCACCTTCACGCCCAACGACGCGCGCGAGCAGGCCGAGCGATGCCTCTACTGCCATATCCATCCGATTTACGACGGCGCGAAATGCATCCTGTGCAATCGATGCGTGGACATCTGCCCGGAGCATTGCCTGCATTTCACGCTCGCGGGGAAATCGCCGATCAGGAGCGCGTTGCGGGCGTGATGGCGGAAGCGGATACGCGTAGCGCGTTTCTCTACGACGAAGCCAAGTGCATCCGATGCGGCCTTTGCGCGACGCGGTGTCCGACCTCGGCGATTACGATGGAGCGCTTTCAGTTCGAGGAAACGGCTGGCTGATGGATGGTGATCGTCGAAAGATCCTGCGCTTCATCGGCAAGGGATCGGTGTTGGCGGCGTTCCTTGCGCAGATCGGCGCGGCCGGCCGCGCATTCTTCCCCAACGTGCTCTACGAGCCACCGAGCCGCTTCAAGCTCAAGCGTCCCGACGATTACCCCGACGGCTACACCCTCGACGAAGCGCATCGGCTGTACGTGATCCGTCAGAAAGATGCGTTCCACGTGATCTCCGCGATATGCACGCACCTCGGATGCAACGTGCAGTGGCGCGACACCGAGTTCGACTGTCCGTGCCACGGCAGCCGCTTTCGTCCCGACGGCACTGTGATTTCGGGACCCGCGCCGCGTCCGCTCGATTGGTTTGCGACGACGGTTTCGCCCGACGGGTACCTGGAAGTCGATAGCGCAAGCGACGTCGCGCGCGACTTCAGGCTGGTCATCGGCGGAAAGGCCAAGGCCTGATCGGTGGGCGAGAAGATCAAGGCGCTATGGCGCAAGACTTCGTGGGCATGGTCGCCCGACAGCGATCGCGAATCGTCAGAAGCTATCGTCAAGAACTTCTGGCTGCATTGGTTCCCGGCCAAAGTCGCGCGCGCGAGCATGGATTGGAACTACTCGTTCTGGCTGGGCACGGCGTCGGCGTCGCTGCTGCTGATCCTGACCGTCACCGGCGTGATGCTGATGTTCTTCTACGTGCCGTCCACCGAACGGGCGTATGGAAGCATCAAGGATTTGCAGTACGCCGTCAGCTTCGGCCGTCTGCTGAGGAATCAGCATCGATGGGCGGCGGAGGGGATGGTCGCCGTCGTGTACATCCACATGGCGCGAGTGTTCTTCACCGGCGCGTACCGCGGCCCGCGCGCGGTCAACTGGGTGGCCGGAGTCGTACTTTTTCTGGCGACGTTGTTCCTGTCATTCACCGGCTACCTGCTGCCATGGGACCAGCTCGCGTTCTGGGCGATCACCGTCGGGACCAGTATCGCGAAGCAGGCGCCATTCGTCGGCCCGACGATTCAGTTCCTGCTGCTCGGCGGCCATGAAATCGGACAGCAGACGCTGCTGCGATTTTACGTGCTGCATGTTTTCTTCCTGCCGGTGTTCGTGTGGGTGCTGTTCGCCTATCACATGTGGCGCGTGCGCAAGGACGGCGGCCTCGCGGCAGTCGAGGGAATTCGCAACGCGCGCGTGATGGTGCCTAAGGCGACCCCGAAGACGAAGAGCTACTCGCTGTTTGGCCTTACGCCCGGCACTTCGGTGGCGGTGATGAGTTCGACCGGGCTCGAGGAGTCCGACCAGGTTTTCTCGTCACCTAATATGTCGCGGCGAATCGCGCTGGTCTTCCTGGTCGTATTCAACATCACGCTGCTGGCCGCGATCCTGTTCAACGCACCTCTCGAGGGTCTCGCCAATCCTTCCGTGACGCCGAACCCGGCGAAAGCGCCGTGGTACTTCGTCTGGCTGCAGGAGCTGGTCGCGTCGACGACGGTTCGTTTCGGCGGCTTTACCGTCAGCGGCGCGTTGCTCGGCGGAATATTACTGCCGGGATTTCTGCTCGCGGTGCTGACAGCGTGGCCATGGCTCGATCGTTCCCCACTTCGCGCAGAGGGGCGATGGCTCGCGCCCGAGCGCAAGCGTCAGAACGTGACGTTCGCTGTCGCGACGCTCGCGATCATCATTCTGATCATGGTCGGAGTTTATCTGCGCGGACCCTATTGGCGGATTTACTGGCCCGGCCAGCCGCGCCCCGAGACGCCGCGGCTCTACTGAAATGGCCGACAAGAACGAATCGTTCGAGGCGAAGGACTTCGGCTGGCTGGTCGCGATGTCAATCCTGTTCCTGCTGCTGGTCGCGGTCTGCTTCTGGCTCGAGTTCAGCACCGAGTGGGGAACGTATCAGCGCGAGTTTCCTCAAGTGCTCGGCCACTACGGCAAAGTCGACGATGCACGCGACTTCCGCCCGGGGATCCAGCAAATCTGGGTTCCAAAGATCGGCGTGACCGATCGCTGCATCACCTGCCATCTCGGCTACGAGTGGTCGTCGGTTCTTCCCGCCACGATCGCCGAGCCGCTGAAACCGCATCCGATGAACGACTGGATAGCGAAGCATGAGTTCGCAAAGTTCGGATGCACGCCATGTCACGGCGGCGACGGAGCGGCGACTACAGTCACAGGAGCGCATCAGGGCGGACGTGGATGGGAGGATCCGATGCTCTCGAACGCGCTCGCGGCGCAGAACGGGCTCACGATGAACGAGATGATCCAGATGCGATGCAATTTTTGTCATCGCCACGACGCGGCGACGCCGGGGATGGACGAGATCAATCTCGCCAAAGTGCTCTTCAAGAAGAAAAAATGCCTACTCTGCCACGTCGTCGAAGCACGCGGCGGCGCCACCGGACCCGAGCTGACCTACGAGGGCGACCGCAATCCCGAATTGCTGAATTTCGCGCACGTGACCGGCGAGCACACGATGTTCAACTGGAACGTGCAGCATCTGACGAAGGCGAGTGCGGTATCGCCGAACTCCACCCAGATGCCCGATTACAACTTCAAGCCCGAAGAATCGCGAGCGCTGACGCTCCTGCTGCTGAGCTGGCGGCGCCTTACGTACCCGCCAGAGTACATTCCCGATCCCGAAGTAGCGGCAGCAGCTATGCAACCGTCGCCTACGTCAACCGCGACGCCGACTCCGACCGCGACGCCTATCGCGCATTGAGCAAGCCAAATCAAAATACCGTTGGGCGAATCCATGAAACTAAAAGTGTTGGAATTAATGTTTGTGCTGGGCGTCGCGATCTCGGTCGCGCAGCCTGCGCTATCTGCGGGCGACGACGTCTCCGACGGGCACCGCTACTTCGTCCGGTACTGCGCGTCATGCCATGGCACAGACGGGCTCGGAGACGGGCCCGTTGCGAAAAGCTTAGCTACGCCGCCAGCAAATCTTCGGAAGCTCGGCGACAAATTTGGCATGCCACTGCCGGCGCATCGCATAGCCGAGCTGATAGACGGTCGAGATACGGCCAGAGCACATGGAAGTCACGAGATGCCGGTCTGGGGAGAGAAACTCTACGAGCTTGGTCAGGGCGAAAAGGGTGAGGCCGGGATCAGCGAGGCGATTGCGAAAATAATCGCGTACCTCAACACGATTCAGGATCGTCGAACGGCGATGCGATAGACAACACTTTTAACCGCGATTGCCGACTATTCAATCCGGAACGACGCGGAATACGGGATAGCGCGCAGCCACCTTCTCGAACTCGGCCAGCGGCGCGTCCCGACTGATGTCGAAGTGGGGGCGAGCGCCAGGCGCCACTTGTAGATAAGCCTTGAGGATTGGCGCGCGGCGTGACACCGGCACATCCTCCAACCTTACCTTTTCCGTGGTTCCATGGCGTAGCACGGCGGCGCCTGCGCTGGCGTGTGCGTTGCGCACCCAGTCGGCGTTCTCGCCCAGCATCGACACCAGGTATCGTTCCGCGCCGACATGAGCCACGACCAGCTGGACCAGGCAGGGCCTGCCGCTTCGGCGCCCTCTCGTCTCCAAGGCGACCAGCAGTGCCGGAAAAACTCCGAGCGCGGTTAGCCGCGCCTGTCCGGAGTTGAGACGTTTAGAGAGTGCGTTCGGCCTGCCGCCGGGATAGAAGAGCGCCTTGTACCACGAGTGCGGCAGAGTCCAAGGCAGAGTGAAGAAAACCGTGGCGGACCCGACTACGATCACCCCCATTATAAGATACGGACTCATTGTTGGCGCCGCATCTTATTTGAAGTGAGCGTCCGCGCCCTTACCCGACGTGCTCAGTCCCCTGGGTCAACGCCTGGAGGACGTCGCTGGTCGTTATCACGCCGGCGAGCTTGCCATCCTCGAGTACTGGCAATACGCCAACCTTCCGCTCGCGCAGCAAGCGCGCGGCCTCGCGAATATCGGTCGACGGAGTCACAGTTATCAGCGCCTCGCTCATCGCTCTGTACGCCTCCGTTTGATCGAGATAACCGGTGTGCTGGCGGATGTCGCGGTCGGTGACGATTCCGACGGCCGCGCCGTCATTCACGACTGGCAGCACGAAAGCCTCCCGCATGCATCTTCGCCGCAATGGAGTCGAGCTTTTCATGCGGAGTCGCCGAGACAGGATTCTTGGTCATCCAGGTGCCGACCAGGTCGTTTTGAGACGGAGTGCAGCGCACAGTCAACACAGGGCAGGTGGATTCGCGCAGAACTTGTTCGGCGATGCTGCCAAGGAAGAAGCGCTTGAAGCCTCGCCGCCCATGCGTGGCCATGACGACCACGTCGGCGTCGATCTTCTTTTCGGCGTTCAAGATGCTACCTGCGGGCTCGCCCGTATGGAGCAGGAGTTCGTACTTGAGTCCGGCCAGGCGCTTGTGCGCGATCTCGAGCAGCTTGGCGCGGGCGGTCTCTTCCTGCCCCTTGTAGAGATCCACGTAAACCGGCATTCCGGTAGGTGCGATGATCATCGGCACCACGTGCAGGACGAAGACTGTCCCGTTGCTCTCGCGCGCGAGATTGGCGGCGGTGTCGAGCGCCTCCATCGAGTTATCGTCGAAATCCACCGGGCAAAGAATCCTACGGAATTGCGGTGCCATAAAAATGTCCTCCTTCGTGGTCGGCGTCTTCCTGATTCACTTCATTAGCGAATGCCGTGCCATCGCCGATTGGTTGGATCTTGATGTTCGCCAACGGCTGTCTTAAGTGCGCCCGCGGCGCGATCTGTATCCGATCGCGCCAGTTAGATCGCGCTGGGTCACGATGCCGACGAGAGTCTGATCGTCGTCGTCGAGAACGGACAAATGGCGCACCCGGCCCAGGCGCATGATGTCGTCGGCCAGCCCGAGCTTGTCCTTGCGCTTGAGGGTGGTCGGATCGCCCGTCATCACCTCGCGAGCTTTCAGTTCTTTCATACTCGCTTGTTCCAATATCATCTTACAAATACTCGATTGCAGGCTCCGGATCAGGGAGCCTCTTTTCGCCCGGCGGCTTCTTTTCTTCGACCTGGACCTTGATCACTTTTGGAGAACACTTCCCGGGTATCGCAGCTCTGAGTTCGAGCACACCATCCTGATGCACAGCATTCAGATGCTCTCCTTTGACACCTTGAGGCAGGCCGATTGCTCGCTCGAATGAGCCGTAGCGGATTTTATCGTGGAACATGGACGCCTTGATCGTCAGCATCTCACCTGCGACTTGCACGTCGATATTCTTCGGATCGACTCCGGGCAGGCGGATCTGCACCACGAAGCTGTCTCCGTCGATGAATGATTCAACAGGAGGCCGATTCGACGCTGTGGGCCGAACCTTGAGGCTGCGATGATCGGAGCCAAGGTGTTCGAGAAGCTCGTCAAACTCGCCACTCAGGTGTTCAAGGTCAGTTGACGGAGTCCATTTTTCGCGGAAACCCATGGATGTTCCTCTTGGGATATTGCTTTGAGCTTTCGACATCAGGAGAAGGGAGCATTAGACGTGCCACCAGGTGGGAGCATGGCCGATCGAACTTGTGATGAAACGAAGACGCCCTTGCAGATGCGCTCCATTTCGTGCGAGGTCTCGTCAAGCGTCCGCTGTAGCTATGTTACTCGCGCGGGTGTCGGTAAGTCCCCTTGTATCAGCGTTGACTGTGGCATGCTGAGGGAGTCTAGCAAGCTGCACCAATACCCGTGATTCGGACGGGTATCTATTTGGGGACTTACGTGTTAAACCGGAATCTAGGGAGCAAGCTGCGCCGAACAACCGAGGCATATTAGGCTCGATAGGGCCAGGAAGCTCGGACGCACAACCTGCTTTTTCATTCTGCACTTACAGCAAACAAGATAGGTCCCCCCGAAGAATCTGGTGCTCATGGGGTGCGGTTGGGTCACCATTTACAGTTTCGCACTCGACTCCGAAAAGATAATACGGAAAGGAGGAAAGTTGTGTTCCCTCGCTTCAGGAACCGCGCAAGAGGGTTTGGGGACACGTCGACGGGCGCAGGCCTTAGGTTGGTCCAGTTTGTCTAAATCGGCCCAGAAACTTATCCTCTACTGCGCGGACTTCAGCCTTCGAGATTCTGAGAACTTGGGCGACTTCTTTTACTGCATACTCCTCGCTATCGATGCCGTAGCGCATTCTGACGATTCGTTGTTCCCGCGGCGGCAACGCGGCCAAGAGTTGTCTGGCCTGTTCTTCCGGATGACTTATATCCGGCAAAGTAGATTTCCTCGCCTTAAGCTGCCGCTTCATCGATCAACTATTCCAGTGAGCCTAGCCCGTCGCTCACACCAAGGACCGCCGAAAACGGATAGATACGCGTCAAATCGTGCCGGTAGTGGGTCAGTTTGAATACTTTGGCGGGTACTGGCCTAAAGCAACCATCTTCTTAAATTCTTTCGCGCACGTTTCGTGGACACCGCAGATTATTTTCGCGGTGTCCGGCGGTACTTCTTTGAAACTAACCATTCGACAGTCACGGTCTTCAACCTCGAAGTAAATGACCTGATCGGTCTTTAAAACTTCACGATGGCAGACTGGACAGCTTACAGGGCTTTTTCCCATGGGATTTTTTCAAACCGACCCGCTACCATTGAGCCCGTCCCTATTCATAGTTCGAACAGCGCCAAAAAGTGGCTCCGCCTCGAGAGTTCTGAGAACCAGATGCAGCAAAGCAGCGCGAGCGCTCAGCGGCGATACGAGAAAGGCAGCCGCCTGGCACCGATGGCGCGAGCTCGGCGCGGGACCATCGCTAGATCCTGCTTCGAATCACGCAGCGGAAACGAAACTGAAAGCAAGCTGGGCCATTTGAAGCTCGCGTCGGCGCTGCTCTTCCTTCTCGTTTATGCGATTTTCAATGTGGTCTCGCGCGCAATAGTCCGAGCAATACCAGTACTCGGCGACCTCCCGATTTGGATTTCGGAAATCGAGCGAGCTTAGTCGCAGAAATGTGGCTTCCTGGAACAGCGAGCCGAACAGTTCTTCAGCCGCCTCGGCGGTGTAGAAGGCAATTCTCTGTCCGCAATTGTCGCAGCTATGCCTGAGACGACTTTCCTTCATGGCCAAATTCCAAAAGGTCAGCCATAAACTGAAAACACGACTCGCAGAAGTGAGGAGGTTCGATTGATAGCACGAAACCGATCGTTTGTCAGGTTATTGAACGACCCAGACCTGATTCTTTCAATGAAAGAAGCTCGGACGAGGGCGTCGAGCCGGTTGCTGAATGCGGGGATTCTAGGCGAGCGCCCTGAGTAACCGTGGTCGATAGATACTCGCGCGGCGATTTGGCAATCAAGAATTGCTGGCTGGGTTTGACTCTCCTCTCGGTTCCTGTCCCTAGTCAAAACCTAAACCCGGACGTATTGATGATGGAGCCCGCCGAGTATTGGTATCGCTGCGATGTGCCCGATCTTCTGCGTCCCGCGAAAATCCGGAGCGTCTTTGTCCAGGGAGAGATGCGGCCGGACTTGGTTGTAATAAGAAGCGTATGCCTTCAGAACAGCGCGCAGATGCGCTTCGCCGAACACGACGAAATGGTCGAGAGATTCGCGACGTATCGATCCGATCAGCCTTTCAACGTGGCCGTTCTGCCACGGCGAGCGCGGTGCGGTAGGGTGATCTCGGATCTCCATCGCACGAATGCGGCGAGTGTAGGCTGGACCGAAGGCTCCGTCGCGGTCGCGAATCAAGTGACAGGGCGCTTCGTCCCAGGGGAAAGCATCAGTCACCTGACCTGCAATCCACTCGGGCTGTCGGATTGCTCGTTATGCTGATGCTCACCAATCGCCTTCGGGCGTGGCGAAGAATGACCAAGTCGTAGAGCAGCTTGAACGAGATCGTTCGCACCACGAAAAGATCAAGCGAGGCAATGCCATCAGCGTGATTGCGCAGGAATGTTTTCCAACCCTGGGAGGGTGGCCCCTGACGCCTGGTCATGTACCTCGCCACGCTCGATTCGGCGACCTCGATCCCGAGCATCAGCAGCTCGCCATGTATCCGCGGCGCTCCCCAGAGCGGGTTGTCCTGGCTCATCCGTCGGATGAGGTCGCGGATTTCGCGGTCGATTTTGGGGCGGCCCCCACGTCGACGAGATTTCCAGCGCCAATAGGCGCGGAAGCCCCGCCGATGCCAGCGGATCACGGTCTCCGGCTTAACGACAGTGATCGCATTCGGAATCGAGGGGAACAGTCGATACATCCAGACGAAGATCAGTCGGTCGATGTTCCGGAGCCAGACTCGAGACCCCGACTTGCGGCTCAGGACGATCACTTGCTGCCGCAAGACAATGTTTTCGGCCTCGAGTCTCGCTCGTGATTCCAGTTTGGATCGCGCGACGAGCAGCAGGTTGATTAGAAACTCGACCATCGGCGTTCGACTATCATAGTCCGACTGGCCCGTCACCCGGGATTAGGTTTTCGGTACGGACACCCGTCGTCAAACCCCAAGTTGTCGAAGATTGCGCCGCCCCAGGTCAAAACAAGGCGTCACGGCAGATTACTACGAAGTTGCGCGCGGATGGTAGCCGATTAACGCTATGCTGCTGACTTCCTGTCTTCGCGGCCCAGCTCTTCAGTGATCAACGCGCCTTGAATTGGTGTGATGCTGTAGCGGTCGCGCTGTTGTCATGGTACCTGTTCGTGCCGGGATTGGCGCCCGGTCGTTGGTCATCTCCAAATGCTGCTTCAGATTAGGGCTGGACAGTCATTCAGACATTCCAAAGCGAGGAAGATTGCCAGAGTGCGAAGTGTATTTGTCCGACGATCCGCGCCTCAAGGCAAAGTAGATGAATCGTCGCCACGCCGCCGAGCTCGCGCTTGTGGGCTGGTATTTGATAACGCCTATGATTCGCGAGCACTCTTGTCGAAGAGTGCGAACTGCTCCGAAGTTCGACGCGACTGGACTGTAAGCGTGTGTGGTCGATGAACTGCTGGTCACCGTGACGCTGCCGTTCGAGATGCTCAGCGAGGTGGAATCTCCCCACACCGAAAGCGCAATCCCCACCGGATGGTCTTAATGGCGCTAGTAGAACCACTTGCCTTTGTCCCAGCGGAAAATTTCAGTGGTGCGAAGGTCGTTCAAAGTCTTTGGTGGCGCGTGCCGGGCTTCGTCCTCAGACTTGCCGGAGAGGTAGTACGTGTATTCCTCGTAGGTAAGCTTTCCGATCGAGTAACCGTCCTTGGATTGATGCGATTCGCAGGCGGCAATGTTGCTATAAGCGGTGTAGGTCGCGGTCTCGAAACCGTCTCGCTGGCTGAATTTCAGGTTCGACAGATTGTTCGTTTCGCGCTCGTGCAAATCCTGCTCCCAATGTCTGCAAAACTCCGGAAACAGCGCGGATGCTTTCCTGAATTCGATATCGCGCTTGATCCGGTCGGGTGTAAGTCTTGTGACCAGCGCCTTGACCTTTTGACCCAGCGTCTTTTTCGCCGCCGGTGAGGCGGAGGCCTCTTGAACGGACCCGGTATCCGACAGCGAGGCGGGTGATGCCTGCGCATCGAGTTGCGATTGAGCATGGGCCGGTGACGTGCCGATCAGCGCGGCGATGGCGAGCGCCGCGGCGGCGCTTACTCCTACATTTTGTATATGTTTCATAGGTATGGTTTCTCCAGCAAAAATTGCGCCCTTCGTTTGCAAACCCGACATAGACCAGCGAAATCAACGATTTGAGACGCGTGTTGCGTCTTCAGCGGCTACTCTTGGTGGCGTGGCTTCTACAAGTTGTTGCATATGAGAAAGTGGCAGTTCTGAACGGATCAGCCTGGCAATCGAGGGAGGGTCCTTTCCCGGAGCTACTGTGCAACGGGCATTTGTCGCGGCGCTGCCACAATGAATGTTGCTTTTCGCCTCGCGTTCGAATCGGTGCCAAATCGGCATAAATAACTACAAAGAGTATATTGCCTGGCATGCGCCGTGCGTATGATGAGACGGGTCGCTCGATCTGTAGCGTTTGAAGCACTGTCAAGCCTTCTTGTGGCTCGTCAGAATGAGAGGGAAACATGGCGCTGTTCAGCAACGAACCCGAAAAGCTCGCTCACTCCGAGCAATCAGCGACGCCGCATCCGGGCACGGCGCAGGCCGCTCCGCCGATAACGCCGCCGGCTCAGAAGATCGTCGCGCCGCCCGCTCCGTCGGCGGCGTACCTGGACCGCGGTACGAAGATCAGCGGCAAGCTGCACTTTGAGGGCACAGCGCGCATCGACGGCAACATCGACGGCGAGATCGAAGGCAAGGAAATCACAATCGGCGAGAGCGCGGTGGCCACGGCGCAGATTCGCGCGGATTCGATCGTCGTGTCCGGCAAGATCAAGGGCGATATCACCGCGACGCAGAAAATCGAGATTCGCCCAACCGCGAAAATCATCGGCAACATCACGGCTCCCAACGTGATCGTACATGACGGCGCGATCTTCGAAGGACATTGCTCGATGGGGCAGGTGTCGGACGGCGGTCACAAGATCCGCGCCGCATCGTAACGGAGGTCCGACCGAGAATAGTCCGCCGGCCCTACAATAGTCGAAATCTCGACGGTGCGAATCTCACAACTCAGCACGAATTTCATCATCTATACTCGCGCCGTGGTGAAGCGCTCCTATCTCGCCAGCGTCGCCATTTTTTTGACCTTCCTCTCATTTGCCAGCGCATGGCTCTCGGCGCCCATACAGCGCGAACTTGACAGCTGGTTTAGCTGGAGCCGCTGCACCGCTGTTGCGTGTCTTTTCGTCGCGACGTTTCTCGCTTGGAATGAGGAACACACGGCCTGCCAGGAAGCCAGCGCTGGTATGGCTATCAAGACCGATTGGGGCATCGGCGAGTCGGGCGTCTCCCAGCTGAGCGGGCGAATCAATGGGCTACAACTTGACAGCCTCCAGGAGGGGATTGGGACTCTTCGAATCAGCGGGACTTTGGCCCCGTCTCAGGGGCCGCGGTTTCTAACATAGGTACGTTAGCTATATCTGGAATACTTGGCACTCCCAATGCTCGTAATATCTTAAATGCCTCGCCCAATAGGTTCACTTTCTGGTCGAGCTCAGCGGCCGTGATTGTAGTACTCTCTCTATTAATGAGCGGGTGTTTTTCCAAATAAGAGAGCAAGAGTTGAATCGGCCTGTAGTCACCTCCCGCCGCCTTGTTCGCCAACTGCCTGACAATCACCTCCATCTTGGTCACCCTTTTCCGTCGTCCGTGCTCGTTGATCACGACGGGCTCGCTAAGCGCCTCTCCAAGGATCGTGGTGATGTTCTTCGCGCCTCTCGCACGCCCTTTGCGGTTTCCTGACTGACCCTTCCGAAATTGTGTGTGACGCGGCGGCTTGCCGTAACCGATCTCGTCTCCGCCTTCACTATCGTCGTTCTCCATTTGCCTCCGCCTCCGCTTCCATTTGATCAAACGACCGGCCACTGGCAGCGTGCTCTGCGCTATCGCGAGTGAAAGCCTGCCACCTGCGAACGATCGTATCGACGTAAAGAGGATCCAGTTCTAACCCGTAACAGCGCCGCGCAGTGCGCTCGGCTGCGATCACGGTGGATCCGCTTCCCAGAAATCCATCCAGCACCATGTCCCGCCTCGCGGTGGTGTCCATGATGGCGTCGGCGATCATCGCGACCGGCTTCACCGTCGGATGTATCGCGAGGAGATTCCCTTCGTCGCCGGAACGCGAAAGCGAATGAGCGCTTGGGTAGCGCCACAGGTTTGTGCGGTTTCGTCCGAACCGCCCTAGCTGGACGTTGTTGCGATGCGTTGCCCGGCCGTTCTTGAAAACGAAAATCAGCTCGTGCTGACTTCGATAGAGCGAGCCCATTCCGGCGTTGTCTTTGGCCCAGACGCATAGATTCATGATCTCGCTGTAGGTCGCCTTGCCGGCCACCAGCATCTCAGATAGATGCCGCCAGTCCATGCACACGACCGGAAATTGTCCGCTCTGCAAAGGTGGCTGCTATATTCCGCGCTAAGAAAGAAGTGGGCAGGGGCGGCGGGCGTGGCGGGTCTATCTTTCGCTGAGATCAAATCAGTTGTGCGTAGTAGCGGATCGTCGAACGCCGTCAACACGTCGATATCGCGTGCCTGCCAACGGTTGGAGAGGCGAGGGTTGATTCGCGTCGTCCACGGTCCAGCCATCACGCAAGCTGAGCGATATCACCTCAAGAAATCCAAGCGCGGGCGGGTGGTGGCCTACAGATCGTGGCAGGCCGGCATCCGATTAACTGAGGACGGCGCCAGGGTAGCGGCGTACCTCATGCCCACGGGGACCCAGCTGGAGATGCCGCTCGAGCCGTTTATTCGCTGATGACAAACGAGATCACGTCTTGGATCTGCTGAAGCTCGATCCGTTCAAATGCCACAATTCAATGGGCCAAATTATTCGTGTCGAAGCTGCTTGGGTCGCAGATGCTTAAAAATCGTGCATCGAGATTTGTTGGTGCGATTCGTCTTGGCGGATTACGCAAGCCAATCGTGAGCCGGAGCAATTTAGGGCTCCGCGGCCCGTCCGCTTGCTCCACCGCCCAGCCAGGAGCAAAACAGTAACCCCAGACCCTACCCAACAGACGCCGACAAGCTCGGGACTACAAATGATAGACACGCAACATGTAATCAGAATTTTTTTGACATTCTCGCTCGCCGTGCTGCTCGAAGCGGTACTACCAAACCTTCCCACCGCTTTCGCCGATGAACAGCCCAAGGTGGAGCAGGAATGTCTAACCTATGATTCCGCCTATGAAAACGCTCCGTTGTTCGCGGTCAAGCTGAGCTCGGGTGCGGAGCGCGCCTATCTGTACAAGCAGACTCAGCCCTGCCCGAAAGACAGGCCGTGCGGATCACGTCAAAAAACCTACCTAGTGAGCGGTGACGTGGTTTTTGCGGGCCCACCGAATCGAGGTTTTCGATGCGTCTACTACGGGAGGTCCAATGGCAAGATCGTCGCTGGCTTCATTCCGGTCGAGAACCTTAAGGCGATTGCTGAGGACAACGGCATGTCGATCGATTTCTTGAATGGAGCATGGAAGTACGAAAGTGATTCTATCGAGATAAAGACGGCGGTCGCGGGACGAGTCACCGGTGATGGACGGGCGTATTATCAGACGGCTGAAACCGTCAACGAAGGAAGTTTTTCGGCCCAAGCTCCGTTGGCCGTAGGACAGAAGGAGCTGGAGTTCAAGGAAGGCAATGACGAATCGTCTTGCGCCGTAAAACTCCATCGGCGCGGACCCTACTTGGTGGCATCGGATAATAACAACTGCGGCGGCCTGAACGTCAGCTTCAGCGGGATCTATACCAAGGCCAGGACGAAATAGAGTTCGGCGATCCTTTTGGAGAAGTGGCCTTTATGGTCATTAAAGTTTCAAGGCCTTGTACGGTCGTCTGGGGAGCCATGAATCGGAGCATTCGATCTCGATCTGGGCAGCCGCTTGTGGAGATCGATCGCAGTTCTGCGATTGCGCATCAATTCGATAGAAATTCTCGCGGTTCACCAATTTGGGTTCAGATGGAATTCTTAGTAGCGAAACCGACAACAGGTTCATCGATCGCAATAGCTCCATTCGTGCAGTGAGGAATTCTCAGCGACAACCGCAGCCGCCGATTTGAAGGCTGGATCCGCCGCGTCGGCTCGTTTTCGAGCCCAACTGAACCTACGCCAGATTCTGCGGTCGGAAGTGGGATCCTAACCACATGCTTCCCTGCCGCAAGTTTTGCCCAGTAGCCGCGGGGAGGAACGGGAATCTCGAAACGAGTGCAAATCTTGCCAAGGCCGCGTCCGCTGATGCCAAGTTCCTCACCGAGAGAGATCACCGGTCGCGACCAGATCTTCTCGTATAGTTCTTGCCGAGTTAATCGAACAACTTGCCGTTGCATGGGGACGTCCTCCTTTGAGAAACACTGGCCTTGCCACAGATTGCTTTCGGAGAGAGCTTCATTCCTCCACGATCCTGAGCCTTGGAGGCCCCTTGGCAAACGCGTGATACGGACGTAAGCAGATTAGTGACACAGCGGCCGGTCGAGAAGGCAGGACATTTAGACGCCCCGCTGTTTTCAGTAGGGGAGCAGGCGGGGACTACGATGAGCGAGCAAAGCAAAACGTTGTACGAGCGACTTGGTGGTTATGACGCAATCGCGGCAGTGGCGAACGACCTTGTGGCGCGGCTGAACAAAGATCCTCAACTCGGTCGCTTTTGGGCGCATCGTGGTGAAGACGGCATCAAGCGCGAGAAGCAACTTCTGATTGACTACCTGTGCGAGCGCGCCGGTGGACCGATCTACTACCGGGGCAGAGAAATGTTGTTGGCCCACCGTGGCATGAAGATCAGCGAGAGTGACTGGAACGTGTTCCTCGGACACGCCGCTGCGACCCTGGCGAAGTTCAAGGTGCCGGAATCCGAACAACGCGACGTGGTCGCGTTCGTCCAGAGCCTTAAGAATGATATCGTCGAGTAAGGGTCGGATTGCCAGGTCGATTTCTCGATTGCCCGCGTACCAGTTCCACGGGACGGATCAATGTTTCATTTAGCCATTTTCGGTGGGAACAAGATTGATGGGAGCACCGTCGACCCTGGTGAGCAGGTTGTCGGGTTGGCGCTTTTCGGTGGCCTCGAGTTCGACTTCACGCAATGTCCGGCACCTGAGGGCGCCGAACTGATGATCTTCGCGATCTTTGGCGGCGCGACCGTTAAGGTCCGTGAAGAGGAAAACGTTATGTTCTCGGGCGTGAGCCTCTTCGGAGGGCGGAGTATGGAGCCGAAGCGTGAGCGATACGATAGAGAAAGTGACGGAGAGCGATTTCCACTTCCGTTGGAAGTAGCCGCTTACTCAATATTTGGCGGGGTGTCCGTAAAGCGCGGTTGACCCGCCTTTGCTGAACGACGAGCAGCGGGCAGAAATTGAGTCGCTAGTCGACCGTGTCTTCAGTTGCGCCGTTGTGCTTGCCCATACCTCGACAAATTGATTTCGTACGACGATGCACGAGGCACGCGTTGGCTTCACCCTGAGGGCATATTTGCAGCGCGTGCCATCGGCTTATCGTGGCGGGGGAGCCGACGCTCTTTGGTCTAGTTGTGCCTCCCGAAAACCTCATCACAGATGACGCGCGGGTTAGCATATGGTAATGAAGCGGCCGATGGTCGGGATTCTGAGCCAGCTGCTACTTGCTATCCGGTCGCGGTTCACGCGGCGAGCGCGGCTTGAGGCCGAGAATCTCATCCTGCGCCAACAGCTGGTAGTGCTACAGCGCAAGTCCTCGGCGCGCCTAAGACTGTGGAATATCGATCGCTTGCTGATGGTATGGCTGTATCGACTGTACCCGTCGCTGCTGGACGCGATCATCATCGTGCAGCTGGAGACCGTTATCCGCTGGCACCGACGCGGTTTCCGCGCCTACTGGCACTGGAAGTCTCGCCAGGTCGGTGGCCGTCCACGGATTGATTCCGAGATTCGAGCGTTGATCCGGCGCATAAGCCGCGAGAACCGCTGTGGGCGCACCGCGGATCCATGGCGAATTGTTGATGCTTGGGATCGAAGTCGCTGAATCAACCGTCGGCAGGTATATGGTACGGCACCGCCGACCACTGTCCCAAGGTTGGAAGACTTTTCTGCGCAATCACGCCGCTGGCATCGCTTCGATGGATCTGTTCGTCGTACGCACGATCTCGTTCAAGCTGCTCTACGGCTTGGTGATCCTGCGTCACGCCCGCCGCCGGCTAGTCACGATCAGAGTCACTACCAATCCGACTGCCGAGTGGATCGCTGGGCAGGTGACTGACGCTTTCCCCTGGGACGAAGCGCCGCGTCACCTTCTACGTGACCGTGACGGAGCCTTCGGCCCAGCCTACACCCATCGCATTCGGGCTATGAGGATCCGCGATCATCCAACTGCCCCGCGCTCACCGTGGCAGAACGGCCACGTTGAGCGGCTCATCGGATCGATTCGGCACGAAAGCCTCGATCACCTGATAGTGTTTGACGAGGCGCAGTTGCGTCGCGTTCTGAAGAATTACGCTTCCTATTAGAACCAGGTCCGAACGCATCTCTCATTGGACAAGGATGCGCCCAATTTTCGGCGCCCGCAAAAGCTCGGCCCCATCGCAGCGATACCAATTCTCGGCGGACTCCATCATCAATACGTCCGGGTTTAGGTTTTGACTAGGCACAAGTCTGACGGACGGTATTCCGTCGAACTCGAAAACCGGCAGGGATACGCTCCTCGCGGGTTCGACTCGAGGTCTGTTTCGCGCCAAGTTCAGCCCAAGTCAAGAAAATGCCTTTTTATTCATTGTCGAATTCCTCGCGCCGTGAACTGTAGATCCAGTGCGTCGGTATCGAGTCGGGACGTTCGTAAGGGCTTACCCTGTTCTGCGGATTGAATTCCCTGTTAGCCCTAAAAAAAATCCCTGTTCCGTCAAAATAATTCCCTGTTCCGTTGAGTAGGGGATTGCAGCGAAAAACCGAGAGAATACGTTTGCCTAGTCAAAACCAAAGCATGCAGTGAACTTGCGGCGTTGATAGTTGCGAGTCGCCGGATTAGCAGGATCACCATGGCGACAGCAATACGCGAGCAGGTCTCAAGCGACGCGGTGCCGCGCGCGAACTGGTTCGTCTCAGGGCCGGCGATCGTTGCCTATCTCGCCTGCCTGGAATTTCCGATTCATCTGCCCAACCCCGGCGGCTACGGATTTTTTATCGATGAGCTCTACTTCATGGCCTGCGGGCAGCATCTGAGCTGGGGCTACGTCGATATGCCTCCGCTCACGGCGGTGCAGGCATGGGCGGCGCGAGCGCTGTTCGGCGATTCGCTTCTCGCGATTCGGATTTTCCCGACAATAGCAGCAGCCGGACTGGTGATCATCACAGGCGCGATCGTACGCCAACTCGGCGGCGGACGATTCGCCCACGCTCTCGCCGCGCTCGCCGTGCTGTTTGCTCCGTTCTATCTCAGCTTTGGCAGCTATCTGTCGATGAATTCGATCGAGCCGCTGCTGTGGATGGGATGCGCGATGATCGTTATCCGAATGATCCAGACCGGCGACGTCAGACTGTGGCTATGGTTCGGCGTGGTCGCGGGAATCGGCCTTGAAAACAAGGACACGATGCTCTTGTTCGGCTTCGCGCTGGTGGCCGGCCTGATGCTGACACCAGAGCGCCGCCTAATGGCGAACCGATGGTTTGTCTTCGGCGGGCTGGTGGCATTTGCGATATTCATCCCGAATCTCGTCTGGCAGATTCAGCATCATTTTCCCCATCTCGAGATGCTGGCGAATATCAAGCGCAGCCGGCGCAACGTAGCGATCGGTCCGATCGGGTTTATCGGGTGGCAACTGCTGGGCATGCAACCGCTGGCGGCGCCGATATGGCTGTGCGGCTTGTACGCATTTCTGTTCAGCGACGCCGTCAGGCCGTACCGCGCGCTCGGCTATGCATACCTGCTGTCGCTGCTACTACTGCTGCTCACCGAGGGGCGATTCTATTACCTCGCAGCGGCTTATCCGATGCTGTTGGCCGCAGGAGCTGTACCTATCGAAAAGTGGACGTCACAACCCGGACGCGGGTGGCTGCGGCCGGCCTACACCGCGGTGATCGCCCTCACTGGCGCAATCACGGCACTTAACGTCCTGCCGTTACTTCCTCCTCGCGAGTATATCGCGTACACGCGATTCATGGGGTTCTCGCAACCAAAGTTCGAGAATCGCAAGGCGAGTGATTTGCCCCAAGTGCTCGCAGATCGGTTCGGATGGCCCGAGATGGTCGCGGCAACCGCAAAGGTCTACAACGATTTGCCGCCTGAGCAGAGGGCGAGAACGGCGATAATCGGGAGCAACTATGGAGAAGCAGGAGCAATAGATTTCTACGGGCCCGCGCTCGGGCTGCCCAAGGCAATCAGCGGGCATGTGAATTACTGGTATTGGGGCCCGAGAAACTATACCGGCGAAAGTGTGATTGTGCTCGGCGCGCCTCGCGAGCGATTGGAGCAAGGCTTCGCGAAGGTCGAACCGAAGGCCGAAGTGGGCAATCCATACGCGATGGCTAATGAGCACTTCACGATCTATCTGTGCACACTGCCTAAAGGCGGCCGCACGTTGGCGCAGATTTGGCCGATGCTGAAAAATTGGGACTGAGCCGCCGCGGCCGGAACGTAACCCCATCAGGAGGTTCTGCCTGAGTGATACCTGACCGCGTCGCGGTTTATCCCGTCGATTTAACCTGAGGCTGTTTCCCTGTTCTCCGAAGAAAATTCCCTGATAGGCCGACTAAATTCCCTGTTACGCGAAAATAATTCCCTGTTCGGTTGAAGAGGGAATTTCGATAAAAACCCTAGAGCAGACAAGGCTTTCTTCGGTTCAAATCGACCTCTAGACAGCCGAAATCGTGAAAATTCCCTGTATTTTCCCTGATGATCAGGGATTTGACTGCAGAGAGCAGTTCGCATCAGACTCCGTCATCCACCATCCAGTCTCTCGGTTTTCAGACGTCTCGGAGAATCGCGCGAAATCCGTGCCTGTACGCGCGATTCGCGATCATGCATGGACCCGGAGAACGCCATCGGCGGCCCGAATCCGCACAAACCCGGCGGACCGGCCCCATCAAGGCCGACTCATAGTGAGATTGAGGGTTCAGTCTGTATCCGCATCATCCTCGGCGTTTATCGCCGCAGCTTTTTTTTCGCAGCGTCCTCATCGGCGGAGCGATACGTCGAGCAAGTTCCAGAAACCCGATGCTCGCGGCTTCCTCCGCTGCCATGCGCGCTCGCTTACTAGCCGAAGCGTCATTGCATAGCCGCCGTCGGGCGATGGCTGGGCGTCCTCGACGATTCCAAGCGCAACAATGTCAGCGGAGTAACCGGGATACTTTACGTGTCCGAGCGCCTCGATAACCGCATCATTAGGACCTCACGTGCCACTAATGCGATTATCGCAGATGCATCCAGCCGGTCGAAAGCATCGCCGCCGCGAGGCTCCTCAGTCAACTTCCGCCATCTGCTTGAGCTCCTCGATCTCGCGGCGTTGCCGCTCGATCTCCCTTTGCTGCTCAGCCAGTTCCTCGTCGATTTGTTTCTGGTGATGTTCCTCGTTCTGCAGAGCGTTGCCGGCCAGGTAGCCTGTTCCACCGCCAAGCACGCCGCCGATCGCTGCACCAGCCAAAGGATGGCCTGTGGCGGCTCCGATGATCGCGCCGGTCGCGGCACCAAGCCCGGTTCCAACGAATGTGCCCTTCTCGCGAGTCGATAACGGTTCGCCCTCACATCCAACTACTGCCACCACCATCATCGCCGCGAGTACAACTGCAATTGCTCTTTTCAAGAAGGCGTTCATTGGATCCTCCTAGCGCTGCGCCGTGGTTGTGGAGGGTTCGGGCAGCCTGACGGCCTTGTTGTTCTCGTCGACCAGGACGAGTCCGCCCTTGCCATCGGCTCTGACGTGAATTTCGGCGCGGTCGGTGCCGCTTCGATCGAACAGCGCCAACGCAGGTGTTCCATTGGGACCGGTACCCAGGCCCGCGCGCGCCATTCCGGTCTTGGGGTCGTACAGCGTCAGGCTGGCCTCGTTATTTTCCGTGACGGCCAGGCTGGCAATTTGCTTGCCGCCGGTGCTGTAGATGGCGATACCGTTTCTGCCGTCAATAGATGCGCCGACGAGCACGCGTGGTGATCCGTTTTGATCGTAGAAGCCGATAGCGGCGGCTCCATCGTTAGTCACGCGGAAATCCGCGCGATCGCGTTTATGACCGTCGTACATCGCCAGGTGGGTTGTCCCGTCCGGCGCAACCTTCATCACGGCGCGCTGGGTTCCGTCGCGATCGAGGAGCACAAACTGCTCGGCGCTCAACGTCCGCACATGCCCCGCCGCCATCGCAGCACTCGCGCCGAGTTGGGTCATAACTGCGGCGCCCATAAACGCTCCCATAAGTGTCAGCAAGGCGTATAGCCGGGTTTCAGGTTTCATCATGTTAGTCCTCCTCCTTTGACTCTTCTCCATCGTGAAAGTCCGGCCAGTCCGCCGAACTCGTTGAGCAAACGTGATTCAGATTCGCCATGAACAAACTCGAGCCGCGCACCATGAGCAACGGCAAGATCAGGCAGCACGTCACGCAAGGCTACCTGTTGGGTAGCTTGTCCAGGGCAGTACGCTTCTGCAGCGCGCTGGTCTTCAACCACCAATCCTCGGGCGCAGCGCAACACGTCGCCTTGGAGCTTCCAGGGAGCTACGAGCAGATGAAGCCTGCCCATCTGCAGATCATTAAGGACCGTGGGGATCGTCCATCTGCCGACATCCCGAATTTCGTCCAGCAGCGCCCGTTCAGTCGCCTGCATCTTCTCCTGGATGATAGGCGCGACCTTTTGTAACACTTCGCCTGCGGACGGGTCTGGCTTAGGAAGCGATGGCGCTTGCCCTATAACCTTTTGTCGAAGCGCCCTAGGAAGGTAGTTCTCAAAGAAGCGAGTGTCTTCGTTCGGGCCCATGAAGATCAGCTCATCGATATGCCAGGCAGCGACTAATTCCTCGAGAACACTTACGTTGTGCTTGTAGAAGCGTACGACTGATGCTTCGATGTGTCGTTCGTAGTGATCGCCTTCCGCACCGCCCCGTAAGACCACACCTTGCTCAAAGCGCATCGCGGGCCTTTTCTCGTCCTTGCGTGTATGGTCTCGCGGAATATCCAGGAACGCGTCGGCGACTTCGTGGATTTCGCCAAGATGCATCGTGTAGAAGTGCCACTTCGCCTTATCGAGCAACACCACTCCCTGCCGCGAGTATTCATCGATGGCGTACACCAGCGGAAAGACATAGGGCTCGCCCCATCGAACCTCGATTCGACTGTGAGCGAGGTCGACCACCGGCAGATCCACCTGCAGCGCGTATATCTTTATGAGATCGGCATCGTCTGCGAAGACGACATAGGTGTGTGCCGCAGGAATTATCTGCTCGAGTTCGTGGATAACCTTTGGCGTGAGCCCGCGTGGAAGGTCGAGGCCCTTCAACGTATCCTTGACGCGCACCAACCATCCGCGCTTCTGGTTAGTTGGTTCCGCGGGGTTAGCATCGAAGTAGATCGAGAGCACGGGCGCGGTGCGCGGAGCGATTGACTCTTTGATGAACTGAATATCGTTTTTGCTTAGCACGGTGGATCCTCCCCCGACCTTCAATCTCCAATCACGCCGAGCTCCAGGTCCATGAGCAGCTCGTGCAGACTAATACCTGAGCCCATCAATAGGACTCCAAAGATAATCGCGTAGGTCGCAATCAGCCATCGCAATACGAATGCTTCGGTGGCCGGAAAGCACATCAAGAAAACCAGCAGTACCGCAAATGCGATCGCGGCGATGCCAGTCGTCAACAGCCAGAGCTCACCTTCCGCCTCCCGGCGGAGCAGAATAGCCGTGGCAGTCTCGAACACACCTATAGCGAGACTCCAGGCGGCAATGCAGATAGAAAGGCTTAGCCCTGTGAGTGAAGGCGCGTAATAGGTCACCACGGCGCCGACCAAGACTCCCACAATCCCTTCCAGCAGCATCAGCCAGGGATCGTTGACGTGACGCCATTCGCCGATGGCGCCGCCGAATAGAAATAACCCATCAGCCAGGGCGTAAGCTCCGAACGCAACAGTCAACGCCTCGACAGTCAATCGAGGCCACCCAGCGGCGACCATGCCGAACGCGATGGCCAGAATGCCGCGGACTACATATGTCCACCAGTAGTGAGTGAGTCTTGTAAGTATCATCACGTCACAACGACCAGATTGTTTTCGACCTCTGAGACTCCCGGCGCAGACCACGCAGCCAACTCGGCTTCGTGACGTTCAACCCATGAATGTACGGTGCCGGTCAGGACTACCTTGCTGCCTCGAGTCTCGACATTTATGTTCTTCGCATCGAGTTGCGCGGTCCGTTTGAGCGCCTCTTCGATCCTGGACTTGACGTCTGCGGGCGATGCTATCGGCGGCACGACTTCGATCGCATTGGTGACGCCCTTTACGCCAGTTATGTAACGGACCTGACTCTCAGCGGCCGCTTTCTGATAGTAATAGTCAGCCGTTCCTTCCAGCGTGACCCAGCCATTCGACACGATAACTTTCAGGCGGTCAGCAGGTATTCTGCTATCGAGCTTGAGTGCCGCCCTCGCGGATTCTGCTATCTCAGCGTCGGTTCGTTGATTGTCCAGCTTGACCCGGATGTCGTTGGCCAAGGCTGTTACACCAGCGACGTTTTTCGCTACGCGCTCCGCGGTCCATTTTTCTGCGTAGCTGGATACGTGCCCCGCGAGAGTGACGACGCCGTTTTTGACCGTGACCGCTATTTCGCGAGCGTCGATGCTGGGCTCCCATTCAAGCGCCCGCTCGACGTCCCGCCTCAGTTCAATGTCAGTCTTCACAGGCAGCCCTCTTTGCACTCTCACGGGCTCTGCGTATTTCGTGCCAGATTCCGACACCCGCTAACCGTTGTTACAAAACGATTTTCGAAAGCAGGCGGAAAATGACGGCTGTGGCTTGTGCGCCACACCAGCTGTAGTCGGCGGTCCACATCGCGGGACCGCCGACTCAGCTCACGAAAGGTGGACTACTGACGAAATCGCTCAGGTTCCATGCGATGCTTTCGAAGCAGACGGTAGAATGTCTTCCGATCTACTCGTGCAGCCTCCGCGGCTCTTGAGACGTTGCCCGCGTGGCGATCGAGCGTGCTTTTCAAGTAAGACGCTTCGAACAGATTCAGGTATTGAGTCTTGGCGGCGCTGAACGCCAATTCGCATGACTCGATGCCGGTGGCGGTTTCCGCGAACACCCCCGATGCGTCATCTGGCGTCGAAAGCAGTTCGGCGGGAACTTCGCGCATCGTTATGGTCGGACCATCGACCATCACGCACATCCGTCTGACGACGTTCTGAAGTTCGCGGACGTTTCCGGGCCAGGAATATGACTCGAAAGCGCGAAGCACCTCGGGATCGAAAGTCTTCGTTGCGCCTGAGTCTGGCTCGCAGTAGACCTTCAGAAGCCAATTCGCCAGCAGTTGCACGTCGCCCTGACGCTCGCGCAACGGCGGTATTCGAATTGGAACGACGTTCAGCCGAAACAGGAGATCTTCGCGGAACTCTCCTTCTTTCACCCTCTTGTGCAAGTCGCGATTGGTTGCGGCGACGATCCGCGCATCGAACTTGATTACCTTGGTACCACCGATTCGGCGATGCTCCTTCTCCTGCAGTGCGCGCAGCAGCTTCACCTGGAACGAAAGAGGCAGCTCTCCAACTTCGTCGAGGAACAGCGTCCCGCCGTCGGCCATCTCCATCAGGCCGGGCTTCGCCGCAATCGCTCCGGTGTATGCTCCCTTCTCGTAGCCAAAGAGTTCGGCTTCGAGCAGGTTCTCCGGCAAAGCGGCGCAATCGACCGCGATGAAGGGATGATCCGCGCGACGACTACTCAGGTGGATCGCCTTTGCGGCTAGTTCCTTGCCGGTGCCGGATTCTCCGTACAGCAGGATACTGGCCTCCGAGCGCGCAGCCTTTCTCATCAACGCAGAAGCGGCGTTCAGCGTCTCGCTCCTCCCCACCATACCCAGCCAGGCAGGAGGAGGCTGTTCTGCGTGCTTGGATCGGCGTTATCCGCCTGTCCCCTCAGGAGTTGGCCCGCTACGTCGACAGGATCGAAGTTTGTGACCGAGGACGCGAGCAATTCTTCTCCAGCTTCTGCCGTCGTCCGGTCTTTTTGCACGATAAGTTCTTGTGGTGCCATGATAATTCACCTCGAGGGTGAGGAACGTTCAGAGAACCTATTTCCTCAAATCACACAGATCTTTCCAGCTTCGCATCAATCCGATGCGCAGCGTGTCGCCACAAATTTCCGTCTACCCCTAGTTTAGAACTTCGACTTCTATCGCCGATTGCACTGCACCCAGCAGCGCATCTTCGCTGAATGGCTTGGTAAGGAAGCTCACCGCGCCGCCTCGCAGCGCCCGCGTGCGCACGTCTTCGTCGTTATACGCAGTGATGAAGATGATCGGAATTGGAAAAGACGCCGCGGCCAATCGCTGCTGCAGTTCCAGACCGTCCATTCCCGGCATCTGCACGTCGAGGATCAAGCACCGGAAGGCGCGCAGCTTAGGCGATCCCAGGAACTCCTGGCCGCCTGCAAACGGCTCAGCCTGGAGTCCCATCGATCGGAACAGGCTCCCGACCGCGTCGCGGACCGATTCATCATCGTCGACAATCGCAACCAACGCTGGCTGTACGGATTTCATGTCCGCCTCCGTTGTTGAGCGTGTACTTGTCTTCGTCATGAACAAAAAGTACCGCGCAATGCGATGTGGCGTCTATTATACGTTGGTATCTGAGCTCTAATCCTTAGGTGCCCGCACTCCGAGTCTTTCCGCCATCCTGACTAGATCGGCCAGCGAACCCGCCCCCATCTTTTGCATGACCTGGCCGCGCTGAGTCTTGACCGTGATTTCACTGGTCCCGAGCTCGCCGGCAATCTGTTTGTTGAGCAGGCCTGAGACAACCAGCCGCGTCACTTCCCGTTCGCGCGGAGTTAGCGACTCGTAACGCTCGCGCAAATCGTCGGTCAAATTTCGTTCGCGCTGCGCCGAGCGATCGGTCTCGATCGCCTGCTGGATCGCGTCGAGCAGATCTTGATCGCGAAACGGCTTGGTCAAAAACTCGACCGCGCCGGCCTTCATCGCTTTCACGGTCATCGGGATGTCGCCGTGACCGGTCATGAAGACGATCGGGATCCTGATATCAGCATCGGCCAGCTTGCGCTGGAGTTGGAGACCGCTGAAGCCCGGTAACCGGATGTCGAGCACGAGGCATCCCGGAACGTCGGGCCGCTTGCTGCGGAGAAAATCCTGCGCGGACGCGAAGGCCTCGACGTGCAGGCCCACCGAGCGGATCAGATTTTGAATCGCCTCGCGCACCGGCTCGTCGTCGTCGACTACATAGACGATCGACGCTGATTCCTGCTTGCTCATGGTGAGGCTTCACCGACAGTCGGAATCATAAATCGAAATGTCGCGCCATGGTCCGGATTCGCTTCGGCCCACAGCCTGCCGCCGTGCGCCTTCACGATCGAACGTCCGATCGCGAGTCCCATGCCCATGCCTTCGGCTTTGGTGGTGAAGAACCTCTCGAACAACCTCTCGAGATTCTGCGGACTGATTCCTGTGCCGCTGTCCCGCACCGCGACCAGCACGCCGTCCGGGTTCTCTTGTGGCTCCGACGTGATCGAGAGTTGCCGGGACCGGTTTTCGATCGCGGTCATGGCTTCGATCCCGTTCATCATCAGATTCAGCAGCACCTGTTGCAGTTGCACTCGATCCGCAGTCAGCGCCGGCAAGTCGGTGCCTAAATCGGTTTGCAGCGCCACGTTGTTCCGCAGACTCTCTCTGCTCACTAACGCCACCGTCTCGCGAATGACATCGTTGATTTCCACTCGGCTCTTCTGCGGAGGAGATTTCTTTACGAACGCGCGAATGTCCTTAATCAACTCACTTGCCCGGTTTCCCTGCCTGATAATCCGGGTTATCGACGTCCGGGCTTCTTCCAGGTTCGGTGTCTCGCCCGCGAGCCAGCGTTGGGCCGCGCTGCCATTGGTGACGATAGCGGAGAGCGGCTGATTCACTTCGTGCGCGATCGACGCCATCAGCTCGCCCATCGACGTGACCCGAGTCACATGCGCAAGCTCGCTCTGCGCGGTATGCAATGCCTCCTCCGCATGCTGCCGTTCGACGATTTGTTTGCGCAGTTCTTCATTGGTACTGGCAAGTTGGGCGGTGCGTTCCTGGACCTTCGCTTCCAATTCATCGTGCGCCTGATGGAGCGCCTGCTCGACCCGGCGCCGGTGTTTGACTTCATTTTCGAGATTGAGGTTAGCCGTCCGAAGCTGCGTCGGGCTGGGGAGCGCCAGCGCCTGGGGAATCAGCTTTACCAGCATCACCGCGGTCGCGATCGACACCACTGCCGTGAACGCCTTGATGACTCCGGAGAGCCGGTATACCGGATCCCAGAGCGTCCACACTTCCATCACATGCGTCGTTCCGCACGCCAGGATGAATGCGCCGAACATCACGAATATCCAGTTGAACGGAAGATCCGTCCGCTTGCGGACGAAATAAATCAGGACGATCGGAATCAGATAATACGAGAGCGCGATCACCGTGTCGGATGTCGCGTGCAACCAGACAATTTCCGGCCTCCACAGATAGCAGGCGCCGTGCGGCATGAAATCCGACGAAAACAGCTTGCTGAGGAATTCACTCATGATGGTTCCCCTCAGTGTTTGAGGGCCGCTTTGATTGATTAGCCGGCGGCGATGGCGGCTTCGAAGTCCGCGACTTCCTCAGCCATTCTCGACAGAACGAACTCGCTCTTGTGGGACGGTGTGGCTTCTACCCCACCACCGCAGAGCAAATTCCACAAACCGCAGATTCTTTTGCGAACCGAAGATAACGGATAGCGACGATCTCCTTCGGCGCGGTGTTTGCTACCCCAGCCTATCCATACGGCAGGTTTGAGACTAGCCGCTCACAAGGAGAGTGCATCTATGAATCAATCAACCGCAGTTGACGAAATGGACATGCTCCATCGCGAGATAGATCGCGCGTTCGACGATTTCGTCCCGATGGAGCCGTTTTTGCGCAAGGCGTTTCTGCCGGGCCGGCTCGCGCGCGCCTATCCGCTCATCAATCTTCACGGGGACAAGGACAATCTCTACGTTGAGGCGGTGGCTCCCGGAATCGATCCGGAGTCTCTGAACCTCACCGTCGTGCGTAACGACCTCACTATCTCGGGCGAAAAAAAGCGGCTGCCGAGCGAGATCAAGCCCGAAATGTTCCATCGCGAGGAGCGGGCGACCGGCAAATTCGCGCGGACGATCACGCTGCCGGTCGAAATCGACGACGACAAGATCAGCGCGGAATACAAGAACGGGCTGATTCTCATCACGATGCCCAAATCCGAAAAAGCAAAACCCAGGCAGATTCAAGTGCAGGTCTCCTGAGCCCGCCCAACTGAATCGCAAAAGTACGCAAGAGGATTACGGCCATGGCAGAGAAAACAGTGCCCGATACGAATGGATCGAATGGGTCAAAGACGAATGGCAGCTCCTCGGAGATGACTCGCGCCGCCGAGCGCTACGCGCCGCCGCCGGTGGATATCTATGAAACTCAGAACTCGTTGGTCCTGCTGGCCGACATGCCGGGGGTTCCCAAGGAAAACCTCGAGGTCCGTGTCGACCAAAACACGCTGACTATCCAGGGGAAGGCCCAGCACCTCGTCAAGGGAGAACCGATATATCGCGAGATCGAGCTGACCGGTTTCTTCCGCCAATTCGAGATCAGCGAAGACATCGCGACCGACAAAATCAACGCTGAGCTCAAGTACGGAGTGCTGACGCTCAATCTCCCGAAAGCGGAAAAGGCGAAGCAAAAGAAAATCGAAGTCAAGGTGAGCTGATACCCAGGCAACACACTCAGAACAGAATCGCCTGCGAACTCAGATCCGGAGGTGAGCGACATGACTCAGATAATCCCTGAACCTGTGAAGCGATCGATCAGCCGCTTGCGGGAAGACATTCATTCCCTGCTCGATCGATGGAGGCATCGGCGCAACGGCGGCACGACGGATGGACAACAACTCTCGAGCATGGCTTTCGGCCCGCCGGTGGATTTCGAAGATAAGGACGATGAAGTCGTCGTCGTCGCGGAGCTTCCCGGTTTCGACGAAGACGACGTCACTATCGAGGTCATGGACAATCGGCTGGTCCTGCGAGGTCAAAAGGACCTCGAGAACGAGGAGCGCGGCAGCAACTACTATCGGCTGGAAAGGGGCGTAACCGAATTTACGCGCGTGATTCCTCTGCCACCGGGAATCGACGCGGATAACGCCCGCGCCAAATTCAAAAATGGGCTGCTGCGCGTCGTTCTTCCCAAAGCTGAAGATGCAAGGGCGAAACGGATCGAAGTTCAAGCTTCGTAACCGCGGTGATCGTTCGTGGCGAAGAGCAACTTTTACCAGCGACTGGCCGTCCCCATGGGAGCCGAACCGGCTGAGATTCTGCTCGCGTACCGGCGAATCATGTTTACCGTCGATCCCAACGTTGGCGCGCGACCCGATCCGGAGCAATACCGGGATACCCAGGATGCCTACCTCGTCTTGAGCAATCCGGATCGGCGTCGCGCGCACGATATCGAGCTGTCGACGGGCCGGCGGACTTTGGCGGCGGAGACGCTGCGATGGAAACCGCCGGTCACGATTCCCGATGATTTCACTTCCATGACGCCGTCACTGGAAGAGTTGCGCGACCATATTTCGCAGAACTTTCTCGGGTATCGCCGCAAAAGCGATGGACCCTATCGCCGTCTTGGTCTTGACGCGATGTTGCAACGCGAGGATGCGCGCTTCGGATGCCATCTGCCGGTGAGCCTCTTCACCCGCAGCTCGCAAGTCTTGTTTGAGATTCCGCGCGATACCCACGACGGCGAAGTATTCGAGATGGATCTGAGCGGGATCGGAATTCACAACCTGATGTTGCAGCTGAGGGTGGTCGTCGTGTGATTGAGGGGGCCGTCGATGAAGGAGGTAAAGCGTTGCTGAAGAGAAACTACTACCTGACTTTGGGCCTCCGCGTGACGGAACACGAAAACGGGCTCAGACACGCATTCTACGAGCTGGTGAGGCACTACCATCCGGACAGCGTCGGGGCTAACGGCACTCCGTTCTACCAGGAAATCGTCGAGGCATATCACCTTTTGTCGGACCCCGACCGAAGAGACGACTACGCTCGAGGCTTGAGCGACGCGGGACCAGCCGTGACCAGCAGGCGCGCATGGGCGCTTCACGATTTGAATTCGCCACTCGATTATGATCTTCCGACCGCCGCCCGCTTTCTGAGCAATTCCCGGATCTCGTGGCCTTCTCTCGATCTGGTCCGGGAGCAGGTGTTGAAAAACTTTCTTCGCGCCCGGCCGCCGCGACAAAAGCGCGCCGAGGCAATCGACGCCCAGCTCACGCTCACGCCGGAAGACGCAGCCCGCGGCGGCATCGCGATGATCGAAGCTCCCGCCATCTATCCATGCCCGGCGTGCCATGGGTCCGGACAAGACGACGGCTTACCCTGCCCGGTCTGCGATGAGCTCGGCGTGGTCGAAGAGAAGGAATCGATACCGGTAGAGATTCCCGCGATGTTCGAGCCCCATCAGCAGATCGAAATTCCCTTGCGCGGCCTCGGCATCCACAACTTTTACTTGCGCCTTCATCTTGACGTCGCACTCAATGGGGCCGGGACACATCGCCAGAGGTATTCATATGAAAACGGACTTTGAATTACGCCACGACGTCGAACGCGAACTCGAGGAAGATCCCAGCGTCGACGCCCGCGACGTTGCCGTAACCGCCAAAAACGGCGTCGTCACTCTGACGGGTCAGGTGCCCACGCTTGGCGAAAAGTGGCGCGCCGAGAGTATCGCGAAGCGTGTCGCCGGCGTGGTTGCGATAGCCAACGAGCTCGAAGTCGAGCTGATGCACGAGCGGACCGACTCCGACCTCGCCGAGGACTTAAGACTGGCGTTCAAGATGGACAACCGGATCCCCGCCGACAGCATCAAAGTCGCCGTTTCAAATGGCTGGGTGACGCTGGAGGGAACCGTCAATCATCACTTTCAGAAAGTGGAGGCCGAGAGCCTGGCCCGTGAGCTTGCGGGCGTCCGCGGCATCACGAACAAGATCGAGGTCACGCCGAGCGCATCGCCCAAGGACGTCAAGGCGAGGATCGAAGACGCTTTCAAGCGAAGCGCGCAACTCGACGCAAACCGCATTTCGGTGGAGATCCACGGCGGCAAGGTAGTCCTCACTGGCACCGTCCGCTCGTTCGCGGAGCGCGGCGAAGCCGAAGCGGCAGCCTGGCGCGTGCCGGGCGTCACCGAGGTGGAGAACAAGCTGACCGTCAAGCCGTGAGCTATCGCGATGAACGAGCTAATTAAAGTTGGAGATCAAACCTACATTTACGACGGCGGCGAAGAGTTCGGCGCGGTGCGTGAAGTTTCGCCGGACGGCAGCCAACTCGTGGTCTACATCGAGAATGCTGGCGAGTTCGTCGTTCAGGCCGACACCGTCAAATCGGTGCATTCCGGAAAAGTCATTTTGGATTACTCGCGGCTCAACCGCCGCGTGCAAAAGGCAATCGATCACGCGCACGACGCTGAAAAGCCAGGCACTTAAATCACACAGAGGAAAGGCAGCGATGAAAAACGATCAGACCACCAACAATGGCAAATCGGTTCTGGGACCCGGAACTAAGGCGCCGGACTTCACCCTGAAGTGCACGCCGGACCAATCCGTTTCGTTGAGTGATTTCCGCGGCGCGCCCGTGATCCTCGCGTTCTACCCCGCGGACTGGAGCCCGGTGTGCGGCGATCAGTTGGCGCTGTACAACGAGGTATTGCCGGAGTTCAGGCGCTTCGGCGCCGCGCTGCTCGGTATCTCCGTCGACGGCGCCTGGTGTCATGCCGCGTACGCCAAGGATCGCAGACTGCATTTCCCGCTTCTCGCTGATTTCCACCCTAAAGGAGAGACGGCACAGAGCTACGGCGCCTATCGGCACCAGGAGGGCGTATGCGAGCGCGCATTGTTCGTGATCGATTCCGAGGGAACGATCCGATGGAGCTACCTGTCGCCGATCGGTGTGAATCCCGGCGCCGACGGAATCCTCACCGCGCTTGAAAGTTTCGCGCCTCGGCAGCAGACGTCAATGCGCGAAGCGTCACGCTCTTAAGGAGAGCACCAATGGCTACCACCACGGCAGCAGGAAAAACAAAAACGCGTCCAGTGACCCGCGATCATTCGCGAAGCCGAATAGCCGAATCCAACATCCCCGCGACTATGCAGGCTGCGGCGATTGATCGTTTTGGCGGACCCGAGGTCCTTAAGCTCCACACTCTGCCGACGCCGATGCCCGACGCGGGAGAGGTGCTGATCGCAGTCGATACCGCAGGCGTCGGAGTGTGGGACGCTGAGATGCGCGATGGCAGCCTCGCGAGCAGTCGAAAAAAGTTCCCGCTGGTGCTTGGCACCGATGGCTCCGGGGTTATCGCAGCGATGGGCTCAGGGGTGCGCCGGTTCAAACTTGACGATCGCGTGTATTCGTATGCGTTCGAAAACCCCAAGGGCGGCTTCTACGCTGAATACGTGGTGGTCTCCGCCAAGATGACTGCGCATATACCGAAGGTGCTCGACCTCGATCACGCCGGCGCAATCCCGACCACCGGGCTCACCGCGCTCCAGGGTATCGACGACGCACTACATCTAAAGAAGGGCGAAACGATCATCATACACGGCTCGACTGGCGGCGTGGGAAGTCTGGCCGTGCAGTTCGCCAAGCTGCGCGAGGCGCGAGTGCTTGCGACCGCGTCGGGCCAGGACGGCATGGATTTCGCCCGCCGCCTCGGAGCCGATATGGCGGTGGACGGACGCCACGGCGATCTCGTCGCCGCCGCACGCGAGTTCGCACCTGACGGCGTGGATGCCGTGCTTGGCCTGGCTGGTGGCGAGGCTCTGGAGCGCTGCCTCGATACGCTGCGACCCGGTGGCCGCCTCGCCTATCCAAACGGAATAGACCCGGAGCCAAAGAAGCGGCCCAAAATGCACGTCATCCCCTATGACGCCGTTCCTGGCGTTCACGAGTTTGATCGCCTGGGACGAGCCGTCGAGGCTGCGCGGCTTCAGGTCCCTATCGCTGCCGCTTACCCCCTCGCCGATGCGGCAAAGGCGCATGAACGGCTGGCAGCGGGTCACGTGCTTGGCAAGATCGTGCTGCGAACTCATCAGACCTGAACATATGTGGTCACTTGAGAAATTTTTTACGACCTGAGGTTTACAATGGAAAATCTTAAAGGACTGAAAGTCGCGATACTGGTCACCGACGGTTTCGAGCAGGTTGAACTCCTCGAACCGCGCAAGGCTCTCGATCAAGCCGGCGCCGAGACGCGCGTCGTTTCGCCCAAGGACCAACGCGTCAAAGCCTGGAAATTCACGGATTGGGGCGAGGTGATACCGGTCGATGTGCCACTGGACAAAGCCTCTTCGCGCAACTTCGACGCGCTGCTGCTGCCCGGAGGCGTCATGAACCCCGACGCTCTACGAATAATTCCGAAAGCGGTCGCATTTATAAAGGAGTTCTTCGACGCCGGTAAGCCGGTCGCCGCTATCTGCCACGGCCCATGGACGGTGATAGAGGCCGGAGCCGCGAAGGGACGCCGGATCGCATCGTGGCCGTCACTCAAGACTGATCTTCGGAATGCCGGCGCGGAATGGATGGATCAAGAAGTTGTGGTCGATAGGAACCTCGTGTCCAGTCGCAAGCCCGACGACATTCCAGCGTTCAACCGCGAGATGATCAAGTCGTTCGGCAAGGCCGCTACAGCAAGCGAACACTCTCGCCAGCCTCACGCTTGATCGCCGGCGCGGATTCAGTCGGCCAGGATTTATTCAAACAAACAGGAGACACGTCATGCTCAACCCACCCGTCGGTAAACGCGATCACACCATCGGACCATGGGACGCAGAAATCGTCGTTGTGGAATACGGCGACTTTGAATGTCCGTATTGCGCGGCAGCTGAGCCGGTCTTTCGCGAGCTGCGGGAAACGCTGTCGGACTCTCTGCTCTTCGCGTACCGCCACTTCCCGCTGGCCGAGGCGCATCCGCACGCCATGCACGCCGCGGAAGCATCGGAGGCTGCGGGCGCGCAGGGAAAATTCTGGCAGATGCATGATTGTTTGTTTGAACATCAGGATGCGCTCGAAGACGAGGATCTGATCGACTACGCGGCCGAGGTCGGCTGCAATCTCGATCAGTTCGTTAACGACATGGCTGAGAACCGCTACGCCGCGCGCGTGCGCGAAGATTTTCTCAGCGGAGTTCGCAGCGGCGTCAATGGCACTCCGACGATCTTCATCAACGGATTGCGCTACGACGGCCCTCGCGATCTCGACTCAATGCTGGCGGCGATCGAACAAGTCGCTGTCTTGAGGGCATGATGAAATATCATCGTTTCGGATCCACCAGGCGTGAGGTGCCGGTTATCGGCCAGGGCACCTGGTACATCGACACCGGCAGTCCCGATCTCTCGATCGCCGCTTTACGCCGCGGCCTCGACCTCGGCATGACGCATATCGACACCGCCGAGATGTACGGTTCTGGCGACGCCGAGGAACTGGTTGGTCGCGCGATTGCCGGCCGCCGCGACGAGGTCTTCCTGGTATCGAAGGTGCTGCCCGAGAACGCCTCGATTGAGGGTACCGTCGCCGCTTGCGAGAGATCGCTCTACCGCCTCCGGACCGACAGGCTCGACTGCTACCTGCTGCATTGGCGCGGACCACATCCGCTCGAGGACACGGTCGCCGGCTTCGAGACGCTTCAGCGCGACGGCAAGATCCTGTCGTGGGGTGTGAGCAATTTCGACGTAGGCGACCTCGATGAGCTCTGGACCATTGTTGGCCCGGCCCGCATCGCGTGCAATCAAGTCCTGTATCACTTGCGAGAACGATCAATTGAGCATGCCGTGCTTCCCTGGTGCGAACGGCATGGCGTCTCCGTCGTCGGCTACAGCCCGTTCGGCCATGCGGGCGCTTTTCCGGGCCTGCACACATCAGCCGGTCGCGTGTTGAGCGCGATTGCCGCCAAGCACGACGCAACCCCGCGCCAGGTCGCGCTCGCTTTTCTGGTGAGGCGTCCCTCGCTCTTTACGATCCCGAAGGCGTCGAGCCCGGAGCATGTCGAGGAGAATGCGGGCGCCGGCGATCTCCGATTGAGCGAGCGCGAGGTGGCGATGATCGACGAAGCATTTCCGATCGGCACTCGCCAGCGCCTTCCGGTGCTTTAGAGGCGTCACTAATCATCAAAGGAGAGTGATATGGCAGAACTAGTAGTCGAAGAAGTTGTAATCGAGGACGTTGCGTCCACAATGGCGCGATTTTGGTGGGTATTCCTGCTTAGAGGGCTGCTCGCCATCGCATTCGGTGTGATTGCCTTCACCTATCCGGGAATCACATTAGCGGCGCTGGTGATCTTTTTCGGCGCGTATGCACTCGTGGATGGGGCATTCATTATCGGCGCTACGCTCGCGAACTGGCGTCATATGGAAAATCACTGGCTCCCGATGCTGCAAGGAATTCTCGGAGTATTCGTCGGCGTGTTGACCTTCCGCTTGCCCGCGGTCACCGCCCTGGGCCTGCTCATCTACATTGCCGCCTGGAGCCTCGCGACGGGTGCGCTCGAAATTGTCGCGGCGATCGAACTGCGCAAAGTGATCAAGGGTGAGCTCTGGC
>CAVTEN010000018.1:0-103645 GCA_963733715.1 uncultured delta proteobacterium
TCCCGAGTACATACTGTTGACTGGCCGCAAAACCGCTGAGTACGGAGCGGCATACTTTGGGGAATCCAACTACGATCAGAAGATCTACCATTGGATCGAAGCGAACTATCACGTCGCCGGACAGTTTGGCCGCTTCCGCCGCGACGGGAGCGGCAGTCGTCTGGCGGCGATGCTTTATCAAAGAGCGATCTGGCCATGACGATCAGACCCGATGAAAAATCGTCTCAACGATAAAATGGGTGATCGCAGCTCGCACAATGATTCAAATTTCGACGAGTACGCGACTTCCTACGATCGCGCTCTGGCGCTGGGACTCGCCGGCGACCCAGGAGAAGATCGGAACTACTTCGCACGTCGTCGAATCGAATGGCTCCGGAGATGTCTCGAACGCATGCAATTTGCCGCCGGGAGCACTGATCGAGTTCGGATGCGGAACGGGCTCCAACGTTCCATTCCTGATCGAGTTGGCCGGAGCGACCTCGGTCGTCGGAATCGACACTTCGGAAAGTCGCTTGAGGTCGCCCGGAACAAATTGGGATCACCGAAAGCGCAGTTCTTGGTTGAGCGAATACGAAGCTCCGGGCAAGACGGACCTGGTCTTCTGCAACGGCGTGTTCCACCACATACCGCCGGCTGATCGCGCGACCGCAGTGAGTACGTATATCGCTGCTTAAGACCCGGCGGATTGCTCGCGTATGGGAAAACAATCCGTGGAACCCGGGGACTCGCTACGTCATGAGGCGTATCCCGTTCGATCGGATGCGATTACTCTAAGCCCTCGCCAATCGCGGCGAATGGTGACCGCGGCGGGTTTCGAGGTCCTGAAGATCGATTTCTTTTTATCTTCCCGCGTTCCTTCGATGGCTTCGCACCCTGGAAGCCGCAGTTGGCGCGGATCCCGATCGGCGGTCAGTATCGAACTATTGTGCCGCAAGCCGCTCGATTGAAAAACGTTACCTCGTGCGAAGGGACGGATAAAATCGCTAGTTCGGCTTTTGCGCGACCGCACGAATATTGGTCGTCTTACCGCCCAGTGCCATCTGCAGCAAATCGATCACCGTAAATGGACCAGAAGGAAGGGGTTTTCTCGGAAATGAATCGGCCAGACGAAACCATCCATGGTCAAGCAGAAGATGATGGAACGATTGAATCCAGAAATAGGACTGGACAAATAGCGGAATTCAACGACGTGTAAGCCCGCTCCTTCAAATAGCTGACGGAGACTCGCTTCATTGAACAACCAGAAATGACCGTGGAATGTGATACCCCCCCCAGTGTCGCTTGCGAATAGTCTCGCGTCGAGTCCATCAGTCGATGGAGTCTCGAAGAAATAGATATCCTCCGGGCGCAAGAGCTCGACTCAAACGATCCACGTCGCCTTCGGATTCTGCAAATGCTCGATCACTTGATTGAGCGTAATCGCGTGAAAGCGTCCGTCTAGTTCAGATCTTCTGCGCGCCCTGCGAGATCTGAAACCCCTCTTGGCGAAGTGCGGCGAGTGACCTCCTCGGAAAAGTCGTTCGCCCATAGATTGTCCCGGCTGCCTTTGACGCGCGCAATTTGCCTGAGGAACACCCCATCCCGAACCCACGTCGAGGATTCTTCCATCCGTCCCCGCCAGCTTCACAATCGCTCGCGCCTTCCCACCTTGAAGAAAATCGCGCGCCCAACGGGTTGGCCCTCGGAGTTCGTTGAACTGAAACGGGACGTAGTTTGACGGGTATATGATGCCAAGTGCCTCAGGCGCAGCTTGCGGGAGAACATATAGAAGCCCGCAATCCTTGGCCCGCCGGATCTCAAAGCGGTTCGAGCAAGTGCGATACTCGAAGTCGTAGCCGGTGGCGACCACGGTCGAGCCTGACCGCGGATCGCCAAGGCAGGCTCGACCGGGCGAGCTGGGGATTTCGGGTTTGCCCGGCGAGCAATCGCTCTGGAGTAGTAAGGGTCTCAGGAATGGACAACTCTGGCTTTCTGAGACACTCTCGCTTCAATTCGCGGGCAACCAGAAACTCCGGATCTCCAAGTCCGCAAAATATGTACTCCTCGCCCATGTAGCTCGCGATGTAGGCCAGCCGATTCCGGTCGCTAGTGTTCGGATGGCTGGCGTGTAGCAGCATGCTGTGGAACAGGATTACGCTGCCGGCGCGAGACCGGAAGGCTCACTTCCGGATGTTTCTTCATCAGGCACGCGCGCATGCAATTCTTGCAAATTGGCCAGAAATAAAAATGGCGCGTCATGTTGCCGAGAAGTGAGCGCTTCAACCCTCGTATCGCAGTGAAATCCGGAAGCATCGCTGTCGCCCGTCCCCGCAGGTAGCCATTTTCCGAAGGAAGCGGTTAGCCAGTCGGGGAGGGCGCGCCCCCGCCTAGAATAAGGTCATGAGGATAGTGTCGGCGATGGCTGCCTTCGATCACGCGGAGACAGCCATCTTCTAGTCCCACGTCGCGGAAAGGTATCCATGCAGACAACAACGCAGGCGGCTTGATGTCCCAGTACTCAGAGTCCTGATGATAGGTGAAGGGGGCGCCGTCACGCGCGGGTTTGGCGACTACTACGTCGCGAAATATCAATGCCGGTTGCGATAACAGCGCTTCCACCGCTGCAACCAGGCGAGGCGATGACGCGAGCCGACGAAAGGCTTCGCATTCTTCGCCAGATTCGGAATCTTGGTGAAATCAACCCGGCCGGAATCGCTGTAGCGGTCGCTGCGCTCGACAGACAGGGTGGCAAGTCTGGCCGCGGCGTCGTCGAGATCAGTGCGCGCTATAACGTTCTCAAGCAGGAGCCAACCTTGCTGGTTGTACTGATCGATCAGCCGCGATTCCAGGCCGTGCGACAATTCCTCAGTCGTCATGCCGGCTGTGGCATTCTCCGAGTCGGGCGTCATCGATGCTCGAGGTCCAGGAAGCTGACGAGAAAAGCCGACAGGATAGTCTGAAATCCCAGCGCGACCAGAGTGGCGCCCGGAACCACCAGGCGCATCTCGTGCGCATAGTTCAGCGGCCGAAGTCGGCAAGTCGCCATTGGTTGATCGCGGCTGCCAGCAGGATCAGACCGACGATCAGCGCGAAGGCGGCGATAACCAGTCCGACTTCGAGGTTGAAAGTATTCAGAAAGCGCTTGAGCCGCATGTCGGAGGGCAACAGGCCTATGCTTTGATTGCGAGTGCCTTGGCGAAAATCGCGAAAAAAATTGCCTGGTAACCGCACAGGAACGCGAGCGTGCCGAACAGCAGGGTGTGCGCGTCGAATTTCACTCCGCGCAACACGACACCGGGCAGCGCCAGGCCATAGGCCAGGATGCCGAGGAAAATGAGTATTGCGCCTGGCACCAGGAACAATCGGCGCGGAGTACAGAGCAGGAAAAAGCGCAGAGTTCGCCAGCCGTCACGAAAAGTCTTCAGATGCGGTGCGTGGACCTTGCGGCCGTCAGGATGAAGCGTGATCGGTACCTCGCGCAGCCTTGCAGCCCAACAGCGATGATTTGATGATCATCTCGGTCGCGAATTCCATCCCGGTGCATCGCTGGTCCAGCCGATCGTAATGAGACTTTCTGAAACCACGCATTCCGCAATAGATGTCCTGAATCGGCGAATTGAACCAGCGCTGCGCGAGCATCGAGAATAGCGGATTGCCGAACCATCGATGAAGGAACGGCATGGCCCCCGGCATGACCTTGCCGCCGCCGGACGGCAGACGGCATCCCTGGACCAGGTCGTAACCCTCGCGCAACTTTGCCAGGAAGCGAGGAATCTCCTCGAAGTCGTAACTGCCGTCGGCATCACCCATGATGATGAAGCGACCGCGCGCCGCGGCTATGCCACCCATCAGGGCGCTGCCATAGCCACGCTCAGGAACATGGACTATTCGCGCGCCCAAGCGCGTCGCGATGTCTTGCGAACCGTCGGTGCTGCCGTTGTCCGCGACGATGACTTCGCCCGCGATGCGATTTTCATTTATCGTCCGCTGCGCTTTCTCGACACATTCGGCGAGCGTGTCGGCCTCGTTCAGGCAGGGAATGACTATGCTGAGTTCGATTTCTGAGGAGAGTTGGTCGAGCCCATTAGATAGCTCGTCTAAGATCTGCGCCGTGCGGTTCTGCAGGAGAATTCACGATAGGCTCTGGGCTTATACTCCCGGCGGATCAGTCAGGAGGCTAGCGGATGCAGCCCCTAACTGGAAGTACTGAATTCAGTCATTTTTGCAGGTAAAGGACCCGTAAGGGGGGCGCGCCTGAGCCTCCTGAGGCATCAGGCTTTACACAAAGAATCAGACTTGCAGGCGAGTGCGACTATTCGCCGGGACGTGGCGGGATCGCGACGTAGTTGCCGGGATTCGCCGCCATCGCCTCGCGAATTTCCGGATGCGCCGAGAAGAAGGCGCCGAGTTGCGGATGCTTCTTGGCGTAGGCGTCGTCATTGATCAGCTTGGGATTGTGAGCAAGCTCGCTCGCCACCTTCGGATGCCCGCTCGCGAAATCGTTCCAGGTCTTGAGCTTTTTCGTGTCGATATCCCGGCTGTCGGCCGCTTTAAATACGGTCGTGGTATTTCCATTCACGACAGTGCCCATCGTTTTTCCGTCTTGCGCGAACGATGGGGCAGCGAAAGCGACGGGGAGCGCGACTGCGATCAGAAAGGTCGATATACGATTCATCCCTTCAGCATAGTGTTTCTAAGCTGAAATGCAAAAATTCTGAACGTGCTATCGGGCACCCAAACACTCGAATGGTACCTGCGCGAGCGATGGAGCCTAGAGTGGCCGCATGACGGGGCGAGCCTGAGGCTCAAGGGCGCCCGGCTCATCCCCATCCAAATCAGACTGAAGAGCGAGCGCGGCTCTTTCCTACGCAGGCTGCGGAGGCGCTACGTAGTTGCCGGGATTCTCCTCCATATCTTCTCGAATATCCGGATGCTGCGCGAAGAATTCGGCCAGTTCCTGATGCTTCTTCACCCAGCTGTCGCTTTTGATCAGCGAAGGATGATACCCGAGCGTGCGGGCGATATCCGGATGCTGGCTCGCGAATTCACTCCAGGCATGGAGCTTATCCATGGGAATGTCGCTGTTGTCGATGCTTGAAGACGAGCTCCGCGCGTCCTGTGTCGACGACGCCAGTCACCTTTCCTTCCTCTGCGAGCGATGGAGCCGCTAAAGCAACTGGAACCACGGCTGCGATCAAGAGAGTCGATAATCGTTTCATGATTCTTAACCTCTTGCACGACTGGATGGGATTATTGGCAAACGCTACACACCGATAGGACGGAGCAACTCTCATACCGGGAATATATTTCTCACCGGCGACGGAGATATTGCCGATCTTTCCGAAACTGAGAATGTATTACTTACAAACTACTCGGTTTCGTCGTGTTTGGTTTCGCCCGGTCTTCGCCGACTGAACTCGAGCGCTCTTCGAGTAGTTCAGTTTCGGTGGGGCGGCAGCGCCACCGGACATGATGAATGTCATCGCTTCGTTGATCGTCCAATCGAGCATGACGAGGCGGCTGGTCGGAACCAATTCCATGTAGCCGGAAGTCGGGTTCGGCGTGGTCGGAACGTATACGGCAGCGATCTCCTCGCCGGTGTCGGCGTCGTTGAAAATCCTGGTGACGAGGCCGACGGTTTTCATTTCCGGCGAGGGGAACTCGATCAAGACGACGCGCTGAGAACTGCCGGGCTTGTTCTGAAAGCTGCTGACGAGTTGGCGCGCGGCGCCGTAGATTGATTGGACGATCGGAATTCGCGCCATCAGGTAGTCAAATGCGGCCGAGCAAGCGGCGTCCGGCGACGGCGGTCGCAATCTCGCCGAGGACGTACAGGGCGGCGAGGACGATCGCGACCGAGATCGTCCCTTGAAACCATTGCGCGGAAAATCCCTCGGCGAGCGTCGGCGAATGAATCCGCAGCCACGATACGTATGCCCTGACGAACGGACTGCCGAGCGCAACCAGCAGCCCGACCAGGAAACTGATAACCCAGACGGTGACGAGGATGGGAATGGCAGTCAGAATTCCCGCCACGAGATTGCGACGGATCTTTGCGAGCATCGATCGAGCCTTATCCTCCTGCGCGCGCGGGCTCTGTCGCCCGCCGGCGCAGCGCAGTAGCAGCGAACACAGTTATCGCGACGGCGACGATTGCGATCGCCGCGAGCATCCAGAGGTAGGCTTCGACTTCGGTTCCGATCACCGCCGCTAACGCGAGCGCGGCGCTGACCCAGTAGAAGCTGCGGTCCATGTGCACGCCGGCCATGAAGCAGGTCACGGCGAGAATTATCAGGGTGACGAGCGCGACCGAGTCAGCGTCCATTTGTCCGCGAGCGAGTTGCAGAAAAATTATCTGCACCGCGACGATCGGTCCGAGCCAGTGCAGCACCTGCCGCAGGATTGCTCCTCCACACCGGTCCGGCGCTACCACTCGGGCCGGCCAGTTCGTGCCACAGGCTTACGATGCCGAAGATCGGAAACATCGCGCTCCAGTAATAGCGCGCGTGGAGGCGGCTCACGTTGGTGAGGAACAGACCGATCATCACGAGCACGCATAGAACTCCGACGATCAGCAACCGTCGCAACAGCCCTGCTTCGATCCTGCTCGCCCATGACGTCGGGGCGATGGTTGTCGTCGCAGGGGCGGCTTGCGCGACCGTCTGGCGATTCCGTTTCGCTAGCACTCATGTGACGATGATTTAGTATCGATCACGATTGCGCAAGCAGCACGGCGATATGCGGCGACACCGTGTCACCAGGTATCGATGTAGGGACGCTTCTTGCTGGTGCGCGGCGCTTTCGGCGGCGTCGATCGCAGACCCGCGACGATCCATTTGCGCGAGTCGAGCGGATCGATGACGTCGTCGATCTCGAAGTGCGATGCGGTGTTCACCGCTTTGCCGTGGCGATACATCCGCTCGACCATCTCGTCGAACAGCTCCTTGCGCTTCTCGGGATCCTCGACCGCGGCGAGCTCGTTGCGATAGCCGAGCTTCACCGCGCCTTCGAGTCCCATGCCGCCGAACTCGCCGGTCGGCCATGCGACGGTGAAAATCGGCGCCTTGAAACTGCCGCCTGCCATCGCCTGCGCGCCCAATCCGTAGCCCTTGCGCAGTATGATCGTAAACACAGGCACGGTGACGTTCGCGCCCGTCACGAACATCCGCGACGCGTGCCGCACCAGCGCGGTCTTCTCGACCTCGGGGCCGACCATGATGCCGGGCGTGTCGCACAGGAACAGCAGCGGAATGTCGAACGCGTCGCACAGCTGCATGAAGCGCGCGGCCTTGTCGGCGCCGTCGCTGTCGATCGCGCCCGCGAGATGCACGGGGTTGTTGGCGATCAGTCCGACCGGACGTCCTTCGATCCTGATCAGCGCGGTCACCATCCCGGGGCCGAAATGCCGGCGCACTTCGAGCACCGACCCGGTATCGGCGAGCGTCTCGATGACCGCGCGGACGTCGTAGATGCGCAGTCGATTCTCGGGAATGATTGCGCGCAGCAGGCGCTGATCGGCGCATACCCAGTCGCGAATCGCCCTGAAAGTACGATAGGTACTTCTTGGCTACTTGTACCGCTTCGGCTTCGTCGGCGACCGGAATGTCGACTACGCCATTAGCTACTTGCACATCCATCGGTCCGACTTCTTCGGGGCGGAAGATACCCAGTCCGCCGCCTTCGATCATCGCGGGACCGCCCATTCCGATATTCGATCCCTTCGTCGCGATTACTACATCGCAGCATCCGAGCAACGCGGCATTGCCGGCGAAGCATCTGCCCGAGTTGATACCGACCAGCGGCACCAGGCCGCTCAATTTTCCCCAGTAGTTGAACGCCATGCAGTCGAGTCCCGCGACGCCCAAGCCGTCGGTGTCGCCGGGGCGTCCGCCGCCGCCTTCGGTGAAGAAGACCACCGGCAGGCGCGACTTCTGCGCGATTTCGAACATCCGATCTTTCTTGCGATGGTTCTGCTGGCCCTGCGTGCCGGCGAGCACGGTGTAGTCGTACGACATCAGGATGCACTGCGCTTTGGATTCCTCGAACAGGTCGCCGTTGACGCGTCCGATCCCCGCGACCATCCCGTCGGCCGGCGTGTTCTTCACGAGGTCTTCGATCGTGCGCCGTCGCCGCTGCGCCGCGATAACCAGCGGGCCGTACTCGACGAACGTGCCGGGGTCGCAAAGGTCGTCGATATTTTCGCGAGCGGTGCGCTGCCCGGTCTTGCGCCGGCGCGCGACCGCGTCGGGCCGCGCATGCGTCGAGGCCGAGCGCATGACGCTCGACCACTTCCGCAAGATCCGGACGTACGCGATCGAGATCGACCTCGCTCGCCTCGGCCTTGTGCGACGTCTCGACGTCCGCCTCCTCGATGAACGCGAGCGGATGCCCTTCGAAGATTGCGTCGCCTTTGGCAACCGTGATGCGTCGCACGATTCCGCTCTTGTCGGCCGCGATGACGTGCTCCATCTTCATCGCTTCCATGACGAACAGCTGCTGGCCGCGATGCACGCGGTCGCCTTCGCTCACATCGACGGAAACGATCGTGCCTTGCATCGGCGCCTCAATCGCGACCGTGTTCTCGGGCGCCGTGATGTCGTGCACCTGCGGCGTCACGACGGTGGTGGTCGCAGCAATCGGCGACGGCGCGTCGCTTTCGGATTTTCCGTGATGGAGCACGGCCAGCGGATCGCTCGCGTCGATTTTTGCTCCTGCGCGACGCCCACCGGCCTGCTCGACGACCGCTCTGGGAGCCGACGACGGACGATCGAAGAACAATCGCCGATGCCCGGATTCTACGCCGCCAACCAGCTCCGCGATGTTGTCCTCGACGAAGCGGGTGTAGACGCGATTCGCGATGAACTCGGGATGCTGCAGCAGGCTCTGCAGGAATCCAATGTTGGTCGGCACGCCCTCGATTCTGAATTCGCACAGCGCGCGATACGTCTTCGTCACCACGTCGGCGAAGTCCGCCGAGTGCGAATGCGCGATGAGCTTGGCGAGCAGCGAGTCGAAGTTCGGGCTGGTCGTGTATCCGGCGTAGGCGAACGAATCGATGCGCACGCGCGGTCCCGACGGCGCCTCGAACGCGGTGATCGTGCCGCCGGCCGGTTTCGCGCTGCCATCGGCGCGCATCGATTCCATGTTGATTCGCACCTGCATCGCGAAGCCGCGCGGCTTGGGAATGTCCGCTTGCTGCATCCCGAGTTCCGCGAGCGTGCGGCCCGACGCAAGTTGAATCTGCAGCTTGACGAGATCGATGCCGGTCACTTCTTCGGTGACGGTGTGCTCGACCTGGAGGCGCGGGTTGGCCTCGATGAACGCGAAGCGCGCCTCGTCGCTCGCGGACGCTTCTGCATTGACGAGAAACTCGAAGGTGCCGAGGTTGTCGTAGCGCACCTCTTTCGCCATCCGCACCGCGGCTGCCGTCAGCCGGTCGCGAATGGCAGGCTCGAGTCCCGGGCTCGGCGCTATCTCGACGATCTTCTGATTGCGGCGCTGGATGCTGCATTCGCGCTCCCAGAGGTGGCTGACGTTGCCCGAGCCGTCGCCGATGATCTGCACTTCGATGTGACGCGCGCGCGGCATCAACTGCTCGACGTACACGTCGCCGTTGCCGAACGACGCGCGCGCCTCCGACTGGCAGCGCTTGTATGCTTCGTCGATTTCCTCGATGCGCGAGACGGCGCGCATGCCGCGGCCACCGCCGCCGGCGACCGCTTTGATCATCATCGAAGCGCCCTCGCCCAGCGACGAAAAAAAGTCGCCGCGCTTCGTCGAGGCTCGTCGCACCCGAGGTGCCGCGCAGAATCGGCACGCCGCATCGCTCGGCCAGCGCTCGCGCCTGCACCTTGTCGCCGAAGAGCTCGAGGATCTCGGCGCGCGGTCCGACGAACGTGATGCCCTCGGCGGCGCATCGGCGCGCGAAGCTCGCGTTCTCGCTGAGAAAGCCGTAGCCGGGATGGATCGCGTCGCAGCCCGCCTCTTTGGCGAGCGCAACAATCTGTTCTCCGTCGAGGTACGCGGCCGCGCCCACGCCGTTTAGACGCCGCGCTTCATCGGCCTTTCGCGTATGCAGCGAACTGGAATCGTCGTCCGGGAAAATGGCCACGGTGCGGATGCCCATCTCGGCGGCCGCGCGGATTATTCGAATCGCGATCTCACCGCGGTTGGCGATCAGAAGACTGTTCGGAGTCATATTTCTCTCGTCTCTTCTTCAGCGCGCTGAATTCTGCGCCTGAACCTGTATCTAAAGCATGATGAGCCCGCCGCGTGAAAGCGCCTCGTGCGCCTGTGGAGAAACGTCGTTGAGCGGGTGCCAATGCACAGCTATAGTTTCAGCTAGCTCAGCGCATGCGATTCCGCATCAAACACACCACTCGATACGTTTACGAACAGCCGGCCTCCCATTCGCACAACGACGTGCGGCTCACTCCAATCGACGCGCCGGATCAGAAGCGGGTCGCATTCAGGCTTGACGTCACCCCGGCGGCGGAGATCTCCGAGTATCGTGACGCGTTCGGCAACCTCACGCATTCGATCGATATCCAGCCGCCGCACACCGAACTGGTAATCAGTTCGTGCTCGGTTGTGGATCGGCTCCCGGTTCCCGCTCAACAGTCGGAGCGAATCACATTTTACGATTACCTGGCGGACGATGCGGCCAGGATGAAGGAATACTCGGAATTTCTGAATCCGAGCCGCTATGTACCATTCAGCGATCGGTTGCGAAGATTTTTCTGGTCGGTGCGGCCGCAGCTATCCGAAGACATCACCGCGTACACCGAGCGCATGGTCCTTTATGTGCGCAATCAATTTGGCTACGACGGCGGCACCACTCACGTACACTCCACTGTCGACGACATACTCACCACGGGCGGCGGAGTATGCCAGGATTTCGCGCACCTAAGCATAGGTCTGCTCCGTCTGGCCGGAATTCCTGCCCGCTATGTTTCCGGCTATCTCGCCCCTGATCCCCGGCGGAATGCCAACTCTCCGCCTCCTGAATTGGCCAGCCATGCGTGGATCGAGGCGCTTTTGCCCGGTATCGGATGGACCGGATTCGATCCGACTCATAGGACCCGGACCATGATTCGCCATATACGCCTTGCGGTCGGCAGAGACTACAACGACCTGCCGCCAGTGTCGGGCGTCTATAACAGCGGTGGCGGCGGCCGGCATATGGCCTATGAGTTAGAAGTAAGTCTCGCGAGTCAGGACAGTTCCGACGAGTTAGTTGGGTAAGTCCGGCTAGGACTTGATTTCTTCAGTGCCGTCGAGTCGCTTCGATAGGTCGATAGGATCGCCTAACGAGACTTCCAGTGGATCTACCTGGTAGGCCCATACTTCGAACTTAGTCATCTGCGCCGGTCCATACACGGTTGCAAAGGCGCATTCGACCGCGTCGAGACCTTGCGCGATTTTTATCCTGCCAATCCTGGGTTCGTTGTAGCGAGCATCGAAGACATGCCATTGACCGCCCAGATACACTTCGCTGTAGGCGTGAAAATCCATCGGCGATCCGGGATCCACATGTCCTATGTCGGGCAGATGACCGGTGACGTAGCGCGCCGGTATGTTGATCGCCCGGCATAGCGCTATCGTGCAATGAGCGAAATCGCGGCACACACCATAGCCTCGTTCGATGATTTGCGCGGCTGAAATGTCCGGCCTTCCGGAAGCAAAGCGATACTCGATGTTGTTATGAACCCAGTCGGAGATGGCCTGCACGCGCTCGCCCGCGTCGTATATGTGTCCGAACTTTTCTCCGGCGAAAGCGAATAGCTTGTCCGAATCGCAATATCGGCTGGGTAGCAGGTAGCGCAAAAGTGACGGCTCAAGCGTGGCGATTGATGGGGCATCTCCGAATTGCTCGGACTTGTCCGATGCGGTCGACACCTCGACCATCGCGTCGTGCCGAATCTCGTTAAGTCCCGGTTCCTAGAATTATCCTGTAAGCAATATTGCCGTCGGTATCGACGAAGGATTCGAATTTCGTAGCGCGGCCGAAATCCAGAGTTTCCTGCCTTATAGGTCGGTCGGGATCGGATCGCGGATTGACGAGCAGTATGACCGTCGCCGACGATTCGCATTCAAAGTGAATGTTACAACCGACGCGAACCGTAAGCATCGAGCACCTTCAAGACACTACGCAGATAGCTATCCGCCGTCGCGGACTTGATCGAAGAACTCGGAGAACAAAGGAAGATAAAGCGGATCTCGTTCGGGATGATATTGCACGCCGAGTGCGTAAGGATGCGACCGCAGTCGCGCCTGCTCGACTATCCCATCACTCGTCGACCAGGCCTCGACTTCCATTCCGTCGGCCAACCTTTCGAGCGCCTGGTGATGCGAGCTGTTCACGGCCGCGAATCGATGAATCGCCTTCGAGCTGTGTCGGAGCGGCTGGATGTTTTCCCTTTCAAAATTGTCGTGACCGGGAATATCGATATGCAAGGTCCCGCCCATCGCGACATTCAACACCTGCAAGCCCCGGCAGATGGCCAGGATAGGCTTTCCTGAAGAGAGCATCTCGCGAGCCGCCTTGAACTCCCACTCGTCGCGCGCGCAATCGGTGTCGACAATCAACGACGGCTCCGCAACCGACTGGCGCAGAAAACTTATCGAGATGTCGCCGCCGCCGGTCAAAATCAACGCGTCCATCTGGCACAGATCGACCGGATGCAACCGAGCATTGTGCACCTTCAAATGCGGATAACGGCTGAATATAAGCGTGAACCAGTGTTCGTCGCATTGGCGAATCCACGTCGCGATACTCGGCATTTCCAATCCTTCTCGAAAAGACCCGGCGGCAAGTCTCCCTCTTTAGACTACGGATGCTTCGTGATTGTCGCAAATTCACCGGCGCTCCGCTCTTGCGACGAATCCGCGCGCCACCTATGTACTGTCTGTTCGCGAGGGAACAATTGAGAATGAAGATTCACAAGTCCGCGCTGGCGGCATTGATCGTAACGTTATACTGCGGCGCCGCGGCCGGCCACTCCTTCGCCGCCGGCTCTCCGGCGGCGAGTTCGACCGCCAACGCTGGCACCGCCTGCGAGCGGCGCGGCTCAAGGACCCGGCGACCTGGGCGCTCTTATCGCGGCGGGCACGCTGCCAGATTTGCGCTGGCCCAACTTTACCGACTATCGCGACAGCGTGAAAAAATTCTACGACGCCGGCGGCTACTCGCTGGCGTGGATCCAGAATGGCAAGGCCAGCCCTCAGGCCGTCTCGATGATCCTGCTCTTTCAGCAGGCTGCGTCGAAGGGCCTCAACCCCGAGGACTACGACGCCTCGCGATGGGACGCGCGACTGGCCAAGCTGCAACCTACAGCGCCGAAGCCATCCGACACCGACCTTGCGCATATCGATCTGGCGCTGACGGTCTCCGCGATGCGTTACATTTCCGACCTGCATATCGGAAGGGTGAATCCTCAGCACTTCAAGTTCGGCCTGACGGTCGGACCGAAAAAATATGACCTGGCCGAAGAGTTGAGAACGCAGGTGCTGCCGGCGTCGGATATTCCCGCGGTCATCGCGAAAGTCGAACCGCCCTATGATGGCTATCGACGCGCCGAAGATGCGCTCGCCACTTACTCGAAGATGGCGACAGCGGGTGACACTCCGCTCATACCCGTGCCGCAAAAGGGTGTGCGTCCCGGAAGTAGCTTTGCGGCGATGCCTCAGCTAGTCGCGCGATTGCATCAGCTAGGCGACCTTCCATCCAGCGCCGACGTGCCGGCCGACTCGACGCTGTACAAAGGCGCCGTCGTGGACGCGGTGAAACATTTCCAGCATCGCCACGGCCTCGACACTGACGGAGTCCTGGGTAAGGGCACCGTGACCGAATTGAACGCGCCGCTCAAAGATCCGCGTGCAACAGCTTCAACTCACGCTGGAACGATATCGCTGGATACCACCGGACTTCCCCGAGCCGCCAATTATTGTGAACATTCCCGAATTTCGGCTGCGTACAATGCGTCGCCAACCGGCCAGCTACCTGACGATGAGAGTAGTCGTCGGCAAGGCGATGCGTACGCAGACGCCGGTGTTCGCGAAAACAATGAAGTACTTGATCTTCCGTCCGTATTGGCTGGTTCCGACGTCGATCCTGCGCAACGAGACGATCCCGAAGACGCGGCGCGATCCGAACTACCTGGCAGATAACGGATTCGAAGTCGTGGACAGAAGTGGCAACGTGGTTCCTTCGTCGCCAGCGTCAGACGATGTCATAGACGGACTTCGTTCCGGCTCGCTGAGCGTACGGCAGAAACCCGGGCCCAAGAATGCGCTCGGCCTGGTGAAGTTCATCTTCCCCAATCAATACAACGTGTATCTGCACAGCACGCCGGAACAGGAACTGTTCTCCCGGTCGCGTCGCGACTTCAGTCACGGATGCATCCGGGTCGAGAGACCTGCGGATCTGGCGGCGTGGGTGCTGCGCGACAGGCCCGAATGGACGATGGACAAAATTCAAGCGGCAATGAAGACCGGCCCCGACAACGTCCAGGTGAATCTCGAAAAACCTATTCCAGTACTAATTCTCTATAGTACCGCAGTAGTCGAGCCGGACGGCGAAGTAAGGTTCTTCGACGACATCTATGGCTACGACAAGTCGCTGGACAAGGTACTCGCGAATGGACCGCCGTATCCGAGTTGATTAGCCATTCCAATAGTCAGTCGCAAATCTGAATTTCAGGCTACGCCGTGTTCTTTGAACCAGGCCAGCATCCGCTTCCATCCATCCTTGGCGGCTTGCGGGTTGTAGCTGGGACGATAGTCGGCGTTGAAGCCGTGCCCGGCATCGGGATAGATCACGATTTCCGAAGGCTTGCCCGCGGCTTTGAGTGCGGCGCGCATCTGCTCGATTTGCGCAACCGGGATTCCCATATCTTTGCCGCCGTAGAGACCCAGAATCGGCGCGTTGATCTGATTCACCAGATCGAGCGGATTCGTCGGCCGTGAGGTCGGACTTCGGAGATTCCAGCGGCCCATACCATGCGACTCCCGCTTTCAGAGAAGGGTTGTGCGCGGCATAGAGCCAGACCTGCCGGCCGCCCCAGCAAAAACCGACGATGCCAAGTTTCGTGGTATCTGCCTTACCCGTGCTTTTCGCCCATGCCACGGTCGCGTCGAGGTCGGATGCGACTTGTTGGTCCGGCACCTTGGCGACGACCTTCGAAATGATCTGCTGAGTGTCACTCATGCTCGAGACGTCGCCTTCGCGCGAAAAGAGCAGCGGCGCCACCGCGAAGTAGCCCTGCTTGGCGAGTCGGCGGCAGATGTCTTTGATGTGTTCGTGGACGCCGAAGATCTCGTGCACCACCAGTATGGTTGGAAAAGGACCGCCGCTCGCCGGCATCGCGCGATACGCGGGGATCTCGCCGCCTTCGACCGGGATTTTGACCTCGCCGGCGACAAGTCCATTGCTGTCGGTCGTGATAGTGTCGGCCGACACCGGCATCACGGCCAGCGCGAAGCCGGCCGCAAGACTTCCCACCACGAATGCGCGACGCGAGAGTTGAGTCGTCATATTTTCAATTTCTGCAAGACGGTTAGCTGGAACGCAAGGGAGTTTCGCGCATGAAGCGGATCGTATCGTCCAAATCGCGGATGCCGGCGTCCGAGCCGAGGCCTTGCGCCACCAACGCTGCCGCGGCGTTGCCGAGCTTCATGCATTCCGACGGCGGCCAGCCGAGCCGCAATGCGCGGATGAAACCTGCGCAATACGCGTCGCCGCATCCCGACGTGTCGACGACTGCGATATCGTGCGCCGCGCAGATGCACCCGCTCGCGCGCAGTCGCCAGCAGGCTGCCGTCGCCTCCCATCGTGAGCACAACTCCGCCCACGCCGAGGTCGAGCAGTCGCGAGGCTGCCTCTTCGGCCGTGCGTGAATCCGTCAGCTTGCATGCCTGATCGGCGTTGGGCATGAACCAATCGACGAACGGCAGGCACGGCTTCAGGATCGCGAGCAGTTTGGGCGAGCCTTCGCTCAGGATGTCCATGCTGGTGGTCGCGCCGCCGTCACGCGCGCGCCGCAGGATCTGCGCGGCGCCGTCGCGCCCGAGTCCGCGCATCGAATCGTTGCCGCCGAGATGCAAATGCGCCGCGCTCTCGATCAGTCGCCCACGGCACGTCGTCGATCGAGTAGACGGCGTTGGCTCCGATCGCATGAAGCGCGGGCCGGTCGCCGTTCGGCCTGATCGGCAGGATGCTGGCCGAGGTTTGGACGCCGGGCTTGCGAACGACGTGCGTGGTGTCGACGCCGAATCCGTTCAGCGCGCGGATGAGCACGTCGCCGAGAGCGTCGTTGCCGACGGCGCCGACGGTCGCGACTTCGAGTCCCAGTTTCGCGAGGCCGACCGCGGTGCCCGCTGCGGAACCCGCCGGCGCGAGCCGAATCTCGTCGAGCAGCACGCTGCCCTGTCCCTCGGGGATGTGCGTGACGTAGCGGCCGAGGATGTCGAGGACGTGCGCGCCGAGCGTCACGACGGTGGCGCTCATCAGTGACTCGGCTCCGGCGCGCGAGCGGCTTGAATCCGCGCGATGCGGCGTTCTTCCTTGCGCGCGATTTCGCGATCCTGTCGCGCGATCACCGCGGCGTGAAGTTGTGCGACGGTTTTTTCAGGGAGCACGGTGATCGGCTTACCGGTCGAGAGCGCATCCATATAGATGTGCGCGGACTTTTCGAGCAGCTCGACGAAGGTGAAAGTCTTGTCGAGATCGGTGCCGACGCAAAGCGTGCCGTGGTTCTGAAGTATGTAGCAGTGGCATCGATTGGCGAGCTTGCGCGCGACGTTGTCGTGCAGTTCGCGCGAGCCTGACAGGGCATACGGCACGACGTCGATCGTATTGCCAATAGCCAGCGTGACTTCGTCGAACAGCGGCGGGATCGGTTGATTCAGTATGCTGAGCGCGCTCGCGAACGTCTGATGAGTATGAATGACGGCGCTGACGTCGGCGCGCACCTTGTACGCCGCGACGTGCATCGGAGTTTCGATCGACGGTTTGCGATCGCCCTCGATTCGCGCGAGGTCGAAGTCCACGACGCAAATGTCCTCGACCGTCATCACGTCGTACTGAAGCCGCGTCGGCGTGACGACGACCGCGTCCTCGCCCTCGACCAGCATCGAGACGTTGCCCGCGCTGCCCGACTTGGATCCGAAGTAGCCGTCGGCCGACAGGCGCTGGCTGACTTGCAGGACTCGCCGCTTGTAATCGTCGTAGCGTCCCATTTCAAAAAAACGCGCCCCCGCGGTATCGCCTGAATTTCACGATACCGCGGGGGCGCCGTTATTCGCTACTACGAAAGCTTGACCGAGTTCACCACCTGGATTTCCGTGAAGCCCATCAGACCCCACGGGCCGTTCTCCACGCCGATGCCCGACCACTTCGCTCCGCCGAACGGCAGATTCGGCGCGATCGCGAGATGCTGATTGACCCACGCCGAGCCGCATTCGAGTTGCGACGCGACTTCGGTGCCGCGGGCCGAATCGTTGGACCATACCGAGCCGCTCAGGCCGAAGTGCGTCGCGTTCGCGCGGCGGACGGCGTCGTCGACATCCTTGTAAGGAATGATCGGGAGCGCGGGGCCGAACTGCTCTTCATCGACCAGCCGCACGCCGTCGGAAATATTCCCGACGATCGTCGGCGCAAAGAAGTATCCTTCCTTGCCGACGCGCGAGCCGCCCGAGACAATCTTGGCGCCGTGCTTCTTGGCGTCCTCGACCAGCTCGGTCACGCGCTCGAACTGCATCTTGTTGTTGATCGGACCGAGCTGGGTGCCGGCCTCGAGCCCGTCGCCCACCTTGACGCCCTTGGCAATCTCGCCGAGGTTGTCGAGCAACGCGTTGTACATCTGCTCCGGAACGTACACGCGCTTGATCGCGCTGCAGATCTGTCCCGAGTTCTCGAACGCGCCCCAGAAAATCTTCTGCGCGACGGCCGCGGGATCCACGTCCGCCAGGATGATCGCGGCGTCGTTGCCGCCGAGCTCGAGCGTGACCCGCTTCAAATCGGGCGCGGCGGCCGCAGCGACCCGCTTGCCGGTCTCGACCGAGCCGGTGAATGAAATCTTTCGCGGCACCGGATGAGTAGTCATCCACGAGCCGAGTTCGTCGCCGCCGGAGATCACGTTGAGGACTCCGGGCGGAACGATGTCGCGCAGAATCTCGCCGAGCATCAGCGTCGTGATCGGCGTGTACGGCGAGGGCTTCAGCACGATCGTGTTGCCCGCGAGCAGAGCCGGCGCGATTTTCCACATCCCGAGCATCAGCGGGTAGTTCCACGGCGTGATCGCAGCGACGACGCCGAGCGGCTTGCGCTTGATTTCGATTTTGCCCTGCGGCGTGTCCTGCAGCACTTCGGCCGGCAGATCGAGCATCGCAGTGTATGCGCACCACATCGAGGTGCCCATGATTTCCTGGCCCGCCTTGTCGAGCGGCTTGCCCTGCTCGAGCGTGAGCGTCCGCGCCAATCCTTCAGGCGGCTGTTGCAGCGCGGCGGCGCAATCCTGGAGGACCTTGCGGCGCGCGTTGATGTCTTTGCTCCACGACGGGAACGCCTTCTGAGCGGCGTTCATCGCCTGATCGAGTTCAGCCTTCGAGCAATCGGGAACTTCGGCGAAGATCTTTCCGGTGGCGGGATTGATCACGCCAGTGGACTTGGATCCTTTCACCGACTTGCCGTCGATAGTCATCGTGTATCCAGCAGCCATTCGTGTCTCCTTGTATGCGGAATCCGTGCGGGCGAACGTAACTGATCCATTACAACGCCGGTCGCATTGCGCGCAAACACCAATCAGCTGGCGATTTCCTCGCTCAGCCCGGCCACCTTCAGCGCTTTGCGCTTCGCTCCCTTCAGGTCGTAGTACCTGCGCGTAACGATTCGCTGCGCATAGAGGCCGCCGCCGGCCTGCACGTTGGTGACGGCTTTCCATCCGCCATATGCGTCGGCAGTCAGATCGCGGATCGCATGAAACAGCCGCGCGCGATATTCGCCGTCGATTCCGTTGCTGGTGCCCATGTACTTGCGAACCAGCGGCCCGGTCACTTCGTTTTCGAGATCGGCGACGCCCGGTGCGGTCAGGATCGAACCGCCCGAGATGTCGTGCAGGTGCCGCACCATCAGATTGTAGTTCGCAGCGCCGTGATATTTGCCGGCGTTGGTGTAGAGCTCATCCGGGAACGCGCCCTGCTCCGTGATTTGGCAGTTCGCGATCGCGGCCTCGAGCGCGGCGCGAATCAGCGTCGCGTGGATGAGCATCTCGGAGATCTTCTCCTTGATATGCCCCTCGCCCGCCAATCCGTTTGCCTCCGCCACCAGCTGCGCGAAGCCGACGAGTTGATCGCCCTCCTCCGCCATCGCTGAGAGTCCGCCCAGCCGCTCCCAGAGCCCGAGCGAATGCGCGAAGACGGCGGCCTGCTGCACCGCGCCGTCGAGGAAGATACGTTCATTCGGCACGAAAACGTTGTCGAGGATCACGAATCCTTCGGCCATGTGGATTTTCGCCGAGACCGGGAAGGTGCGCGTGTCGGGATGGCGCGGCGCGAAAGTCGTGTCGATAATCTTGACGCCGGGCGAGTTGACCGGCACTGCGCATCCGATCGCGTACGCCTCCTCGCCGGGCTTCATCGCCTTGGTCGGGATCACCATCAGGTCATGCGCCATCGACGCGCCCGTGATGTGCAGCTTGGCGCCGCGGATCACGACGCCGTCGCTGCGCCGCTCGACCACGCGCGTGTATGCGTCGGGATCGTCCTGCTTTCCGGGAGGACGGGAGCGATCGCCCTTCGCATCCGTGATGCATTCGACGATGCGAACGTCCTTGCGCTGCGCGGCCTGCACGTAGCGCCGAATGCGCTCTGCGTATTCCGGCAGCGCGTCCGCGATGCGCGTCGCGGCAGTAGTCAGCGTCATGATCGACTGGTAGGTCACGTTGGCGACGATGTCGGATTCGAGCAGCAGTGGAATCCGATCGCGCAATTCATTCGCCGATCGCGGAATCGCCATCAACGGGCTGACTGCCCCCGGCTCCGGCGAATAGAACTTGTCGTAGCCTTCAGCTATTCGCGAGACGCACTCGCCAAGCAGCGGATGATTGGCGATGTCGCGCACGCGCTCGCCTTCGAAATAGGTTTCGCGGTTGTCGTCGAGCGACTTCTTGTACTGCTGTCCGGTCATCATCGCGGTTTGTCTCCTCACGCGGGCAAAATTTTCCGGTCGTTTTTTCAACCTTACGTCAAAGCTGGCAAAAAGCCAGAATCATACGCGATGTCTGAATATGATTTTGATCTCGCTGTTGTAGGCTCCGGTCCCGCGGGACACCATGCGGCCATCCAGGGCGCCAAGCTGCGCAAGCGCGTCATCATGATCGAGCGCCAGCCGATCGTCGGCGGCATCTGCGTGAACATCGGCACGATCCCCAGCAAGACCATGCGCGAAGCCATCCTCTACCTGTCCGGCTATCGCGAACACGCGATTTACGGCGATTCCTACCGGGTCAAGGAAAAAATCACGTTTCAGGATCTGCTGGTGCGCGTCGATCCGGTCGTGCGTCACGAGATCGACGTATTGCGTCATCAGCTGCTGCGCAACGGCGTCGAGTTGACGACCGCGAAGGCGAGCTTTGTCGATCCGCACGTGCTCCATCTCGAAGACAAGGCGAGCGGCCTGCAAAGACGGATTTCTGCGTCCACGATCGTGCTGGCGGTCGGCACCAAGGCGGCGCGTGACGCGCGGACTCCGCTGGATGGCCGCTGCATCTTCTCCAGCGACGACGTCATGGGGCTCGACGAGCTTCCGCGCACGCTCGCGGTGATCGGTGCGGGCGTCATCGGATGCGAGTACGCGAGCATGTTTGCGGCGCTCGGCGTGCGCGTGACGCTGATCGACATGCGCCCGCGGCTGCTCGATTTCGTCGACGTGGAAATCGTCGAGAGTCTCGTCTATCACCTGCGCGAACGGCGCGTGACGCTGCGGCTGGGCGAAGAAGTCTCCTCGATAGAAGTGATCCGGGAGAATGGCCAAAACCGCGTGCGCACCTGTCTGGCAAGCGGAAAACAGATCGTCACCGACAAAGCCTTGTCGAGTACGGGCCGCAATGGCGCGACCAGCGATCTGAATCTGGAGGCGGCCGGCCTCGCGACCGACGCGCGCGGGCGTATGAAAACCAACTCCGACTATCAGACCGCCGTCGAGCATATCTACGCCGTCGGCGACGTCATCGGGTTCCCGAGCCTCGCGTCCACTTCGAAAGAACAGGGCAGAATTGCAGTATGCCGTGCGTTCAAGGTTCCCGCGCAACACTCGCCCGAGTTGTTCCCGTACGGAATCTACACCATTCCCGAAATCTCATTCGTTGGCGCCACCGAAGAGAGCTTGACCAACAAGGGAGTCCCATACGAAGTCGGCAAGGCCTCCTACCGCGAAGTGGCGCGAGGGCACATCCTCGGCGACAACACCGGCGTCTTGAAACTGCTGTTTCATCGCGAGACCCGCGAGCTGTTAGGTGTTCATATCATCGGCGATGGAGCCGTCGAGCTGGTTCACATAGGCCAGGCCGTTATATCTCTGAAGGGCACTATCGACTACTTCGTGAATACCGTCTTCAACTATCCTACCCTTGCCGAGTGCTACAAGAACGCAGCGCTGGACGGAATCAACCGCCTGAGTGCTTGAACTGAGTCAGTTCAAGGGACTGAAACCTTCACGCTCGCCGTCTTCCGTCCATACTGGTTCGTCGAGTACAAGGTGTAAGTTGTAGTCGCCTTGGGATGAACTGTTACTGAGTTCCCGCGTACCGGTCCGACGCTGGGCGAGATGATGTTGTAGGTCTCATTGCTGGTTGTCCAACTAAGCATCACAGGCTTTCCTTTTGCGACGTGAACGGGATTTGCCGTGAAACCACTTACGATAGGACTCGCGCCAGTTGGCACAGTCGGAACTCGTATAGACGGGGCCGATCGACACAACGTCGAAGTCCGCCGCGGTAACAGTCCCAAGTTGGTGTAGATCAGAGTTATTCCAACGGCTATCTGGCGCGCCACTAAGATAGATAGCACTCCCATTGTCCGCGAGTATCATTCCGTACTTCTTGAGCGCGGTAAGGATCACCTGGTTCTGCGGCGAGTAAGATGAGATATCGAAACCTGCTTTCAGCCGGAACCTTGCTCCCATCGCAGGTGCGTCAGGGTCCGTCACCGATGAAGCCCAATGCGATGCGGGCGGCGTGAAGGCCTGGCGCGAGTGCGGCACGGTGAAGCGAATTGCGTGATTGATAGCGCCCGCCGCGACTTCGTCGTACCGAACCAGTCCCGTGAAAATAGGCAGACCCGCCGCATCCGCCGAAGTCCAGGTGTAAGGACGCTGCGGATCGATTGTCATGTCCCAGATTGCGGTCGAGTCGGCGCTCCAACTGCCGTTGCTCAGATGGTGAGAGTTATAGAGCTCATACAGCCAGCAACCGTCCTTCTCCAGCACCAGGACATGGCGATCGCCGGTGCCGGGATTCGGATAGCCCTCGATCAACGCGGTAGCAGGAATCGGCATAGGCCCGGGATCGCTCTCGCTCGCGTATGCGCCGAGGTTCACGGTGACTTTCACCTGCGTGCCGGCAACGATCTGGTACGGTATCCCGATCGATTGGCCGGCGTAGGTACCCGCGCCGAAATCCGGGTGCAGGGTCACGGTTGAACCGATGTAATTGATGATGTTGGCCGAATTGGAATCCACCGGTGCGCTGGAAATATCCGTATTCCAAAGGCTGCTGGCATCGAACGGGACAAACCCGTTCAGACTCTTGAGCTGCCCCACGGTCATCCCGCTGCACGTGCCAGTTTGGGCAAGCGCCGGAGCGTTCCATGAAATTTGCAGGACCGCCAGCGCAACTGCGGCGATGTAATATCGCATATGCTCCCCCCAAGGCTGTCCGATCAGTATCGGCCGCTCCCATCTGCGACTAGTAGTATAATCTAACTCTGAGTATGGTCCTGCAGCGATTGCGAGCCAAGGGAAGCGTTATCTTGAGCGCCTAGCCGACAGCACCGATCTCGTGAGTGATCGCCGTCCCGATTCGACGCGCCAGATCAAACAGTTTCAGCATCGGATCGAACACGGTGTCGTGCTCGATCTCGTACGACAACGCAGAGTCCGGCCGGTATTGCGACTTTTCGCCGAAATCATCGGGCGTACCCGCGGCACTCTCCTCGTGGGGAAAAATCCGCCGCAGCCGTTCGACCGCGCTCGGCACGTCCAGCTCGAGGATTCGCGCCAGGATGTCGTCGCGCGTCACGCCGAGCTGCGGGCTGAAATTTGGAATCTCCATTGCCAGCAGGCAGATTCGCTGGATCACCGCGACGCGGATTCCGTGTAGCAGTATCAACCGTCGCCGTTGCACCGTCTCGACCGGCTCGATCGCATCGAGCAGCCACAGTTGATCCGCCTGCAGTCGCCGCACCAGCCGCGCGAGCCGATCATGCTGATCGAGCTGCTCCGGTCACGCGCGCCAATTCGCGCAACGCTTTCGTTCGCGCCGGACGCCGCGCGCGCCCTGCCCCATTCAGCCACATCGCGGGGTTGAGCGTATTCACGTACGCGCGCAGCACGTCGAGCTCGGTGCGATCGAGCGCCGCCGCTACCATCTGCACCGCGCGGCCGAAGCGCGCCGACCGTTCGCGCATCGCCTGGAACAGTTCCGGGTCTTTCGAGATCGCGCGACCGATCACCGTGCAGCGTAATCGCCATGAAGCCGAGTTGCTGCAGAATCGCGTTGTTCGGTATCGCCCTCAATTGCGACGGATGCTCGATCTTCGACGGCCGCCCCCATTCTTCGACCTCGCGCGCGACCGGCCGCGACCCCGTCCGATAAAGCAGGTTCGCGCCGAACAGGCTCAGCAACGCCGCATAGTCAGGATCGTCAACCAGCGTTGCTGAACTCCTGCTGCACCGTCGCGAAGAATTCCGCCGCGTAGTCCGGCGCCGCATAAATCGGATCGTTGCCGGTCTCATCGCTCACGTCGAACGCGAAGCCGAGAATCTGCCGGATGCTCGCGGTCGCGGCCGCCGGCGTCAGAAAAAGCAGGTAGCCGTCTCCGCCCTGAAAACTTATCTCCTCCTTCACGCGCACTCCCCGCCGCTCGAACTCCGCCCGGCTGTTCGGCGGCGCCGCATAACGCAGGCGGTCGGCCAACGTCGACGGATGTCCGCCGCGGCCGATCGATTCGCCATGCGTGTTGAACAGGATCACTTCCAGCTTGCTCAGTCCATGACGTTCGAGCAGTTGCGCGATGCGCAAACGCAGCCGCTCGATTCGAAACGTCGCCGCCATCTGCCCGATGAATCGCCCCGAGTCCGAGAATCCGAATTGCACCGCCATCCGCCCCTGCCGATCCAGGTACGCGCGATAGTGCGGACTCTTCAGCGCCTCCTCGATCACCCGCTCGCCACGCTCGAAGGCCTCCTCGGTCTCGAACAACGGCGAAATTTCGATCCGATCGTCCACTCCGAACATGCGCGCGTAGTAGAGCGCCGTCAGCAGCGTGAAGCCGGTCTTGGTTTCCGCGATCAAAAAACGGATGGGCGTTTCGGCATCGATAAACTTGACGATCTGCGCCACCGTCATCATCAGTCGCTTGGCCGACGCCCGCTCGGCCATCAGCGATTCGAAGCTGATCGCCACCGGGCGCACGCGCCCGAGCAGGTCATTGATGGTGGTGAAGTATGAGCGGCGATTCGCCGGATCGTTCGGCTCCGTCTCCAGTCCAACCAGCCGCCGCGCCGCGTTATGCAATTGCGACGCGTTGAGCCGCACATGGATATGCGCGAGCGCCAGGCCATGGGTTTTCAAGCTGGCGCGCATGACCAGCGATCGCCTCGCGCCGCTCGTCATCCGGCGCCGCGTGAATCGCCGCTTCGATCAACGCGAGGATCGGCGCCGTCTCGACCAGCGCATCCGAGCGTCCCGACACCATCGCGCGGCCAAATGCCGCCGTCGCCGCCGGATCGCGCTCCGCCGCCGCCAATCAATTCGATCTGATGCGCCACGGTTGCGCTCGCCGTCGTGAGCATCGTGCGGAGCGGCTGCAGCGTCGCAAGGAAATCCCCGCTGGCCGCGCGCTCGAGGGCCTCAACTTTTCTCCGGTAGCGTTCGATCATCGCGAGCTTGTCGGCCAGGCGCGCCGCGATACGTCCGCGTCCACGTAATATCGGTGCGTCCGTCCTGGTCGTATCCTACCCACGACGCGAGCGTCACCAGCCGCGGCTCGAGCTTCGTCCACTGATCCGGCCAGTGCTCGCGCGCTACCCGCAACGCCGTCCGATGCACGCGCTCGAGCGCGTCATGCGCATGGTGGAGCGCCTCAGTCACCCACGCGTGCTCGACCTCGAGCGACAGTTCGTCGGGCGGCCGATGCTCGACGCGCGCCGCCGTTTCCATCCGCTCGTCTCGTCCTGCCGGATCTAGAGCCACGCCTGCGACGGTCTGCCCGGTCGCGAGTTCGGCCAGGCTGCGCGCCAACTCGAGTGAGATTGAAAACGTCGGATGCGCCGTGAAGACCACGCCGAAGACGATTCGGGCGACAGCCGTGCGAAATTCCTCGAAGCCGCCCTCGCGCGCTTTTTGCTCGATCAGATCCTCGAGCGCGCGCTCGTTCGCGACGATCGCGGTCTCACCGAGATAGTTCTTGAGCCGATCGGCGCGGTCGGCAAATGCCTCGGCCGTAAGCTGCTGCACGATGCTCTCGAGGCCGTCGAGATCGATCTCGCCGCGGTCCATCCGCAACGTCAGATCCAGCGCGAACAGGAGAATCGGATTGCTGAGCGGGTCGGCCGCCGCCTGCGCCCGCACTCGATTCAGAATCGAGCCGAGCATCGCGGTGTCGATCGCGCCGGTCGCAAGTCTGGCCATTCATCGCGATGCTAGCCGACGAAAAAAGTTATGGCACACGCCGTCCGGAACTAGCGGTGAGAATTAATGCACTCGATTAGGCGTGCGCCGAAGTCGGCGAGTCTCTTTTCGCCGAAGCCGCGGATATAACGCAGCGCGTCAACCGTCGTGGGACGGACGCTGGCGAGTTCGCGTAGCGTCGCGTCGTGGAGGATCACATAGGCGGGCACCGAGCGCTCGGCGGCGATTTCGCGCCGCAGTTTGCGCAGACTCTCGAACAGCGCCTCATCGACGTCGTGCCACGACTCTTCTTCGATTCGTGTTCGTTTCGATTTCGACTCTTTCGCCTGCAGCAGGGTGACCGCGCGACGCCCGCGCATCACTTCCCACGACAATGCGTTCAACTTCAGCGTTGGGCGATCGCCGGGCGTGCGCTCCAGCAGTCCGGCATCGACTAGCTGATAAACCAGGTTGGTCAAGGTCTTGCGCGGCACGTCCTTCAGCAGGCCATAGGTGGAAAGTTTTTCGTGGCTCAATCTACGTACGCGTTCGCTGCTCGCGCCGCTCAGTACGTCAACGACGTGCTCGACCCCGAAGCGTTGCTCGACGCGCGCCACGCATGACAGCACCTTCTGCGCGAGCACGGTAGAATCCGCGACGCCTTCCACTTCGCCCAGGCAAAAGTCGCACGCGCCGCAACTCGCTCCATCGTAAATCTCACCGAAGTACGCCGAGAGAGCGGCATGACGGCATCGAACGACTGTCGCGAAGCGGCGCACTTCCTCGAGCAGCAGCTTTCCACTCTCCAACACTTCCGGTGGAGTGGCGGATTCTGCGGCGCTCCGCTCCATCAGATTGCGCCATCGAATCACGTCGGCCGCCGAGTAGAACAGCACGCATTCGGCGGGCAAGCCGTCGCGGCCCGCGCGGCCGGTCTCCTGCTGATAGGCCTCAATCGATTTCGGCAGCGCTGCATGGATCACACATCGGATGTCGCTGCGATCGATTCCCATCCCGAACGCCACCGTCGCGACCACCACGTCGATTTCCTCGGCAGCGAAGCGGTCCTGCGTATGCCGACGATCTCCCGCGTCCATTCCAGCGTGATACGCGGCGGCGCGCACACCTTCCGATGCGAGGTAAGCGGCGATCCTCTCGGTATCATTTCGGCTGATGCTATAGACGATCGACGCCTCACCTTTATGGCGCCGGATCGTCGACGCAATTTGCCCGTTCACATCCAGCTTCGGACGGACGCGATAAAGCAGGTTGGGACGGTCGAACGATCCGACCAGCACAGCCGGGTCCTTGAGCCCAAGTTGCTCGACGATGTCGCCGCGCACGCGCTCAGTCGCAGTCGCCGTGTATGCGTGAATGCTCGCGCCCGGAAAGCGCGTCTTCAGCTCCGCCAGCCGCCGATATTCGGGCCGGAAATCATGCCCCCACTGGCTGATGCAGTGCGCTTCATCGATCGCGAAGCTGGTGACTTTCAGGCGCGCGGCAAGATCGAGAAATCGCGGGGTCAGCAACCGCTCCGGCGCGACAAATATAAGATGGTGCCGGCCCCCGGCGAGCTCGCGCTCGACGTCACGAACCTCCATCTGATCCATCCCGCTATGGAGCGCCGCAGCCGGATAGCCCGATAGGCGCAGCGCATCGACCTGATCCTTCATCAGCGCGATAAGCGGCGAGACTACGACGTCGGTGCGTCCAGCGACCGCAGGCGGCACCTGGTAGCAGAGCGATTTCCCGCCTCCCGTCGGCATCACGACCAATGAATCGCGCCGCTCGAGCCCGGCCTGTATCGCCTCGAGCTGCAGCGGCCGCAAACTCTCGAATCCCCAAAACCGCCGCAGAACCGCAAGCACTTCGTCGGACGCACGCGCACTCGCGTCGCCCGCAACGTTCGCCTCGACCACCGCCCCGTCGAGACTCTTCATCGTTCTCTTGCCATCATCTCGAGCCGCTCTCGAATCATTAGTAACAACACCTGGTCCTCCGGAAAACGGCCTATGAGAGGATTGGCGCCCGCCGGCGTCACCCACGGCACAAAAACCGGCGCTGTCTTTTGAGAATCTACCAACGATACCGGAACACTACTTTCCGCCGGTGTGAATTGCAGATAAACTTGTTGTCTGCCTGCTGGTAACTTGTAGGTTCCCGCCCGAGGACGTCCGTTAGGGGTAACATAGCATGCCGAACTTTCGAATACTGTCGTGTGACGGCGGTGGCATCCGTGGAGTCCTGACCGCAGTTCTGCTCAATCGACTGCTGGGCGCTTATCCTGCCCTGCTGCAGGATCGGCCCGGCACGATCACGCTGTTCGCCGGCACCTCAACCGGCGGGATTCTCGCCCTGGGGCTGGCTGCCGGTCTCACCCCAGCGCAGATTCGCGATCTCTACGTTGTGAACGGGAAGTTGATCTTTGATTCTTCGTGGACGCACAACGTGGTCGAGCTGGGCGGTATCAGCGGTTCGAAGTATGACAATGTGAATCTCAAGCAGATTCTGCAGGAGACCTTCGGCGCTCAGAAACTCAAGGACTTGCGCTCACGCGTTCTGATCGCATCGTTCAACCTGGACAGTCAGGCGGCCGATCGGTCTTCGCGTACCTGGAATCCCAAGTTCTTTCACAATTTTACAGGACCCGACAGCGACGGCGAATTCCTGGCGGTCGACGTCGCCATGTCGACTAGTGCGGCCCCCACTTACTTCCCATCGTACGGCGTGTACGTCGACGGCGGCGTGATTGCCAACAATCCGAGCATGGCCGCGATTGCGCAGGCGCTGGACGGACGCAATCAAGCCGGTGAACGTGCAACCCTCGGCGAGATCAAGCTACTGTCGGTGGGTACCGGCGCGTCGCTGCAATTCATCAGCGGTCAGGATCACGATTGGGGTGACGCCCAATGGATCAAGCCAATCCTGAACGTGATGATGGACGGCAGCGTGGGCGTCGCCGATTTCGAGTGCCGGCAACTCCTCGGCGATCGCTACTGCCGTGTCGAGCCGATTTTCCCGGCCGGCAAATCGTTCCCGATGGACGACGTCAGCAAGATCGTTGACCTGATGGACCTGGCAAATTCATTCGACCTTGCCGGCGCCGTCGCTTGGCTCAACGCCTCAGGATGGTGACGCGTCGGCCGGATTGTTCAGGCCGGCGGTTTCTCGCCGCGGTATTTGAGCGTCATTTCCGCGACTCCGGCGGCGACGTTGAGTCCGTTCTGCCCTTCGACAGACACCGGCTGAAGCGCGATCGACTGATCGAAGCCTCCGACCAGCACGTTCGCGCCCGCACCCACTCCCAGTGAAAGGCTCGCGGTCGCGCCGCCATAATGACCTTCCAGCGCGCCGGGCTTGAGATCCTTGGTAGGAGCAGCGACCGCCCACAAGATCACCGCTGATTTGAGATAGCCAATGTCAGCGCCGAACTTTGAAACGCTTCCCGAATAATATTCGACTCTGCCGCCGTTGCTGGAGTAGGAGCAATTGAGGTTGCGCGAAGATCCGAAGATGAATCCCCATCCTGACGCTTCATGGCAGGTGAGATAACCCGTCTTGACGGTATATTTGCCCGCCTGCGCGTGCGCGGTCGGCGGCAAACCCAGAAAGAGAATGCCGGTTGCGAGAAGTGCGATTCGAAGTGCTGGTTTCATCTCTTCCTCCTGAACACAATGTGTAGTTTTTACGTTAGTAAAAACCAAAAATTGGGTCCATAAAAAGAGCGGACTCCGGATGTGCGTCGTCTACCTCAGATCGCGGCCGGTATAGCCGAGGATTGAGCGCGCGATTATCAGGCGCTGGATTTCGCCGGCGCCTTCATAGATGTCGAAGATGCGGCCGTCGCGGAAGCATCGATCCAGCGGATGGTCTTCCGAGAGCGCTTCCGGGCCGAGCAACTCGATGCATCCCTGGGTGATTTTCCGCGCGGCCTTGCCTCCCGCCGCTTTTGCGATCGACGCTTCCACTTTCGGCGGCACGTCCTGCTGCTCGAGCCACTTCGAGCGCAGCACCGTAAGCAGCGCCGCTTCGAAAATGGCTTCCAGCCTGATGAAACGATCGACGAGGGCCGAGCGGCTGCGCATCCCGCCGCGGTAGCTGATTTCGATTCCGCGCTCGGCCAGCTTTTCGCGGGTGAAATCCAGCGCCGCGCGCGCGACGCCCAGCGCCATCGCGCCGACCATCGGGCGCGAGTCGTTGAACACCGACATCGTGGATTTGAAATCGCCCTTGATGTGATTGAATTCCGGAATCCGGCAATTCTCGAAGAGCAGGTTGCAGGTGTCGTGCGAGCGGATGCCGAGCTTCTTAAGTTGCGGCCCGACGGTGAATCCGGGAGTGCCCTTTTCAACCAAAAAGGTGGTCATGCCGCGGCTGCCGTCCGGCGCGACGAATCGCGACAGCACCATCGCAGCGTCACCCGATTGGGCTTGCGAAATGAAAATCTTCTCGCCGTTGAGAATCCATTCAGCGGTCTCGCGATCGAACGTCGCCGTGGTTCGGATGTTCGCCGGGTCGGAACCGGCGCCGGGCTCGGTAATCGCTATCGCGATCGTGTGGTTCTTCCACTTCTCGAACTGCTCGGGCGTGGCTACCGTCTTGAGCACGGTATTGCCGAGTCCCCATTTGCTGCGATGCAGCGCTATCCCGCCCCAGTAAATCTCGAGCATCACGAGCGAGTGCAGAATCCGCGAGCCGCTGCTTCCGTTGAGGCCTTCTTCGGCCAGCGTGATCGGGTTCGGCAAACCCTTCGCTTCAGGAAATTCTGCTGGCTCGAGTTCGTCTTCGTGCTTGTCGTAGTAGCGCGCATAGCGTCGGCCAATGATCGCCTGCTCGTGAGCATTGCTCAGAACGTTCTCGTCAGTCGAAGTGAGTTGGAAATCTATCATCGCTTTGTCCTCGTGGTTATCTTCGAAAACTAAACTCCGACCGCGCCTTCCAGCACCGACACCGTGCGCGTGTCGCGATACCACATCTCGACCGGGTTATCGCGCAGGTAGCCGTGGCCGCCGAGCATCTGGACGCCTTCATCGGCAATCCACATCGCATTCTCGCCGCAGTAGGTGTACGCAAGTTGCGCCTGCCGCGTGGCGTCGCCGCCCTGCTCGAGAATCGAAGCGGCCTTCCACGTCATCCAGCGCATCGCATCGGTTTCGATCCGCATATCGGCCAGACCGAAACGCGATCGTCTGCTTCTTCGCGAGCGCATCGCCATGAACCACGCGCTCCTTGGTGTACGGCATCACGAACTCCATCACGGCCCGGCTGGTGCCGGTCATGATCGCGGACAGCGCGGTGCGCGCCGAGTCGATTATGCGTTGAACGTCGCATCCCGCGCTCTCGCCGAGCCGCGCGCTGGAATGCAGTTCAACATCCTTGAAACTGACGGCAGCCATCTCGAGCGCCCGCAGTCCGATATTCGGTTTCTTCTCGCCGACGCTCACGCCTCGAGTGTTTCGATCGACGATGAACGCGTCGGTAGCGTCGTCACATCGCGCAACCACAAGAAAGTGACTGCAATTTCCCGCGAGCGGAACCAGTCCCTTCACGCCCGACAGGCGATAGCCGTCGCGCGTCTTGATTGCGGTGGTGCGAATCGCGGAAACGTCGAAGGCGAAGTCGGGCTCCATGATTGCGACGCCGGCGCATCGATACTTGTCGCCCGCAAACAGCGGCAGCAGATTTTTCTTTTGCGCGGGCGAGCCCTGGTCGGCGATCGCGCCGAGAAATCCGAGCGGCGCCGCGGCAGCGATCGCAAACGAAGCATCCGCGACCGCGAATTCTTCGAGCAGCAGCGCATTCAGCGTGGCCGAGCGAGCGGTCGCATCAGCCTGAGATTGGATGATCCCGGTCGCCCAGATCTCGTCGAGCACTGACGACGGGATCGCTTCGCGGTCATCGGCGCCGCGCGCAGCCGGCCGCAGCTGCGAGCCGGCCAACTCGTGCACCATCGACTGGGCGAGTTTCTGTTCCTCGGTAAGTTCAAAAGAGATCAACGTCATCCCTCCGTGGAAGATTTGAATTCAGTTCGCGCTTGACATTTCGGTGGCATGAGTTCAGGATAGCAATGGTTCAACCAATGGAGCATATGAGCGACACGAATGTCAAGCGCAAGCAGCCGAGCCGAGTGGTGACGCCGAACGGTGTCGAGTTCAGCCGCATCCGCAACCTGCGTGCGTTCGAGGAAATCGCCGACCAAATTCGCAAGGAACTTTCCGATCGGCGGCTGAGAGCGGGCGACCGGCTGCCGCCTGAACGCGTGCTGGCCGAGCAGTTCGGAGTGTCGCGCAACACTCTGCGCGAGGCGCTGCGGTCGCTCGAGAATGCCGGCTTGCTGCGGCTGCAGAAAGGCGCGACCGGCGGCGCGTTCGTGCGCGAGAGCACGGGCGACGCGATAATCACCGGGCTGCGCGATATGTTTCACCTCGGTGCGATTCAGCCCGAGCATCTGACCGAGGCGCGGGTGATGATCGAATCGAGCGCCGTGCGCGCCGCGTGCGAACGCGCCACGCCGGAAGATATCGAGGCGCTCAACGCCAACATCGCGTCGGCGGCGAAAGCCGCGCGCGAAAATATCAGCTTTTACGACCAGGCGGCGATCCATCTCGATTTTCACCGCATCATCGCGCGCGCGACCAAAAATCCGGTCATGGTGATCGTGATGGAAGCGCTGATCGACGTGATGCAGCACTTCATCCGGGCGATCGGGCAAAAGCGAAATCCGTGGGTGCTGCCGTCGCGACGGCGTTTCATGAAGCATTTTGAAGCGGGCGACAGCGACGGCGCCGTGAAAGAGATGGAACAGCATCTCGAACGACTCAACCGTCACTACTTGTCGCTGGTGAAAGAAAAGGATCGCGCCGAGGCGGCTGGTGAATAACGATATCCTGAGCGGCGTGCGGGTGCTCGACTTCACGACCATCGTGTCGGGGCCGTATTGCACGCGCCTGCTCGCGGATCTTGGCGCCGAGGTGATCAAGATAGAGCCGCCCGAGGGCGACTTCATCCGCACGCAACCGCCGATGCGCGCCGGCAAGAGCGCGTACTTCGCTCATCTGAATTGCGGCAAGAAAAGCCTCGCGATCGATCTGCGCCAAACCGGAGCGGGTGACTTGATTCGCGAGCTCGCGACAAAATCAGACGTGGTCGTCGAGAATTCGCGGCCGGGCGTGATGCGGCGGCTGGGACTCGACTACCCGACACTCGAGCGGCTGAATCCGCGACATCGTGTACTGCTCGATCTCGGGCTTCGGCCAGAGCGGGCCGTGGGCGACGCGCAGCGCTTACGCGCCGATGCTGCACGCGGCCAGCGGTTTCGACCTGGTCAACCTGGCGTATCAGGAAGGCCTCGAGAGGCCGCTCAACACCGGCATCTACGTGGGCGACGTGCTGGGCGGGACGTACGCATTCGGCGCGATTCAGTCGGCGTTGCTCGCACGCGAGCGCACGGGCCGCGGCGATTGCATCGATCTGGCGATGATGGACGGGCTGCTCGGCATGCTGATCTATGAGTTCCAGGAAGCGCAGCTTCCGCCAGCGCGGCGGACGAATACCTTTCAGCCGACGCGCGCCAAGGACGGCTTCGTAATGATTGCGGCGGTGAAGCCAAACAACTACGAGGCGTTGGCGTGCGCGGTCGGACATCCCGAATGGATGGACGATCCTCGCTTCGCGACGGCGAAAGGCAGAGCTGCGAATTGGGCGTGGTTCATGTCGATGCTCGACGAGTGGGCTTCGACGCGGACGATGGCCGAGTGTGAAGCGATTTTGACCGAGGGCAGCGTTCCGTGCTCGCGGTATTACACTGTGCGAGAGGCGCTTGCGCATCCGCATCTTGCGGAGCGCGGCAGCTTCGAAGTTATCGACGACGGGGCCGGGCCGCTCAAGGTGCCGAATCCCGCGTTCAAATTTGGCAACTCCACGGCACAGGCTCGCAACTATGTGCCCGCGCTCGGGGCAGATAACGCGGTGGTACTTTCGAGTGTGCTGGGGTATTCCGAAGATCGCATCGCCTCGTTGTACGAGAAACGGATTCTTCACGATTCTGTGAAGCGAGTTTTCACGCGAGACGACAAAAGCCGAGCCTGACGCGGCGCAGCGGAGGATATGGAAATGGGTGAGATTCTCGCAGTTGGAATAACTCACTACCCGCCTCTGGCCGGCAGCGACGAAACGATGTCGTGGATTTTGAAACGGATGCTGCAGAACCCGCACCTGCCGGAAAAATTTCGCAATGCGCAGAGCTGGCCGGAAGCGATGCGCGCCGAATGGGGCAACGACGAGGGCACCAGCGCCGCGCACGCTGCATCGCGAGCGGCTGCTGCGTTCGCTGCGCAAAACGCGCGCGCAAATCGACGAGTTTCGGCCCGACTTCATCGTGGTGTGGGGCGACGATCAATACGAAAATTTCCGCGAGGATGTGATTCCGCCTTACTGCATCTACGCACACGAATCATTCGAGTTCGCGCCGCCCGCGCACAACGTTTGGCATGATGCGCCAGACAAGAAATTTCGAACGGCCGGCAACGTCGCGGCAGCGAAATATCTCGCCGGCGGTTTGATCGAGGCTGGTTTCGACACCGCCTACTCGTACAAGCCGCTGCATCATCCGCTCGGCCACGCTTTCGGGAACGCAGTGCTGTATCTCGATTACGATCGCAAAGGGTTTCCGTACCCGATCATTCCGTTCGAGATAAATTGCTACGGGCGCAAGGTGATCGCGCAGCGCGGCGGTTTGCCGGCGTTCGAAAATCCGCCATCGGAAGCGCAGCTCGATCCGCCCGCGCCGACGCCGCGACGATTGTTCGATCTCGGCGCCGCAACCGCGCGTATTTTTGCGAACAGTCCGTGGCGGGTCGCGCTGATGGCGTCGTCGGGATGGTCGCACGCCTTCCTCACTGCGAAAAACAACTTTCTATATCCGGACACGCCCGCGGATCGGACGCTGTTCGAGGCGTTGCGCGCCGGCAACTTCGACGCGTGGCGGAATTATCCAGCGTCTTCGGTCGAGGCAAGCGGTCAGCAGGAAATTCTCAATTGGATGTGTCTCGCGGGAGTGCTCGCTGAATTGAAACGCAAGCCGGCAGAGACCGAATTTATCGATACGTGGATTTTCAATTCCTCGAAATGTTTCCTGACGGCGCCGCCGCCGCGTTAATCAGATGAAGCTCAGTGGAAAAGTGGCGCTGGTCACTGGTACCAGCACCAATATCGGCGGCGGTATTGCGGAAGGTCTCGCGGCCGAGGGCGCCGTCGCTCGTATGCGTCGATGCGCGCGCGGAAAACGCTGCCGACTGCGCGCGTTACATCAAGAGCACCGGAGGACGCGCCACCGCGGTGACTTGCGACGTCACCGACGAGCGCCAGGTGATGGCTGCGGTCGCGGCGGCGCGCGAGCATTTCGGCGGCGTCGATATCCTCGTGAACAACGCCGCCATCTTCAACAAGAAGGGCGTGATCGACATGCCGCTCGACGAATGGCGGCGCCAGCTCGAGATCATTCTTGGGCGGCACGTTCCTGTTCACCAAGCATGTTGCGAAGTCGATGATCGAGCAGGGGCGCAAAGGCGCCATCATCAATATCATTTCGACCGCGGGCCATCAGGGCGAGCCGAACAACATCGCGTACTGCACCGGCAAGAGCGGTCTGCTGAACTTCACGCGATCGGCGGCGATGGAACTCGTCGCGCACGGCATCCGCGTCAACAGCCTCACGCCGACGGCGACCGATCCGTCGGAGTCGTTCGAACGCGCCGCGCGATGGGGTCGCGAGGTCCGCAGTGGCGATCAACTCAAGAATGCATTCGAACCATTTCGCAAAGGTGTGCCGATGCAGAAACTGCCGAGCCCGAGCGACTACGGACGGGCGGCGGTATTTCTCGCGTCGGACGACGCCGGCATGATCACGGGAACCGATCTTCGCGTCGATGCGGGCGCGATCGCGCGTTACTGGGCATGGAATCCGTCGGACAAGTAGGACAGGAGAAGCACCATGGAGAAATCAGCCGAGAGCTACGTCGTAGATGACCAGGACGCGGGACTGTTTCGCGTAAATCGGCGCGCGTTCACCGATCCGGAGTGTCTCGCCGATGAGAGGCGCCGGGTCTTCGACAAGTGCTGGATCTATGTCGGTCACGAGTCCGAGGTGCCGCATGCCGGCGACTACCGCTCGCGCAACGTCGCGGGGCGGCCGATGATACTTGTTCGTGGCGATGACAGCGTCGTGCGCGTGCTGCTGAATACCTGCACTCATCGCGGATCGCTCGTATGCCGCCAGAAATCCGGCAACGCGAAGACCTTCCAGTGTCCGTATCACGCCTGGACCTTTAACTCTCGCGGCCAACTCGTAGGAGTACCGGGCGAAGAGTCCTATAGCGAAGCTTTCAAGCGCGACGACATGGCCTTGGTATCTCCGCCTCAGGTGGATAACTATCGCGGTTTTATTTTCGCGTGCTTCGATCCTGCGGCGGATAGCCTCTATGACTACCTTGCAGGCGCGCGGGAGTATTTGGATCTGGTGGCCGATCAGTCTGAGCTAGGTATGAAGATTGTCTCCGGCCAGCAGGCCTATAGCGCGCGCGCTAACTGGAAGCTGCTGGTTGAGAACAGCTATGACGGCTATCACGGTCTGCCGACGCATCAGCGGTACTTCAGCTTCCTGAGTGACATAGGTGTCGATATGAAAGGCCGCGACGTAGCGGCTCCCACCTATCAGAAGGCGGTAGACCTCGGAAACGGTCACGCGGTGGTCGAATATCAGAGCGCGTGGGGACGGCCTATCGCGCATTGGGTCGCGCCGTTCGGCGAGCATCGCAAGGCGCACTTCGAGGAAGTCCGGCGGCGATTCGAGGCGCGGTTCGGACCAGAGCGGGCGCGGCGTATCTGCGAGACCAGCCGTAACCTGGGAGTTTTTCCGAATCTCGTGATCAACGACATCATGGCTATCACCGTTCGGACCTTCTACCCCGTTTCTCCCGACTACATGGAGGTAAACGCGTGGGCGCTGGCGCCGGCGGACGAGAGCGCTGAGGACTCTGCGCTGCGGCTCGACAACTTTCTGACTTTCCTGGGTCCGGGAGGATTCGCCACGCCAGACGACGTCGAGATGCTCGAGTCGTGTCAGCGCGGCTTTGCCAATCGTGAAGTCGGCTGGTCGGATATCTCGCGCGGGATGAAGCGCGAGCATCCGTCGATCACCGATGAGTTGCAGATGCGCGCGTTCTGGCGGCGATGGAATCAACTCATGACGGAACCGCAGCTGAAGCGCGCGAGGAAAGCAGCATGAGTAGCATCGACCTGCCTAGCCGCCAGGAAGTGGAGGACCTATTCTACAAGGAGGCCGCGTTGCTTGATGAGTGGCGGCTCGACGAGTGGCAAGGTCTTCTCACTGAAGACGCAACCTACGAGATACCACCTACTGACGTTCCGGAAGGAGACTCGCGAAATACGCTGTTCATCATCGCGGACGACGCGGTGCGAATTCGATCGCGCGTAAAGCAGCTCCTCGGCAAGGCGGCGTGGTCGGAGAATCCGCGCTCACGCACCCGGCGAATGATAGCTAACGTGCGCGTCGTCGGCAGTGATGGCGATAACATTCTGGTGACAGCTAACTTTGCGGTGCATAGGATGCGTTACGAGTCGGTCGATACCTATATAGGGCACTACGACTACAAACTCGTCCGCAAGGGTAATGAACTGAGAATCCGCGAGAGAAGAGCTATACTCGATAATGAAGCGCTGCGTCCGCACGGCAAGATCAGTTTCATTCTGTAACCAGCCTGACCGCGATCACATCGGAGGACGCGATGGATGTCATCGACATGCACAATCACTTCATCGCGCCCGAGATAATCGATTTTCTGGCGCGCGAAGGTAAGCATTTCGCTACCAGGATCGTCGAGCGCGACGGCCGCCGTTTTCTTTTGATCCAGGAAAAGGCGATGCGGCCAATCGACGGCCCGATCTCAAACGCGCAAGCGCGCATCGCAGATATGGATCGCGAGGGCGTCACCGCGCAGGCGGTATCGTGCGTCCCGTTCCTGATGTATCCGGACGTCGATGCCGCTCTCGGACTCGCGATCGCGCAGGTCAACAATGACATGATGGCGGCTCTGGGAGCCCACGACCCCGATCACTTCGTGCCGCTGGCGAGTGTCCCGATGCAGGATCCAGCCGCAGCCGCGCGAGAATTGGAACGTGCCGCGAAACTGGGACTTCGTGGAGTTGAGATTCCGCCGAAGGTCGTCGAACGTCAGCTCGATGAGCCGGATTTCGAGGTCTTCTGGGCTGCGGCTGAGGCGCTACGGATGGTGGTTTGCATTCATCCGTTTGAAGCCGCGCCGGCTGGAGCGCTTTCCAGGTATTTTCTCGGCAACCTGGTCGGCAATCTTTACGACACCGGCCTGGCAGCCGCGCTACTGATCTACGGCGGCGTGCTCGAGCGCCATCCGAACCTGCGAATCGTGCTGTATCATGCCGGCGGCGCTCTGCCCGCGTTAGTGGGACGACTCGACATGGGATATCGGCTGGTGCCGGAATGCCGCGACGCGATTCCGCGGCCGCCGTCAAGTTACGCAAATCAGTTCTACTTCGATATAATCGCGCATAGCCGCGGAATGCTGGGCCATCTAGTGAAGACCTATGGCGCGGATCGGTTCGTCGTCGGCACCGACTATCCCTTGCCCGCGGGCCTCGCGCATCCGGTGGAAGAAGTCAGAGCGCTTGGCCTCGACCCCGGCGATGAAAACAAAATTCTCGGAGCTACCGCACGCCAACTGCTACGGCTCTGACGATTACCGCTCTCACCACTGAGGTGGTATACAGACTGGGAGAGGTGACTGACTAATGTCGAACAAGCCGCAAATGCTGGAAGGTTACCGTGTTCTGGATTTCACCCAGTTCGTCGCGGGACCTACCTGCACGCGACTGCTAGGTGAGATGGGCGCCGAGGTTATCAAGCTCGAACTTGCGCCTTTCGGCGATCGCGTCCGCGCCGACGGGCTCAAGTCGCTCGCGCCTGAATACAAAGGCTCGAGTCATAGCACTTACTACCTGCAACACAATCACTCAAAGCTGAGCTTCGCGATCGATCTAAAGAAGCCCGGAGCGCGTGAGATCGTAATGTCGATGCTTCCGCAGATTGACGTCGTGGTCGAGAACTTCGCGCCGCGCGTGATAGACAGGCTGGGATTTGCCTATAAGGACGTCAAGGCAGTCAATCCGAAAATCATCATGTGTTCGATTTCGATGGCTGGACAGACCGGACCGCTGTCGGTCAAGGCCGGTTACGATTTTATCGGCCAAGCCTACGCTGGTGTTACTGACGGCATCGGGCAGGTTGACGGTCCTCCTGCGCTGACTACGATGGCGATTGGCGACGTTTCTACTGGCGTCGCTGCCGCGATGGCTATCGGATTCGCGCTGCTGCATCGCGAGCGCACGGGTGAAGGCCAGTACCTTGACGCGTCACTGCTGGATACCTACTTTCACATGCACGAGAAAACCGTGCCGATCGTGTCACTACGCGGCGATAAGTTTCGTCCAACGCGGAGCGGTTCACTGCATCCGGACGGCGGCACTACCGGCATTTTTCATTTCCAAGGGGATCAATACGTTCAGATTACTTCCACGCCGCATCAATGGCCGCAGTTTGTACGCGCGCTCGGGATGCCGGAGCTGGCGACTGACCCGCGTTTCAAGGATGCGCGCGGACGGCGCGACAACAAGGAAGCGCTGAGAGACGTGATCGAGAAATGGCTCTCGAAATTCCCGAGCCGCGACGACGCTATCGCCGCACTGGATGCCGAACGCGTTCCATGCGCTCCCGTGCTGACAGTCAACGAAGCCATAAAGCATCCGCATCTCAACGAGCGCAAGACAGTTCGATGGGTCGAGGATCCGTTGCTCGGTACGGTCGCGATTCCAGCAGTGCCGGTAAAGTTTTCGGCGTGGCCGGATAAGACGGAAATTCGTTCAGCGCGCCTGGGCGAGGATAACGAGCGGGTGCTGCGCGAGCTATTGAAGATGCCGGCGGATAAGATTCGCCAGCTCTATGCGGAAGGAATACTGGTCCGCGATCCAACGCTCGACAGCAAACCGTCGTAGAAGATCTTCACTGGGATTTGCAAAGGTCTTCATTGTCTCCAATACCTGAGTAGTCAAGAATCCCGATTTGAAAGATCGGCGCTTCTACTTTCCTCTCCATGTAGAGGTAGTATGGAAGTCGCGGAGCGCTGGTATGATTTGTTAGAAGGACATCCAGGCCCGTCCGATGCGGCTTATCCAAACTCTCCTGGAGATACGTTTCATAGGTCGCGCACAATTCCGCTTGGGAATCTGCCGAGCGCAGCTTCGAGAAGAGCGCCGCGAGATCATCCGATACTGCTCCCACATTGATTTGCATAAACGCTATTTGACAAGTTAATAGGGCTATGACGCTTATGGTCAGGGCTCGACTGAATCCGGAAACACGGCCAGGTAGCTGAGCGCCTACAAGCCAGCACAATCCTATCCACACGGCCGGGTAAAGAAACCTTTCTCCTGGACTTAGCATCCCTTCAAACTCATACCCAGTAGCAATAACAGCGACCCCGCAAACTACCGCAGAGGCTAGTACTCCGAAATACCCTGGACGCGCCCTTACCCATGCTAGAACGCATAACGGCAACACCAGAGTCAGTACGATCGCTACGACCAGATTGAGTGATGCAAATACCTTCATCCAGGGAGCTTGAATTCCGAGCCAGGGTAGAAACTCTGGAAAGGGAGAGAAGGCCGCGATCCAGCGGCCCGCAAACTGATGCGGGGTCCAAAACATCCAATCCGGTGCGATTCCCGTCAGAGAACTGCGCTTGACCGCGTACCAGACTGTGAGCCCAATCGATGGCGCGAAGGAAATGACTAAAGGGCTGAGCAACTCGGTCCGCGACTCGGCAAAGATAAGTGTCAGCGTGACGAGAATAGCAGTCGCATAGGGCAGGAAGTGAAAAAAGAACATGGCGATTGATGCGCCGCCGACAATCCACCAATTGACTGGCTCCGACCGATAAGTTCGACGGAATAAGTATCCGCAATAAAAGAAGAAGACTGACAGAGAGAAAAGATAGGCTAGCTCTCCCCAGAAGAAGAAGGTGTTCAGCAGGAACAATAGCGGGATCATCTGGAGAGGGTTCTCGGAGTCGTTGCCAAGCGACTTCAGTAAGTAGCTCGAGGATAGAGCTAGCAGTATGATGCAGAGGCTTAAGACGATCTTGCCCGATATCTCCGGCTTAAAGGCCAGATCCAGCACTCCGAGTAATGCTACCGTTCCAGAGTAAGGGACCGGATAGTGTTTGAACGAGTAGGAGGTCAGCGTCTTACCGTGAATGAGTTCTGCAACGATGGAGCCTTCGAAGACCCAATCGGGGTAGTCAGAAATTGGCAGGAACCGGTGACTCCAGATCAAGACCAGGGCGCTGATGACACAGGCCGCAAATGTAGTTCGGAATAGGATGCGCTGGCGATCGAAGCCAAGACTATCGTGACTCACTAGTGCGCTAGTGTGCACCAAGAATCAGGCGATGTCACCCGGTCGGCGCCGTTGAACATCAGGCAGGCAAGGATTGCACGGCTTTGCGCTCGCGCATGAATGAATACCACGCATCCATTCCGTCGCCCTTGAGCACCGAGACTTGCAACACCTTCAGAGCGGGATTGACCTGACGAGCATACGCGATGCATCGATCCATATTGAAGGGTACGTACGGCAGCAGGTCGATCTTGTTGAGGAGCATCAGGTCGGCCGCGCGAAACATATGCGGATACTTGAGCGGCTTGTCTTCACCCTCCGTCACCGAAGCGATCACGATCTTCGCGCTCTCACCGAGATCGAACAACGCCGGGCAAACGAGGTTCCCCACATTTTCGATCATGAGGACCGATCCGGCCGGCGGCTTCAGCCGCTTCAACGCATCGGCAATCATCGCCGCGTCGAGATGACATCCGCTGCCGGTATTGATCTGAACCGCACGGCATCCGGTAGCGCCGATTCGCTCCGCGTCGAGCGTGGTTTCCTGATCTCCCTCGACGACACAGATCGGAATTTCAGCGCCCAGCTCGCGAATCGTGCGCTCCAGCAGCGAAGTCTTGCCGGCCCCAGGCGAGCTCATCAGGTTGAAGGCCACGATTTCGCGACCTTCAAGCCATCCCCGATTGTGCTCGGCGAGATGATTATTTTTGGCGAGAATATCCTGCTCGAGCTGAAGCGTCCGCGATATTGCCATCTCCGTGATGAGAATGCTCGCGCGCTTCATCATGATCGTGATGATCGTGCTCTCCGTGTGAGTGATCATGATGATGGTCGCCGTGTTGATGGCCGTCATCAGCATGCGAGTGGCCGGCTTTGTGATCGCCGGAGAAGACAGTTAAGCGAGTTTCGGCGCCGTCGGAGCATCCGCAGGTGGAACACATTTCAAACTACCTCGACCGATCGGATTTTCAATTCCTGTCCGCTGAGCATCGCCAGATTCGCGCTTCCGCACGGGCACAGCGCGATTGTGTCGAGCAACTCGACCTGCGCTTGGCAATCGCGGCATCGAGCACGGCCCGGAGTTTCCTCGATATCGAGAGCAGCGCCTTCCATAACAGTGCCCTCAGCGCAAACTTCGAAGCACGCGCGCAATGCGTCAGGAACAACACCTGAGAGCTTGCCGATAACGAGCGCGACCCGAAGAACCTTCGCTCCGTGGACGCGATCCTCGACACTCTCGACGATGCTTTCAGTGATAGCCAGCTCGTGCATTCGTTGATCCCGGGTGTTACTCCGACTGCTTGGCGCGCCTCTGCATCATCAGTCCTCCGAGCATTCCGACTGCGCCCAGGATAGTCGATTGAATCTCGGGTGACTTCGAAAGGGTCTTCCACGCATCCATTAGAGCGCCGTTATTGGTGAAGCTCGACAGAGTCTCGCCAAGCTGTCCATCGCCGGACAACAAACCGCCAAGCGCCTCACCGATCGACGCTTTTCCGTTCTGGACGGTGCTCATGAACAGAGAGGTACCGGTGTTGAGCATCCCCTGAAATTCCTCGGAGTTGACGATCGTCTCCCACGCCTTTCGCAGCTCTTCGAAACGCTCCGGACCTTCTTTTGCGCCCAACACATAACCGATCATAAAACCCAAAACCGCTCCCATTGAACTAGTCCTCCCTGGCGACGGCCGCACGGTCTCGTGCTGCCGCTACAGCCACTTGTCCAAAACTTATTCCAGCGTCATTGGTCGGCACCTGGCGATGAGTCAGTACGCGAAAACCCGCTTCCTCCAGCAACCGCACGGTTCTCCGCAGCAATAACTGGTTTTGAAATACTCCGCCGCTGAGTGCAACCAGAGCCAATCCGCGCATGGTCCTGATCGCAGCGCAGGCTTTGAAGATCATCAGCGCAACGGAATTGTGAAACCGCGCGGCGACGACGTCAACTGAAGTGCCGGCGCGCAAATCGTCCACCACCGAGCGCACCAGGTCTGCGCCATGAATTTCAAATGGTATCGTGGCAGGAGACAGATAGCTCGTATGCGTCGTCTTCGCCGATCGCCGCGAGCTGCTCCAATTCGATCGCCGCCTGGCCTTCGTAGTTGATCGCGTCGCGGACCGAAAGGATCGCAGCCACCGCGTCGAACAAGCGGCCCGCGCTACTCGTGAGCGGTGAATTGACGCGGCTCTTGATGAGCGCAGTGATTTGCCGCCATTGGTTCGCATTTCGTTCCGCGACGTCGAGATGCCTAGGCACATTCTCGCCGTATGCCTTGCGCAGGTATGACGCCGCCATTCGCCACGGCTGTTTAATCGCCGCCGTCCCACCCGGCATCGGCGACGGCTTCGAGATGGCCGACGCGCTCGAACTTCACCAGGTCAGCGATCAGAAATTCGCCGCCCCAGATGGTGCCGTCGAGCCCGAATCCGAGCCCGTCGAAAGCAATTCCGATCGCCGGTCCTTGTTCTCCGTTGTCCGCGAGGCACGCGGCGATGTGCGCATGATGATGTTGCACGCTGACGGCCTCGACGCCTTTCAGTTCCAGGGCGTATTTCGTCGACAAATACTCGGGATGCAGATCGAAGGCGACAATCGCGGGATCTACATCGAACAGTCGTCGAAAATGATCGATTCCCTCGCGGAATGAACGCAAGGTTTCAAAATTTTCCAAATCGCCAATGTGATGCGACACGAAAGCATGCTGGCGCTTTGCGAGACAAAACGTGTTCTTAAGTTCCGCGCCGCAAGCGAGAATCTGCCTCGGCGCCTCGAACGGAAGCTCGATCGGCTGCGGCGCGTAACCTCGCGAACGGCGCTGCGGAACTTCCCGCCCTCGCGAGACCCGCACAACACTGTCGTCAGTGCGGATGTGGATCTGCCGGTTGTGAATCAGAAAATAGTCAGCGATCGGCGAGAGCCGTCTCGCGGCATCATCGTCTGTGTATGCAATCGGCTCGTCGGAAACGTTGCCGCTGGTGAAGACGATCGGAGCTTTGACCGATTCGCATAAGAGATGATGGAGGGGCGTGTACGGCAACATCACGCCGATATACCGATTCGAAGGCGCTACCGAATGCGCCAAGTGGCTGCCAGGCCTGCGATTGAGCAGCACCACCGGGCGCCGCGGACTTGTCAGCGCGCGCTGCTCGAGCTCGTCGATGGTCGCGAGCTCGCGCGCCGATTCCAGATTTGGCGCCATCACGGCGAACGGCTTGTCCTCGCGATGCTTTCGGGATCGCAGCAGCTTCACCGCGTTCTCGTCCGAAGCGAGCGCCGCAAGATGATGGCCGCCGAGTCCCTTCACTGCGACGACTTTTCCAGATCTCAGCAGTTCAGCGACTTTGCGAATCGGATCGCCAGTCTGCGCGCCTCCATTTCGATCGATCAAACGCACACTCGGACCGCACGCCGGGCAGCAAACCGGCTCCGCGTGGAATCTACGATCGGAAGGATCGTGATATTCGCGCGCGCAATCAGTGCACATCGGAAACTCGGCCATCGTCGTGAGCGAGCGGTCGTACGGCACGCCGCGAACGACCGTGAATCGCGGACCGCAGTTGGTGCAATTCGTGAAAGGATAGCGATAGCGTCGATCCAGCGGATCGAAGATCTCGCGGAGGCAGTCGTCGCAAGTCGCGATGTCGGGGGAAATCAAAACATCGCGCTCGCCCTGGGCGTGACTCGCGAGTATCTCGAATACGGATCGATTCTCGATCGAGATCGGCTCGCTCACGACGTTTTGTATAAACGCCAGCGGCGGCGCGTCACTCATCAGTCGCGCGCGGAACTCGGCGACATGCGCGACGTTTCCCTCGACCTCAATCGCGACGCCGCGCAAGTCGTTAACGATCGAACCAGCGAGACCAAGCCTTTGCGCCAGGCCGAAAACGAACGGACGAAATCCGACTCCTTGCACAATCCCGTCAACCCTGATGCGCATCGCCGCGCGCTTCGCAATCGGCGCTTCGTCGCGTAACGACGCGGAGATCCTGGTTTCAGAGGGTCGCATCACGCCTCGCTACTCGGGTTTCTTCGACATGGGCGGCTCCATGTCCGCGAGTGGATAAACTTTGAAGCGCGAGTAGTTGAAGACCGGCGAGCGCGCCAGCAGCATGTCGAGTTCTTCGTTGGAGGCGACGTCGTAGATCCACGCGCCGCCGTGCTGGCCGGGAATATGATATCGCGCGATCACCTTGCCCTGCTTCATCAGCGGGTCGGCGTACTCCGGCATGGTCAGCACCGACTTCAGGACCTCGCGCGAGAGCAGCGAGATTTCGATTCGCCAGATCACCAGGAACTTCACGGCGAGTACTCATCGGCCGGGTCCTCATCGCCGCCGGTGTAGTCTTTGAGGGCAGCCATCTGGTTGCGCGCGGTTTGCTCGTCGATTTTTTCCATCGCAAATCCCGCGTGGATCAATATCCAATCGCCGGGGACGAGTTTTTCGTCGCGCAAAATTCCGACGTTGATGTTGCGGGTCATGCCGGCGACATCGACTCGCGCAAGGTCCGGATGATCATCCGCAAGAGTCACGATCCGGCCGACAATTCCGAGGCACATTTTTCGACTCTCTCCGCTAGCAGATTCGCGGCAGTGCTTCGCCGAACGGCAAATCGAGCACGCGATCACCGCCGACGGGCGTGCGCAGAATTACGAAGTCCGCGTGTTCTTCCGTGACTCGGCCGATCAAATTCGCCTCGCGACCCAGCGGATGCCGCCGCATCGCAGCCAGTACTTGCTCGGCGTCCTTCTCGGGGACGAACGCGACCAGCTTGCCTTCGTTGGCGACCAGCAGTGGATCGAGTCCGAGTATCTCGCATGCACCGCGAACTGTGTCGCGAATCGGAATCGAGGTCTCGTCGACGTCGATTCCAAGGTGCTGGCGCGAAGCGATTTCGACCAGCGTCGCCGCGAGCCCGCCGCGAGTCGGATCGCGCATCGCATGAATATCGGGACAGGCTTGGAGCATCTCGCCCGCCAGTTCGTGCAGCGCGGCGGTGTCACTCTTGAGCGCGCCCTCGAACTCGAGACCTTCGCGCGTCGACAGGATCGCTACTCCGTGATCTCCGATCGGTCCGGATAACAGGATTGCGTCGCCGGGGCGGACGTTGCGCGACGAGAGGTTGATCCCGGCCGGCACCACACCGATACCGGAAGTGTTGATGAAGATTTTGTCGCCGCTGCCGCGGCCGACGACCTTGGTGTCTCCCGTCACGATATGAACGCCGGCGCTATCGGCGGCGCGCTTGGCCGACGCGACGATGCGCTCGAGATCGGAAATCGGCAGTCCTTCTTCCAGGATGAACGCGAGCGAGAGATAGAGCGGCTTCGCGCCACCCATCGCGAGATCATTGATAGTCCCGTTGACCGCAAGCTCGCCGATATCGCCGCCCGGAAAAAAGATCGGCGTGATCACGTATGAGTCGGTGGTGAACGCGATTCGCGAGTTGCCGATGGTGAGGATTGCCTGGTCGTCGAGGGCTTCGAGCGCGGAGTTTCTGAATGCCGGAAGAAATATCTGCTCCACTAATCGTGACGTCAGCTTTCCGCCGCTGCCGTGCCCCAGCAGGATTTCCGGTGTATCTGTGATTGGCAGCGGGCATTGCGCGAATGGCGTCGCGGATGAAGTCTCGACGCTGCGGCCGTTGGATGATGACATCTGCGTGCCCTATGGGTGCGCTTTTCCGGTCGAGTCGGCGCCGTTTTCAACGATTTTGGTTCGGCTGTCGAGGTAGCGGCCGTATTGATAGTAAGCGGCGCAGGCGCCTTCGGCGGATACCATGGTTGCGCCGAGCGGGCGTTGCGGGGTGCACTCCTTGCCGAAGGCAGGACAGTCGGAAGGCTTACGCGCGCCGCGCAGAATCAAGCCGCTGATGCATGTTTCGGATTCGCGCGTCGCGATCGACTCGACCTCGAAAATTTTCTCGGCGTCGTGATCGCGATACTCAGCGCGAAGCTGGTAGCCGGATTCGGGAATCGGGCCGACTCCGCGCCATTTGCGGTCGGCAACTTCGAACACTTTTGAGATCAAGTCGATTGCCGGTCGATTGCCGTCGCGCGCGACCGCACGCACGTACTGATTCTCGACTTCGGCGCGGCCCGCTTCGAGCTGACGCACCGTCATCAGAATTCCTTCGAGCAGATCGATCGGCTCGAAGCCGGTGACGACGATCGGCACGTGAAAGCGATCGCACAACGATTCGTATTCGCGGTATCCAACCACGGCGCAGACGTGTCCCGGTCCGAGAAATCCCTGCACGCGATTGTCGGGCGCCTGCAGCACAGCAGCCATCGCGGGTGGAACCAGCACGTGCGAAACCAGCATCGAGAAATTTTTCACGCCTTCGAGCTTTGCGCGGTAGACGGCCATCGCGTTGGCGGGCGCTGTCGTCTCGAAGCCGACGCCGAAAAACACGACTCGCTTGTCCGGGTTGTCGCGCGCGATCTGGACCGCGTCGAGCGGTGAGTACACCACGCGCACGTCGGCGCCGCGGCCCTTCAAGGTCAGAAGATCGCCGCGCGAGCCCGGCACTCGCAGCATGTCGCCGAAGGACGTGAAGATCACATCGGGGTGACTCGCGATTGCGTGTGCCTTGTCGATCATCTCGAGTGAGGTGACGCATACCGGGCAGCCGGGGCCATGCACCAGCTCGATGCATTCCGGGATCATCCTGTCGATCCCGTAGCGCACGATCGAGTGAGTCTGGCCGCCGCATACTTCCATCAGGACCCACGGACGGGTGGCGGTCTTCGCGATTTCTTTTGTCAGGCTAGCGGCGACGGTGCTGTCGCGATATTCGTCGAGGTACTTCATGACGGCTTGCTCCTCGCTCGATTGTCGTCGGTCAGTTCCGAAGTTTGTCCGAGATCTTCGAGTATCCGATATGAGCGTTCCGCTTCTTCGCGATCGATTTTAGAAATCGCAAATCCGACGTGGACCACGACGAAGTCGCCGACGTCTGCATCGGGAACATACTGGAGGCATACTTGCCGCGTTATCCCGGCAAATTTGACGCTGCCGACTCGCAATCCATTTTCATCACGCGCCGCGATGATTTCGCCCGGTATTCCGAGACACATCGGCTGCCTCCGTCAATGCTCCAGCTGGGCTATCACCAATCCTCGAAGCTTCACGTCCGGATAAACCTTGAGCATCAGAAATTTCGGCGGCTCGAGTCCAAAGTTGCGGATGTCAATCGTCTGCTCGCCCTGAAACTCGACCGTGGTGGCGTCGATGATTCGCATCCGCACGTCGCCCTGGACCGGACTGGTCTGTCCGCGAAGCGACAGCTCGCCTTGCACTCGATAAGTAGTGCCGGAATCGAGAGCCTTTACGCTGATGACCCGGCCGCGAACCCGCGGGTACTTGCGCATCTCGAGTTTACTCTCGAGCTCGCGATCGTAGAGACCGTTGCCGGTCTTCAGCAGCGATGCGTCGAGCTCGACGCTGCCGCTCACCGGCGCATTCGTATCAATATGACCATCGACGATCGTCATCTCGAGGAGACCTTCGAGACCCGTGGTTTCGAGCGAGATCGGATGCAAGCTCGAACGCGCATCCGCCCAGATTTTTGAGCGCTCGGGCACCACGCGGTATCTCGCCATCGCAAACTCCTCTCGTCGCGCGCCCAACGAGTAGCGCGTGCAGCTACATCTCTCGAATCTGGATGTAGCGCGCGATGTCCGGCAGCGACGTCACCACTACGTACGCGACTCCCAGAATCACCGCGGTCGCAAATAGTCTCTTAAACATCGGCTCTGTCTCCTTTCCTGGTTTCGATTCGATCAACTGTCACTTCATCAATCAGTTTCCGCACGACCGACACCGCTTCGTCAACCGCGCGGCTAACAACTTCGCTAAGACCGATTCTCTCGACCAGCTCCGCCGGCTCGCATCCTACTACCAGCACCCTGCCCACTCGGCCGCCAAGCGCAGCGAGGGTTGCGAGGACTGCCTCGGGATTCATGCTGTGTGCGTCGGTGGCAGGATTGACCGGCTCTGCATCGAGATCGGGCTCGATCACGAAGATCGTTCCGGGCTGATCGCCACGCTGCACCGCATCGATCAAAATGAGCGTGTCGTAACCCTCGAGCAGTTGAAACGCGAGATGCATTCCGCGAATTCCGTAATCTTCGACCTCGACTCCCGCAGGAAAAACGTCGCCGCTCAGCCGCCGCGCGACCTCGACACCGAACCCGTCGTCGGCGAGAAAAATATTCCCGACGCCCGCTACCATCACCCGGTTCATTGATTGACCTCGAGCGGCTCGACCTCGTCAGGATAGAAGTAGAGGAAGCGTCCGTGGGTCTGCATGAAGTCGGCGGCCGGATCGTCCTCGAGCGTGACTGCCAGGTATTCGTTCTCTTCGACGTCGAAGTACACGGCCTCGACCCGCGCGGTCTTGCCCGCGAGGAACATGTCCTGCGCGTCCGACCGTCGAGGACCAGGGCGCAGGCGCACGCGGCATCCCTTCGAAACCGAAACTTCGCCGATTTGCACGCTGTCGGTTTCGGGAGAGACGGACGCATCGGCGCCCGGGTCCCACCACGGCGGCGGCTCGACGCCGGCAGAATTATTTTCGGCGGGCGTCTCCGGATCGGCCGTTCTGGTAGCGCCGCGCAGATACCTGAGCGCTCCGTGCAGTTTGTCGAGCATCTCTGGCGGCATGCCGTCGACGCGATCGATTATCGCGGCGGCGCGCGGATCGGTCGCGCGCGCTTGCCGCTTCTCATCGTCGGTGAGGGTCATGGTGCGAAGAGTCAGGATTTCGTCGATTTCGGTCGCGTCGTAAAGATCGCCGGGACTCTCGGGCGCGATTTGCGGATAGTCATAAAGAATTATCGGCGATGACAGCACCACGTCGCGGTCGCCGTCCTCGCCGACCATTACCGGCCAGGTGTGCACGTTCGAGCATTTCTGCGCGGCGGCCTTCGCCCACTCCGGCGGATCGATCAGCGATACAAACTTGCCGCGTTTGGCCTCAAGCAATGAGTGGACGCCGATGAGCGACGAGAGCATCACGACGTCTCTCGACGCGCCGGCGTCGCTCCAGGGCGTCACGTTCTCGATTCGCAGATGAAGTTTGCGCAGCGCGCCCAATTCCTCGATGGGCTCGGCAGACACGCGGATCGTTCCCTTGACGGTGGTGCTTTCGCGGACGAATCGGCCGACGCGTCGTCCCGATTTTGTGACGATCGCTTCGGTCGTTCGGGATGCGGGAAATTCGAAATCGATCAGGCGTTCATCGTGAGAAGATTCCGATGACAGGACGAATTCAACTTCGCGCTCGATAGCTTCGTCCCAGCTCGTCCATAGTTCGGCTTCAGCTTCGAGCGATTCCTTTTTCAGGAAACAGTCGGCGTCGCTACCGACCAGTTGTTCCACGATGCGGCTTTGGATTTGCAGAAATCTGACTGTGCCCGCAATCTCGAACTCATCTTCGATTAGACATTCGGTCTGCGACCACGAATGCTCGCATCCGCCGGCGGCGCTCCATTCGCGCGGCGCCAGCACGCCGAATTGCCATCGAACCTGGTTTTTGCCGGACGATGCCCGATACGGATACAGCACGTAGCCTTCGTAGAGGACGGCGTCAGCTATTTTGCGGGCGCGCTCAATACTCACGGCTGCGCCTCCCGCGAATCGAGCAGCAGAGTCTCGATAACTTCGTCCCAGGTTGCGAGCGCGCGGCGCGACTTGAACTTCATCAGATCTGAAAGCGTGTCGCGATTCAGCCGCAACCATCCGCTGTTCGGAAAATAGTGATCGATCATCTCCTGCCAGACGCGCACCGGGAGGCGGTAATTCGCCTCCTTGCTCCAGGGAATCTGGCTGACCTGCATTCCGTGCTCGCCCTTTTCGAACACGCTGCCACTGAACATCATCAACAGCGAGATGTCTCCGCTTTCGAGCGAGTGAAGATACTTGGCGGCGGCAATTTCGAAATCGTAAGTGCAGGCAACCGGCAACTCGACTTCGGTCTTGCCGCGAAAGCCGGGAACCGTCGCCGACAGATGGGTCCACAGGAACGGCTTCATCGTGTCGCCCCATCGCGGAGTGTCGCCGAACAGCTCGGTCAGGCGCGCCTCTTCTTCGCGGGAGTATTGGCGTCGGATCGGCTCGATCCGAATCTGGCATCGCAGCACGATATTGTGGATGTCGATGCCGGTCGTCTCCTCGATCTTCAGCGCGAACATCAGAGTCGGCACGGCGGCATGCCGCTCCGGACGCGCGCCCACGATCTGAAAGTTCAATTCACTCAACCGCGGAACTCCCATCGTTGCGATCGCGGGTTCGCGCGCGCAAGTCGGAGAAAAATCCTTCGATCTCGCGCCACACTTCTTCTCCGCCGTCGAATCCTTTCCAGTAGCGGCGGACCTTGCCTGTCAGCTCGTAGCAAGCATCGATCGGCACAATGAAACATTGGAATCGATCCTCGCCTCTGACGCCGGTAAATCAGCAGTGCTTCGACGTCGGCTGCGAGTTCGAATAGCACCGGATTCGATGCGACGAGTTCGTCCCATGCCTCGATCGGCACCATCGATTCGGTGGCGCCGGCAGGGCTGGGATAGAAGGCGGTGATTTTCTTCATGCTGGAGTTGTAGAAGAAGAACGCCATCCCGACCGGGATTTGCATCGCGTCCCACTCTGCCGTGCTCAGGCGAAACGAGTTGAGACTAAGAACGCGGTCCGGCACCGCGCGATATCTTCCCTGCGCGGCTCCGCTGTGCGTGAAGAGCAGGTAGCACGCGCGGCAGGTGCACATGAGGCTTCGGCTCTCGACGTTGACGACGTGCGAATGCTGCTCGACGATCGGCTGACCGCACATCTCGCAGAGTTCGCCGGCGCGCCGCTTGAGTCCGGGCTCAAGAAAGCGTTTCAACGCATTCGGCGCATCCGCGATGATTCTGCCGTTCCTGACGCCAGGCATGTGATCTCCCCATCAACTCATAAGCGGAGAAGCGATCGCTACTCTCACCCCGTCCTGATCTTCGAGCAGCGGCACCGGTTCGAGATGCAATCCGCGGCTCTCGGTCGAGCGACCGGCGAGGCGCGGGTCATAGTTTTTGTTGCAAGATGGACAGACCATCAGACTGCCGTTGACGTTGCCGCCGCCCATCGGCGAGCCGCAAGCCGGGCAGGCGTCGCGGTACGCATAGAGGCGTCCTTCGACGCGGCAGAGCACGATTCGCGAGCCCATCGCTTCAGACGAAGTCAGATGGCTCGCGGGAAATCCGTTCAGGTCGCCGATCGAAACCCAGGTCGGCTCGATGTCGACAGATTGATCGCGCGGAGATTTGTGCGCGGCGGCCGGCGCTTCTGCATCGGTGATGCCTTCGACTTCGATCTTCGTTGCCTCGGGCGCCGACTCACGGATCGCACCTTCGACCGCGAGCTTCACCGTCAGCAGCGACGACGGGCATCCGTCGCAACTGCCTTTCATACGCAGCCGCACCAGTCCGGTGTCCACGTCGAGTTCTATGATTTCGACGTCACCGCCGTGCGATCCGAGATAGGGACGCACGCGTTCCAACGCCTCATGCACGCGGGTTTCGAAGTCCTTGGGATGCAACCCGTGCAGGATCAGAAGGCTCGACACCAGGTCGTCGGCAGCGAGTCGCGATCGCAAGCGCTCTCCTGCGACGCCGTCTGCGCTCGCGATCTTGTCGATGCGTTTGAGACCTTCGCCGTAGAGTTGCACGACCGAGCGGACGATCTCCTCGACCCGCTCCCAGACCGGCGGGCTCGCCATCGAACGAACCTCCTCGAGCAGCGGCTCGATTCGTTCGCTGAGTTCCCGCAGCTTTCCCTGATCTCCGTTTCGCACAATTAATCGTCCAGAGCATTCATCATCGTGGGCGAGTGGATTTTTCTGAGCACCTTGCCTTTGCCGACGTACATGTGGACGCCGCACGGCAGACACGGGTCGAAGCTGCGGACGGTGCGCATGATGTCAATGCCCTTGAACTTGTCGGGGCCGTTCTCCTCGAAGATCGGCGTATTCTGCACGGCGTCTTCGTAAGGTCCCGGAGTTCCGTACACGTCGCGCGGATTCGCGTTCCACGGGGTCGGCGGATAGGGATGATAGTTCGCGATTTTGCCGCCGCGAATAACCATGTGATGCGATAGCACTCCGCGCACCGCTTCCGTGAAGCCGCAGCCGATGCCCTCGTCGGGCACTTTGAATTGTTCCCACGTCTTGGTGTGACCGGCGCGTACTTCGGCCAGCGCCTTCTCGGTGAATAGGAGCGCGCATGCACAGGCATAGGCCTGAAAGTAAGTCCTTGCGCGGTCGCGCTCGATGGTGTTGGACCACTTCGGGATCTTCCACTCGAAACTCACTGGGCCCTTAGTCGCACTCTTAGGCAGGTTGATCTGGACGCTGGTGCCGGTCGCCTTGACGTAGTCATTGTTCACCAGGCCCGAAAGAGCAGTAGACCACAGACGCGCGATAGGTCCTCCGCCGGTATCGAGTGCCAAGTGATCCTTGCCGTCGAACCATCGCGGCGACATAACCCAGGTGTATTTGCCGTCGAAATCCCGTTTCTGCGGCTTGGGAATCGTATGCTGATTCCACGGATGCCGCTGATCGACGGGGTTGCCGAGCGGGTCCTTGGTCACAAACATTTCCTGACCCGCCCAATCTTCATAGAAGGAGTGACCGAGCAGAATTCGAATCCCGAGATTGATTTTGACCAGGTCGTTGGTGACCAGCTTGCCGTCGACCACGATGCCGGGAGTGACGAACATCTTGCGTCCCCACTCGGTCATGTCGCGGTAATTGAAATTGCAGTACTCGGGATCCTGGAACGATCCCCAGCAATTGAGCAGAATCCTGCGCTTGCCGACTTCTTCGTAACCGGGCATCGCAGAGTAGAAAAAATTGAACAGGTCGTCGTGCATCGGAACTGCGCGCTTGAGGAACTCGACATAGCGCATCAGGCGCGTCAGGTAGTCGGTGAACAACTGCACCGTCGCGACCGTGCCGACGCCGCCGGGATAGAGCGTCGACGGATGCACGTGGCGCCCTTCCATCAGGCAGAACATCTCGCGCGTGTAGCGGCTGACCTGTAAGGCTTCGCGATAGAACTCGCCCTCGAGCGGATTGACCGCCTTCATAATGTCGCCGATGGTGCGATAGCCATGCGCGGCGGCTCCCGGCGCTTCGGCCTTGACCGCCTTCTCCCACAAGCCGGGATTGGTCTCGCGCACCATGCGCTCGCAAAAGTCCACGGCGACCAGGTTTTCCTGGAAGATGTTGTGATCGAACATGTACTCGGCCGCTTCGCCAAGGTTCACAATCCATTCGCCGAGATGCGGCGGCTTAACCCCATAGGCCATGTTCTGCGTGTAGCATGAGCAGGTCGCGTGATTGTCGCCGCAGATTCCGCAGATGCGACTCGTGATGAAATGAGCGTCGCGCGGGTCCTTGCCCTTCATGAAGATGCTGTAGCCGCGGAAGATCGACGAGGTGCTATAGCACTCGGCTACCTTCTTCTTGCCGAAGTCGATCTTGGTATAGATTCCCAGGCTGCCGACGATTCGGGTGATAGGATCCCAATTCATCTCGACCAGGCCGTCGGTGGTCTTCGTCGCCATCTCAATTCTCCTTCGAGCTAGTCAGAGTGAGGTGCATCAAGGATCGCTGACGCCACTACCATTGCGGACGGTAGCCGGTCTTCAGTTCCTTACCGCGGGTACGCCATTTGGGTTCATCATCAAGCGTGTTCATGGTGTACGCTCGGAGCGTTCGAACTACGGTCCCGAGGACGTTTGCCATGCGGGTGGAAACTTTAGCGCCGGGCGGCTCGTCCATGAACGGCATGAACTTGTCGGGGAAGCCGGGCATCGTGCAGCCGATACAAATCCCGCCGACGTTAGGGCATCCGCCGACCCCGCCCATCCATCCGCGCTTGGGGACGTTGCACTTGACGACCGGGCCCCAGCATCCGAGCTTGACGATGCATTTCGGCGACCCATATTCGTCGGCGAAGTCGCCGCCTTCGTAGTAGCCGGCGCGATCGCATCCTTCGTGAACGGTGGCGCCGAACAGCCATTGCGGGCGATGCTCCTCGTCGAGCGGAATCATCGGCGCCTGCCCGGTCGCCTGGTAGAGCAGGTATAGGATCGTCTCGGAAAGATTGTCGGGCTGGATAGGACAGCCGGGCACGCACACGATTGGAATGCCTGCGCCTGACTTCCAGTCCCAGCCGAGGTAGTCGAGCACACCCATCGCGCCGGTAGGATTGCCTTGCATAGCGTGGATACCGCCGTAAGTCGCGCAGGTTCCCACCGCCAGCACGAGCAACGCCTTCGGTGCGAGACGGTCAATCCATTCGCTGGTAGTCATCGGCTGGCCAGTCGCGGGATTGTTACCAAAGCCGCACCAGTAGCCTTCCTTCTTGATCGCCTCGTTCGGAATCGACCCTTCAATCACGAGTACGAATGGATCAATCTCGCCGCGCTCACCCTTGAAGAACCATTCGATGAAGTCGTCGGTCTTATGCCCGACGGGGCCGGTCTCGTACGCGATCAGCGGCCAATGCACTTCCACTTTAGGCAGCCCGGGAAGGGTGCCAAGGACGATATCCTCGACGCTGGGCTGCATCGCAGCCGTAAGCGCAACCGAGTCGCCATCACATGAAAGCCCCGCGTTGATCCAGAGGACATGAACCACAGGGTCCTTTCCGTTGGTCGGCATGGAGTCTACCTCCCTTGTGGCGGGCTGTGGTGCACGCCAGTCAGTCGCGGGTTCTTGCGCAGGTTCCTGAAGAAATTCTTACAAGGTACTTGTTTCTATTTTTTCAGGGCAAAGCTATTCGTTAGCGTTTTTTCCGCAGAGTCAACCGACGCATCAAATGTGCCACGCGAGACATTTGTCGGTTATCGAGAAAATGCCGTCGATGCGATTACCTTCAGCTCCGTCGGGATTGACGAGACCCGTTCCTTCGCTGCGACACTTTGCGACACTTGAACTTTGAAAAAGAGCGCCGCGAAAGCACTAGCACCGATATTTGAGAGCCACCCAGCAAATGCGAGCAACACCTGTCGCATACTGTCGCGCGACCTCAGGTCTGATGCGCGAGGGCTTGCAGCACGGCTTCCGGACGGATCGGCAGGTGACGGACGCGTGCGCCCGTGGCGGCAAAGATCGCATTGCCGATTGCGGGCGCGATCGGGGTCGTCGCCGGTTCGCCGAGACCGACCGGCGTTTCCGTGCTCGGGAGAAATTCGATCTCGATCTCAGGTACGTCGCCCATGCGCAGCAAACTATAGGTATCAAGGTTGGTATCCTTCGGCAGACCATTCACGAACTCCGATCCTTCATGCAGGGCCATGCTCAATCCCCATAGCGCGCCGCCCTCAGCCTGGGCCTCGGCGCCGTCAGGATGAATGATCGTGCCGGCGTCGATGACAAGCGTCAGCTTCTCGACCGTGACCTGGCCGCTGGTGCGGTCGACCCGCACGCGAGCGACGCAGGCGACCCAGGTGGGCATGTCGCGTTCTTGGCCGAAGGTCGTGGCAATACCGAGTCCAACATCTTTCGGGGTGGCGATTCCCCATCCCGCCTTCTGGGCGACGCGGGCGAGCACTGCTGCCTGTCGATGCGCGCCGCCCACACTGTTCGGCGGCGATCCGGCATTGCGGCCGGCACCGTCCAGCAAGCGCAGTCGAAACGCCACCGGATCGACGCGGGCCGCGTGCGCCGCTTCGTCCATGAAACTTTCCAAAGCCCAATTCACCCAGCCTGACCCGACCGAACGTAACCATCCGGGCCGAAACGATCGGTCGGCGAGATCATTGCGCAGCGCACGAAGTCGCTGGGCTCCCACCGTGTACCAGTGGTCTGCGCCGTGGATGGCAAATTGATCAAACGGAACACCGCGGGCATCCTTCGGCATGAACGCGGGGGCCATGACTGCGGTAGGCCAGCCCGCGGCCGCATGGTGTTCCATCGCAGTCACCCGGCCGCCGTCTCCGAAGGCCATCCGCACGACCTGCGTCGAGGGCGATCGCGGACAATCGAAGCGCATATCGTCGGCCCGCGTGCAGACCATCTTGACCGGCTTGCCTACAGCCTTGGCGGCGAGCGCAGCCGGCACGGTGTAGTCGCCATCGAGGCGCCGGCCGAATCCTCCGCCGAGCATGTATGTGCGCAGCACGATCTTGTCCTGGCTGCGGCCGAGCGCCTTGGCCAGCACCGGCAGGATCAGCGTTTGCCACTGATTCCCGGTATGTATTTCGAAAACGCCATCCTTCTCGAAAGCCAACGCGTTGACTGGCTCCAGCGCGAAATGCATCACGGTGCTGGTCGTGTAGGTTCGTTCGAGCGTCTGCTTCGCCGAGGTGAAAGCGGCATCCACGCCCGGATCGTCGACCACCAGGGCGCCTCCCTTGCGATCTTCGATCAGTTCTGCAGCGCGGCGTTGCAGGTCATCCTCGGATACGTTGGCGGCCTCGCCCGAAGTCCACGTAACCTTCACGAGATCGGCCGCTTGGCTGGCTGCAGTGAAGCTGTCCGCATAGACCATGACCCAGCCCGGCGCGGTACCCGACGGATCGTCCAAAGCGAGACTCTGAATGTATCCCGGAAAACGCTTCGCCGCGGAATCGTCGATCGAGACCACCTTGGAGTCGTAGCGGGTGGGTGGAACTTTGGGACGGGCGTAGATCATGCCTTCCACCACCGCGTCGAGGCCATAGCGAGTCGTGCCGTTGGTCTTCGACGGAACATCGAGTGCCAGAGTATCTCGGCCGATCAGGCGGCGATTGGCTGGCGGCTTAATCGGAATGGCGTCTAGCTGCTCGGGCGTGTAGGTCCGCGGCAAGTCGCCACGCCCCACGATATCGCCATAGAGGATCGACTTTCCTTTGGCCTCGACCGCGCCGTTCCGTGCCGTGCAACTCTGTGGGCTGACGCCGAGCAGCTTGGCGCCCTCTTCAATCAGAGCGATGCGCCCGGCGGCACCTGCTCGGCTGAGCACCGGGAAACTCTGCCACACCGACCAGCTGCCGCCGGTTACCATTTCGCCCCATTTCGGATCGGTGTCGACTTCGACGATGCTCACCTTGCCCCAGTCGGCCTCCAACTCGTCGGCCACGATACGGGCGAGCGCGGTGCCGACATGCTGGCCCATCTCTGCTCGGATAACGTTGACGGTCACGGCGCCGCTGGGATCGATGCGATACCAGATGGTCGGTTCGAACAGTTCGCCGGCGCTGTTCGATCCCTGGGTGCCGGAAGGGAGGAATTCCTGGGTTCCAGAGGAGAGGAATTCCACGGCGGCGAGGCTGGATCGGGCGTATCCCAGCATGACGCCGCCCCCGATCATCGCGATCAGGAAGCCGCGGCGCGACGGTTGGAAAGGGGCCCTGATTCCGTGAGGAGACAGTCTATCCATGGGCGGTGCCTCCTCGCATTCTCGCCGCCGCCAGCTTGATGGCCTTGCGGATACGCACGTAGGTCATGCAGCGACAGAGACTCCCGGCCATCACCGCGTTGATGTCCTGGTCGGTGGGATTGGGGTAGTCCTTCAGCAGGGTCGCGGCCTGCATAATCTGTCCCGATTGGCAGTAGCCGCATTGAGGCACCTGCAGTTCGATCCAGGCGGTTTGCAGCGGATGCCGGCCCTGGGGATCGAGCCCCTCGATAGTCGTCACATTGGAGCCGGCGACCGCGCCGACCGGGGTGATACAGGATCGAGTGGCGCGACCGTCGACATGCACGGTGCAGGCGCCGCACATGCCAATCCCGCAACCGAATTTGGTTCCCATGAGGCCAAGCTCGTCGCGGATCACCCAAAGCAATGGCGCGTCGTCCGGACTGCGCACCGAAACCGTGCGGCCATTGAGATCGAATTTGGTCATGATCGCATAGCTCCAGTTCTCTCTGTATCAGTGCGATGACACCGACTCACGGCGGATAGCGGCAACCTTGTTTTCCACGTCGGTCCAGGGCGGGAGGTTCGTGCGGGTGCGACGCAGATAAGCCGCGAGCCTGGCGACGTCGGCGTCGGTGAGCGACGAGCCGTACGCAGGCATCACGAGACCCGGCGCACCGTCCGTGTTGCCTATACCTTTCAGCACAACCTGGATGAAGTTAGTTGGTTCGGTAAGGGTAAGCGCACTGTTGAGCGCCAGTTCCGGGCGCGAAGGAAGCGGGGTTGGCCCGGCATTGTAGTGGCATGACATGCAGGCGGAGGCATAAAGGCGGGCATCGGGATCGTACTCCTGGCCGCTGCCGAGATAGGAAGTTGCCAGCGCTTTACTCACAGTTGGCGCGACTGCGGCCTCATGAGCGCTCGCGTGATCGATATCGGCGAAATAGATCGCTAGCGCGCGGACATCGGCCTCGGGCACCGTCGAATCGCCCAGGCCCTCGCGAATGACCGGAGTCATCGTGGCTGCTGTCGCCGCCCCGTGCATCGGCCCGAGCCCCGTGCGCAGGTAGCTCATCAACTCGTCTTGCGTCCACGGAACGGGCGAGGGATTAGCCTCGGTCAGCGCAGGCGCGATCCAACCCTCGACCACGGCGCCCGCATAGGCGTCCCTGATTTTTTCGGCACCGAGCGCGTTGCGCGGCGTATGACAGCCCCCGCAATCGCTGAGCGCCTCGGCCAGATAGGCTCCGCGATTCCATTCTGCCCCCTTCGATGAATCGGGACGGTAGCGTCCGCTCGTGAAGAACAAAATCTTCCATCCTTCCTGGAAGGCGCGGATGTTGAGCGGGAACGGAATCGTGTTCGCCGGCACCGTAGCTCTTACCGGCGGTCGGGTCATCAGGTAGGCGTACAACGCCTTGACGTCATCGTCCGACAGTTCGGTGAAAGCGTAATAGGGGAATGCGGGAAAAAGGTGCGACCCGTCCTGTGAAACGCCCTCGCGCATCGCGCGGGCAAAGGCCTCCGGTGACCAGCGCCCGATGCCGGTGTCAGGGTCGGGTGTGATGTTGGTCCCATAGATGATCCCAAACGGCGTATTCAAACCATACCCGCCCGCAAACGGTTGTCCGCCGGGACGGGTGTGGCACGCGACACAGTGTCCGGCCGCGGAAAGCATCGCTCCTCTTGCGACGGACTCAGGCGGGAAACTTGCTGAGGTCGGGGGCTCGATTGGCGCAATCGCCGGCCGCCACGCCAGAAGGAAGAAGCCCAGCAGTCCGAGGACAACTGCGGCGAGCATTGCGAGCGCGATGCGCCGAATCAATGCATCCTCCATTGAAGCCGGTCGGGCTTTGCGGAGGCGTGAGCGCTTCTCGGGACTTCTCTAAGAGTTGGTCTCCGACCGACCGCCTATCTAAGCAATGATCGATCCTTTCTCTCAGCGGGTCCACTCGCCAGTTGACGCCCTCGATTGTCGCAGGTGTAAGGTAAAAGGGACCGAAGTACTGCGGAACAGGGCCTGATTTTTCCAGATGGCCCAAGGAAGTTCCGATGCCACGCGAGAGTCGGAGGGGTACTTCTCTTCCTGCCGGTTCCGGCGATCGGGCATAAGTTCCCGTTCGTCATCAAATGGAATTTTCCGCAAAGACGGCGAGTATTGGACTGTTGGCTACCGCAATAACTCCTTTCAGTTGAGAGACGCCAAAGGATTCGCCTGCCTCGCCCATCTGCTCCGCCATCCTGGGACTGAGTTCCACGCGCTCGATCTGGCTGGAGGTATCGCAGGCCAGCGCGATGATGACGAGATCATTCAGTCCGCACGCGGCTTACCGCGCGGTGACGAGGATCTCGAGAAGGCAGGCATCCATGTCGGCAATCTTGGCGATGCGGGCGAGATGCTCGACGATCAAGCCAAGTCGGCGTATCGACGGCGGCTTTCCGAGTTGCGCGAAGAACTGGAAGAGGCGAAGGAGTTCGGAAACGTCGAGCGCGCCGAGCGCGCGGAAGAGGAAATCGATGCGCTGACGACGGAACTCTCGCGCGCCGTCGGACTGGGTGGACGCAGTCGCCGGGCCGCATCAGCTTCGGAACGAGCCCGGCAGAGCATCACCAAGACGATCAAGTCGGTACTGGACAAAATCGCGCAGAGCGATGCCGCGCTCGGGGATATCCTGTCGCGATGCATCAGGACCGGGAATTTCTGCTCCTACCAGCCTGATCCCGATTCGCCGGTTGCGTGGGAGTTTGCTGCGACGATCGTTGAGCCAGCGGAGCAGCGAATCCCGAGTGGCGATACGGCGGAGGCGCGTGCCGATCATCCTCAGGCCCTCCCGCCGGTGCTGGAAGTTTCTCCGTTCTCACTCGCGCAGCGGACTGCGTTTGCGGGGCGCGAAACCGAAGGTGCTGCGATTCGCGCGGCGCTCGATCGCGCTCGCGACGGCCGCGGCTCGATCATGGTGCTCGCAGGCGGACCCGGCGTGGGCAAGAGCCGGCTGGCGATGGAGATGGCGGAGTATGCGTCGCGCGTGGGTTTCAGATGCCTGGTGGGGCACTGCTACGAAAGAGACGAACCATTTCCCTTTCTGCCCTTCGTCGAGATTATCGAAAGCGGTCTGGCTCAAGCGGCCAGCCTCGATGAATTCCGCCGGCGGTTGGGGGACAGCGCGCCCGAACTGGCCCAGATCGTTCCAAGCCTTCGGCGAGTTTTTCCCGATATTCCGCCACCGTTGGATCTGCCGCCCGCGCAGAAACGCCGCTATCTTTTCCAGAGCATCTCAGAGGGACTGGGGCGCGCAGCTCGAACCCGTTCGTACGTCTATATAGTAGAAGACCTTCACTGGGCCGACGAATCCACGCTCGCCCTTCTGATTCATCTGGCTAATCGGGTAGCTCAGCTCCCGATTGTGATCATCTGCACTTATCGCGACGGATTTCCGCAGCACAATTCGGCATTGGTTAGAACCCTGGAAGAGCTGATTCGGATGGGTACTCGTCCGCTGAAGCTAAGCGGTCTGTCGAAGGACGCCATCGCGCAGATGTTGCATTCTCTCAGCGAAGGGCAAGCTCCGGAAAATCTGGTGAATCTAATCTTTGAGGAGAGCCAGGGGTATCCATTCTTCGTCGAGGAGGTCTACCGGCATCTGGTAGAAGAAGGGAAAGTCTTCGATGCTGCCGGCAAGTTCCGCACTGACATCAAGATCGACGAGATTGACGTTCCGGAAAACGTACGCTTGATCATCGGCCGCCGTCTGGAGCGGTTCGACGAGAATGAAAAGCGGGTGCTGGCGGCGGCGGCGATGATCGGGCGTAGCTTCAGCTTCCGGCTTCTGACTGAGGTCAGCCAAGTCGACGTTGACGAACTCTTCGCCGTCATCGAGAAAGCCCAGCAGATGGAAATAATCGTCCCGAGCTCCGAGGGGCCGGAGAAGCCATTCACATTTACCCATGAGCTGGTGCGTCAGTCTCTGCTTGCCGGCATTTCGTCACCGCGTCGACAGCATCTGCACGCCGCAGTCGCCCAGGCGATCGAGCTGGTCTATCCGGGTGCCGTCAACGAGCGCCCTGGGGAGATCGCTGATCATCTCATCAAGGCAGGATCGTTTGCTGACGAGCAAAAGCTGGTCCGTTGGCTGACGCTAGCAGGCAAGAGCGCACTTAAAGCTGCAGCATTTGAGGAAGCGCGGCGGAATTTCCAGTCCGCCCTGTCGCATAAAGGCGCCGTTGAAGCGCGACAAAGCGCCGAGTTGCTGGCCAGGCTTGCGATGGCCGAGCGAGGTCTTGATCTATGGGACGCGACGATCGCCCATCTGCGCGAAGCGCTCGAAATTTACATGAACCTCGATGATCGCGAGATGACCGGGAGAAGCTTTACAGAGTTGGCAGCCGCCTCTATATGGGCTGGCCGCTTCCAGGAAGCAACCGAAACAGCACGCCGCGGGCTTACTTACCTGGAGGCGGAGGTTAGCGCTGACCGGGCGCGTCTTTTCGCTATCCTCGCGCAAGCGCTAGCAGCTGCCGGAGTCTATGAGCCCGCCGACGAGGCACTTAGCGAAGCGTTGAACATTGCATCCCAGCTCTCCGATTCAAAGCTTGAGGCCAGATTGCTTGGTGTTCGGTCGATAATAGATATCCAATTCTTTCGCTTGCGGGAAACTGTCATAGACGAGCGCCTAAGCAAACAATCAGGTGGATCGGACCTGCCTCCCTGGGAGTTTGTCCTGGAGTTGCTAATTCTGCATCAGGATTTACTGTATCTTGGGCGCCTGGAAGAGGCGGTGAGAGTCGCGGACGAGCTTGAACCTCTGGCGAGGAAGACAGGGCAATCTCTCTCGGTCGCGTTCTGCCTTAGCACGCGAGCCTGGATAGATTTTGGTAAAGCGCCGGACCTGGCCAAGCTCGAAGCCGGCTTTCAGCCAGTGCGGAAATCTGAACGGGAGGCATCGTTTGCCCACCTGGAAGTTTTCTTCGAGGTACAACTAAGTCTGCTCGATTTCTTTCGTGGAAACTGGACTAGCGCTCTGTCGCATGTCCAAGCCTCGCGCCGCCGAGAGCCTAGGAGCTCTATGGAGGGGTTTGGCGTTGGAACGATTTTTCGACAGATGGCCTACGCAGGCGATCGCGATGGCGCGCTGGCAATCCTTGATGAAACGCGCGGCCTTCTCCCTCGTAGCGGCCAATCGAACACCGCAGGTTCGTGGTTGATGCTCGCGCTTGTTATTGAAGGCCTCGTCATGCTCGGCGAGCATTCGCAGGCTGGAGAGCTTTACCCGCTGGTTTGCGAGTTGCTCGGCACTGGACTGGTGGTGCTTTGGCCGATCTTCCGCTTAACGCATACGATCGTGGGTGTCGCCGCGGCAGCAGCTCGACAGTGGGAAGCCGCTGAAGAGCATTTTCAGCTCGCAATGCAGCAGGCCGAAGCTCTTCCTCATCGTCTTGAACAGACGGAGATACGCCGCTTCAACGCGATGATGCTGATTGATCGCGCCGCACCAGGGGATCGCGAAAAGGCGCAAACGCTGCTCAGTGAAGCGCTGGAGAGCTACACGCAGATCGGAATGCCCCGGCACATCGAGATGACTCAGACCCTTCTCGAGAGCGCCGCCCGCCGATAAGAGTAGGTCTCTTCCTGGGTTCCGTTTGGATCAGAATAGCAAGCCGTAGTTAGGATCTAATCCTAGCAGCACGCGGCCAGTCACTTCCCAGGTCTTGAGGGAGACCACTGTATGCTGATTGGCGGTCTGGATATCGCGCAGGCGCCGATCAAATGGGTTACCGGTGTATACCGAAGAGCCTCCACTGGCCTTGTATAAGAGTTCAACCGCTTGAGTGCATGCCATGCTAGCATGAACCATCGCGAGCCTTGCACGGGCGCGTTGCTTCAACGAAGGGAAGTCGCCGGTCAGCAACGTATTCCACATGTCGCCGATCGCTTCGAAGACAAATCCGCGTGCGGAGCTAACCATTGCTTCCGCCTGAGCTACGGTGCACTGAGCATAGGTCTCGTCGCGCAACATCGCCTTACCGGCCGACGGCGATTTGAAGGTAATCGGCTTGCTCTTAGCTAACGCGATGAAATCGTCGATCGCACCGCGAGCAATTCCTGAAACGAGCGCAGCCCCTTTATACAGCAGCAAATTGGGGAGCCTGTACAAGGGACCCTCCCGATAGATGGTGGGCGCCGCCAAATTGAAAGTCCGTTGCTCGGGGATGAAACGATCCTTCACCGTCCAATCGTGACTGCCGCTTCCCCTTAAGCCGTTAGTGGTCCAGGTATCAAGGATCTCGCATTCCCTCGCAGGTAGAAAACCGAAGCGGGTTTCGGGTAGGCCATCGGGCTGCAGCCGCGGCGAATCTCCATCAAAGATGACGAAATGGCCAATCATCCAGGTTGCGTGTTGGCATCCGCTCGCGAACGGCCATCGGCCATTCACAATGAAGCCGTCTTTTGTTTTTACGGCCTTTCCGGGCGGGGCAAATGTGACTGCTGTGACTGAGTCGATGTCAGGATACATTTCGCGAGCCACCGTCTGATCGATGAAAGCAGTCATGTAACCGCCGTCGGCACCGATCACTACGCACCAACCAACTGACGCATCGGCGATCGACAGCTCTTCAATCACCTGCATCTGCGAAATGAAGTCCAGTTCAGGTCCGCCCCACGCGCGCGGCATCGCCATGCGAAAGACGCCCGCCCGTTGCATCTCGCGCACCAGATGAAGCGGCAGTCGCCGTCCGCGCTCGATCTCGTCAGCCGCCGCGCGGATTTTTGGAGCGAGTTCGCGCACAGCATCAAGAGTTGTGGTCGAGCGTTCATTTCTGTCGGCGACGGTCTTCATAGCAACCGGACTGGTTTCATCATCAATGTTCAGCATGCGCTCTCCTTTCGTACGTTCGAATGGCGTGAAAAAAGGCTTCACAGAAGTGGCGGTCCAGACTGGCCCAACCGTCTCTTTGGTTGGGCCAGGCGCGCGGCGGACGGGGAAGAAGTACTTCGAGGTAGAAGCTATGCCGCGAGCCGTCCGCCGCGCGTAGATCTGCTGCTACATCATTCCGGGAGTAGGACTAGGACTCGCCATTGATGACTTTGATCCCTTCACGTCAAACTTGCCAAAGATTCCCTCGCTCTCCATGTTCGGACCTGCGGTGAAATACAACGAGGTGGTCGCCGCGTTGTTGGTACCGTCGCCGAAGACGAGCGCCCACAGTCCATCGACATTCAGCGGCTTGCCCTTATCGTCGGTGGGCTGACCGGTAGAATTACCCATCTGATCGAAGGTGTTGATGTTTCCGTCGCCGAAATTGCCAATCCAGAAGTTGCCGCCCAAAGGACCGAAGGTCGACGGAGTAAGCACCATTCCCCACGGCGCGTTGAGGTTGCCGCCGGTCGCGAAACGCCGCTCGAACACGCCGTCAGTCGTGAAGATATTGATGTAACCGGCGCCTACCTGATGAATGGGGTCGTGCTTGGGCGCGTCCTGCATCGCGTACGACACCCAGAGATTGCTGGTGCCAAAGAGCCTGATTCCAAATGGCGCGAAGCCCGGCATTGGATGGGGGTCAGTGAAGGTCCCAGTTAGTGACGAGACCGGGTTGTAGGCGGCATCGAAGACATCGACATTGCCAGAACGGAAATTCGTCGCATATAGGAACTGGTGTCCATTCAGCGTAGCGATTGCGAGGCCTTTGTAGACCGCGCCGAGTGCTGCCGTAGGTATCGCAGAGTTATCGACGTGGCGCACGGCTTCGAGGTTGTCCGCCGGCTGCCATCCCGCGATGGTTCCATCCTCGGTGGAGAAGATGAAAATGTCGCCGGTGAAATCCGCCGGCGTAGTGTTGGCCACTAATCCCGACGGCGCCGCAATGGCCGTGCTGTTGGTCGGCGGCGGGATCGTCACGACGAACTGCTGTTTCTTCGCGACGTCCACGATCTTCCCATTGCCGTCGTAGAGCGTCGATACTCCGGCGTTGTTGTCAGAAACCCAGAAGGGCGAATTTGCCTGCACCAGGCCCCAGGGATTTAGCAGGTTCTTGTCGCGTTTTTTCCCCTTTAGAGGCTTGCCTGAGACGACGAGGTTGGTCTGCGTGTAAGCAGGTGTTTTTTTCTTCTTGGCGTCCGGCGTCGCGGGCGTCTGCGCCAGTACGCTTGCCGCCATGGCGAGCGTGACAACATAAGCAAACATCGATATGCGTGTTATACGGTTCATTGGTTTCCTCCCAATTTTTTTCATTGGTTTTCTCTTGCTCCTGTTTCGATTTTCTCTTGCTCCTGTTTGAAGGTCCGAATGTGCGTTCCCATGGCGTGAAAAATGTCTTCACAGAAGAGTGCGCCCCAATTGGGTCGAGGAACCTCTGGCTGACGCCAGTTGCTGACCCGTTTTGGCTTTCGGGTTCGATCTCGTCGCGTAGGCTTATAGGGCGCTGGCTGAGGGCGCAGAATCCCTGAAGGTCAGAACTGAAAGTGTCGGGCAGAGATGAAGAACTTCGGTCTGGTTAGAATCCGAAGCTGCTCAAAGCGGGATGGTCGAGCGGACGCGGGCCGAGTGGCCAGTGATACTTTCGATCTTTTTCCTGAATCGGCAGATCGTTGATTGAGGCAAGGCGAGTCGTCATCAAGCCATGTTCATCGAACTCCCAGTTTTCGTTGCCGTAGGAGCAGAACCAGTTTCCCGAGTCGTCATGCCATTCATAGGCGAAACGAACGGCGATCCGATTGTCGTGAAACGCCCAGAGCTCCTTGATCAAACGATAGTCGAGCTCGCGCGCCCATTTTCGTTGGAAGAAGGCAACTATCTGATCGCGTCCTACTATGAATTCGGATCGATTGCGCCATCGGCTCTGTGCGCTATAGGCCAGGGCAACCTTTTCAGGGTTGCGGGAGTTCCATCCATCTTCCGCCGCTCGAACCTTCTGGATGGCAGTCTCGAGAGTGAAAGGCGGCAGGGGAGGACGCGATTCAATTTTTTCCATAACTGACTCCGTTGTGTTGCGGAGCGACACTAGAAAAAATGGGCGCGAGATCGCTCCTATACGGCCAGGAGGGTCTGTGTGATCTCGATGTGCCGAGGCATTCCGATACTCGTGTAGGACTCGAGCGCTTCGCCGAGCAGCTGTCGCGCTTTTGCGCGATCCCCCTTGGCGGCGCGATCCATAAGCATCATCGCGTGGAAACGACGTATCTCCGCCTGTTCGAGACGGTGAGGAATCGACTCGGCCTGCTGCATCGCGGTGTTAAAATGATCCTCGGCGGATTCCCACTGACGCGCAGCTGCCGCGGCCATACCGGCAATCGTGTGTGTGAAGCGGAAGATTGGCCACAGCACGACCGCCCCAGTATCGATCAACTCCCGCGCAAGCGGATAAAGTTCCCCAGCTTCCGATTTCTCACCGAGGATGACGAGCCCCTCAATCACAAGCGCGAGCATCGGCCACGCACCCATCGGGTTCGGTTGGCCGCTAGCCGGCAGCCACTCGCGCCTTTCATGCAGGATTGCGAGCGCATCCACGCGGTTGCCGGTATAGGCCATCTGGCGAAAAAGAGTTGCGACGCCCAATCCCCGGGCGGAGTTCCCCACTTCATGCCGACTAGAGGTTTCGGCATGGAGCAGAGCGCTCGCCCAATCTCCGCGCAGGAAATCGACCAGACTTAGCTGTGCCCCGGAGAAGACGTCCCAGAAACCATACGGCACCTTGGCGTCAGACTTGAACACCTGATGCATGACGGTCTCGAGTTTGGCGAGATCGGACGCTTGACCGAATTCCACCCAGCCTCTCGTGAGCAAGCAGCGCGCGAGCGAGAAGGATTGGCCGATCCTGGTTACAAAGGGTTCCAGTTCATCTCTGATTCTCGCCGCGTCTCCCATGCGTCCAAGATGTAGAAAGGACTGATACAGAACCAGCATCTGAACGGCACGGTCCCACGGACGGGTATCGGATCCAGCCGACTGCTCAGCATCGGCGACGACCTCTCTGAGCCGAAGGAACTGGTAATTTATTATCGACCGGGCACCATGCACTCCGGCCATAAGCCTGCGATCGGAGAGGCGGGACGCAATGTTCATCGCTTCTTCCATCGCCGCATGGGCCGGGTCATATTCGCCAGCGGATGCGTAGGTCTGTGCGAGGCTAGCAAGAAGACCCGCACGGTCGGCGATCGCATCCCCTTCAAGATAGGTGAGACCGCGGCGAGCTGTGTCCATCGCTTTCTGGAAGCGACCCGCCCAGACAAGGATCGAGGTCAACTCGGTGCAGGTCCTCGAGATCATCTTCCAGTGACCGAGACCAATGTAGATTTCGAACGCTTCCTCGAGATTTGCGAACGCGACGTCATATCGTTCGAGACCTCGCTCGGCAAAAGCGACGCCGCACAGCAAGTCGGCCCTTTCTTTCACCTCATCTTTTGTTAGATGCGACAAGGCGGACCGGAAACTGCGCGCGGCTTCCTCAAACGCGGCGGCCTTAAGTGACGCCCTGCCCGCAAGGCTCAGGTAATGGACCAGCCTGCGGTCGTCGGCGAACGATCCCGCTTTGACGAGATGGTCGGCGATGTCTTCGGCACGCACGCTGAGGCCACCGGCCTGGAGCTGCTCCATCGCGTCCGCGACGCCGGCATGGAGCCGCTGTTGGCGCGGGGCCGAAATACCGGCAAGCAGAGTCTGACGCACAAGTTCGTGACCGAAGGTGAACGGCCGCTCCGGCCCCTCAGAGCTTGGGACGATGATTCCCATCTGCTGGGCTTTTTCGATGACCGTGAAGAGTTCGTCGACGTCTACCTGGCTTACCCCGGCGAGCAGTTGAAAGCTGAAACTGCGCCCGATCACCGCGGCGGCTTCCAGCACGCGCTTTTCATTCTCGTCGAGCCGCTGCAGCCGGCGGCCAATGATCAACCGTACGTTTTCCGGAACGTCGCTCTCGTCGATTTTGATGTCGGTGCGGAATTGGCCGGCAGCATCGTAGAGTTTCCCATCTTCGAGCAGATGCCGGTACAGCTCTTCGACGAAGAATGGATTTCCCTGGCTCTCATCAAAGATGAGGCTCGCCAGACTTTCCGGAACTCGGCGCTGGCTTAGCGCATTCAACATCTGCGCGACGGCGTCCTTCGACAGGCCATTCAGCTTCACCGGACGGATACCGCGCCGAATCAGCTCTTCCAGAGTTCTGGTCAACGCGGGATTGTTCTCCGCGTATCCGTCGCGATAGGTCCCGATGATTATGACGGGGAGCTGAGTGATGCGATTGGCCAGATGCATCAGAAGACCCAAGGTCGATTCGTCGGCCCAATGAAGGTCCTCGAGTATATGCAGGTAGGAACGCGTCCGAGCCGCGTGTGCCAGCCCCTCTGAAACGCCCTGGAAAAGATAGCGGCGCTGTTGCGCCGGCGGCAGCTTCAGCGGTTGTGGGATATCGGGAAAAGCTCTTCGAAGGCTTGGCGCCAACTGGACCAGTTCGGCCGCGTTGTCGCCCATCCGCCGGCGGAAATCATCCAGAGTCGCAGCCTGCGCCAGACCGCTTTCAAGGATCTCGACGAAGGGGAGATAGGGAAATGGTTCATCTCTTTCGTAGCAGTGCCCGACCAGGCATCTAAAGCCGACCTTCGACGCATATTCCGCCATCTCCATCGCCAGGCGGCTCTTGCCCATGCCCGGTCCGCCTCCGATCATGATGACCGATCCGCGGCCACTGAGGGCGCGATCGATCACCGTGCGAATCTCAGCCCGTTCGGCTTCCCGTCCCGAGAAGGCGGTTCGTTGCGCCAGCGAGAACGGAGAAACTCCCAGCACCGCCGACGAGGTATCAGGACGACGGGCCCGCGGCGGAGCAGGATCACCGTTTGGGATTGAATGCGGGATTGACTGGTTCCGCAGCTCGTCAAGCGTTGCAGCGAATTCCCACACAATCGGGAAATCCGGGTCAGGCTGATACGAGCAGAAGGTACCCGTCTTGATGCATCGCGAGAGAATTTCTGCAAGCTGAGCATCGCTCTGCGCGATTCGCTCGACGACCGACTTGATTGTCTTGGTGATCGTCTGCCGGGCTCGTTCCGACGCAGATGCTGCCCGCCGATTGCGTCCGCCGAGCCCGACGGCGCGCGATAGTTCCTTCGTCAGTGCGTCGATCTCCTGTTCGACGTGCTCGGCGCGCTCGACGTTCCCAAGTTCCTTGGCTTCATCGTATTGTTCACGTAATTCGGAAAGCCGGCGTCGGTAGGCGACCTTGGCCTGATCGTCGAGCATCTCGCCCGCGTCGCCCAGGCCAGTGATCTGAATGCCTGCCTTGTCGAGATCGTCAGTCCCTCGAGCTAATCCTTGAACCGAACGACTGCTGTCGTCGTCCTCGCGCTGGCTTGCAATCCCGCCGAACAGATCGAGCACGTGAAACTCGACGGTCGGGTGACGCAGCAGGTGGACGATGTAGCCGAGTCCCTTGGTGTCCTTTAAGCGAAAGGTGTTCCCGCCGTAGCCGACTGTCCAGAACTCGCCCTCTTTGCGGAAAATTCCCTTCTGCATAGTACTGAAGCTCGACCCTGCATCGGCGGCAACAGCCGAGCCATACTGCGGGCTACGCATCTCAAATGCCATCTTGAATTTCTGTAGGCGGTTCCGCTGATTTTCCGCGGAAACCGATTGTTATCGGTGGATCGTACCATCCTCGCCAACGTGAGCCCACACATTTCCACAGCGGATTCCGCGAAATCCTGTGAAGCGAGTTTTCACGCCCTCCACTCGCAGACGGACCGTCGTCGCGGCGCGCAGTCGCATCGCGATAACTCGACCCTCCAAAATTTTGTGAAGGGGATTTTCACGCCCTCAAGCCGCGAGATTGATGAGGAGATTCTTAATGGAGAAGACGGACACCACTTACGTAAAGGATGACCAGGCAGCGGGATTGTTCCGCGTGAATCGGCGCGCGTTCACCGATCCTGAATGCCTCGAGGAAGAGCGTGCTCGCGTTTTCGGCAAGTGCTGGATTATACGTTGGGCACGAATCGGAAGTTCCGCACGCGGGTGACTATATATCGCGGTCAGTTGCGGGCCGGCCAATGGTGCTGGTGCGCGGCGACGACAATGTCATTCGCGTGCTGCTCAACACCTGTACCCATCGTGGCGCGCAGGTATGCCGGCAAAAATCGGGCAACGCGAGGACGTTTCAATGCCCATATCACGCGTGGACATTTAATTCGCGCGGGCAGCTCGTCGGGGTACCGGGTGAAGAATCGTATAGCGAAGCGTTCTCTCGCGACGATCTGAGACTGGCCTCGCCCGCGCAGGTCGACAGCTATCGCGGCTTCGTCTTCGCATGCTCCGATCCCGCGGCTGACAGTCTCTACGACTACCTGGCCGGCGCGCGCGAATATCTCGACCTGGTGGCCGATCAGTCGGAGCTCGGGATGAAAGTCGTCGCGGGCCAGCAATCTTACAGTGCGCGTGCCAACTGGAAGCTGCTGGTCGAGAACAGTTTCGACGCATACCACGCGATGCCCCTCCATCAGCGATATTTTGGCTTCCTCAGGGACGCTGGTGTGGAGGTAAAGGGCTTGGGCAAGCATCAGCGGGCGGTCGACCTCGGTAACGGCCACGCGGTTATAGAATATGAGGTTGCGCACGGCAGGCCGATCGCGCAGTGGGCGCCGCCCTTCGGCGAGCATCGCAAGCCGCACTTCGAGGAGTTGCGGCGGCGCTTCGACGAACGCTTCGGCCAGGAGCGCGCCTGGCAGATCTGCGAGACCAACCGCAACCTGGTGATTTTTCCGAACCTGGTCATCAACGACATCATGGCGATCACGATTCGCACCTTCTATCCGGTTTCGCCTGATTACATGGAAATCGATGCGTGGGCCCTCGCTCCGATTGACGAAAGCGCCGAGGATTCTGCGCTGCGGCTCGACAACTTTCTGACCTTCCTCGGACCGGGCGGATTTGCCACACCAGATGACGTCGAGATGCTCGAATCGTGTCAGCGCGGCTTCGTCAATCGCGAGGTCGAATGGTCGGATCTTTCGCGGGGCATGAACTCCGATCAGCCCTTGGTCACTGACGATCATCAGTTGCGCACTTTCTGGCGGCGATGGATTCAGCTCATGACGGAGCCGGAGCCAATCCGCGCGAGGAAAGCAGCATGAGCGCGATAGCCTTACCGAGCCGGCAAGAGGTCGAGGATCTGCTGTACCGCGAAGCCGCGCTCCTGGACGAATGGAGGCTGGAGGAGTGGCTGGAGATGCTGACCGATGATGCAATCTACCAGGTTCCATCCACCGACGCGCCCGAAGGCGACGAGCGCAACACGTTGTACATTATCGCCGACGATGCCTTGCGCATCAGATCGCGCGTGAAGCAGCTCCTCGGCAAGTCAGCGTGGGCAGAGAGTCCACATTCGCGCACGCGCAGGATGATAATCAACGTGCGCGTTCCCGGCGTCGACGGCAACGGTATCCAGGCGACCGCTAACTTTGCCGTTTACCGGATGCGTTATGAGTCGGTGGATACTTATGTCGGCCGCTATGACTATCGGCTCGCCTATTTCGCCAAGGAACTGAAGATCCGCGAGCGCAGAGCAATCCTCGACAACGAGGCGCTGCGCCCGCACGGCAAGATCAGTTTCATTCTGTAACAGCAGCAAGACAGTTCGGAACGAACGGACGCCATCGACATGCGGCGACGGTTTTACGGAATACTTTATGGAAACAAATCATAGCGATTTTGAGCACAGCCCCGAAGCGGCGACAGATTTCATTGAGCGGGTACGTGCGAATCAACAGAAGCTCACCGCTGAACTGAAGCCACACTACGATTTCATTGTTTGTGGATCCGGCTCTTCCGGATCGGTGGTCGCGCGCAGGCTGGCCGAGAATCCAAATGTGCCAAAGAGCGTTGGTCAGATCCGCCTGACGGGACCCAAGCCACTCGATCCTATCCGCTGCGAGAACAATACCCTATCGCATCCTGACGACATGAAAGCCGTCAAGGCAGGCGTGGAGCTTTGCCGCGAAATCGGTAATTCAGCTCCGCTTCGCCCTTTCGTAAAGCGCGAGGTGATGCCCGGGAACTTGAAGGGGGCCGCACTTGAAGACTTCATCCGCGATGCAGCCAGTACCATCTACCATCAAACGTGCACGGCCAAGATGGGTCGGGATGCAATGTCGGTCGTAGACAGCCACCTCAAGGTCTATGGAATCGACAACCTTCGCATTGCGGATGGGTCTGTCATGCCGCGCGTCACTACAGGTAACACAATGGCGCCCTGCGTCATCATCGGCGAGCGTGCGGCAGAAATGCTTAAGACTGCTCACAAAATATGAGTGGTTACTAACGACCGCTACTAAGTGCCGAGCGTAGTCATTAAGGTTGTGAAGATAACGATACACATTCGTAGTTACCTGGAATTCGGTTTCAAGGTATGGGAGGACCACTATCAGTGCTGGTTCTGGCTTGTAACCGGTCCGCATAGCAACAGCGGCACTGTGGGCGCGGCGGCGACAGAAGCCGAGGCGATACGCGACGCCCGCTCGCTGATCGAGGACCTATCAACATAACTGTTGATTGAATTCGTTTCTTCGGTGAAGATTTCATCAGATGTTGAAATGGCTGGTGCTCAATTCTCTCTCTCATGCGGCCGACAACGAAACTTGTAATCGATCGGCGTCATACTCATCGATCGAAAAGCTCACAATCGGAAGGAGGCAAGTAACATGAGCGACCACAAAACACATGACCAGCACACTCATGCTCACGGTCCAGGCTGCGGCCATGCTGCGGTCAAACATGAAGGTCACGTCGACTATCTGCACGAAGGACATCTTCACAGTGCTCATCAGGGTCACGTTGACGAACATGCACTGACAGAGGGCGGTTCGAATCCATCCGCTTGTACGCCGTCGCATGGGTGTGGAGCGCACGACAACAAGCACGCTCATGGGCCAGGTTGCGGACACGAGGCGATTCCGCACGGCAGCCATACCGACTATCTCGTCAAAGGCCACCTGCATCACGCGCATCAGGGGCATTGCGACGATCACGGTGCCGTCGCGATGGCATGACCAAGAAATAACGGGGGTCGGTCGCTGGCCGGTCCCCAGCACCCCGGACTGCCACCACCACACATCTGCGCGGCTACCGCAAATCGATGCCGTCGAGGTACTCGCTCGCCTTGATTGGTTAAGCTGAAGCGAATTCGCTGACTTTTCCTCGTCTTCGAGCGCGAAGATGCTCGTAGAGGTTGCATCTCACACGTCAGTCGTACTAAACCGAAGGCAATTTTCCAGCAATTCAGCTCCGACCCCAGGAGGGAAAAATGGTTAAGCCTCGGCTATTTGTGACGTTTCTTGCGGTAGCTGCTCTAGCCGCAACGCTTTTCGTGACGGGTTGCCATTCAAGCGGCCCGAGCGGCACCTATGTGGATACGACAGGTCGCATCACGCTGGAGTTCAAAGACGGCAAAGCCTTTCTCAATATGGGTGGGATGGCCGATCCCGACGGAACTCCCTACGACGTGGCCGGCGACAAAATCACAATCCATTATCCTTCCGACGGGATGCTGAACGCAGTGTCGGTTCTCACAATAAATAGCGACGGGACTCTTCAGGGTCCGATGGGAACCTTGAAGAAAAAGTGACAGAAAGTAGCAGGACCTGAACTGCCAGAGCCGATCTGAAAAGCGTTTCGGCTGCCAATCATAGCAGGGGTTCGATAGTCCTGGCTGCTGTCTCATGGACCCGCTCGAGGAATCCGCGATTCTTCCATTGTTCCGGATCGATTTGCACAGAGCTCTCGATATCATTTCGAAACATCAGGTTCATATCGTCGCCAAAGGAATGACTCAGGATGATAGCGTTGAGCTCGTTGTCTCGCGCGATACTCCACCAATCGAGATTTGAGGTACCTACAGTTGACCACACTCCATCGATGGTCGTGGTCTTGGCGTGCAGCATCTGGCCCTGCCACTCGTAGATCTTGACGCCAGCCTCGAGCAGATCCGAGTAATGGGAATGCTGCGCCGCGAGAATCAAGGGTTCATCGGTTTGGCTTGGCAGCAGCAGCCGCACATCCACACCGCGTCGCGCGGCGTGCTCCAGCGCGTGCAGCACCTGACGGTCCGGTGCGAAATAGGCGTCGGTAATGTATATGTTGGTCTGTGAACTGGCTACCGCCGAGACCCACGTGACATAAATCAGGCTGAAACGCTCGGGCACGCTGAATATCACTCGCACGATCTGGTTTCCCTTCTGGTCAAGCGTCGGAAAGTAATCGCGCTGGCTTAGTGCCTGACCTTGTTGATATTTCCATTCGTCGATGAAGGACCGCTGGAATTCCGCGACCGCGGGACCTTCAACCTCGATGTCAGTATCGCGCCAATATTCGCTCGGTCCTTTCTCCTTGCTGCCGCTGGGGCCGCTCGCGTAGACCTCGGAAATGTTAATGCCGCCGGTAAACGCAACGCGACCATCGACCACGAGCATCTTTCGATGGTTGCGATGGCTAAACGACCAGGGAAGTTTCGCCGCGAACGGATTTACAGGTCTGTATTCCAGCACTGCGACGCCGTTCTGCTGGAGTCGTTCGAAAAAAGTCTTAGGCGTGCCGAATGAACCAAGGCTGTCATACTCGAGATTCACCTGCACTCCATGGCGCTGCCGCTCGATCAGGGCGTCGGCAAACATCTGTCCTACGGGACCATCAGTAAACGTGTAGGTCTGCATGTTGATGCTGTCCTTGGCAGTGCGAATCGCCGCCAGCATCGCTTGATATGTTGCGGCACCGTTTTCCAGCAGACTTACTTTGTTGCCCAGGACCAGAGGAACATTGCTCAGCGCCTGCTCGAAGGCAAGATGCCGGTCGAGAATGTCGCTAGGAGTCTGTTGATGTTGTTCCAGACGCGAGATGATGCGCTGTGACTGTTCGTCGGTTAGTTCACCGTCGGGTCCGACAATTTCCGAACGCGAATGATACAAGGACCTATCATGGAGCAGTGCGTGCACGTCCGGAATTGTCCCGCAGCCACTCAAGATGAACAGCAATGCAATGAACGGAAACCATGCGCCTGCCTTTATCATGTGTCTCTGGAATTCAGATCAATTGCGGTAACGAAAATCCGCGTGCGCAAGGTCGCGCAATGCGGACATCAGACGCTGACGGTGGTCCCGCGATAGTAGTGCTGGAGGATTTCTGCGTAAGTCTTGCCGTCGTTTGCCATGACTGCCGCGCCGATCTGGCACAGGCCTACGCCGTGTCCCCAGCCGGCTCCCTTCAGGACAAAGCGGTCGGACTCCTTGTCCACGACGAACGCAGAGCTATAGAGATGTGTGCGCGATAGAGCGCGGCGAATTTCCAGTTCTTTGCCGATGATGTAATCGCGCTCTCCTGTGATCTTCAGCCGATATATTCGGCCTGAAGGTCCGCGAGAGAGCGCCTCCATGTCGCGAATAGGACCAAGATCCACGCCTAGCCGGGTATTGATAAGATCGGCGAGTTCTTCTGGCGTGTACGCGACCTGCCAGCGATAGAAATCGCGCGTCTCCTGATCGAATCCCGGGAGAACGCGTGAAAGGAGTTCCGAATCTTCCGTATTACAGTAAGCCGGTGGGCTTGAACCTATCCATGACTCGGGACTGTCAGAACAGGACTGCTCGGCACCGTCGTAGATCGATTCAAGATAGGGAATTTCTTGATCATCCCAGGCGGTCGCGTAGCGCTCTGTAATTCCGCCGCAGCATTTGGAAAACCTTGCGTCGCAGATATTGCCCTTGTAACGGAGAAACTCGCCGGCCGTCGCGCGAACCGCTTCGGCTGCCGCTGGAGAGAACGCTTTCGTGATGCCCTGATACCGCTGACAGTGGTCGTCGGCGCACACGTCGAAATCCGGATGCGCTTCGCGCCCGTACCATCGAAGGATTTCGTGAGGGTCGAGTCGCTGACCCTGTGCCTTCGCCGAGGTAGATGGGTTTGCTTTCGGAAACCATAGCCAGCTGCGCGAAATCACGGCGTGAGCCTTCAGCAGTTCGAGCGGACACGACGCGCTCATCTCGGATGAAATCACGCTGGTGACGTACTCTTCGAGCGGAACATCATTGATGACTGTCAGCCCGGCTGGTCGTTCGATGAGCCGAAAAGCCCCGCGGAATGCCTGGCGCTCCTTGCGTTCCCAATGAAAACCGATTCCGATCGTGACGTCGTCCAGCGCAAATGAGCATGATGCCAGGTCCGACGGAGTAAGTGTAACTTCAGAAGTAAGTCTGTGGCGCCCGGGAGTGTAGGACTTGCCGGAAGTATCCGTAAACGTGCCTGTCAATTCGACTTCGACCGCGGCTTGTCCTTCAGTCAGTCCTACCGATACGTTCACCGCTCACTCTCCAGCTTGCGGGCGACTTCCTGAAACAGATAGTCAGGCAAGGTGACCTCTCGAAAAATTGCGGCGATCGCGTCACCGGTGATTCTTTCGAAATCCTGCGCCAGCGGCACAACAAATATTCCGCACAAATCAATCGATGCGGGACTGACAGTCAGTTCGCCGGTGTAAAAGACCTCTGGCCGATGTTTTCCTCGCGGGAACAGATAGGTGACCCACTCGCCTCTCTCATGAAAGACCGCGATGTTGACCATCGGCTCCGTTAGTTTGTTCGTCGCTTTCGCGAGCAGGTCAATCGCTCGATCCATTAGATCGATCAAAGCAGATCGGTCGCGCCCGCGAAATAAGAATACATTTCTTCGATAGTTCGGCACAGTGACGCCAGTCAGTCCGGCGGTGTCCTTCGCGATCGGAAACAACACTCGCGAGCCTGCCTGAAAATGCATGTGGTCCGGTGCGGACGCGCCGCATTCCGGGCCGTTATAGACGATGAAATATCCTTCCAGGGACGCAGCAAGGTCGAGCATATTTCCAAACTGGTTCGCGATGCGCTGCAAGCCATGTTCTCTATGAGCGATCGTCAGGTGACGGTCCACGATTGGAAACGGATTGCAGTAGATCGTGAAGTCGTCATTGAACCGCAGACCCTCTTCCTCCGCAGGTAGATTCTCCGCACAGAGGAAGCAGGGGCGTTTCGCAACCGACTCGCGGTCGACCGATGCTGTTGTGCTAGCCATGCGATGTGGAATGTGACGGATGAAGATGTCGAACCAATCTATCCGCACCGACCGTGTCTTCGCCTGAGCGAGGCCTTCAACCCCTTTCGCTAGCTGTGGCCAAGCCCGCAACTGCCGCTTGAATAGTTCTTCAACTTCGTGAGTCATCGCCGCATTCGAGCCTGGATCTCGATAGTCCGTAGCCAGTCCTTGTATAGGTCGTATCGATTCGCGACCTCGAGAGGTAGCGCGCTGTCGCTGTTGCCTTCCCATCGGCGGCAAAGATAGACGGATTCATAGATACGGCCGATCTCGTAATCACGGCTGATGCGCAATGCTACGGCATAGTCCTCGCCATAACTGACGTTCGGAAATCCTATGCGTCGCAGAACGGACGTATCGAATGCGCGCGGCGCGCCGAGGCCATTGATGCGGAGTGCATTGTTTCTTCCGTTCTCGCGACTCCACTCGCGATGGTCGATAAGACCGGGCGGAATCTCCTTCAAGGAGAAATCGACCATCGTATAGGACCCTATAACCATCGCATAAGGACCAGCTTCCAGTTCCGCGACAATCCGGCGTAGGACGCCGTCATTGAGGTATAGGTCGTCGGAATCAAGTTGGATTACGTACTGTCCGCAGTCCTTTGAGTAAATCGCCTCGTTCCAGCATCCACCGATTCCAAGGTCGCGGCGTTCGGGAACGATGTGTTTAACCCGCGAATCGCTAATACCGCGCAGGATTTCTGTCGTTCGATCGGTCGAATGGTTATCGACGACGATCACATTGAATTCGAAATCGGCGCGCTGGACGAGGGCGCTTTGAACGGCGTCGAGAATTGTCCGCTCGCGATTGCGAACCGGGATGACAACGCTTGCTCTTACGGGAATTTTTTCAGCGATTGGAACCTGCGCAAACTGCGGCGCCAGGAATGCGCCGATTCGTTTGAGATGCGCCGTCGCGATGCGCTCCATTTCGATTTGGTAATCGCGATTGCGCGGATCCACATAGTCGAATTGCTTTTCACCCGTCGGCCGCGCATCAGTCATCGACGCGCCGTACAACGGTTCGGGAATCCGCACGATGTCGTGTTTTTCCGAAATCCTTAGCCGTAGGTCGTATAAGGCGCCCCATTTCCAGGTGCTGTCGATTCCCGACTCACGCGCGGCCTGAACTGAGACGCCGACAACAGGGCCGAAGTCGAAGCCGTCGCGGATGCTCCCGCGTTGATAGTCGATCCGAGGATGGCCGACGGCGTCGGCATAAACCCAGCCGGCGCCGGTTTCGCGAATGACCTGCGCCATTCGATCGAACATGCGCAGTCCGGGCTCGATGTTCACGCGCGGATCGCCGAGAAACAGCACATCGGAATCGGCAGCGTCGAGGACACGCTGAATGCTCGCGGACGAGTAGTCCTTTGGATAGACGATGTTCACGAAAAGCTAACTATATACCATCTGTGGTGGTTTTGAGATGGACCGACTACCAAGGGTAGTTTCGTTCCGTCAAAAACTGTTTCAGCATTAAGTGGGAGTTTTCCGAATGCGAGGAGGCCGCGCAAATGTCGGGCATCCTTACAGTGATACATACCGTGAACGTAGCACGCCAAGTATGCCGATATCAGGTTGAAAAGTTCATCCCGCATAAACCGAGTGAAATCCGCAGCCGAACCTGCGCTGGAAACCCTTCAGGGATTCTGCGCTGGACCGATTAACGGCGTCTTCACCGGGGCGGCCGCTCCCACGATCTCCAGCAGTGCATCGTTACCGACGTTTGCCAGCCAAATGTTGCCCGACGGATCTATAGATAAACCGTCTGGAGGACTCTCAGTCCAAGGCTCGCTTCCCCCACAGGTAGGAGGAGCAATTGGGTATCCGAGTTGCGGAGAAATCGGATTGCCATTCAGATCGAGTTCGCTAAGGTCAAAGTTGGTGGCGCCGCCGCAGGTCGGAACCCCTGCGAGGTCATAAACCCACACATTTCCTGCGCCATCGATCGCAATCCAGATCGGGGCACTGATTCCGCCTCCGCGATAGCCGTGTGGCGGAGACAATGCTTTTGCTTTAGGGTTCAGCTTCGCAATCCAATCAATGTAGTGATAGGGAGGTTTTTTTGGTCCGACCCGAATTCCGACGTTAGAAGTCCAGATGTTACCTGACTTATCCAAAGCCAAGCGATTCGGATGTCCCCCTGCGAGCTTGTAACCATCTTTAGGCGAGACGGGACCCATGCTGTTGAATTGACGCAGCCTAGGCTGTCGCGTGGAATGGTCCACTACCCAAGCTTTGCCGGCTGCGTCTATCGCCAGCGAAGTGGGTTCAAATGCAGCGGGAGGACCGTCGAATTGAGAAATCACTTGACCACTTTGACCAACCTCAAAGAGCCGTCCGTACCACGGGTACTGCTGAATATTTGTTATCCAGACATTTCCGGATTGATCGGCGGCGATGAAGCCAGGTTGAGGTAGATACTGATTCGTAACCAGCGGATACCCCGAAGCAGGAGAAATTGCGCTTCCATCCGAATCCAGCTCCGAGATCGTCGTGGCAGGATAGTCATTGAGAATCCACGCGTGACCGCCAGGGTCGATTGCCATGGCCTCGGTAAGGTTCCCCGCCAGGCCGCCGCCGGTAAAAGGTGAACCCGGGGCAGGGACGCCGGGGGGAAGCAGCTTCGCTACGCCGGGCTCCCTGCCGCCAACCCAGATCGCACCGGAAGAATCGATCGCAACGACGGTCGGTATGAGAACCCCTGCGGGTAAATTGAGCGCCACCAACCAGTTGTACGGCGGTTGCGTATAGGCGGGAGAGTAGAGACTGCTGTGACTGGAGATCGCAAATAGTTGCGCCAGATTCAGCGCGGGATTGTTCGCGATATCGATAGCAGCGGCAATTGTGTCCGGTGGAGGGGTCTGTGCGGGCGGGGTCGCATTCGAAAACAACCCGGCACAATCCGATGATGAAGCTCCGCTCGAACCAACGCATGCGGCAAGTAGGTCGGCCAGTGTGTTCAGCTTATCCGGAGAGCTCGAGGATAGCAGCGAGGAGGACTGGCCGTGCGCCAGGTCCGCCAGGTTGGTCACAGTCAGCGCGGCATTCTGCAATCCCGGCGACGGTCCGAAGATGCTGCGGTCGGGATGAATGAAAGCTCTCATCGACCATACCGAGGCGATGGTCGTGAGTTCGTCGATGACGACAGGCGACGAATAATTTGACCCGGTACCGAATACGCTCATCAGGGCGATGGCCGAGTTTGCACCGTGGCCGGCATCGCCGCCCGTTGCGATTGCGTACAAGACAGCAATGCCGCCGGGATTCGACAGCGTAATTGACACGACGCCTGACGAATTAGTTTCGCCGGAACCGACAACAGTCGCAGCCAACGGACCAGCGGCGTAAACGGTGACCGTCGAGCCTCCGATTGGATGTCCGGCGCCGACGACCGTCGCGGAAAACGAGGTGCCAGCGTGTGCCACCGTCGGGACGAACAAGCCGAGCAGCATCGCGGCCACAAGAAAAGCGCGACGCGCCCGGGAGACGTCGAGCAGTCGCGGAATACTCGCGGACGAGTAATCCTTTGGATAGATTACGTTCACACCCACCCCCGCCGCGTCATCTTAGCTGCTAACTGCGATGCGTCGCGACACCGGCTGCGGCCGCACCACGATGACGCCGGCCATTCGGTTTGCTTTGAGAAATTCGCTCAACTCCTGTTCCACGACCGAGCCCTGGCTGCGCGACGCGTGACGCATGAGTACTTTTTTGCCATCGCGGACGATGATTCCAGCATGAAATACATCGAGATTCCTGCGCGTCGAGGCAAAAAAAATCAGATCACCGGTTTGCAAATATCGTTCGAGCCGTGGCACTGCCGCCTTCGGTACACATTTGATGCGAGTCCGCTGTGGATCGAGTCCGGGTATGACATTCAGAATGCGATCTCTGCTGAGTAGCGGGACAGCAGGCATTGAAAGCGGCCTCAGTATCCCGTTGCGTAGATTGTTGCGGACCCACAGCGACATGTAGTGATTCCGCCGGTCCCATTGAATGCGGCCGTGTTCGTAGCGAATCTTTCGCAGCCCGTCGATGAAGTCATCAACCTTGGAAGCGCGCGCGAGCGCCACAACCGTTTCGATGTAGGTGACACAATCGAAGCCGTCGAGAGCAGCGATGAACACTTCGGCTGTGTCAGACGATCCAATCAGCGGATCTGGTTTGTAGGAGCGTCCAAGGAAGTGGCGGGAGAGAATTTCAATTCGGCTAACGGTGGAACGATCGTGCTTTGTTTTCGATAGAAGCTGCTCCACGCGCCGGCGGCTGAGACCTCGTGGTTGCGCGTGCTTCACAGCGATCAGACCTATCCCTCGGGGCCGGGCGGCTCAAGCAGCAGGGCGAATCCATCGGCGTCATGAAAGTCCGGTTTGTCGGTCCGATGGCGAAGCGCCCAGTACGAGAGCCCGTCGCTCGCCTCGATGACCGCCGATAGCCCGATGCGGAGCACAGCACGCGGGTGGATGGCAGACAGACTATCGAGGCGGACAAGAGCGTCCAGCTCAAGCCTGGTGCCAGTAGAACGAACGGCTATGTGCGGACGCATCGTTTCGTCGGCAACAGGGGCGCCGTTGCGATAGCCGGATAAGGCGTAGACGCACCACTCCCCTGACGGCGCGAAGTTGAACTCGTGGTATGACGGTTGCCCGTCCACCGCGATGAAGGCCTCGAAGCAGGTGTGGCGCCACAGCTCCGCATTGATGCGCGGCGCGCTCGGCGGAGCGATTCGGATTCGTGAAATATCTCCATCGAGGCGAAAGGTCAGCTGGAGTTCGGCGCTGGCCGAGCGGCGTACGAGCACCTGAATTGCGCGCACCGTCTCAGTGAGTGTCGACGGATGGCACTTGAGGTCACTCCAGTGTTCGACGGTCATAAGGGGCTCGGTGGAATCTGCGCCATTCGCCCGGTAACGTCAAACTCATGAGCATCACCATCGACACGTATCGCTACGAAGAGATCTACCCGTCGTTCAAGGCCGCTACTGACGAAAAAGAAAAGACCGCGCGCATCAATGCGGCGTTTCTGAATCGTCTCGCTGACGAGGGCGTCGTACTGAAGGGGAACGATGCCATTGCCATCGCGGATATTGGCAGCGGGCCGTGCGACACGCTGGTGAAATATCTGACGGGTGTGAAATTCGATCCGGGCTTCAAGGTCCGTGCAACCGACTACAGCATCGAGTATACGGACGAACGCAACGGCGAGGCGCTCGCGACTCTCGCGGCGGCGAAATCGGCTGGCACGCTCAAGCTGGTCGATTTCTCGGCGCGCGCCGGCGATTCGTTTGCGGGACATCTGCTCGGCCTGCTCGGGTCGCACGACGCGCCGGCGCGGCCGCATGAGTTTCGAATCGTCTTCGCGTCCCATGTTCTCTATCACTGCGAAACTCCGGGGAGCACCGAGCGGCTGATCGAGGACGTCACGCAAAACGTGCTTGCCGACGACGGCATCTGCATTCTGTATCATCTCGCCAAAGTGCCGCTGAGTTTTCAGGATTTTCGCGCGCGTTACGGCAGCAACTCCGCGGCGGCGGCGCATAGCAATACGCCCGCGGTCGCGATCGACGATCCTCCGGCCAAGGTCACCGAAGTCTGCGCCGCGCGCGACATTCCATGTCTGCGCAAGGACTTCACCGCCGATCTCAGGTTCGCAATCCCGGACGAGAAGATCTGGAGTTACTTTCGCGATCCTCAAAGGTATGAAGAACTCTGCAAGCTCCATCCGGCAGCGGCCGAAGATCTGAAACGTCTGATGTTCATGACGCAGCGGGCGCCGAATGAGTTCGCCGCGGATAGTTCGCCAACGGGACTATCCGCGTATCTCGACGAAGTTGGCGGCGTCCTGAAGCGCAACGACGGGATCCTGAAGCTGGCCGAGTCGATGCAGGTGATCTATCGGCCGGAAGCATCTGCCGACTTCGGCAAAAGCATCGGCGCCGCGCTCTCTGCGATGGGGCAGGCTTAGCGGTTATTCTATTTGCTGTTTCGGTACCTGTTTCGATTCCTGTTTCGGGCCGAACAGTTTCTGAACTTTCGCCATCGCCTTGTCACGCATCTTGTCCATGAAGGATGATTTCTTCTTCTTCGGCTGAGCGTGAGCGGCCTGGTGAGTTGCCGCTTTCCCGGTCTCGCTTCCCGACGGAGCGCTCGCGCTTGCCCCGCTGGCCGACGGCACTACTTCTGAGTTCGCTTGAGCATGCGCTCGCGGAGGCGGGGCAAGTATCAGCAACGCCGCTAACACCGAGATGGAAGCGACACGGACTCGCCGAGAAACCAATGCCGTCATGGGTATTACTACGACCAGAAGATTTAAACGGTTACGGCCTGATTGAAAGATCGGAGTCTGGTACTCTGAAAATTCGGGCGGACAAATCCATGTTTGACGCAGTTGAATCCCTGACACTCGACCTCCTTGAATGGATAGCAAACGGCGAGAGGAGCTACGACGAGGTGATGGATGCGTGGCGCACGTCGTGTCCGAGGTTCCCGGTCTGGGAGGACGCGAACGACCGCGGACTGGTCGCAAAGCAGCACGTGGACGGCCGCCTCGTCGTTAGAGTCACTCCGTCCGGCATGGCACTGCTCGAGCAGCGCAAAATCATGCTGGGCCGAGGTGCCAGATCTCGCGGGAGTATTCCATGACTGCGCGATCGCTTGAGAATGAACCTATTCGCGCTAGATTGAGTATAGCCTTTCGCGTCCAGACGTCCGGATGTTGGTACTCAGTCATTACCTCTGACTGGATATCCACATACGGTCCGAAATCAGCCATCAGGAAGTAGTCATCGCGATTGACTAGTACGTCGCGAACCCATCTGAACAGGCCGGGCTCGCCGGGACAGAAACGATCGGACGCGAGTTCATCGAGCACCCGCTTGAGTCGCGCGTCGGTCTCGTAGTACTCGCGCGGCCGGTAGGTGCCTTTCAAAGTCATTTCCTCGATCTGCTCGGCGGTGAGACCGAAGATAAAAATATTTTCCGCGCCGACGGCTTCGCGAATCTCGATGTTGGCGCCGTCGAGAGTCCCGACTGTCAGCGCGCCGTTCATCGCGAATTTCATGTTGCCGGTGCCCGACGCTTCGCGGCCGGCGGTCGAAATCTGTTCGGAAACGTCGGCGGCGGGAATAATTTTTTCCGCGAGCGAGACCCGGTAGTCCGGCAGGAAAGCGACCTTGATCAATTCGCGCGTCTTGGGATCGTTGTTGATCGTCTCGCCGAGGTTATTGATCAACTTGATGATCATCTTCGCCGCCCAGTAGCCGGGCGCCGCTTTGCCCGCGAGCAGATACGTGCGCGGCACTGGCGGCTCGACGCCGTCATCGACGAGCCGCAGGTACTGATGTACGACTCCCAGAGCCATCAGGAGCTGACGCTTGTATTCGTGGATACGCTTGGCCTGTATGTCGAACATCGCGGCGGGATCGACGTCGACGGCGGCGAGTCGGTTTACGATTCTCGCCAATCGCTCCTTGTTGGCGCGCTTGATTGCCCTGAACCGGTGTTGAAACTCGGCGTCGTTCGCAAATTTCTCGACCCCGCTCAACTGCTCGAGGTCGGTACTCCATCCCGCGCCGATGGTTGCATCGAGCAGATTCGCCAGGCCCGGATTCGCCGTCAACAGCCATCGCCGTTGCGTAACGCCGTTGGTCTTGTTGCTGAATTTCTCGGGCCACAGCTGATAGAAGTCGGGCACCAGGCGCGTCTTGACCAGTTCGGTGTGCAACTTCGACACGCCATTCACCGAATGGCTGCCGACGATCGCAAGATGCGCCATGCGGACCTGCGCTTCGTAGCCTTCCTGGACGATCGATACGCGCTTCAGGCGTTCGGGATCGTCGCGCCAGATCGCACACGCGTCGGCCAGGAAGCGCCGATTGATCTCGTAGATGATCTGCAGATGGCGCGGCACTACTCGCTCGAGCAAGCTCACCGGCCACTTCTCCAGCGCCTCAGGCAGGAGAGTGTGATTAGTATATGCGACGGTCTCGCGCGTAATTTCCCACGCCATTGGCCATTCGAGATCGTACTCGTCGATGAAAACGCGCATCAACTCCGCAATAGTCAGTGCAGGATGCGTGTCGTTCAGCTGAATAGCCACTTGCGATGAGAAATCCGTGAAGTCCTGACCGCGAGCGACGAATCCTTGTACTATGTCGTGTACCGCGCAGGCTACGAAGAAGTATTCCTGCAGCAGCCTCAGTTCGCGGCCCGCAGCTACCGCGTCGGATGGGTACAGCACCTTCGAGATGGTTTCGGAAAGCATCTTCTGCTCGACGGCTTTCATGTAGTCGCCGGCATTGAAGATCTGCATGTCGAATTCGTCCGACGCGCCGGCCGAATACAGGCGGACGAAGTTCACCGTGCGTCCGCCGAATCCCGCGATCGGCAGATCGGACGGCACGCCGACCAGGACGCGCCAATCGACCCAGATTGGATTGTATTCGCCCTTTTTGTCGATGCGATGCTCGATGCGCCCGTAAACCGGAATCCTGCACGACTGCTCGGGGCGCGGCACCAGCCATGGCGACGTTTCGCGCTGCCATGCGTCGGGCCGCTCGACCTGGTAGCCGCCGCGAATCTCCTGGCGGAAGAGTCCGTACTCGTAGTTGATTCCATACGCGTAGCCGGGAAGATCGAGCGTCGCCAGCGAATCGAGAAAGCATGCAGCCAGCCGGCCGAGGCCGCCGTTGCCGAGCGCCGCGTCGGGCTCCTCATCGAAAAGGATTTGCAGGTCGATTCCGTTCTCGGCCAGGAAATCGCGGCAGGTGTCGATGATGCCGAGGTTGAAAAGATTGTTCTCGAGCGAGCGGCCGATCAGAAATTCGAGCGACAGGTAGTAAAGCTTCTTGGAATGGTTGCGATCGAAACGCAGGCGGGTCGCGAGCATTTTCTCGACCAGCATGTCGCGAACCACCAACGCCGTCGCCCGATACCAATCATGCTTCGACAACTCGCTCCGCAGCTTGGCCAGCGAAAAGCGGATGTGATGATCGATAAGCTTATTGAACAGGTTGCGATTAACTTCAGAAAGTGGAGGGACAGCCATTCTAACGTCAGTCCTAACGAATTCTCGGATCCTATGATCAATCAGGTCTGCAGAGTTGTCGCCAATGTGACCACCGGGCGATCACGAGCGATCTATCTACATATTGCCGATTCGCAGGACCGTTCTCCAGAAGGGCTTACGCCGTAACGCGATCGAGGAAGGCGCGAACGGCGACGTTGAACGCGGCGGGCTGATCGATATTTGCGGCGTGTCCGGCGCGTTCGAGGATCACTTTTTCCGCGCCGGGGATTTTCGCCGCCATGTAATCGGCCGATGGCCGGAACTGCACGTCGGTTTCGCCGACCAGCACCAGAGTCGGCACCGCGATTGCCGGCAGCGACTCGATCACGCGGCCATCCCTTTGCGCCAGCATCCCGCGCGCCGCATGCGCGAGGCCCTGCGCGCTGCGATGGTGCGCGATGCTTACTTCGGCGCTGACGCCAGCCGCGGCGAGTCCCTTTTTCTCGTACGCCACCGCCATGCTGTCGGCGAGCTTGTTCCATCCGGCGCGACCATCATCTTTCTTGTAGCCCGGCCCGGTGTCGAACAGCATCAGCGCCTCAGTACGCGCAGGATGCGCCAAATGAAACGCCAGCGACATGAAGCCGCCGAGCGACAAGCCTGCGATGATAGCGCGACCGACGCCGCAAGCGTCGAGCACCGCGGCCATATCGTGAATGGTTGCTTCGTGCGAGTAGAGCGACGGATCGTCGGGCGAGTCGGAGCGGTCGTGGCCGCGCATGTCCCACGCGATCACATGATAGGCGTCCGACAACGCGTCCATCTGACCCTGCCACATGCGCGCGCTGGCGCTGTATCCATGCGAGAGCAGCACGGAAGGGCCAGCGCCGTGTTGTTCGTAGTAGATGCTAACGCCGTCGCGATCGAGATAAGACATCGTCAGTTCATCCTCGCAGGTATTTTTGCACAGCGAGCGGGAGACAGGATATGTCGGCATCGGAAATCATCGGATCGATCGGAGTCGCGATTCTGCTGATCGCGTTCTTCATGAATTTGTTCGGGATGCTGCATTCCGATTCGCGCGCGTACCAGGCGATGAACGCCGTTGGTGCCGCAGTCTCCTGCTACGCGTCTTACCTGATTGGATTCGCGCCATTCGTCGTGCTCGAAGCCATCTGGTGCGCGGCCGCGGTGGCCGCGATGTTACGAGGCCGCCAGTAATTACGAAAGCGGGAGCATCGCCGCGGATGCTCCCGCCTTTTTTGGCGATTGGAAAACTCGCTGCGATTCCTACTTACTCCCACGCTGCATCGCGGCCATCGCTTCGGCCTGCTCGGCGAGGCCCTTCTTCACCGATGGACGCGTCTGTACGTGAGTCCACCATGCCGCAAGTTTCGGACGTCCTTCGAGCGCCTTGAAGCCGAAGGCGGGTCCGAGGTTGGTCGCGAAGAACATCGTGGGCGCCAGCGCGCAATCGGCGAGCGTGAACTCGGAGCCAGTAGCGTAGCCGCCATCGGCGAGCATCTTGTCGAGCTGGTCGAGGCGATGTTTGAAGTCGGTCACCTTCTCGCCGACGACTTTTTCGTCGCGAGTCTTCGGATTCATCTGGCTGAACAGCGCGCGCAGCGGAGGCTCGAGGTACAGGTCGTGGAATCGCGTCAGGATTCGCACCTTGGCGCGGCCTTCGGGGCTCTTCGGAAGCAGGGGAGGATTCGGATACTTGTCCTCGAGGTACTCGTTGATCACCTCGGACTCGGGGATGAGCAGGCCGTCAGCATCGAGCGCCGGAGTTTTGCCGAGCGGATTGATCTTCGCATATTCGGGAGAGCTGAGTCCGCTGCCCGGAATCGGCGCCATCTCGATGTTGAGTCCCTTCTCATAAATGACGAGCCGGGACTTGGTGGCGAAATTGGAGAGATCCACGTTGTAGAGCTTCATCGTTGTCGATTCCTCGCTTGCTGGAAATTTCGATCAAGTTCGCTTATCGCAGACGAGGGAGTTCTGCGCAACCCAAGTTGGGCTAATGGAGTAATTTCGTACCATATGTTGTGGTCTTGGGAGGGCTCTCTACCAAGGGTAGGTTCGTTCCGTCAAAAATTATTTTTATGAGAAGTGCGCGTCGAGTGATTTGCCGACAATGCATATGGAGTGTGGGGCGTCCTGAAAGATCGTCCATACTGTATTTGTAGCACGGAAAATTAGGTGGCGTCAGGCTGAGAAGTTCATTCTTTGTTTGTCATCCTGAACGAAGCGAGCAACGCGAGCGGCAGGATGACAAAAAAAAGATGGGAAGGGAGACAGTTAGCGGCCGCCTTCTTCTTGCTTGATTACGAAGATTAGGGACTCGGCGAAGTCGTCGGGGTGCTCCAGTTGTGGGTAGGCGCCGGAGGTTTTGAAGACTACCGTCGCCGAACCGGGCATTGCGGCGTGCAGCGCCTCGCCTTCGGCGCTCGAGAAGTACGGATTTTTCGCGCCCCACATTATTATCGTGAGAGTGTTGAAGACCTGGCCTATCTTCGATCGGATGTGCGCCTCGTCGCGGGGGACCGAATTGATCATGTCGGTCTCGGCCGGAAGGTCCTGGTTCAACTGCTCCATCATGCGCTGATAAATGACGTCCGGCATCGGCGGCAAATCGAAGAAGCTCGCCTCGACTTGCGCGCGGACCGCGTCAGGCGTCGTCGGCAGCATCCCCTTGCGAAGTTTTTCCGCGCCGCGCGCGCCGACCAGGCCTCCCGACACCAGCACCAGCCGCTCGACTTTGTCGGGATGCTCGACGGCGTAGTAGAGCGCGACGTCGGCGCCGAGATCGTTGCCGATCAGGTTGACGTGATCGAGCTTCAACTCGTCGATCATCTGTGCGACCGCCTCGGCCTGGTACGCGATCGTATATTGCACCTGCTTGTGATCCGACGACGCAAAGCCGGGCAGGTTGGGCGCGACGACTTTGTAATGCGCGTCCGCCACCGGCGGCATGATTCCGCGCCAGACGAGCGCGGCGTTCGGGACCGAGCCCGTGAATCATCACGACCGGCTCCATGCCCGAATAGCCGCCGGTCATCAGATATGTGATGAGGCCGTCCTTGAGCGCGAGATCGTTCTGCGCCACGCCCGACCATCCCAGGCGCGAGATCTGAATCCATCGGAGAACGTCGACCGGCCGCAGATACATCGCGGCAGCGAAAATTCCGAGAAAGACCGCGGCGATCGGCCCCGCAATATTGATCCAGCTGTGGCGGCGAAGTTGCCGGGCTGGATTCTCAGCGCGAATGTCGGCCTCGGTCCGGATGCTGGCGGGTTGCGATTTGATTGGTTCGGCCATTATTTCGCCGACGATGACGGCGCTGCGGCAGGTGATCCAGACGCTACGGCAGCCTTGTTTGCCGCGGCCTTCCTGGCCGCCTTCTTTACGTGCGAGAGGCGGCGTCCATGCGTCGCGGCCTCGCGATCGCGCTCCATCTGATCGAGATGGTCGGCGACGCGATTAATTTCGACGGTCGCCTCCTGGACTGCCTTGGTCGCGCGATTGGCGGCCTCCGTCGCTTTGTCCGCGGCGGCCTGCGCCTGTGCCGCAGATTTTTCGGCTTGCTCGGCGGCTTGCTGAGCCTTGGCGGCTGCGGCTTCGGCCTGCCGGGCTTGTTGATCGTCGTGCGATGCACATCCCGCGATCGCAATCGCGAGAATCAGAAACGGCAACACGGAAAAAAATCGGCGCATCGGTTATGACTCTAGCCCTGTGCGAACGCCTGCACTGTGCGCATGTCCGGCAGCGGCGCGCTGTCGGCGCGCAGCGGCAGGATGCAGACGTGAGAGGCGCCGGCCTTCAGATGCGCGTCGATGCGATCGCGAATCTTCTCCTCGTTGCCCCACGCCACGATCGCGTCGACCAGCCGATCGGAGCATCCGTTTTCAAATTCGCTATCGGCCCATCCGAGCGCTTTCAGGTTATTGGTGTAATTGGGCAGGCGGGGAACATAGGTCTTCATATATTCGCGCGCCGCTTTGCGAGCCTTGGTGGCGTCGCTCTCGAGGATGACGGCCTGCGCCGCACATAGCATCGCAGTCGGTCCGATTTGCGCGCGCGCCTTCGCCGTATGCTCGGGCGGAACGAAGTAGGTATGCGTGCCGTTGGCCTCGGCCGCCGCCAGCGCGAGCATCTTGGGATGCAACGCGGCGAGCACCACGGGCACCGGCTCCTTGGGCGGCGGCGCCATGTAGAGCGCACCCTTCATCTTCGGCAGATACTCCTTCATGAAGCTGTAGGGCTTGTCGTAGTTATGCCCGCGCAGGTTGCTGACGAGAGGCTTGTGACTGACGCCGATGCCGAGCAGGAAGCGGCTGCCGGAAAGTTCGGCGACAGTCTTCGACGCGGCCGCCATCGTGATCGCGTCACGCGCCCAGATGTTCGCGATGCCGGTCGCGATCGAGAGGCGATCGGTATGACTCAGCAAATACGAGGCGTGCGCAAACGGCTCGCGGCCGACGGCCTCGGGAATCCAGAGCACTTTGTAGCCATTCTTCTCGACCTGCTTGGCGAACTCGGCGCTGGCGGGCGCAGTCATGGCGTCGAGGAAGAACCATATTCCAACTTTTCCAATATCCATGACTCAACAAGTAACTCGCTGGCGGAATTTGAACAAGCGTGGGAACGCTAGGAACTCAATTAAATGTGAAACCCGCCGTGGGTTTCACGCTTCCTTGGGCAGGGGTGACCCCTGCACCCGGTATTCAGAAAGAGAAGATGCGGGACTTCGTCCCTGTTAGAAGTGTGATAGAGAAACAACGAATCACGACATGCGAGGTGAAGCTAAATGAAACTTGGGTTGATGTTCGTTAATTCGGGACCCTTCACTAATCCTGCTCTGCTCACTCATCTGGCGACGACCGCCGAGCGATGTGGCGTCGAGTCGTTGTGGACGGTCGAGCACGTCGTGATCCCGCAGGACTACAAGTCGCCGTATCCGTACTCGTCCAGTGGAAAAATTCCCGGCGGCGAAGACGTCTCGATTCCCGATCCGCTGCTGCCGCTGGCGTTTGCGGCTGCGGTGACGAAAAAAATCAAGCTCGCGACGGGCGTGCTGATTCTTCCGCAGCGGCATCCGCTGTACGTCGCCAAAGAGGCGGCCACGCTCGACCAACTCTCGAATGGCCGCGCGATCCTCGGAATCGGCAGCGGATGGCTCGAGGAAGAGTTCACCTCGCTCGGCCTCGACTTCCACACGCGCGGCGCTCGCACCGACGAGGCGATCAAATCGCTGCGCGCGTTGTGGAGCGAAGACGCCGCGTCGTTCCATGGCAAACATTTCAATTTCGGTCCGGTCAAGTGCTATCCGAAGCCGGTGCAAAAAGGCGGCGTCCCGATTCACGTCGGAGGCCATTCGCCGGCCGCCGCGAAACGCGCGGGACGTTACGGCGACGGCTTCTTCCCGGCGCTCGCGGAAATTCCCAAGCTCAAGGAACTGTTCGCGATGATGACGTCGGAGGCCGAGAAAGCCGGCCGCGACCCGAAGAAGATCGAGCTGTCATGCATGGGGCGCCCGCGCGTCGAGGAGTTGAAGGCGCTCGAGGCGATCGGAGTGTCGCGAGTAGTGATCGCGCCGCCAGCCTTCGACGCGGAAGGCCTGACGCGCGGGCTGGAAAAGCTGCGCGACGAGGTGATCGCGAAGATATAGAAACGGGGAACTTAATTGAATGTGAAACCCACCGTGGGTTTCACGCTTCCCTGGGCAGGGGTGACCCCTGCACCCAGTGAGTAAGAAATCGCGAAATGTCGAGGACGACATTCCGCTCTCAGGTTCTTGGGAGGAGCGCCCATCCTCTCCTCGATTGTTCCTCTTCCTTCGACGAGCGAAAGTAGGTACTGCGAATTTATTCCGTCAGTTCCCCTTCCCACTATCGAGGGAAGGGGTTAGGGGTTAGGTTCCTGACACCGCGAGCAGCTTCACATAGATCAATTCCGGGTCGCCCTCGTCGAGATTCTCGATGTAGCCGCTTTTGATGAAACCTAGCCGAGCGCACAGTTGCTGCATCGGGAGGTTCGATTGGTTGGTCGACGTAAACAGCTTGCCGGTTTGACAATCCAGCTCCGCCGCGCGCATCAGGGCGGTTGCGAGTCCGCGGCGGCGGAAGTCGGGATGCACGATGAGCAGGCGGACGAAAAATTGATCGAAGAAACTCTCGTCCGAGATGACGAAGCCGCGGATGACGTCGTCGACGCGCGCGACTGCGACGTGGCCATGCGCGCAGGCCTCGCCGATAAATCTGCGGCGCGGCGGCCCCGGATGGACAGTTTCGTCCAGCGCACAAATGTGCTCAAAATCCTCACTGGAAGCCCGCTCGATTATCGTCATAAGTCTCGCCAGAGGTTCGCTAGCCGTGAAGGATGAAACTTCAGTCGATCCGTTGATAGTCACTCATGAGGCGCCGATTGGATGGCTGGTGCTCAACCGGCCGCAAGTCCGCAACGCGCTCAATCTTAGGACCTGGCAGCGGATTGCGGAAGGTGTCGCCGAACTGGCGAGCGACGACGCGATTCGCGTGATCGTCATGCGCGGCGGCACGCCGCAGGCGTTTATCGCGGGCGCCGACATCTCGGAGTTCCCCGCGATGCGCGCCGATGCTGCGCAGGCGCGCGCATATCGCGACGCACCGAACAGCGCGATCGCGGCGCTGGTCGAATGCCGCAAGCCTGTCATCGCGATGATCTCCGGGGTATGCATCGGCGGCGGCGTGCAGGTCGCGCTCGCATGCGACATCCGGATTGCGGCGCGCGGCACGCGCTTCGGCGTTCCCGCGGCGCGGCTGGGACTGGCGTATCCGCTGGAGGGCGTCAACATGCTCGCGCATACTGTCGGGCCCGCCAACGCGCGCGACATCCTGCTGTCGGCGCGGCTGTTCGACGCCGAAGAGGCCCTGCACATGGGTCTGATCAACCGCCTCGTGGATGCTGAAAAACTCGAGGAAAACGTGCGCGACTACGTGCTCAAGATGGCGACCAACGCGCCGCTGACGATGGCGGCCGCCAAGCTGGCGATTCGCGAGAGCCTGAAGGATCGCGAGGAGCGCGACGCGAAGGCGGTCTCCACGATGGTCGCGCGATGCTTCGACAGCGAGGACTATCGCGAAGGCGTGCGCGCGTTCCTGGAAAAGCGCCGGCCGAATTTCAAAGGTCGCTAGCGTACCGTTCGACAGGAAAGCACGCGGCACGGAAGAGCTTCATCCACACGAGTTTGCTCTCGCGCGGCAGATGGGTGAGCGCGGACCATGCAGCGCGCCGATCGCCGCCCGGAATCGCCATCGCGATCATCAGTGCCGTCATTACGACGTGGACCATCCGCTTGGTTTCGTCATCGCTTGGGCTCGCCGCAAGTTCGTGTACGCGGCCAAGAAAGCCGACATCGCCAAGGTCGGCGAGACCCGGATGCCGGCCGGCCGTCGAAGGCCACATCGTGCGGAGGCCCGCAGGTAGCGACGATTCAATCGTGGCGGCCTCACGAGCGTCGAGGCCGTCGCGCAGCGCGCGCATGACGGCACGAAGGATAGCCTCCGCGCGCTGATGCGAGCATCCGAGCAGATCGGCGATGTCGAGCGATGCAAGGAGTTGCGTCCATTATTCAGCTCGATCGATTCGGAAAGAATAGCTAACTTTGGCCGGATTAAGGAGCTTGTCGCGATCGATTCCAGAGAAACAGTCTCACCTGCTTGCAACAATCAAGCCTGCATGTTATTAGGAGCGCTGCGAATCATTCATGTTTGCGGCTGTCGCGAAGGAGATAGATGTCCGCCCTACAAGAAGAGCGAAGCGCAGAGACTCGGCGGCGGCTGCTTGACGCCACCGTCGCGTGCCTTTTCGACCGTGGCTACGCGGGCACGACGACGACTGAGATAGCCAGCCGCGCGGGAGTGTCGCGCGGCGCGCAGTTGCATCATTTTCCGAAAAAAGACGAGCTCGTGGTGAGCGCGCTCGAGCACGTATTCGAGTTGCGGCTCAGCGAAATGAGCGCCGCGATCGCCGAGCCGCCGTCGGGCAGCCGGGAGCATCGGCTCGCCGTGCTGATCGACGCGATGTGGCCGATGTTCAAAGGGCCCACCTTCTATGCGTGGCTGGAACTGGTGGTCGCGAGCCGCACCGATCCTGCGCTCAACGACGCAGTGCGCGCGGCGAGCGTGCGATTCGGCGAAGGGTTCCGCATCGGTCTCGCGGCCCTGCTCGATTGGCCCGCTGATCGCCAGGACAAGCTGCAAGATTTGATCAGCATCGTATTCGGGCAGCTCGAGGCGATGGCGCTCGAGCGCGTGCTGTTCGCGCCCGGCGAGATCGATCCGCCGGAGTTCGTGCGCGGCCTGGAAACTGCCAAACGGGTCAGCGCCGCGATCGTCCGCGAGCTGGATTCGTCGGAGCGAATCGAGAAGCGGGAGGTGAGCTGACAATGAGCGAGGCAATCGAGACTCAAGCGGCTCAGGATTTCTACTTCAATCCGTGGGACGAGAATTTCCGCGCGAATCCATATCCGCATTATCGCCCGCTGCTCGCAGGACCGCCGCGAATTGTCGACATGGGTTTCAAGTTCGCGCTGGCTGCGCGCTATGCAGATGTGCGCGCGATCCTGATGGACCACGCGACATTTTCGAGCGTGCCGCCGGCGGGGATTTGCATTCGACGAGCAAGCGAAAGCATTCGGCGACGCGCCGACGATGCTCAGCTCCGATCCCCCGACGCAAACGCGCCTGCGCCGGCTGGTCTCGCGCGACTTCACGCCGCGGCGAATCCGCGAGCTGGAACCGCGCATCCGCGAGATCGCGAAAAATCTGATCGACGCCGCCGAGCGCAAGGGCGAGTTCGACGTAATGGCGGATCTCGCCAATCCGCTGCCGGTGATGGTGATCAGCGATTTGCTCGGCGTGCCGCCCGAGGAATACCAGCAATTCAAGAATTGGTCGGACAAAATAGTCGAGGCGGACAACACTCTTCCCGGGATGCCGATACCCGACGAAATCAAGACGCGCGTTCACCGAATTGAAGGCATACTTCGCCGAGGAGATTGTCCGGCGCCGCAAGAATCCCGGGCCCGACCTGGTGAGCGCTCTGGTCGCGGCGCATGACGAGGCCGAAGCGCTGAGCGCTGATGAGCTGCTGCAATTCGTCGTGCTGCTGCTGCTCGCCGGCAACGAGACGACGACGAATCTGATCGGCAACGGGATGCTCGCGCTCGGACGCAATCCCGACTCGATGGCGGCGCTGCGCGCGAAGCCCGAGCTGATGCGCGGTGCGATCGAAGAGATGCTGCGATACGACGGGCCGGTGCAGGCCACGTTCCGCACGGCGACGAAGGATACGATGGTTGGAGGGACGCCGATCACTGCCGGCATGGGCGCGTTCGTGATCATCGCGGCGGCGAATCGGGACCCGGCGCAATTCAAGGATCCCGAGAAGTTCGACATCGCGCGCGAATCGAACGACCATGTGGCATTCGGCGACGGAATCCATTTTTGCATCGGCGCACCGTTGGCGCGGATGGAAGGATCGATCGCGATTGGCGCCGCGCTCGAGCGATTCCCGAATCTTCGGCTGAAAAATCCCGACGCTCCGCTGACCTACAAGGGCTCCTACTTCCTGCGCGGGCTGAGCCGCCTCGACATGGCGCTGAAGTGACATCGCGGGACTGCGTGCAGTCACATTGATGCAGGTCCATGAGACGAAAATGCGCGTGATCGCATAGGTCCGCGCGATGGCATTGCGATTGCTCCTAAGTGCGCATCGGCAGATTGGTGCAGTGCGAACGATGCGGCGCAGGCTGATCTGAAAATCTACGAAGAGGACGTTTGACGATGAACCAGGCCGCAGAGAACATCTACTTCAACCCTTGGGACCCCGCCTTTCGCGCGAATCCGTATCCGCATTACAAGCCGCTGCTAGCGGGTCCGCCGCGGATTCTCGATCTGTTCGGCCCGGTTGCGTTGGTCACTCGTTACGCCGACGCGACGACTGCGCTGCGCGACCATGCGCATTTCTCGAGCGTCCGGCCGCGCGATCCGTCCGAGCCTAACGATGAAGGTCCGTTTGCGGGCGCGCGCACGATGCTGTTTTCAGATCCTCCGCTGCACACTCGCCTGCGACGCCTCGTTTCGCGCGACTTCACGCCGCGGCGAATCCGCGACCTCGAGCCACGAATCCGCGAGATCGCGAAAAATCTCATCGACGCTGCGCAGCACTAAAGGCGAGCTCGAGGTGATGCACGGAATTGCGAACGCGCTGCCGGTCATGGTTATCGCGGAGATGCTCGGCGTGCCGCCGGATCACTACCAGCAGTTCAAGCATTGGTCCGACACGGTGGTTTCGGGCGACAACACTTTGCCGGGGACTCCGCTGCCCGAGGAATTTCATACCGCGAAAAATGCGCTGCGCGGTTATTTCGCCGACGAGATCGAGCGGCGCCGCAAAAGTCCCGGCACTGACCTGATAAGCGCTCTCGTCGCCGCGCATGACGACGCCGAAGCGATGAACGCCGACGAATTGCTCGCGTTCGTGCTGCTCCTGCTGCTGGCGGGCAACGAGACCACGACCAATCTGATCGGCAACGGGATGCTCGCGCTCGGACGCAATCCCGCGCAGATGGATCTGCTTCGCCAGACTCCTGAGCTGATGCCGCGCGCGATCGAGGAGATCCTGCGCTACGACGGACCGGTGCAATCGACGATTCGCTTCACCAAGGAAGATATAAACCTGGGCGGGACCGATCTTCCGGCCAACCATGGATGCTTCATAATTCTCGCGGCGGCGAATCGCGATCCGGCGCAGTTCGAAGATCCCGATCGCTTCGACATCACACGCGCGCCTCGCGATCATGTGGCGCTGGGCGAGGGCATCCATTTCTGCATCGGCGCACCGCTGGCACGGATGGAAGGTGCGATCGCGATTGGAGCGATGCTCGAGCGTTTCCCGCGCCTGCGCTTGCAGGATCCCGCCGCGCCGGTGACCTACAAAGGTTCGTACTTCCTTCGCGGATTGACGTCTCTTACGATGGCGACTGACTAGGGAGCAATCGATCATGGCGGCGGATATTTATTTCAACATTTGGGATCCCGAATTTCGGGCCAATCCATATCCGCACTACGCTCCGCTGCTGGCGGGTCCGCCGCCTATCCTCAATATGGGACCGATAACCTTCGCGCTGGTGGCGCGCTACGCCGATGTCACCGCCGGACTTCGCGATCACGAGCACTTGTCAAGCGTCGGGCCGCCGCCTCCGCCTCAGGCATATCAAGGACGCTTTGCCGGCTCGCGCAACATGCTCGGTTCCGATCCGCCGCAGCACTCGCGACTGCGCCGGCTGGTGTCGCGCGATTTCACGCCGCGCCGAATCCGCGACCTCGAGCCGCGCATCCGCGAGATCGCAAAAGAGTTGCTCGACAAGGTCGAAGCGAAGCGCTCCTTCGACGTGATGGCGGACCTCGCCAATGTGCTGCCGGTCACGGTGATCGCGGAGATGCTCGGCGTGCCGCCGGAGTTGAACGCGAAGTTCAAGCACTGGTCGGACACGATCATCGGCGGCGACAACAATGTTCCCGGCGCTCCGCAGCCGCCTGAATCCATTCGCGCGATCGACGAACTCGGCGACTACTTCACGGCTGAGATTGAAAAGCGCCGCGCCAATCCGGGACCCGACCTGGTGAGTGCGCTGGTCGCCGCGCACGACGAAGGCGACGTGATGTCGGCGGCGGATCTGCTGAGCTTCGTGACGCTGCTGCTGGTTGCGGGCAATGAGACGACGACTAATCTGATCGGCAACGGCATGCTCGCGCTCGGACGCCATCCCGAACAATTCGATGCGCTGAAGCGCAATCCTGCGATGCTGCCGCGGGCGATCGAGGAGATGCTGCGCTACGACGGCCCCGTGCAATCGACGGTGCGGTTCATTAAAGAACCCGTGCAGCTTGGCGGATCCGAGATTCCAGCAGGCGCATTTGCGTTGATGATCGTCGCGGCGGCAGATCGCGACCCGGCGCAATTCAAGGATCCTGAAAAATTCGATATCACGCGCGATCCCAATGAACACGTCGCGTTCGGCGAGGGGATCCATTTCTGCATCGGCGCGCCGCTGGCGCGGATGGAGGCACGAATCGCGTTCGAGGCGATGCTCGAGCGTTTTCCGCGGCTCAGACTCAAAGATCCCGCAATGAAACCGACCTACAAGGGATCGTACTTTCTGCGCGGTCTCGAATCGCTGCCGCTAGCGATGGATTAATCTTATGACCGATCCCGCCGCAATGTTGGATTTGAAACCCGAGCCCGACGTTTCCGCCGAAGATGCGGATCGCAAGAGCATCCACCTTGGATTCCTGGGCAGGACGCCGCCGTTCACCAAGCGGCAGCGCCGGGTCTTCTGGATCGCGTCAACCGCGGGATTTTTCGATCAATACGATCGCGCACTGCTGAGTCTCGCGCTCAAGCAAATTCAAACAGGACTCAAGATTGCGGAGGCGCAGCTGGGCTCGGTGCTTTCCATAATCCGGCTCGGCTACCTTCTTTCATTGCTGATGACTCCTTTTGCCGACGTCTTCGGACGCCGGCGCCTGCTGCTCTACACCGTCTTCGGCTACACAATTTTCACTGGCCTCATCGCTATTGCGCCGGACGCTCGCGCCTTCGTCGCGTTTGAAATAATTGCGCGTGCGTTCGCGGGCGCCGAAGCCGCGATCGCGATGGTGATAGTCGCCGAGGAAGTCGACGCAGCTTATCGCGGATGGGCAATCGGATTGCTCGGTGCAGTGTCGAACATTGGCTACGGTCTGGCCGCGATCGTGTTCGCGTTCGTCAACGTTATTCCTTACGGATGGCGTGGGCTGTACGCGATCGCGCTGTTGCCGTTGGTGCTCATCATCCCACTGCGTCGCGTCCTGCCTGAGAGCGCGCGTTTCGAGAAAGAGAAGCTCGAAGGACTGCGGCCGGTGAAAGTTTGGGAACCGGTCGTACAGTTATACAACGCTTACCCGGGACGGCTCATGATGATGCTGTCGATCGCGTTCCTGAGCTCGATGGGCGGCAATGCGGCGGGCTTTCTGTTTCCGAAATTCCTGCAAGAGGCTCATCACTGGTCGCCGGGCAACGTCTCGTCATTGGTCTTTTTCGGCGGTGCGCTCGGAATAATCGGCTCGATCGTTGCGGGCCGCCTGAGCGATCGCTATGGGCGGCGCGTGATGGGCGCGGCGTTCACTGATCCTGGCGCCGCTCCTGACGATCTGGATGTACACGGCGACGGGTCGGTCGATCGTGCCGGCATGGATACTCGAGACTTTTTTCGATGTCGCGGCGTTCATGATCCTGAATGCCTACAGCGCGGAATTGTTTCCGACTTCGTATCGTTCCACTGCGGGGAGCGCGCTCGCAGTCGCAGGCACTACCGGCGGCGCACTCGGCTTGTATCTCGAAGGCGTGCTCTACAACTTCACCGGATCGCACGCGCGCGCGGTCTGCTATCTCACCGTCTTCTGGATAATTGCGCCATTGATCATGTGGTTCCTGCCGGAGACTTCAGGACGCGAGCTCGAAGAGATCTCGCCCGAAGCAAATCTGACCTGATTTCCCGCGACTCATCGACGCGCTAGATTTGCGGCGACGCATGGAAGGAGAGTCGCATCGCCATTTGAGCATCCGGATAGGCCCGTTCGCATTCCTGGTCGTTCTGTTCGCGCTGCTCGGATGCGCGCGCGGTCCATGCGTCTCGATCGTCGGCGCTGACGGTAAGCCTCGCGCTACGGTCGCGGTCGAAGTGGCGAGCACGGGCCCGCAGCGGGAGGTCGGACTGATGTTTCGCAAGCATCTCGACGACAACGCAGGAATGATCTTTGTCTTTCCGGATGCGGCGCCGCGGAATTTCTGGATGCACAACACGCCGATCCCGCTCGACATGATTTTCGCAGACTCGAAGGGCGCGGTGACCGGAATCGTCGCGAACGCAGAGCCCTACTCCGACAAGCTGCTCGGCGTCGCAGGCAACGCTGAGTATGTATTGGAAGTGAACGGCGGCTTCTGCGCCAAAAACGGAATCAAGCCCGGCGACAAAATGGATTTCTCGGGTTTCTCAACTCACACGTCGGAATGACCATAGGCTCTGTTGGGGCGCCGGAACTTTGACAGGTGGTCTTCAAGATCGGTAACCTGATGTTGTGCAAAAGAAAGTCCTGATCGCCACCCCATTTCCGTCCTTGGACGACGTCGCGAAAGAGCTCGGCATCTCAAAGTCGCGTCAGAAGAAGATTGAAAAAATGATGGAAGGCATTATTGCAGCTCGATCTTCTGAGCGCGGTGGACGAACGCATAAGGGACTGGACGGTCGTGATCGCGACAAGGACGGTACGATAGACAGGAAGAACGGGAATACGCGCGTTGCCACTCTTCGTGAGACATACGGAGAGGATTTCGGAAAGGAAGTCCGAGGCAATGCGAAGCTGAAGACTTTACTGGAACGTACCGGTGACGAAACGCTGAATGAATATCTTCGCCGCAAAAGAGCTTGACTGATCGAGTCTGAAAGAAGGGGGCCAGCGGAGCCATTTCAAGAACCACGCGTAAGGGGCTGGGCTCTTCAAGGGGCGCACGCGCAAGACCTTCCGCTTTTCTGAACGTTCCTTTCGACAAGCGATATGAACCTCTATTCCTTGCGTTCATCGCGGGCTTATGTGGTTTTGGCCTCGTTCCTCGCGCTACTATCGAAATTCCGACCAGCGATCGACGGCTGGACCGAATCCTGAAACTGGTACGCGGCTGCCATTATTCCTTTCACGACCTTTCGCGAGTCCAGATCGATCTCGGAAAGCCGCGAACGCCGCGATTCAATATGCCTTTCGAGCTGGGTCTGGCTGTGGCTTTGGCAAAGCTCGCCGGCCAAACACATCGATGGTTCGTCCTCGAAGAGGTTACTCATCGACTGACCAAATCGCTTAGCGACCTGAACGGCACAGATCCTCTGATTCACTATGGCAGTCCTGAAGGTATCCTCAGAGCCTTGTCGAACGCATTATACAGAAACGCCAAGAGCCCTACTTTTGGCGAGCTCGAGACGATTTATCAGGACCTGCGGAAGGCAGCGTCGAATTTCAGCGCTGAGAGCGGCATTAGCAGCGTGTTCGAGGCACAGGCGTTTAAGTCTCTCGTTCTTGCAGCGCAATCATCCGCTCAGAGAGTTGTAGGCGCCTGAAAACAGGGCAGTCCGGTATTATGGTAGAGCGCTTTAACCATCCGCCCACATGCGGTATCTATCTTGCCGTGGCGCGTGACGGGCGCCTTTTTGTTTGCCGTCTATCCAGCTTTTTCGCGGTTGTGACAAATGGGCCTTAAAGAAAATCTCGAACGACTTCAACAACTCACCCGCGAGGCCGAGGCGGCCGGCGGCGCCGATCGCGTCAAGAAGCAGCGCGCGCAGGGACGGATGACGGCGCGCGAGCGGGTCGAGTTTCTGCTCGACCGCGGATCGTTCGTCGAAATCGACAAGTTCAAGACGCATCGAATCACCGACTTCGACATGGCCGAGAAAAAAATCCCCGGCGATGGCGTCGTGACCGGCTACGGCACGATCGACGGGCGCCAGGTATGCATCTTCAGCCATGATTTCACCGTTTTCGGCGGCAGCCTGTCCGGCGCGTTCGCGGAGAAGGTCTGCAAGGTGATGGACCTCGCCACCAAGACCGGATGTCCGGTGATCGGGCTCAACGACGGCAGCGGCGCGCGAATCCAGGAAGGGGTCGTGTCGCTGGCGGGCTACGCGGATATTTTTCTGCGCAACGTGA
>CAVTEN010000019.1:0-75658 GCA_963733715.1 uncultured delta proteobacterium
GAGTTTTCTACAAATTAAGGAATAATTCTTTAAATTAAGGGAAATTCTGCGTATCGGCGAGACAGGTATCTTGTTTCCAATCAGTGTCGGCGTTCTAGCAATTAAGGAAAATCGACAACGCGTTTTCCGGATCCGGGGGAGGGCGCGCGCAGAGTGCGCGTGGGAACCAGAGTCTGGGAGCCGCGGGAGGCGCGCGTCGCAAGTAGCCTTGCGCGATGCGAATTTCCTATGAAAGAAAACAACGTCAGGGAATGGTTCGGTTGGCACGATGAAGGAGTTGGTATGACGCACCTGAGACCTGCCAGAATAAGATTCGGTTCATGCAGCATGTTTTTCCTGATGTTGATCGCGATGGCTACGCTCGTGGTCGGATGCAACAAAAACAAACCGGAACAAACCACCACCGCTGGACCGCAAACATTCGCGTCGCCGGAAATCGCCGGTCAAACGATTTATACCGCCGCGAAAGCGGGAGACACCAATAAGCTCCTGACGGTTTTTGGTCCTGGCGCGAAGGAATTGCTCTTCTCCGGTGACCCGGTTCAAGACAAAGCGGCCCTGGATACTTTCTCCGGCCGATACGATCAGATGCACCGCTGGGGAAAGTTGACCAACGGCGGCTTGGTTCTCGACATAGGTGCGGATAACTATCCCTTTCCATTCACATTGCGGAAAGACTCCTCCGGTAATTGGTATTTCGACACCAGCTCGGCAAAGGAAGAGATTCTGGCCCGCCGCATCGGCGGCAACGAGCTGGAGACGGTGGAGGTCTTAACCGCCATGGCGAATGCCCAAGCCGAATACTTCAGCCAGACTCACGACGGCAGTCATGTACGGCAATATGCGCAGAAGTTCATCGCCGACGAGGGCAAACAGAACGGTCTGTACTGGAAGCCCGCGGATGAGAATCAACCGGAGAGCCCTCTCGGACCACTTGCCGCAGACGCCAGCGCCGACGGCTACATCGGGAAAACGCAAACGCCCCAACCCTTCCATGGCTACTTTTTCCGGATGCTTACAAAACAGGGCAACTATGCCCACGGTGGAGCAAAAGACTACATCGTGAACGGGAACATGACAGGTGGCTTCGCCATCCTGGCGTATCCCGCCGAGTATGGCAATTCCGGAGTGATGTCGTTTCTCATCAATCAGGATGGCATTGTGCTCCAAAAGGATCTCGGTGAAAAAACCACGGAGGTCGCTAAGGCCATCACCGAATTCAACCCTGACGATGCTTGGAAGCCTGTGGAGTAGTTTTCTCCTCGACCGTTGTGTTTGATCTGATACTCGGCTCACATACTGAAAGCTGACTTTGCAGGCAGTTCGTGGGATCACTTCCGGAGTACTATTGGCGCTAACAGAAAAGAGGCAACAGCCCAAACTCAGCCTCTCGAACTAAGGTCCAAATATATTCAAGGAAATTGCTTTTGTTATCGATTTTGATCTGCCTCAATGGCAGTGGGTCAAGTCAGGTTATGCTTCGTTCGGCTGGCCTTTCCAGATTGAATGAACCCGCGGACGCTACTGCTTCATCCGCAATCTCGTCTGAACTGCGCGGGATGGCAGCGAAAGGACAGTTAGGAAATAACCTCAGCACCGCTGGATACCGGGAGCAAATCAAGAGACTCTATGAATCCGCAAACTTTGCACCCTTGTGGATCAAAAGTGATGAGCCAACATCGCAAGCAGCGTATTTGATCGAGGCTCTGCGCGCAAGCCGTCTAAAGGGGCTGAATCCCAGCGACTATGATGCGGAAAGCCTGGGAACACAATCGAAGTCCCTCAAAGGAGCGTCGGCGGTCGCTCAGGCTTCTGTTCGATGCGTCTTTAACCATGGCGACGATGCGGTACATCTCGGATCTGCGAATCGGGCGAATTAATCCCAAACATCTGAAGTTCGGCATCGACGTTAAGTCCAAACAATACAATCTGCCCGAATTTATTGCGCAACAGGTCGTAAGTGCAGGAAACGTTCAACCTGTCCTGGATCAGATTGAGCCACCGTATGCCGGCTATCGCCGTATCGAGACCACCTTGAAGCAATACCTGGATTTGGCGGCCAAAGGCGACGGTGCCAAAGTGCCAGGGGGGCCAAAACCGTCGCTCCGGGCGATACGTACACAGGAGCTGCTCAGCTGGCTGAGCGATTGCAGTTGCTTGGAGACCTTCCGCAGGGCGGAAGCTTCGATTCCTATAGCGGGGCCCTCGTTGAGGGGGTCAAACATTTTCAGGCAAGACATGGCCTTGCGACAGACGGCAAATTAGATGCGACCACTCTACGTGAGTTGAACACGCCACTTAGCGCACGCGTGCAGCAAATCGATGACGCGTTAGAGCGCTGGCGATGGATGCCCACCGAATTTCAGCAGCCTCCCGTCCTCGTAAACATTCCCGAGTTTCGACTTAGAGCGTATTCAGAAGATCACCAGCTTGCGCTCAGCATGAACGTCGTTGTGGGCAAGGCCGCGCCAACCCAAACGCCAGTGTTTACCGACGACATACGGTTTATCGTTTTCCGGCCCTATTGGAACGTTCCCCCTGGAATTCTCCGCAGGACTGTCATCCCTGGCATTATGAAAAGCAGTGGATATATAGCTCGTGAGAGATTTGAGGTAACCGACTCCAGTGGCAGAGTGGTGTCTGCGAACGACGATCTAGTAGCTGGGCTACGCTCGGGAAAATATTCAATACGTCAGAAACCGGGACCAGCAAATGCGCTCGGGCTGATCAAGTTTATGTTTCCCAATTCGCATTCCGTCTATCTCCACAGCACTCCATCGACCGAGTTGTTTTCCAAGTCGCGACGCGACTTCAGTTCAGGTTGTATCCGACTAGAGAAGCCAGCAGAGCTAGCCGGCTTTTTGTTGCGCAATCAACTTGATGGGCAACAACCATGGACCGTGGCACTCGCACAAGCAGCGATGGACTCAGGCAAAGACAATCGGCAAGTTAACCTGGCGGTGAAGGTCCCTGTCCTTATTCTCTACGTGACCGCCGTTGCGGAGGAGGACGGTACTGTGCACTTTTTCGATGATATCTATGGTCACGACAAACGGCTGAATGCCCTGCTTGCGAAAGGCCCTCCTTATCCGTAGACAACCGCAGTCGCCACTTCCAGTATGGAAGTCGAAGAGCACTAGGCTCAGCGACTTCGCTAGCTTCGCCACGATGTGACTGCCATCCGGCTTTTTCTCTAAAACACCACGTTCTTGGCTGACACGAATGATTTTGAAACGCAAGCGATGTCGGGCCGCGGCAGAATGCGCCCGGTCAACTTTACAACCAGGCGCCTCAATACGTGTTTATTGCCGCGCCATGGCGATGCGGACAGCTTCCTCCGGCGACACAAGGTGATCAACGCTCACAGCATCCTCGGCAATGGCGAGCTGAACGCCCTTGACGACTCCGTTGAACTCATTTCCACGCGACCCGTAGTCCGGCGAGACAGGAGATCCCGAGTCGACTCCCACGTCGCAGCCATCATCGGCAGAGAAGACCATGGCAGCCGTGGCAGCTACCTTACCCTCCCCAACTTTCTTCCCATCCACGTACAAAGACCCGGTGCCACCCTTGCCAAGTCCACCCCCATCGTAGGCAAACTCCATGCGCACCTGGTGCTCACCCGGAGGCAGCGCGCTGCTCGATTCCGCGTAGAAGCACTGGATGCCGAGCAGATTGTAACAGTATTTAAGCTTGCCACCCTTTGCGTAAAGGCTCCAGCCGCCAATGTTGCCGCCTTGTGCCACGATCACGCCTTCAGCCCCGGTTGAGGGTACAACGATCTCAGCAGTCACAGAATGGGACTTGTTCTTAAGATCGAGGACCGAGTTCTCAGATAGACGCCCCATGCTGCCAAATAGAATTTGGGAATTGCCCTTGACCAAGATCGGCCTACCAGCGGTAACTGCGTTAAGGCGTTCAGCGGCCCGGTCATCGAGCGGTAGTACGTTGTAGCGCGTTGCCTCAATCAGCCACAGGCGCTGCAGCTCGTGCAACTTTTCAGGCATCTGCTTAGCCATGTCGTTCGCCTGGCTCCAGTCCTTATTGGTGTCGTAGAGCTCCCACTTGTCATCGTCGAATGCCGGGGTCTTCTCGCCTAGGAGAAGCCATGGCGTTTTGTGCCGTGTCACCGCCGTCCAGCCCTTGTGGTAAATGCCGCGGTTGCCGAACATCTCAAAATACTGTGTCTCATGCCGCTCGGCTGCCTTGGCGTCGTTGAACGAATACGCCATGCTGACGCCCTCGAGAGGCTTCTGCTGCACTCCATTGACAAACGCCGGCTCGGGTAGCCCAGCCACCTCCAGGATCGTGGAAGCTACGTCGATAACGTGATGGAACTGGGAGCGGGTTTCGCCTTTCACCTGGATTCCCTTAGGCCAGTGCAGGATCGTCCCATTACGAGTTCCGCCCCAGTGCGAGGCGACCTGCTTGGTCCACTGGTACGGTGTGTCCAGGGCGTGTGCCCAGCCAACAGCGTAGTGGTTGTATGATTCCGGTCCACCCAGCTTATCCAGTCGCGCCAGCAGGAACTCCGGCGTCTCCAGTGCGGCAGCGCCGTTGAAATTGATCATCTCGTTGTATGTGCCATGGAGCGTACCCTCTGCAGACGCGCCATTGTCGCCGATGATGTAGTAGATCACTGTGTCATCGAATAGATTGAGCTTTTTCAGCCCATCCACCACGCGGCCGACGTGATAGTCGGTATACTCCATAAACCCGGCGTAAACCTCCATCTGCCGTATGAGCACCGGCTTGAGCACTGCCGGCATCTCGTCCCATGCCGGAATTTCTCTGTGCCTGAGCGTGAGTTCGCACTCTTGCGGAATCACGCCTAGTTTTTTCTGCCGCGCATAGATCTCTTCGCGCAACTTATCCCACCCCTGATCGAACTTGCCTTTGTACTTATCTGCCCATTCCTGCGGGACGTGGTGCGGGGCGTGAGTCGCACCGGGTGCGAAGTAAACGAAGAAGGGCTTATCCGGTATAAGCGCTTTCTGTTGTCCTATCCAATTGATGGCCTTGTCGGTCATATCTGCCATCAAGTGATAACCCTCTTGCGGTGTCTTTTTCACCTCGACGGGTGTAGTGCCTTCATAAAGCGATGGATACCACTGGTTCGCCTCACCCCCGAGAAAGCCATAGAAATATTCGAATCCGCCTCCTCCGGTAGGCCACTGATCAAAGGGACCGGCCGGGCTGGTCTCCCAAACCGGCACTTCATGGCACTTGCCAAACTGCGCCGTGGCATACCCATTCAGTCTGAGCGTCCGGGCGAGGGGCGCGCAGGTATTCGGCAGAACTGAGTTATAGCCGGGTGACCCGCTGGCGATTTCGGTAATACCGCCCATACCGACCGTGTGGTGGTTGCGTCCCGTCAACAGGGCCTGCCGCGTCGGCGAGCAGAGCGCTGTGGTATGAAAGCGGGTGTATTTCAAACCACCGGCGGCCAGCAGTTCCGCGGTCGGCGTGTTACAAGGCCCGCCAAAGGCGCTCGAAGAACCAAAGCCCGCGTCGTCGAGCAATACGAGCAGGATATTTGGCGCACCCTTGGGCGGCCGCAACGGCGTGATCGGCGGGAACTTGGTTTCCGGATCCTTGGCATCATAAGTAATGAGGCCAGTGCGCGGTTGATCGGGAATGGGGAGAACGGTTCGATGAATCTTATCCTGGTCACTCATTGCGAGGGGCTTCCTTTCCGTTGGTGATTTGGGATCATCGCGCAACCATGAAGGGAATGGGGCGCACACACGTCGGTCAACTCAAAAACTAGAACTTCCCGCCTCTCTGAAACAACTGGCAAAAGTGCCAGTATCCGGCTCGTGTAATGCCTGTTATGGCGTCTCCCAGGGAGCGGGAAGCGAACCAGCGAATTGTCTTCTTGGGAAGTGCTTGTTAGGACGGGAAGCTTGGGGGTGTGTTCGGCGCAAACGGCTGAGACAACTCCGAGCTCCCTTACACATCCCACAACGTGGGTCGCAATATTAGGACAGCCTGGCTGGTCGCAGACATATTCCGTGAGCAGTTCTTCGCGCCCGTCCGGAGTTGTGAGGCCCGTTTGATCGTCACCTGAGGAATGGAGAATCCCCTACCCAATACCTGTATTATCTGATGCAGCACGGCCTCTTGAGGGTGCGACACGCTCCGGGAACCAAAGTTCGCACCTGGCGGGCTGAAAGGTACGGCTCTTTAACCGTCCCTGTTGCCCTTTCCCCGGATAGCCGCCTCAAATCCGCTATTCCTTTAGGTCCCGTTATTACCCGAAAACCAGACTTTGCGGACTGCGGAGAATAGCTGTGCATGTCGTCCAGACCTCAGACTATTTTTGTTTAGAACTGCGGCGCGGCCAGAGAACGTGCGCAGGTAGGTTATGCGCCATCCCCGCCGGATACGCATCCGCATTCGTCATGGGTGGGAACTGCGAGTACACGGCGGTCGTCCAGGGGCAAGTTCATCGATGGCCGACAAGGTTTACATCTTGAAATTCAAACCCCCAGCTCTGGAATGAACGATGATCTAGAATTACTTACTTCATCGTCTCGGAGCACAATCGGAGCGCAATATGAGCCGGGTCCTCGTTATTGGAAGTGACACCCAAGTGAGCCGCGAGATCGGCGATGCACTCTCCGCCACCGCTTTCCCCATGGAGTACTCGGCTGGGGACGCCGACGCCCTTCAGCGATTGCGTATGCGATCGTTCGGAGTCGTAATTACCAGTCCAGACAGCGCTGTCGATGAAGATTTGGCTCTGCTGGAAGAGATGCGCGTCATCAGGCCTGGGGTAAAGTGCATCGTCCTGGCTCATCACAGCACTCCCAGCGAAGTCATTGCTGCCCTGCGCGCCCGAGTGTTCGCATGCTTCACACCTCCCTTTGATCCGGACGATATCGCGAACCTAGCTTGTCGCGCAGCATCCGACAGTCAATGGCGAGACGACATACAGGTTCTATCAGCCAAGCCCGGCTGGGTCTCAGTCCGCGTTAACTGCCGCCTCATCACTGCTGAGCGCCTTATGACATTTGCGAAAGAGCTTAGCGCTCAATTGCCTGATGACACACGGCAGGAAACAATGCAGGGGTTGCGAGAGATATTGCTGAATGCAATGGAGCACGGAGCGGCGTTCAATCCCGAACAGGTGGTTGAAGTCACGGCTGTTCGCACTGGGAGAGCACTGGTGTTTTATGTGCGTGACCCCGGGGCAGGCTTCCGCCGCGAATCGCTCACCCACGCGGCTATTGCAAACCCCGCCGATGATCCCGCTGCACATATTGTGCAGCGGCAAGAACAAGGAATGCGCGCCGGCGGATTCGGTCTTCTTCTGGCGGGAGGTGCTGTGGACGAGTTGATCTACAGTGAGATCGGTAACGAGGTGTTACTCATTAAGTATCTGGATTCACCTTGAGCATCGATATAGCCTAGCAGTGCCGGGCCTCGTTGCTGAACTGGTTCGAGCGGCAATATGGAAAGCAGAAGGGCGACACAACTGGCAAGGATTCGCTAAAGCGAATCGAAATACCCTACCCAAGTCGTGCCCTGATACAAATCGAACGAATTCCCCAGCCCGCGAGGATTACAAGAACGTTACCGACCCGGTACCGACATTGTAATAACCGCTACGACCTTCAGGCTGCCCGATTTGACCAACCCGGAGATCACGGTAGAAGATTGCCGCAAAAGCCCGGCCTGAATTTTGGCATTGGCTTTCGTGGCCGATTCGAGATCGGGCCCGGCTTGATCGACGGCCGGTTGGATATGCGGAAACAGCGCGCTGATCTGCCCGGGTACTTCCTTGCCCTGGATGGTAGCCTTCACTGCTCCACAATTGGAATGCCTCATCACCAGAATCGCCTTCGTTCCCAAAACCGCTGCGCCATATTCCAGGCTGCCGATGATTCCCGGCGTCATCATGTTGCCGGCAACCCTGGTCACAAAAATGTGCCCGATGCTCTGATCGAATACCAGCTCGACCGGTACTCGCGAATCCGCACAGGAAAGCACGGCGGCAAACGGCTCCTGCTTTTCCTCAGTGTGCTGCTTCAGCACGGCCAGGTCTTGCTCGTGAGCGGTCAGTTGCCCCGACATAAATCGCTTGTTGCCGTCCGCAAGGGCAGCCAATGCGGCATCGGGATTTAGTACGGATTGCGCGTACGCTTGCGCGGGAAAGACAGACTGGAAGCCCCCTGCCAGAAAGCTTGTGGTGGTGGCGGTGAGGGCGATTCGCAGCAAGTGTCGCCTGGATAGGGTATTGGGGAGCAACGGAACAGAAAACTCGCTTAAGGATTCAGGCGACCTCGACCATCGAATCGGACGGGCTCCGGAGCGGCCGTTAACCGGCGTATGGCAACGATTCGCGACAGACTGGGCGACAGGACCGCAACTCAAAGGTTGGGGTCGATCAAATACTTCCTAATAAGGGCTAATCTTCGCCCTGTTTGCTGGCTGTGGCTGAACAGGAGCTCGACGGCGAGCCAAAGAGCAGCGGCGGCAGCCCGGGTTCCGATCGAACTTAATGGAATGGTCCGCCGCTTTTACCGACAGTGAGGTGGGGCTATAAGCTGCGTAAGAGGAGGAGTTCCATGGAGCTATTCACGTTGGGTATTGATTTGGGCAAGACGACGTTTCATCTGGTAGGAATGAACCAGCGCGGAGAAGTGGTATTGCGGAAACGATTCTCTCGAACGCAGCTGTTGCACTTTACCGCGAACCTGAAGGTGGAGCTGATCGGCATGGAAGCATGCGGGGGATCGCATTTTCTGGGGCGAGCATTGCGAGAGCAGGGGCATGAGGTGCGCCTGATTCCTGCGCAATATGTGAAGCCCTACGTCAAGACGAACAAGAGCGACTACATCGACGCGGAAGCGATCGCCGAAGCGGTGGGAAGACCGACCATGCGTTTTGTGCCGGTCAAGAGCGATGACCAACTGGACCTCCAGTCGCTGCATCGGGTCCGTGAACGCTGGGTGATGCGAAGAACGGCGGTGGTCAACCAAATTCGTGGGCTTTTGCTTGAGCGTGGCACGACACTGCGCAAGGGCCGGCGCTACGTGGATGAAGCACTGCCGGGCATAGTCGCAGGGGGTTCTTCCAATCTGTCGGGGGCGGTGCTTGTATTGCTGGCAGAACTAAAGCAGGAACTGGAGCAACTAGCGGAAAAAATCGATCGTGCTGACAAGTCGATTGAGAAGATTGCTCGAGAGAACGAATCTTGTCGAAGGCTGGTCGCGATGCCGGGGGTCGGTCCTGTAACAGCAACGGCGATCATAGCGACGATCGGCAACGGCGCGGCATTTCGCAAAGGGCGCGATTTTGCCGCCTGGTTGGGAGTGGTTCCCGAGGAACACTCGACCGGAGGCAAGCAAACACTGTGGAAAATTCCCCAGCGTGGAAACCAGTACCTGCGCAGGCTGTTCGTGCAAGGAGCCAGAGCCGTTATGCAGCACCGAACCAAGCAGTCGTCTGGTTTAAGTGCGTGGCTGGCACAGCTCACGGCACGAACGCACCAGAACATCGCCATCGTTGCGCTGGCCAATAAACTGGCACGAATGGCCTGGGCAGTGTTGGCCAAAAATGAGGTCTACAGGCCACCGCTACTAGCCGACAATACCATCTGACCGGCCTGCAGATGACGCCTGGAAGAACACCAGGCTTGGAAATCGCTAGCGCGATTCCCACATCCGCAGACCGGCGACGGCGGCGGAGTTCAAATTTTCCTGCCAGGTCTGCTGGCGAAGAAAGAGATGGCACCACGGTCTAACCGTCGTTCTGGAAACCTGCTATAGGTAAGGGTCCTTAAAGACCGACAAGTTAAATAGGACCAGAGCGAAGCGCATTCCATCCAGGCCCGGGGCTCGTTAAACATCCCAACAAGGCCGTATACATACGCGCAGACCACACCTGCTATTCTCACTTTTCGCTTGCGACAAAGCGGCGGACCATACATACCTATAATCACCGTTTCACGGGAACTCGGCGTCAGTGCCGAACGGCCACCTGTCCGACAAGCCGACAACTCGCCAAGTGACCCTCCGATCCATCAACACTTCGCCGTTACTCAAGGTCCATTTGCAAGTGTCCGGCGGATATGAGGCTTCACTGCCTCGCCGCGCGGTGCGGTACAATCCGTCCGATGGTCACCTGCCCTGGCTGCGGGGCTGTATCTTCCGAGAACGTCCGGTTCTGTTCTTCATGCGGGCGCGCCGTTTCCATTGTCGATACCCCGACTCTGGAGCTGGATAGAAATGCTGTTGTGCCTAAGCTAGCTCCACCAAGTTCGCGCCCGCCGCAAAGTGGAGGATTCTCGCCCGGCACAATTCTTGCCGACCGATATCGCATCGTTGCTTTGCTGGGGCGCGGCGGCATGGGCGAAGTCTATCGCGCAGAAGATCTTAAGCTCGGCAATGTTGTAGCCCTGAAGTTTCTTCCCGCCTCACTCCAGAAGGATGCCGCGGCTCTGGCCGGGTTTCATGCGGAAGTGCGAAATGCCCGCCAGGTTTCGCACCCCAATGTTTGTCGCGTCTACGACATCGGCGAGGTCGATGGCCAGCACTTTCTCACCATGGAGTACATCGACGGCGAGGATCTCGCGTCCTTGTTGCGCCGCATCGGCCGCTTGCCCGGCGACAAGGCTTTGGAGACCGCGCACCAAATCTGCGCTGGCCTCGCCGCCGCGCATGATTGCGGACTGCTGCATCGTGATCTGAAGCCTGCCAACATCATGCTCGATGGACGTGGGCGGGTGCGCATCACTGACTTCGGCCTGGCCCTAAGCCACGATGATGCCACGGGTCGCAGCGAATTTGCGGGTACGCCCGCCTACATGGCTCCCGAGCAGATTGGCAAGGGCGAGGCCAGTGTGCGCAGCGATATCTACTCTCTGGGGCTGGTGTTTTATGAGCTCTTCACCGGACGCCATCCTTATCAGGCAACTACTCCCGTTGAGTGGCGGCACGCGCACCTGGAGTCTTCCCCCAGGACCCCGTCATCGGTGGTCAAGGACATTGATCCGGTCGTGGAAAATGCGATCCTGCGCTGCCTGCAAAAAGATCCCGCGCTTCGGCCGTCTTCAGTTCGGCAGGTCGAAGCCGCATTTCCCGGCGGCGATCCGCTGGCCGCCGCGCTCGCGGCAGGGGAAACACCGTCACCGGAGATGGTTGCCGCATCTGGAGAAACCGAGGGTCTGCGTCCCCTCGTGGCCTGGACTCTGCTGGCAGGAGTCATTGTGTCCGTCACTGTGGCAATTCTGTTGAGCGCACAAACCATGCTCTACCGGCGCGTGCCGCTCGAAAAACCACCGGAGGAGCTTGCCGGACACGCGCGGGATATTCTGCAAAGTGTCGGCTATTCCGGGCAGCCGGTGGACACGGCGATGGGGTTCGACGAGGGATTCGACGAGGGGAAAGAGTTTCTCAGCTACATCGCGGAACACGACAAGTCGAAGACACGATGGGACCATCTTGAGACCGGAGCGTTCGAGTTTTGGTATCGCGGCAGCCCCCTGCCGCTAGAGGCGCACTACGTCTTTTCCTGGGCACCCATATTGGGAGTGGTTATGACGTTCGACCCGCCGATGGGTGTGTCCGGGATGACGCTGCTCAGACTCACTCCGCGGGGGAACCTGACGCAGCTGATCGTCGTGCCTCCGCAAGTTGAGAAGCCGTTAGGCGCTGCGTCGCCACCGGACTGGGCGCCGCTTTTCGCTGCTGCGGGGCTCGATCCTTCCAAGTGGCTGCCAGCACAGCCAACCTGGACGCCTCCTGTTTATAGCGAAGCGCGCGCTGCCTGGACCGGGGCGCTGGCCGAGCGTCCCAATATCCCGATGCGGATTGAGGCGGCAGCCTACCGGGGCAAGCCCGTCTACTTCGAGTTGATCGGCCCTTGGACCCGTCCCGACCGCATGCAGATGTATCAGCCGACCGTCGGCGAGAGAGTGTTTGGGATGATTCTCACTGTTTTGTTGCTGGCGTCAGTGGTGGCTGGCGCGATGCTCGCTCGAAGGAACCTGCACCTTGGCCGGGGTGATCGCCGGGGCGCTTCTCGTCTGGCCGTTTTTGTTTTTGCCGCGTGGGTAGTGGCGGTGTTCTTTGGCGCGCATCACGTCCTGACTTCCTACGAACTCTGGCTCTTCTTTGTGGCGTTGGTCATTGGCGCTGCCTGGTTCTGCTTCACCTGGCTTCTCTACATTGCTCTGGAGCCCTTTGTACGCCGCCGCTGGCCGGCCACATTGATCTCCTGGAGCCGCCTGCTCGCGGGGGGCTTTCGGGATCCATTGGTGGGACGCGACGTGCTGGTCGGTTGTCTTTTCGGGGCATTTTCTGTCGCCCTCAGAAGACTCGGGTGGTTTGTTCCCTCTTGGCTCGGCCATGCTCCGCCACAGCCATCTTCCGGTCCGCAGTGGCAGTTCATGGGCGCGCGCACAATAATTTCCGATATATCGCAAAGTTTAGGCCCCGTGATTCTTATCCCGCTTGTGATTTTGTTTGTTCTGTTCCTTCTCCGCGCCTTGCTGCGTAAGCAGGGGGCGGCAGCGGTCGCATTCGTTCTTTTGTTCACGGCCTTGTTCGCAGCGGGCAGCCAGTTTGATCCCGTTATTGTGGTAGAGGTGCTGATCTTTTGGGTTTTGGCTGTGTTTCTGCTGATCCGGTTCGGCTTGCTGGCTTGGGTGGTTCAAGGGTTCTTCAACAATCTACTGGAGAAGTATCCCCTGACGACCCATGGTTCGGCGTGGTATGCGGGCATCAGTCTGGCCGCGATTCTCCTGATGGCCGCGATGGCGTTCTACGGCTTCTACACCTCCTTGGGGGGCCGACCCGTTTTCGGAGGTGCAGTGCTGGAGGAGTGAGTTTTGCCGTGGGCGCTCCTCACTTGCGGCGAGGTATACAGCTCATGTTGCAAGGATTTCCTACTTGGCGGATGACGGGCTACCCGGAAGTTATCCACTTGGACGAAAAACCGGCAACCCGGAAGTGATCCTGCGCACTTCCTGGAAAGCTCGCATTTGCGGTAACTTCCTCATCCCGGCGCGGCATCGGGCTCGATGCCCAGCTTGTCATTGACGGCGTGCATGATCCTCTGCCGGGAGCCGAGGTATCTTTCCGTTGTCTCCACAGACCGATGTCCCAGGAGGAACTGGATTTGCTCAAGCTCCCCACCGGCTGAGTGGCAAAGCCTTGCACAGGTGCGGCGAAGGTCGTGAGGAGCCACCTTCTCGAGGGCAGCCTTTTTGGCGGACTGGCGCACGACCCACCACACCACCTTCTCGCTGATGCCCGGACCCCAAACAGTTCCGCTATGGGTGACGCAGCGGAAGATGTGCCCTTCAGCAATCCGGGCTACCGCCAGCCATTCATCCACAGCAAGCTTCACCCAGCCGGGCACGGGCACCGTGCGCACATGGCCACCCTTGCCAAAGAGATCAACAATGGCCCAGTGGTCGTCTCGCTGCTGAAGGTGCGCCAGCTTCAATCCGATCAACTCGGCACGCCTCAGGCCGCAGCCGAGCAGGAGGGCTAGGATGGCATGATCTCTTTTGCCCTTCGTGATACGTCTATCGGGGGCTTCCAGGAGCCTGCGCCCTTGAGTGCAGGTGAGCCAGTTACCGATCCGGGTGCCGAGCTTCTTCGCGCCCTTTACCCGCCTGATGCTCGCTGCAAGGTCGGGGCTGAGCAGGCCATTGTCAGAAGCCTCGTAGGCCAATCGGCGCACTGCCGCCAGCCTCAAGTTAATTGTTGCAGGGGCGAGCCGTCTGGCCTCCAGTTCATAGCGATACCGCAGAACGACTGTACGACCGAACGACAGTCTGGGTGCGGAGCAGTACCACGTGATGAAGTCATTGATGGCGAAGGCGTAGGTGCGCTTCGAGGCGACGGAACCAAGGCTCTGGAGAACTGAGGTCTTAGAGTGGTCGAGATCGGGCAGGCGAAGCACGTTCTTGGTCGAGCGCTTGCCTCCAGGTTTCTTTGGCATGAGGGCGGTCTCCCTGAACCGCCCCGCCATGATCGACCGCCGGACCATTGGCAACCGGCAACTCCGAGCCCGCAAGTTACCGAAATTCCCGTTTCGCAGGCACACAGGGAGGCATCTGTCCGAGTAGAGGACTCATTCCAACTGGCGAGAAGCGCGTTTCCCGACTACTAATCGTGCGGTGCTGGCGCTCAGACAGCGTTTTATCTTCGCACTGTGCACTGAGTAGTAATTTCCGGATCGGCGACCATCCGGCCAGAATCGTCGGATTGTCTCACTTTGGCGGCCATGAGCAAAATTGAACAGCGCTATCGTGGTTGTCCTGCTAGGGTGCAAGATTGTCCCATAGTGGAGAGAGACCGATGGCCGCAAAGTAGCGGCATTCGCGACAGGACGCGTTGCGTAGAATCCTCCGTCGCGGTATTTAGCACTTCTTGAAGAGTGTAGACAATGATGAGCCTTCGCTTCGTACTGGAATCCCGGGCCTCGCTGCGAATAATCTCGTGGAAAACCTTGGCTTGTATTGCGGGCACAATCTTAGCGTCCACGATCGCCCACGCCGAAGTGCCGGTGGAGGTGCCCAAAGCAACGGTGGCGCTTCTCATTCAGCAGCGGGACGCAAACATTCGCTGGGCGGCCTTCCAACTTATCGCGCTGGCAATTCCCCTCTTCTTTTTGTCCACCGGCCTCAGCGCCCGCCTGCGCCGAATGTGCGAATCGATCTCCGGCCGCCGCTGGTTCTGGACGGTCACGCTCTTCGCCTGCGCCTATCTGGTTATGGCCGAGCTGATCGCGCTGCCCTTCGATTACTATGTCGGCTATATCCAGCCGCACGTCGTTGGATGGTCCCACCAAACATTGCCGAATTTGCTGAAGGGCGACGGCGCGCAACTTGTCGTCAGCTTGGTCCTCGTATCACTGCTAATCTGGCTTCCCTATCGATTGATTGCCAAAAGCCCGCGCCGCTGGTGGCTCTATTGCGCTCTCGCCCTTGTTCCGGTGGCGTTTCTGGCGATGGTAGCCTGGCCGGTGTGGGTCGATCCGCTGACGACGACCTATAAGCCTCTCGGCGATCGCGCGCTGGAAGCGCGGATCGAAACGCTGGCCGCGCGGTGCGGAATCGCTCACATTCCCGTCTTGGTTGGTGGCAACAGCACGAGGGTAACCGGCCTCGGCCCGACCAATCGCATCGTTCTACAGAGCAACCTGGCGTCGGCCGAGACACCTGACCAAATCGTATTCACGATCGGCCACGAATTGAAGCATTACGTCATGGGCGATAACTGGAAGGGGCTAGCAATCATCGCCGCTTGCCTGCTGGCGGGATTCTGGCTCACCGACCGCCTGGGCCGCGTGGCCATCCGCCGATTTTCCGGGCGCTGGGGTTTCAGCGAACTTTCCGACCCGGCGTCCTTTCCGCTGATCGTGTTCCTGTTAACCTTCTTCTGGATTGCCATTTTGCCGTTTTTCAATCTGTTCGCCCGGCATATCGAGCTCGAAGCCGACCGCTTTGGTCTTGAATTGACTCATCAAAATCACGAGGCCGCGACGGTGTTCGTCAGGGATGTTCAATCCGGTTATGTTGCGCCCGAATGGGATACTTTCTTCCTCATCTTCCAGGCGACGCATCCCTCCGTTGCCCAACGGATCGAATTCGCCAACACCTATAAGCCGTGGGAACAGGGGAATCCGTTGGTCTACGGAAATGTGTGCAGACCTGAGTGATTCGGGCTAGCGATTCCAGAGATCTCGCGATGGGTCCTCGCAAGCCGCATTGAGGAATTGACCCGAGATTGAATCTCACAACGGTTTCGGATTGTGCCCGCGTTACCGGCGACAGGAAGTGCCCCAAAACGGGTGTAATGTCCGGGTTGGGCGACAATCCACTCGTGAGAACAAACTGGATTGCTTATTGAGGAACTGAAGTGCAAGATTGAGTCTGTCACAGCACATTTCTTGAGGGCCGCAGCTGAGATGGCGTGAGTGCCCACCACCGCCCACCTGTCACCTCTGCCAGTGGCCCGATTCCCGCTCGCGAATTACCATACGACTCCTCAATGGGACTACGCGGAGCGCCGCTCTCAAGGAGTGCCGTATGTCTTTCTACTGGATCTACGATCTTCCTACCTGGCTCTTTGGCATTCTCACAGTGACTGTGATCGTGGCCTTCGGTTTGGCTGGCCTCTTTCTCCTTCGGGGCTGGGTGCGACGCATTGACACCGGGCACCATGCCTACAACCACATCGTGGGTTTCTTCCTCGCTGGCGTTACTGTCTTGTATGCGGTTTGTGCAGGCCTGCTAGCGGTCGGAGCCTGGGCAACCTTCGATGAAGTGCAGGGAAAGATCGACCATGAGGCCACTGCCCTCGGCGCTCTCTACCGTGACATCGGTGCGTACCCCGAACCCGTGCGCACCATCTTGCAGACCGACCTGCGCCGGTATGCTCGCGAAGTCATCGATGTGGGATGGCCGATGCAACGACGCGGGATCGTTCCCAATAACGCCAGCCCGTTGCTTAACGACTTTCAGCAGCATTTCATGGCTTTCGAACCTCAGGACCAGAGACAGAACATCGTCGCCGCAGAAGCCTATAGATCCTTCAATGACCTGACGGCAAGCCGAAGAGCCAGGCTCAACAGCATCCAGGCTGAAATGCCCGGACCTCTGTGGGCCTTGATGATCGTCGGAGCCGCGATTTGCATTGCGAACACCTGGTTCCTTCACTCAGAAAGTTTCATTATGCACATCTGGATGACGATATTGTTTTCAGGCCTGTTGGCTCTGCTCATCTTCTTGATCGCAGTCATGGACAATCCGTATCGAGGAAAGATCGGCGTCTCTCCAGAACCCCTCGAGCGCGTCTACGAGCAGATCATGTCACCACCAAAGTGATGTGACTTCGTGTGTGGAGTAGAAGGACCATTTCAGGAAGCGCCAATCGGCACGAACATGGGTGCCCCACCTCTCCCGGTATTGGAGAGGTCGTATCCAGCGCACTTCGTTTTCGGTAAGTTCCCTCAGCACGGTGCGTACGAAGCAAAGCAACTTTTCCGGGACCTTGCGATCAGCGTAGCAAAGGAGAACGCAGTGTTTCGCTCATAGGCTCCTCAGTTTTGTAGACACGGTTTCGAACAACCAAGAGCCGCGAAGATTCGATGGTAGGAGTAAAGCGAGACCCTGAAGCAGCTGTCTGCGTCAGGTCATCGGCTAGGCCTCCACCCGGATTGTAGACTTTTCTCGCATCGGCTGTTCATGTGGGTTATGGCTTGGGGAGTTTGCAGCGTGGCTGGTAGGCGGATTTGCGCGATTCGCGCTGGTGCTGTGCGTGGTGGGGCCTTATGGAGTTGTTGCTTATTCGGTGTGCCAGCGGACGCGGGAGAGTTGGAGTGCGCATGGCGCTCGGAGCAAAGCGTAGCTCGGGTTACAAGCTAGTCATCCGAGAGGCGGGGTGGCTGACAGCAGCCGGCCTGGCATACGGGTTGGTCTGCTCGCTGGGTGTATCAATATCGATTCGCACTACTATTCGGTGTGCAGGCCTGGGGCGCGATCACTCTGGTTTGAGTGGAAGAGGCTTTTCGCCTCTTCCATTAGACGGTTCTCATTGCCGATCAATGACCGGAGAGGTTTGAAGCCATCAGCGTCTGTCGGCCAGCAGGCGTGAGCCGAGCGAGCTGCTGCTCGATCTTGGTTCTGCGCAGCACCTGGTCGACGCCATCATGATTCACTTCCTCAAGTACCCAGCTATCGCCGTAGCGCGCGAACTTCAGGTAGGACTCGAAGGATTCCTTGCCGGGGTGCACATTTCTGATGCTGAGCGCTATCGCCGAGCGACCGGGTGAGCTTAGGATGATTAGGCCCGTATCCTGAGTGATCTTTACGCTGTAATCCGCGGCCGGCATGTTCTGTCCTGCTGCGACAAATGGGAACGGCACTTGAACCCGTACAGTTTGGGTGATCTGTGCATGGGCGGAAGCTGCCGCCAGCAGTAAAGCGAAACCGAAGAGACCCGCGATGTGCTTTTTCATGACTTCCTCCGCTTGGATCGCGGCGGCGATTTACGCCTGACAGCCGCGCTCATTTGTGCTTCACTCTCTATAGCGAAAACCGCGGGCAAGACCTGTAACGTAGGTCAGAAAATAATTTTTCCTCCGGTAAGGGTCGCAAGAAATGATGTCCCCGCGTTCGCGGGTGTCAGGACTCAGTTCAAGTACTGTCCTCGGCACGAGGCCGTTCGATGACCGAACCTACCGGACACGAAATTACGGAGCTTTTGCAGGCGTGGCGGGAGGGCGACGAGCGCGCCCTGGAGAAGCTCACTCCCGAGGTATATCGCGAATTGCACAACGCGGCGCGCCGCTGCATGGCCCGGGAGCGCGACGGCCATACCCTACAAACTACTGCCCTGATCAACGAGCTTTATCTGCGGCTTTCCGACTTGAGAGAGGTGGACTGGAAGAACCGCGCCCATTTTTTTGCCCTGTGCGCGCGGCAGATGCGGCGCATTCTGACCGATATGGCGCGTAACCGCCGATCGGAAAAGCGAGGGGGAGGCGCTTTTGTCGTTGCGCTCGATGAGGCGCCTGAGGTTGCTTCCTCATCGCACGCGGATGTAATCGTCGTGGACGATGCGCTCAAAGCGCTGGCGCTGATCGATGAACGCAAAAGCCGGGTGGTCGAGTTGCGTTTCTTTGGCGGGTTGAGCGTGGAAGAGACCGCCGAAGTCTTGAAAGTTTCTCCCGACACGGTGGCTCGCGATTGGAGGCTAGCCAAGGCGTGGCTGCTGCGTGAGATGGGTGGCAAGACCGATGGATCCTGAGCGGTGGCAAAGGATCGAGAGCATCTTCCAGAAGGCGCTGGACGCAGACGAAGACCGCCGCGCGCGCGTTTTAGTGGAGTCATGCGCCGGCGACGAGTCGTTGCGGCGCGAGGTTGAGTCTCTGCTTGCCCACCATGAGAATGCGGGAGAGTTTATGGAGCAGCCGGCTTTTGCCGCCCCGGAAGGGGAACCTCTTCCACCGCGGCCTGGTTCCGAAGACTCTCACTCGGCAGGCATTCCGTCTGGGACGGTCATCGGCCACTACCGCATTGTGGGCAAGATCGGCAGCGGCGGTATGGGCGTTGTCTATGACGCGGAGGACCTGAAGCTGCGCCGTCACGTGGCGCTGAAGTTTCTTCCCGAAGAAGTTGCCGGGCAGCCCCGGGCGCTGCAGCGCTTTCGTCTGGAGGCGCAGGCGGCTTCGGCGCTGAACCATCCGAATATCTGCACGATCCATGAGGTTGACGAAGTGGATGGCCTGGTCTTCATTGCCATGGAGCTGCTTGAGGGGCGGACGCTGAAGCAGACGATCTCGGGCAAGCCGATACCACTTGAGATCGTGATTGATTTTGGAGTTCAGATCGCAGGGGCGATCGATGCGGCGCATGCGAAGGGCGTCGTGCATCGTGACATCAAGCCGGCGAACATCTTCGTGATGAAGCAGCGCCGGATCAAGGTGCTGGACTTCGGCTTGGCCAAGCTGACACGGCTACCGCCGAATTTCGAAAAAACCGGGATGACTGACGAAACAGAGCCCGGCATGGTGATGGGCACGGTCGGTTATATGTCTCCCGAGCAGCTGCGCGGGCAGGGGGTCGATGGCCGGACAGACATCTTCGCCTTTGGCGCGATCCTTTACGAGATGCTGACTGGCCGGCGCGCTTTTGAAAAGCCGGCCTCCGCAGAGACGATGGCCGCCATCCTGAATGAGGAGCCGCCCGCGATCTCTGAACTTGCTCCGAATACGCCGCCCGCTCTAGTGCGAATAGTCAAACGCTGCCTCGAGAAAGATCCCGAGCAGCGCTTTCAGTCGGCATCGGACTTGGCGTTCGCGCTGCAGGCCTTGCCAGAATCGAGCGGCGCGCTGACGTCTGCCGGCGTTAAGCACCATCCTCCTGGACGGTTCTGGGTGCCGGCGGTACTCAGCGTGGCTTTCATCATAGTCGCGTTGGTTCTATGGAAGATGGTCTTCCGTCCTCAGCGCGCGCCAAGAGTGCTGAGTTTCACTCAGCTGACCAACGATGGTCAACCCAAGTTTGGCCCAATGGCGACCGACGGTTCGCGAATTTATTTCAACCAGGGGACGCCTGATGGGTTGGGCACGTTCACATTCATCAAGTCTCCGTCAAGGGTGGCGAGGTCACAACGCTTCCGCTGCCTCTCAATGCGCCTGAGGTGCTCGATCTATCGAGAGATGCGACCGAGTTGCTGGTTGCGAATTACGATGGGCTTGCCAAAGGCAATTCATATTGGGTGGAGCCGGTCGCGGGAGGGGCGCCCCGCCAGGTTGGCACGGTACGCGGTCAGGCCGCATCGTTCGGCGCGGACGGAACAAGCCTCATCTATAACAAGGGGACGGGTTATGTCGTTACGACCGACCTCTATTCGGTGAGCCGAGACGGCTCAGCGTCTCGAAAACTACTTGCGACCGACGGTTATGCTTCTGGCTTTCGCTTTTCACCCGACGGATCGCGCCTTCGATTCACCCTGGAAAATGGGGTGGCCAATACCACTACCGTCATGGAGGCTGCGTCGAATGTCACAGGGCTCGTCAAAATGTTTGATGGATGTTGTGGTGAATGGACGCCGGATGGACGTTTTTTCACTTTTCAGAAGAGCCTCGACGGTAGATCGAATATTTGGGCGTTGCCTGATCGGAGACGCTTATGGCGGACGCCGAGTGACACGCCAACCCCGTTGACCGCTGGTCCGTTGGATTTTCAGTATCCATTGCCAAGCAAAGACGGCAGGCAAATCTTTGCGATAGCAACCTCGCAGCGAGGCGAAGTGGTCCGCTACGATGCACGAAGCGGCGACTTCGTACCATATCTTCCCGGAATTTCGGCTGAGGCGCTGGCATTCTCACCAGATGGGAAATGGGTCACCTACACCTCTTATCCTGAAGGCACGCTGTGGCGCAGCAAGGTGGACGGAACTGAACGGCTTCAGCTCACCTTTCCGCCCATGCAGGCTTTTCTGCCGCGCTGGTCGCCTGACCGCAAAGAAATTGTCTTCAGTGCAAAGCTGCCTGACACTGCGTGGAATATCTACCTCATCTCGAGTGAGGGTGGCACTCCAGAGCGACTCCCGAGCGAACACAGCCAGATGGATGCGAACTGGTCGCCTGATGGAAACTCGTTGGTCTTCGCACCCATTGATGACCCCAACGCACCGATTTACACCATGGACCTGAGAACGAAGCGCGTTTCCGCCTTACCTGGATCGAGTGGGCTTTTTTCCTCTCACTGGTCGCCTGATGGACGGTTTATCGCGGCCTTGAAAGACGACTCGATAGCGTTGATGATCTTTGACTTCACTACCCAGGAGTGGACGGAAGCATTTCCCTCTCAGGTGTCTTATGAGACTTTCTCCCACGACGGAAAGTACATTTACTTTTTGAACATCCCAGCGCCGGACTTCAAGCCCCGCGTCCTTCGTTTACGGATGAGCGATCGAAAGATTGAAGAGGTAGTGGATCTTCAGAAAGCCGGACCTTTGCTCAACGGAAGGTCCGCAACCTGGTTTGGTCTTGCTCCCGACGATTCTCCCCTTGTCACACGCGATATCAGCACCCAGGAAATCTACGCACTCGAAATGGACTGGCCGTAGCATGATCTCGGTTAGCTGCAGTTCGGCGTCGCAGCCGCCGCAGCATTGGACGAGAGCCCCTTCACCCCCAGTTCGGGGACTCTCGTCCGGCAGTCTGGAATCACCCGCTTCCAGTCTCAGGGAATTAAGACACGTGAGCATTGAGCGAGGGTTGCCGTACTGACCCCTCTCTTTGGTAACCAAGGCGCAAAATGGCGTAACCACGCAAACACCCGCGGCGACCATCTGAGATCGATCGTTTAGTAGATATTCAGAGAGACTCGAACCGAGCGCGCACGATCCTTCGTGACACGTGGTTTGGTAATCGGATTGCAGGTCGGTTCCTGTGGCTGAAAACGCAGCGAAACGCACGACGAGTGCGTTCAAGCGCGTTGTAGGTATCTATGACCCGCAGAAGTTAAGAGTACGGGGTGTAGGTATATGCAGTACGCATGAATATTCTCTTTGAGCATGACACGGCCTCAAATGCTAGAAAATCGCGTGCCGAGTTATAACTTCCCTCCCTAAGCTTCCTCAAGGAGTTGCTAGACTTTCGAGCAGTCCACCTTGTTACTGGCGTGTTTTCGAGAGTTACCACTTACCTTTGAGCGGCAGCTTCTATCATTGCGGCTGCGCCTTCCTATCTCAGATTTATCGCATTTCAGCTTACCCCGGAAACCGCGCGTGCATCTCAGCACCTAGCCCTTTACTGGGCACGACACACGGAGTCAATGTAGTCGGGTTTCGTTTCAATGCTGGATTGCGGCGCAGTCCTTGAGGCAGCTGGAAGCGAACAATTAATACACATTTCTCAATGCCTCCGTGCAAGTCTTTAAGTTGAAAACGAAGCTGTCTAACGCGTGAAAGGGGTTCATATGCGTAGAAGCCGTTTGTTGTCGCTAGCTGCTCTGATGTTGGCCATACCGGCCGCTTTATTCGCCCAACTCAGCATATCTATCACAATCGCTCCGCCGGAACTGGTGGCGTACTCACAACCTAGTTGCCCCGGGAGCGGTTATTTGTGGATCCCAGGCTACTGGGCCTACAGTGATGAAGGTTATTACTGGGTACCTGGCACTTGGGTTCTGCCCCCAGCGGAAGATGTGCTATGGACACCGGGCTATTGGGGTTGGGCTAACGGAAACTATATCTGGCATGAGGGCTATTGGGGTCGCACCGTTGGCTACTACGGCGGCATCGACTATGGCTATGGCTATAGTGGTGTCGGCTATGAGGGTGGCTATTGGAACAACCGACAGTTCTACTACAACCGCGCTGTGAATAATGTCGATGTCACCATCATTCAGAACACGTACGTGAGGAACGTAAGCTCGCCCGCCGCTGGAAGCTATGTTAGTTACAATGGCGGGACCGGAGGAACAACCGCCCGGCCGACTGCCGCTCAAGCCGCCGCGCTCCATGAGCGTCATAGTCCGGCAACAGCGGTACAAATAGCACATCGGCGCGCGGCCAGCGCGAACCGCGAGTTACTGGCCTCGGTGAATCATGGTAAGCCGCCGGTCGCCGCAACCTCCAGACCGGGAGAGTTTACCGGCAGGAATGTAGTGCCGGCCCGTGGTGCGGCCACTGGAAATAATGTCGCCCACGCGAGAGCGGTGCCGTCTCACCCAGGTGAGAGCAAGGCAACGGCCGAGAAAGCCGCTGCAACCCGCGCGAACGAAAGCGCAGTGACCGAAAAACGCGCCCCTGCAACTCACCCGAGCGAGAGGGCGACGACGGAGAGGTCCTCTGCAACCCATCCAAGTGGGAACATAGAGACTGCGAAGCGTAGCGCAGCGACTCATCCGAGTGAGAGTAAGGCCGCGGCCGAAAATGCCGCTGCAACCCATCCAGGTAGGAACTCAGAGACTGAGAAGCACGCCGCAGCAACTCATCCGAGTGAAAGGAAGGCCACGACCGAAAAGGCCGCTGCTACCCATCCAAGTAGGAACACAGAGACTGAGAAGCACGCCGCAGCGACTCATCCGAGTGAGAGCAAGGCCACGACCGAAAAGGCCGCTGCTACCCATCCAAGTAGGAGCACAGAGACTGAGAAGCACGCCGCAGCGACTCATCCGAGTGGGAGTAAGGCCACGACCGAAAAGGCCGCTGCTACCTCATCCAAGGAGCAACACAGAGACCGAGAAGCACGCCGCAGCGACTCATCCGAGTGAGAGTAAGGCCACGACCGAAAAGGCCGCTGCTACCCATCCAAGCAGCAACACAGAGACCGAGAAGCACGCCGCAGCGACTCATCCGAGTGAGAGTAAGGCCACGACCGAAAAGGCCGCTGTACCTCATACAAATGCAGACACAGCAACCAGGGAGAGGCCAGCTGCTACTAGCTCAAATGAGAATAAAACGACTCAGTCTCATTCGCAGCAGCCAGTAGCGACTCGTCAACATGCAGCACCTGTCACTCAGGCTCACACGGAGAGTGCCCCTCACAAGAGAACAGGAGAAGACGAAGCGCAGCGACGTCAGTAGAGAATCGGCCACGCCGCATTGCGTCAGCCAGTTGTAGGTAGAAGGCATCGATGGCCCCGGAGTGAACGCCCGCAGGCACTTCCTCTGGGGCCTTTTTTCTGCACTTGACAAGTAAGTGGTGCCAGGCGAGCCTTCCCCTGGCGATGGGCTGCTTGCACCGCCGCAGCGCGCCTAGATGAAATCGCGCCGCAGCGGATAGTCGACGATGATGGCCCGGCCATCGGTGAGGGCTTTAACCGAATGGCGGACGTTAGCTGGCACGATCGCAACCCAACCCGCTCGGGCGACCTGTGCTACGCCGTCGATGGTCATCTCGAGTTCGCCCTCGATTACCTCGTAGACCTCTTCCTGCGGGTGGGCGTGCTCGTGAATCGACGAACCGCGCACGAAGTCGTAGTGCGCAAATGTCATGCTCGGCGAGTGGAAATAACGTCCATGCCAGCCCGGCAAGCGCTCAATAACATCAAGCGTGCATGTGTCGATAAAGGGCATAGGACCTCTCCTTCCCCGAAATCCTAGCACGAACGAGTCAGCGGCCTTTTTCCCATCTAAGGGGTCGTTCTGCATTTCATGCAACGGAGTCGAGGTTGAACGAAAGCGCTTCTTGGCGAGGCGGTTCCTACCGCTTTCACACATTTTTTTCTTAGTAACCGTAAGGAAAACCTCACCAATCGCATCTATACAGTGTTGGATCGTTATCTACGCCTTCGCAGACCTAAACAACTTAGGAGGGCGGGAAAATATAGAAATTTGACCATCTTGATAAAACAAAGGACTTAGCTCTAGCAAGAACCTCGAACGGCGGACTTTTTTGAAGATCTTGTCGGCGCCTCCCCGCAGCACCTGCGCCGGGTGAGGTCGTCACAGAATCACCGGGGCTGGCAGGGTGCGCTCAGTGCGTCCTCTTGATAGAGCAGTTTTGACAATTTGGGAAACACCACCACGCTTCTCTGACGTTTTGTATCAGGGCCCGACTTTAGTCGGGCCATTTGGGACAACAAGATCTGGGCTTTAGCCCCTGTGGGAGTTATCTCCACGAGCATTTTTGCAGGACGCGCCCTATCAGGGGCTAAAGCCCAATCCCTTTCAACTCATGTGGCCCGGCTAAAGTTCGGACTAGACACCCTACTATGAGCTGGCAAGCCTTCCTTGCATAATGGGAAGTTGTTGGGACCGCTTGCGACAATCCCCCCGAGACGGAGAGTGCCTACGATGAAAGATCTCTTCAACCCCACTCTGGCAGAAGACATAAAGCAGCGAATCTCGCGCCTCAATCTTGAAAGTGAGCGGCAGTGGGGAAACATTACCCTTGCCCAGACCCTGGCGCATTGTACGTCTGGTATTCAGATGGCGACGGGCGTCATCAACCCCAAACGTGCATCCTTTCCTGCCAACGTCGTCGGCCTGCTCATCAAGCCGCTGGTCTTCGGCAACGATAAGCCCATGCGCCGCAATTCACCGTCCTTGCCGGAACTCTTCCCGGAGCAATACGTCGTGTTGTTGTACATCTGCTCAGCTTCATTACGTATTGCTCGTCGAGACCTTTGGAATCGATCAGAGAAATTGCGCCCGCATCTAAACCGATAGAGGCTGCGCGGGCGATAGAGGCTGCGCGACGCGCGGCTACTCCCGAGGAGCGGCAGGCGGTGCTGGCTGATCCGTCGGTGCGAAGAGTGTTCGATACGTTGGACGCGCGGCTGGTGGAGTTGAGGATGCCGAATCAAGTGCAAGCTTCGGCGAAGGAAACAAAGTAGTACATTGCCGGATGGAAACACGCGGCAAGGAGCAATCTCGTGGCAGAAATAGATTTGTCGGCATTGATGCAGCAGGCGCAAGCGCTGCAGGCGCGCATGAAAGAGATGCAGGAAAGTGCGTCGTCGAAAACGGTCGAGGCGCAATCGGGCGGCGGGATGGTGCGCGTCGTTGTCGACGGCACGATGCGCGTGCGCAAAATAGAAATCGACTCCGCGATCGTCGCGGCCAACGATAAGTCGATGCTCGAAGATCTGATCGTGGTCGCCATCAACGACGGGATGGAGCGCGCGCAGAAGATGTTGGCCGACGAGATGGGCAAGCTCGGCCCTCTCGGCGGTATGCAGATTCCCGGCTTCGGCAACGAATGACGGAGCGCGCTTGATGGCGGAAAACCTGAAGCGGCAGGATGGACTGCCGCCGGCGATGACGCGGCTGGTCAGAGAACTGTCGCGGCTGCCGGGGATCGGCGAGAAGACGGCGTCGCGGCTGGCGTTCAACCTGCTCAATCGTCCGCGCGACCAGGTGATCGCGCTGGCGGAATCGCTGCTCGAAATGAAAGAGCGTGTCGGTTTGTGCTCGGGATGCTTCGGGTTGTCGGATCATCCGCGATGCCAGATTTGCGACGACGAAGCGCGCGAGCGCGAGGTGATTTGCGTCGTCGAGGGGCCGGCTGATCTGATGGCAATCGAGCGGGCGCGCAGTTTTAGCGGCGTATATCACGTGCTGAACGGTGCGCTCGCGCCGCTGGACGGCATCGGGCCCGACGACATCAAGATGAAGGAACTGATTGCGCGCGTGAGTCCGCCCGCGGTCGTGCGCGAGGTGATAATCGCGACCAACGCGACGGTAGAGGGCGAGGCGACCGCGCTCTACATCGCGCGCGTGCTGAAGCCGCTGGGAGTCAAGACGACGCGGCTCGCGCGCGGACTGCCGGCGGGCGGCGACCTCGAATACAGCGACTCAGCCACGCTGACCAGTGCGCTCAGCGGCCGCCGCGAACTCTAGCCCAACTGTGCAAACAATCTTCGGCCACTTCAGGTCATCCAAGCGATTGAAGCTTGCAATCGGGGCGATGCTCGCGATTGTCCTGTCGTCTTGCGGCGGGCCGGCGAAACCGATGACGCCGGCGGAGCGCGGGCGAATCGTGTACATGACGAATTGCGTGGTTTGTCATAACGCGGATCCCAATCTGCCTGGCAGCCAGGGGCCGCCGATCGCGGGATCGCCGCGCGAGCTGGTTTACGATCGCGTGTTGTTTCTCAAGTATCCGCCCGGGTACAAGCCCAAGCGCACGACGCATGCTATGCGTGCGCTGCCGCAGCTGGCGAATCAGATCGATGATCTGACGGCGTTTTTGGCGGAAGTGGCGAAGCAGAAGTGAGGGTGAGCGAATAGATGCATCGTGCTTGAGGCCGAAGAACCTAACCCCTAACCCCTTCCCGAGCGGGAAGGGGAACCGGATATAAAAAGGAAGCCCTCTCCAGGTGGAAGGGGGACCGGATTTAAGAAAGAAACGGAGCCGCCGGTGATTGCCGGCGGCTCCGATGTTTCTAGCCGATGTTTGTAAGATTTTGTCGGGGGAATTTGTCAGCCGAGGGTGACCTTGATGATTACGACCAGCAGGATCCAGAGGCCCAGGCCTGAGTGGATCGTTCCGGCGATGGAATCGAGCGGCTTTTTGGTCGCGCCTTGGGTGCCGATGAGCGCGTTGGCTTCGACCAGGAAGATCACGATCAGCGTGACTACCAGCCATGCCGTGATGCCGCCCGGGGTCGCCTCGGTGAATAGCGGGTAGTGGCTCGCGGCGCCCATGAAGAACAGCATCGGAATTGAAAAGAGCGTGTTGGTGCGCGAGGCGAACGCGGCGCGGCGTCCTGAAGCGGCGGCGGCGGGATTGGCGGGCGCTCCTCCAGCCATCGCAACTGCGTTGCGCGATGACCACTTTCTGATTCGGCCAGATGACGAACCATACGTTGGCCCACATGACGAGACCCATCAGGCCGCCGGTGAAGATCGCGACGGTCCACGGCGTCATCGCATAGTTGAGGCGCATCGCCCACCACATCAGCAGGTAGAGCAGGCCGAAAATCACGGTTCCCATTGCGCCCCATCGAAACCACCAGAGCGCGCGCGGGACCAGTTTCTGAATCGCGCCGCTTCGGACTGCGGGGTCGGTTTCGCCGAAGAACGGTGTCTGCACGAAATTGAAATAATAGAGCAGGCCGATCCAAGTGATGCCGAATAGGAAGTGTAGGAATCTGAGCAGCATGAAGACCAGGTCTTCCATAGGTATCCTCCTTCTTTTAGTAAGCCTCCGACTGAGACGTGCTGTCGAGTGTTTTTCACAGCATAACTTCTTTTGCAACAGTTACCGCGGGAACGTTTAAAATTCGCGCTGATTTCAAGTCAGGCGTAAACTTTGATCACAGCTCCAAATTTCAGGACCTGTATTCACTCAAAAAGGACGGTACTCCTCATGATATTTAAACTTCCCGAACTACCGTACAGCATGGACGCGTTGCAGCCGCACATCTCGGCGGAGACGCTCGAGTATCATCACGGCAAGCATCACAAGGCCTACGTCGACAAGACCAACGAACTAATCAAGGGCACCAAATTCGAGAACGCTGCGCTTGAAGAAATTCTGAAGACGGCGGAACCCGGGCCGCTGTTCAATAATGCCGAGCAGCACTGGAATCATTCGTTCTACTGGAAATGCATGGGCCCGAAGAAAGGAGGTGAGCCCAAGGGACCGGTGGCCGACGCGATCAAGAAGGCATTCGGCGGTTTCGAGCCATTCAAGAAAAAATTCAGCGAGATCGCAGAGGGCCACTTCGGAAGCGGATGGGCATGGCTGGTGCGCGCGAAGGACGGCTCCGTCCAGGTGATCTCGACCCATGATGCGGGATGCCCGATCCGCGAAGGTCAGACGCCGATTCTCACCTGCGACGTGTGGGAGCATGCGTACTACATCGACTATCGCAACGCGCGGCCGAAGTACGTCGAGGCATGGTGGAACCTGGTCAACTGGGATTTCGCGAATGAAAATCTGAAATAGGCGCGACTCCGAAAGAATTCGGTTCGTCAAGCGTTTGCGATGCGTGGTGTCCGCACTAGAATCAGCGGTGCGCGATGGAGCATCTATATGCAAATTCTTGAAAATCGAGTTGCGATAATCACCGGCGGAACTGGAGCGCTCGGACGTGCGGTGGTCGAGAATTTTTTGATTGCGGGCGCGAAGGTTGCGGTGCCGTACGTCGTCGATGCCGAAGTGCCGATCCTGCAAAAGCAACTTGGCAACCGCTTCCCGGCGTCGGAAATTTTTCTGAAGAAAGCGGACGTCGGCGACGAGGCCCAAGTCGCGAAGTTCGTGACTGAGGTTACCTCGAAATGGAGCAAGATCGACATCCTGGTGAATCTTGTCGGTGGATTCTGGGGCGGCAAGCCGATCGCCGAGACCACGCCGGCGGAATGGCAGGCGATGTTCGATATCAACGTGAAGCCGACGTTCCTCTGCTGCCGCGCAGCCGTCCCGACGATGCAGCGCAACAAGTGGGGGCGAATCGTGTCAGTCGCGTCGCGCAGCGGTCTTCAGGGCGCGGGCGAATACGCAGCTTACGCAGTAGCGAAAGGCGCGATCGCAACTTTCACAGCGTCGCTCGCGCAGGAAGTGCTCGACGACGGCGTCATGGTCAACGCGATCGCGCCGAGCACGATAGACACGGAAGCGAACCGCGTCGCGATGCCGAAGGCGAAACACGAAAACTGGGTGAAGCCGGCGGATATAGCGAGAACGATCGCCTATCTGTGCTCGGACGACTGCCGCGTCACGTCGGGCGCGGTCGTACCGGTGTACGGCCGGGCATGAAAGAACGATTGAATGTGGGGCTCCTCGCCCCACGCCCCCGGCAGGGGTGACCCCTGCACCCAGTATTAAGATGCGGCCTTACGGCCTGTTAGAACTGTTTCGGGGAGAAGGGTGAGGTGTATCTGCGCTGCTGGACGCGAGACCGCTTCGCGTCCTCGCGCCCAAACTTCCTCACAGGCCGTCAGGCCGCGTCTTCTCCTTTCTTAATACCGGGTGCAGGGGTCACCCCTGCCGAGGGCGTGGGGCGAGGAGCCCCACATTCAATCGTTCTGCCCTAAATCCGTACGGCGCGTGAACCGACTGCGTGCAGCCGCGAGCGGCGCGGTTGCGCGAGGCGGTCTGCGATTACGCGGTAGACGTCGGCGTTCAGGCCCATCCCGACGTGACTGCCCATCACCTCGACGTTTTCCACTGTCGGTGAGCCGCTCAGGTCGATGCAGCTTTCCCAGTGCACGACGCCGTCAGTGCGCGAGTACACGTGCGTGGTCGGGACGTCGGCGGGCGAGTCGTCGCTCAGCAGTAGTCCGCACTGGCACTCCTCGCTGAGGCATCCTTTCGCCTTTCCGCGAATTGCGGCGATCGAGCGGGCAACGGCTTGCACGGCAAGGTTGGCATGGAGTCGCGGCATCCGTATCGGCGAGCCAAGCGTGATCACGCGCTCGACCATTTCAGGATGCTCGCGGGCAATCTCGCGCGCGTAGACGCCGCCGAGGCTCTGACCGATCACAACTATCGGTTGATCGAACTTCTCGTAGGCGAGGGCAAGCCGCGCATTCAGTTTGACCATCGTCTCGCGCGGACATTCGGAGTTCGACAGGATACCGGCGTAGAGCGCGCGATGGCCGAGCCATCGGCAAAAATTCGCCAGCGGCGCGAGCGTCATGTCGCCGGCCATAAACCCCGGAATCAGCATGACAACCTGGGCGTTGCGGGGACTGACGCGCGGCCATGGATGCGCCAATGCTCCCAGCCAGTAGACGCTGGCCTCGAGCGGTACGCGGAACTCGCCGAGCGCCTCGAACATCGAAGGTCGTTTGGGTTGTAACTTATTCCGTGAGGAAGTTTGCGCGATACCTGGAGTCATCTGTCTCCTTCGTCGACAGTTCGCGCGGGCATCGGCTCAAGCGACGGGCATATGCTGGGCGAAACCGCAACATCGTCATCCCATTCATCCCTGATCAAAGATAATCATTCTTTAACCGCCCGTTCAACGTCCCGTATAGCATGCCTTGATGATTACGCGGGCATCGGTGACGTACGGCACCGAATGAGTTGCGTGTTTGTGCAGCAATTGCACACGTAGAAGCGAAGACGATGAGTAAAGTTTGCAATTGCATTGTTACAATTTTCGGCATGCATAACGCATCTTTTCGCCGTGCATGGGAGTATGTGCCGCCATTTTAGTCAATGCCGATAAAGCATTCGTGCATGCAAAATTTGCTCAAAAAAATTCGATGCCTTAATGCTGGCCGGTTTGCTAACGTAACCCACTCAAAAACACAAATCCCGTTCTTTTGCGAGGCACAAATGGAATTCGGAGTTCAGCTTGGAAATTTGGAACCGGCGCAGTATCGCGCGAATGCTCAAGCCGCGGAGGCGCTCGGCTACGATCTTATTGTTTTTCCCGACCATCTCGTGAACGAGGGTCCGGACAAGCAGATGGATCCGAAGTCGAAGGCCTTTGACCATATCGTGATGGCGGCGGCGGTGATCGATGCGACGAAAAAGATTCGCGTCGGCCATCTCGTGCTTTGCAATTTGTTCCGTCATCCCGCGATCACGGCGCAGAGCCTGATGACGCTGGACCATCTGAGCGGCGGACGGCTGGTCGCGGGTCTCGGATCGGGATGGACCGAGACGGAATTCAAGATGAGCGGGATTCCGTTTCCGCCGATCACCGAGCGGCTGCGGATGCTCGACGAGGCGATGGCCTGCATCCTGTCGCTGTGGAAGAACGAGCACACGACCTTCGACGGCGAGTTCTACCATTTCAAGGATGCGATCCTGTGGCCGAAGCCGATTCAGCAGCCGCATCCGCCGATAATCGTTGGCGGCGGCGGCAAAGGTCTGCTGCGCATCGCGGCGAAATACGCGGATTACGTCAACGTCATTCCCGATGCGGGCAAGCGCGGGCATATCTCGATGGAGGTGGTCAGCCGTACGACCGACAAGTCCTTCCGCGAGAAGGTCAAATTCGTCCGCGATGAGGCCGTACGGTTCGGCCGCAAGCCGGACGCGGTGCGAATCAGCAATTTCGTTTTCGCGGCGATTCTTTCAGAGTCTCGCGAAGCGACTCGCAAGACTGCCGAGATGATGGCGCCGATGTTCCGGCAGACCGCCGACGAGCTGTTAGCATCGCCGTTGATCCTGATCGGAACGCCCGAGGAATGCATCGCAGAGCTGAAGCGGCGCGCGAAAGACTGGGGCACGTCGCAGGTCATATTTACCGGCGAGGTCGGGCAGAACGAAAAGCTGATGCGCGATCTGCGCGAGAAAGTCCTCGTGCACGTGTGAGTTATGTCGCTCAAATCAAAAGTTGTCGTAGTGCTTGGCGGAAGCTCGGGCATGGGTCTCGCAACCGCGAAGGCGGCGGCGGCAGAGGGCGCGCAAGTGGTGATAACCGGGCGATCGCAGGAGAAATTAAGAGCAGCGCGAGCACAACTTCCTGACGGGTCGCGGGCCGAAGTGCTCGACGTCGCCGACGAGGCGGGGACCCGCGCGCTGTTCGGGGAGCTGGGCCATCTCGATCACTTGTTTATTACCGCGGCATCAGTGAATTTTGGCTTGAATCTCGCGCGGGAGAGCGCCCACCTGCGCCCTGCGATGGACACGCGGTTCTGGGGATCTTTGTATGCCGCGAAATATGGCGCTGAGCGGATGAACGGCGGATCGATCACGTTCATGTCGGGGACGTCGGCGTGGAAGCCGACCGGAGGATCGCCAGTCGGGGCAGCTTCTTGCGGCGCAGTCGAGGCGTTCGCGCGATCGCTGGCGATCGATCTGGCGCCAATCCGCGTCAACACGATCGCGCCGGGGCTGATCGATACTCCGCTGATCGACGAGTTGGCGGGCGCGATGAAGCAAGCGATCATCGAGCGGGAAGCGTCGCGGTTGCCGGTGAAGCGAATCGGAACGCCCGAGGACATAGCAGATGCGGTGCTGTTTCTCATGAAAAACGGTTTCGTGACCGGAATCACGCTGACGGTGGACGGAGGCAGGCTGCTGATCTAGTCGAAGGATGCTGATCCAGCTGAAGGAGGCGCTATGGAATTTTCAATCTGCATCGACGTTGACGATGTTGATCGCGCGGTTGAGTTCTATGGGCGCGGTCTCGGCTTGACGGTGGTGGAACAGCAATCCTGATTGGGCGCAGATAAAGCTCGGCGATCAAACCTGCTGGATCATGAAGGCTCCGGCGGGAGCGCAGGGACAAATCTCGCGCGACTACCGACGGCATTGGACGCCAGTCCATCTCGACTTCGCGGTCGATGATATCGACAAGGCGGTCAAGCGCGCGGTCGATGCGGGCGGCAAGCTCGAAGGCGAAATCCAGCACGGCGCGAAGGGAGCGTTGGCCAACATGGTGGACCCGTCAGGCAACGGAGTGGATTTGGTCTGCATCGCGAAAAAGTAGTCGCCGATACTTAGAGCACCGCCGATTGCGGTGTCGGCATGGACGGGCACTTCTCGTGATGCCTCGAGTGCCTGCCGTGCGCGCCCAGTTGCAGCACGAGCACCAGCGTCATCGCGGCGAGGCAGTAGATGTGATCCTTGTAGATCCTGCGGGCGAGACGGCTTTGCTCTTCGGGTGAGTCTGACGCTTTACCCAGCCGCGATGCGTTCGGAATCGTGCGCTGCCGGGCCAATCCAATCGCACTGGCAGCAGCAATAAGCGAGATCCATTCGATCCACCAATGATATCTGCCGAACACAATCTCAAGGACGATCACTAACAAGGTCAGGAGCATCACCACTGCGATCAGCCGGTTCATCGGCCATGCTTCCCGCGTGACGCGCCGGTAGTAGCCCGAGATCGACGCCAACGCAGCGGCAGGAACGGATTCGCCGTCGTGGCCTCGCACCTGCACGTCGAACATCAGGTCGAACCAGAGTACGCAGATCAGAAATGCGGCCCCGGCCGCTGCGAATGTGTGCATGGTGAAGAATCCCGTCCTAGATACTGTAGTTGATTGCGTGCTTGCGCTTTTCGGAGAGCGCCTGCAGCGTCACGCCGCGCAGGATGCCGTTGACGGAGTCGCGGACCTCGCGCCATACGTCGCGCATCGCGCACGGCTGCTCGCGCGGGCAGGTGGCAGAGCTTTCCTCGAGGCATTCGACCGGGGTGTACTCGCCCTCGATAATCTCGACGACGTCCGCCATCGTGATCCGCGCCGGCGGCCGGGCCAGCATGTACCCGCCGCTCGGCCCTTTCTGGCTGGCAACCAGGCCGCCGCGCTTGAGCTCAATCAGGAGCCGGCGCAGGTAGTTCTCAGGGATGTCCTGGGTGTCGGCAATCTCCTCGACACGCACGGGCGAAGTGGTAGGATAACGCTCCGCCAACAGCAGGAGTGCCTTCAAGGAGTAATCAACGCCGACGCCAAACTTCATCTTTTTTCAGAAATTCCACCGTGAATTTAGCACTTTCCGTCAATAGGTGGAATAGGCGACCGGCTTAGTCATCTACTTAATTGACTAAGTGAGTCACCTAAGTTACCTTTTAGATTCGCAGGAGATTCGACCCGTGCCGAAGAGGGAACCGCAATCGTGGGAAATGGTGCTGAAGCGCAACTCGGTCGAGCGCCTCAAGCGTGAGCTGTTTCCGACAGAGCTGACCGGTCAATGGGACCGGCTGGCCACGACCTCGTACGAAAAGCTTCCCGAGGAAGATATCGTGCGGCTCCAGTGGTTCGGCATGTACCACGACAAGCCGAAAATCGGCACGTTCATGATGCGGATCAAAATCCCCAGCGGCATCTTGAGCGCCGAGGGGCTGCGCGCAATCGGTGAAATCTCCGAGACTTACGGGCGCGATCAGGGCGAGCTGACCACGCGCCAGAATATCCAGCTGCATTACATCACGCTCGACAAGTTTCCCGAGATTCTGGAGAAGCTGAAGGGCGTCGGGCTGACGACGATGGGCGGATGCGGCGACGTCGTGCGCAATATCACGGGATGCCCGGTGGCGGGCGTCGATCCCGACGAAGTTTTTGACGTGACGCCGCTGATTGCCGAGACCGCGGGATTTTTCTACGGCAATCGCGAGTACTCGGACCTGCCGCGCAAGCACAAAATTTCGATCGCCGCATGCAAGCATCAGTGCAACGCGCCCGAGATAAACTGCGTCTCGCTGATCGCGATGCTGAAAGATGGGCGCGAGGGCTTTGCGGTACGCGTCGGCGGTGGGCAATCCTCGACGCCGCGGCTGTCGCGGCACTTGGGCGTGTTCATCACGCGCGAGCAGGCGATGCCGGTGATGCGCGCGATTATCGACGTGTGGCAGGGAACCACCGAGTACCGGATGTCGCGGGTCAAGGCGCGCCTCAAGTTCATGATTGACGATTACGGCCCCGAGGAATTTCGCAAGCTGGTCGAAGCGAAGCTCGGCTTCGCGCTCGAGAATCTCGCCGAGATGCCGATACCCGAGACCGAGAGCGATCACATGGGTATCCGCGAGCAGAAGCAAGCCGGGCTCAACTATGTCGGCTTCCCGGTTTACCTCGGGTTGATGAGCGGGCGGCAGATGCGCGAGATTGCGGCGCTGACGGCGTCGTTCGGCGGCGATATTCGGCTGACGCGGCGGCAGAATTTCATCATCAGCGGGATTCCTACGGCGCAGCTCGACGATGTGATCGCGCAAGTTGGCGCGATTGGGTTTCCGCTCGAGGCGAACGGGCTGTACGCGTCGTCGATCGGATGTATCGGCGATCCGCATTGCAACTACGCTGTCACTCCCACCAAGACCAAGCTCGCGACGATTATCGAGCGGCTGGTGAATCAGTTCGGCGAGCAGGTCGGCGGCCTCAAGCTGAATCTCGACGGATGCCCGCATGCGTGCGCGCAGCATTGGACCGGCGACATCGGACTTCAGGGCACGACCAGCCGCGGACCGGCCGGCGAGCCGCTCGAGGCGTTCGACATTATACTGCGCGGCGGGCTGGGCAAGGACGCTGCGATAGGCAAGCCGATTGTTCGACGCGTGCCGTCGCCGCTGGTCGAAGATTACGTGTCGCGGCTGTTTGCGACTTACCTGGAGCGGCGCGAGACTGATGAGACGTTCTCGCATTTTTGCGTGCGGACGCCCGACGCCGATCTGATTTCGATCGCAAGTGGAAACGCAACCGGCGCCGACGCCGCCGCCTGAACCAGGGTATCGCGCCCAAGGATTTCGTCATGGCTGCAGGAACCCAATTCAACGAAGAGCCCGAAACGCCCGAGCTGAGTCTTATCATGGACGAGCTCGAGGCGGGTGAAGCCGCGGTCGAGCTCGACGACAAGGAGCCGCAGGAAGTCCTTGCATGGGCGATAGAGAGGTTCGGCAAAGAGCTTGCGATTTGCTGCAGCTTCCAGGCTGACGGCTGCGCGCTGATAGACATGGCGCATAAGATCGATCCGCGCATCCGCGTGTTCACGATCGACACGGGGCGGATGCCGCAAGAGACCTATGACGTAATCGATAAGTATCGCTCGCGCTACGGTATCAACGTCGAAGTCTTCATGCCCGATACCGCGGTCGTGCAGCAGATGGTTACCAAGCACGGCAACAATCTTTTCTACAACGACGTCAACCTGCGGCTGCTATGCTGCCAGGTGCGCAAGGTGCTGCCGCTGCGCCGCGCGCTGATGAACTACAGCGCATGGGTGACGGGACTCAGGCGCGACCAGTGGGCGACGCGCTCGAATATCCGCAAAATCGAAATCGATCACGATCACGGCGGCATCGTGAAGCTCGCGCCGTTGGCGGATTGGACTGACGAAGAGGTCTGGGATTACATCCGCGCCAACGATGTGCCTTACAACGAGCTATACGACAAGGGCTATAAGTCCATAGGATGCGCGCCATGTACGCGCGCTGTAGGCGAAGGCCAGGATCCTCGCGCAGGCCGATGGTGGTGGGAGACGGGCGCGCCTAAGGAATGCGGGATGCATTGCGCGATCGAGACCGGCGGCTTCGAGCACGAGCTGGCGTCGCTGCTAGGCCAAAACGACGGCGGCACCAAGTCTTAGACGATGGCGAGCGACGATCAGCCCAAGCCGGGCGAATCGATAACGCTCGACACTCTCCAGCGCGACGTCTTGGTTCCGCAGATTGAGGCATTCCTCGACGCCACGAACGATCCACAAGCGCGCGAGGTTTACTTAGCACTTAAGACAGCAATAGAGTCGCTGGAAGTCCCGGCAGACCTACAGCTAAGACTAGGCGCGATCGTAGAAGTAGCACTAACCAGCGGCCGAATAAGACGCCTATTCGGCCCCGGCGCAGAGCTATCGCTAAACGCCCTATTCCTGAAAACCCCCCGCGGCCGCGAAGTCGCCCAATCGCTAGCCGAACTGAACAAGGCACTAGCGACACTTAAGGGGCAGACAGTCGAGCAAATTACGTCAACCCAAAGAAGCCCAGGCGCCTACTCACTAACTCTAAAGACCAGCGGCTGCCAATTGGTGATTCGCTTCGAGCAAGCAGGCGTTCGGGTAGAAAGCCTCGAAGTAGACCTAGACAGGTAGCTGTGAGTGCGGGGCTGACGGCGTCGGCCGCAAGAGCGTCCGTCGAGATTCTTCGCTACAGCAGCTTACGCTCAGAATGACGCAAGGCGGTGCTGCGCAGGATTGTACTTCCGTCCTCCTGAGCGCAGCGAAGGATCTCGCGCGTAGCGCGTCAACCCTTTCAACAGAGCAGAAAGCAAATCGTCAGCGTCGCCCCTCAAATGCTTCGCAGCCGGACCGAGAGCAAAAGACCGTCCGCGGGATTTTGCGATTGATACCGGGTCAAGGGGTCACCCCTTGCGCCCACCGCGCAGGTGATCGTGTTTTTCGTTTCCCTACGGCTCCAACCGCTCCATCATTCGCGGGAACGGGACCGTCTCCCTAATGTGATGGATCCCGCAGAGCCAGCCGGTCATGCGCTCCAGGCCCATGCCGAAGCCGGCGTGGGGGACTGAGCCGTAGCGGCGGAGGTCGAGGTACCATTCGAAGGGCGCCAGCGGCAGGCCGTGCGAGGTTATCTTTGTGCGCAGGGTTTCGTAGTCGTCTTCGCGCTGGCCGCCTCCGATTATTTCGCCGTGACCTTCGGGCGCGAGCATGTCGACGCATAGCGCGACGTCGGGACGCGTCGGGTCCTGCTTCATGTAGAACGCTTTGCACGCGGTGGGGTAGCGATGCACCATCACCGGGCGATCGAATTCCTCGGACAGTGCAGTTTCCTCGTCGCCGCCGAAATCGTCGCCCCAGTTTACTGCGACGCCTTTCTTTTTCAGCCGCTCGATTGCTTCATCGTAGCTGATGCGTGGATAAGGTAGCTGCGCGGCGGCTTGGAGCTTGGTCGTGTCGCGCTCGAGGGTTTTCAGCTCGGCGCTGCGGCGTTCGAGCACGCGGCCTACTATGTAGGACACGAATTGCTCGGCGAGTTCCATGTCGCCGTCGAGGTCGCAATACGCCATTTCCGGCTCGACCATCCAGAATTCAGTCAGATGGCGGCGCGTCTTGGATTTCTCGGCGCGAAACGTCGGGCCGAAGCAGTAGACCTTGCCGAATGCGAGCGCTCCCGCCTCCGCGTAGAGCTGTCCGCTCTGCGTCAGGTACGCCTTGCGCTCGCCGAAATAGTCGAGCTCGAACAGGTTGGTGGTGCCCTCGCATGAAGTCGGAGTCAGAATTGGCGCGTCGAACAGGACGAAGCCGCGCTCGTGAAAAAAATCGCGGCACGCCGAGGCTACCTCGCTGCGGATGCGTAGAATGGCGTGCTGGCGCGACGACCTGATCCATAGATGGCGGTTGTCGAGCAGAAACGCGACGCCGTGATCCTTGGGCGTGATCGGATAGTCGGTCGCCGGCGATTTGATCTCGATCGACTTCATCGTCAGCTCGAATCCGCCGGGCGCGCGCTTGTCCTCGCGCACGATGCCGGTCACTTCGAGCGACGTTTCCTGTCCCATGTGATCGGCCGCCGCGAAGCTCTCGGCGCCGAGATCGGCGAGCGACGCGACGCATTGGCACACGCCGGTGCCGTCGCGCACCTGCAGAAAATGTATCTTGCCGCTCGAGCGCTTGCCCGCGAGCCATCCCTTGAGCGTGACTTCGTTTCCGACGTGATGCGACAGTTCTTCGATATAAACTCGCGCCATGTGCCCATTTAAGCATATCGCCGGGCAAGTACATGAGCGCCGACGCGTCGCGCGAGACACTTTGTTTGATCAGGGTAGGCATTTTCGTGAACGTCGGAGAGGACCTGTCCATGAACGGGTTGAAGTGCTTACGCTACGGTTCTGCTCGCGCTGTTCTCACGTGGCTTTCGACGGACTGCAACGGACCGCGCACCGGCTGATACTCCGGTGGTGCGCTGGCGGCCGCGATTTATTGCGCGTCGTTCTACTACGATTGAAGGCTGGTGCGTTCGCGGAGACGCAGCTGATCGTCGCACAGGGTCGGCGCTGTAGTCGGCTTCGTCGCGGTCTTCGCCCTGATCTTCGCGGCCACCGAAATTGATCGGTGCGTTCGCGATTGGCCTGATGCAGGTCGTCTCACTTGAGCCCGCTTGATCGATTGGCGGACGGCCTGTCGTGCGATACGTCGCGCGTCTTCGCGTTAGGCTAGGCCGTGCGTGCGGATGGCGGGGATGAGGCCGCCTCGACTATGCGGCGATCGCGCTGTTCGTGATCGGGGCAATCTACGGCCTGCAACGGGGCGCGCTCCGGATGGTGACGTCGGTGGTGGCGCTGGCGGCCGCCATTTATTGCGCGTCGTTCTACTACAACAGGGCTGGTGCGTTCGCGGAGACGCAGCTCCGATCATCGCACGCGGTCGGCGCGGTAATCGGCTTCGTCGCGGTCTTCGCCTTGATCTTCGCAGCCGTGGAAATTATCGGTTCATGTTCGCGATTCGCCTGACGCAGGTCGTTCACATGAGCCCGCTTGATCGATTGGCAGGCGGCCTGCTCGGCGCGGGAGTCGCCGGCGTCTTTGCGGGATTGGCCGTCATGCTGATGGCGGCTGTTATGCCGCCCGACGCGGCTCTACTGCACGATTCGCAACTGGTGCCGATGCTGCTGGCCTACAACGAAATGTTGGTGGGATATATCCCGGGCGACGCGAAGCTCGCCTACGAGCGCAATCGCGACGACCTGATGAAATACTGGGTCCAGAATGCGGTGAAGGTCGCGAACCATGAGCCATCACCGGCGTCGTCGCCCTCACCTTCCGCGAGGTGATCGGGAATTTTGTTCGCAGCTACGCGATAGCGCTGTCGACTGCCTGGACCAGCCTGCCCTTGGGCACCGCGCCGATGATCTGTTCCTTGACCTGCCCGCCTTTAATGATGAGCAGATTGGGAATGCCGCGAACGCCGTAGCGTCCGGGAGTCTGCGGATTGTCGTCGACGTTGATCTTCGCGATCTTCAGTCGCCCGTCGTACTCGCCCGCAAGATCGTCGAGGATAGGCGCGATCGCGCGGCACGGCCCGCACCATGGAGCCCAGAAATCAACCAACACCGGGGTGGACGACTTCAAAACTTCCTGGTCGAAGCTCGCATCGGTAACGTGAACAATTTTGTCGCTGGACATGGTGACTAATCTCCTGTGCGATCGCCGCAATTGAAAGATAAGTACGGCCGGGTACGCAGTCAAGGCAGAGTTATTTCTTGCGGATCGTGACCGCGGTGCCGTAGGCCGCGATCTCGCTCATCAGGTTCGCGATTTCGTAGCAATCGAAGCGCATTGCGACCACAGCGTTAGCGCCCTTCTCGAGCGCCGCCGTTCGCAGCCGCTCGATCGCATGATTGCGACTTTCGCTGAGCAGGGTCGTGTAGGCGCCGACTTCGCCGCCGATGAGAGTGCGCAGGCTCGCGCCGAAGTTGGAGAAGACGTTGCGCGCGCGCACGATGAGCCCGAATACTTCGCCATAGACTGCGACGATCTCGTAGCCGGGCACGTCGTTCATCGTGGTGACCAGGATTTTGTCGAGTTCTTCGTCCATCACGCGACGATACCGCCGCACCGCCGCGAGCGCCATCCGCACTTGATCTGCGGGCAGAATCCACTACCCTGAGAAACAACGAAACACTATGCCTGCACCGATGATGAACGACATTCTGCCCGATCTGCTCGAGGAGATGGTTTATCTGCTCAAGCAGCAGGGGGCCGATCCGCTGGAGTCAAAGCTGCGCGCGGCGCGAATCGAGTCGGTCTGCGATTGCGGCGACGAGAATTGCGCGAGCTTCGCGACTGCCGCCGAAGTGAAGGTCGCCAACTACGTCGAGCTGCAATCGATGGAAGGCCAGGTGATCATCGATCTGAACGCCGACGACGAGATCTGTTTCATCGAGGTGCTCGGGCGCCCCGACGTGAAGTACCTGCTCGAAGAATATTACGTCGCGCAGAGCTGAGCTGCGCGTCACAATAGTCCTATCAACAAACACCCCCAACCCACCCCCCCCTCACCAAAACCCCCCCCCACCGTTGCGAACTCTAGCCGACGGCGCGCGTTTGCGGAGCGATGCGGAATCGCTCGACGAACGCCGTGACCTCGTCCACGATGCGCTCTTTGTCGCTGTCCACCGTGATCACGTGGTAGCTGTCCTCGAGCTCGACCGCGCGCTTTTCGAGGCTGCCAAGATGCTTCATCACATAGCTGACATTTTTCCGCATCGGGCAGGTGTGATCGCGCCGGGCATGGATCACGAGCGCGGGCTGCATGATTCGCGGCAGCATCGGCCTCACCGCTGCCGATAAGTCGAGCAGCTTCATCGGCGCCGAGAGCGGCATCAGGCGGCAACTCGGATGGACCGAGCGTGCGGCGGCGTCGTGAATATCAGACAAGCCGGGATTGAGCAGATAGATGCTTTCAGTGATCGAACCGAGCACGCCGCGCAATCCCCGCAGCGCGAGGCTGGTCGAGGTTGACAGGAAAAATGCCGGCGCCAGCATCGCGAGTCCCGCGACCGACTCGCCCTGATCCGCCGCGAGCCGCGCCGACAGTACCGCGCCCATCGACAGTCCAACTACGACGATCGGCTCGCCATATTGCCGCAGGTCCTCGAGGCCGTTGACGACGCTCTCGTACCAATTGTCGTAGCTGACCGGGCCCAATTCTTCGGGCATTCCGGCGTGACCCGCCAGCCTGACGCCGCGCACGCGCACGCCGTGCTCTGCCAGGCGCTCACCGAGGTAGCGCATCTCGTAGGGAGTTCCGGTGAGACCGTGAATCAGCAGCGCGCTCACGCCGGCACCGTCGGCTCCGCTGCCAGGAAGGAAAAATTCGTTGGTGTCGACGCTCGCCAAATGGCGCGATGGAGGCTCCTCGGAATCTGATTTCATTTTTTTGCTATGCCGCGCGCGATTGGCGCGTGCTCCTTTACGTTGAGGACCCAGCAGCCAGCTGATCGCTGTCGATCTGTATCTGAGCCTTATCTTTAAGCTGATCGAGGAAGCGGGTCCATGCCTGCGCGCGGCGTTGCTCGACGTATTCCTGCAAGAACGCCTTCTGCGCGGTCTTCCAATCGGCGTCGGTCGGCTCGGCGCGCGAGGTGACTTCAAACAGGTACGAATTGCCGCCACTCTCCATCACGCGACCGATGACTCCAGGAATAACAGGCACGGCCGCGGCCGCGTCGGTCACCTCGGGAAATTCGCCGATACCGGGGACTCTGCGATCGGCGCGCACAAACGGATCGACATTTTTAATCGCGAGCTGGTTCGAGGCCGCCGCTTTGTCGAAGTCCGCCGGACTCTTGATGGTGGCGAGTATCTTTTGCGCCTGCTGACTCGCTTGCGCCTGGGCAGTCGTGCGAATTACTGCCTCACGCACCTGCGCTTCGATTTCCTTCAGCGGCGGAATTCGCGACGGCTGCCGCGCCATCAGCTTGATCACGTATGGCGCGCCCTGGCTCGGCACGAGTACGACCTGCCCCGTGTCGAGCTTGAACGCTGCTTGTATCAGCTCGCGATCCTGCTCGATGCCGCCGGCCGGTTCGCCCTGCGCAAACATGGGAGTCTCGACCGCGTTGATTCCACGCTTCTTCGCAAGGTCCTCGAGCTGGCCGCCCGCGACCGCCGCCGTGAGATCTTCCTGCGCCGCCTCGCGTCCGAGCTTCGCTCCAGCCTGCGTGCGCATCTCTTCGATTATCTTCGGCTTCGCTTCGGCCAAGGTGTCGGTATGCGCGGTCGTGGATGCCTCGACGTTTACGACATGAAAGCCGAAGCGCGTCTCGACCATCGAGATCTGTCCCGGCTTCATCGCGAATACCGCGTCCTCAAATGGCTTGACCATCTGGCCGCGGCCAAAGGTGCCAAGGTCCCCGCCTTGAAGCTTGTTCGAGGTATCGTCCGAATATTTCGCGGCCAGCTTTACGAAGTCAGCCCCCTTCGCTTGCGCCTGCTTCAGTACGTCCACGGCCCTGGCTTTCGCCGTGGCCTTCTCCTTGTCGGACGCGCCTGCGGGCACAGCGATCAGAATGTGGCGGGCGTGAACCTCTTCGGGATGAACGAAGCGGGTACTGGCGTTGCGCTTGTAGTAATCCTCAACTTCGTTGTCGGGCGGCGTGTACTTGGCGGCCAGCACCAGCGGCTCGTAGTGCACGTACGACAGCTTGATACGATCGGGCTGGCGGAATTGCTCCGCGTTCTTTTTGTAATAGTCGGCGATCTGAGTTTCGGTCGGCGAAATTTTTGCGGCGAAGTCGCTGGACGCCAACTCGAGGTAGCGCAGTCCGATCTTTTCGTTGGCAAGATTGTAGGAGTGACGCGCTTCGTCGTCGCTCACCTGCACGCCGTTATCGATCATGTTGCGCAGCGTATCGGCGATCATGCGATCGCGCTCGGCGGTTTCATATTCAGCCGGCAGCAGATTGTTCGCGCGGAGCACTTCCTGGTAAGTATCGAAGTCGAACTGACCGTCGCGCTGAAAAGCGGTCTCCTTGGCGATTTTATCCTGCAGCGCCACGTCGCCGATGCTGATGCCGAGATGGCGCGCCTCGTCGCCGATCAGTTGCTCCTCAATCAGCCGCTCGACGGCTTCCTGGCGAATATTGATGTTCTTGAGGACGGCTTGCGCATTGGCGCCGTAAATCTGTTGCACCGCCGTGCGCAGTTGGTTGGCTTCGCGATCGACCTGATCGCCAAGTATCTTCTGGCCGTTGACGGTCGCGATCGGACGGATACTGCCGAATAATCCACCGCCGAGGCCCCAGAAAGTCATGAGGATCGCCAGCAGGGTGAAGACGACCTTCACCTGCCATGAGTATTGGTAACGCCGAATTCCTTCTAACATTGAATACGCATCATACTTTAGTGCCTTTTGGGTGCGCAATTACTCAACGGTTACTTGATTGCGCCCCATGTCCTTGTTAGCCTGTCGCCCGAGCGGTTAGGTTTGACGGACCCAAACGTCTCCGCCATAGCATACTTCAACATTTGGGCCGCGTCTTGTGGTGGTAGTCGAGCCGGGGCTGTTCCGGCGTCAGTTCTGAACCGGGCAGGCGAGGGGAGAAATACGTGGTCCTTAATTCCATTTTTGGTTGGTTTTCCAACGATCTGGCGATCGATCTCGGCACCGCCAACACCCTCATCTATGTGAAGGGCGAAGGCATCGTGTGCAATGAGCCCTCGGTCGTCGCGGTGCAGAAAGACTCGCGCGGCTCGCGGCGGGTGCTGGCGATAGGATCCGAGGCAAAGAAAATGCTCGGACGCACGCCGGGTTCGATCGTCGCGATTCGGCCTCTCAAGGACGGCGTCATCGCCGACTTCGAGATAACCGAGAACATGCTGCGGTACTTTATCCAGAAAATTCACTCGGGCAAGACGCTCGTGCGTCCGCGCCCGCGTATCGTTATATGCGTGCCGTTCGGAATCACCGCCGTCGAAAAGCGGGCGGTGCGCGAATCGGCAGAGTCGGCGGGCGCGCGCGAGGTCTACTTGATCGAGGAGCCGATGGCGGCTGCGATCGGCGCCGGCCTGCCTATCACCGAGCCGGCCGGGAACATGATCGTCGATATAGGAGGCGGCACCACCGAGGTCGCCGTCATCTCGCTGGCGGGCGTCGTCTTCTCGCGGTCGGTGCGCGTGGCGGGCGATAAGATGGATGAAGCGATCATCCAGCACATCAAGCGCAAGTACAATTTGCTGATTGGTGAGCGCACCGCCGAGTTGATCAAGATAACCATCGGATCGGCCTACCCCGGCAACGAGATTCAGACGATGGAGATCAAGGGCCGCGACCTGGTCGCGGGCGTGCCCAAGATTATCGAGATTACCGACGAGGAGATTCGCGAGGCGTTGATGGAACCGGTGCGCCAGGTAGTAGAGTCGGTGCGAATCGCGCTCGAGCGCACGCCGCCGGAACTCGCATCGGACATCGTCGACAAGGGAATCGTGCTCGCCGGCGGAGGCGCGCTGCTGCGCAACCTCGACGTCTTGCTGCGCGAGGAGACCGGGCTTCCGGTCACGCTCGCCGACGATCCGCTGACCGCGGTCGTGATGGGTGCGGGCAAGGTGTTGGACGAACTGTCGCTGCTGCGCGACGTGACCGTTGATTGACGACGATTTGTCATCCTGACGACGGGAGCGTTAGCGACGGGAGGAAGGATCTTGGATAGCTTCGCCCCAAGCGAAGCCGGTTCCAGTCTCTTGGTTCGCGCGTTGCGCGCGCTCCACTTGGGATAGACGGATGAGAGGCACCTTTCTCTGGCGCAACCGGGTGCTGCTGACCAGCAGCGTGCTGCTAATTCTGTCGCTTCATCTGATCTCGACGGGGGTACATCCCGGCGATCTCGCGGCGCGTCCCGAATCCGCATTTCTGGAAGTCATCAGCCCCGTCACCGGCGCGTTCACGCACCTCAGCGACGGCGCCTCATCAATCACGCGCGATTACGTCGACCTGGTCCACGTGCGCGCCGAAAACGCGCATCTGCGGATCGAGCTCGCGCGGGTCAAGAGCGATCAAGCGCGATTAGCCGAGCTTGAGGTCGAGAATCAGCACCTTGGCGAGCTGCTGGCGCTGAAAGACGCACTCGGCACCAATGCGGTGGCAGCCAATGTGATCGGCAGCGACGCCAACGGCATCTCGCGCACCCTGGTGCTCGCCTCAGGTTCGAACAATGGACTCAGTCCCGGCATGGCCGTGCTCGCCAACCAGGGCGTGGTCGGCAAAATCATCGCCGTCAGTCCGAACGCGTCGCGCGTGCTGATGATCGACGACCACAACTCCGCGCTCGACGGCTTCGATCAACGCTCGCGCGCGCGCGGAATCGTGGCCGGGCTGGTCGACGACGGCGTGATCCTGAAGTACGCCGATCGCTCGCAGGACATTCGCGACGGCGACACGATCGTGACCTCGGGCCTCGATGGAATTTTCCCGCGCGGCCTGCTGGTGGGAACGATCAAGACCGTGCGCCGCGATGGCGCGGGACTTTTCCTCGGCGTCAAGATTGCTCCCGCGGTCGATTTCCGCCAGCTCGAGCAGGTGCTGATCCTGACTCAGCCGCCGCCTCATCTCGACGACCAGGCCAAGGACTGACGCGCTTGCGGCTAATCCTGGTGCTCGCGGTTTTCGTGGTGTTCGGATTGGCGCTTGAATCCGCCGGCGCGCGCATCGTCTCGTTTCGATCGCTGATTCCAAACCTGATCATCATACTCGCCGTCGATCTCGGCCTGCGCCATCATGGCGTCCTGCCCGCGCTACTGGCGTTTGCGATGGGCTATGCGACCGACGCGATCGCCGGTTCGCATCCGGGACTCAACGCCTTCATGATGACGATGGTATTCCTCGTGAGCTACGAGGTTTCGACCCGGTTGATGGTGGCGAACGCGGGAGTCGGCGCGACGCTGGTGTTCTTCAGCGTGATCGCGACCTCGCTCGGCACCGTGGCCATCGCGAACGGCTTCGGCGCACTTTCCAGCACCGGCTCGATACTTCCAGGATTGGTGCTCCAGGCATTCATCACAGCGATGGTCGCCCCGCTCATGTTTTCAATACTGGCCGTAAGCAAGCGCCTGACGGGTTTGCCCGCGAGCCCTGGCCGCGACGGGCACGTTCGCGAGCGATAGCGGAGAATGGAAGATTCACGGCAGCTAACGGGATTGCCTATGAAAGCGGCGCGCGAATAGATTGTAGTGGGAACCATCAGTGGCGAAGTTCCACATCCCTCGAAGCAATAATCAGCGGGTTCCGTTGCTGGAACCGCGAATCATGTCGTTGACTGTCATGATGTTCGCGGTTTTGGCGCTGGTCTCGGTGCGTCTGTATTACCTGCAGGTTCTGCATCACAAAGATAATGTCGAGATGGCCGATCGCAACCGGATTCGCCTGCAGCGCGTGCCCGCGCCGCGCGGATTAGTCTTCGATCGCAATCATCGTCCGCTGGTCGACACGCGTCCGTCGTTCGACGCGCAAATTGTGCCTGAGGATTCCGACAATCTTTCGCTGACGATCGAAAGGCTCGCGCGTTACACTGGCGCGGATCAGATCGCGGACAAGATTTCCGACGCCGACCAGGCTGGCCGCCCGCCTTACGAGCCAATCACCGTTGCCGAGCGTCTCGGATGGCAACAAGTGGTCGCGCTCGAGGCCCATCAGCTCGACCTGCCGGGCGTCAGTCTGCAGATCACGCCCGCGCGCCATTACCTGTACGGACAGCTCGCCGCACATCTGCTCGGCTACGTCGGCGAGGTCAACGTGAACGATCTCAAAGCGCATGAGGACTACCACATGGGCGACGAGATCGGAAAATTCGGGCTCGAGCGGGTGTGGGAAAGTTTTCTGCGCGGTAACGCGGGCGGACAGGAGATCGAAGTTGACGCGGTCGGGCGGCGGCTGCGCGTGCTGAAGGAAATCGCTGACACGCCCGGCGAAAGCCTAGTCATGACTATCGATCTGAATCTCCAGCAGGCGGCGGAGCAGGCGATGGCCGGGAAGAACGGCGCCTTCGTCGCGCTCGATCCGCGAAACGGAGACGTGCTCGCGATGGTTTCGCATCCGGCCTTCGACCCCGACATCTTCGGCGGCGGCGTGAAAGCGTCGGCGTGGAAAGAGCTGATGACCGACCCGAACCATCCGCTGCAAAATCGCGTAATCCAGGGAATCTATCCGCCCGGATCGACTTTCAAAATTGTCGATTCGATCGCGGGACTCCAGGAAGGCACGCTGAAGCCCGGAACCGAATACAGCTGCCCCGGCGGAATGTGGTTCGGCGGACGCGAGTATCACTGCTGGCGCCATCAGGGACACGGCACCATCGAGCTGCACGATGCGATCGTGCGCTCGTGCGACGTTTATTTTTACAACGTCGGAGCGAAACTCGGCGTCGATCGAATCGCGAAATGGTCCAATCAGATGGGACTCGGCATCAAGAGCGGCATCGATCTCGATCACGAAAATCCCGGCACCATCCCGTCGTCGGCATGGAAGCAGAAGCGTTACCATGAGCGATGGTATCCCGCGGAAACGCTCTCGGTCGCCATCGGGCAGGGTTATGTCGCGACCACTCCGCTCCAGATGGCGCAGGTCGCGGCGCAGGTTGCCAACGGCGGCATCCGCTATAAGCCGCAATTCGTCAAGTACGTCGAGGGACTCGACGGCAACATCGCCAAGTCGTATCCGCCGATCGTCGAGAACAGAATCAAAATCGATCCCGAGGCGCTGCAGGACGTGAAGGATGCAATGGCCGACGTCGTCAACGGCGCTGGCGGCACCGCGCACAAGGCCCATCTCGACGACGTCGTAGTATGCGGCAAAACCGGCACGGCGCAGGTCGTGGGCGACAAAGGCGGTGGCGAGAGCGAGGAGGAAGAAAGCAAGAATACGCCCGACCAGTACAAGGACCACGCATGGTTCATCGCGTTCGCGCCCAAGGATCATCCGACCATCGCGGCAGCTTGCATCATCGAGCACGGCGGCCATGGCGGCAGCGCATCGGCGCCCGTGATTCACGACGTCTTCCAGCGCTACTTCCAGCTCAACCCGCCGCCGCCGACACCCGCGATCGCGCGAGTGCTCGAAGACAGCCCGACAGCCCAATGACAGGAGTGCGGCGCTGATGGCGGCCGGCGATCGCAGGTACATACTTCATTTCGACTGGACGCTGTTCACACTGGTGCTCGCGCTAGCGGGGATCGGGCTGGTCAGCGTCATCAGCGCGTCCTACGGCGGGCATTCGATTATCGATCCGCTGGTGATTCACCAGTTCATTTGGATAGCAGTCGGAACCGGGGCGTTGCTGATCGCGGTTCTCATCGATTATCGCACGCTGCAGGCCTACGCGTATCCGTTTTATGTGATGGTGGTCGGACTTCTGATCGCCGTGATGGTCGCGGGCCACGCCACCGGTGGATCGCGCCGATGGATCAATCTCGGCTTCTTTCATCTCGAACCGTCCGAGATGGCCAAGCTCGCGGTCGTGCTCGTGATGGTGCGTTATCTGCGCGAGGAACCGCCGAAAGGCGGATGGGGCCTGCGTCATCTGATCGTCCCGTTCATCCTGCTAGGCGTCCCGGCCGCACTCGTGCTCAAGCAGCCCGACCTCGGCACCGGACTGGTGCTCGTGCTGATTACGATCACGCTGGTTTTCGTGGCCGGCCTGAACTGGCGCACGATGCTGGTGCTGGCTGTCGCCGGGATGCTCGCTGCTCCGCTGAGCTGGCATTATCTCAAACCGTATCAGCGCCAGCGCCTGGTCAGCTTCATCAATCCGCAGGCCGATCCGCTGGGATCCGGCTATCACATCATCCAATCTGAAATCGCGATCGGCGCCGGCGGCCCGATGGGCAAAGGATTTCTGAAGGGTACGCAGGCGCGACTGAATTTCCTGCCCGAGCAGAGCACCGACTTTATCTTCGCGGTTTTCGCCGAGGAGTTCGGACTGGCCGGCGCCCTGCTCTTGCTCGGACTGTATGCGAGCGTGATTGCGCGCGGCGCATGGATCGCAAGACACTCACGCGACCGCTTCGGCGCGTTGCTCGCGGTCGGATTAACCGCGATCGTCTTCTGGCAGGTTGCGATCAACATCGGGATGGCGACCGGGATGCTGCCGGTGGTGGGAATCACGCTGCCGCTGGTGAGTTACGGCGGCTCGTCGCTGATCTTGATGATGGCCGCGATGGGCATTCTCATCAGCATCAACACCCGCCGCTACCTGTTCTGAGTTTTCTGCGAGGTAAGTCAGTGGCTCACAAAAAAAGGTTCACCGATCCCGTCGACCTCGAGATCGTCGAAGTTCAGCGTCGGTTCGTCGACCTCATGGAAAACGTCAGGCTCGAATCGATGAGCCCCGAGATGAAGCAGCATTACCTGGCGGTCATGAAATCGCTCACGGAAAAGCTCGCGATGCCGAGCAAGCCGCTGCACGAAATCCTTGGCGAGATGATGGCCGAAGCCGGCCCGATGATCTTCCAGGCCATGCAGCGCTAGGGCACTTAGTTCGCGGTGATTGACCGGGGATCCTGATGCCGCGGAGGAAGCGCGCCAAGTCGCGTTCCCGAAGTGGAACGATCCGGCCAAAATCGCGACATCCAGCTGATACCACTTCATCAGAACCCGTTCCGCCCGGTGAGAATGCGGTCGCAGCGTCCGGCTTTCGCTTCGAAGGAATCGACGCCGCGATACTCGCGCTGCTGCTCGGCTTTGCATTGATCCTCATCGCGAGCACGGGATTTGCGAACGGAGAGGAATTGTGGCCGATGCCCGACGCGGTCGAATACGCGGCGGTTGCGGTGAACCTGGATCGCGGCCTCGGCCCGGTGCTCCACTTCGCGGGAAATTCTTATCCGTCCCGCTATACGATCGGCTATCCACTGATGCTTGCCGCGGCATATCCACTTCTCGGCAGTAGGCCCGGGCGACTATGCATCGTTACGGCGCTGACGGCATTGGTCGCGATAGCTGGGCTGTACCTGCTGACGGCGTGGATGTTCGACCGGCCAAGCGCGATCTTGGCCGCGCTAATACTGGTGACCTCGCCACATTTTCTCGGGCTTTCGACCATGGTGATGAGCGATGTGCCCGCCCTTGCCGTCGCAATTCTTGCTGTACTGGCATTTTTGTATGCCCTGGAAAAAGAAAGCCTGGTTGCGTCGGCGCTATGCGGGTTGCTGGTTGGCTTGAGTGTCACAATCCGCATCAGCAACGGCGCGATTCTGGTTGGGACGCTCGCGGCGGCATTGCTCGTCCTGCCGATCAGATTGAATTTCGCGCTAGTGATGGCCTTCGCGATCGGATTGATCGGATTTCCAGGACTGCAGGCGTCGCTGAATTTGCACTATCTCGGTTCGATCTTCTCAAACGGCTACGCGTTCTGGTTGCCCGATTTTTACAACAGTGCAGTTTTCAAAACCTTTAAGCTGAGCTACCTGGCTGTGCCCGCGGATCCGATTTATCAGCACGGAAATTTTGTCGCCTACGCGCTGGCATTGCTCGGCATCGACGGCATCTTCGGCCAGCTTCATTTGGGGACCGAGTCCCGGACTCTAATTCACGCGCGCTATGCGTTGTACCCGTTTCCGGTGGCGGTCTTCGCAGCGATGGGCGCGTTCTCGGCGATGCGTCACAAGCGCGACGCCGCGACGATGCGCGCGCTGTATTTGGGCCTGATCTTTCTTGCATTGCTGGTGCTCATTTATCTCCCTTATTTCCATGTCGAACCCCGCTTCATGCTGCCGGCGTCGTTTATCATTTTTGCGGCAGCGGGCTGGGGGCTGGTCCGCGCGAATCGATGTCTAAGTTTGGAGTGGGGATGGGCGGGATTTGCGGTGATTGCGCTGGATGTGGTTCTCGCATGCGCGATCGTGGTCGAGACGGTTTCCCGGCTTACGACGCCAGTGCCGCGGCAGTCGGAGCTGGTCGCCGAAGTGCAGGCTTTTCGGCCCCGACTAACCAACGCCGTGCTGGTCAGCGATATTTCTTTGCAATGGCTCGAGCTGATCGTTGGCGGGGATCACACCGAATTCGTCGGTCTCAGCAGTAGTCTTTATGGACGAGCGGTGAGCGAAAAACATCTGTCCTGGCTTTATCAGAAAAAATCCAAGGGATGGTCCGGCCCTGTCCCACCGACATTAATTCTTCCGACTGGCGCACTCGACCCGGCGGAAGCGCGCAAGCTCGCAGAGGAGGACAAGCAGGGACACCCGGTGTATCTGCTGGTAGCGCTGCCGCAGACCAATCAATGGTTCGGTGTACTCAGGCGGGAGTTTGCCGAGATCGATCGCTCCTTCTCGCATGAACCGATCGAGCGCCAGCATGAAGTTGCGTTTTACCGTCTGAAGCCGCACTAAATAAACATCGATGCTATTAGTCAAGCAATCGCTTGACTTACTTTCAAAAGGGGATACTTTACAAAGTGATGAGCGGTCGATGATAAGTGGATCAACCACAGATGGAGGCGAGTTATGGCTATTACGCTGAATCATACGATCGTACCGGCGCATGACAAGGAGGCCTCGGCAAAGTTTTTCGCGCACATGTTTGGCCTCAAGTACGAAGGAGCGATGAGTCATTTTGCGCCGGTCAGGATCAACGAAACGCTCACGCTCGATTTTGACAACTGGGAAAAATTCGAGATGCACCACTACGCTTTCCAGGTCGGCGACGCGGAGTTCGACGCGATCTTCGGTCGAATCAAAGAGGCCGGCATTCCGTATGGGAGCGGTCCGTTCTCGCAGGAGGATATGCGGATCAACACTCGGCGTGGCGGGCGCGGCGTCTATTTCAAGGATCCCAACGGCCACGTACTGGAGCTTCTTACCCGAGCCTGATCGGTGAACTCTGCCGTATCGTCGAAAAAAAGAGGCGGCTCAGATGAACCGCCTCTTCGCATTCATAGAATTGCGCGATGCTCAGCCCTTCGGGAGTTGCAGGATGCGCTCGCCGATCATGTTCTTCTGCACCGGCGAGGTGCCGCCTGCGATCGTCATCGACTCCGACGCGAGGATGCGGCGCATCCAGTCGCCGTCGGGGGCGAACGGCGTGTGACGCTCGAGCAGCGCGTATTCGCCGAGGAGGCGCGTGATGAACTTGGTCATCCGCTGGCCGAGGTCAGTCGAGAGCAGCTTGGAGATCGACGCTTCGGGTCCGGGCTGCTGACCCTTGAGGCGTTTCGACAGGCTGCGCAGGCCGTTGTATTTCTTCGCGGTCGCTTCGATTGCGAACTGCGCGATTTGCTGGCGGATGTCGTTGTCCTCGATCGCCGGGCGGCCGTTTAGCTGCACCGACTTCGCGATCTGGACGAGCTGATGCAGCATCTGTTCGGTGCCGCCGAGCGTCTCGCCGATTCCGAACCGCTCGTGCATCAGGGTTGCGACGAGGACCTGCCATCCCATGTTGATCGGGCCGAGCAGGTTTTCCTTGGGCACGCGGACGTCTTCGAAAAAGATTTCGTTGAACTCGCTGTCGCCTGTGATTTGCCGGAGCGGACGGACGGTCACGCCGGGCGCCTTCATATCGACCAGCAGCGCGCTCATCCCTTTGTGCTTGGGCAGGTCGGGATCGGTGCGCACGAAAAGCTGCACGAAGTCGGCACGATGCGCGATCGTGGTCCAGACCTTCTGGCCGTTGACGACGAACTCGTCACCCTTCAGCTCGGCGCGGCACTGGATCGACGCGAGGTCCGAGCCCGCGCCCGGCTCCGACATCCCCTCGCACCAAATCTCGTCGCCGGCGAGGATCGGATTCAGGTAGCGCTTTTTCTGCTCGTCGGTCCCCCATTGCATCAGCGCGGGACCGGTCATGATGACGCCGAGCACGTTGCATCCCATCGGCAGGTTGAGCCGGCCGAGTTCCTGCTGAAAGATGACCTGCTCGATGAATGTTGCGCCGCGGCCGCCGTACTCTTTGGGCCAGGTCAGCCCCGCCCATCCGGCGTGATAGAGCTTTTTGTGCCATTCCTTGAGGCGCTTCCAGATTGCGTCGTCGCCACCGGCTTCGGCGTCCTCGCCCCGGGCAAGAGATTGCGGACGATTGGCCTCGAGCCATTTGCGAACGTCCATCCGATAAGCGTCTTGTTCAGGACTCCAGGTAAAATCCATTTGTTTCAGTATTCTCCCGTTCAGAAATTCGTGTCGACGCTAGGTGCCAGTTCAGGCCAGGCGATTAAAGCGGTATCTCTTGAGTACCGCCCATTCGGACCGCGTAGCAAGAGCCGCGCGAAGCCGCGTCAATTGCCGCGTTCTGGCGCGGAGGCTTCGGGCTCGAACTCCACTTTTTGACCGGCGAAGATTGCCTCGAATGAAAGCTGAGTCGTCGAAGTACCCGCGGTCACGACGATCCCATATGTGCCCGGATGCGGGAGCGACATGTTGATATTGATTGCGACCGGGATTTTCACCGACGCTGTCTTGGGGACGTCCGGCGCTGGCTGGCCGGTTTCGACCTGGCCCTTCATTTCGGGGACAATCGGAACTCCGCTCTCGTCGGCGATAGCGATGTTGAGCGGATACTTCATCCCGACTTCATTGGTGCTGAACCCGAGGCCAATCGCGACGGCAAATTGAACCGGCGCCGGATAGCTGGCCGATCGATAGAGATTCCATCCACCGCCCAGGATAAAGACTTTGCCGCCAACCGCCTGGGCCGCATCGGCCAGCAAAGCATATTCGATCTTCATCTCTTTTTACCTTCCACTCGCGCTCTCTCTATTCGTAGCGTTTTCTTCAATCGCATGCATCCTCAACTGGTGCCCGCGTTGCTAGTCAATTCGGATTCGGCCGCGGACTGTGCGTTCAGCATGCGCACGATATTCTGCGCCATGAAGCTGCCGAGCAGTTTCTCGCGCGCGGCGGGATCGAGCTTGCGCGCCTGATGGCTGACCTCGGCGCATCGCTCGAGCATCGCAGCCTCGAGCGGCCGGAAATGCTTCCACACGATCGGCGCCAACCGATCCGGCGCCACCGCAACGAGATCCTGGATTTTTCGAAAGCGCCACCATGGCGAGTCGGCGGATGGTTTCTCGCCGCCGGCGGCAAGAACTGGCGGCAGCGTCCCGCCCACGAACAACGGAAACGCGATCGAAGTGCATGGTGCCGCGAGCGACGCCCATAGCACGGGGAGCGTGTCCGCATCGGGCGCCGGAAGTTCCGCGACCATGCTCGCCGTCGTGCCTGCGGCCGAGCCGTGCATGCATAGCGTCGGAGAATCGTCGCGCGTTGAAGGGTCGCCCGCAGGCGGCATCTCGCCGCGTGCGCCGTGATCGCGCAGAATCGCGAGCATCTCGCGTAGAGTGCGGCGGCCGTTGCGCGAGATCGAGTTCGTGGCTGCGCGCCAGCCGTCCGCGCGCATTCAGCGGATCGTCTTTGACCTTGCCCGCATTGCGGCTCGAATACGCAGCGGCGAAGTCGAACGATGATTCGCTTTCGTGGTCGCACCATCCGCGATCGCGCGCATAGCTTTCGACGTCAGACGAGCCGAAGTTGCCAGTGGCTATCGTAAATCGATTCGAGATGCACGCGCGATCCTCGACGCGGCGCGCAATCCATTGCCGGCCCGAGCTTTCGAGCACGTAAGCCTCGGCGTGATCGGCGATGATGAATCCACCGCAGTAGCGAAAATCCACGTCGTATTGCGCTGAACCGCCCTGCCCATAGCGTTCAATCAAGGCGCCGATAATTTCGGTGGCCTCGCGCGCAGTCTTCGAACGCTCAAGCCCGAGCCGCACGAGATCCATCCCGAGCAAGCCCGTCGAAGGAAGTATCTCGCGCGTGAGCACAGCTTCGTTGCCAATCGCGACTCCATACTCGTTGAGGCCATGCTCGAAACCCCACAGCCAGAAGGGGCGCGAGCCGATCACAGCAGCGGTCTCGGCGACTTGCGGAATTTCAAGATACTGGCAATGCACGGTCGCACCTTCGGAATGAACGCGATGCGGCGACTGCGCGAGCGGCTGGCATTCGTAGGGCGCGCGGTCGGAGTTCTTGGCAAGGATGGTCGCGCCAGCGCGCGTATGCGGCGCGAGCACGACGATGGTATCGCAGGAAGGAAGAGGGGATGCGGCCATGAGGAACGTAATTGTATGTGAAACCCGCCGTGGGTTTCACACTTCCCTGGGCAGGGGTAACCCCTGCACCCAGTGAAAGAAAGATGCGGGACTTCGTCCCTGTTAGAAGTGGTTAGGGGTGAGCGACGCCGGGGGTAGGTGAGGGTTCTGGATCACATTACAAAAGCCGGCATGCCCACTTTTTGTGTCGTCTCCTTGTTGTGTCATCCTGAGCGCAGCGAAGGATCTCGCGCGAAGCGCGTGTCTCGCCCCGCAGGTGCCGGACGCCGGAGCGTCCGTCGAGATTCTTCGCTACAGCAGCTTTCGCTCAGAATGACTGAAGAGCTGCGAACTACTTTTGGTCATCAAGTGAATCGTAATAGCCCATTCTCGTATGTCTGCAACGCATGCGGGCTTTGTTGCCACAACAAGGTCATCACGCTCTCGCCTTATGATGTGATTCGGCTGGCGCGGGTGGTGGGAGTATCAACGCGCGAGGCGATCGATCGCTTTACGATTCGGCGTGGCTCGATTTTGAAGTTCTCCGATGGCGGCGCGTGCGTCTGCGCTCGAAGGAACGCGCTGCGGGGTCCATCGCGGACGGCCGCTGGCTTGCCGATTGTATCCGCTTGGGATCGAACGCATCGAAGATGCGGTCAGTGAGAAATTCGTGAGGCTCGAACCTGCGGCCGGCTCGCTCGGCGTTTATGGCGTCGACGGCAACGTCAATGACTTTCTCGCGGCGCAGGGCGTCGGTGAGTATCTCGCCGCGAACGCCCGCTATGCGTCGTTGCTCGCTGTTTTTCGCGAGCGTATCGCGGCGACCGTCGATTTCGATCGAGTCGAGCCGCGCGAGTTCTGGCGGCGCGCCGTTCGCGAGGCTCTCGCCGAGTCCAACTACGACGCGAATCCATTGATCGATGCGATGTTCGATGCGGGCGGAAACGTTGGCATCGCCGAGACAGAAATAGTCACCGCGCATATTGAACGACTCGCGAAGATGATTCAGTGCGAGTCGAATGCGGAGATGCTTGCGGCGGCGGCTGTGATGCTCGCTGTTAGTCTGGGGTATTCGCCGACCGAGGTGCAGCAACCTGACCCCTAACCCTTCGGGCCTCGAGGGAAGGGGAACAATCGATTTTTAGTTCGAGGTCGGAGCCGCGGGGGCCGCGGGGGCGGGCTGGGCTGGAGCGGTGGCGTTGGTCGCGCCGAGGTCGCTCAGGATTTCTGTTGCGTGCGTGGACGGATCGACGCTCGGGTAGACTTTGATGATCTTGCCGTTCTCGTCGATTACGTAAGTGATGCGGCGGTCGAGGCCGAGGATCGGAATGCCGTTAGCGGCGCCGTATGCCGTTGCGATCTTCTTGTCGGGATCGAGCAGCAGCGGGAACGGCAGGCCGTTCTTGCGAATGAAATCCTTGTGCGCGTCTGCGGAGTCGACGCTGCATCCGAGCACGACCAGGCCGGCGTTGGTGTAGCGCGCGTAGCCGTCGCGGAACGCGCACGCCTCTTTGGTGCATCCCGAGGTTTCATCCTTGGGATAGAAATAGAGGATGACTTTTCTGCCGTGGAAGTCGGCGAGCGACATCGGAGCCACTTGCTCGCCGGTAACCATCTGCGTGGTGAACGGCGGCGCGATTTCTCCTTCCTTGAGGAGTTCGGCGCGCGCGAGTCGTGGGCGTATCGCGACTGCGACCATGATTGCGGCGATTGCGAGTAATCCGATGGTGATCATTTTCATTTCGAGTCTTCCCGTTTGGGGCTTAACTGACGCGGGCGCATCGGGAAAGTTCCCGGACGACAGCTCAACCTAACCCCTAACCCCTTCCCTCGAGGGAAGGGGAACAATCGCGAAGAGAAAGAATCAGACGTAGTAGAGCCAGTCGCGGTAGCGCGGTTCGCGGCCGTGCAGGGTTGCATGGAAGACTTGCTGCACCTTGGCCGTGATTGGTCCGGGCTTGCCGGCGCCTATCTTGCGATCGTCCAGCTCGACGACTGGAGTCACTTCGGCGGCGGTGCCGGTCATGAACGCTTCGTCGGCGATGTAGAATGCGTCGCGGGCGAAATATTCCTCGCGCACCTCGACCGCGTTGTCGCGCAGAATCTTGATGACCGCGTCGCGCGTGATTCCCGCGAGCACCGAGGTCAGCGGCGGCGTGCGCACGATTCCGTCGCGAACGACGAACACGTTCTCGCCGCTGCCCTCGGCGACGAAGCCCTCGGTGTTGAGCAGGAGCGCCTCGTCGTAGCCGTTGCGGCGCGCCTCGTAGCCGGCGAGGATCGAGTTGACGTAGTGACCGGTGGCCTTCGCCGCCGGCATCATCGAGTTGTGATGGAATCTCACGAACGATGACGTCTTGAGCCGCACGCCCTTGTCGACGCCGTCCTGGCCGAGATATGCGCCCCATGGCCACGCGGCGATCGAGACGCGAATTTTGTTGCCGCGCGCCGACAGGCCCATCTCACCTTCGCCGAAGAACACCAGCGGCCGGATGTAGCATTCGGCGAACTTGTTGATACGCACGACGTCGGCGCATGCCTTGAGCAACTCCTCCTGGCTGTAGGGAACTTCCATCTCGACGATGTGTCCGGAGTCGATGAGGCGGCGGATGTGTTCGCGGGCGCGGAAGATTGCCGAGCGGCCGTCGTCGCTCTTGTAGCATCGCATCCCTTCGAAGACCGCGAGGCCGTAGTGCAGGCTGTGGGTCAGGACGTGGACGGTGGCCTCGTCGAAGGGGACCATCGCGCCGTCCATCCAGATTCGATCAGAGCGGAGATTGTTCGTCGGCATTGTGGAGTCAAAAGTAGTCGAAGGGCGGAAATTAGTCGATGGGGAGAGGAACCTAACCCCTAACCCCTTCCCATAGTGGGAAGGGGAACCGGAATGTGGGGCTTCCCGAGCGGGAAGGGGAACCAGAGTACAATAGTTAGTCGCGGCGCGTGGGGTCTGGCGAGGCGCTGGCGCCGTTAAGGTCGCCTGCGACTACCGGTGCGACGCCGTGGCGCGAGCGGCGGCGGCGGCGACGGCGGCGTCGTCGATTGCCGGCGGGGGGTTCCGCGCCGTTTGGCGTCGAGGGCGCGGCCGGACTTGCGGTGAAGGCGTCGGGATCGGCGAGGAAGCGAATCGTGCGGGTCGCATCGATCGAGTAGGTCGGCGCGGTCATCTCGAAAAACATCCGGGCGTCGGGAAAGTACGGCCGGCGCATCAGGCGCCGCGTGCGACGGGTGGGCGCTGCGAGATTCTGGAACGCCTCGAGGATGAGGCGCATCTGCTCGGTGTCGCCGCGCGCGAAGCCGCGTGTGCGGAGTTCGCCCAGGATGTCGACGCGGCGCGGATCGCCGCGCTCGCGGCGGTGCTCGTCGCGGTACAAGTCGAGCATCAACGCGGCCAGCACGATCGCATGATCGGGCGAAAATCCGCTACCGATCGCGCGGCCGAGCGCGGCCATGTTGCGGACGGCGGGCTGCTCGGCGAGCGTGGCGCCGCGCGATTTCAGATGAATCGCGAGCACCGGGATTACGTGCTCGAGCAGTCCCAGCTCTTCCATCAGGACCAGCGCGTGCGCGGCCTCGGGCTGGCCGAGCGTCTTATAAGTTTCATCGACGAGGCGCGGCACACTGGCCTTGTCGAGATCGGCGCGATGACGCCCGATTGCGGCGCGCGTGGCGGGCTCGATTTCGAAGCCGAGCTTGGCGGCGAATCGCACCGCGCGCATCATGCGCACGGGATCCTCGCGCATCCGCAGCTCGGGGTCACCGATCGTGCGGATCAATCGCGCCTCGAGATCGTCAACTCCGCCGGGAAAATCGACCACCTGAAATGTTTGCGGACTGTAGAACAGCGCGTTGACGGTGAAGTCGCGGCGAAACGCGTCTTCCTCCGGCGTGCCGAAAGTGTTGTCGAGACGAATCAGCGGATCGTCGGTGTCGGCGACGGCCTCGGCCTGCTTGCGGAAGGTGGCGACCTCGACGTTCTGGCGGCCGAAGAAAACGTGGACCAATCGGAAGCGCCGGCCTATCATGCGGGAGTTGCGGAACAGGTCGCGCACCTGCTGCGGATGGGCCGACGTGGCGACGTCGAAATCCTTGGGCTTGCGCGAGAGCATCAGGTCGCGCACGCCACCGCCGACCAGGTAGGCGTCGTAGCCGGCGCCGGCCAGGCGATAGAGAACCTTGAGGACGTTGGCGTCGATATCGCGGCGAGAGATGGGATGCTCGGCGCGCGCTAGTATACGGGGTTCCACTTGCCTTGCCTTTCCCGAAATTCGTCCAAACCTAGCACGATGGCGCGCAGTCTTCATCGCCCCGCAAGCAGCTAAAATACGGAAACGAACCGCGTTTATCCTGCCCCCAAAGTGCGAAAAGAGTTAGGCTAAACTGATAACAGAGGAGGCTTCGACATGGACCAATTTCTTACCGACGTGAAAAAGCTTCGCGACAACGCCCGCAAAAATATGGAAAAAGGCGCCGTCACAGACAGCTACAAGGCGGACGTCAAGCAGGTAGTGAAAGTGCTCAACGACGTGCTCGCGACCGAGTTGGTCTGCGTGCTGCGCTACAAGCGCCACTATTACATGGCGCAGGGCATCAACTCCGATTCGGTCAAGGCGGAATTTCTCCAGCATGCTAACGAAGAGCAGCAGCATGCGGATTGGGTCGCGGAACGCATCACGCAACTCGGCGGCGAGCCCGACTTCAGACCCACAACGCCTCGCGGACCGCTCAGCCTCGGAGTATGCCGAGGGCAAGACGCTGGTCGATATGATCAAGGAAGACCTGGTGGCCGAGCGGATCGCAATCCAGAGCTATTCGGAAATCATCCGATGGCTGGGCGAGGGCGATCCGACCACCAAGATACTGATTGAGCAGATTCTCAAGGTGGAGGAAGAGCACGCCAACGACATGTTGGACCTGCTCGCCAAGATGGGCTGACGATTCTGCGTCGATGATAGGGACGCGGCTGAGGTGCAGCCGCGTCTCTAATTTTCAGTATGAGCGCGAAATCCCTTCCGCGTAGATCGACGGCGCACTTTTCGCGCTCATGGCATTTTTATTCGTCCGAATCTGGTTCAAGTAGACCTCGCAGATCGTTACGCAGTCCCTCGCGTCCGCTCTCAGCGCCCACGCCCGCAGAAAATCTATTGACTCGGACGCTGCCCGTGCAATATTTGGAACCTGAAAGCGCGCGGAGCATCACGCTTCGCCATCGTGTTACCGGAGTCCTGCCACGATGAAATCCGCACGCGTAGTCCTCTTGTTTTTTCTGCTCGCCGCAGCAGCGGTGGCAGCGTCTTTCAGTTCAGTTAATGCGCAAGGACCGGGTCCGCTCGCCGATCCCAAGTCCACCAACCAGGCAGGCTTTCCGGCAACTCTCTATTCGTGGGTGATTCCGCCTGACAATCAGCAGACGCCGGCGAAGATTGCGCTCGGCAAGGCGCTGTTCTTCGACGATCGGCTGTCTGCGGACGGCAAGATCTCGTGCGACCACTGTCACGGGCCGGCCAAGGGCTTCACCGATCAGCTGCCGACCTCGGAGGGTATCCATGCCCAGTTCGGACAGCGCAATGCGCCGTCGGTTCTCAACGCGCTGTTCAACGTGACGCAGTTCTGGGACGGACGCTCGCCGACGCTCGAGGCGCAGATCGAAGGTCCCGTGACCAATCCGGTCGAGATGGGCATGAAATCGACCGACGATGCGGTGGCCGCCGATCAAGTCGATCCCCGAGTACAGAAGCAGTTCCAGGAAGTGTTCGGGCGCGACCCGAACTTCGCCGATATCGAGCGGGCGATCGCGGCGTACGAACGCACGCAGCTCGCGTTTGATTCGCCGTTCGACAAGTTCATCAACGGCGATCAAAGCGCGATTAGCGATTCGGCCAAGCGTGGATGGTCGATATTCAACGGCAAGGGCCGATGCATGTCGTGTCACGGATGGAATCCGACGCAGCCGCTGTTCACCGATCAGAAGTTCCACAACATCGGAGTGTCGGCGCATAAGGCGGACTTCGTGCCGCTGGCACGCAAGGCGCTCGTCGTGCTCGGCCAGACCGGCGGCGGTTCCGAGCAGATCGACAAGCTGGCGATCGGCACCGACATGAGCGGGCTCGGGCGATTCCTGGTGACCAAGCAGCCGCATGATATCGGATCGGTTCCGCACGATGAGTTTGCGCAATCTGCTGGTCACGGAGCCGTACTTCCACGACGGCTCGCAGGCGACGCTGTGGGACACGATCGATCATTACAACAAGGGCGGTGTGCAGAACCCGTACCTCGACGGCGGCATCACGCCGCTCGGACTCACTGAAGCAGAAGAGGACGACCTGATCGCGTTTCTCGCGACCCTGACCAGTCCTGAATACGCCGATGCCGCGAAGCAGGAGTACGACCTGCAGTTCAAACGGTCGCGCACTGACAGGCCGCAGCGCGACACGGCCGCGGCCAACGGCGACAAAGGTCGAGGGCCGGGATTGGCAGGACCTTTCGGCGATATCGGACCGGCCCAGGATCTCGAGAATCCGGCGCTGCTCGGCGGCTATTAACTGTGATGAAAGATAAAAGGCAGGCAGACCATGGCCGCTCGGCATAAAAGCGTCGAAACAAAATACATGGAAGAGCGCGACGCGGTCCTGCGTGGACTGCGCGGTCTCGACCGGCGCACTTTCCTGAAAGTGCTGGCAGCGTCGGCGGGCGCCGTGATGGCGAAGAGCCTGATGCCGCCGCATACGTTTCAGCTGGTAGAAGTTGCCAACGCGGCGCCCGACAAGACCGCGGAAGCTACCGGGATGGCGGGCAAGCCGCCGTTCACCTTCGCGTACATCTCGGACACTCATCTATATCCGCGCACGCTCAACCAGCGCTTCGTGCGCGGGGCGGTCAAGGCGGTCGAGGACGTGAACGCGCTCGATCCGCAGCCGGACTTTGTCCTGTTCGGCGGCGACCTGGCGCAGCTCGGGCGGCATGAGGAGCTCGAACTCGGCAGACAAATCCTCGCCGAACTTAAAGCGCCGGTAAAAATGATGGTTGGCGAGCACGACTGGTTCTACGATCTGGGCGATACGTGGAAGGACATGTTCGGGCCGCCCAACTATTCGTTCGACTGGAAGGGCGTGCACGTCGTGGTGCTGATGAGCGTGCACGAGAAGGATTTCTGGACGGCGCGCAAAATGACGCCGGCCGAGCGCATGCAAACCGTCGCGGGCCTCGACAACGGAATCCAGTCACGCTTCGAGGTCGGCGACGAGGAGCGCAAGTGGCTGTCCGACGACCTCGCCAAAGTGCCGCACACGACGCCGCTGTTGGTCTTCTCGCATTCGCCGCTCTACAAGTACTACTACAACTGGAATTTCTGGACTGAAGATGCCGAGCAGGTGCAGGCAATTCTGAAGCCGTACAAGCACGTGACGGTGATCCACGGCCACACGCATCAGATGCTCTTCAACCAGATCGGGAACATCAGTTTCTACGGGATGCTCTCGACGGCGTGGCCGTGGCCGTATGCGCCGGAAGGCCTACCAAAGCTGACGGTGCAGATGAACCGCGAGCCGTATGCCGGGCCACCGCCGTTGACGGTTCAGATGAATCGGGCAGATCCGTTCGATCAGTTCGATGGGCTGGGCGACGGTCAGTTCAATGTGCGCCCCGATGGATTAGCGGACAAGATTTACAACCTGTGGGATCGCAATCCGGTGACGGTGAAGGCCGACTACCTGGTTTCGCACGGCAAGATCGCGCGGCCGCCCGCGCCACAATTTGCAAGCTACTGAGGCACGACTTCCTTCGAGGCGAGCATGATCCGACGATCGATCGCATTGGCAACTGCCGCAGGATGTGCGGCCATCGTCGCGGCCGTCGCGTACGCGCCGCGGATTCGCGCGCAGCAGGCGCCGACACCACCACCTATACATCAGGTGCCGCAAGCGAAAGACGGCGGCGTGGTCGTGATGCTCTGCGACGGCAAGACCAGCATGGAAGTGAAAGGCCTCAAGACCGGCGAGTCGATGAGTCATGCGCAGGCGGTCGAGGTCACGCGCGAGCTGATGGCGCAGTGGCAGCGCCAGCATCCAAATGAAAAATGGCAGATGGCGCAGACGGAAGAATCGTCACAGCCGGTGCCTCCTCCATCGGAAGCGTCGGGCGCCGATGTCGCGAAGCCGGGCAGGCAGGCAGGAGCGAAGCCTCCATCGAAAGGAGTCCAGCAGGGCGATACCTACGCCAGCTTCACCGATCGCGACTACAAAGTCTGGAAGAACGAGACCGATACGTTCGTCGCGAAAGGGAAAGAAATCTTTCACAGCGACAAGGAACTCGGCGGCACCATCGGCGTGAGCTGCGATATGTGCCATCCCGATGCGTCGAATACGCATCCCGAAACTTATCCGAAGTACCAGGTACAGCTGCAGAAGGTGGCGCTGCTGCGCGACATGATCGACTGGTGTATCGAGAATCCGGTCAAAGGCAAGGCGCTCGATCCCAACGATCCAAAACTGCGCGCACTCGAGGCGTACATCCTGGCCCAGCGCAAAGGCTTCGCACTCGACTACGGCAAGCATTGAGCACTCGCGATCGTTGAGCAGCGCGCTGCCGTTGCTCAAGTCTTCAATCATCCAAGCCTGAATGATCGGCGCACGCGACGCGCGTAAGAGTCGCGGCATGCTGCTGCTTCTATGAATGGCATCTGACTATCCCGCTGCCAGCCGGTTACTCGTTTATTGATATTTTACTACGCTTTGCCTCACAGGTAGCTCAATTGCCCAACAGGCACCCTCCTTGCATTGTTGCCTGCACAGGTAATTTTCAACTCGCTCGCAGGCAACCGGTGAATCGCGCATGCGTCGGGCGCTCGACGAACGGGATTCGGAGGGAATCTCTTTATGAACGCGGAATCTACCGGCTCTCTAAGGAAAGGATGCCTCAACTTCACGGAGGTCACGTCGGTGGCGATCGCATTGATCTCGCCTACGATGACGGCGGCGCTGATCGTTCCGTTGATGTACAGCAGCGCCGGTAACGCGAGCTGGCTCGCCTACCTGTTCGGCACCGTGATGCTGCTGTTCGTCGCGCTGAATCTCAATCAGTTCGCGCGCCGATCGACGTCGGCCGGTTCGATGTATGCCTACACCGTGATGGGTCTCGGCACGACCGCGGGCGGCATTTCCGGATGGTGCCTGGTGTGGGCGTATTTGTTTATCGGGACCGCGGGCATGACCGGTTTCACAATCTTCGCCAACACGCTGTTCGGCATGATGGGATTTCAGGTCCCGAACCTGCTGCTCTTTGCCGATTTGCGCCGCGATCATCTGGGTTCTCGCTTATAAGGACATCCAGCTTTCGAGCATCTTGATGCTCGTGCTCGAGGGCGCATCGGTCGGCTGATCCTGTTGCTATGCTGGGTCGTGCTCTATCACCACAGCTTCAAACTCGACACCGCGCAGCTCAGTCTCAGCGGAGCGTCCTTCTCCGGCATATCGTTGGGCGTAGTTACCGCAATTTTCAGCCTGGTCGGATTCGAGTGCGCGACCGCATTCGGCGAGGAAGCCAAAAATCCGCTGAAGACTATTCCGCGCGCGGTAATCGTGAGCCTGCTCTTGACGGGCCTGTTCTTCGTCATCGTCGCTTATACCGAGGTGCTTGGATTCACCGGCTACAAGACCACGCTCGACAAGGTCGATGCGCCCCTCAACGTGCTGGCCGAGCTGGTGAGCATGCCGTGGCTGAAGGCGCCGGTATCGATCGGCGCGATGGTCAGCTTCTTCTCGCTCGCGCTGTCGTGCCTGAACTCCGGCGCGCGAATTCTCTACCCGATGGCGCGTCACGGTGTGTTCCCGGCGGCAATCGGCAATGCGCACGAGACCAACGAAACTCCCCACGTCGCAGTCACCGTCATGGCGGCGCTGATTTTCCTGGTGCCGTCGATGATGCTGTTGGGGTTCGGAATGCAGATCCTCGATGTCTTCAACGATGCCGGCACTTTCGGCGCCTTCGGCTTCCTGGGCGCATACTTCCTGATTTCGCTGGCGGCGCCGGCATATCTGAAGAAGGCCGGAATCCTTCGCGGCCGCGACATGGCGCTCGCAGTCGCGTCGGTGGCTCTCCTCCTGGTTCCTGCGGTCGGCAGCGTGTATCCGGTGCCGTCGTGGCCGGTGAACGTGTTTCCGTATATCTTCGGCGCGTATCTGCTCATCGGGATCGCCTGGATCTTCTCGGTCCACAAGCGCACGCCCGGATACTCGGCTGAAGTGACGCGACGCGTGTACAGCGATCACGGCCAGGCGATCGAGGCCGAGGTCAGCGCGATGGAGCCCGCAGCGGCAGGCGATGTGAGGAAATCTTCGAAGGTACTCGAGAAAGGGAGAACCGGTGTCACCAGAGAAAAATCATGAGTCCATAGGATCAGTGCTGTCGGTGTGGCGATACCCGGTGAAGTCGATGCTTGGCGAGGAGGTCAAGGCGACACTCGTAACCGAACGCGGACTGCTCGGCGACCGTGCGTACGCGCTGATGGATCGAGAGACCGGGAGAGTCGTCAGCTCGAAGAACCCTCGCAGGTGGCCGACCCTCTTCAAGTTCAAAGCTGCGTTGATGGATCTTCCCGACATGCGCGAACGAATACCTCCCGTCATGATCACGCTGCCCAACGGGACCGCGCGTGAGCAGCGAACAGGGCGATGTGGATCGGGTCCTGTCCTGCGCGCTCGACCGGGAGGTGTCGCTTCTATCGCAAGTGCCGGAGCGAGCCCAACTCGAGCAGTACTGGCCCGACGTGGAAAACCTGGCGCATCGCGAGGCGGTCACCGAAGAGGAGATGCCGCCCAACGGTTTTTTCGACGGCGAGGTGATTCATCTCCTGACGACCGCAACCCTGGCCAAACTCCATAGCCTTTATCCCGAGGGAAGCTTCGATCCCCTTCGCTTTCGGCCGAACCTGGTGGTGACTCCCGCTCCCACCGAGTCGGGCTTTGTCGAAGACTCGTGGATCGGACGAACGATCGCGATTGGCGAGCAAGTTCGCTTGCACATCCTTCGGCCCACCGGCCGCTGCGTGATGACCACGCTCGCGCAAGGCGATCTTCCCAAAGACCTCGGCATTCTTCGGACCGCAGTGCAGGCCAATCGGGCGAAGGTCGGTGTGTATGTGACGGTCGCACATGGCGGCGTTATTCGACGCGATGACCCGGTGACAATCGAATAAAAAGCGGGTTGCCCAGCAGGCAGGATTAGTGTTAATCGACGTTGCGATGGCCGCTGGAATAGACCGGCCGCTCGAGCAGATTCTCGTCACGCTGGGCACGCGGCTCAAATCGTTGCGCAGCCAGCATGGATGGACGCTCGAGCAGCTAAGCAAACGCACCAAGCTTGTCGGAGCCGTATCTTTCCCGGCTCGAGGGCGGCACTCGCCAGCCCTCGCTCGCCGCGCTGATCACGCTGGGACAGGTCTACAACATACCGATTCGCACGCTGCTCGACGCCGGCGATGAGCAGTCGTCGCGATGCGTCGTGATCCGCGCCGGCAGTGCGCTTCCGAGAGCGGCAAACGGACTTAGCTATCGGCCGATTTCCGGCGGCGGCACGCTGACCAATCTGCAAGCGATCGCGATCGAGATTCCCGCCGAACCGGCACTACGAGAAATTCAATCACCACGACGGTGAGGAATGGCTCTACGTGCTGTCGGGGCGGGTAAAGCTGGTATTCGAGAGCGAAGAGCATCTGCTGGAGGCTGGCGATGCCGCCCACTTCGACGCCCGCACGCCCCATCGCCTGGCCGCCGACGGCAAACGCGGCGCGGAAATTCTACTGGTGGCATCGGTGGTCCCGGGCCCGTCGCTCCCATTGAACCTGATTTAATCCGTCGCTCGATTACGGCAATGCATTGAGAATTGATTTGAAGAAGAACAAGAAGCCAGCAACGCCAACGGAAGTGCGGAAGAGCGTCAGCGATTCCTCAACATCGCGGCACGCGCCGATGTGTACGAGGCCCTCCGCCAAGGCGAGGACGACATCGCCCACGGCCGGACGCGGCCCGCCGAAGAGGTATTCGCCGAGTTCCGCCGTCGCCATGGCATATCGCGTTGAACTTCGACTTCCTCACGAAGTGAATACTCGCGCTCCGCAGCCAGCGAGTCTTTATTGAGCACTCCCCTGTTCCGGCGCGAGGGCGATTGCTACCGACTGCGTGAGAGTGATCGCGATTCGATCGCCGACCTGCACACCTTGTAGCGCCTCCGGATTCGTCACGTGGATGTTTTCGGTTGAGCCGTCTGGAGCTTGCAAGGTGACACGCTGATCGGCCTGATCGACCGCCGAAATGACGACGACCAGATGCGCCTGTCGCGCGACGACCGCGCCAGGGGTCGCACCGGGATTCGCAGTCCACAGGCCTGCCGTCAAAGTCGCGACGGGAGGCTTGTCGCTCGGGCCCTTGGCAACAATCGTTATAGCTTCCGTAAATTGCGCCACGTAACGATCGCCGGCTTTCAGGGACTGCAGGTTGTACTGATTGTTCACCGTGAGGGTGACGTCTTTGCCGTTCGGGCCCTCCAATGTCACCTGCTTGCTTGCCTGATCGACGGAGACAATCTTGCCGTGGACGGTTAAGACGGTCTCCGCTGCAATTCCTGCTACCGGTGCTGCGCTCGGCGGCGCGGCATTCTGGGCCGGAGCACTCTGCGGCGAACTTTGCGTGCTGGCGCAGCCGCTCAGAATAATCGCCAACGCCGCCAACACGGAGAATTCGAATCGGGCGCGCCTTTTCATGATGCCGTCATCCTGCCTGAAAGTTGCGAGCTTCGGCATGTGTTGTATCACCGGCTCTCGAAAGGCGACAGGCGGGCAAACAGAGATTGCGAATGTTATTGGCGATGCTGATGGAGACGCAGCAACATCAGCATCAGCATCAGACGATCATTGCGCGGCTGGAGCTGGCGCACTGTGTTCTCGTCGGCCAGGATGTTGCGTTGCGCCGAATCCCCAAAGACCTCGAATGCGACCCGCGCATCGCTGCCAATCGAGAATGGTTGCGATGAAGCGACATTCTCAGGTAGCTGGTGCGCAACTGAAAACCGTCCCGCCGGATCAATCGGGTCGCTCAATAAGCGAATGTCCAGCGAAACGCGATGGAAGACATCAACGCTGGAATGCCTCATCGGCGATGGCCGAAGCCGCTCGAATAACAAATTGTTGAGCAAACCGCCCGATTCCAGGACAAGCAGGAGTATCGACACTCCGACCAGCGCAGCCAATGCGATCGTCGCGGCATGCCAGTCCCGCGCGCCGATGCTGACTGAGGGCAAATGTGCTTGAAGCTTCATCGCGTGCCGCACCAGATCGAGCAAGTAACATACCTACATTCAGTAGGGTTATCTTATTGCTCAGTATAGCAACGTTTGCGAATCTTACGCGCTGCTTGAGGTCCGCGCACACATCAGCGCGGGCGGTAATAGAGCCAGGCGCGTTCTGAGATTGCGGCGACGTAGAACAGCGCGATCAGTGGCGCGAGGTCGCGCACGATCCTGCCGGGAAGCGCAGGCGGCGGTGCGATCGCGAGCGTGATCACGAGCGCATAGTTAATGATCCCGCCCCAATGCCCGAGCCGGCTTCTGATCGGGCCTGAGGCGCGCGCTCCTATGACGATCGAATCGATCGCATACTGGCTGAATGACAGCGCAATCAGGATCGGAATGTAGATTGGTATCGCGCCCGCGGCCGCTTCGCAGAAGAGCGCTGCCAGCACGAAGGTCACGTCCGCGATTCCGTCCAGCCATCGCCCGCTGCCGCTCGCGACTCCGAGCCGTCGCGCGATTCGCCCGTCGACAAAATCGCTGCCCGCCGCGACTATCGCGATAGTCGCGAATGCCAACCGTCCCTCGTGTCCATGTGCGGCCAACTCGATCCAGATTGCCGCCAAGCGCGAATCTGAGCGCGCTCAGGCCATTGGGTATCTGCGCGAGCATCGCGCTGCCGCGAGCGCGGCCTTTCAATCCTTCGCTCGCCATGGCCGAATGCTCTACAATTGAACTCTTATGCCCGGAAAAACTTCCCGCACGATTCAGGTCATCAGTCACGGCCCGTCATGCCTCGACGGAGTGATGGCGGCGGCGGCGGTGGCGCGCTTTTACGATGGCCATAGAGTCTTCACGACCCTGGCCGGCAACAACGAGGCCGACCATGTAATCGGCAATCTCGCGCTCAGGTCCGAAGACAGCAACGACGAAATCTGGATCACCGATTTGTCCTGGAACTTACCGGCGACCGGCGCGCATCTGACCGAGCTGAGCGAGCGGGGCGCGCAGATTTACTGGATCGATCATCATCGCACCGCAGTCTCCCGCGCCGATGCCCCCGAGTTCAAGGTGCCGTTCGCCGGCAAAGTTCTGAGCGAACAATACTCGGCCGCGCGGCTGACGTTCAATTTTCTGAAACGAATGGGGCGCGATCTTCCCGAGGACCAGCGCGTCCAGTTCGACGCTTTCGAACCCTTCGTGATGATTGCCGACGATCACGATCGCTGGGTCCACGAGATTCCCGAATCGTCCGAGTGGGCGCTCGCCGTGCAGACGCTCGGTGGAACGGCGTCGTATCGCGAAATTCTGAAACTGCGCGAGCCGCGGATGAGCCGCAAGCTGCGCGCCGCGTTCGAGTCGGGTCAGGACGCGATGCGCCGCAGCCTCGAACTGGCGCAGGCGACGATGGTCGATCGCAAGCTCGACAACGGCACCACGGTGCGGACGGCGTGCTGCTTCGGCTACAGCAGCGAAGTCGCGGCGCATCTCTACAAGGGTCAGACGCGCACCGTCGTCGCGCTGTTCGACTTGCGCAGCCAGGGCGTCAGCCTGCGGCGCAGCTCCGACAGCGACGTCGATTTGTCGGTCCTCGCGCAACATTTTGGCGGCGGGGGTCATGCCGCGGCGTCGGGCTTGATGATCCCCGACTTGCGCCGCGTGCCGGCCGAGCGGCTGGCCGAAATTCTGGGCGACGAGCTCGAAAAACCGGCGCCCTAAGCCTCGCGCTCGGCCTCTCTACACACTCTTCCCTTAGATTTCTGGAGCGGCATTCCCCTTGCGTCAAATCTGACGATTTGCCTAGACTGACTGTACGTTCATTTGACTGACTGTCCAGTTTCGCCATGACCAAAGAAGAGGTAATCAAGGAATACCGCGTCCGCGAAATCCTCGAAGCCGCACGCCGCGTGATGGCTCGATACGGTATGCAGGGCACCACCGTCGATCGCGTCGCCGAGGAAGCGAAGGTCGCCAAGGGCACTATCTACCTCTACTTCGACACCAAGGACGAGCTGGTGCATGCTGCCGTGCTCGAGGGTCTGCGCGAGATGGTGGCGGAGACGGTAGCCTCGGACGAACCGTCGATACCGCCGCTCGAGCGAATCCGCAAACTCATTCTGGCGCAGTTCCGAATCCAGGCCTCGAACCAGGATTTTCTGAAGACGCTGATCATCGGCAACTCGCTCGATATCGAGCTCGAATCGGAGGCCGGCCGCGAATACATGCGGGTCTATGCCGGGCACCTCGATTTCATGGCGTCGGTGCTGCAGGACGCGATCGATCGCGGCGCGATTCGGCGGATCGATCCGCATTTCGCGGCGTTCATGCTCGGCGAGATGCTGACCGGGTCGCTGCGGCGTCGGCTGCTCAAGCTGGCGTCGAGTCCGATCGAGTCGGACGCGGAAGCGGTCGTGGAACTTTTTCTCAAAGGGCATCGTGGCGCTTCCATGAAGCCGTTTTTCAATGTTCGAGCTTTCTGTCCTGCTGGCAGCTGCGGTTGGCACATTCGCGCTCGCGGGATGCCATCAGCCGGCCGCGGCCGAAGTCGATAGCAAGACGGGGCCGGCGCCGATTGCGATCGCGGTTGCCGCGGCGCATCAGCAGAGTCTCGATCGCACCGCCGAAGTGCAGGGCGCGCTGTTTCCGCGCGAGCATGCGGTGATGTCGTCGGAGGTCGAGGGCCGGGTCGCGCAGGTGGTCGCGGATTTTGGCGACAAGGTCACCGCCGGCCAGGTGATGCTGAAAATCAACCCGCGCGAATACGAGCTGCGGGTCGAGACCGCGCAGGCTGCGCTCGACCAGGCGCGCGCGAAGCTCGCGAATTCGACCGCGCGCTACAATCGCGCGCGGACGCTCAAGGAAGCGGAGAGCATCTCGGCCGAGCAGTTCGATCAAATAGCGTCGCAGATGCGCGTCGATCAGGCCGACACGGAGTCGGCGCGAAGAAGCGCTCGCGATGGCGCGCAAGAAGCTCGGCGACACCGAAATCAAGGCGCCGTTCAGCGGCTCGGTGCAAAAGCGGATGGTCTCGCTCGGCGAGTACGTCTCGCCCGGCAAGGAAATTTACGAACTGATCGCGACCGACCCGATCAAGCTGCGCTGCCCGATGCCCGAGCGGTTCGTGCCGCTGGCGCGCGTCGGGATGCCGGTGAAGCTGGCGATCGACGCGACCAGGGGACGTCGTACACGGGAAAGATCACGCGCATCGCGCCGGCGCTCGATGAAAGCAGCCGCACGCTGCTGATCGAGGCCGAGGTCGCCAATCCCGACGGCGCGCTGAAGCCCGGATTCTTCGCCCACGTGACGATGGATCTCGGCCACGATCGCGCACTGTTCGTGCCGAGCGCGGCTGTGCTGCGCTATGCGGGCGTCGCGCGCGTGTTCATCGTCGAGCAAGGCGTGGTGCGCGCGCGCGAGGTGACCACCGGCAGCGTCGTTGGCGACCAGACCGAAATCACCGGCGGGCTGAAGGAGGGCGAGCACGTCGCGGTCAGCGACGTCGATCGCCTGGCCGACGGCACCGCGGTTGTCGCGAAGGAGCAGTCGTGATTCTCGCCGACCTATGCGTGCGCCGCCCCGTCTTCGCGACGATGTTCGTCGGCGTGCTGGTCGTGCTCGGATGGTTCTCCTACATGCGCCTCGGCGTCGATCTGTTTCCCAAAGTCGATGTGCCGACCGTGATGGTCACGACGTTCCTGCCCGGCGCCGCGCCCGAAGAAACCGAAGCGCGCGTCACCAAGCCGATCGAGGAGGCGGTCAACACCGTCAGCGGCATCGACGAGATGCGATCGAACACGCTCGAAGGCGTCTCGCGGGTCATTATCCAGTTCAAGCTCGAGCGCGACCTCGACGCCGCCGTGCAGGACGTGCGCGACAAGATTTCGACCGTGCTCGATCAGCTGCCCGACGGCACCAAGCCGCCGCTGGTGCAGAAGTTCGACCTCGACGCGGTGCCGGTCGTCACGATCACGGTCACCGGCTACCAGAGCCTGAAAGAGCTCACCGAGCTGGCGCGCCGGCGCCTCAAGGAACCGCTCGAATCGGTTGACGGCGTCGGCTCGATCGACATCGTCGGCGGTCGCGAGCGCGAAGTTCACGTCGACGTCGACGCCGACAAACTGCACGCGACCGGCGTGACGATTCAGCAGGTCGGCGCGGCGCTCTCGCGGCAAAACGTCGAATATCCCGGCGGCCGCATGAAGCAGGGGATGTCCGAGGAGATGCTGCGCACGCTCGGGCGAATCACCGAGGTTCCGGACTTCGCCAAGGTGATCGTCAGCGAGGTCGAGGGCCGGCCGGTCACTGTCGGCGACGTCGCGTCGGTCGAGGACAGCGTCAAGGAGCCGCGCTCGCTGTCGCGATGGGACAACAAGAACGCGGTCTCGCTGATCGTGCGCAAGCAGTCGGGCGAGAACACGATCGAGGTCGTCGACCGCGTCAAAGAGCGCTACGAAACGATCAAGGGCACGCTGCCGCCGGGCGTCGACGTGATCTTCACGCGCGACGCGTCCGCCTTCATCCGCGCGGCGGTCCACACCGTGCAGGAGCATCTCGTGCTCGGCGGTATCTGCGCCGCGATCGTGGTGTTCTTTTTTCTCGGCTCGATCCGCTCGACGCTGATCGCCGCGGTCGCGATTCCCGTTTCGATCATCTCGACTTACTCGTTGCTTCTGTGGATGGGCTTCACGCTCAACCGCATGACGCTGCTCGCGCTGACGCTCGCGGTCGGAATCGTGATCGACGACGCCATCGTGGTGCTCGAAAATATTTTCCGCTTCATCGAAGAAAAGAACATGGACCCGATGTCGGCGGCGAAAGCGGCCACCGCCGAGGTCGGGCTGGCCGTCAGCGCGACGACGCTTTCGCTGGCGGTCATTTTCGTGCCGGTCGCGTTCATCCACGGCGTGATGGGCCGCTTCCTGAATTCGTTCGGCCTGACGATGGCGTTTGCGATCATGGTGTCGCTGCTGGTCTCGTTCACGCTGACCCCGATGCTGTGTTCGCGCTACCTGAAACCCAAGGGCGCGGGCGGCGCGAAGCACAATCGCACCAAGGACTGGAAAATTTTCCGCTGGATCGAGGACTACTACGACCTCGCGCTGCGCTGGTCGCTCGACCATCGATGGGTGATGGTCGTCGTCTCGGTCGCGCTGGTCATCTCGATCCCGTTCCTCGGCAAGCTGGTCGGCGCGACCTTCATGCCCGACGACGACTCGAGCGAGTTCGCGGTCAACATCCGCACGCCGCCCGGCTATTCGCTCGCGCATACCGACGAGATAGTCGCGCAGATCGAAGATCGCCTGCGCACGATTCCCGAGGTGCGCGACCTGTTCACCACCGTCGGCGACACCAACGGCGACGATCGCGTCACGGTTGCGCAGGTCGACGCGAAATTGTTCCCGCTCGATCAGCGCCGCCGCAGCCAGGAACTGGTGATGGCCGACGCGCGCAAATTGATGGACGCGTTTCCCGCGCTGCGCGTCAGCGTCGATGCGATCAAGCCGTGGGAGCAGAGCGGATTTCGCGACGTCGCGGTCGAATACGACATGCGCGGTCCCGACCTCGACACGCTGCGAATCTACGCCGACAACCTGATGACGCGGCTCAGAAACATTCCCGGGCATCGTCGATCTCGATTCGAGCTACGAGGGCGGGCTGCCGGAGCTGCAGGTCAATATCGATCGCACCAAGTCGGCCGACCTGGGCGTGTCGGTCGACGATATCGCGCAGACGATGCGCACGATGGTGCAGGGCGACGTGATCACGCGTTTTCGCGAGGGCCAGGATACCTACGACGTGCGCCTGCAGTTGGCCGACAAGGATCGCAACGACCCGGTCGTCGTCGCGGGCCTGACGATTCCGTCGAGCAAGGTCGGGCAGGTGCGGCTCGACAACGTCGCGACGCTGACGCACGGGACCGGCCCGGTGCAGATCGATCGGCAGGATCGCCAGCGCAATATCTCGATCGTCTTCAACCTCGCGCCCGGATTCGCGATGAACAAGGTGATGGACGCCGTCACGCGCGAGGTCGAACAGATTCACCTGCCGCCCGGCTACATCACCGAGTTCGGCGGGCAGAGCAAGATTTATGGCGAGATGGTCACCGGCTTCGTGATCGCGTTCGTGCTCTCGATCATCTTCATGTACATGGTGCTGGCGGCGCAGTTCGAGAGCTTCATCCATCCGATCACGATCATGTTGTCGCTGCCGCTGGCGGTGCCGTTCGCGCTGATCTCGCTGTTCGTTTTCCGCGAGCACCTGTCGTTGTTCTCGACGCTCGGCATCCTGCTGCTGTTCGGCATCGTGAAGAAGAATTCGATCCTGCAAGTCGATCAGACGATCAACCTGATCCGCGCGGGAATGCCGCGACGCCAGGCGATCCTCACGGCGAATCGCGATCGGCTGCGGCCGATCCTGATGACCACGGCGGCGCTCGTCGCCGGCATGATTCCGGTCGCGATCGGGCAGGGCGCGGGCGACAGCTCGGTCCGCGCGATCGCGCTCGTCGTCATCGGCGGTCAGACGCTATGCCTGCTG
>CAVTEN010000020.1:0-529929 GCA_963733715.1 uncultured delta proteobacterium
AATCAGTGCCGGTTGAAGAGGCGCGTCGTTGTTGCGCGGACCATCGCGCAATCGTCGTGATCCGAGAGACGAATCATAACTCGCGCTTTACGCAGGGAGAACAAACCGCCTGTAGGCTTCCTCCATCAGATTCATTGGAGGATTTTTGGATGATCGTTGCTATTTCGAAGAGACGAGCGTGGCTTCGCGCCGGTACGCGACACCTTACCCTGGCCGCCGCACTGGTCGCCAGTTTCACAGCGTTCGCAGATGGAGACAGTGCCTACTTTTTCCCGGGGAACCTGGTAGTCAGCCGCAGCGTTTACGATAACAATCCGAACACGATTCAAGTTGGCCAGATGCTGCCGCCAAACTGTGACACTACTATGGCTACGGGCAGTTGTGTTACGGCGGCATACGACGGCACCTATCCGACCGTCTTTAACAATGCGCCCATCGACGCCAGTTTCGGCATCACGTCGAAGATTTTTCTTGATCAAATCACTACCTCGGGCGCGCTGCTGACCTCACTGGAAGTGCTTAATAGCTCGCAAAATGGAGTTCCACCGACCAAGGACCAAATGGTCACCAGCTTCAGCTCCAAGTCCGAAATAGCCCTGAATCTTTCCACCGACCATAGCTACTTGACCTTTATGGGTTACGTGGCGCCGATCGACGCGATCGATGTATCCAATGCCAACACGGCGGGCGCAGTGGATCCTACAAATCCGGTCGGAGAGAATGTTTCTCGCGCCGTTGCACAAGTCGACGCGAAGGGAAAATTCAAGTTCACGGAGACCAATGCCTACAGCGGTAACAACGGTCGTGCGGCGATCCTGAATAACACGGGCGGCGCGAATTTCTTCTATACCTCCGGCAACGCGGGCAACGGCGGTAATCCTCAGCCGGACGGCATTATTATCGGCGCCGGCGCGCAAATCATTAATCCGGAGACCAAGGCGTTAGTCGCGCAAAATCCGGGAAATCCTACTCCCGTTGGCAGCTTCAGTATCACGCAGCTAGGCGATACGGCGGATAAGGTTGGCAAGGACACCAACTTCCGCGGCCTGACGATTTTCAATAACGTCATCTACACCACCAAGGGCAGCGGCAGTAACGGAATCAATACCGTGTATTTTATCGATACAACCGGCCAGTCGTGCCCGAGCACAAGCGCGACCCCGGGGGTCGGGATTCCTGAGAGCTTCGCGACCCTGCCGACCGCAGGGATTCCTTACGATCCGGCGCTGCTACAAACCGAGGGCGTTACCCCTTACAACATGTGCGTGCTGAGCGGCTTCAATACCAAGCTCGCCAAGAAGACAACCAACAGCTTTCCTTTCGGCGTATGGTTCGCGAACTCTACGACTCTCTACGTCTCGGACGAAGGCAACGGTGACACCACCTATGTCCCTGGACCCGGCGGTGCGCTTGGGACCTACACAGTCGCTGCCGGGCAGACGAAGGCAGGGCTGCAGAAGTGGGTATTCAATTCCACTACCCAGCAGTGGAATCTCGCCTATACTTTGCAGGCAGGGCTGGCTCTAGGCGCTCCTTACACGATCGCAAGCTATCCGACGGGTAACAATCCCGCCACCGGACTGCCATGGGCTCCAGCTACCGACGGCCTCCGCAACATAACCGGAAACGTGAACGGCGACGGCACCGCAACTATCTACGCGATAACTTCAACGGTGAGTGGCAACGGAGACCAAGGCGCCGATCCAAACAAACTCGTCGCTATTACAGACACCCTGGCTACTGGAGGACCTACAGCTCCGGCTGGCGAAAGCTTCACGACCGTGCGAGCAGCCGGCAATCTCGAAGTTCTGCGCGGAGTATCCTTCACGCCCGGCTCGTAGCTATCGATCGCAAACGCACAGATTGAGCTGGTTAGTAAGCGCCGGCCCCGATAGGGGGCCGGCGCGATTCTTTACTCAACGCGATGGGGTGCGCCTGGTACCGTCCGCATGTGGTCCCAGGAACCCGGCGGCTGAGTGGCAATGAAGTTCTGCAACGACGCTATCGCCGGCGTGATTCCGTCGCGAAACATCTGCGGGTAGCCGAAGTCTTCCGCATAGTTATAGTAGAGCCCTTCAGTCTTCGCGTAACTCTGGCTGATGTCGTGCGTCCACAAGACCTGTCCATTCGAGTTGTCGACCAGTTCCAGCCTCAAGCTGAGCGTGTCCTGGACCGATCCCATCGGCAGGCCGAGTATATAAAACAAACCGGCGTAAGGACCTATCAGGTAACTGTAGGCGGTCCCATCCCAATCAGTACTTGTGATGTTCCCGCGGATAGCTAGTTGTGCATTTGGATCCGAGGTGCGGTCTGTAACATAGACCTCGCGAAACAACCCGGCCTGCCGCAACTCGGCTGAAGTGGCCTGCGCGAGGTCATCGCTCGGGCGGAAGTTGTAAGACGCCTCGGTCAGAAAGCCGTTGGCATTCTCAGGTCGCTTGTAGTCCGAGGTGCAGTATGGGATCAGTGGAATTACGCACACCCAGAAGTATCTCGAGTTCTCAGTCCCGCGTTGATCTTGAAAATGCTCGACGGCCACGGTGACCGGCAACGGCGTTGCGGCTACTCTGGTCGCGCTAGGCTGATATTCCCATCCTGCTTTGGTTGAGCATCCTCCGAGCAACAGTCCTAAAGCCACCACGATCACGAAATTTACACTACGCTTCGAACAACCCACTCCTTTTCTCCCTCCCTCATTGCGACAACATCCGCATTGCGCGGATGCATTTTGACAACCACCAGTGCGAGCACACCATACTCCAAGTGAACGGCGTCACGCGAGATGCATCGACCCGAATCCGCTCGCGCTGACAGCTTGATGCGCAACAGGGATGCGTCAGGGCAGGCGCTCGTCAAGCCTCACTGGATGACCTGCTGGGTTGGCGCCGCCGCCGGCTTCGGAGTCGCTCGGATATGCTCGAACACCGACTTGTTCGCGGTCGCGAGCTGACCCAGAGCGGTCAGAATCCTCTGCGACATCTCGTCGGTGGCCTCTTTGCCGACTCGAAACACCGAGGAGTCTTCGTAGACTTCGCCCGGCAGGCGCTCCGCATAGATCGTGAACGCGACCGACACCGCCGACATCGTTCCTGTCAGCTTGCTGTTGATGCCCGGCAGTCCCGTAAACATGTCGACGCACCACAGATGCACCCCGATGCCGTAAGCGTCAGGGTGATCGACCAGCCGATACGCAGACGAATCGCTGATTTTGTCCTTGAGCGCCGAGCAGAAGTCTCCGCCGACCGGGTCGCTGCAATGGCAATCCACAAAAATGCTGAGCTTGCCGTCGGTTGCGGGGCCCGCCGCTCGCGCCTGCGCAGGAAAGATCAGAAGAGCGAGGGCGAGCATTCCGATTGAAGATGCGATATTGGTTTTCAAAGTAATCGGCAGCGTAGCGAAGTCACGCCGACTTGGGCAAATGCGTCATTTTTTAGCATCGCGACATTGCGGTCGTCTCATGATACAATGTGCCGGTTATCTTCAATGAGGGAGTTCGAACATTAACCGATGCAACTGAACAAGAATCAGCCAGGGCGAAATCGCTTTGAGTCCGCGTTGTGCACCGTTTCCGCAATTGCCGCCATCGCGATTGTCTTCGCGGCCGCCGGTGCGCCTCGCGCATGGGCCGACGATCCCAACGCGGTGGTTGCCACGGTCGGCGATCATAAAATCAGCGAGAAGGAACTCGACACTGCGATTAAACCGCAGATGGACCAGCTCCAGAAGAAAATCGCTGATGTGACGCTCGATCTCAAGCGTAAGGCGCTCGAGTCGATGACCGAGGAATATCTGGTCCAACAGGCCGCCGACCACGACAAGCTGAGCGTCCCGGATTACCTCAAGAAAGAGTACTCCGGAAAAAATGGTGTGACCGACGCCGACGCGAAAGCCTTCTACGACAAAAACAAGGGGCAAGGCACTCCGCCGTTCGACCAGCTCAAACCAAAGATACTGGAGATGATGAACCGTCAGGCGCTGCTCGAACGCCTGCACAAGAACCAGCCGGTGAAGATACTGCTCGAAGCGCCGCGCGTCGTAGTGGACAGCAGCGGACATCCGGCGCTCGGCGCCAAGGACGCGCCAGTCACGATCGTCGAGTTCACCGATTTTCAGTGCCCGTACTGCAAGGCGACGCAAAGCACTCTGAAACAGCTGCACGACAAATATGGCGACAAGATTCGCCTCGTGCACATGGACTACCCGCTGCCGTTTCATTCGCATTCGCTTGATGCCGCCAAGGGCGCGCGATGTGCCAACGAGCAGGGAAAATTCTGGCCGTTCCACGACGCTCTGTTCGCCGATCAGAGCAAGCTGGCCCCCGCTGATCTCAAGGCTACCGCCAAGACGCTCGGGATGAACACGACCAAGTTCGATACGTGTTTCGACAGTGCGAAATACGACAGCCAGATCAAAGCCGACCAGGCCGCTGGCGAGAAAGTCGGTGTCGATGGAACCCCGGCGTTTTTTATCGACGGTCGCCCGCTGACGGGCGCGCAACCGGCTCCAAAGTTCGAGGAGCTGATCGACGACGAGCTGGCGAACGGCGGCAACAACAAGCAGGCCTCCGCCCGCTAGACAAATTCTCGACCGGTACTTCAGTCCGGCGCCGGCTTCATGCCGGCGCCGGACTTTTCTTTCAACGGTTCAAATCGATTTTGAGGATGAACTGTTCAGCCTGATGCCCACCAATTCGACGTGCTACACATACGGCATGCACAACAACTGTCAGGCTGCCGGAAACTCACCGAACTCGCCCGAAACCCGGCGACGCCCTGCTCGCGGCAAAAACAATTTCTGACGGAACGAAGCTACCCTTGGTAGACCACCGGCCCCAAGACCACAAGGTAAGGTATGAATCGAGCGACGGCCACCGCCCTTGAGAGCAAAGTAGCGCGCCACGCGCAACTTTGCGCTTCACACTGGGTGCAGGGGTCACCCCTGCCGCCCGCCGCGCAGGCGATTATTCTCTTGCCTTCCTTGCCCGTTTCACCCTAAATTCATTCAGCATTGATCAAATTATTGGAACACTGGCAAGGACATCGATTTTATGGCGATTAGCTTTCCTTCGACCGAATATTTCGAGGCGCTCAAGGCGCAAATGGCTGCGAACGAGGAAAAATTCCGGCGGCTCGGGTTTATCGACACGACCTTCGGTATCAGCGTCGGCGTCAACGGCAAGGCCCGCAACTTCGTGCTCGAGTTCGAGGTTTTCGACCTCAAAAAGGTCAGCGAAGTGCCGGCGATCGACCTCAAGAAAGTCGATTTCCAAATCGAGGGCGACTCGCGCGTGTGGCGCGAGATGATCGAGAACATCCGGCGCAACGGCGAGGCGGATTCATCGCACGACATCAATACGCTCGCGCATTTCGGCGAGCGTCTGAAGATTGTCTACGACGATCCCGACGGTCACGACAAACTCTACCGCTTCATGGAATCGATTCAGGAATTTTTCGACCTGTCGAGCAAGCTCGAAGTAAGCTTCAACTAAGTAGGCGCGGAGGCGCGGCTGACAATGGCATACCTATCGACCACGGACTTCACCCAGGACAAGGATTTTATCGACAAGTGGCTATACACGATAAGGACCGGCGAGATGGACCTGTCGTGGATGAAATCCACCACTGAGAAGATCCGTCCTGAGGAAGCCAACCCGCGCCGAGGGCTGACCTATCGAGATCTCAACGTCGGAACCTATGGCTACACCGACATTCCCGAGAAGGTCCGCAACAATCGATCCTATGCGCCCCGCGGCTCCGAGATTCCCGAAGGCGTGCCCGATGCGCAGCCATGGGTCTCGCGTAAGAGCGAGCTATGGGCCTTCAACACCGAAAGCTATTACGAGGAAGCGGTGTCGCGCCAGTGGAATGCCACCACCGACATTCCATGGGATAGGCTCGACGGTGTCGAGCTGCCGGAAGTTACAGGCAAGGCCTTGTCGCAGTTGATGACCTTCCTCACCGAAGTGGAAATGATCGCGACCGACACGCCTGCGATGTGGCTGCCGCGCCTCAATCCGGACTTTATCGAAGTTCGCGCGTTCATCGCGGCGCAGGCGATGGATGAGGCGCGTCACGCGGAGGTCTTCCGCAAGCGCGCTCTTACCACCGGTTGGGGTCTGATGCAGGCGAGCCCGATCAACGAGATGGCGCTGAAGCATCTGCGCGACGCCGATTCGTTCAGCGAGATGTCAGTTGCGCTGCACCTGGTCGCGGAAGGCAACGTGCTGACGCTGTTCCGCTTCAGCGAGTACCTGTCCCCTACTGATGTCGATAAGAAGATTTTCCGGCTCGTGATGCAGGATGAAGCGCGTCACGTCGGCTACGGCATGCAGCACTTCAAATACGTGCTCGAGCATTTCCCCGAGAAGCGCGAAGTACTGCACGCGCATCTGGACGAGGCCGAAAACATCTCGTTCGCCGGCGCAGCCGCGACCGAACTGACCGAGTCCTTCATCATCTTAGCCGGCGGCGGACTGAAAAAAGAAAATATCGATCAGGGAATCAAGGTGACGACCCAGTTCAACTTAAAGCAGATGCAAGAGCATTTCGAGCGCCTGGATAAGTGCGGAATGCCGGAGCGTCGCGAACGCTCAAAGCTCTATCTAATGTACGAGATGGGCCGAGCCGCCGCCGAAAACGCCGGCATCAAACTGAACTAGTATTTAAACTAGATCTTTAAACTCCGGATCTTTAAAAATCCGGTTCCCCTTCCCACTATGGGAAGGGGTTAGGGGTTAGGTTCCTAAGTGGCATTTTACGCTGACAAGGATTACACAGTCGACGAAACAGTCCTCCAAGCCGCCCAGAAGGTGATGGAGGGACACTTAGGCCTTCATTGGTACGAGGCCAAGACTGAACGCTTAGCCGGTCGCCCCTCGGACCCGAAGCGCGGACTTACCTACCAGGACCTCAACGTCGGCACCTACGGCTATACCAACATTCCCGAAGACGTTCGCACCAGTCAGTCGATGGTGTCGCGCGGCAGTGAGAAAGTCGGCAAGCTGCCCGACATGGGCTACGTCGTCAATCGCAAGTCGGACGTATGGTCGGACAACGTCGCGGAGCTTTACGAAGAAGTAAAGGCGCGCCGATGGGTCCCCGCGACTGACATCCCCTGGACCGAGCTACATACAAATCCTCTGCCGCACGACCTCGAGATGGCGTGCGCACAGCTCTACACCTTCCTGCAGGAGTGCCAGATCGTCTCGATGGACTTTCCGTCGAAGTGGGTCTCGCTGATCAACCAGGACTTCCTCGAGCTGAAGAGCTGGATGTGCGCGCAGATGCTCGACGCGTCGCGCCTGTTCGAAGTGTTTCGCAAGCGCGCTCTCTTCGGCGGCGCCGGCCTCGGACGCGCCAGCGCGACGGCGGAGCAGGGACTCAAGGAATGGCTGTGGGCGGATCAGTTCCCGCAGGGCTCGGTCTCGATCAACCTGTCGCTCGCAGGATTCCTCCTCACGCTATATCGCCAGGTGGGCGCATTCGCACCGACCAACGTCGATCGGAAGATCATGCGCTACGCGATGCAGGACGCCGCGCGCCAGACTGCCTACGGACTCGGCCAACTCCGCTACCATCTGAGTCATCGCCCGCTCGAAGCGAATTCGATCGAGGCATACCTCGATCACACCGAGCACGCACTTCTCGGACTGATCGGAAGCCCGGAGTTACTCGAGCCGATGATCATCATCAGCGGCGGCGGACTCGAAAAGGCGCAGGTGGATAAGGGCCGCATCGCAACCGCGAAGTTCATCCGTCTCGCAGTGAGCGAGTACATGGAGCGAATCGCAGCAGCCGGCCTCACCGGCCACGCCAAGCGCAGCAAGATCCCCGCAATGATCGATCGCATCTCGGCCGCCGCGTAGTCTCGCTCTCCTTCTCTTCCCCTCTCCCAGGATGGGAGAGGATCGAAGGTGAGGGTCCTTGTCCAGCGCGCGATTCCTCTCGCGCGCGATTCAAGATTCTGCCTCTGCGGGGATTGTCGATGATGCGAAGAACCTAACCCCTTCCCGAGCGGGAAGGGGCACCGGAACGTATGAATTCCGGCGCCTTGAAGTAGAATCAAATAGTATAAATTCTCTACATGTCTGAAGAATCGAATACGTATTTTCTGCCTCTTGCGCGACTGCTAAACTGTCTCGCATGCCAAATCGCAGTTCTGCAGTAATCGCCGGTGCGCCGGAGACGGTGGATTGTTCTCCCGGTGAGCTAACTGGCGCTCCCGATGAACCCGACCAACGAAGCCGCGGTTTTCTCGGGCGCACCTTCGACCGACTGATTCCGCGCACCGCCCTGGTGCGATTCCTCGCGTACGTGCGCCCGCATCTGTGGCTGGTGGCGGGCGGATCCGTCATGGGTATCTTGAAGTTCACCCTGCCGCTCGCGTTTCCGCTCGCCTTCAAGTACGTCTTCGACGTTCTGCTGGTTCCGCAGCCGCATGTCGAGCACCTGAACGCGATGATCGATCGATGGTGCATCGCGATTGCCGCGACGATGCATCTCGGCGTGGGTTCAGCCGCCAAGCTCGAAGCTTTGACCGCCGCAATGTTCGCACTGTTCGTCGTCCAGGCGATCGCGACCTACTACCGCAACTATTGGGCGAGCACTGCCGGTCATCGGCTTATCTTCGATTTGCGCTACGCGTTGTACAAGCACATGCAGCGCCTGTCGCACTCGTTCTTCGATCGCACGACCTCGGGCGCGGTGGTCTCGCGATTCATTTCCGACATCTCGATGGCGCAAAACTTCGTCGGCTCCGCGATGATCAACATCTGGATGGACGGCGTGTCGCTGGGATTTGTCATCTGGCTGCTGTTCTACCTGAACCCGCGGCTGGCGTGGATCTCGCTGATCATTGTTCCATTTTACGTCGCGGTGATCAGAATTCTGTCGCCGCGAATCAAGGAGACCAGCCACGACCTGCAGGAAGTGGTCGAGGAGTTTTCCGGTGAGCTGCAGGAACGGGTAGCCGGCGTCTCTACCGTCAAATCGTTCGCGCGCGAGGCCGACGAGGCGCGCCGGTTCCATCAGCGCACGACCGAAATGTACGACTTGACGATCGAGAGCGTGAAGCTTTCCTCGACGCATCAGATGTTCACCGAGTTCATTTCGCGCGCCGCGCCGCTGATTGTGATCTGGGCAGGCGCGCTGATGATCATGCACGGCAAAATGACCATCGGAACCGTAGTCGCGTTCTTCGGCCTGCTCCCCGCGCTCTACCTGCCGCTGCAGCGCTTCTCGGAATTGTCGGTGATCGTGGCGACTGCGCTGGCGGCGATCGAGCGCATCTTCGCGTTCTTCGACGAGACGCCCGAGGTGCACGACCGGCCCGGCGCGTCGGCGCTCAAAGTGAATAGCGGGTTGGTCGAGATCGAGCATCTGCGGTTTGGCTACAAGCCGCTCGACGGCGGCCCGATTCGCATCACGCTCGACGACGTGAACCTGAAGGTTCCTGCAGGGACGACAGTCGCGCTGGTCGGGCGCTCGGGTGCCGGCAAGACCACGCTCGCCGGTTTGATCCCGCGGTTCTATGAGCTGGCAGCCGGCCGAATCTTGATCGACGGCACCGACATTTCGAGTGTGACACTCAAGTCATTGCGCGATTCGATCGGGATCGTTCCGCAGGACGCGATTTTGTTCAGCGCGTCGATCCGCGAGAACGTGCAATACGGACGCCCGGGTGCGCAGGACGCGGAAATCTGGCGCGCGCTCGAGCAGGCCAACATCCGGGACTTCGTCGATTCGTTGCCCGAGCAGCTTGACACGATGATAGGAGAGGGCGGTGTGCGTCCTTCGACCGGGCAGCGGCAGCGGCTCGCGCTAGCGCGCGTGTTTCTGAAAAATCCGCCGATTCTGATTCTCGACGAAGCGACTTCCGGGCTCGATTCCGAGGTTGAAAACCTGATTCACGACGCGGTCCGCCGCCTGATGAAGGGGCGCACCTCGTTCCTGATTGCGCATCGGCTCGCGAGTGCCGTCGACGCCGACGTGATCGTGGTGCTCGATCGCGGGAAGATCGTCGAGGTGGGATCGCATGGCGAGCTGGTGAAACGCACGGGCGTCTACTCGCAACTGTTCAACGAGCAGACTCGCAAGCTGCGGCTGAAGTCCGAGCATATCGCGCGCGTGCCCGGCTCCTTGAGTCCCGCGCCAGTCGCCGGAGATCGGTCCGATTAGGAATCTACCGCGGAATTGATACGAGCATACGAATCTTATATTCAGTCGGTCTCGTGGACGTGAACGACTAACAGGTCCTGGGGGGAAGATGGCTGAGCGCTTCATTGGAACGATTGCACTGATCTGCATCTCGGTGATGCTCTCGGGATGCGCAACGATAAGTCACGGCGCCACCGAAAAAGTAACTATCGACTCAACTCCCCGTGGCGCTGACGTTTTGGTGGACAACGACCAGCATTTCACGACGCCGGTCACAGTCTATTTGAACCGCAGCGACCCGCACACGTTGGTATTCGACAAAGCCGGCTACCAGGAAGACCACGAGGCGTTGACATCCAGCGGCACGGGAGCGTACTGGGGCAACTACGGTCTCGCCGGCCTCGGAGTGGTGGGTATTCTGGCGGGCTACGCTGTCGACAAATCGAGTGGAGCATCGAACGAGCTCTCCAGCAATAACGTCAAAGTCACACTAGTCCCGACTACGCAGCAGGCGCCGCCGACCCCACCTTCGCAAGGCACAGCAACCAAGGCCGCAGAGCCGCCCAGAACTACGAGCGCGGCGGCTACAAATCCGTCACCGTGAAAAGCTGGCTCGCGGCTAGCGGCATGCGATGAAAAGGGTGTGGTCTTGGAGCCATTCGGTGCCCCTCAGGAGGAAGAGGCTGATGCAATACTCAGTCAAACTAGCCGCCGGACTGGTCTTCTTGATGGCGGCAGGATGTGGAATTGGGCAAGGGGTCCATCTGGATCCGGAGGCAGTCGCTCAACTCGAGAATCAAGTGAAGATATATCAGGCCAGTGATCTGGCAAAGCTTGACTACACACCATATGGCCCTATTCAGATCACTTCCTGCAAATACTTACTCTGGGACCATACCCCGACTGAGAAAGACGTAATCGCCCAGGTGCTGTACCAGGCGAAAACGATGCAGGCCAACGGCGTCACCAACATGGTCTGCGGGAGCACAGGACTTAACTCGATGGTACGAGACTGCTTTTACGAAATGAGATGCAATGCGAACGCGATTAAGGTGAAGGGGCCAGCACCCTCAGCGAGCTAGTTTTGTACCGCCGGAACCAATCCGCTAGAGCTCAGTGATCAAGTAGGCGAACAGCGCGAAGAACGCCGCCCCTACGATCGCATACTCCATGGTCTTCGCGGTCGCACCCTTCACCGGAGCGAGCGACTTATCGGTGGTATGGTACTTCAAAACGACCGGGCCGGCCGCCGGAATGGACGACGAACCAAAGATGGTAGGTGCTTTGTTGATCGAAAGCACGTTGACGCGTCCACTGGCTTTCGTCAGCCATTCTTCGTACTCATCAGCGTCCGCAAACCGCTTTGTGAAAACAGCCATACTGGCCCCCTGAAAACAGTCAGTAGTTTTTAACGTCACAAAGATAAGCTTGTGGTGGCGCTGAATCAATCCTAGTGATTCGAAGACTTCCCAATCTCGCCTATTGGTATGGATAAAAAACATAAAATAAGACCGACAGAATGCATAAAATCCACAATCCAGCGCGAATCTCGCGATAACGGCCGGCGGCGACCTTGAGAACTGGATATAGAATCAGGCCGGCCGTGATGCCCACGCCGATATTGTAGGTGAAGCTCATCAGCGAAATTACGGTGAAGGCGGGAATCGCCTCGGTATAGTCGTCAAAGTCGATTTTGACGACGGGCGCGACCATCATCGCGCCGACCACGATCATCGCGGGCGCGTAGGCGGCGGCGGGAATCGCCGCAACCAGCGGCGCAAAGAACAGTGACATCGCAAACAGCGCGGCTACCACCACTGCTGTCAGCCCCGTGCGTCCACCGACCTGGACGCCGGCGGCGGACTCGATGTACGCGCCCGCGGTCGTGGTGCCGGCGAGTCCCGCGAACATCGTGGCGATCGCGTCGGCGAGCATCGGGCGTTCGATCTGCGGCAGCATGCCGTCGGCATCGAGAAATCCGGCCCGCGCGGAAACTCCAATCAGCGAACCCATCGTATCGATCAACGCCATCACGAATATCGTCAGCAGCACGCCGAAAAATCCGATGCTCAACGCGCCGCGCAGATCGATTTGCATCATGATCGGCGCTGGATTCGGCGGCATGCTGACCCACGCCGAGGGCGGCTTCGCGACCCCGGTGACAAAAGCAGTCGCGGCCGAGATCAGAATCCCGAGCAGGATTGCGCCCGGCACCCGGCGTACGATCAAGAATGCGATCAGCGCAAAGCTGAGAATCGCGACCTCAACCGACGGCGTCGCGAGATTGCCAAGCCTTACCGGAGCGCCGGGCACGCCAATCGCGACGATCCCGGATTCGTTGAGTCCTATGAATGTTAGGAACAATCCGATGCCCACGCCGAAGCTGTAACTCAGGCCGGGCGGAATCGCTTCGACTATCCACGTTCGCACGTGCGCGATGGTCAATAGCGTGAACATCGCGCCCGCGAGAAACACCGCCGCCATCGCGGTTTGCCAACTGTAGCCGAGCACCTTGACCACCGTGAATGCGACGAACGCGTTCTCGCCCATGTACGGTGCGATCGCGAACGGACGATTCGCGTAGAGACCCATAACGAGCGTTCCGACGATTGCGGTCATGATGGTCGCGACCATCGAGGGTCCTTCGGGGATGCCCGCAACTTTCAGGATGGCCGGGTTGACCGCGATTATGTACGACATCGTGACGAAGGTGGTGACGCCCGCGAGCACCTCGCGTCGAAAGGTGGTGCCGGAAGCCTCCAGCCCGAAGTAATTTGCAATTGGCGATGGCAATCGAAGGGGTACCCAACCGGTGCAAGTGCTGATTGATATATTTGCTATATAAAGGAGCGAACGCGAGCACACGCGCAATCTGGTCACGTTTCAATCCAAGAGTGAGCAAATGAAAGAAGAACAACTTGCGAAGATTCCAGCGGGAAAACCAGTCGCGAAACCAGCGGCGGTGGTGAAATTGCCAACGCCCGCGACGCCGTCGGTGCCGAAGCCGATAACCACGCTCGCTGTCGACGTTGGCGGGACTGGAATCAAGGCGACGGTGCTCGACGAGAAAGGCAAGATGATCACCGAGCGGCAGAGGATCAAGACGCCACATAACGCGACGCCGAAGAAGGTAATCGCAATCGTCGAGGAACTCGCGAAGATGGCCGGCGAGTTCGACCGAGCGTCGGTGGGATTTCCAGGCGTGATCAAAAACGGCGTCGTCTATACCGCGGTGAACCTGGGCAAAGGATGGAAAAGCTTCAAGCTCGAAGCGGCGCTGAAGAAGAAGCTGAAGGTGCCTGTGCGAATCGCCAACGACGCCGACGTGCAGGGCCTCGGATGCGTCACGGGACACGGCGACGAGCTGGTAATCACACTCGGCACGGGATTCGGATCGGTGCTGTTCGTTGACGGTCATCGGATTCATCTCGAGCTGGGGCATCATCCGTTTCGCAACGGCAAGACCTATGAAGATGAGCTCGGTATCAAGGCGTTCCGGAAAAAGGGCAAGAAGAAGTGGAACCGCCAACTGCGCGAGGCGATTGACGAGTTGGCGAAGACCTTCAACTACGACCGGCTGTACATCGGGGGCGGCAATGCGGCGACGATCAACTTCAAGCTGCCGCCAAACGTCAAGGTCGTCAGCAACACCGACGGCCTGCTCGGCGGCATCAAGCTGTGGCAGGATCGCGCCGTCGCGCAGAAGGCTTCATAGCGCGGAGCACAGGAAGTCAATGAAGCGCCATGTCTAAAATTGGAACCCGGCTCATCAGAGCGGCCAAGGAAGCGCGTGCTATCGCGCGCGGAAACCGTAGTCGCAGTCCTTCCAAGGAAAGCCGCGGGCGCGTTCTACCTGACGATGCCTGTCCGAATTGTGGGACCAGGATGGTGGAGAGGCGCGGCCGGTTGCGTCTTCCAGTAAACGGCGAGGAGAATTCGGTGCTGTCGGCACGGTTCCTCGGCTGTCCAAAGTGCGGGGAGATCGTTCTCCGGTTCCAGGACTCCAAGCGGCTCCATGAGGACGCGATAGCGATTTACCGCAAGAGGCACGGTCTTCTGTCTGCCGACGAGATCCGCGTGATCCGCGAACGATTCGGCCTCACCCAAGCGAACCTGGCTCGACTTCTGCGACTCGGCGCGAACACGGTATCGCGCTGGGAGTCGGGCCGAAACGTCCAGACTGCCGCGATGGATATACTGCTCCGGCTCATCTGGGATTTGCCCGGCAGCATAGACTACTTACGTGACCACGCGGCCTGACCGAGTAGGGCCGAAGACGATCGCGTCACTGGCCCTTACGACGCGCTCGATACCTTCTAATCAGCGTGTTCGTGGAGCTGTCGTGTTTGAGGTCGGGGTCCTTCGAGGATTCCAGTTCCGGGATTATTCTTTGCGCCAGCACTTTGCCTAGCTCTACGCCCCATTGGTCGAAGGAGTTTATGTTCCAGATTGTGCCTTGCGTGAAGACGCTATGTTCGTATAGGGCTACCAGTTTGCCTAGCGTTTCAGGTGTTAGTTCGTCGGCTAGTATAACTGTCGATGGGCGGTTGCCTTCGAATACTCGATGAGGCACTAACCAGTCTGGAGTGCCTTCGGCTTTTACCTCTTCCGGGGTTTTTCCGAATGCCAGTGCTTCCGCCTGCGCGAATATGTTTGATAGCAGCAGGTCGTGATGGCGTCCTAGCGGGTTAAGCGCGCGACAGAATCCTATGAAGTCGCATGGGACCAGTTTCGTGCCCTGGTGGATTAGCTGGTAGAACGAATGCTGGCCGTTGGTGCCGGGCTCGCCCCAATAGATAGGCCCGGTTTGATAGTCGACGGGCGCACCTTCTAGCGTTACGTGCTTGCCGTTCGATTCCATCGTGAGCTGTTGCAGGTAGGCGGGAAAGCGCTTCAGGTATTGCTCGTAGGGCAGCACTGCTACCGTTTGCGCGTTGAAGAAATCGTTGTACCAGACGCCGAGCAGGCCCATGAGGACCGGCAGGTTGCGCGCGAACGGCGCAGTGCGGAAATGCTCGTCGATTGAGTGGAAGCCGGACAGCATCGCGCGGAAATTGTCGGCGCCGATCGCGATCATCGTGGACAGTCCGATCGCGGAGTCCATCGAATATCGGCCGCCGACCCAATCCCAGAAGCCGAACATGTTTTTCGTATCGATGCCGAACTTCGTCACTTCGGCGGCATTGGTCGAGACCGCTACGAAATGCTTCGCGATAGCCTTGTCGTCATGAAGGGCGGCTGAGACACCAATCGCGCGCGGTGTGCGCGTTGGTCATGGTCTCGAGCGTAGTGAAAGTCTTCGACGAAATAATGAACAGCGTTTCGGCCGGATCGAGGTCGCGCGTGGCCTCGGCGAAGTCGGTCCCATCGACGTTGGAGACGAAGCGGCAGGTAAGGTTGCGATCGCTGTAGTGGCGCAGCGCCTCATAGGCCATGACCGGACCGAGGTCGGAGCCTCCGATACCTACATTGATGATGTTGCGGATGCGCTTGCCGGTGTGGCCTTTCCATGATCCGTCGCGGATGCGCGCGGAAAAGTCCGCCATGCGATCGAGAACCTCGTGGACCTTTGGCACGACGTCCTCGCCGTCGACGCCGATCGAAACGCCGCGCGGGGCACGCAATGCGATATGCAGCACGGCGCGCTTCTCGGTGACGTTGATCTTCTCGCCACGGAACATCGCGTCGATGCGTCCGCGGAGTCCTGCCTCGTCGGCCAGCGCGAGCAGCAAGCGCATAGTCTCATCGGTGACGCGATGCTTGGAATAGTCGAAGTACAGGCCCGCGGCCTCGACCACGAGGCGTTCGCCGCGCTTTGGATCCTCGTTGAACATGGCGCGCAGGTGGCGGCTATGAATCTGATTGTAATGCTCCTGCAAGGCCTTCCACGCAGGGCGTTCGGTGAGCGAGATAGTTGGTGTTGGCATGACGGACTCCTTCTAACGGGCGGAAGCAGGATCTTGAATCGCTCGCGACCTCACCCCTAGCCCCGCTCCCTTCAGGAGAGGGGAAGAAAGATTTTGCGGCGCGAGCATCTGAAACATGATGAGCGCTGCGGGCACGAGATAAAAAATCGAACCGGGCACCCACATGATAGCGCCGGCGACAACCTGGTCGCCAAGGGGAGTGAAGCCCGCGATGTGCGGCGTGGTCGCATAGAAAGGATAAAGCAGCCGATCGGAAAACATGAAGAGCGCGGCGAGGATTGTGTTCTGCCCGTCGGCCAGCAGGAGATAGGGAAGCATCGCCCATCGCGGCCATCGCGCGACGCTCGGCCATGGCTGGACGACCGGGTACCAGAACATCAGCGCGGTCGTGAAAAAGCATGCGTGCTCGACCACGTGCCATCCGTCGGAGCGGAGCGCGAGCTGAAACGTCGCCGGCAGATGCCATCCCCAGGTCGCAACGACGAATGCAATCCAGCATACCAGCGGCTCCGTCAGCCATGCGAAGAGTCGGCGCACGACATCTGATCGGAGAATCGGACCGACGATTGCTTTGGCGATACGCGGAGGAAGTCCGCGCAAGAGCGCGATCGCCGGCGCGCCTGCGAGCAGGAGCGACGGCGCGACCAGCATCAGCAGAAGATGCTGCGTCATGTGGATTTGCAGCAGCAGGTCGTCGAGCTCTTCGAGCGGCGAGGCGATCGCGATGAAGAGAGCCGCGATTCCGGCCATGAACGTCGCGAGTCGCCACATGGGAAATCGATCAGGCATCTGGCGATGGAGCCGGGTGAAGCCGCGTGCATAGATCGCGGCGGTTAAGATCAAGGTCGCGATGGTGACGACGGGAGGTGTCCACGAATCGAACGCAGCTTGGATGACGGGATTCATCGCGATTTCAATTGCTCGATTCCGATGCGGGAACTGCGGGATGCGCCGAATCGCGCGCGGGAGGCTCGCCCGGCGGATGCATCGTGGCGAGGAATGCGACGATCGCGTTGACCTGCGGGGGAGTGAGATTCTTGCCGTAGGCCGGCATGTTGCCGCCGCCTTGAATTATCTGGCGAACGATCTGGTCGCGCGTGAGGCGCGTGGCGGTGTCGTCGAGCGCGGGACCGCGCATCCCGCCGTCGCCGCCGAGCGAATGACAATTGCGGCACTGCTTGCTCTGCACCAGCAGCGCGCCCTGCAGTTCGAGCGGAGTGCGGCTCTTAACGTAATCGATGGGGGTGGGCGCGGCGCTCCAGGCGTCCATCACCGGCGACCACGGTGAAAACGTGCCGAGCCAGGTGAGAGTACCGATAGCGGTGATTACGAGAATAACGATCACGACCGAGAAAGGCCGGCGACGCCAGCTCTTCTCGCCGGTTCCCGAAATGAAGGGCAGGGCGAAGATGAGTCCGATCACCGCGACCGGACCGGTGAGCATCAGGACCGTTTCAGTCCATGGCGGCAACAGTGCGAACAGCGAGAATAGCCAGAGGAAGAAAAAATCGGGGCGCGGCACGGTCTGGATGATCGTTGGATCGGGCTGGCCGTTGGGACCGATCGGCCCGGCGACAGCGGCGACGACGAGCAGGCTCAATATAATCAGTCCGGCGAAGACGAGATCCTTTTGCGCCGCATATGGCATGAACGGTTCGCCGTCTTTGTGTACTAACTCCTGGTAGTCCTGCAAGTAGGTATCGCGTCTGACTATTCGTCCGGGCATCGGCCATTCGTTAATGCCTAATCGCAATACTAAGTACAGATGCAGGCCGACGAAGGCGATCAGCAGACCCGGGATCACAAATACGTGCAGCGCGAAGAATCGCGATAGAGTTTCGCCGGCGATTATGGGTCCGCCGAGAATCAGGTGCACCACTTTGAAGCCGATGATCGGAGTGCGGCCCGCGATCGATGCGCCGATGCCTAGTCCCCAGTATGCGTTCTGATCGAAGCGAAGCACCTGGCCGGTGAACGCCATGCCGAGCGTGCTTAAAAGCAGGACGCATCCTGCGACCCAGGTTAGTTCGCGAGGAAATTTGTACGCGCCGAACAGGAACACTTGGATCATGTGGATGAACATCAGGGCCACCATGAAGTTGGAGCCCCAACCGTGCAGCGCGCGCAGATACCATCCGAGCGGTTGTTGGTAGTTCAAATAGATCAGGCTGTCCCATGCGCGATTGGCCGCCGGCGTATAGACAGTCGCGAGGCAGATGCCAGTGACTACCTGCAAAATGAATACGACGAGCGTCGCGCTGCCGAATACGTACCACCAGCTCGCGGAGCTGCGCGGCACGGGATGCGCGGCTACTTCGACGATCGTCTGACTGAGTTGCAGACGTTCGTCGAGCCATCGGCCGGCGGATTTGAGCGCCTGCATCATGCTTCCGGCTCGCCGAGAGTTGGCAACTCGCCGGCGTAAATCCAAAGTTTGCCGGCTTCGACCTTGTACTTGTATTGATAGAGCGGGCGCGGCGGAGGTCCCGAAGCATGCCTGCCGTCGGAGTAGAATGCGCCGCCGTGACATGGGCACATGAACAGTTCGGACTCGGCGAACCATCGCACCGGGCATCCGAGATGAGTGCAGTTAATCGCGAAGACCTGGAATTGTTCGCCCTCCATCCGGCGCACCCAGCATGGGATTTTGGCGGTCTCGCCGTCCCATGATTTCTTGAACGGGTTTATATACTCTGCCAGTCGCGTTTGTTTTTCCGGATAGTCAGTCAGCGGGCCAAGCGCTATCCAGTCGAGCCATGTGAAGCGGCGCGCGGGCGATAGTACGTATCCGACAACTGGTATTGCGAATAGTGCAGCACCTATTACGTTAATGACTATTCCGATCCGAAACAGAAAATTGCGGCGACTAGTTTTTTCAGGCGATGGAGTCATTTCAATTACTCAGTGCCAGCGGTGCGGGACGTTTCGATGCCAGCCATGCGACCACGTCGGAGACCTGTTGGGGCGAGAGAGGCTGTCCCGCGGCGGCGTTCTTCCAGTCAGGATGGCCGAGCTCGGGGCGTCCCGCGATCACGATCGTGCGCAAGTACTGGTCGCTGACGAGCGCAAGATATGAGGGATCGACGATAGAACCTGCCGTTCCGCCTTTGCCGTCGGGACCGTGACACGATTGGCAGTTCGTCGCGTATACTTGCGCGCCACCATTCGAATCGCCGGGCGTGGAACTGGAGTATGGCGGAGCGCCCGCGGCAGCATCCGCTGCGCCAGCCCAGCTTTTGCGGATGCCGGCGATAAGAATGTCGATTTGATGATCAGTCAGTGAACCGCCGGCGCTCTGGGCGAACGGCGGCATTGCAGTGCCGGGGACTCCGTTGGCAATGACGCGGCGCATCGAAGCGTCGTCGATGATCGCGAGATACACGGGATTGTTCATCGCGATTGCGGCGCCGGACTTGCCGTCGGCGCCGTGGCATCCGGCGCAATTGTCGCCGTACAGAGTCGTGAAGTCGGTCACGTTAGTAGGGCGCAGCGGAAGGTCGGCCTGCGTGGGACGGCCGGGCAGCCGATCGCACCCGGCGAGTCAGGATTGCGGTTAGCGATGCGCTCGCGAGGAGCGATTTGAACTTGCGCGCTTTCAACTTGATCCTAGCTCCTCTGCGCTCTTCGCCGAGGCCCGGCGCCTCGATGCCGGTGCGAACCGCGAATGGGAGATGTTGCAGGGTATGCACGCGCTCGGTCTGGTTGACTACGAAACCCGCGACCGCGCCGAACGCGATCTGGCATAGAATGAACCATCGCCATTCGATGCGCGCGTCGAGCAGAGGATTGATCACACGGAGCGACGACCAGAGCAGACCGGTCCACAGCAGCGGCGCGACGATCGCGGCCCACAACGCGGGGTAGCGTGGAAACATCGGAAGCATCACGCCGTAGAGCAATCCAACCAGGATCGAAGCGGAGGCGTGAATGATCAGCGCGACGACGAATGCTTCCGGGATGAACGAGCAAAGCGTGGCAGTGTCGGCGTTGGAGAGATTCGCCATCGCGGTCGCGGCCAGAATGTTGATGGTGTACCAGGGGCTGCCGTGAAAAATGATGCCCTGCAGTGCGGCGAGGACAGCCATCGCGACGCCGCCTGCGATGCCGCCCTTTATGCCCGCGGAATAAGGATAGATTTCCAGCGGCAGGACGGCGCGATTGCCGAGCTCTCCGACTTGCAGATAGTCGACGCCGATTTTTGCGGGAACGATGACTACCACGGTCGGCGTGACGCGAACCGTCTCGCGATGCTCGACCGGAAGCACCTCGCGAAACCATCCGACTGCTCCCGCTATCGTGAGGACGAAGCCGACTATGCTGACTGTCATGGCGGTGACGAGGCCGGCAAAGGAGAGCGTCAAACCGATCGCAAAGATCATCGGCCACGCCGTCGGTGCAGGAACTTCGATTACGTTGTCGGTATGTTCTTGAATAGCCACTGCATTAGCTCATCGACCGATCACGTATACGGTTAGGAATACTACTATCCAAACAGCGTCCACGAAGTGCCAATACCATGAGAGGACGTCAACGCGTTCGATGTGGCGGTCACTCATGTATCCGCAAATAGTCAGTATCAGCACGAGCAGAATAAGTAGTAATCCGACGGTGACGTGGAGCGCGTGCAGACCTACTAATGAGTAATAGGTGGTACCGAAAAGATTAGTCCGAATAGTCAATCCCTCATGGTAGATGAGTCGATGCCATTCGAGCGCCGTGCCAGTCAGGAATTCGGCGCCGAGCGCGAAAGTGACGAACCACCACAGGGCAAACGTGCCAATGGAACCTGCGCGCAGTGCTCGAACCGCGAGGACGATCGTGATGCTGCTCGAGAGCAGGCAGATGGTATTCAGGATTGGAGGCGACAGGACATCTTTCGGATACGGGCCGGTCAGGCTTTTGCCAACATAGAAGATGTAGGCGACTACGAAAATCGAGAAGAAGACGGACTCGGTGAGGATCAGTGCGAGAACGCCGACGCGGCCGCGTCGCGGGAGGGTTTCGCCCCATGCCGCGGCCGATGCCGGGATTGTTGTTGGCGCAGCCGCCATTATTAGATGCTCCCGTTCATTCGTACTTCCAGTCCGGGTCTTCCGGATGTTTGAGGTCCCATAGCGGACGGCGACTGAGCACCTTCGGCGGTTCGGCGAAATTGTATTCCGGTGGTGGAGAGCTGGTGGACCATTCGAGCGTCCACGCATCCCACGGGTCGTTGCCTGCCCGATCGCCCGCGCGGAGCGAGCGTATGACATTGACTACCAATATGAGCACGGCGATGCCCTGCAACAGCGCTCCGATCGACTCGATGAAATTGAGCGTCTCGAGTCCACGCCCCGGCTGATAGGTATAGATGCGACGTGGCATCCCGCGCAGTCCCGCAAAGTGCATAGTGTCAAAGGTCAAATGGAAGCCGATCAGGAATAGCCAGAAATGCCACTTGCCTAATGTCTCACTGAGCATTCGCCCAGTAGCCTTTGGGAACCAGTAATAGATAGCGGCGAAATCCATGAAGATGATACCGCCGACTAGTACATAGTGGAAATGAGCGACCACGAAGTAGGTATCCGTGACTTGCCAGTCGAAGGGCGCGACGGCCAGCATGATGCCGGTCAGGCCCGCTACCAGAAACTGAAACAGAAATCCCAGGCTGAACAGCATCGGTGCTCTGAAGCGAAGTTTTCCGCCCCAGATTGTTCCGAGCCAGTTGAAGATCTTGATGCCGGTCGGCACCCCCACCAGCATCGAGGATGCCGCGAAGAACGAGTTGCCGGGGGGCGTCATGCCGACCGCGAACATATGGTGCGCCCACACGCTCAAGCTGACGAACCCGATCGCGCACGACGCCGCGACCATCACGCTGTATCCGAAAATTACCTTGCGCGAGAAGACCGGGATGATCTCGGAGGCGAAGGCGAACGCGGGAATCACTAATATGTAGACCTCGGGATGGCCGAAGATCCAGAAAAAGTGCTGCCACAAAATCGCCGAGCCACCCGCTTGCGTGTCAAAGAAGTGCCCGCCAAGGAAGCGGTCGAGTAGCAGCATCGCCTGCGCGGCCGAGAGCGGCGGCAGCGCGACCAGCATCATGAAGGCGACCACGACCGCCAGCCACACGAGCACCGGCATCTTGCTCAGCGTCATCCCTTCGCATCGCATGCAGAAGGCGCTGGTGATTATGTTGATGGCGGTCGCAGTCGTGCCGACGCTAGTCAGAAATATACTCAGTATCCAATAGTCAGTACTGTTGCCGCGCGAAAACGGCAGTTCGGTCAACGGCGCGTATGCGAACCATCCGACGTCAGGCGCACTGCCCGCACCGTAGAGACCGTCGCCGCCGATATAGCTGAAGTAGAGGAGGATCGCGCCGAAGAACCATAGCCAGAAGCCGAAGGAGTTGAGCCGCGGGAAGGCGAGGTCGCGCGCGCCAATCATCAGCGGCACCAGGTAGTTGAAGAAGCCGGTGAGTATAGGCATCCCGACTAGGAAGATCATCGCCGTGCCATGCATCGTGAGCAGGCGATTGAATACCTGCGGCGGTACGATGCCGGCATCGGGCACCGCGAGCTGGAGGCGAATCGTCACGGCTTGCAGGCCGGCAATCAAAAAGAAGAAGAGGCCGCCCGCGATGTACATGAGGCCGAGGCGCTTGTGATCTACCGTGACGACCCACTCGTGCAGCCTGCCGAGGAGCGGCAGCGCTTGTGCTTCGTCTACAGCGCCGAGAGCGATTTGCTGATCGATGGTGCCTGCCATGCATTCATCTCCATCAGCGCAGTGTCGCCAGGTAGGCGACCAGATCGTCGAGGTCCTTGTCGCCGAGGTTCATCGCCGGCATCAGCGCGCCGGGTTTCATGACGCTTGGATCGCTCACCCAGACTTTAAGGTGATCGCGGGTATTCATCGCGACGCCGGCGCCAATCGTCTCGCGAGTCATTAGATGAGTCAGGTCAGGACCGAAACGACCGTCAGCCGCAGTCCCGCGAATCGTGTGGCAATTGACGCATGCGGTGGATTCGAAAACCTGGCGCCCGTGCACGACGGATGCGTCGACGGCGGGCGGCTCCTTCTGCGCGGAGATCCATCGATCGAAGTCGGCCCGCGGCTCGACGATCACGCGCAACAGCATCATGGCGTGCTCGGTGCCGCAGTACTCGGCGCACTGCCCGAGATAGGTTCCAGCGACATGCGGATCGATCCACATCGAATTTTTCTTGTTGGGGATGACGTCAGTCTTGCCTGCCAAGCGAGGCACCCAGAAACTGTGCGCGACGTCCGCCGACTCGAGATCGAGAAAGGTTGGCGTGGGACTTTTCGGATCGCTAATCGGAACGTGAAGTTCGTTGGCGGTGACGATGCCGAAGCCGGGATAGCGGAATTCCCACCACCACTGATGCGCGATCACATGGACGCTGAGAGCGTCAGGCGGCCGCGCCCGCGCCTGCACCGAATATATGGTACGGGCCGTGACAAGGAAGAGTACCAATACAATGAGGACGGGGACCGTCGTCCATGCGAACTCGATCGGATTGCTGCCGTAGACCTGCGGCGGTTCGCGGCCGTCGTCGCCCGGGCGGACGCGAAATCGCACGATGCTGTAAGCGAGCAGCCCGGCGACGATCAGGAAAATCACCGCGGTGATCGAGATGACGAAGAATGCGACGATGTTGATTTCGTGAGCCGGCGTCGAGACCGGATCGAAGACGCTGCTCGGGGGAATCTTCGAGTTCGATTCGCCCATCCCCCAGTCGTTCGCCAATGCGGCAACCGGGGCGCAACCGATAACAGCAATTGTCAGGCACCAGCGCTGCATAAGTGCGTACAAGATTTTCGCAGCTCCCGAGACGCGCGGCCGCCGAAGAGACCGCGCAATTGCCAGTATCAGTCAGTTGAATTGACTATCATAGAACCTTTTTAATGACTAAGCGTTCCGATGAACGCCGCGAAGCCGGGCGAGTCTTAAGCTTAGTTCGAGTTGGCCGACACGATCGTGTGATCTCCGCGCGGCAGGATCATTACCTCGGATAAGCGAGTCTCAGGATCCAGCCTGATGAAATACGCGGGAAAGCCGGTCTCGGAGACCGCGACGTTGGTGCGCGCGTCGCAACCGCATCGCGCTACCATCGCGTCGTTGATCGTGGCGAGTCGATCGAGGCTGAGCGCGGCAACCGGCAGGTTCGCTTCGTCGACCGAAAGATTCAGGGTCTTGTCCTTTACCTCTACGCTCGACACCAGCGTGGTTCCCGAGACCTTCGAAGTCGTGACGACCCACTGGCTGAATTGGCCGGGGCTCATCTTTGCGACGTTCGGATGATTTTTGCGTGCTTCGGCGATCGCGCCTCCGAGCGAGTGCTTCTTCGCGACGGAATCCGCGAACACCTGCGTATCTGCCAGCGTCCAGATTTCCTTCGACCATCGCGCAACCGTGGCGGGGTCGGCTCCGGGCAACCTCTGGTAGTCGGTGGCTGCGCTCTCGGCGTCGGCCAGGTCGCGCTCAGTCAGGGCGGCTTCAACCACCTGCGTATCTTTGATGCGCTGGGCATCGTCGATTTGCGCGACAATCGAAGCGCTCTGGCTGTCCTGCTCTTTCGCCGCGTCCATGCATACGCCGCGTTGCTCGGCCAGCGAGTACGTCGGGCGTCCGATCTTGAAGTCGCAGAGACACAGATCGTCCTTCACCTCGGTCCGCTCACGCTCGCTCAGGTCAGTGCGGGCCGACAGAGCGACCAGTTCTTGACGCGCTGCCGGATAATTGGCGGCGGCCATTTGGCTACGCGCCGAGGTCAATGCCGACGGTGCGCATGCTGACAGCGCGACGGCGAGCGCGATTGCGATTAGCCCTTGGCCCGCAATTCGCAGGAAAGGGTGGGGCGGAATTGAAGTGCGGTTTTGGCCAAGCATGAATCGATTATGGCAAAGGAAGCAGCCGATTGACTACCCAAAAATGTAAGAAATGGAGCGCCGTCTCGGCCACTGAATCATTCGATGTACCGCGACGCGACACGGGGGGTCTCAGATTGGCTCGCGCGATTTGCCCTGGTGCGGCTAGGTCGTCTCTCGCCCACAGTGTTCGCTGGCACAAGTGGTGCACCTGAACCTCACAGCAAGGCACGCATCCGAAAAACTGAAAACTGAGCGAAGCGGAAATCGAAGTGGAAGCACAGGATTGTCTGCGAGACCAAGTCGATTCGGCAGGCAACACGACCGGCTCGGCTACCTGTTCGGTTGGCGTGAAAGAAATCGATTGCGCTGACTAAACGCGCAAAGGAGGACATCAAAAATGAACTACATCAACAAACTCATGGTTCGGGTCCGCGAAAGCAAAAAGGGACAGACGATGACTGAGTACGTGCTGATTATCGCGGCGATCGCGGTGGCCGGGTACATCGCGTACCAGGGCCTCGAAGGTGGAATCAACACGATCATCTCGAACGTAACCACGACCCTGAAGGGTGCGTAAGGCACTGGCTTTTCGCAAGCAAATCGCTAATGCGGCGACGCAAAGGCGAAAGGAGGATATCGGCAATGAAGTACGTCAACCAACTCGTTGGCCGCGTCCGCGAAAGCCAGAAGGGTCAGACGATGACTGAGTATGTGCTGATTATCGCGGCGATCGCGGTGGCCGGTTACATCGCGTACCAGGGTCTCGAAGGCGGGATCAACACGATCATCGCCAACGTGACTTCGACTCTGTCGGGTGCCTGAGAGTAACCCTCAACCCTGCGTAGCCGAATGAAAGCGCGCGGGACAGGCGGCGGGGACATAAGTCTCCGCCGCGCAATCCAGAGCTTGAGGCGGGAGCGCGATCGATTGAAATTTGCGCGTGGGGGCCGGTGAAAAGTCGGAAACGACCGGTCGCGCAAACAGGGGGCCAAGTAGGGGGCATAGATGAAACGACCGATAGTGTTCGTAATCCTGGCGGCAATGGGTGCGATGCTGGCCGCGATTGTGGTCTTTTCCGCAATCAGAAAACGCGAGTCCGAAGTGCAGCGCGCGATGGCGCAAACGGTTGAAATCGTTGTCGCAGCAAACGATATTCCGCTCGGCACCAAGCTCGAACCCGATTCGGTCAAGCTCGTTCGATGGTCGCGCGACAGCGTCCCGCAGGGCGGATTCACCGATCCGCAGGCGATAGCAGATTCGTTCGCCAAGACCGAGTTCGAAGCCAATGAGCCGATTGTCGCGAGCAAACTGTTCATGGGCGAAAAGACTTCCGGCGTGATGCCGTTGCTGATTCCACCCGGGATGCGTGCGATGTCGGTCCCGGTCGATGAGGTCTCGGACATTGCCGGCTTCGTCGCGCCGCACACCCGGGTCGACATCCTGGTCGCCGTCGCGGGCACGGGGCCGGGCGAGCCATCCTTCTCGCGCATCGTTCTGCAGAACATCGAAGTTCTCGCGGTCGCCCAGGAAATCGAACACGTCAAAGACCAGCCTGAAGTGGTCAAAGTCGTCACACTTGCTGGTGACTCCGGTCGACGCCGAAAAACTCACCCTGGCCAGCCGCGAGGGATTGCTGCGTCTGGCGATGCGGAATTACAGCGACGCCAAAATAGTCGCGACCAGAGGAATCGGACTCCCCGACCTGCTCCACGAAGGCGGCGCACTCGGCTCAACCTTGCCCGTGATGCAAATACAACCGGCGCCGGCTCTGACCGCTCGTCCTGCGCATGGACCGACGGCTTTTCGAATCGAAGTAATGCGTGACGGCAAGTCGTCAGAGGCGATCTCCTTCGTCCATGCTGGCGCGGGGGCGCATTCCTTGTATCAGGCGCATCAGGACACGCCGGCTGTCTCGGAGCCGCCGATGCCCGCGGCGCCGGCAGAGCCGGACAACGATTACGCCTGAATCTCCAGTCTCGTCGGCGAAGCCGGTCTGGTCCGCGAGCTTCGCCGAACCGCCGCCGAGTGCATTCGCAGCAGTTCGAAGCGACGCAATCAACGGTCACGCCGCGACTAGTGTCGGGCCGCTCAGACCGGGAGATCCGGGCTACGTACCAGCGCCAAAGACTTATCAGGTTCCGTGATCGCAGGTGGCTAAAGGGGGAAAGGCCATGTGGGGATGCAAAAACAGATACGTAAACATTTGGTCGGCAGAACGAATCTGTCGGCTATTCGCGTCCGTCGGATTGATTCTGGTCGTCAGCGCGGCGACCGCATGGGCGCAGGCAAAAGACTCGTCCGATTGGGTGCCGGTTTCGATGAACGCCGGCGAAACCTACGTAATCAATGACATCAAGCCCGGCACCAAACCGTCGTTTCGGGTTGAGCAAAATCCAAACGCCTTCGTCAGCTACGATTCGCCGCCGGGCAAGCTCACGATGCTGAGTGCCGGCGCGGGCCGCTGGATAGTTACCGTCACCAATAGCTCGGATCGCGAAGTCAGCTACGACGTCAATGCGTTCGGAGTTGCGAAGCCCGGCGCGCCGCTGACCCCCGGCCAGGCGCCGCCCTCGATGAGCGATGAGGGGTTCAGCTCACGGCCGGGAGCCGGCGCGTCAACCTCGACCTCCTCTGCAAGGCCGGAGTTGGGAACCATTTCTTCACTGCGCACGACTCCGTCGGCCGTCGCACCGTACGCCGCGACGCTCGCCGACAAAGCGCCCCTTTCCTACGACGATGCCTCATGGAATGTGCCACCTCAGCCGGACAAGGGATCCAAGGCCTATGAGCCGCGACAATCGGTTGCCCCGTCCTCAGTCTCCGCCGCTCGCTATCGAAACGATCCGTCGGTACTGGATCCGGGCCCGGGATATCTAAGCGACAGTATCTCCGGCGGAAAGCACTATCTGCCGGAGGAAGCCGTATCGCTCATGATAGGCACCTCTGAGGTAATCGATTTTCAGCGGCGCATCACGCGCATTTCCGTCGCCGACTCCAAGATTGCCGACGTGCAGGTGATCGATCCGTTCCAGCTCAATCTAATCGCCCATCAGCCCGGCTTCACGACGCTCGCTATTTGGGACACCGATGGCCGATACGACGAACGCACGGTTCGAGTCGACGCCAGCGGCAAACAGCAGGTGATGCTCAATACTATCGTGGCCGAGCTCGACCGCACTGAGCTGGAGAATCAGGGAGTTAACCTGTCGGTCGCGCTGACCAAAATCGGCATCTCGCTGGTCGGTCTGCCCGGCGCGGTCGCCACCCCCTACAGCGCAGCCAGCACTCTTCAGAGCTCGGCCTCGGCAGGATCGTTGTCCGGGACCACCTCGCCGGGCGGAGTCTTGCCCGCTCCCGGCCAGTTAATTCCGCTCTTGCTGTCACCGAACGTGACCTATGGCCTGTCTGCCGGAAACTCGAGCGTTCAATGGCAGGGATTTTTCCAGTTTCTCGAAGCTCACAACCTCGGCAAAGTTCTCGCGGAGCCGCATTTACTGGCGAACTCCGGTGAAAAAGCTAAATTCCTCTCGGGTGGCGAGATACCCATCGTAATCGCCCAGGCGCTGAACTCCACCATCGTCTTCAAAACCTTCGGCACCTCTGTCGAGTTCATCCCGACCGTCGTGGGCCGTGACGATATCGAACTGCTGGTGAAACCCGAGGTCTCTGAGCCGGACTATACTCACGGCGTCCAGCTTTTCGGCTTCACCGTTCCGGCCTTCGTAACCCGGCGGGCAGAGACAATGGCGCGGCTCAAGGACCGCCAGACTCTCATCATCGCCGGGCTGATTCTTCATGAAAAAATCTCTCAAGTGCAGAAGGTGCCTTACCTCGGAGACATCCCCTATTTAGCCGGTCTCTTCCGCAACACCTATTGGTCGAACAAGGAAACCGACCTCATCATGAGCGTGACGCCCGAGATAGTCCGGCCGCTGCCTCCGACCGGGCAGGTATACCTGCCCACCGGCCGCACCGAGTTGACTCCAGACGAGATCAGGACTCAGACCCTCGAGCCGCCGGACGCGGCCCGTCCCCGCTTCTAGGGAGAAAGATCGAGTGCCATTTAACGGTTCAAACGGCGAGGGTCGTCGCAGCGCGATGAAGGTTATGTTGGTCGGCGATCCTGGCGATCAGCGCAACCAGCTCAAAGCGGTTCTGGCGGCACTGGTTGAGCCTCAACTCGAGATTATCGAGGGTGAGGCTGCCACCGCTGCCAATCTTTCCGAGAATGCCTCCGCGCCGCCAGACGCAACCTTGGTGATGGTCAATGGCAACGAGGAAGCCGCCTTGAGCTTTCTCCAAAGCCAGTCGCTCCATTCGCCGCGCCCGACTCTGCTCGCATTGTTGAGCGCGCGCTCAGCCGGTCTGATGAAGCGAGCGCTGCGCTCCGGTGCCGACGAAATTTTGTTCATGCCGCTTGACCCGGGCGAGGCCACCCGCGCCTTGCTGAAAGTAAGCGAGGCGCGCTGGCGCACCGAGCGCCGCGAGGGCGGCATCGTCATTTCCGTCGCCAGCCTGGTCGGCGGTGTCGGTGTGACCTCGCTGGCCGCCAACCTCGCTTTGGCGCTCGAATCGCTGCATCAGCGCGTGGCGTTGGTCGATCTCGATCTTCAGACCGGAGGCCTGGCGATTTTTCTGAACCTCGATCCCGAAGTGACAATCATGCCGCTGGTGCGCCTCGAGCATAAGCTCGATTCGATCCAGCTCGAATCCGCCTTGACCAAGCATCCGTCGGGTGTTTGTTTGCTGGCCGCGCCCAAGCGAATCGAAGAAGGCGAACTGGTCTCGGACATTACGGTCGGCACGGTGCTCGACCTGACTCGCCAGTTGTTCGACTACGTGATCGTCGATTGCGGCGACCACGTGGACGAAAACGGGGTTGCTGCATGGGAGCGCTCCGACCATCTCTTTTACGTACTCAATCAGTCGATCGCGGCGGCGCGATCCGCATGGCGATTCATCGACCTGTTCGAGCGCCTCGGCCTGACCAGGCTCGAGCCACACTTCATTCTCGATCGCTACCGGCCGTCGCATCCGTTGACCGACAAGGCCATCGAATCGACGCTCGCCAAGCCCATCTACGCCAAAATTCCGGCCGACGATCGCACTTTCGAAACGATCGAGATGAAAGCGCAGGACCTCTTCCAGGTTGCGCCAGCGTCCGCAGTCGCGCGCGCGATGCTCGATCTCGCAGCTCTCGTAATGCCGCATGCTGAACAGGCCGCGCTGCCTGACACCTTCATCTCGCGGCTCAAATCCGCCTTCGTCACGAATCAAAGTCGATGAGGTATGCAAGATGGGACTGACTGATCGGCTCCAGAGTGTTACTAGCGGCGGACGCCCGCCGGAGACCGGCTCGGCCGGCGGTTCGCTTATCGGCGCGACCGTGCGCCGCCGCAAGGACGCGATCGCGGATAGCTCGCGCCGCTTGAAGGTTAAGGTTCACAACAAGCTGTTCGAAACCATCGATGTCTCCAAGCTCGAAACCCTCGAGCCCGCGATGGTCTCCAGCAAGGTTACCGCCGCCATCAACGACATTCTTAATGAAGACGGACGCCTGCTGACTGACGCCGACCGCGGCCGGCTGGTCGAGGAACTCAAGAACGAACTGCTCGGCCTGGGCCCGCTCGAGCCGCTGCTCCGTGACGACGAAATCACCGACATCCTCGTCAACGGTCACAACCAGGTCTACGTCGAGAAGCGCGGCAAGCTGCACGCAACCGACGTGGTCTTCCAGGACGACGCGCATTTGATGCTGATCATCGATCGCATCGTCTCTCGCGTTGGCCGCCGCGTCGACGAATCGTCGCCGATGGTCGATGCGCGATTGCCCGACGGCTCGCGTATCAACGCCATCATCCCGCCGCTCGCGCTCGACGGGCCGGCGCTGTCAATCCGGCGTTTCGGCAAGCATCGCTTCGACATCGGCGCGCTGGTCGAAAAAGACGCACTCACCTGGGACCTGGTCGAGTTCCTGCTCGCCGTCGTTCGAGCGCGCCTCAACGTAATCGTCTGCGGCGGCACCGGCTCGGGCAAAACCACGATGCTCAATTGTCTGTCCGCGTTCGTCCCCGAAGACGAACGTATCGTTACCATCGAGGATTCCGCCGAGCTGTCCTTGCAACAGCCTCACGTCGTGCGGCTCGAGACGCGGCCGTCCAATCTCGAAGGCCGCGGCGAAGTCACGCAGCGCGACCTGGTCAAGAACTGTCTCCGAATGCGTCCGGACAGAATCGTCGTCGGTGAGGTCCGCGGCGCGGAAGTCTTCGACATGTTGCAGGCCATGTCCACCGGCCATGACGGTTCTATCGCAACCATCCACGCCAACAGCCCGCGCGAATGCCTGGGCCGGCTCGAGATGATGATGCTGCTGTCGGGCGTCTCGATTCCGCAGCGCGCGATGCGCCAGCAGATTGCCTCCGCCATCAACATAATTGTTCACGTCAGCCGGCTGTCCGACGGTTCGCGCAAGGTCATGAAGATCTCCGAGATCAGCGGCATGGAAGGCGAGATGATCATGATGCAGGACTTGTTCGAATTTGTCCGCGCCGACACGACTGCGGCAGGAAAAATCAACGGCGTCTTTCAATCCACCGGGATTCGTTCAGCGTACACACAGCGCCTCGAAACAGCCGGCTACAAAACCGAGTCGAAGGTCATCAAAACGGCCGCGCGATGAACCCCGATCTGCTGATTCCGCTGGCTGTCGCCGGCTTCGTGCTGGTTGCCTGCGCAATGTGGTTCATGCGCCGTGGCGCTCGTCCCAGCGTCAACCGCACTGTGATGCGACGCATGTCGCGTCCCGACCTGGCCCTCGAAGTGCGGTATTACCAAGACCGATTCTCGCCGCCTGACTGGACGCGAGTTCCTGAGCCGCTTCTACCGGCTCAATTTGCTGCAAAAGCTCGAGGAAAACCTCTGGCAGGCGGGAATCTATGCGCGCATCGCCGACGTCCTGCTCGTGATCCTGCTGATGTTCACGGCGGGCCTGTTCGCGGGCGAAGCCATTTGGGGACGGGAACTCGCCTCGATCGCGATAGGCGCGGCTATGGGAAGCCTGCCGATTTTCTATATCCGCATACGCAGACAGCGGCGTCTCAAGGCATTCGCCAAGCAACTGCCGTATGCGCTCGATTTGATCAAATCGTCACTCGAAGCCGGCCACACCCTGCTGCGCGGATTGCAAGTCGTGGTGACGGAGTTCGCCGATCCCATTGGCACCGAATTCCGATCCGCTATCGAACAGAGCCGCCTCGGACTGCCTCTCCCGCGCGCGCTGGAAGAGATGCTCAAGCGGGTGCCGCAGGAGGATCTCCGCCTGCTGGTAGTAGCGGTACGCGTACAAGCGGAAGTCGGCAGCTCGCTCGCCATCATACTCGGACGCCTGTCGGAAATCGTTCGCACCCGCCAGCGTCTGCAGCAGCAAATCAAGGCGCTCACGGCCCAATCCAAGATGAGCGGGATACTGGTCGGGTTCCTGCCGATCGTGATGCTGGCGGCTTTCAGTGTCATTCAGCCAAGCTATACGAACACGCTTTTTTTCGATCCGAGCGGCCAGAAGATTCTCGAGGTCGCCGCCGTGCTCGACGCCCTCGCGTTCCTCTCAATTCGCAAGCTTCTGAAAGTGAAATACTGAAGTACCGGCCATGGGATCAATCTACGCAAGCCTGACGGTGTTTTTTTTGTGTGGCGCAGTCTCTGTCGCGATTTACGCCGCCATCTACGGGATCAATCGCCCTTTTGACGATCGCATCGCCGAGATGGGCGTCAAGATGCGCGTCGCATACGGAAATCCCGACAACGTAGACATGGATTCCGATACGTTCGCGAACGCGCTTTTTCGATGGGTCGCGAAACATCTTCCCGAACCCGCGATCAACACTCCGGAGCGCGAAAAGCTCTCGCAGACCTTGGTCCGCGCCGGCTTTCCGGGTCCCGGCGCCGTCCGCACCTTTCACTTCGCCCGTCTCGCATCGACGGCGGGAACCGCGCTCCTCGCGATGGTCGTCGCGATCGCTTTTGGTCTCCACGGCATCAAACCGCTGGTCGCGATGCTGGTCGGCGCAGGGCTTGGCGCGTTCGCTCCGAGTTACTACATCGGCCGCAAAGCCAGGAACCGGCGGGATCAAATCGCCAGCCAACTCTCCGACGTTCTGGATTTGCTTGTGGTCTGCGTCGAAGCCGGTCTCGGCCTCAGCGAAGCAATCAAGATAGTCGGCTCCGAATCGCTCCGCCAAAAGCAGGAAATAGGCGCCGAACTGTCCATGGTCTCGGCTGAGCTCGCCGCCGGCAGCACGCTTGGTCAGTCGCTCAGGAGTTTCGCCGATCGCACGGCGGTCGACGACATCAAACCGCTCGCCGCCACGCTGGTGCAAAGCGAAAAGCTCGGCGCGCAAATCGGCCCAGCACTGCGCTCGATCTCGGACACGATGCGCACTACTCGCCGGCTTCGCGCCGAAGAAGCGGCCGCCAAAACCACGGTCAAGATTCTCTTTCCGCTTGTCCTGTTTATTCTCCCCGCGATGATGAGCGTGATCGTCGGCCCCGCGATGATTCAAATCATGCGCGCCCTCACCGGGGTCCACACGCAGTAGCGAGCTCGCTCTTGACGCGGGCGGATCGGCACAATACCGATCGATCATGGCTGATTCGGAACCGCGGGCGCGGGCGCTCGAGTTATGGAACGAGGCGATGCGCTTTCACATGAACCATGATCTCGATCGCGCGGTCGAGCTCTACACAAAATCGATCGAAGTCTTTCCTACTGCGGAGGCCTACACGTTTCGGGGATGGGCGTTCGAGGGGATGGGCCGAATCGACGACGCGATCGCTGAATGCCGCCGCGCCATCGAAGTCGATCCCGCATTCGGCAATCCGTACAACGATATCGGCGCCTATCTGATCTCCAAGGGCGAGCCCGACGAGGCGATCCCGTGGCTCGAGAAAGCCAAGACCGCGCCGCGCTACGACCCGCGTCACTTCCCCTTTATGAACCTGGGCCGAATCTACGCTGCCAAGGGAATGGTGAAGCGAGCGATCGACGAATTCGAAGGCGCGCTCGCATTCGCCCCCGGCGACCCAACTTGCGCGTCTGCCTTGGCGCAACTCCGCGCCCTGTTGAATTGAACCATCGACGCGAATTGAACCGGGTTGAATTGAAATGATCAAAGTTGGAGAGCCGGCGCCTGATTTCACGCTCGTCGCGCACGACGGCGGAAGTCTCTCGCTCGCGAGTCTTCGTGGCGCCAAAGTGCTGCTGTGGTTCTTCGTCGAGGCCAACACGCCCGGTTGCACTCTCGAAGGTCGCGGCTTTCGCGACCATCAATCGTACTTCGACGAAAACAACATCCGCGTCGTCGGCGTGAGTTTCGACTCAATGGAAGACAATGCCGCCTTCGCCCGCCGGCACGAGTTCGGATTCCCGCTTCTGAGCGACGCGAATCACGCCGTCGCGATTGCATACGGTGCTTGTTCTGGATCGGACGCCAGGTATCCCGACCGCGTGAGTTTCCTGATCGACGAAAACGGCGCGATCGAGCGGGTATACGACCAGGTCGATCCTCGCGACCATCCGGCCCGCGTGCTGGCCGACGTTCTTGGCGTCTGATCGATGCCGCATAGTCAGATGAAAGTCCGCGCCGTCATCTTCGATCTCGACGAAACCCTGATCGAGGAGGAGACTTCCAACGACGCTTCTGCGCTGACCGCCGCCGAGATTGCCGTCGCGCGCCACGGCGTCGATCGCGTCGCGCTCCTCGACCGCTTTGCGCAAGCGTTCGCGCGAGCTGTTTCTCAGCGGCCCGATGATCGACTACTGCCGCGACATCGGCATCAGCGCGCGCGAAGCACTTTGGGGTTCGTTCACCGGCGACGATTCCTCGCTCGTCCAGCTTCGCAATTGGATGCCCACCTACCGGATGCGTTCGTGGACTGCCGCGCTGGAAGAGGTCGGCATCGACGATCCTGCACTCGCCGCCGAGCTGGCGGAATTTTTCGCGATCGATCGAAGCCGCCGCCACGTCGTGTTTGCCGAATCAGAGCAGGTCCTGCACGAGTTGAAGAAAAAATTTCGTCTTGCGCTAATCACCAACGGCGCGCCCGATATCCAGGGCACCAAAATCGACGGTTCGAACCTCGCCAGCTTTTTTGAGACGATCATCATCTCGGGCGATCACGGATTCGGAAAACCCGACCTCAGGATTTTTCAATTGGCGTTGGAACGGCTGAAAGTCGCGGCGCACGAGGCGGTGATGGTAGGCGACAGTCTCAACCGCGACATCGCCGGCGCCCGCGACGCCGGAATCCGGACGGTCTGGATCAATCGCTACAATCGGACGCTCACCGATAGCCATCCTGTCCCCGATATCGAGCTCACCGACCTGCGCGATCTGCCGACTCTGCTGAGACCTGCCGACTAACCGACAACCGAGTACCGGCAAACCAATGTCGCATCCTGACCGCTCGATGCCACCGAAATGCCGCATCGAGCACCCTCTGCCACCCGTCGCACTATGCTGACTACCACAGACAATCGTTCAACGAGTGTTCCGATTCCGCGACAGTGGCCCATCCTTTGCTCTCAAGATACCTATCGACCTGCCAATGCAGGCCGACGCAGGAGGATTGGTGCAGCACGAGGACACTCAGCCGCCCTCAGGAACTCAGCCCGTATCTGCTACTACCAACGGAGCCAGCACCAGCGACATGGTCTTGCTCGGCCATCTGGTGCATAGCGCGGATCGGCTGGGCGGGATGGTCGTGCGATCGGCACAGGTGCGCAAGGTCCTGAAGTCAGTCTCGCAGCTGAGCCCATACAAGGCGACGGTGCTGATTTCGGGCGAATCCGGAACCGGCAAGGAACTGGTCGCGCGCGCACTTCACACCCTCGGGCCAGTTCCGAATGGTCCGTTCGTGACGCTGAACTGCTCCAACCTGGTTGAAGCGTTGGCCGAGTCGCAGTTGTTCGGCCACGTACGCGGCGCCTTTACCGACGCGCGCGACGAATCGCAGGGATACTTCCGCTCAGCCAACGGCGGCACGCTGTTCCTCGACGAGATCGGCGAGTTGCCGCTCAAGCTGCAGCCCAAGCTGCTGCGCTCAGTCGAGACGCATGAGGTTCAGCCGGTCGGCTCGTCGCATTGCTACAAGGTTAATCTGAGACTGGTGGCGGCGACGAATCGCGATTTGCGCGCGATGGTCAAGGCGGGAACGTTTCGCGACGATCTCTACTTCCGCATGAGCGCGGCGGCGATCTTTATCCCGCCCTTGCGCGAACGACGTGAAGCGATTCCGGCCTTCATCGGATATTTCATCGAACAATACAATCGCCTGTTCTCCAAAGAGGTCTCAGAGATCTCCGCGCCGCCATCGACGTTCTATGCGCGTATCAATGGCCGGGAAACGTCCGGGAGCTTTCCAACGCAATCGAAAGCGCCGTTATTTTGAGCGAGAACAATCGGATTCTCGTAACTGATCTTCCCGAGCAGATCGTAGACGGAACCGGAGCCGAGTTGTTGATCTCGCATGCGGAAACACCTGCCAACGGTCACGAGCCCGCGCAGGCCGCGCATCACGCGCCCCAGATAGATTTCGGCACGGAGCCGCTGGGGTTCCTGCTCGACGACGTGATCAAGAAGACCTTGGTGCGCTCGCTCGAAGAGACCGAGGGCAATCGCCGCCGCGCCGCCGACTTGCTCGGCGTTTCGCGCTCGACGCTCTACCGGATGCTGACCCGCTACGGCATCGCCGAAAATCCACACCGCCTCACAATCCAGCCAACTCTTTAACACTGGGTGCAGGGGTCACCCCTGCCCAAGGAAGCGTGAAACCCACGGCGGGTTTCACATTAAATTAAGGTGATTGCTCTGGCAAACGCTGGTCGCTTCGATGACAATTCCGTCTCGATGAGGAACGTTGCCCGACTTTTCGCGGCGATTGCTGGGTTAGCTATTCTCTTCGGCGGCCCGCCGGCGATGGCCGCTTCGCCGTCACCGGAACTGGTCAATCTGGAGCGTCAGGTTTCCCTCGAGCTGGCCCACATTCGTGATAGCGGTCCCACCGATCCCGCCCAGCGCAAACAGCTCTTCGAGGCGAGTCAGTTGGAGCAGAAGGGCGAGGCGGCTATCAAATCCGGCGACTACAAATCTGCCGAGGACAGCCTGCTCAGGGCCGCGAGCGATTCTGCGCCAATTCTCCGAATGACGCGTCGTCGGCGGCGCATTCTTCGCCCGCGCCGGTTCTGGTAAGTTCTAATCAGAGTATGAAATGAGTGGTTCGGATCAAATTTGGGCTGAGGCTTTGCGCACGCTCGAGCGGGGGCAGCCGTTTGCGTTGGCGACGGTGGTGAATGTTCGCGGCTCTACCCCGCGCGAAGTCGGCGCCAAAATGATTGTCCGCGAGGACGGGCAATTCGGCACCATCGGCGGCGGATGCGGTGAAGCCGAGGTCTTTCGAAAAGCTCGTGTGTTACTTGAAGAAAAGAACGACCGCGGCGCACGGCTGGCCGAAGTCGATCTCACCGGCGATTTTGACCAGCGCGAGATCGGAACCTGCGGCGGAATAATGGACGTGTTCGTCGATCTGTGGTCGCCGGCGCGCGACCTGCAAATCGCGCGAAAACTTGCTGACGCTGCCGGACGTAGCGCTCCTGGCGCGCTGCTGACGGTGGTCGATGCGGGTTCGCGAACAGAAATACCGGCCGGCTCGCGGACGTTCATAGATCCTCGCGACTCGGGCGCGCGCGATTCGGGACCAATCGATCTGCCAGCGGCGGGATTCGCGCAAATTGTCGAGCGGACCGCCGACGCGATTCCAACTCTGCTCGAAGTTGACGGAGCCGGTGGTATGCAACCGGTGACGCATCTCGAACCGAACGGCGGCGTGCGATTGTTCGTCGATCCTATAGTCGGTGCGCAACGCCTGATAATCGTTGGCGCGGGTCATATCGCGGTGCCGCTGTGTGCACTTGGAGCGATGCTGGGATTTCACGTCACGGTGATTGACGATCGCGCGTCGTTTGCCAACCGCGAGCGGTTCCCGCAAGCCGACGAGATTATAGTCAAGCCTTTCACCGACGCGATCGATTCGCTCGCGCTCGACGGCCACTGCTACCTGGTGTCGGTCACGCGCGGTCATTCGTTCGATGAGGAAGTCGTGCGCGCGGCGCTGATGCAGCCGTGCGGATTCGTCGGGATGATTGGTTCGCGCCGCCGGGTGAAGGCCACGCTCGAGAGAATCGGAGAGAGCGGAGTTCCTAACGAGCGCCTCGCCGACGTTCACGCGCCGCTCGGGGTCGCGATTGGTGGCGAGACGCCCGAGGAAATCGCAATCTCGATCATCGCCGAAATTATCCGCGAGCGCCGCACCGAAGAGCGCGACGAGTTCACACTCGGCGTCCGCTTCGGCAACCTCAAACGCACCAAGTAGCTCACCTCGATGCCGAAGCATCTCGAGGGAATCATACTGGCAGCGGGCGAGTCGCGGCGGATGGGCTATCCGAAGCCGCTCCTCAAGATCGCTGGACAAACCTTTATCGAGCGGATCGCCGAGTCGATGCTCGCAGTCGTACCTCGGCTGGTGATCGTTCTCGGCGCGCACAAAGATCGCGTGCGCGCCGCGATTCCGCGTGACGCGCGAATCGTGATCGTCGAGAATCCGAACTATTCGCACGGCCAACTGTCCTCGCTAAAGGTCGGCCTCAGCGCAATTCAGCCGGACGCAACCGGCGCGCTAGTTCATCTCGGGGACCATCCGATTGTCCGAGTAGAAACGTTCGAGGCGATAGTCGAGTCCTACAATCAACTCGGCAAACCAATAGTGATCGCGCGCCACGAAGGCCGCCGCGGCCACCCGGTGATTTTCGACCGCGCAATATTCGACGAACTGCAATCCGCCCCGGAAGAAGAGGGTGCCCGCCACGTAGTAACCGTCGACGCATCGCGGGTCGCCTACGTTGATCTGAACGATCCAGGAATCAATCTCGATCTCGATACCCCCTCCGACCTGGCCCGCGCCGGCCTACCGCCGCCTCCGACGGGATGAATCCGTACCGCCTGGCCGATCCCTCGCGAAGCCTTGGATATACATGCATCCGGGACACGGCATGGCAGAAAATCTGCGAGAAGATATATAGAATCGTGGTCTGTGAGTGGGTGAGTCGTTATTTCGATCAAACTGCCATATTCGGCGGACTTCCTCTCGCGAGCACAAATCAGGCGAAAACCTGTAACCGTTGGGGAGTCAGTGCGTATTAATGAACAGTTATGTCGGGTCGCTGGGCTGGCCGAAGGGCAGGGCGGAGATTGAGCGACAAACCTGACGAGGAACTGATAACCGAAGTCCTCGGCGGGCATACCGACGCCTTTTCTGAGCTAGCGGCGCGGCATCGGCCACGGGTAGAACGGTTATGCAGGCGATTTTTTTCGGACGAAGAGATGTCGCGGGACATCGCGCAGGAGAGTTTCATCCGCGCGTACACTGCACTGGCGACGTATCGTGCCGAGATGCCGTTTGGCGGGTGGCTCCGCGCGATCGTCGTGAACCTGTGCTACGACGAGTTGCGTCGGCGAAGGCGGCGTCCCGAAGAACTGGTTGGAGATTTCAGCGCGCCGGAAGTGCAATGGATGCAGACCGCGCACGTCGCGTCGCCGGAGGATCTGGTTGGTGAGGCTGAAGAGCGCCGCGAAGCTTACGATTTGGCGCATCGCTTGCTCGACACGCTGAAGCCCGAGGATCGGATGGTGATGGTACTCAAAGAGAGTGAAGATTTAAGCGTCAGCGAAATCGCCGAGACGCTTGGATGGAGTGAGGCTAAGGTAAAGATTCGCGCATTCCGCGCGCGACAGGCGCTGCGCAAGCAGGCTGAGCGGATGCTCGCAATGGGTCGCAACAGGTAAGGGTCATGAATTGTTTTGAAGCACGACAGGAATTTCCCGCGCTGTGGCGCAAGACTGCAACGGCGGAGCGGCGCGGCGAATCTGCTGGCACATCTGAAGGGATGCGAGAAGTGCGACCATGCGTTTCGCGTCTTCGCACTGACGGCGCCGGTTCTGCATGGCGAGATGGAACAGCAGGCGTCGCAAGTATCGCGACCAGCACGTCGCGAGTTTTCGCTGGCGGACAGGCCGTCGCGATTCGCTCAAGCGTCGCGCGAGGTGTCGCGGCCGAATCGATGGCTCCCGATGGCCGCAGCTGCGGCTATATTTGTGTTCGCGACCAGTGCCGCGTATCTTTCGGCGCGCGCGCCGCGTGAGTCTTTTGGTGACGAGCTATCGGCACCCGAAACGAGCATGACTTCCGATACAACAAGCGACCCGTTGGCGCCGGAGATGCCAGTGACTGAGAGCGATCTTGCCAGCTAGGTCGAATATCTGGTTCGGCTTACTGATCGGAGTCTCATGCATCCTGATTGGTTTCGCGCTGAGCACGACGGCTTACCGGTATCATTACTTGCACGTGCCCGGGGGCGGGCTGATCGAGCGAATGAACCATGAGCTCAATCTGACGCCTGCGCAAAGCGATCGAATCGCCGATATTCTGCGCGATACCCGGTTCAAGGTGATGCAGGCGCGGCAGGATTATGTGCATCGCCGGCATCAACTGTTCTGGCAGGGAATGAGCGACGTTCGCGGTATCCTGACGCCCGATCAGCAGAAGATTTTCGATCGCGACTTCACGCAGCCATGGGAGCATCGTCACGGCCACCACGGCGACGATGAAGGTGACAATCAGCTGCCGCCTCCCGCGCAAGGAGCGCCCTCGCCGCTGCCGCCTCCAACAACTCAGAACTAAGCGAAACTAAATGATGCGCCTCGGCTTCGAATGCCTCGAATGGTGAGCGAGCCTGCGATGGTGACCTGCTCGCGGCGCCTTGACCTGAGCAGGTAGTTGCGGAGCGATTTCAGGTCCGGGGTTTGTTTCAGCTAAAGCGGTAGGCGCTGTCGCGGGAGGTACCGCGACAGCATCGGGAGTTCGAGTGGAATCCTGAGCGGCCGCGGCTCCCGCATCTATCGAAGCGACGCCATTTGACGGCCGCGTATCAGGCGAAAGAGCGACGACCGGTGAACTACCTGCCGGGCTCCGATAAGCGACGCGCATCTCCCCAACTCCCCACGCTATGCACGGTAGCAGGATTCCTCCGACGACCATTGCCGCCGCAATCTGGCGCCATTTCAGCAGAGCCTTGGCGTATGTCGTAGGAGCGGGCGCCGCGACGACTTCGTTTTCGGCCTTCTCGAAATCACAGATGAAACGCGACACCACTTTCTGCGCGTCGAGCCCGAGAAAATCCGCGTACCGGCGGAAAAAAGGCAAAAGGTAAAGTTGATCGGGGATAGCGTCGTAGCTGTCGCTCTCGATCATCCTGACGTAGTACGCCGGAATGTGTGTCTGTTCGCTCACCTGATCTCGCGAGAGACCCAGATGCTTCCGCGTCTCCGTCATCATTTGGCCCAGCGTCTGATCGACGTCGAGACCCGACCAGGCGTCTTCGCGCGGCGACACATGCTCGACTACCTCGCTTGTATTCTTCGCGTTGCCCAGCGCACCTCTGAGATTCGTTTCAAAAACGAACATCGAAGAGGTATCGCGTGGCCCGCGGTGGAACGCGATTCGATCGGGTTCATCGCTCACGCGATCAGCGTCGCTCAACCTGACAAGGTTGGTTTGAGCTGCTCGATCGTTTGTGTCGGTTCTGGAAATACCAGAAAAAGGGTGCCTAACAACGGACATCCGACCACCTCCTCAACCCGCCCAACTTGGCTCTGTGAGCCCCGTTCGCGATCGAGGATTTTGTCACATGTGTACGCGAATCTAAAGTAGGTAATCAGAAATTAGTTAGTTGATAGATGACTGAGTATCGTCAAGAACGGCCATGGATTGAGGAGGAAGCGAAAGAACCAGCAAGAATTCGGCCTCGATGTGTTCAAAGTCTCAATAAGCGAACAAAACTCATCAAGCACGGCCCCCTTTCCATTCTTGCACGCGGGGAAATAAAGTGGCACTCATAGTGCCAATACATGAATTCCAAGTCGTGCCATCTGATCGCGCTCCTCGCGCCATAGTATCGCGTGATCGGATGAGCCCAATTCTGCGAGAGGTGCCGCTTTGAAAATCTTGAGAACTCCTGATTCACGATTCGCCAATCTGCCGGATTTTTCATTCGCGCCGCACTACTGCGAAGTGAAGGATTCCGACGGCACCGCCCTGCGAATCCACTATCTCGACGAAGGTCCGGCAAGCGCGAATCCCGTGCTGCTCATGCACGGCGAGCCGTCGTGGTCATTTCTATATCGACGCATCGTCGCGAGCCTCGCCGCGCGCGGGCATCGCGCGGTCGCGCCGGACCTCGTGGGCTTCGGCCGTTCGGACAAACCCGCCGATCAATCGGATTACACTTACGAAAGACACGTAGAGTGGATGAGCGACTGGCTGGCCGCCACGCGGCTCACGGACATTACGCTCTTCTGCCAGGACTGGGGCGGCCTCATCGGACTTCGGCTGGTGGCCGCGTTTCCTGAAAAATTCGCGCGCGTGATCGTGGCGAATACCGGGATGCCGACTGGCGAAGGCTTCAGCGAAGGATTTCAGCGATGGCTCGAGTTTAGCCAGAGCACACCGGTTTTGCCGATCGGGCAGATTTTGGGAATGGGATGCCGCCGCGGTTTGAGCGAGACCGAGATGGCGGCGTACGACGCGCCGTTTCCGGACGAATCGTTCAAGGCGGGCGCGCGGCGCTTTCCTGCCTTGGTTCCGATTACACCAGAACACGGCTCGGTCGCCGAAAATAAAGCTGCGTGGAAAGTTCTGGAAGAGTTCACCAAACCATTTCTCACAGCGTTCAGCGATTCGGATCCAGTGACGAAGGGAGGCGAGCTGATTTTTCAGAATCGCGTCCCGGGAGCGAAGGGACAGAAGCATGTGACGATCACGGAAGCCGGCCATTTCCTGCAAGAGGACAAGCCGGACGAGATCGCCGATCTGATCCACGCATTTATCGCATCGACAAATTGAAGGGAGAAACGAATGAAGGTTGAGAACGCAGTTTATCCGACTGCCGCTGGAATCCAGGCGCTGGCGCGCGATACCTCATCGGCGAAGATCGCGATGCTGAACCTGCTCAAGTTCCGCGAGAAGGCGGTATACAAGGACGGGCGGGCCGATAACATCTCGGGCCGCGAAGCTTACCAGCGCTACTCCAGCGCAATGACGAAAATCGTCGAGCGCGAGGGCGGCAGGATGTTGTTCGTGGGCAGAATCGCTGGCGTCGTGATCGGCGAAATCGAGGGAGTGTGGGATGTCGCGGCGATTATGGAGTATCCGTCGCGGGCGGCCTTCCAGCGAATCGTGACGCTGCCGGAGGTAAATGAAATCAGCGTGCATCGCGAGGCCGGACTCGAAGGCCAGCTGCTGATCATGACGGAGAGCATGTAACCTCAGGGGCTTGCCAGCGGATGCCGCTCTATCACGAACGGGCAACGCCTATGTTCGACGGACGCAAGGTCCGGCGCCACAAAAATCGCCACCGGATCGTCGCGGCGATGCTCGAGCTGGTGCGCGCGGGCGTAATCTCGCCGGCAGCGGAAGAGGTCGCCGGTCGCGCCGGCGTCGGCTTGCGCACTGTGTTCCGGCATTTCGAGGATATGGACAGCTTGTATCGCGAGATGGCGGAGGCGATGCGCCAGGAACTGCAGCCTCTCGTCAGCGCGCCGCTCGGGTCGCCTGACTGGAAAGGCAAGCTCGACGAAATGGTGGTTCGGCGCGCGCTGCTGTTCGAGCGTGCGATGCCGTTCAAGAACGCCGCCGACGTTCATCGGCATCGTTCGGTTTTTCTGCGCAAGGATTACGAGACGATGCGAACCGCCGAGCGGGATGCGCTCGAGGCAGCTTTGCCGGCCGCACTCAGAAAGAAGAAAGAATTTTTCGAGGCGCTCGATCAAGCACTAAGCTTCTCGACCTGGCAGCACCTTCGACGCGATCAGAATCTTTCTCAGGAGCAGGCGCGCCAGACAGTAGAATTCGCCGTGCGTGCACTCGCCGGCGCGGCCGGCAAGTAGCGCACGCTGATCGGACTTCGTTCGACCGCGATGCGCCTACCAGTGTTCGAAATGGACGGCTTCGTTGGTCAGCGCGTTCGGATTCGGGTTTGCGACGACGGTTGAACGCGAGGCTGCCAACGACACCGCATTTGCGCTCGCTACCTTGTCGTCGCTTGTAACCACCGAAGGCGGTAGCGGCTCCTCACTCTCACCTTGTTCCGCAAGAACCGTTCTGAGCAGGTAAGTCGCGTCATAAGCGTTGGCGATGTTTTCAGGTTTGATGCCCGGGTACATTTCAATCGTCGCCGTTTCGACTTTCATACTGTAAAGATTGTCGTTCGCTTGATTCGGCGCTTCAGTGTGCACCACCACAAAGTAGCTGTAACCATCTTGCAGCGTTACCTCCGCGCACCTTCTGAGCAGGTAGGAGTGAAGGGTTGCCGGCGTGGTCATCCCATTGCCGCGAAAAGAAACCTGCGCCGTATTGCCGTTCCGTACCTGATCGGAATATCCCCCCGAGACCCCGTCGGGCTGATATGCCGTGGCGCAACTTGCAAGCAAACAAGCAGCTGACAGAACAATCAATCTGATCCGCATTAGAGTCCCCTCCCGAGTTGCCAGCCAGCAGCATAGCATGACTCTGGAGACGAAACTAACAGTTCTATTTAGCTACAATGAGGCTTGCTTGCGAGGCGCTTTCGGTCAGAGCGCGCCCATCTGCTTGAGAGTCTTTTCGGCTTCCGATGCGACGGTCGGATTCTTTGCGCTATCGCCGAGCGCGATTTTCAAATATTTGAGCGCGTCGTCGCGTTGGCCCGTCTGCGCGAGCAGTTGTCCAATTCTGAGCGCGGCGAAAGTGTTCTTGGGATCGATCTGGTACGCCTTGTGATAGTAGACCAGCGCCTCGTCGGTCTTCGGCGGTGAAAACGACATGTACGCCTCGCCGATATTCAGATAGGCGCTGACCTGGTTCGGCTGATATTTCACGAGTTTCTGATAAACCTTGACGACGTTGGTGAAGTCGGAGCGCGAGTTGTAGTAGAGGCCGAGATAAACGTACGCGTCTTCGTCAGCCGGAGCGATGTCGGTCGCCTGCCAGAGCAGCTTTACAGCGGCGTCGCTGTCGCTCATTTTGATTGCGGCGTCGACCAGCGCGCGGGCCTTGCCCGCATTAGAGTCCTGCGAGTGCGCGGAAAATGGAAAGGACGCGAGCGCAAATATCAGGACGGCGACGAGAGTCAGTGATTTCAGCGCGGTTCGATCTCGCATGGCTTCAGGTCGTGCGCAGGAGTCAGCCTCTAAATGGTGGCATGAAAGGCGCGCGATTCAAAGGTATCATCATGTGCTTGGCGGGGTTGGCTTCGAGATGAGTGAGGAAATTGCAAGCGCACGATGAGGACGCATCGCTTCACCGCCAACGGGCTCGCGCTGAATTGTCTTGACTATGGCGGCGAGGGCAAGCGGCCGCTCCTGTTCCTGCATGGCGGATCGGCGCACGCGCATTGGTGGGACTTTGTCGCGCCGGCGTTCGTCGAAGATTTTCACGTGCTGGCACTCGATCAACGCGGGCATGGCGAAAGCGATTGGGCCGACGAATGGGCGTATGGCTCGCGGCACTACGTGTCGGACCTGGATCAAGTGATCGACCAGTGGGCATTCGGCGCGCCGATCCTGGTTGGGCATTCGATGGGCGCGCATAACGTGCTTGCATACGCTGCGGAGCACAGCGAAAAACTGCGCGCGATCGTCGCGCTCGATCCGCCGCCCGATTACACGGAGCAGGCGGTCGAATTTTTGCAGTCGATCGCGGGAAAACCGGCGCGCAGATTCGAATCGCTCGACGAGGCGGCGCGGAATTTCAAGGTTCTGCCGCGCGAGACACTGGCAAAGAAAGAAATCCTCGAACACGTCGCGCTCCGGAGCTTCCGGCAAGACGACGACGGTTCATGGGTGCATAAAATCGATCGGCGCACGATGATTCGCGAACCGTCGCGCGTGTGGAAATCGTTGCATCGGATCACGTGTCCTGCGCTGATCGTGAAGATCACAAAGAGTCCGCTGCTGGATCGCGAGGTCGCGAAGAAAATGGTCGCGCAATTTCCGAACGCGCGCCTGGCGGAGGTCGACGACTCGTATCATCACGTGATGCTGGACAATCCGACGGCGCTGATCGAAGTAATCCGAAAATTTGTCAGCGAGTTTAAGTGACGGCGCCGCACAGTCACCTGCTCGAAGGCTCTCCGCGGCTCCATTACCTGGAATGGAATCCGGACGCATCGCGCACGATCGTATTGCTGCACGGCAACTCGGCGAATGCGTGGTGGTGGGAGCCGCTGGCTCGCGCGATTGCGCCGGAGTACCGGCTGCTGGCGCTCGACCAGCGTGGGCATGGCGACAGCGAGTGGGCGCGTCCGGTCGCGTACTCGCCGACGGATTACGCGAATGACATCGCGAGATTCGTCCAGCACATAGCACCCAATGCGGAAAAGCCGGTCGTCGTGGGTCACAGCATGGGCGGTCTGAACGTGCTGGCGTTTGCGCGCCGACATCCGGAAAGCGTGCGTGGTGCGATGGCGATTGACGTCGCAGTCACATCGAGCCGCGGACGGGATCGATATCTGCGGCGGCTGAAAGGACTGCCGACCGTGACGTATCCCGATCTCGCAACAGCGAAAGCGCGATTTCGACTGATGCCGAATGAGGGTGGAATACCCGACGAAGTGCGGCTCGAGATCGCTGAGAGGAGCCTGGCGCGGACTGATGATGGTCGGTGGACGCTCAAGTTCGATCGTGAAAGTTTTCTGGGCGGCGACGGGCTCGAGGTGCTGGAGACGATCAAGGAGATCAGGATTCCCACGATGCTGGTGCGCGCCGACCACAGCCGTATCATGACGGCGGAGGCGGCGGAGCATGCGCGCGCGTCGAATCCGCAGACGCGGCTGGTGACGATCGCCGACGCGCATCATCACGTGATCCTGGAGAAGCCGGAAGAGGTCGCGCGCGTAATCGAGGAGTTCGCCGCCAGCCTGCAACGTTAGAGGTCGCGTTCCATTTTGCGGTGCGCGATTCCGGCCTCGTCGAAAACGTCGCCGACCGGATTGAATCCTTCCTTGAGATAGAAGCCTTCGGCAGTAAGTTGGGCGTGCAAGATCGCTTTGCGGAGTCCGCGCGCGCGAGCACGATCGATCAGGAAGCGGAGGATGTGCGCGCCGACCCCGGTTCCCCGAAATTCGCGCAGCACGGCCATTCGGCCGATTTTTACTTCGCCGTCGCCATGCTCGAGCATCCGGCCGCATCCGATTGCGACGCCGTCGAGAATCGCCAATGCGTGAAATGCGTGCTCGTCTTCGGCGTCCATTTCGATTTCTTCGGGCACGTTCTGCTCTTCGATAAAGACGCGGCGGCGAATCGCGTAGGCGCGCTGCATGTCAGCGGGCGATTCGATCGCGATCACTTTGATGCGCGAAGACTCATTCACAAACCAGTGACTAGCGCGCGTTTGGGTGCATCGTCAATTCTACTTAGAGGTGAAACCGGGGCTGTGCTACGCTCCGGGTCATCGAGGAGATCGCGATGCCACAATTGTCCGAGACGGTATTGGCGCCTGAACTGGATGGCGGGCAGTGGATTCAGCATGGCCCGGTGAGCCTCAAGGCGCTGCGAGACAAGGCAGTGGTGCTGATCGATTTCTGGGACTACACCTGCGTCAATTGCATCCGGACGCTGCCGTACGTGGTGGCGTGGAATAAAAGATACAAGGACAGCGGGCTGGTGGTGGTCGGCGTGCACGCGCCGGAATTTTCGTTTGCGCGTGAGGGATCGCACGTCGCGGAAGCGGCGGCGCGATTCGGACTCGAATACCCAATCGTGCTCGACAACGAATACGCAATCTGGCGGGCATACTCGAATCGGTTCTGGCCGGCGAAATACCTGGTCGATGCGAAGGGACGCATTCGCTATTACCATTTCGGCGAAGGGGCGTACCAGGAAACCGAAGTAGCTATTCAGGGATTGATCCGCGAACTGAATCCGACCGCGAGTTTGCCGCCGCCGATGGAGCCCGTGCGCGACAGCGACCGTCCGGGCGCGGTCTGCTATCGCGTCACGCCGGAACTGTATCTTGGTCATGCGCGCGGTCAGTTCGGAAATTTCGAGGGCGTGGTGCGCGATCGGCCGCATGACTATCGCGACGAAGGGCCGCATGTCGAGGGCATGAGCTATCTCGCGGGCCGATGGCTCGTGGAGCAGGAGAGCGCTCGCAGCGAGGCGGCCGGGTGCGGCGATCTCGCTCAGGTACACCGCGAAAGATGTGAATCTGGTGATGGCGCCGCCGGCGGGCGCGAGCGTGCGCGCAGAGATTATACTGGAAGGCGGGCAACGCGCGGGCGAGGACGTAAAGTTCGAAGGCGACCGCGGATTTATCACGGTGGACCGGCCGCGGATGTACAGCGTCGTCGCGAATGAGTCGGTGGTTTCAGGCTCAGTGACTATTCGAGCAGACGCGGCAGGGCTGGCCGTATACGCATTCACGTTTATCTCGTGCGTAGCCAGTTGATGGCGACTGACTAGTCGGATTTTGCTGCGGAGGGTGTAATTCCCGATGGCAAAACCGAGCGAGAGAGCAAGCGACGAAGAGATTCGCGAAGCCGCGAGCACGATCCTTGCGGCGCGGTATGCGATTGCGCTGACAGGTGCGGGGATGTCGGTCGAAAGCGGCATACCACCGTTTCGCGGGCCGGGCGGGCTATGGACCAAATACGGCGAGCCGCCGATGAATGGCTTTCAACGCTTCATGGCCGATCCGAAAAAGGCCTGGGAGGAACGGCTCAGCAAACGCAACGACGAACTCTTTAAGCCACTCTCGGTGGCCAGGCCGAATCCGGGTCATCTCGCGCTGGTGGAGCTGGAGCAGTTGGGAGTTCTGCGCTTCGTGATCACGCAGAACGTCGATGACCTGCATCGGCAGGCCGGGCAGAAGGCGCTCGCGGAAATTCATGGCAACTGGACGTTGATTCGATGCCTCGATTGCAGGACGCGGTTTCACGGCGATGCGATCAGCCTGGAAAAGCTGCCGCCGGCGTGTCCGCGATGCGAAGGATTGTTGAAGTCGGACACGGTCTCGTTTGGCGAGCCGATTCCGATCGACGTGCTGAACATGTGCGCGGAGCATTCGGCGAAGGCGGACCTGGTGATCGTGGCGGGGACCTCGGCGACGGTTTATCCGGCGGCGGGATTCGCGCTCGAAGTGAAGCAGCGCGGCGGAACTTTAATCGAAGTGAATCTCTACGAATCGGAAATCACGCAGATATGCGACGTCAGCTTGCGCGGCACGTCGGCAGACGTGCTGCCGCGGCTGGTGAAGGCGGCCGCGGAGATGAGAAGGGAGAGTCTGTCTTAGAAATCTCTGCCTGGATGTAGTCGTCGGAAGGCTTGGGCGGCGGAGTCGCCGCACCCGCGCGCTGGCGGAGCAGGAGCATCTGGTCGCTGCCATCGAGCGAAGTCGGATTCGATACCATCACGATTTCGAAGCGGCTGCGCTTCGATGCGGGGAGCGCATCGAAGAGAGTGCGCCACGCGATCAGATACGGGGGCAGGTTGGGATCTCTTTGCGAGACGATCGGAATTGTGCGGCGGCTATAAAAAGCGACGTCATAGTTGAGCGCATTCAAATAGCCGACCTGACTGTCGTCGACGACTTTCATCGCGCGATCGGTAAAGTCCTTCAGCGAGAGGGTGTTGGCAATGGCCGGCACAACGATGACGTTGACCGCAACGGTGATGAAGACCATAGAGGCCGCGATTGCGAACACCATTCGTTCGACCAGTGGACGCGTGACTAACAGCCGCACGCCGAGTACGACGACCGCCAGCGGCATCGCGAGCGCGAGCATCCAATGTGCGCGCACCGTCAAGGCCAGGGTCGGCGCGAAGGCAGATGCGCGAACGTTCACCACTTGCAGAAGATCAGCGAACTCGTGCGGCGAGACAACGAGCATCGCGAGCGCGACCAGCGCGGCGCTGCCAAGCAGCAGCATCGCGAAACCGGACAATCGCGTGATCCACCTGGACCAAGGTGCGCGAGGTCGCAGGCTGCACGATAGCCTGTCTCAGATAAATCGCGACCAGAGTCGCAAAAGCGGGATACATGCACAGCAGATATACGCCACGCTTGCTTTGCGGGAGGTTGTAGAAGATCAGCACCGCGGCGAACCAGACGAAAATGTATTTGAGGCGCGGATCGACAGCGAGCGGCGCGCGCGCGGTCTGGACGCCGACGATCGGCAGCAGAAGTGTCCACGGCATGAAGCCGGCCAGCAGCGCGAGCTCCATATAATAGAAGGGGTGGATGTGGCCTTCGTGGAAATCGCTGCCGCCGGCGAAGCGAAGCAGATTTTCAGCGAGAACCTGCTTTCGAAAAAAATCGGGCCCGCCTTCTATCAGCGCCGCAACGTACCATCCTCCTGCGAGCACCAGCACGACGATCGCGCCGCGGACGAGATTCATCTGGCGGAGAAAGCTCCAGCGCTTTTCTAGAGCGATCCAAATCAGGGCGACCAGGCCCGGAAGAATTAAACCAACCGGACCTTTGGTCAAAACCGCGAGCGCGATTGCGACGTATAGGAGCATGCGGCGGCGCGTCAAACCTTCGGCCATGAAAATGAATTCGAAGAACGCGACTTCCATGAAGAACGTCAGCGTCATATCGACGCGGGCGCCCGTGGCGGCTTGCAGGTACTGAAACGTAGTGGCGAGGATGAGCGCGGCGATGAGTGCGGTCACATCGTCGAACAGTCGGCGCACATAGAAGTAGCAAACGATCACGCCGGCGATGGCGAGGCCGGCGGACGGCAGCCGCACGGAGAATTCGTTCACGCTGCCCACGACGAGCGAGACGATCGCGGCTATCCAATGCATCAGGAGAGGCTTGGAGGGAATTTCGACGCCGGCGCGCTGCGGCAGTATGATGCCGCCGCCGTGGACGATATCGAAAACGGTGACGGCCTCGCGCGGCTCGCCCTTGGTGTAGAGCGGGTAGCCGCCGAGATTTACGAGGTAGAGGGCGACTCCGACGATCAGCAGAATAGGCCACGCGTGGCGAGGCTCGGCGATGTACCGGAGCCAATCCGGAGGAGCGCCTGAGTTGCTGATCTCGTCGCTCGCGGGCGGAGGAGCCGGCTCGGAGTCGGCGCGCACAATCTGTTCGGGGACGAGAGGCAGGAACCTAACCCCTAACCCCTTCCCTCAGGGAAGGGGAGCAATCGCGAGAGGGAACGATAATAGAATCAGCTAGAACTAGTATTCGGTTTTGACGCGGGCGCGGCCGATGTCGTCGTAGAGGTAGACGTCGGCGGGATTTTCGTCGCGCGTTTTTTTGTGCGAGCCGTCGCAAAAAGGTTTGTTCTTCGAGAGTCCGCACGCGCAGATGTAGATGGGCAGTTCGGTGCCTTCCGGTACTTCGTACGGTGAGTTCTTTTCGTGTCTGACGATTCGAGCCATGAAGAATTCCTCGCGTTGATTTTCGGTGCGAAGCACCTGTCGGTCACTTAAGACCAGCCGAGTCGCAGAGTCAAATACAACTATTCAGCGCCGGCGTAGAGTCGTCGACAGCGCGTACGGAAGTTCGAGGCGGCGGCGCTGCGACGTTGGTCACTTCAGTTTCGGGGGCGCGCGCGATGGCCCGATAGGCTGGAAATTTTCAAACCATCTTGCTTCGGGTGATTCAGCACTATACAGCTATCCTGAAGAGCTGACAGCGTTCGAAAGAGATATTAAAAGCAATGATGTTCAAAGGTTCGTTTCAAACGTCTATTTGGTTAGCAATTGCGATTCTGGCGTTGATAGGGAGCGCAGACTCGCGTGCTAATGCTGCATGCAGCCGGGATTACTGGGTCTCCACCGCCGGCAACGACGGAGGAAGCGGCAGAGTCGATGACCCATTTTTGACTCTCGATCACGCCCGGCAGGTCGTCAGGCAGAACAAACGCAAAGGACAGTGCACAATCAGGGTTAATATCGAGTCAGGCACCTACGCGCTAACTACGCCGCTGGTATTCGATTCCTCTGACTCCGGATCTCCAAAGGCTAAGGTAGTCTACCGCGCTGCAGCCAGTAACAGCTCGCCCGTGATTATTTCAGGCGGTATTCCGGTGACCGATTTCAGCTGCACCGTCGGCAACATCTGCACCAGCAGCGTGACCGGTTTGCCTGCTGGATTGATGCCGCGGCAGTTCTATGTGAACGGCCAGCGCGCGATCCGCGCGCGCTCGAACTATGGCCAACCGGTGAATCTCAATTATCTTCGCGTATCGAATGGCTATTCGCAGTTCATTCCCCAGTCTTTCACCCATCCGGAACTGATGGAGGCAGTTTCGGTCACCCAATGGAAAATGTTGCGGTGTCCAGTCGCGAGTCTGACCGGCAATACACTCGTCATGCAGACTCCGTGTTGGACCAATGCCAACAGTTACGCGAGTCCGGTGAATTTTCAGCTCCTTAGCTGGCTGGAAAATGCGCCGGAATTCGTGACGGTGCCCAACATGTGGTACCTCGACCCCTACAGTCAGCAGTTAACCTATTACAATACCAGCAGCGGTAGTCCTGAAAACGCCGTCTTGCCAGTATTAGAGAACCTGGTCGAGATCGTGGGAACGCCGGGCAGCCCCGTGTCAGACATAACCTTTCAAGGTTTGCAATTCTCTTATGCGACCTGGTTGGAACCCAACACCGACAACGGCTATGTAACCGATCAGAGCAGCTACATATTGATGGGCGACGGTTATCTGCCGAATACCATTGGCCATCAGCAGATCACCTACAAGACGCTGGGTAACGTAACCCTTCAATACGCGCACAATATTACGTTTACCGGAAATACTTTCAGCCACCTGGGTGGAGTGGCTCTCGATTTGGATACCGGCAGCCAGGACAATACGATAATCAACAATAGCTTCACGGACATATCGTCTACCGCACTCCAGGTCGGCGGACTGTCTCCTATAGATGCGCGGCCAAACCGTGCGCAAAAGACCAGTAATAACCTGGTCCAGAATAATACCGTCTCCTACACCGGCCAGGACTATTACGACACAGCAGGAATGTTCGTCGCCTTCACGACCGGCACGCGGATTACACATAACACCATCATGCATACGCCGTGGAGCAGCCTGGCTATCGGCTGGGGATGGGGACTGCTCGACGATCCGAGTTTTCCGGGAGTGCCGACCGCTATTCCCGGAATGTGGGGCGACTACAATACTCCGACGATCGTCAGCAACAATGAAATCAGCAGCAATAAATTTGAGTATTTCGTAGAAAAACTATGGGACGGCGGAGCGATCTACACGAACGGTTCGCAGGGTCCGGACTTTGCCCATGGCTTGTTGATCAAGTTGAACGTCGCCGAAAACAAACGGCCTGCCGGTGGGAGCAACATCTATTACACCGATGGCGGCAGCCAATACGTAACCCTGCAGCAGAACGTGTCGCTCAATGACCCGGTCGGAATTGCTGACTTTGGTCCATGCTTTACCGGGTCGTCTATTCCTGATTACTGCGCCATAACGGGCGTTCCGTACGGGTCCGACTTTGGCGGATGTCTTCCGGTAGGAAATCTGACCTATACCGACAATTATTTCCTCGACCCGATCGATTTTTTTGGCCCGCAGATTTGTGAGAACAGTTATATCCCGCGGTTCCCGATCAACGTGACGATAAAGAACAAGGGTCCGATCACGTCGCCGAGCGCAGGTCCCGAGCTGGATACTCTCTCAGGCCGGCGTTCAATGATGTAGCCTGCGGAAAACAGTCGGGCGGGCATTATTCGGTGCCGGCGTTGCGTTTCAGGTATTCGAGGATCGACTCGCGCTCGTCTGACGTCAGCGGTGGCATGCCGGCCGCTTGAATCTTCATTTCCATCATCGTGACTTGCGTGTCCCACATCGAGGCCGTCATTTCGTGCGGAGGGTAGGGCACGTGACAATTGCCGCATCGATTTACATAGAGCTGCGCGGCGGGACTCGTCGCGTCGGGCAGCGACGCGCGCTTGCATCCTGAAATGAGGAGGCCGGCTAACGCGAGAATGAAAGCGGCGCGCGGAATTCGGCTAAGAGGTCGGGATGCGCGCATCGGGGAAGCGGATAGCAAGCTGGTGGCGGATGGAGTCGATAAGCGCGCGGCGATCATCTTCCTCAAGCGGTACCTTTCGTTCGGATTCGGGGCGCAGCCAGACTGGCCCGTGCCGCATTTCGTCGGTCTCGTATCGCGGCAGCAAATGCCAGTGCACGTGCGGCTCTGAATTTCCCAGGCATTCGTAGTTCATCTTCCACGGCTTGACGACGGCGGCTATCGCCTCGGCGACGAGGCGCATCTCGTCGAAGAGCAGGCGCGCGGCGTCGGCGGGCATCAGGTAGAGCTCGGTCGCGTGAAGCTTCGCGAATAGCACGCAATAGCCGCGGTAGAATTGCTGATCGCCGAGAATCACGTAGCAGCTTTTCAGCTCCGCAATAAAGTCGGGGAAGGCGCCGGCCTTGATGCGATCGATCATCGCGCAGATTCCGCACGCGGGCTTCGTCGGACGTCATGCGGAGGCTGCGGCGGGGACTTCGACGAGCTTGATAGTCGCGCCTTTGAGCATTTCGGCTACCGTGTGCAGTTTGTACGGGCGCGCGTAGTAAACAGTGCGGACGCCAGTGTTGATGAGCACCTTGAGGCACTGGATGCACGGCGTGTGAGTGACGTAGATGTCGGCGTCGCGGATGGCGGCGCCGTTGCGAGCTGCTTGCGAGATTGCGTTAATCTCGGCGTGGATGGTGCGGATAGCAGTTCTGCTCGATTTCGCCGTCGGGCGTGCGCGACTCGTAGACGAGGCATCCGACTTCGGTGCAATGCGGCAATCCTGCCGGCGAGCCATTGTAGCCGGTCGCAAGAATACTGCGGTCGCGAACGATGACGGCGCCGACCTGGGCGCGCAGGCAGGTCGAGCGCTCCGCGACCTCGCGCGTAATCGTCATGAAGTATTGGTCCCAGCTCGGACGTTCGGGCCTGGGCTGCAGATTCGGTTTGTCAGTCGGACTTTCGGCCAATACCTTCCCCTGGATCGATGTCGATCAAACGAGCTCAGATTTTTACATGGCGGAGTTGCCGCAGCATCTGATCGTAGTGCGGCGCGTGGTGGATTATTTCCTGACTGTGACTATTTTCCTGCGTCGGCAGAGGCGCCTCGGGTTGCACAAACGCGAGCGGCACCGGGCTGAACGTGACGATGAACAGCGCGACAGTAGCCCACGCGGCGAAAGCGCGGCGCGGATTCAAGGGAGTGTCGCGATCGATCGTCGACGGATGGCCCAATCCGAGCGCGAGCACCAGCACCGCCCATAGCAGCCATCCCCACCAGAGATTGTAGCCGAGCGCGAGCGGCACCAGCACCATCAGCACGCACGAGATTACGAACAGCACCGAGATCGTGCGATGGCGGCGTGGGAACAGCGCGTAGATCACGTGGCCGCCGTCGAGCTGTCCGACGGGAAGCAGGTTCAGCGTGGTGACGAACAGGCCGAGCCATCCGGCGAATGCGATCGGACTGAGATTCACGTTGACCGTCGAAGGATCGACGCCGAGCACCAGGTGCGAGAGGCCCAGGAACAAGAGCGAGTTGCCGAGCTCGAGTCCGCCGGCCGATTTGTCCAGCGGCGTCACGTCGGAAAGATAGAGCCCGATGATGACGGCGGGAATCGCGAGCAACACTCCAGCCCACGGGCCGGCCGCGCCGATGTCGAACATCACGCGCCGAGTGCGCGCAGGCTGGCGCATCCGGATGAATGCGCCGAACGTACCGATGATGAAAATCGATGGCGGCGCCGGAATGAAGTAGGGCAGGGAGGCGTCGACGTTGTGGTAGCGCGACGTCAGGTAATGGCCCATCTCATGCGCGAACAGAATCATCATGAGAGGAATCGAGAACGAGAGGCCCGAGCGCAGCGCCGCAATGGCGAGCAGCGGATGCAGGAAGGAGACTTCCTCGCCGTTCATGTACGCGCCGGCAGTCGTGGTGGTCAGGAAAGTGAGCAACAGCAGCACGAGGTTCAGCGTCGGAATTCGCGGGCGGTCGAGCGCGCGAGCGGCAGGTTCAGCCGGCGCGGTATAGCGCGGAATTTCTGTGAGGACGGTCGGGGTGTCCTTGTGAGTGATTATTTCATCCATGATTCAAATGCGCGTGTCACGTGATACCGATGTGCCGGGTCCAGCGGCGAAGTGCATGGCAGCGTTGCCGTCGCGAATCGCGACTTCGAGCAGGCCGAAGCTTCCGAATATTGCGAGAGGAGCACCTTTGGGCGCGTCACCATAAGCGTCAAGTATTCGCATCGCCGCGCCACGTTTGATCCTAACGGAAAGAGATTTGTGGCGAAAGCGAGTGCCGAACCGCTCGGCCGTGGCGCGATCGATGTTGCTCACCAGATTGCCGAAACCATCGACGTAAATTACTTCGCCGCGCACCTCGCGCGGCGACTCCACGGGACGAGGCAGATCGAGCGGCACGATCGAGTTCGGGTCGACCGCCGGCCCCAGCGCGGAAATCGGCGTGCCCCGCCATAGGTATGCCGCGGCAGGTGCGAAGATGTCGCGGCCGTGAAAGGTAGCACTCACCTTGGTAAGACGATAGCGGGCGGACGTAAGTTTCACGATTCGCTTGATGCCTGCATCGTTCGCGGCAAGCCAAAGCAGACCATTGTCAGGCCCAACGAAGCGGGCGCCGGCGCGAGTCTCGATGGCAATCGGCGCGCGCGCAGTGCCGACGCCCGGATCGACTACCGCGAGAAATACCGTGCGCCGAGGGAAAATAGCGCCAGGATTCACGTAGCGCGATCGCGCCGGCGACCGTGCATTGCGCGCTCGATGCCGTGAGTGATGTCGATGAGGTTGGCTCCAGGAGCGATCGTCGCGATAACGCCCTTCATCACACCGGCGTAATGGTCGCGGTAGCCGAAGTCGGTTAATATTGCGAGCGGAAAGGGGCGTAGAAGGAGCGTCGGCATCGCGGATAGTAGACCGCGAAACGACGTGCCGCGCAATTTCCGGCAATCAGTGCAATCAGCATCGTTGTACGTACTGGAAGCTCAATGAAGCGCGACTATATGCCGGCCGGATCGCGTTGGCGGTCGGAAGCAGTACTGCTGACGGCAGTCGTGCTCGGCGCGATACTGCGTTTTTTCCGGCTCGGAGCGCATGAGCTGTCGATTGACGAATCGCTTTCATGGGCCGAGTCGTCGGGACATAACGTCAAGGCTGTGTTGCGCGTGCAGCATCAGCTGGACTCGGGCAAATTCCCGATTTACGAACTCGCGCAACACGGATGGATGCGGATTTTTGGAGAGAGCGAGGCGGCGATGCGAGCGTTGCCGGCGCTAATCGGTTCGTCTATCGATCGTGCTGGTGTACATCCTGGGCGTGGAAGTGATGTTGGCGGCCACAGTCCGGCCGATCGGACGAGAGCGACGCGGGACCGCATCTATTCTGTGGCGGCGGTGTGCGCACTGATTTTTGCGGTTGGGCTTCCGTCGGTGGAGATCGCGCGTCAGGCACGAATGTATTCGATGATGCTGGCGTGGATTCTCGTGCAGGTGATTTTCCTGCTTCGAGCACGGCGGCTGGGCGGGCTGGCGAACTACGTCGGTCTCACTATTTTTTCGGCGATTGCACTGGCCACCAATTTCACCGCGGCGTTGGTGATAGTGGCCGAGGCGCTGTGGCTGATCTACCTGCAGCTCTTCTTCGCGCAAAGCGACGACCAGGCGCGAGCCGCGACACCATGGAAGATTGGGATCGCGCTCGCTGCCGCGCTGGTGTTGCTGCTGCCTTTTTTTGCCGGCCTGCGATACGGAGTCGAAGGAGTAGAGCGAGGCGACTACGACTGGATCAAGCCGCCGGGTCCATGGGAGCCGTTCGCGACGTTCGAGAGTGGACTTGGCACCTTGCCGTTTCCGCTGTTTGCACTGTTCGCGATCATGGGCGGGGTTTGGCTGTGGCGGATGCATCGTGATGCGGCGGTTTTACTGATCCTCTGGATCGTTTGCCGCCGATCATTTTATTCGCCGGGTCATACCTGATTACTCCGATGCTGGTTACGCGATACCTGATATCCTCTTTCGTTCCAGTATTTATACTCACTGCAATAGGTATTGAGTCTATACCATCGCGGAAGTTCCGCTCAGTCGCATTCATCGCAATAGTAACTCTTTGTGTACTGAGAGCGTCGTCGGATTTCAGGCCGGGAGACAACCGTTGGCGCGATGCATGCGAGATAGCGCTGACTAATTCCTGTTCAGGGCAGCGCGTCGGTGCCAGCAGCGAATACTACCTGATTAGCTACTACATGCCCGCGGCGCAGCGGCGTACCGTGAAGATAATTCGCTTTCCTTTCGACGATACCGAAAGGAAAGCGCCTCGAGTGGTGATTCTTTCGCCGACAGTGTCGCCCGAAGAGGCCGCCGAAATACGCCGCGAGTACCCGGTGGTGGTCGCGAAGTTCAAAAATATCACGGTGGTATCGCGTCCAGAAGGTTGTCTGCGGAAAGCCCCGATAAGTTAGTCGCGCGGTGCTACCGAAACGTAGCGGTTGCCGCGCTCATAAAAACGCCATCGCTTCGATGCCCAAATGCCCGCGTAATCCACGTTGATTCTCGTGGATCGGCCGATTGGTCCGACCGGAAGCTCGGAGTGCTCCAGGTAGAGCCGTCCACCGCATAGATCTCGTCCGTAGTCGGCGCCCGTAATAGCCAGTGCATTAGTCAGTTTGCCGGGGCCATTAGTCAGTTCACGGGAATCGGGCGGCTTGCGCCGACGCCGCGCCATTAAAGCGATACCTCGCAGCGGCTCGATTGCTCTGATCAATACTGCGTGCGGCGCGCCATCTGCAGTAGTCACAAGGTTCAACGCCCAACTGATTCCGTATAGCAAGTACACATACGCATGTCCCGGAGGTCCGTACATGACGGCGGTTCGTTTGGTGAGTCCGCGCGCGCTATGCGCCGCGAGATCGAGCGGGCCGCGATACGCTTCAACCTCGACGACTCGGCCGGCCGCGACGCCCTGGGCAGTACGATGCACGAGGACTTTGCCGATGCACTCGCGTGCGACCAGCAGGACCGGGCGGGCGTAAAAGTCGCGCGTCAGCTTTCGCGACATCCTCATCGCGACTTTTACTGCAATTGCGGAAAGCAGGGCAATTGGGGCGTCAGAGTGTAGCTGTACTTTCGTCCGCGCCACGATAAACTCCCCTTGTGGAGCGCCGAACACCTCTCTGATGGTGGTGGATTTATCGCTCTCCCCGAGGCTCTGGCTTTGGACCGGAGCGTAGGCCAGGAAGTCGGCTGGATCCCGTTGCGAGAGCAGGTTCGAGGGGCGGCTGGAAATCAAGCTTGTCGAGGCCAGGCTTCGGCGCCCAGCCGCCGCCGGAGGCATCCGGAGCCCTCACGAAAACCCAGTGGTGATCGGAGCCATTTCCGACAAGCGTCCATTGGCGGCTCTCGACGTTGCCCTGGTTGATACGCAGTTCCTCGACGCCGGGCGTGGCCGTGGCGAGCTGATCGCAAGTTTGCTGAGTTTCTGCAGTGGGATTGCTCACGTCGTTTCGAAGCGCGATCTGTTGTTCGGCGTAGGCCTCCATCTGCTGCTGAGTCGGAGGATTCTCGATCGGCTTGGTTCCAGAGTGAAAGCATCCGGCAGACGCCAGGGTCAGCGATCCCGCGAATAGCGAAAGAATAATTCGCAAAAGAATGGTTGGATGGACAGGAAGTTGAGGGACACGCGCGGCTGCAGCCGGAAACCGATGGGTCATACGTGAGAATTTTCGATCGGAGGCGAGTGAAGTCAATCCCGAGGCGCGCTTGTTTTCGCGCGAGATCTGCTGCAAGCGAAGTTGCCGAGGGCTCATTTGACAGTTCGCAAGTCAGTACCTAGACTCGGCCTCAGAGCGGGTGTAATTCAGTGGTAGAATGCCAGCTTCCCAAGCTGGACGTCGCCGGTTCGACCCCGGTCGCCCGCTCCACGATTTCGCTTGCAAATCCGAAGAGTTAGCGGCACGCCGCGAGAATCGCGAAGATCGCGAAGGCTCGCCATCACCCACGTATCACCCAAATTCTGCGGGTGATTGGCTGAAGGCTGATTCCTTGAGCCAGAGGCCCTGTGCACGCGCGCGGGGTCGCGGCGATGATAATAGGCACAGGGTCGACGGCGAGAGGAATCTCGCTTTCGGTTTTCGCGGTCGGCGTCAACGATGGCGCCGGCCGCACTTTTTTGTTTGGCGTCCTGGCTGCTTTTCCTTCGGCGATTCGCCGGTTTGTGCGGCCGGATACTGCGAGTGATAGGCGACGGTCAACGCCGGAACCCGCGCGACGTGCCAGCAGCGCTCGGGCGAAGCAAGTCCGCAAAGGAGTTGAGGCTACTGCTTCACTCCTGACTCTGGTCTCCGCGCGGCTTCGGCGCGGAGTTAAAATCGATGGCGTCGACCTTACAATCCGAATCCGGACCGGCATGGTGCCAAGCGGCACGTTGCAGCGAGCCAGCCTCTTACGTCCTCGAGCGATTCGGTAGACGCGGACTCCCGACTTGGTTCTGCTGGATGCATCGTGATGAGTTCCGCAAGCTTATGCGGGAGCAAGGGAAGGATTGGGGTCGCGATCGCGACTTCCGTGACGTGCGCTCTCACTACGGCTCACGCCTGGGTTTTCACAGCACCTAAAGGAAAGCAGAAAATGTCGCGCGCGCGAGCGGGAGCGAGGCGCTTACCTTTTTTCTTTACGGTTTTGGAATCGGGAAGGAATAATCTCGGTCCAGCACATACTTCTGAGCTTGATTGTCCCACACGTATATCTTGCGTTCCTCCATGGAGGGACAGCAATGAGGGTCGCTGAGAGCCCATTTTCCGACCTTAAGGACCAGCCTGTCAGCAGACGCTTCTTCTATGTCGGTGCCGTAGAGGTAGCTATTCGTGAAGACCTCGATGACCTTGCCGGATCGACAGCCAAACACTGTTAGATCGGCATATGCGCCAGAACCAGTCATATGTTCCCTGCTAACCACAACGAGACGCCGACGCCACGTCGAAGCAGGCCAATCTTGCCACGGCGATGGCGATCGCCCGTGAGACTCCACGGTTACGCTCGAACCGGGCTTTACTCCGAACACCGGCCTCGCACGCGGGGTCAACGTCCTCGTACGCTTCTTGTTGAACTACATCCTTCCGTTGCTCGCGCCCTTCATGAAGTATTGGAGCACCCCGAAGCGGGCCGGGCGCGTGGCCACCAAAGTCCTAATCGATGCATCCGGTCAGACCGGCATCTACTACGACGAAAGCGGCCACCCAATGCTCGGTTCCGCGCTCGTGCGCGACCCGAAATTCCAGGACCGCGTCGTCGCTGAAACCCGAGCCTTGCTGTCAACGGTTCCAAGTTGAATCATTTCGGCGGCCTGCGCTGCCTTAGAGCCCGGGAGGTCCCATCAGCAACAACCTCGGGATCTACCCTCAACCGCGCTTCGTTCGTGCTCGCTTCGCCGCGCCAGCGTGATTTGCTTTGCTGATCTTTACTGGAAGACGAAGACCATCGACGAAGATATCCACCAGGCGGAGAACACTCGCCTGCCAGCCGGGCTGATCGTGCATGTAGCACATGCCGACGAGGGCGCGAAGAAGATCTTTGGGACTGATGTCGGAGCGTATCTCTCCAGCGGCGACGGCGCGGTCCAGCAGGACGCCGACCGCTTTCGCCAGCCGTTCCAATGAATCGGCGTAGAGTTCCGAGGAGCCGTGTACCGCAAGCGCCAGCGCTGCGGACATGCCTTTCTTAGTGGCGACTGACTCGATATCGGAATGCAGCCAGCGACGCAGCGCCTCGACCGGCGAGGTCTCATCCTTCAGCTGCTCCGCGAGCTCTGTGAGCTGCCGAACTTCGCGCCGATAGACCGCCTCGAACAAAGCTTCACGCGTGGGAAAGTGTCGGTAGAGCGTTCCGATTCCGACTCCGGCGCGCTTCGCCACCGCTTCGAGGCTCGCATCGGCGCCACCTTTGCTGAAGACCGCCTTCGCCGCCGCCAGCACGCGCTCGCGATTGCGGACCGCATCGGCGCGCGGCCTGCGCGCCGTTTCAATCGATTGTGTCCCCATATTTTTGTCCCAGTGTGCCTGCAAACGGAGCCTACCTCCATTTTCTTCTTGCCAAGCGGAGGCGGACTCCATATATTAAATATCACAAACGGAGTCCCGCTCCGTATCAAGGGAGTTTAATCCATATGCGAGTCTTCGTCACCGGTGCCACCGGTTTTATCGGTTCCGCCCTCGTCCCCGAGCTGATCAACGCAGGCCATCAGGTGCTGGGTCTCGCCGTCCCGGACGGATCAGGACATTCTGCCCTTCATTGATAAGTTGCTAAGGGAAATTGTAAATGCCACCTCTATCGTCTGATAAAAAGCTCCTTCTCATTGGTGCGTCCCGCGGCCTCGGTTTCGCCCTGGCTGAGGAGTACCTCAAGCGCGGCTGGCAGGTTGTGGCCACCGAGCGGTTCAGAACCACGTCACAACTACACAATCTTTTGGAGGCTTCCGACGGCCGACTCGAAATCGAGACCGTCGACATCATCTATCCCGATCAAGTGGCCGCGCTGCGAGCGCGTCTGGCATCGAGAAAGTTCGACCTGCTGTTCGTCAATGCCGGCGTCACGAACGACGATCGTGAAACGATCGCCGACGTTTCGACCGACGAATTTATACGTGTGATGATGACCAACGCCCTAAGTCCGATGCGCGTCGTCGAGACCTTGCAGGATCTCGTACGCCCGAGTGGCACGATCGGGATCATGTCCTCCGGACAGGGCAGCATCACGAACAATGAGAACGGAAACCATGAGGTCTATCGTGGCAGCAAGGCGGCGCTCAACATGTTCATGCGCAGTTTCGCCGCCCGCCACGCCGATGATCCGCGAACGCTACTACTCATGGCGCCGGGCTGGGTGCGAACGGATTTGGGGGGCCCCCAAGCACGTCTGAGCATCGAGGAGAGCATACCGAACCTCGCGAATACGATGGACGCGCAGGCCGGAAAAGCGGGTCTTCAGTATCTGGATTACCTGGGCCGGAAGGTTCCGTGGTGAGTGCGAACATGCGTATCGCCGTCGAAGAGCAGCTTCATAGCCATCGCACGCGAGGTATGAGTAGGAAAAGTTGAACTCCAAATTCCAACCGCGCGAGGCTCAGCTCCGCGCGCGCTAAATGGTTCAAAAGACCAAAGGAGAAATAGTCATGCGTGTCTTTGTTACTGGTGCCACAGGTTTTATCGGTTCCGCCCTCGTTCCCGAGCTGATCAACGCAGGCCATCAGGTGCTGGGTCTCACCCGATCCGAGGCGGGAGCAAAGTCTCTTGCCGCGGCCGGCGCCGAGGTGCATCGAGGTTCCCTCGAAGACCTGGAAAGCCTGAAAAGCGGCGCGGCCAAGTCGGATGGTGTGATTCACCTGGCCTTCATCCACGACTTCTCGAAATTTCAGGAGAACTGCGACACCGACCGGCGCGCGATCGAGGCGCTCGGTTCCGCGCTTGCCGGGTCCGATCGTCTTCTGATTGTCACCTCGGGAACGGCAGCGATCGCGCCGGGCCGCCTCGCAACTGAAGAAGATGCGCCGCCCACCGGCACGATTCCTCGCCTCACCACGGAGCAAGAGGCCGCCGCGCTAGCGGGGCCTGGCGTGCGGGTTTGTGTGGTACGGCTTCCGCAGGTTCACGACTGGAACAAGCAGGGATTGATCACCTATGCGATCGATATCGCGCGGGAGAAGGGCGTCTCGGCGTATGTCGGCGACGGTAAGAATCGATGGTCGGCGGCGCACCTGTCCGATACCGCCCGTCTCTACCGCCTCGCGCTCGAAAAGGGTTCGGCGGGCTGCTATCACGCGGTTGCCGAAGAAGGCGTGCCGCTTAAAGATATAGCCGAGGTAATCGGTCGGCGCCTGAAGCTGCCGGTCGTCTCGAAAACTCCCGCACAGGCCGCTGAGCACTTCGGCTGGCTGAGGCATGTTTGCCGGTCTCGATTGTCCCGCTTCAAGCGCGCTGACGCGCGAGCGGCTCGGATGGCGCCCGGTTGGCCCTGGGCTAATCGCGGATCTCGAACGCGCTCACAATCTCGAAATCTAATTTAATCGAAGCCTCTATCATTCGGAGGAACTTATGATGAGACCGACCAGCCTCGGCGGAAGTTCACGTTCGGAAAGACTTCGCTGACCGTGAACCGCATGGGTTACGGCGCGATGCAACTGGCCGGCCCCGGCGTATGGGGGCCGCCGCGCGATCCGGACGGCGCGGTCAGAGTTTTGCGCGAGGCGGTCGAAGCAGGCGTGAACCACATCGACACAGCGACTACTACGGTCCTCACGTCACCAATCAGATAATCAAGCAAGCGCTCTGCATCCGTATCCGAAGGGCCTGGTGATCGTCACCAAGCTCGGGGGACGGCGCCCTCCCGACAAGTCGTGGCAGCCCGCCATCTCGCCCCAGGAGCTTACGGCGGGTGTGCACGACAACCTACGAAACCTGGGTCTGGACGTTCTCGACATCGTTAACTACCGCGTGATGGGGTCGGGCCACGGCCCCGAGGAGGGATCCATCGCCGAGCAGGTGACGGTGCTGGCCGACCTCCAGCGCCAGGGACTCATCCGCCACATCGGTCTGAGCAATGTGACGCCGCGGCAACTGGCAGAAGCGCAGAAGATATCCGATATCGTTTGCGTGCAGAACCTCTACAACGTCGCGCACCGAGATGACGACGGTTTCATCGACGAGCTTGGACGGCAGGGCATCGCTTACGTGCCATTCTTCCCGCTGGGAGGATTCGCCCCGCTGCAGTCCGCCCTGCTCGAGTCGGCCGCTAAGTCATTGAAGGCGAAACCGATGCAGGTCGCGCTCGCGTGGCTGCTTCATCGCGCGCCAAACATTTTGTTGATCCCCGGCACTTCGTCGGTCGAGCATCTGCGCGAGAATCTGGAGGCGGCGTCGATGGAACTTCCTCCCGAAACGATCGCTGTCCTCGACTCAATCGCCCGCGCCCCTGACTAGTAGCGCTTCAGTCAAGAGCACATGAAGTGGGTTCTCGGATGCGCTTCCATGGAAGAAGTGTTGGCCAAATGGCATCGCATCACACTTAAGGATGTGGCCGACAAGATCACCTGCCCGCTTCTCATCAAATCGAAGCAAAAAGGAGATTACTATGCAGGACAAACGTGTCGCCCTGGTCACCGGGGCTAATCAAGGAATCGGTCTTCAAATCGCAAAGGATCTCGCGGCACATGGCGTCACTGTGCTGGTCGGATCGCGCAATCTCGAGCGCGGCGAGGCGGCCGTCAAGACGATCGACGGGGACGCGCGCGCCCTCCAGCTCGACGTGACGGATAAGGCTTCGATCGCCGCCGCCGCGGAGCGCATCCGCAAGGAGCTCGGCCGCCTCGACGTGCTCATCAACAACGCGGCTATCTCGAATACGGGATTGCGGCCGGGCGGGACCATCGAGGAGTACGCTAAGTTGACCCGCCCGAGCAACGTGTCTCTCGATGAAGTGCGCGCGGTGTGGGAGACCAACGTGTTCGGCGTCCTCGCCGTTTACCAGGCGATGCTGCCGCTCCTGCGCGAGGCGCCGGCAGCCCGCATCGTCAACGTGTCGAGCGGCGTTGGCTCGCTGACGATGAACTCGGACCCGGCGTTCCCCTATCGCCGGATCTTCGGCCCCGTCTACCCTGCGTCCAAGACGGCGCTCAACGCTATGACGCTCGCCATGGCGATCGAGCTGGAGCCGGCCGGAATCAAGGTCAACGCCGTTTCCCCGGGCTTCACCAAGACGAACCTCAACAACTATGCGGGCACGGAGACTGTCGAGGAGGGCGCCGCCGAGGCGGTGCGCGTTGCGCTGCTCGGCCCGGACGGCCCGACGGGTACGTTCTCGCACGCGAAACTCGGACCGCTCCCGTGGTGATAGTCGCGAGCGCGCGATCGGCGGCGGCGAGAATCCGCGAAATGTGATTTAGATTGAATCGCTTTTTTCCGATCTTCGGGGCCGGGAGCTGACGCGCATATGCGGAGCGGCGTCGGTTTCGGCGGGTTCTCGCCGCGGCCACGTCATCATCAGCTGATCGACGATTCTCATCAGGCGTGCACGCGGCACACCGTCACGCGCCTGGATGGCAAGGCCGTAACGGGTCGCTGTCACGATGCCGGTGAGTGCGTCGACGTCCGCATCGTCAGCCAGCTCACCGGCCTTCTGACCGGCCGCAATGCGAGCGCGCACAGCCTTCTCCGCGGCGCGCCTGCGTTCGGCAAGCGCCTCAAAGATGTCGGTGGACTCGATGGTGCAGTTGGTGGCGCCGAGCGCGATCAAACAGCCCTTTGGATTCTTCGGGTCAGTAAAGGACTTTGCGGCGTCAAGCAGGAGGCGACGAATAGCCAGTTCCGCCGTCGGCTCGCTGGTGAGCGCCCTGCGAGCAAAGCACCCGGTGTCCCGTTCGTAGCGCTCGACCGCTTCGAGGAAGAGGCGCTTCTTATCGCCGAAAGCGGCGTAGAGGCTTGGCGGCGTGATGTCCATCGCCTGCGTGAGATCGCTTATCGAGGTAGCCTCATAGCCCCTGGTCCAGAACAGACGGATGGCACTATCGAGTGCTTCGTCGCGATCGAACCCGCGCGGCCGGCCGCGCTGTTTTGGCGATGCTGTCACGTTATTCTAGCGATCGATATATAAATCTCTTGACAAGCTCACGCAAGCACCGCTATTTTTGTAGCGGTCACTAGGTAAAAGGTCTGTTCGATTAGCGGACTGCGCCGCAGCGACGAGATCGCTGCTCCATAAGCGACGCGAGAACGCCCACGGAGGTCGATTGAAATGCAAGCGAGAGTGGACAGCAAGCGGTTTGGTCCGTGGGCGCTCATCACCGGCGCCTCGTCCGGTATCGGTCGCGAATTCGCCCGCCAGATCGCCGCCTCCCACATCAACGTTGTGCTGGTCGCCCGCCGGCAAGCCTTGCTCGACACACTCGGCAACGAGCTCGCGCGGGATTTCGGGGTGAAGCATCGGGTCGTCGTGGCCGATCTCTCGGACGAGGGATTCATGGCAGGATTGGCCGAAGCGACTCGCGACCTGGACATCGGTCTCGTTATCTCGAACGCGGGCACCGGCAATCCAGGAAGGTTTATCGACAAGGATCGCGAAGAGCTCGCCATGACGCTGCGATTGAGCGCGCTCGCCCATGCCGAACTCGCGCTACATTTCGGCCGCAAGCTCGCCGAGCGCGGGACTGGCGGCCTTCTTTTCGTTGGAGCCATGGGTGCTGACACCGGCCTGCCGTTCATGGCGCATGACGCCGGCGCCAAGGCCTACGTCCAGAGCCTTGGCCTGGCGCTCCACGAGGAGTTCAAGCCGCGCGGGGTCTATGTGACCGTGCTGCCGCCGGGTATGACCGACACGCCGGTGCTCGCCAGGTTCGGGCTCGATCTCAAGACCATGCCGATCAAGGCGATGAAGGTCGATCAGGCAGTCACAGAAGGTCTGAATGCGCTCGCCGTCAATAAGGCAATCATCATTCCCGGCCGGATGAATCGGATCATGGGTGCGATCCTTCCCGCCAGCGTGACTCGGCACATGATGATGAAGATGTTCGAGAAGATGCCAGCTATTGCGAACCCAAGGCCCCAGCCCGGGAGGCAGTAACCCTGCCAACAGGAACGCGAGCAAGCCGAATTGATCCTGAATTGGCGATCGCGGAGAGTCGCGTCGCAATGGCTGAGTGACGCACGCGAACCACGCAGGTGCAACTTTCCCGTCGTTCTGGGGATCAGGCCCCTAGAATCAGCACTCCTGGCGCCGGGTGACGGAAGGCTCTTCGACTCCACGAATCGGGTCCGCCACCACGCTGACACGCGGCTACGATTAACCGAGCGATGCTCTCCTCCCACGCTTTCGGTGACGGAAGCGTTGGCGCATCTGTCACACTCGGTCGCGGCGCGGGTCTAATTAAATAGAGAGGAGAAAACCACTATGAGCGTCAACGAAATTCAGGCCCTGGCGCAAAAATTTGCCGACGCCTTCGACCGGCGCGATATCAAAACCGTGCTCGACATGCTCTCAGACGACGTCGAGGTGTTTGATACCGTTCCCTATCGGTTCGACGGCAAGCCTCTTTTTGCCAAGTTTCTCAACGAGGCTTTTGAGGGTATCGCCTCAACCAGCTTCGGCTTTCGGCAGCCATCCTGCCGCGTGTACAACGATATTGTGGGGATAGTGAATGCTTACGACATGTTCAGGGGTGCCACCAAGGACGGCAAGCCGATAGCCGCCGATGGCCGAACCACCTTGGTCTTTGTCAAACAGGGCACGCAGTGGAAGATTGTAAGCTGCCACTTTTCGCACATGCCTCATACGCCCTGAAGGAGCCAAGAGAGCATACGGAAAGAGAGCATGCGGACCGCAAAGAGGTGTGTGATGAGCATGAATAACCCTTTAGCCGACAACGCACCCACCGATCACGAGGATCAAGCTCTCGTGATGCGCACCCGCTCGGGCGACCGCGAGGCACTCGAACATCTAATCGAGCGCCATCAAGGGTGGATCTACAACATTGCACTCCGCATGCTCTACCATCCTCAGGATGCCGAGGACGCAACCCAGGAGATCCTCGTCAAAGTGCTGACCCGGCTCTCTTCGTTCGAGGGGCGGAGCAGCTTCCGCACCTGGCTCTACCGGGTCGTGTTCAATCACCTGCTCAACGTGAAGCGTGGGCGAGAAGAGCTGAAAGTAACAACCTTTTCAGCCTACGGCGATGCGCTCGACAACACGCCTGACATTGAGCTGGAGCTGCCGGATCCGAAAGGTGCATCACCTGACACCAACCTGCTCGTGACTGAAGTTATGCTTGCCTGCACCTCAGGTATGTTGCTTTGCCTCGATCGCGAGCAGCGTTTGACTTACATCCTCGGCGCGATCTTCGGCGTAAGCGATACTGTCGGCGCCGATCTGTTGGAAATCACCGCGGAGAATTTTCGTCAGCGGTTGACCCGTGCTCGTCGCGACTTGCGCAACTTCATGAACGACAAGTGCGGACTGGTAAACAAATCCAACCCATGCCGATGTGCCAGGAAGACCCGCGGCTTCATCCAGGAGGGTTGGGTCGATCCGGACAACCTTCTGTTCTCCCGAGGCCGAATGAGTGAGGTCCGGGAGGCCGCGCCGAAGGTGTTTGAGACCCTCAAGACCCTGGACGATAAATGCGCCGAGATTTACCGGCGACATCCGTTCTACAAACCCCCGGACCTGAGACAAGTGCTTAGGCAGTTGATCCAGAGCCCGACCTGAATTTGGAGAATCGATCATGACGAACAGCTATCCCTTTTCTGTATCTGGCGACGAGTTCAAAGGTAAACGCGTTCTGGTGACGGGTGGCACCAAGGGAGTGGGAGAGGCGATCGTACGACGGTTTCAACTAGGCGGCGCCCTTGTCGCCACCACCGCGCGCTCTCCATCACTCCATGACCAGACTGCCAATCTCTTTGTGCAGGCGGATCTTGCCACCGCTTCCGGCGTGCACTCGGTGGCCGATCGCATTCGCCAGGAGTGGGGCGGGCTCGACGTTCTCGTCAATAATGTGGGCGGAACTGAAACCAAGCCCGGCGGGTTCGAAGTGCTCTCGGACGAAGATTGGCAGGAGACACTTGAGCTCAACCTGCTGGCGGCCGTTCGCCTCGACCGCATCTTCATTCCCGGCATGATCGAACGCAGGTCGGGGGTCGTTATCCATATCTCCTCGATCGCCCATCGTATGCCATTCTCCAATTCGACCTTGGCCTACGCATCGGCCAAGGGCGCCCTAAGCACCTACAGTAAAGGTCTCGCAAGGGGAGTGGCGAAAAACGGCGTGCGCGTCACGATGATCTCACCTGGTTTCATCGAAACCTCAGGCGCCCATGGAATGATCATGGACATCTCAAAGGGCACCGGTATCAGCGAGGAGGCTGCCCGCCAACAGATCATGGACATGCTGGGAGGCATTCCCGTCGGGCGGCCAGGCACGCCCGAGGAGGTGGCTGAGTTAGCATGTTTCCTCGCTTCAGATCGAGCTGGATTCGTTATCGGCGTAGATTACATTCTCGACGGCGGCACGATGCCCACTTTCTGACGCCGCTCACGCAGATAGGGCGAATGTCTTGGTTCGATATCGCGAGTGTCCTACTGGTTGTCCGGCACGGCTTTCTCAGTAATCGGATCCCAGTGCGACTTTATGGGATTGATGACTTCCCAGCAATGCGCTTCCGGCGAGACGATCACTACATCGCCGTTTTTGTCTGCGTCTACGTACCAATCCTTCACGTACTTAGCCGCGCCTGATTCACATCGGGCTTTCGTCTTAAATTCCTTCTCACAACTGTGAGCCTCCCCCTCCCCGCAATGACGCACGGAGAATCTTTAGGGCAGTCTGTTCCTTCTGAAACACTTAGACACCAGACCACGACCTCGACCACCACTCGGACACCATCCAATTGCGATGGTACTTTACGTTCAACCTCGCGGACGTTGTTTGGTTTGAAGACCCAGACGCGGATTCCTCCCTTAATGACCCTCTTGGGTGCGGCGCTCGTATCCAGGAAGTAGGCCGGGCTCATACCTGTAACGTGCGGCACCTTTAGTACCCACTGGTTTGCGGCGATGGCGGCTTCCGATCGGCGATATGCTTCCCTCGCTTCCAGAACGACGGCGTCCGGATCCACGGCCCCCGCTTGAGCCTGAGACACGGTAGGCCAGACATGCGCCGCTTCCCTTGATGGCGTGGAGGTGGGAGATGCTTGAGCATTAGTCGTTGCAGGAACGACCATGAGACACCAGCCCACAAGCGCAAGCGCAGCAGCGTGGCGGAGCTTCATTTGCTCCATGATGCGGCCGACTCGTCCTAACCAGCCCAATGGCTACCTTCTTGGTTCATACCGCATCGCCACCGCCCCCGAGCCGAACTCCAGCCGGCTCACGAGCCTCAAGTCGATACGCTTCGATAGCCCCGCGAACAACGTCGGCCCGTGGCCCGCTAGCCTGGGGTGCACCACGAACTCGTACTCATCGATCAATCCCAGCTCCGCCAACGCGAGCGGGAGCTTTACGCCTCCCACGAACAGTCCCTTACCCGACTCCCGCTTGAGCTGCTGAACGGCCGTCCCTGGATCCCCGCGCACTAGCTCCGCGTTCAAATCGACCCGGTCCAGAGTGCTCGACACGACGTACTTCTTTGCCACGTCGATCGTCCGGGCGAAGGGTTCCATCCAATCAGGCCTCGCTCCTGTCCGCGCCGGCGGCCGCCACGCTGCCTCCATCATTTCGTAAGTCACCCGGCCAAAGAGGAGAGCATCGGCCTGGTCGAGGTTTTCCACCGCGTGACGATGTAAGTCTTCGTCCGCGAATATTTCACGATGATCGCAGCACCCGTCCAATGTGACATTGATGGAATACCGAAGGGGTCGCATTACGCAAAAGTACCGCCGATGTGGTAGACCCGCAAGGTTAGCCCGCTCCAGGGCTGGGAGCCACTCACTTAACGCATGACGATTACAATTTGAGAACTGCTAGTGGCATGTGGCATAGACAACGTTGCTGGTACGATAGACGCGAATGTCATGTCGGGTAGTCGGACGAATCTTGTCTGACAACCGAGCGAGCGGGATCAATTCAGGTTGGAACAATGTAGGAACGTGGCGATGACCGAGCGAATTATTGAGCTTCTTTATCGGAACCTGCAGGAGGTCTTCGGCGAGGGCGATGACGCCCGTCGTCGTGCGGCAATAGACGAGTTTTACACTGACGATTGCGTACTCTATGTGCAGCCAGCCGTCTTCGTCGGACGCGACGCTCTGGACAAGTTTGCTGGTGACCTCCGCGCGACCCACCCGAATTTTGTCTACACGCCTCATGGAGAGGCCCAAGCTGTTCACAACGCTGGAATTCTCGCCTGGGGCTCTGGTCCAAAAGGCGAAGCTCCCGATTACACCGGGCTGGACGTAATCATTGTCCGCGACGGAAGGATTGCTGCGCTATACGTTTTCCTCAATCCAAAACTCTCATAGCTGAGGCACCGAGGTGCTTCAGGAGATCATCGGCCATGGCGATACGGTTCGCCGGGGCGCTGGTCTTTCGTTTTAGGCCAGCCGTCGGGTCGCTGAGTCGGGTGGCGCCTAGCGGCCGCTGAATTGCGGGGGGCGCCTGGCCAGAAACGCGTTGAGGCCTTCCTGCGCATCTGCGCTGCGCGCCATCTCCGCGATCGATTCGTTCTCGAGTTCCATCTGCTCGTAGAGCGGATTGGTGGCCGTGCCGTACAGCAGACGTTTCACCCCTCCGTAAGCGCGTGTGGGGCCGTGGGCCAATTCATTGGCCATCGATTCCGCGTGCGCGATCAGTTGATCATCTGGCACTACCCGCGTGACCAGACCAATCGCTTCGGCTTCGCGCGCCGTTAGAGTTCGATTGGTCAACGCCAGTTCCATCGTACGGCGGAGTCCTATGATTCGCGGCAGATAGTAAGTTGAGGAGGCGCCGGGGGTTAAGCCGACTCGCGAGTAGTCCATCGTGAAACGTGCGGACTCGTTCGCAAGGACAATGTCGCCGGCGCATGCCAGGCTCATTCCGTACCCGGCGGCCGGGCCGTTCACCGCCACTACGACTGGTGCGCGCATCCTGGCGAAGCACTGGATAGCGCTGTGGAGGAAGCGGTTCACGCGCTTGAGATGGATGGACCGACGACTTGGCTCTTGCGGCACCAAGGACTTATCGCCGCCGCCGCAGAAAATCCGTCCGGCACCGGTCAGCAAAACGGCACGCACACTCTCGCCTTCGTCACATTCGCGCACGACTTCTTCGAGTTCCTGAGCTAACTCCAGGCTCACCGCATTGGCCTTTGTAGGCCGGTTCAATGTGATGTAAGCAACATGCTCGCTAACTTCGAACAGCAGAGTCGTCAGGCTTTCCATTTTCGTCGTACTCGCTCAGCCACGCATCAGAGGAAATGCTTATGATGCCACCTTGTGTTTCGGGCTCGAACCAATTCCCAAGTCGATTAGCCACTCATTGACAGTGGTGCCGATGACCTCGGCATTATCCTCCTGCAAGTAGTGAATGCCAGAGCCAAGCTGCACAACTCTGCAGTTCTTAAGCCCCTTCGCAAAGCTCTCAGCGAAGGTCGGCGATACCAGACCGCCTGGATTTCCTGCGAAAAGTAGCTTCGGGTAAGACGAGTGCGCTAGAGCAAGATGTGCTTTCTCTAAGATTGAATGCACATCCGCGGGTTCTCCAGCGATTGGCAACTCATTCGGGAAACGCCAAGTGGGTCGCCGCGACTCGGGAGTAGGAAACGGTGCTCTGTAGACCGACATTTCCTCATCCGTCAGTTTTCGTGCGATTGCCCCGGGAAGAACCCCCTCCACGAATGCATTGCCTTCAAGAATCATCTTTTCGCCCACTCCGGGCGTCCTGAACTTCTGGAAGGTCTCGCGTACAGACGCAGGAAAATCATCCCACGTAGGCAAGGGCCGGAGGAACTCCATAAAAGCAAGCCCACGGATAAACTCCGGCCTGCGGGCCGCCAGGTGAAATGCCAGCGCGGTTCCCCAGTCGTGCGCTACGACGAATGCTGATGAGATTCCAGCCTTAGCGAGGAACGCATCGAGGTACCGAACATGATCGGCAAACCGATACTCGATGTCTGGTTTTCCCGATTGGCCGAACCCGATGAGATCCGGTGCGATGCAATGCGCTGTCGGTGCAACCAGGGGAATGACATTCCGCCATAGGTACGACGAGGTCGGGTTCCCGTGCAGAAAAAGCGCGATCGGCGCGTTCGGGTTTCCCGCTTCCCGGTAGGCCATGGTGGAACCCAGAACACTGACTTGGGGCAGTACAACATCATAAGGAACTTTCATTTCTGCTCTCCTTTTGCTCCTTAGCTACGCAGGAAATTTTGCACCGAACATCGGCAACCCGCTTTGAGATTCTTCCCTGGTCGCTTCATCCTCAATGACGTCCCAGTGCTCCGCGAGTACGCCGTCGGCGATGCGAACGATGTCGGCCGCGATCCAACTGCGCGGCGGTCCAAGGCCCGAAAAGCGACCGTGGACGATCACAAATTCCCTGTCAGCGAGGATCACGTGGTGTTCGTATCGCAAGGCTGGCGGTGCGCTTTTTATCAGATTGAAAAGACCCTCACGTCCCGGCGGGATGTGAGCACTGTGCTGGATATAGTTGGGCGACCAAAATCGCTCAGCGGTTGTATAGTCGCGCTTATTGAAAAGCGTATCGAATGCTTGCAGGACAAGAGCCTTATTCTTCTCTGCATTTGAATCGCTCATTGTTCTTCCTCTCTTACAAATCGACGTTGGATGCTTTTGTTATGAGCGGGTTCATGAAGCTCGCTCAAGTAGCGAGGCAGCGCAGTGGCTCTACGATCAGATTTGCGCTCTGCCGCCATCAACGAAGAGTTCGATGCCCGTGACAAAACTCGAGTCATCCGACGCCAGAAATAGCGCAGCCTTGGCGATCTCATCGGATTCCCCCATGCGGCCCATCGGAATGGCGGACACAATCCGCGCAAGAGCCTCTGCAGGTAGTCCATCGACAATCGGGGTGTCGGTCGGACCGGGGCTAACGACATTTGAGCGAATGTGACGATCCTTGAGATCCGAGGTCCAGGTCCGCACGAAGGAACGCAGCGCGGCCTTCGTCGCGCCGTAGACACCGAAGGCCGGAGTACCTTTGACCCCTGCGACGGAGCCGTTAAGGACGATCGAGCCACCATCCTTCAACAGCGGCAAGGCTTTCTGCACGGTGAACAGCGTTCCCTTGACGTTGATGTCGAAAAGTTTGTCGAAATGCTCCTCAGTGATTTTGTCGAGAGGAACAAATTCCGCAACGCCGGCATTGGCGAAAACGATGTCAAGTTTCCCCTTTGCTTTGACGGCCTCATAAAGACGATCAAGGTCGGCCAACTTGGAGACGTCTCCCTGAACGCCAGTAACGTTGCTGCGGATCGCCTTTACCGCCGCGTCGAGCTCTTTCTGACGCCGGCCCGTGATGAAGACGTAGGCCCCTTCTTCGACGAAGAGCTTCGCTGCAGCTAACCCTATCCCGGTGGTGCCACCAGTAATGACCGCCACTTTTCCCTGTAATTTGCCCACAGTCGTTACTCCTTGATGATTGAAGCTAGGCCAACAATTTCATGGCGGCAGCTTGTGAGTTAGTTCTCACTTTTCCGCGATCCTGGCTTTGACCTCGCGCCATTCGATCCAATCGGAGCGGTAATCTTCGACCTCGACGATCACCATCGAACCGCTGCGATCGACCAGCTTGGCTCGCACCCCGCTTTTGAGGTCGAAGACGCTTTTGACTGGCGGGATGTCCGCACCGACGACTTGCGTGTTTGCCGCGTTTACTAACCGCTTAAAGTATTCAGGACTAATTGCGATCATATCGTCGCCTCCTGTGCTTTAGTGTCATCGGATTCTTACAATTGCTTCTCAGCAAATTGCATTCGCTCGCGCTCGCGGTTTTCTTTGGATTGGCCGAACCTCAGTTCGAGTTGATTCCGTGTTACCTGGCGTCCTTCGGCGAGCCGTCCCTGAAGAGTCATACAGGTGCTGGAGGCACGCGCGACCAGCCGCTGCCGCTCGTCAAGGATGTCGCATTCGATGAGGCCCACGACTTTGCCGGCACGAACTACTCTCGCTTCAGCTCGAAGCTTTGCGTTCCAGACTGGCCGTAGAAAGTTGATTTTCAATTCGATGGTGGTGGCCGTCTCGCCTTCGGCGAGGGTGCTGAGGTAGGCAACGCCCATCGCGGCATCTGCCAGATCGCAGAGCACTCCGCCATGAAGTGTCCCCATCGGATTCGCGTATCGCCCGCTGGCTTCGAATTCGACTGTGGCTCGACCGGCGCCGCGACTTGTGATCGTCAGACCCAGAAGCTTGCCGATTGGAGCGGGAAATTCTTCCGGCGCCGCATCCGGGCCCTTTCCGACATTCACCGCATCGAGCTGAGTCTCTGATTCCGCAGCGTCCGAGTTACCTCGCAAATCGCAACTGACTTGGCCGTTCGCGAATTGGTCGTCGTTATTTTCAAAGAAGTTATTCATTTTTCTGCCGCTAGTCCTTGTATATACAAGAGTTGAGCCAAAAAAATTCAGGTCGGCTTGCGAAAGGGACCTTTGCATAACTCGCGCGGCGCTCATCCCCTCTCCGTCGGGGAGAGAGGATGAAGTCCAAGCCAGGTTACCCAGGGATTTCTTGCGAAAGGACAGACTTCAACGCACCCGCCAGCAAGTTCGCTCATGTTTGTCTGAGCGGAGACAGTATATGTGCCAGCGCGGGTGAAAACGGTTCTAACGGGTCATCGAGAATGCAGTCGGCACCAGGATCGTGTTGGTAATGGTTGCTTCGAGGGGACCGTGTTCCTCGCTTTTCCTCCGGACGTCCAGCCATTCCGGATCCTTCAGGAAAGCTCCAAACTTCTGTTCGCGCTCAGCCAAAGATTCCCATTGCAGAATCAGGAACAGATCGTTGTTCGACTCTCCGATCGCGACAGTCCAGAACCCAAGCTGCTTGATTCCATGCTTCTCGAACAGTCGTAGCGTATCATTCTCAAAACGTTTCAGCAGAGCTGGCAGGCGGCCGGGAACGCAATGCAAGACTCGTAGCTCATGAATCATCTTGACCCTCTTATCATTCGCGAAAGCGAAATTGTCTATACAGGAAACGTTGTGTCGAAAGGCGGTCAGATTGTGAGAACGACCATGCCGAAGGGACGGTCCTCGATAAGGTAATGCAGAGCGTCGGCCGCTTCCGCCAGCGGGAAGGTCTTTGCCACAATCGGCTTGATAGCGCCGGACTTAAGCAGCAGCACGATCGTATGCCAGGCTTCTTCCCAAGCCGCCTGTGGCTGAGCAAACAGGGAGAAGCTCTTGATGGTGGCTCGTTTCCAGATCAGATCTGTGACGTCAATGCTTGCCCTGCGGCCAGCCGAATAACCGAGTGTCGTAAGACTCCCGTTCGGTGCAAGCACTCCCAGCGCCTCGCCCAGGACGTCACCCGCGATGCTGTCTATCACGATGTCTGCGCCACGACCGCCGGTGATACGTCGCACCCCATCGCCCAGCTTCTCGCGTGAAAGATCAATGACCTCGTCGAATCCGAGCGCCTTTGCCTGCCCAGCCTTGTTATGGTTGGTGGTGCTTGAGATGGCGTGTTTCGCACCTAAGGCCCGCGCCAGTTGCGTCACCGCATTGCCGACTGAGCCTCCGATCGCCGGCGCCAGCACGGTTTTGCCGGGCTGAAAACCAGCGAGGGTGAGAGAGATGTGCGCAGTGAGATACGCGACTGGAACACCCGCGGCGGTCACGTCGTCGATGGCTTCCGGTACCAGGCAAATGTGCTCCTTCCGTACCGCAAGCCATTCACCGTAGGCGCCATCCTCCGAAACGCCGTACGGCCCCGTAAACATCACGCGTGAACCGACCGGAAATTCCGATCCACCTCCCTCCTCAACCACGGCCGCCCCTTCGCCACCCAACACCAGCGGCGCCTTCGCGCGGGGGTATTGGCCTGAGAGAATGGTATGGTCCAGGGGCGTGACGCCGGCGGCGGTGATCCGCAACAGTACCTTTCCGTTCGTGCCTGCTGGCTTAGGAAGGTCCACCAGCTTCAGCCTTTTATAACCGCTGAATTCTTCTGCCCTCATTGCACGCATATCAATTACCTGTTCCCGCTCGCCGGCCGCTGTGATTGATCAGCAAGCGTCTCCGCGCGCGTCGTGTCGCCGCTGGGTGTCTTTCTTATCCGGCCAGCGAAAAGCGGAAGGAGTCGTCCTTCTTCGAGATTTTGCCTGGCGACGGCAGCGCGAAATGCGTCCCGAACACCAGCACGCCCGAGTCGGCGTAACGCTCGCAGAAGGCCCGCCGTGTCTTCTTCGCCATCGGTCCGTCGGTGTCGAAATTGTCATCCCACTCTGGATAACGGCATTGAATCGGATGATGCATCAGGTCACCGGTGATGACCCCGTCCTGACCCTTGGACGAGATGCGCACTGCAAAATGACCGGGGGTGTGACCGGGCGTCGATTCGAGCCAGACTTCATCGGTGATCCGGTACCCGTCATCGACCAGTTCCGACATCCCCTCGGCCATCACCGGACGAACCGAGTCGTCGACCGGGTCCTTTAGGAATGGGTCGGCTGCGCGCGAAAAGAAATCCCATTCGGTGCCACCGATCAGGTATTTGGCGAAGGGGAACGTCGGCACCCACTTGCCGTTCTTGAGCATGGTGTTCCAGCCGACATGGTCGATATGAAGATGGGTGCAAATGACGCGATCGATCGATTCGCGGGAACATCCGATCTTCTGCAGGTCCTGCAGGAAGGGCAATTGCAGCTTGTTCCATTCGGGCATCGAACGCACCTTGTCGTTGCCGATGCAGGTATCGACGATGATGCGCTTGCCCTGTGATTCTATCACCAGCGCCTGGATGGCCATGCGGAGCTTGCCGTCTTGGTCGGAGAAGACCGGGTATAGCCAGTCACCTTCCTTCTGGACGTTCTCCGCGGTTCCGTTGGGCAAAATAAATGAACCGTCCCAAGGTCCTTCCGACTCGACCACCCGAGTGATCTTAACGTCGCCAATTTTCCATTGATTCGCGCCGCTGGCTCCCATCTTCAAATGACCTCCGTTGATTGTTTGCTATCTCTCGCGTTGAACTGTTGACGAGGAGGCGGGCACGGCGGCCCGCCCCACTGAAAGAAGTTGCCGCTACTGTCGATCACTTCCATGAGTTGAGTTTCCAGTTCTCTGGCGTGCGAGCCGACTCGCAAATCGCGACCGCTTTGGCCGTTCGCGAATCGGCCTTCACCAGAAATATCAATGGCACTACTCATTTCTCTGCTATGAGTCGTTGCATATACAAGAGTCGGACCAAAAAAAAGATCAGATACTCATCTAGAGCCGATTTAGAAAATGGTTCAGGAGACGATTAGGAAATCGGCAATTTGTTGAGCAGGGTCATGGTCTGGTCTTCGATTATCTCGCCAAAGCGCGAGGCGAGTTTCGCCACTTCCGAATCAGACATCGCCGCTTGAATTGCTGCCTCGTTCGGTAGTTCCCAAAAATCGATCACCGTGTTCAAGCGGCCTACGACGGTGGCGTAACTTCCCAGCAGCTTCCAACCGTGTTTGGCCACCACCGGTGTCAAGCTATTGAGTTGCGAAACAAAATCCTGCAGCCTGCCAGCCCGCAGTTTGATTGAATATTGCAGGTAAACCATGGGAACACCCCGCAACGATTTTCGATTTCCCATGCGGCCGGTGTGCGCCGCTACTTATCCAGCGCCGACTTGGAAAATGGTTCAGGCGACTTCGAACAACCCGGCCGCGCCCATACCGCCGCCAACGCACATGGTTATGACGACATATTTGACTTTGCGCCGCTTGCCTTCGATCAACGCGTGCCCGACCATGCGTGAGCCGCTCATCCCATAAGGATGTCCAATCGAAATCGCGCCGCCGTTGACGTTTAGAAGCTCATCGGGAATGCCGAGCTGGTCGCGGCAATAGATGACCTGGCATGCGAAGGCTTCATTGAGTTCCCACAGGCCGATGTCGCCGACTTTGAGCCCGTTGCGTTCCAGCAGCTTGGGCACCGCGAATATCGGTCCGATTCCCATCTCGTCGGGCTCGACTCCGGCGACCGCCATCCCGCGGTAAATTCCCAGCGGATGTAGCCCGCGCTGCTCGGCCTGTTTGCGTTCCATCAGAACACAGGCCGAGGCCCCGTCAGAAAGTTGGCTCGCGTTGCCGGCGGTGATAAATCCGCCCGGGCCTTTCACCGGCGGAAGGGAAGCGAGTCCGTCCAAAGTGGTTCCGGGCCGATTGCATTCGTCGCGCTCGAGAGTGACCTGTTGCTTTGTGGTCTCGCCAGTTTTCTTGTCGTCGAAGCGTTTGGTCACAGTGGTCGTGATGATTTCGTCGTTGAAGCGGCCGGCTTCCTGGGCGGCGAAGGTGCGCTGCTGGCTCTTGTACGAGTATTCGTCCTGCGCCTCGCGCGAGATCTTGTAGCGCTTCGAAACCACCTCAGCGGTGTCGATCATCGCCATGTAAATCGCGGGCGCGCGTTTGAGCACGATCGGATCAGCCTGCCGGTACGCGTTCATATGCGCGTTCTGCACCAGGCTGATCGATTCGAGGCCGCCGGCGACGACCGTCTGCATCCCGTCGGCAATGATCTGCTTGGCGCCCATCGAGATACTCATCAAGCCTGAAGAGCACTGCCGATCGACGGTCTGGCCCGCGACGCTAATCGGCAGCCCCGCGGCGACGACGCATTGACGCGCGACGTTGAAGCCCTGCGTCCCCTGCTGCAGTGCGGCGCCCATGATCAGGTCGTCGATTTCGGCGGGCTCGACCCGCGCGCGCTTCACCGCTTCCCGAATTACCGGAGCGGCCATCGACGGCGAATCCGTGTCATTAAAAGCGCCGCGGTAGGCTTTGCCTATCGGCGTCCTGGCTGTAGATACGATGACCGCTTCTCGCATGTCTTTACTCCTTGAGATCGATTTTCCGCTGCTTCGCCGCTTCGGACTTGTTGTCGGTGCGGCATTTAAATCTAACTCTCCATCAGCACACAACGCTCCACAAGCTCTTCTAAAGCAGCGTCGAGCGTTTCCGCAACCGTTCGCGCCGTGGCATTTTGCGCCATCTCTCCCAGTTGAGCCGATGGCCGGTCGCAGACGATGCAGGTCTCTCCGTCGCTGCCCTCGTACACCAGAACTCTCACGGGCAGGTACAGTCCTGCAGCGGGTGCGATTTCCATCATGCGAAAAGAGATCAATGGATTGAGTAATACGTACAGACGGGCACTTGGCAGCAGTGGCGACCACAAACGATCGTCGAGGTTGGCGAAGTTCAATACCATGAAGCCGCTTCGGCGCTTCAACGCTTCGATCGCCTCGATCCGTTCCTGAGCCGTTTGGGCCGCGAGGGTGCGTTCAAAAATAGATTGGTCGCTTTTGCTCACGAGAGATTCGATTTTCGCGATCACCTCGGCGAACGATTTGCGCGAACGGGAAATAATCTGCGTGTCGATCGTAGTTTGTACTGTCATCGGCGTTTTGCTCAGCTCGCCGCGCTAATGGTGGGACAACCCGCGGAGGATCGAGGGAAGGACCTCCGCATCGTAGCGCTCGACGTGCGAGTCGAGCGTCCGGGCCAAAGCCAGCAACGTCTGTGCGAAGCCGCTACGGTCTTCAGCCGTTTGCGGTTCGTGATCTACGCCAGACGACAACGCGCGCAGAGCGGCCATCGACTCGCGCATCTCCAGACGTTCGTTCTTCACGATATCGAGCAGTGCGCCTGAAATTGCGTGATGCTCCTTGCCCCAGGAGAGCAGCCCGTCTTCGATTTGAAGATGCGGCCGTAGAGCGTGCTGTATCTCATCCCTCACCTGGAGAGCCCGTTCATTTGCTGTAACTGCGCCGGGATCGTTGGCAAGCCTCGTGGCAGCGCACGCCAATTGCATGATCAGTTCGTTCAACTTTCGGTGTTCGCTTCCCAAACACATCACCATCGTATTGATCATCGGAACCTCGAGCTCGGGCAAAGGGCTGTCGCATGGCGTCATCTGGGTCTTATCCTGCGGATTTTTCATGTTGATTGCCTAATCTGTGTGAGCAATCTGGATGCCACCCGATTGATATGGTCCGAGTCTTGTATATACAAGGACTAGCGGTAGAAAAATGAACATCAGCATCGAAGACAACGAGAAGATTGATTCGCGAACGGCCAAAGTAGTCGCGATTTGCGAGACCGCTCGGACGCTAACGGAGACCTCGCTCAAACTGAATCGGGTAAGATAGGTGATTTGAAAATCATGAACCTGGTGATCCTCATCGATAACGCGCAGATGTTCTTTCGGAATTTCGGCTTCCGGCACGTAAACGCAGCGCTTGGCCACTTCGTTATCGAGCTAGCTGGTCCAAATGCCGCTCAGAAAATCGCCCGATTCGCGAGACCTGTTGAATGGTTGCGATCGCGGCTCCGCCCGCAGGTTCCGGAAACGTCGATAGAGGCAGAAATTCGGAGGCCGCTTGAGGTCTGCGCGGCGGAGGTCAGCTTTCGGCCGATAACCGATTGTTGTGCGGGCCGCCGACTGATCAAAATCAAATGGCAGGCGGGCGGCGAATCGGTTCTCCTTCCCGATGACATCGATTCGTGGTAGGTGAGCCAATGCGATGACTATTTCCCAATTCAACGGCCAGAGCCGGGATTCGACAACTGATGCATCCCGGAATTCACGCCAAGAGCAATCCTGACAAGGCCGCTTACATCATGGCGGCGACCGGCAAGGTTGTCACTTATCGCGAGCTCGACGATGAGTCGAATCGCGCCGCGAATCTATTGCGTTCGCTTGGACTCAAGCCGGGCGACACAATCGCATTGTTCGCCGAGAATCATCCCCGCTATCACCAGGTTCTCTGGGCGGCGCAGCGTTCCGGACTCTACTACACCGCGATCAGCTCACGCTTGACGGCGGAGGAAGTCGCCTACATCGTAAATGACTCCGGCGCGAAAGTTTTCATCACGACGCACGCGATGGCCGACGTCGCAAGCCAGATGGACGCGGCAGAGATGATTCCGCGCACCATCAAGCGCTACATGATGGACGGCACGATCGCGAATTATGAATCCTGGGAGGACGCGGTTAGCGCGCAGCCGCCGACTCCGATTGCCGACGAGACCGAAGGCGCCGCGATGCTCTACTCGTCGGGCACTACAGGTAGGCCCAAGGGCGTGAAGCATCGGCTGAGCGGACAACCGTTCGGCGCGCCGAATCCGATCGGCATGCTGCTGGCCGGGATTTACCAGGCGACTCCCGAGATGATTTATCTCTCGCCGGCGCCGATGTATCACGCGGCGCCGCTGCAATTCACGATGGCGGTGCATCGGATTGGCGGCACCGTGATCGTCATGGAGCACTTCGACGCGGAACAGTCGCTCGCGCTTATCGAGAAGTACCGGGTGACGCATACGCAGGTGGTGCCGACGATGTTCATCCGGATGCTGAAGCTGCCGGAGCCGACGCGCCGCAAGTACAATCATTCGAGCTTGAAGGTGGTCATCCACGCGTCCGCGCCGTGTCCAATCGCGATCAAGGAACAGATGATCGAATGGTGGGGGCCGAAAATTTACGAATATTATGCGGGGACCGAAGGCAACGGGTTTTGCGCGATCGACAGCGCGGAGTGGCTGCTGCATAAGGGCTCGGTCGGCAAGCCCCTGGTCGGAAAGGTGCATATCGTCGGCGACGACGGAGTCGAGCTTGCCACTGGCGAAGCGGGGACGATCTTTTTCGAAGGCGGCGAGGTGTTCGAATACCACAACGATCCGGAAAAAACGAAAAGCTCACGCAACGACAAGGGATGGTCGACGCTCGGCGATATCGGCTATCTCGATCGCGACGGCTATCTCTACCTGACCGATCGCAAGGCCAACATGATCATCAGCGGCGGCGTGAACATCTATCCGCAAGAGGCGGAGAACCTGCTCGCGACGCATCCGAAGGTCGACGACGTCGCAGTGTTCGGCGTGCCCAACGAGGATTTTGGCGAGGAAGTCAAAGCCGTCGTGCAGCCGGTGGATATCAAGCAGGCCGGGCCGGCTCTCGAGGCCGAGCTGATCGGTTTCTGCCGCGCGCACCTGTCCGCGATCAAGTGTCCGCGGACAATTGATTTCGATGCGGAGCTGCCGCGTCATCCGACCGGCAAGCTCTATAAGCGGCTAATCAAGGATCGCTACTGGATCGGACACTCGAAGCGAATCGCCGAGTAAGCGCCCTGCCACATTACGCTATCGATGAGGCCGATCTGTGGCGATGAAGAAGTGCCGCTGGCTGGAGCCGCAACTAGTCGCCGCAATTGAGTTCCTTAAGTGGACTGCAGACGCACACCTGCGTCACCCGAAATTCGTCGAGCTCCGAGAAGACATGACACTGACTGAAAGTCGCGCGAGAGTAGTGAAAGGTGTTCCTTTGTAAAGAGCGAAAGGTCTCAGCTAAACGTCCTGCGAGTGATGCCCAGGGAAGAGATGCGCGACGCCAATGTCGAGGGCTTCATCGCCAGCAATTCCGCTGCACCGCCTGGTCCAGAGACCTTTCCGTTGGTCTGCTTCAGGGCGTTTATAATCGTCTCGCGCTCCTGTCGCTTTAATTCGTCACGGGTAAAGAGCGCGGCGTCCACGGCTGATTTGGGCTGCTGCTCAGTATTTTGGCGTGCCGGCGAAGCGGGTAGATCGAAGGTGAGCGGACCCTCCCGCCACAGGATGATGGCGCGCTCGACCGTGTTTTGAAGTTCACGCACATTACCCGGCCAGTCGTACGAGCCGAGTCGATCTAGTGCCGCCTTGCTGAGCTGGGGCTCAGGACGATTCATTCGGCGCGCGCTTTGGCGGATGAAATTAGCGACAAGGGGAGCTATGTCTTCGCGGCGCTCTCTGAGCGGCGGGATCTCGATCGGGAAAACGCTGAGCCGGTAGAAGAGGTCCTGGCGAAAGCGACCCTCGTCGACCTCCTTCTTTAACTTCCGATTGGATGCGGCGATGACCCGTACATTGACCTTGCGCGTGCGGGTATCGCCGACCCGTTCAAGCTCCTGTTCCTGCAACACGCGGAGCAGCTTGGCTTGCATCGCGAGCGGCACTTCGCCGATTTCATCGAGGAATAACGTACCGCCATCGGCCAGTTCAAAACGGCCCGGCTTGTCCTTGAGTGCGCCTGTAAACGACCCTTTTACGTGCCCAAAGAACTCGCTCTCGAAAAGACCTTCAGGCACCGCGCTGCAATTCAGTTTGATCAGAGGGCGTTCGCGTCGCGCGCTTTGCTCGTGGATGGCCCGCGCGACGAGCTCCTTTCCCGTACCGCTTTCTCCGGTGATGAGGACGGTAGCATCGGTCGGCGCAACGAGTTTAACCTGCTGCATCACCTTTCTAAGTCCGGAACTTCCCCCGATGATATCGCCGAAATTCTGTTCGGTGCGAATTTCATCGAGCAGGTAAGCGTTTTGGGCCTCGAGCCGCGCCTTCTCCTGCTCCATCAGGACTTGCTCGGTGATGTCGATGAACATGATCCGCGCGTACTTGCCTGCTTCGCTCTTCGACCACCACCGAACCCATATCGGACGACCGTCTTGCTTTCGACGTAACTCGAGCTGGTCACCGCATGCTTCTTTCCCGCTTTCGATCAGCTTTAAGACTTCGCGAAGACGGCGTTGGGCGTCCGGATTGTCGTGGAAAAGGGAGCGCCAATAAGAACCTGCCGTCTCCTCGGGCTTGACCCCGAGGATCTGTGCCGCCGTACGATTCGCCCCGATAATCCCCGCCTCACTACTAATAACGTAAGCAATCGGTGCCTCCTCAAAATAATCGCGGAATCGTTCCTCGCTCTGGCGTAGTCGTTCGTTCGCTTCACGGAGTTGCGTGCTGATCATTCGCTGATCTTGCTCCAGGCGGGCGACCTTCTCCGCGTAAAGTCGCAGTTCCATCTGATTCATCGCGAGTGCCGCCAACGCCCGGAGCATTTCTGCCTCGCCCGATGCGAGCTCACGCGGTTTCTGGCCGATCACCCACACTGTCCCAAGATTCAGGCCTTGCTCGGTGCGAAGGGGAGCACCTGCGTAGAATCGGATGCCGAGGTCGCGGACGAGAGAATGGGCAGTTGCGCGCTCGTCGTGAGCGGCATCCCGCAGATGAAAAACCCCCTGCGAGAGCATCGCCGTAGAACATAGCCCAGCGTCGCGCGCTGTCTGACTGGCCTCGATGCCAAGCCGCGACTTGAACCAAATACGATCCTCGTCCACCAAACTCACGCCAGCCATCGGAACGTCAAAGAAATTCGCCGCCATCTCAACGATACGGTCGAAGGCCGGTTCCGGCGGCGTGTCGAGGATTTGGTAGCGCCGGAGCGCGTTCAAGCGCTCAGCTTCGTTGTCGGGGAGCACGGGTTTCATGGCGTCAACGTCCGAGCAATCACATTACTCTTGCAGCGGGCGGTCGCCGATCGCAAATTCTTACGATCCTAGCGAACCATCGTAATTTTACGATTTTTCGTAGTCCAGCGCTTTTCGCTAACACCCCGAAAACTTCGTGCTCTGACGCACTTTTCGGCAACGCGCCGCTTGGCACGAAAGCTGTTTTTGGATCCGAGCAATCAGCCGAGAGGCGACGATGAGCGGATCCAGAGACCAGAATCGCATCCAGCCAGTTGATCCCGATCACGCAACCGGCGCGGTGACGCGACTCTTCGCGGAGATACGAGCGAAATTCGCGATGGTCCCGAATCTGTTTCGTGTCCTTGCGACTGCGCCTGCAGCGCTTGAGGGACTCATGGGTCTGAGCGCAGCACTCGCCCGCGGAGCACTCGATGAAAGAATTCGCGAGCAGCTCGCGCTGGCGATCGCAGAGAGCAACCTTTGCGCTTACTGCTTGAGTGCGCACACGGCGATGGCTGCGAGAATCGGGCTGAGTCGAGTTGAAATCGACGACGCGATTCGCGCGCGCGCGGCTGATGCGAGAACCGATGCCATCCTCAAACTCGCGCGCAGCATCGTCGTTCAGCGTGGTGAACTCTCCGACGCGGACTTCGCGCACGCTCGAGCTGTAGGCCTGAGTGACGGTGAAATCGTCGAGACGGTCGCGAACGTCGCGCTGAATATCTTCGAGAACTACATGAGCCACGTCGCGCGCGTGCCAATCGACTTTCCGCATCACGAATCTCGCGAGATATCCGGTTAGGGAGGCGAATCAAATGGCCGACGTTGAGAAGTATGACGACTTGATTGTCGGCAGCGGAATCGCTGGCAAATTTACCGCATGGACCCGCGATAGCTGTCGTCGAACTGGTGTTGCGCGATGCAATCCTGACCCATCCGACAATGTCCGAAGGACTGAGTCAGTTAGTGGCTAACATTCCAATCCGATGATTTCGGAGGAGGAGCGAACCAATGAACTATTTCATTAAATTGTGCGACAGGTTAGGGATCCTTCGCAGCGAAATCGACTATCACGTGCTCCGGGCTTCGATGGTCCTGATATTCCTCTTCTTTGGATATCAGAAGTGGTTCGAGTATGAGGCCCAGGCGCTGATTCCCTATATCAGCAACGGACCTCTGATTTTCTGGATGTACCCAGTTTTCGGCATCCGCGGAGCCACCTGGTTCCTGGGGGTCTCGGAGTGGTTGTTCGGCGCACTGCTATTCTGGGGTTTCTGGAATAAGAAGGCCGGAGTTGTTGGCGCCCTCGGTGGATGTGCTTCATTCGTGTCGACCACGACGATCATTCCGTTCTTCCCGAATGGTTGGGCAGCGTCCGCCGGTGGATTTCCCGCAATGACGGAGAACGTGGCATTCCTGATGAAAGACTTCGTCCTGCTTGCCGTTTCTTTCTATCTGCTGAAACAGGATTTATTGAGACTTTCACTGGCCCCATACCGAGAGACTGTTTCATCAGCCACAGCCACCAACGAAATACCTTCTGGGGCGCAAAGAAGGATCGCGTAAAGGACCCGTGCAACATCAACCCAATTTTGAACGAGAGAGATATTGAGATGAAAAAATTAGCTGGCAAGGTGGCAATCGTAACCGGGGCATCCAAAGGAATCGGAGCTGCAGCGGCAAAAGCGCTCGCGGCAGAAGGAGCTGCAGTCGCGGTCATCTACTCCTCAGGAAAAGAAGGAGCCGAGCGCCTGGTGTCGCAGATAACACGCGAAGGCGGCAAAGCGAGTGCGATTCAGGCTGACGTTTCCAAAGCGGCCGACGTAAAGCGCATGTTCGAGGAAACGAAGAAGACCTTCGGTTCTGTAGACGTGCTGGTTAACAACGCCGGTGTCTTTGAATTTCAACCTTTAGAGGCCATAACGGAAGATGGATTCCATCGCCATTTCAACGTAAACGTGCTGGGGACGATTCTTGCGACTCAGGAAGCCGTCAAGCATTTCCCTCAGAGCGGCGGAAGTATCGTGAACATCAGCTCGATCGCGAGCGAAAATCCTGTGCCGAACTCGTCTCTCTACGCGGCAACGAAAGGTGCGATAGACACGCTCACAATGGCCCTTTCAAAGGAGCTGGGACCGCGGAATATCCGGGTTAATACCGTAGCGCCAGGGCTCGTTGACACTGAGGGCAATCGCAGCAGCGGCTTTGTCGGCAGTGCGGCGGGAGAAGCGGGCGCAGCGGCGACACCGCTGGCCGCGAGATTTGGGAAGCCGGAGGAAATCGCGCCAGTCATTGTTTTTCTCGCCTCAGACGATGCGGCGTGGCTGACAGGCGAACGAATCAGCGCTTCCGGCGGCTTACACTAAGGCTTTCTGTAAGTGTCACCTCCAGCGTCCTCAGAAGCGGAAGGTTGTCAGGAGCTATAAGCCATGAATAAGGACGGTCGCAAATTACGTTTCGGTCTTTGGTATGATCACGGAAGGTGGCAAGTCCGGCCCGGCTGTTTTCATCTTTGCTACTCTGGACGGCACGATCAGTGCTTGGAATCCCGTGGTTGACGGCGGAACGGGACTTAGTCATGCCACACTCCCGCCTTCGAGCGACAGGTCGAGCGTTGGCGCTGTTTACACAGGCTTAGCGATCGCGGTCGACGCATCTGGTCACGCTTTCTTGTACGCCGCGGATGATGGTCCGAACAGCAGGATCGACATGTTCGACAGCACATTCACTTTCCTGAAGTCCTTTAGCGATCCAGGAGTCCCGAAAGGCTTTGCACCGTACGGGATTCAAAACGTTAATGGTCTGATTTGGGTAACGTTTACGGCTCTCAACAAAGCTCAAGGGGGATTCGTAGACGTGTTCGATACCGCAGGTACTTTGGTCAAACACTTTGCGGTGAAAGGTCCTCCTCATTCGCCTTGGGGTATTGCGCTGGCCCCGGGTAACTTCGGTCCAATGAGCAACGCGATTCTGATGAGCAACAATATTTCCCGAGGGCGGATTAACGCATTCAATCCGTCGACGGGTCAGTTCCTCGGGCCGCTTCGCGACGCCAGTGGCAATCCAATCGAGATAGACAACGTTTGGGCGCTTGAATTCGGGCATGGTGCTGCTGCCAATGGAGCAACCAATCAGCTCTTCTTCACCGCGGGTCCGAATGCCTATGCGAATGGGCTGTTTGGCGTAATCACGGCTGGACCGTAGTCCGGTTGCCAGCTGACGATTTAACCTGGAATTCGCGCGGGCTCTGGCGGTAGGGTCGGCCGCGTGATCGCGTCAGGGCTTAGTTGAGTTCGAGACCCAGAGTCTTATGCGGTTGGTTCACGGGTTGTGATGCGCGTCGAAGCGGATCCGAGGGAGCGGAGAAGGCCGGCCGGAGACGCGCTCGTGTATGTAGCGCGATCTGAGTGCGCGCCCTTGCCTGCCTGCGTCAGACACTCGGCCGGTCTCCGTCGGCGAACGATCCCGCCTTGATTAGGTGACTATCGATGTCGCCAGCGCGCTCGTTGGCGGCATCGGGTTGCAGCCGCGCGATTGCGTGGGCGACGCCGGCATGTAGGTGCTGTCGGCGGGGAGTGGAGATGCCGGCAAGCAGCGTCTGGCGCACAAGTTCATGGGAGAAGGTGTATGGCTTCTCCGGCGCCTCGGAGCTCGCGACGATTATTCCCATCTGCTGCGCCTTCTCGATGATGGTGAAGAGTTCGTCAACGTCGATCTCGCAGATCGCAGTTAGAAGCTTGAAGCTGAAGCTGCGCCCGATCACTGCAGCGGCCGTCAGCGCCCGCTTTTCATTCTTGTCGAGCCGCTCAAGGCGGCGGCCGATGATCAACCGCACGTTCTCTGGAACGTCGATCTCATCGATCTCAACGTCAGTGCGAAATTGGCCGGCCGCATCGAAAATCTTCCCCTCTTCGATCAGATGCCGGTACACCTCCTCGACGAAGAATGGATATCCCTGGCTTTCCTCAAAGATGAGACTCACCAGAGTTTCTGGCACTTGCCGCTTGCTTAGCTCATGTAACATCTGAGCGACGGCGTCCTTGGATAGACCACCCAGCTTCAGCGGACGGATACCCATCCGAATCAGCTCTTCAAGAGTTCTGGCCAACGCGGGATTGTTATCCGAATATCCATCCCGATAAGTCCCGATGATTACGACTGGAAGCTGCGCCACCCGATTGGTCAGATGAATCAGGAGCCCCAGCGTGGATTCGTCGGCCCAATGAAGGTCCTCAAGTATGTACAACTGCGGACGTCTTTGAGCGGCTAGCGCCATTGCTTCGGAAACGCTCTGGAAAAGGCAGCGGTGCATCTGCGCCGCCGGCAGTTCCAATGGTGGCGGAATATCCGGAAAAACTCGCCGCAGGCTTGGAGCGATTTGGGCCAGTTCAGCCGCATGGTCACCCATCCGCTCTCGAAAATCATCGAGGCTCGCCGCGCGCGCCAGACTGCTTTCAAGGATCTCGGCGAACGGGAGATAGGGAAAAGGTTCGTCTCTTTCGTAGCAGTGCCCGACCCCACTTCGGAAGCCAACGCTCGACGCATAGTCCGCCATCTGCATCGCCAGGCGGCTTTTGCCCACGCCCGGTCCGCCGCCGAGCATGATTAGCGCGCCTTGTCCTTTCAGCGCTCGATCGATAAGAGCGCAAATCACGCCGCGTTCGGTTTCCCGATCCACAAATGCGGTTCGTTCGGCGAACAAAAATGGAGAAACTTCCAGCACCGCCGGCGAGGTTCGCGCCGAGGAGCCTTGTAGATCTGCGCGCGACGGATCGGAATCAGCACTTGTGGTTGATGGTTGAGGCGGCTCGGAAATCGTCTCGCCGAATTCCCACGCAATCGGAAAATCGGGATCAGGCTGGTAAGAGCAGAAGGTGCCCGTCTTGATGCATCGCGACAGAATATCGCCCAGCGCGGCATCGCTCTGCGCGATTCTCTCCAGCACCGTCTTGATCGTTTTGCTGATGCTCTGACGGGCTCGTTCGGAAGCGGAAGCCGCCTTACGATTACGGCCACCGAGTCCGACGGCGCGCGAGAGTTCTTTCGTCAGCGCATCGATCTCCTCTTCCGCCTGCTCTGCACGCTTGACGTTTCCCAGCTCCTTGGCTTCTTCCAGTTCTTCGTGCAGTTCAGATAGCCGGCGCCTGTAAGCAGCCTTGGCTTGATCGTCGAGCATCTCGCCCGCATCGCCCAGGTTGGAGACATGGATGCCCGCCTTTTCGAGATCCTCTTCCCCGCGCGGCAGACTCGTTTCGTCATCGTCGCGTTGGCTGCCGACTCCGCCCGCCAGATCGAGCACGTGGAATTCGGCCGCCGGATGCCGCAGCAGATGGGCGAGATAGCCGAGACCTTTAGTGTCCTTCAGACGAAAGGCATTCCTGTCGCGGCCTACGGTCCAGTACTCGCCCTCTTTGCGCAAAATCGCCTGCTTGGGCAATGAGGTCCTTTGAACCACGGGCTCCACGGCGATTTTCGCGGCTTCCCGATACTGATTCTGCGTTTCCATTTGATTGCCCCTCCTCTTGCAAGGCATCATGTCCAGCACGGAGCACGGTGCGCGAATTTTCTCGGACCAGGACTCTTAAACCATCGATGCTGCCAGCCTCATCGCTCTTATGCGCGAAGCGCCGAATTCAGAGCGTGGATCAAAGTCTCTTCGGTAAACGGTTTGTTCAAGTAGCTAATCGCTCCGTCGCGCAACGCCTGCTCTCGTGTCTTTGCGTCCCGGACATCTGTGATGAAGATGACGGGGATGCGATGCGTCGCAACCAAATGCCGCTGCAACTCGAGGCCATCCATCCCAGGCATCGAGACGTCAAGGATCGCGCAGGCCACGTTTGGAAATTGAGGGGAGTCCAGGAAATTGCGGGCAGAGGTGAAGGTCGCGGTACGGAACCCGATCAACGTGAGCAAACACTGGAGAGCTTCGCGGAAAGATTGATCGTCATCGACGATCGCGATCAGAGCCTGGTCATTTTTTTCTTTCGGTGTGTTCATAGCGGGAAATCATCTTCCCGAAAGAAAATGTATTCCCGCCCGCGGATCGAAAACTAGTTATACATTGGTATTACTTGGTTTTGGCGGACTGATCCGTCACGGTCGGAAGCTCCAGCCTTTCTGTCATCCTGACCAGCTCCGCCAGGGACTGTGCGCCCATTTTACCCATAACCCGGCCGCGATGAATTTTGACCGTGATCTCGCTGATCTTTAACTCGAAGCCGATTTGCTTGTTAAGCCAGCCGCCGACAACGAGGTTCATCACTTCCTTCTCGCGGGACGTCAACGCGTCGAAACGCTTGCGCAGTTCCGCAATTTCCTTCGAGTGTTGCCGCGCCGTGCGGTCGCGCTCAAGTGCTTGTTGAATCGCGTCCAGAAGATCCTGATCGCGGAAGGGCTTCGTAAGGAATTCCGTCGCCCCGGCTTTCATAGCGCGCACCGACATCGGGATGTCACCGTAACCAGTGATGAAGATGATCGGAAGTTTGATCCCATGCGCGGCCAGTTCGCGCTGTAGATCGAGGCCGCTCAATCCGGGTAGCTCCACGTCGAGCACCACGCATCCGGGCAGGTCCGGTCGTGTGCGCCTCAGGAAGTCTTGCGCGGTTGCGAAGGTCTCGACGCGGAGTCCCTCCAAGCTGACGAGACTCTGGATCGCCTCCCGAATCGACAGATCATCGTCGACCACGAAAACGATCGCGTCTACGTCTTTCACGATACGCCCGGGCCGTTAATCGGTACGGTAAATTGAAAAGCCGCGCCGTGGTCCGGATTTGGCGATGCCCACAACCTGCCACCGTGGGCCCTGATGATCGAACGGCTGATCGACAGTCCCATTCCCATGCCGCTCGGCTTGGTGGTGAAGAAGGCGCTGAACAGCCGTTCCGCAGTCTCGGAGTCAAGCCCGATGCCGGAGTCCAACACCGCCACGAGCACCTGGCCACCTTCGTGCTGCTGCGATCGAATAACGATCTCACGGGGGCGATCGGTGATTGGCGCCATAGCTTCAACACCATTTATAAGAAGGTTGATAACCACCTGCTGGAGCTGAACCCGATCGCCTAGCACCGGGGGCAATCCGAACGCGAGTTCCGTCCGCAGCGACACTCCATGGCTGAGCACCTCACGCTGCACGAGGAGGATAGCCTCGCGGATGACATCGTTGATGTCCAGCGATACCATCTGCGGCTCGCTCCTTTTGGCGAGTGCACGAATCCGCTGGATCACTTCGCTCGCCCGATTGGCGTCTCTGACAATGCGCTCCACGGCGGCTCGCATCTCGTCCGGGCGCGGCGTTTCGAGGGCGAGCAATCGCAGACAAACCTGACCGTTAGTGGCGATCGCGGCGATCGGCTGGCTAACTTCGTGGGAGATCGAGGCCGTCAGCTCTCCCAGAGTCATCACGCGGCTGAGGTGCGTGAGGTTCGCCTGCGCCTGACGAAGCGCTTCTTCGGCGCGCTTCCGCTCGAACAGGGAGGCGACCGACGCGAAAGCCAGAATGAGAAACGTAATGCCGGCAACCGCCAGCGCCAGATTGGTTTGATCGACACTTGCGTTGACCGGGGCCTCGTTTGAGCCGGGGCGTGAACAGTAAAAGATGGCCGCTCTCATCCCCGTGTAGTGCATACCGGAAATGGCCAGGCCCATGACGACCGCGGCAACGAGCTTTTGCCCAAGATCGGTAGTTCGGAATGCCACCCATAGCGCCACCGTCGACGCGCCGATCGCTATGATCAGGGAGAGCGCAAAGAATAGCGGATCGTAGCTGAGTTCGACGTTCCCCCGCATTGCCGCCATGCCGGTGTAGTGCATGCCGGCAATGCCGAGTCCCATGAAGATGCCGCTGAGAACGAGGCGAAGCGGCGATGCGCTCCGGCGACCAATGACATAAAAGCCGCCGCCGGTTACGAAGATCGCTACCAAGAGCGAAAGGATGGTCAGTCCGATGTCGTAGGACATCGGTATCGGCATGACAAACGCGAGCATGGCGACGAAGTGCATCGACCATATTCCGCTTCCCATTGTGAGCGCGGCCGCCACCAGCCACACGCGACGCGCGAATCCCCGGGCGGGCGCCACGTGCCCACTGAGATCGAGCGCGGTGTAAGACGCGACGCAGGCGACCAGAATAGACAGAGCGACGAGATACGGGTTGTATGTCCCGGTAACGAACATCTAGATTGACCCAATTCTGACAGTGACTAATGGGCGACGAATCCGCCGTCTCACCCGGAAATTCAGCCGACAACGTTATTGGGATCACTGAAGGCCGATGTTGGCCGACCTTCCCCAGATGATTGGTTCGCGAAAATCAAAATGCTCCTTTGGCGTTTTGTTGACAAGATGGACGGCAAGTGACGCGCGATCTGCCCTCCGCTGTCAAGACACAGATCTTCAAGGCGATTGCAGCTACAACGTCGACCGGTTTGTCTCCCCGTAAGGCCAACAGTCCAGAGTTCGCGTCTCGACGGAGGGACGCCCGTCCGCAGAGAACGGACGCTCGTCAGCGGGTCGGCGCATCTAGACCGAGGGAAGTTGCGTGTCGAAATTCCGCGCGTTCAGGGGCGCGCATATCGAGCGGTCATTACGAGCCACGCTGGAAGGAAGAGACCTGGTTCAGGCCCTGCACTAAATTTGCTAGTGAGTGACCAATTGCCGGTGCGTCTCATTTTGCGCGGCGAGCTTCAGGCCGCGGCCGGCTTCGGCTAGCTGAAGCGCCTCGGCGGCGGCGCCAGAAACGAGTCCGCGATAGAGCAATCCGCCGAGCACGCCGCCCACGATCGGCGCTAGCCAAAACAGCCACAGTTGTTCGATCGCCCACCCGCCGACGAACAGCGCGGGACCGGTGCTGCGCGCGGGATTAAGCGAAGCGCCGGTCACCGGGAGGCCGACGAGAAGAATCAGAGTTAGTGCCAGTCCAATCGGTATCGGCGCAAACCCGGCCGGAACCCGCTCGTCGGTTGCTCCCATGATTACGAACACCAACATCAGGGTCATCACGATCTCGCACACGGCCGCAGCGCCGAGGCTGTAGCCGCCCGGCGAATGCGCACCGTAACCGTTGGCGGCAAAGCCGGCATGAACGCTGAAGCCCGGTGCGCCGCTAGCGATAACGTACAGGACAGCCGCGGCCAGAATGCCGCCGAGAACCTGAGCGATCGTGTACGGCGCAACTTCGTTCGCTGGGAAACGTCCGCCGGCCCACAATCCAAAGCTTACCGCGGGATTGATATGGCATCCCGAGATGTGACCGATCGCGTACGCCATGGCCAGCACCGTAAACCCGAAGGCCAAGGCCACCCCTACGAAACCGATTCCAAGCCTGGGAAAGCTCGCAGCCAGCACGGCGCTGCCGCATCCGGCGAAGACCAACCAGAATGTACCGATAAATTCAGCCACGACTCGTCGAGATAGGCTCATGCTCATATGCGTTCTCCTGCAGACGCTTGAACAAAGGGGTAGGGCGTCCGCGAAAATCAGACCTCGTTGAATAGACACGCGTGAGAATTGCCCGCTCGCGAGATGTGCGCCTCGAGGGTTCAACGCATCAGAGATTTCGCTCATCGACCGCACAAAAATGTGCGGTCAATTTTCGCGCTCCGATAGATGAATGTCCCGACGCTCAAAATCAGCGTGAGTAACACGGTCATGACTACAGCAACTCTAAGTAGAGTGATTCGAGATCCACGAAGCGGCGAAGTTCATCTTCCCAGCGAACAGGTGGCGATTATGAGGGTTATGCGCAACCTCGATCGCACTTTGCTGAAGGTGGCATGGCAGGCCGGAGGTGATTGCGTTGTGTTCCCGGAAGACCTGAAGGAAACCCATCTGGGCTCCTGAGCATGCAATCAGTCGGATCCGGGCGAGAACAGGAATCCGCCAGACTTAGCGGCGTACATGTTTTCTGGCCGAAGTGACTCTCGGATTTAGTTTCGTACGACAATACAGCAAAGGAGAAGATTTCATGGCTTCCAATCATGGAGTGGTTTATCTCGGGCCTGGCAAAGTCGAGGTACAGAGCATCGACTATCCTGCGTTGAAAACACCGCAGGGAAAGAAAATCGACCACGGCGTCATCATCGAGCCCGTCACGACCAACATCTGCGGCAGTGACCAGCACATGGTCCGCGGCCGCACCACAGCGCCGCGCGGACTGGTCCTCGGGCATGAAATTACCGGCGAAGTAATAGAATGTGGCAGCGGCGTTGAATTCATCAGCAAGGGCGACCTGGTCTCGGTGCCGTTCAACATCGCGTGCGGACGGTGCCGCAACTGCAAGGAGCGCCGTACCGACGTCTGCCTCAACGTGAACCCGGCGCGGGCGGGTGGCGCCTACGGCTACGTCGATATGGGCGGTTGGGTCGGGGGACAAGCCGAATATGTGATGGTGCCGTACGCCGATTGGAACCTGCTCAGGTTCCCGGACAAAGATCAGGCGCTGGCGAAAATCAGGGACCTTACCTGCCTTAGCGATATTCTGCCGACCGGCTATCACGGATGCGTCAGCGCGGGCGTGACAACTGGTTCGACCGTGCTCATCTCCGGCGCAGGCCCGGTTGGACTCGCTGCCGCATCCGCGGCACTCCTGCTCGGTGCGGCGGTGGTGATCGTCGCAGATTTCAATCGGCCACGGCTTGAACACGCGCACTCGTTCGGCTGCGAAACGATCGATCTCTCGAAAGGCGGCTCGATCACCGATCAGATCGAGAAAATCCTGCGGGTTCCGGAAGTGGATTGCGCCGTCGACTGCGTAGGCTTCGAGGCCAAGGGACACGGCGGCAAGGACGAGCCGGCAGTCGTACTCAACCAGCTAATGGAAGCGACCCGCGCCGCGGGAGCGATCGGCATTCCCGGCCTGTATGTCACCGAAGATCCCGGCGCAAAAGACGAAGCCGCGAAGCGCGGGAACCTCACGATGCGGCTGGGACTCGGATGGGCCAAATCCCATTCCTTTACGACCGGTCAGACGCCGGTGATGGAGTACAACCGCGGCCTGATGATGGCGATCCTTCACGATCGCATCAAGATTGCAAAGGCCGTCAATGTCGAGCTGATCCCCCTTGAGAAGGCGCCTGAGGCCTACCGGTCGTTCGACTCGGGCGTACCGAAGAAATTCGTCATCGACCCGAATCACATGGTGCGGAACTGAGGCCATTGCCTGACCATCGACGGCACTGTCCAGGTGCGAATGAGTGAAGCCTACGATCTGGTACGGCACAAGGTTCTCACACATATGAAAAACGCTGATTGATAAGGAGTCTTCAAATGAATGAACCAAAACCACTGACCACCGAGAGTGGCGCGCCGGTTGCAGACAATCAGAACTCGCTGACCGCCGGCCCGCGCGGACCGCTGCTGGTGCAGGACTGGCAACTGTTCGAGAAGCACGCCACCTTCAACCGCGAGCGCATTCCCGAGCGCGTCGTCCATGCCAAGGGCTCCGGCGCTTACGGTACGCTCAAGATTACTGGCGATCTCAGCCGCTACACCAAGGCCAAGGCCTTGCAGCCGGGCGCGCAGAGCGAGTGTTTCGTGCGGTTCTCGTACGTCGCCGGGGAGCGCGGAGCGGCCGACGCCGAGCGCGACCTTCGGGGTTTCGCAATCAAGGTTTATACCGAGGAAGGCAACTGGGACCTGGTCGGCAACAACACGCCTATTTTCTGGGTGCGCGACGCCTACAAGTTTCCCGACTTCATCCGCCAACAGAAGCGTGACCCGAAGACCAACCTCCACAATCCCACCGCGGTGTGGGATTGGTTTTCGCTATTGCCGGAAACTCTGCATCAGGTGACGTGGCTGATGGGCGATCGAGGCCGGCCTAAGACCCACCGGCACATGAACGGCTACGGTTCCCACACCTACAGTCTCATCAACGACAAGAACGAGCGCGTCTGGGTGAAGTTTCACTTCAAGACCATGCAGGGCATCCAGAACATGACCGACGAGGAGGCCGCAGTAGTCATCGGCGCTGATCGTGACAGCCAACAGCGCGACCTCTTTGGATCGATCGAGCGCGGCGACTATCCGAAGTGGCGCTTCAGCGTCCAAATCATGCCGGAGATGGATGCCGAGAAGACGCCTTACAATCCCTTCGACCTGACCAAAATCTGGCCGCATGGGGATTATCCGCTGATCGATGTCGGGGTCCTGGAATTGAACCGGAATCCCGAGAACTACTTCGCCGAAGTCGAGCAGTCAGCATTCGCGCCGTCGAACATAGTGTCCGGTATTAGCTTCTCGCCCGACAAAATGCTGCAGTTGCGCATCTTCTCCTACGCCGACGCGCACCGCTATCGGCTCGGCTCACCCAACTACATGGAGCTGCCGGTAAACAAGCCGCGCTGCCCGGTGCATAGCTATGGCCGCGATGGTTTTATGCGCTTCGACGGCAACTACGGCGGCGAGGTCAACTACGAGCCCAATAGCTTCGGCGGGCCGGTGGAAGATCACCGATTCAAGGAACCGCCGTTCAAGGTCTCGGGCGACGCCGACCGCTACGACCGCTATGACCAGCGCCCGGGCGATGACGACTACACTCAGGCCGGCAACCTGTTCCGCCTGATGTCGAAGGACGAGCAGAAAAGGCTGTTTGCCAACACCGACCGCGCGATGAAAGGTGTGCCTGAGGAAATCAAGCTGCGGTGGGTTCGCCTGTGCACAAAGGCGGATCCCGAATATGGAAGCGGACTGGCGAAGCAACTCGGCATTGAGCCGGGCAAAGCCCTAGCTGCTGCCTGATAGGTTCGTAACCGGCGTAACAGTTCGCCCATGGCCACGGCCGGGCGGGATCCGCTGGCAAAATTCAAATAAGGAAGGTACGTGACAATGGCCTTTGAACTTCCCAAACTGCCCTATTCCGCCCAAGCCCTGGCACCTCATATCTCGGCCGAAACTCTCGAGTTCCATCACGGCAAGCATCACGCCGCCTACGTCAACAACCTCAACAATCTGATCAAAGGCGGCAAGTTCGAAAACGCCGCGCTCGAGGAGATCATCAAGGGCGCAGACGCCGGCTCGCTGTTCAACAATGCCGGCCAGCACTTCAATCACTGCTTTTACTGGAACTGCATGAAGCCGCGCGGCGGCGGCGACCCGGGCGGCAAGCTGGCAGACGCCATCAAGAAGAGTTTTGGCGATATCGCGGCGTTCAAGAAGAAATTCTCCGACGCGGCCACAACACATTTCGGCAGTGGATGGGCCTGGCTGGTGCAGAAAACCGACGGTTCGCTCGAGGTGTTCGCGACGCACGATGGGGACAGCCCTGTCGCCCATGGCAACAAGCCTCTCCTGACCTGTGACGTCTGGGAGCACGCCTACTACATCGATTACCGCAACGCGCGCGCCAGGTACGTCGAAGCCTGGTGGAAGGTGGTCAATTGGGACTTCGCAGCAGCCAACCTCGAATAGGGCGCGGCAAGTCGAGAATCTTTCTATGACAGAGAAATATCATTGCAAGCGCTTCAAGCCGAGCGAGATCGCTAGGTCTTTTCCAGCGACTGCGGACACACTGCTAATGGATACCTATCTGACCAACGAACCGGCTGCGAGCTCGCGAGTCTTCCGGGTCTACCGGGAGTTACCTCCGCATTATCATGCTGGCTGCGACGAGTACCTCTATGTTCTCTCGGGGAGAGGCACCTTCTGGATGGGCGACGCTTCGAACGGAGGGGAGTTCGCTCCTGGCGACCTCCTCTTCTTCAAAAGCAGAACAGTTCATGCGCTGCCCAGGATTCTTGACGGGCCGGTGGTCTTTCTCTCGTTCGATACACCGAGACGCGACCCGAAAGACATCATCTTCGTGAACCCTGAGGACGGCACACCGGAAACCTTTGTACGAGGAAAAGAGCTATGAAATCTGTAAGCAACGTTCAGACCCGCAAATCGTCGATCAAACCCTCTGACGTACGTACGGCAGACGTAAGACCTGCTTTTCGGCGACCGAGGATGGTTCTGCCTGTTCCGACCCCAGCGCTGAAGTTCCAGAAAGTACAACCAGAGGTTCCGGACACGCAGCTGACTCGGGAGGCGACCGGGCTCCTCCATGAGTTCAGCACGCCTCTGCTTTTCAACCACTCTCATCGGGTCTTCTTCTGGGCCAATGAGCTGGGACGACAGACCGGACAACCGTTCGATGTGGAGCTGCTGTTCGTCTGCGCGGCGTTTCATGATCTCGGACTGCTGAAGAAATTCAGTAGCGCTGATGACCGGTTCGAAGTGGACAGTGCAAACGCCGTTCGGCAGTTCCTTGAGCGTCACGAGGTGCCAGCCTCCCGGATTCAAGTCGCCTGGGACGCAATCTCTCTGCATACCACTCCGGGAATTGCAGCGTACAAACCACTCGAGGTGGAGCTTCTGTACAACGGTGTCGGACTCGATGTGCTGGGCATTGGGTATGAGCACTTTCCAGAAGATTTGAGAAAGAAGATCGTCGATCAATATCCTCGCATCAACTTCAAACAGGATATTGCGAAGGCGTTTCTCGGTGGTTTCGAGCACAAGACCCTGACAACCGAGGGTACCTGCAACGAGGACATCTGCTCGCATTTCATTCGCAACTACAAGCGCAGCAACTTCTATGATCAGATTCAGAACTCACCGTTCCAGAACTCATAGAGAAAGGAAACAACGCGCACTGCGATGTATGCGAAAGGAGCCAGGATCAGCTAAATAAAGGATCAGCTAAATAGATGTTAGCCGTTGCCTGGTGTTCCGCCGATGAAGTACGCCAGCTCAAGACAGTCAGGTCAGATTCTGTGGATCGCCATCATCATCGTGTCTGCGGTGCCGGTCCACGCATACACTACACCATGGATGCATGCGCCAGAGTTCGACGGTGGATGGGGTCTTCTCGACCCCTCCACCTGGTCAGATCCAAATGAATTGGAACGACAGACCGCGTTGACTGGTGGATGGGGCGGTCTGCGACAGACACTGCACAATGACGGCATCGACTTCACCGGCTTGTACATGATGGAGTCGGCCGGGAATCCGACTGGCGGTAACCTGCACAAACTGCGCTACACACACGATCTCGGACTCGCAATCTACCTGGACCTGGATAAACTCCTGGGACTGAAGCATACCTATTTCCTGGCCACGGCTTCGCAACGTGTAGGCAACAATCTGTCAGGCGACATCCCTAACTTCTTCCAGGTGCAGCAGGAGTTCGGGCATCCGACGATGCGCCTGGACAATCTGGCGATCGAGGAGCAACTGCTGGACGGGCGGCTGGACCTAGTCGCCGGCCGAATCAAGACGACCAGTGACTTCGCTTACTCATGGGTGTCTTGCTATTCGCAAAACCTGGGGCTGTGCGATTTCCGCATGGGTGCGCCCTACAACGCTTCAATCTCGAGCCATCCATACTCGGACTGGGGAATTCGCGCGCGTTACGATCTGACGCCCCAGATCTACTCGATGACCGGAGCGTACAACACCTATGCTGATTTCCGGAGTATCAAATTCCACGGTGCCGATTTCAGCATCCGGCACAATTCAGGAGTCGCACCTTTTCAGGAATTTGGCTACTCACCCCAGTATCTGGAAGTCAGAGACTACCCTGGAACCATCAAGGTCGGCGGCTTCTATGACTCGGAGCCGCTGCGGCAATTTGTGTCGCACCGAATTACTGGAACCTGGATGGTATATGGCCTGGCGGAGCAACGACTCTATACACCGGAACCGGGAACCAAGCGCGGCCTGACGGGACTACTTGGATTTGCCTATGCGCCGCCGGACGTAGACACCCTCGAATATTTTGCCAATGCGGGTCTGCTGTACCAAGGTCTGGTTCCGGAGCGCAGTCAGGACGCGCTGGGCCTGTTCGCAATCTTCGGCGAGTTCTCCAGCGATCTGCGCGAAGCGCAACGGATGAACCATCAACCGACGATGACGCATGAAGCGGTCCTCGAGTTGAATTACCTGTACAATGCGACGCCCTGGCTCCACTTGCAGCCGGATGTCCAGGGAGTAATCCGTCCCAATGGCACGGGACTCGTAAGCGACGCCCTAGTGCTCGCGATTCAGGTCGGAATCGATCTCTGACCTATACGCCGGGCTGGGTGTGAGTGCTGTCGGCCGAGGTCGCCCCACCCTGAACCGTACAACTGGATGTGAAGCGTTTCGGCGAGCTGTTCCAGCAGGCGGTGATTTCGCGCGAGACTGACGATGAAATCGTGATGACAGGCAGCGTCGATGCGGCCGCAGTCAACTCGGATCGCGAGAAACCAAAACACGTCCACAGGCTGTCTGGAAATGAATCATCTATCGAATCCCGTACTTGAGATGCGTTCTCTACCAGTTGACAAACGCCGGGTGCAGCGCAATCAGCGAGTGTAAGCCACCCAGCGAGATCCAGTGAGGTACGCCATGATACCGTGAGCAACAAAGTGATCGCTGAGATTCCAATTGGACAGACGACGCAGGCGCTGGTCTACGTGCCGAATGCAGTGCCATCCGGCAGCGGCACGGCCAACCTGATGCCACTCGGAGTCGCAGAGAACACTGCGCGCCTGCAGTTGGCGGCGGCGTCAAGTTCATTTCCAAACGCACAGGGAACGGCGGCAGTAAATTCGCTCGGTTTGTTGGATCTGCTTCAGATTACGGCGGCAGGTCTGATGCCTAGTGCGCAGTACGAAGTGTTCCTCGCAGAGAACAACGATGAATCCTTTAGAAAACTGGTACCTCTGGCGATTTTGATGACGAATCCCGATACCGCAGGAACCGTTCAAGCTATCGGTCCGCTAAAGACGCTCGCTGAAGGCGCGGGAGAGGGACCCTCGAGATTTCTCATCGTTACCGAACTCAACGATCCGTCGAAGGTAGTGCTGCGGCAAAGCGAAGCGCCGGGCAATGGATCATCAGACGGCGCGACGCCCGGGGGAAGCAACAGCGGGCCGTAGTTGAATATCGCAGCAGGCCCGGTCTCCGTATTGCATTTCGATCGACGCGCCCGAAGATAGTTCGATCGTGCCGTCGTCTATCGAAGCTACCGGCTACCAGGCCTACGTTCGCTTTCATGGCAAGAACCGCGAGAACTGGTTCAAGCGCAATATTACGGCATCCGAGCGGTTCAAATATATGTATTCGGAGCGGTAGCTCCAATCGCTCGCCAACGGGTTCGGCAATCGGGAGCAACAAGGGGTCAAGCGAGCGTACGCGATCTTCAAAAAGTGCTATCAGAATTTTGGAATCATGAACGCGACTACGATGGCGGTGATCGTCGCACGGTGGCAGTTGAAGAACAGGAAGGGACAACTCCATGGAGATTACGAACGAGCGCCCACCGCACAATCGGCGACCCGAATGAACCTGGAAGAGGTAGCGAGCCCTGAGCTTGACGTCCTCCGCCAAGATACCGGCGGTCGCCCGCTCCACTCATTCACGATTCCTCAGCTGCTGACCTTCGCCGAGACCATACACCATCGCGGTTTTGGTGGTGCCCAGTTTGATCCATTCCGCGCAATCAACCTGTACTTTTTTGTAGAACTCTTCGGACAGGGCGAGAGAATCCGGGCTCACCTCATCGAGCCGATCGAACTTGCACTGAAAAGCGAACTCGCCTGATAACGATTTTTCCAACGCTCGGCTCCGCCATATCGCAATGGTGGTCTTACCCTTGAAGTGGTGACCGAAGTGAATGACGCCCATGGTATTCTGCACTTCCTCGACTGCTACATTGTTGACCAGCATCATTTTGGTTCTGGGCCGAATGTCTATGTGCTTGAGAGTCGGAAAGGCGCGAGCGATGTCCTCGACACCGCGATCGAGTTCAATCTTGGGCGACGTAAGCACGCATCCATGAGAGTAGACACTACGCATTCCGCCCAGGCGATCGCGCTCGAGGAGCAACTCTTCTTTGAACTTGACCTCGTCGTGTCCTCCCAATTGCGGGCGCACATCTACCTCCGCGGCGGCCTTTAGATCAGGCGCGCGGTATTTGAAGGTGAGCTCGTGATCAGGCCGGGGCCATCCCTGGTCGTAGAAAGTGCGCTTTCGCAGGATGAAGTGGTGGTTGTAGAGGTCGAATTCCGGAGTGTCGTAAAAGAGCACTTCGCGGACCTGGCTGTCGAACGCGTGCTTGTCGACATCCACCTTGATGTGGAGTTTTTTAAGAGTCCTGGACGCTTCTTCCCAAAATTCGAGAAAGCCATTCTTGCTGGTAAATCGATCGGGCTGCAGCAGAATTTTGTACTCGCGGTAGTGAACTACGTCGCTGGCGAGATGCTGCGTTTCGGCATGCTTACTTATGTGTTTGTCCATGAGGGCACCATACTCCAACGACTTGTAAGAAGCGTTTCAGAAGGATCGTAGTTGGGCGCGCCGACTGACGCAATTGTATTTGATCTAGAATTTCCAGATCAGGTTGAGCGCGACGAAGTTCAGATAATCCGTCGAGTAGTGCCCTTGGATCGTGCCAGCGAGCGGTCCGCGGCGCGCACTGTAAGGAGCGGGGCCCGCGTCCATGAACTCCCACGCGACGCCGGCCGTGATGTCGCGATTGATCTGATACTGAACGCCGGTGCCATATCGCAGCTGGCGATCGACAGGCAAGCTGGGCACTCGGTTCGCTCGCGAGACGGGCGAACTGTCATACGCAAATCCTGCCGACCACAGCCATTTTTCACCGATTCGCAATTGCTGTCCGATCGCGATTTGGCACGTATCTGAGAAATGCAGGTTGGCCTCGACAGTCCTTTGCTTGAGCGCTGAGATTCCGATTGGAAACTCTCCGAACGCCGACCAGTTCTGCCATCCTACGTTACCCATCAGACTCCAGTTCGGGGTGACGTCGTAAAGTCCGCTCAGCATCACCTGTTGCGGCACTTCCATCGGGATATTGATCTTTGCGCCGCCAATTCTATTGCGGATACGGTTGAGAACGGGACCCAGGCCTGTGAGATGCGGCCGAAAGCCGAACTTGTAATCGACCGGCGACTGATAGGTGAGGCCGACGCGGAGTTTAGCGATCGGCCTGAGCAGTATGCCGACGTTGCCGCCGAACGCTTCATCCCACGACTCGATCGACAGGCCGCCATCCGGCACACGCGGAAGAACGTTGTTAATCTTCGATTGAAACAGGAGACGTCCGACTGAGAAGCTGAAACCTGCGCCCACCGAGAGCCAGTCGTTCACCTCGTAAGCTATTGACGGGTTGACTTTGCCGGTGATGAGTGGCTCCCGCGTCACGTAATATCGTCCCGTCCATGTCTTTCCGTAGTTGAAGTTTCCCGCGAAATCGGAATCGACAGCCACGCCGAGTCGAATCCGCTCCGAAAGCTTGTATACATAGAAGAACCCTCCGATGGGGAAGAACACACCGGCGTTGCCGCCACCTCCGCCCGCGTGTTGTCGTTTCCGGCGCGACGTCGAAGTTGGTCGACGGAAGGAGCGCTCCAGAGGCACTCAACAACTGTGAGCGGTCGAGCAGAGTCATCCCTGCCGGATTGGCGGCTGCGGTCGACGCGTCCGCAGCCATCGCAGCTCGTCCGGCGCTGGCAGTACCTAGATCGGGCGCGCCGGTCTCATACAGCAACAAGCCGGCGGCGCGCGCAGACGTGACAAATGTCAGCAGGATGACTGTCGCAAGACATACGGTCCTAGCGAACGCGGCTCAATGCTCCCAGGGTTTTCATTTGGACATCAATACCTTGCCCGTAGTGCTATCGATGTTGAACAGCCAGAAGGCTGTCACGTCCTCTTCCAGGATCATCGCGACCATGCCGACACCCGGTGCAAACAGATTGTAGCCAGTGTTCTGCGTATGAGCCGGACCTACTTTTCCTTCGCAATTTACCCGGAACAGGACCGCCGGAAACGTGCCTGCCGGCACAGTCACCTGGTAGGTGCCGACGTAGGTGTAGGTGCCGTTGATTGATCCCGAGTATTTCTGATCGCTCGGGTCGTCAAGATAATTCACCGAGACTTGCTGCGTATAGTTCCGCGTCTCGCCCGGTTGCATGCCTTTGGGCACGAAAGGATTGGCAGGCGTCGTGACGACTACCACGCCTTCGCCCGAGTCGGTAAGGGCGGCCATTATAATGTCGCCTTGGTCTGTCTCGCGCATGAAGCCCGCTAACGATGGCGTCATCTGAAACCGCCAGGCCTTCCTGCCGCCCGGACGCCGTGCTTGCCAGAGCCCAAGCGTCTGGACGGTACCGGCGTGGGGCCCCGCGACGACCTGGAACTGTTGTGACTTCTGTTGCAGCGGGAAATAAACGGACGGATCGTTTATGGGGCTGCTCGGCAATGCGGCGCCGACCACACCGGGTCCAAGTTGAGCAGTTATATTTTGCTGATCCTGCGGCGGCAGCGGCAATACGACACCTTGAGCGCGCGCCGATCCTGAAGCAAACAGCAGGAAACCGAGCATCATAGTTATAAGCGTTCGCATTTGGGTCCCTTCCTCCGTCTCTCCAGCGAGCGCCTTGAGCCCGTAGAACAATAGGCTCAAGGCACAGCCCTTTGCGTCCCTACTGGGTGCTCGTTGGGCTTTGTACGAAGACGCTGCCCTTAGGACCGGTTCGGACGCATTCGACCTGCCCGTTGTAATCGGGGCTACAAATGGGTTTATCGGAAGCAGGACACTTGTATAACCCTGCTCCGAGGTCCTGGCACTTGTTGAGATCGAAATGCAACTCGGTCTTCGCCAGCGCCGCTTGCTGGGCCGTCGAAGGTTCGGATGACGACGAGCAGCCGCCAAGTGCTAACAGTCCTAGTACTGAGATCGCCAAAAAAATTTGCTTTGCCATTGTTGCCCTCCACTCCTGAGTTTCGATTTGCATGTTACTGGCCAGTACCCTTGCTTGCCGCCTCCGCCTCCGCCATCTTTTTCGCCATCTCAGCTTTCACCGCGTCAAGGTTGAAACTCGCGCCTCGCTGCATCGGCGGGTAGTCGAGGAAGGTCTTGAGTTCCTTGCCCATCAACTGCTGGACGAACACAAAGCGCCAGAACTGGAACTTGAACCAGTCGAAGTATTGCTGCGCACCGTCCTTCGTTCCATTGTTGGGCCATCCAGTCCGCTCGAAGGGATCCAGACGAAGGTTGGTGATATAGGGCACGTCCGGATGGGTCTTATCACCCAGCCAGCCATTGGGCTGGTCGATGAAACGATACTTATAGTCGTCAATACGCACCGCACCGACTGTGCTTTCGCCGAGGTAGAAGATTTCGTGACGCGTGGACGGCCCTTTGCCGGTGATGGCGGCCGTCTGGTCGTAGCCATCCAGATGGTTCTTGTAAGTCCGGTCGCCGATCGTCTTGCCCTTCAGCAATTCGTCGGTGATGTTCGGATTGCCGGCTACCGATACGAAGGTCGGAAGCCAGTCCATGCCGGAGAAGATGCCGTTCTGCACGGAGTCCGCCGGCGTATGTCCCGGCCAGCGAAGGAGGCATGGCACGCGGAAACCGCCCTCGAGGACTGTTCCCTTGGACTGCGCGAACGGCGTCTGACCGCCATCGGGCCAGGTGAAGACTTCGGTGCCGTTGTCGGTGGTGAAGACCACGATGGTGTTGTCGTCGACGCCCATGTCCTTGATTTTCTTCATAACCAGGCCGACGTCATCATCGAGCTGGGCCATGCCGGCTTCTTCTTCCGACCAGCCATTGTCCGAGTTACGCATCGCTTCATACTTAGGGGAGAGATGCGTGACGATGTGCATGCGCGTCGGGTTGAGCCAGACGAAGAACGGCTTGCCGTCCTTTTGGGCCTTTTCCATGAAATTGATGGCGAGGTCGCGAATCTCGTCGTCCACCGTTTCCATCCGTTTCGGATAGAGCGGGCCGGCATCTTCGATCTTCTGCTTGCCGATTCTGCCCCAGCGCGGCATCTCGGTAGGGTCATCCGTCGTCAGTGGCCCAGCTATGAACCATGTTGCGAGGGCCGACGATATTCAACAGGTTCTGCGGATAGTTGGGATGGGCTGGGTCTTCCATCGCATCAAGGTGATACAAGTAGCCGAAGAATTCGTCGAAGCCATGGACGGTGGGCAGGAACTCATTGAGATCGCCCAAGTGGTTCTTACCGAACTGGCCTGTGGCATAGCCCATGGACTTAAGCACCGTGGCGATAGTCACCGCTTCTGCCGGTATGCCGATCTTGGCACCGGCCTGGCCGACCGTGGTCATGCCGGTGCGGATCGGCAGCTCGCCGGTGATGAAGTTCGCGCGACCTGCCGTGCAGCTTGCCTCGGCATAGTAGTCGGTGAACAACATGCCCTCTTTCGCGAGCTTGTCGAGGTTCGGCGTCCGGCCGGCCATCATGCCGCGATGGTAGGCGCCGATATTCCACATGCCGATGTCGTCACCCATAATGACAAGAATGTTGGGCTTTTTGTCCTGAGCCCAGGCAGAGCGTGCGGAGGACAAGCCGATGATTGCGCCGATTATGAGCGCAATCGCGAAATATCTATTTTTCCGGACATGCATTAGTATGATTCCTCTTGGCATTAGTCCTTACTGCGGTGCACCTTCGTGCACATTCCAGCCGTTGGCTGTCAGTTGCTGATGCGCGAGCGGCGTCATTTTGCCGGTGATCCAGAGAACGCGATTGTGCTGGGCCATCAACTGAGGGATCAGTCGCAAATCCTGCGATGCGCGGTGTCCATGACAGGTAATCGACCGGGGCGGGCAGAATAGTGTGGCGATTCTGATCGCGCGCGATCAGCACACCGGGAGCATAGATCCTGGTGATAGGACTCGTCTGCTGACCCCATTGGCCAAGCATATGCAGCGAAGTGACCAGGAAACGCGCCTGGTACTCCGTCATCATGTTGCCGAGATCGACCGCTGCCGCGCGACGACCCGGAATGTTTCCGAGCGCCTCGAGGTCTTTGACCGCATCAACCTGCAGACTCAAAGGAATCGCTGTGTTGGTGGTAAAGGCCACGATCTCTTCCTGCGATAGACCAAAGCTCTTCAGCTTTTTTTGAACCAGGATAATGAGGTCTGCTCTCGGCGTCTGATAGACGAGATCGTTAGTGACTGTGACTGCAGTGATGATCATTGAGCCCGGCACCGCCATCATGGCCGCAGAGACCGTCATACGGGCGGAGAACATGACCCAGGCAACATGGTTCAGCTTCTTGGTGAGAATAGGATCGGAGCTATAAGGATCGACGTGTAGCTGATGCGCGAGTTGGCGACGGACCTGGTCATAGCCCAACGCTGTCAGCGTAGCGGTGCCGGCCTGACCAGCAGCTTTTCCGCTGCCGAAGGAATTCGAGGCCGACGATGCTATCTGTTTGCGCGCCAAGACTGACGCGGCCAAATAAGTCTCCGACTCCGCTCGGCAGCCCGGTTACAGTATCCATCGGATGCATGACCATATTTGCGGCGGCGCCCACAGGACGCACTGCGCTCGTGACCAGCGCTTTTGCGAACACATCGCTGTTACTCATGCCATCGAGCTGAGCGATCGCTGGAATCTCGGAGAGACGTATCTTCAGCATGTCGAGGCTTTCGACGTAGTAGGTGCCTGCGTCGTCATGAAACACGCTCGGGTCGGCGACGATGGTGTATTGGCCCATCGCGCCGTTAGTCGGCGCTTGCGGTTGAACGGTATATCCCGGTCCCGAAAGTGGAGTCGTCGGCAGCAGGTCGGCCACGTTGACGATCGGCGGTTCCTCGTACTGTCCGCCCGCCGCGCCGGGTTGGGAAGGCTGCATGGCTGGTCATCGGCGGAGGCGGCGCCTGAACTGCCGGTGCTTGCGCAGCCTGGCTCGGTGCGGACGAGGACGTTTGAGAGCAACTGGCCAGCAACAATCCTGCGAGCAGGACGGACAGCAAGCCCGTCGCACGCTTCATACTTCTGGAGTTCAAATTCATTTTCTCCTCGGACTGTTTCGTTTTCACTGCAGCGTTCGCGAATCGATGCGCTTGCTGCTTCTGCGGCCGTTTGTAACTCGACTGCCGCGAATCACGTATGACATTTGTCGCTCACTTGCCGCCCAAGATTCGTCCATTTTTCGAGGGAGCGATATTGTACTTTGGTACAATGGCCGACTTGGCGCCGCTCAATGCATAATTTCTATGCGAGGAACCGTGTGGATGACGGGAAGCCGCTCTCCCACGGAAGCCGGTATCGTTAGTTGCGGAAGAAATCGACGGCCACAGTTATTGTGGTAGATGACGACGCGTCCATCCGGCGGGCGCTGCGAAGACAACTGCAAATCCTGGGATTCAACGTACTGGACTTCGGAAGCGCCGAAGAATTCCTGACGAGCGAGATTCCGACTGGCGAAGCGTGCCTGCTGCTGGACGTTTATATGCCGGCGATGACCGGGATCGAACTTTGCAAAAAAATGACTGACTCAGATCGGTACCTGCCGACAATTTTGATCAGCGGCCGCGACGATGCGCAGACCAAAAAACTGATGCGCGAGGCGAAGCCGATCGCCAGCCTGCTCAAGCCGTTCGACGAAAAAAGCCTGCTGCGCGCCATCAGGAAGGCGTTGCCCAATCAGTCGAATCTGCCGGACTAAACGCCGTCGACTGCTCAGCAGTCGCGAAACCGTTCGTTAAATCCTCGTGACCTCTCAAATTTTCCGGCCGTCCATTGGTCCGCGGCGCTCGCTTTTTCGCGAATACATATTGTAAAGTTTGCCAAACGAAAGGATCGCGCTCCGCCGCCTCCCCCTCCTCGACTTCCGGCCGGATCCAAGAGACTGAACTTCAGCGAGTGGGTTTCACTCTTCACCGATGCAACAACGATCGACCAGCGCAACCGTCGAGCCGAAACGTGGCAGGAGTGCGCGCGTCAGTCGCGACCGGCATGAGATTGCGCGCTTCGAATCACTGGTAGGCGAGCTGTCGGCGGCGATGGCGCGCGCTCCGGCTGACGAAGTCGACCGCGAAATCGAATTGTGGCTGGGGAAGATCTGCCGGGCGCTGGATCTCGACCGGAGCGCCGTATACGAGCGCGATGCGCCCGACCAACCGGTACGTGCAACGCATACTTGGGTTCGACCGAATTTCCCGCCCTTCCCGCGAAATTACGATCCGGAGAAGCTCCTTCAGCGAACCACCCAGTTGGTCATGTCGGGAAAAATGCTTGTGTTCGCGAGTCCAAGCGACATTCCGGCTGAAAACCAGGAATGCGCGGCGCTTCGTAGAGAAATACGGACCCAAAGCTTCTGCGGCCATTCCGATGTGGGCCGGTGGCCGGGTCATCGGAGCAGCGAGCTTCGGTAAGTTTCGATCACCGCGGAAATGGGCGCCTGAACTGCTCGATCAACTGGCTCTGGCGGTGCGGCTCTTTGGCAGCGCGATCGAGCGCAAGCAATCCGAGATCGCAATCCGGGCGGTTCGCACCGAACTCAGGGTCGCTTCGCGCCGCAACGTGATGAGCGAACTCGTCGCCTCACTCTCGCATGAAATCAATCAGCCGCTTGGAGCAATATTGAGCAACCTCGGCGGTGTCGCGCGGCTGCTGATCAAGGGAAATCCGGAGCCCGCGATGGCTTTGGAGGCGGTCAACAGCGCGATCGAGGACACCAAGCGGACGGCTGAAATCGTCCGGCGGATCCGCTCGATGTTCAAGAACCAGGTCGAACACAAGGCCGCGATCGGCATCGGCGCCTTGATCGGCGAAGTGGTGAAGCTTACTGCCGGCGAGGCCTCCGTTCGGAAGATCGCGGTGCAGATCGAGGTCTCGCCCCCTGGACAACGGGTTATCGGCGATTCGATCCAGCTGCAGCAGTGCGTACTGAACCTGGTGATGAACGCATTCGATGCGATTACGGAAGCCGGGTCCCCTCGACGTGACGTGCTGATCAAGGTCGCTTCGGAAAAGATCGGATGGGTGGGAGTTAGCGTATGCGATAGCGGCGGGGGCATTGACCCTGCCGTCGCGAAACGTCTGTTCGAGCCATTCGTTACGACCAAGACCGACGGTATGGGATTGGGCCTGCTCGTGACCCGCTCGATAGTCGAGAATCACGGCGGAAGAATCTGGGCATCGCCGAATCCCGACCAAGGCACCACGTTTACCTTCACGCTTCCTGTCGCTGAAAAGAAACGAGCGAGCGCATCGAGACGCATCGGCTGAATGTCTCTGGATGGGTCGTTGGCCCTCTGCTCGTTCCTTCAGGCCTTCAGCTGGAGTGAAGTTGCAGGACTCCAGCCATACGCACCAGGTCGGCCAGTGAGTCGGCACCCATCTTGATCATTACGCTTGCGCGATGCGCCTTAACGGTACGTTCGGTCGTCCCCAATTCAGAGGCGACTTGCTTGTTCAGCAAGCCCGAGGTTATCAGCGCGAAGACTTCACGTTCGCGCGAGGTCAGAGAGCGATGCCGCTCTTCAAGTTCGATGAGCTGCGATCGCTCGGCGCGACGCCGGCGGGAAAGATCAGCGCCGCGAGATATCGAGCTCAACAGGGCTTGATCGTCAACCGGCTTTTCGAGGAAATCCACGGCGCCCTTCCTCATCGCGTGCATCCCGAGTGACAGATCCCCGTGACCAGTGATGAAAACGATCGACCCGAACGGAATAGTGCGGTTGAGCTCCTCCTGAAGCTGCAGCCCGTTCATTCTCGGCAGGTAAATATCCGCGACGACACAATCAAATTCTTTCGCATTGGAAGCCTCGAGAAGCTCTTCTGCGGACGAGTAATCAACGACCTCGAAGCCTGCGGTCCGGAGCTGAAACGAGAGGGCTTGCCGCACACTAGCGTCATCCTCGATGATTGCGATTCTGATGCGTTCGGACGTCGACTCAGGTTTGATGTCCTGAACGCCTTGGGCGGGAACACTTTGCGGTCCAACGCGAGCTCTTCCGGTTGCCACGACTTTCCCTCCCCGGGTGATCGGCAGCGTGATCTGGCCAGATAGTACAATTCGTTGACGACATCTAGCAATTGGACTTTGGTCACATATCAAATTGTGAAGCGCGATCGCGGCTCAAGAATCATTCTCAAGAGTTGAACGTTGAGTAAGAAAAGAAAGCAGCGAAACAGGAAGGCAAATACCGCTGCTGTCGGAAAGATCCCGACGCAAACGCCGTCGTCTGTGGAGTCGTCGAAGTCTCGGCTCCGTCCCGTCGTTTGGGCGCTGCCGATAGTTGCGCTGTTCCTGGTAGCGATCACATTTCTGGTCCGACGAACGCGCGAATCCGCGAGTCCGGTGGCAACAACACCGCCAGTGCTCGGCGCGAAATTCGTCGGAGCTGCGGAATGCGCGACCTGTCACGAGCAAGAGAATTCTCGCTGGCGCGGATCGCATCATCAACTGGCGATGCAACCGGCGAAAGATTCAACCGTCTTAGGCGATTTCAATCACGCTAACTTCGATAACAATGGAGTGACGTCGAGCTTCTTCCGAAACGGTTCGAAGTTCATGGTGCGTACCGACGGGCCGGACGGCGCGCTGCATGACTACGAAATTGGGTATACATTCGGCGTTTATCCGCTTCAGCAATATCTAATCGCGATGCCAGGCGGACGGTTGCAAGCATTGGGGATCGCGTGGGACTCCAGGACACGCGAGAGCGGCGGCCAGCGATGGTTCTTTCTATATCCCGGACAGAAGATCACGGCGCGGGACACGCGGCACTGGACGGGTATCGATCAGAACTGGAACTACATGTGCGCCGATTGCCATTCGACCAACCTGCGCAAGAACTACGACGCTCGCACTCGCACATTTTCCACTGCGTACGCGGAGATCGATGTGTCGTGCGAGGCTTGTCACGGTCCTGGATCCAATCACGTGTCGTGGGCGAAGAAGCAGGGCGATTGGCAGAAACTCGACGCGACTGAGGGCCTGACGATCGCGCTTGACGAGCGCAAAGGCGTTGCGTGGCCGATCGATCTGGCAACCGGCAATGCGCGTCGAAGCTCGCCACGTCAATCGGAGCAGGAAATTGAGATGTGCGCGCGATGCCACGCGCGGCGCGGCGAGATTCACGAAGACTATGTCCACGGTCAGCCGGTGGGCGACGATTACCGTGTCGCATTACTCGACGAAGACCATTACTTCCCGGATGGGCAGATAAAGGAGGAGGACTACGAGTATGGCTCCTTCGTCCAGAGCCGGATGTTCCATGCGGGCGTGACCTGCAGCGATTGCCACGAGCCGCACAGTTCGCGGCTGCGCGCCGAGGGCAACAACGTTTGCATGCAGTGTCATTCGGCGCAGAAGTACGATTCGCCGACGCATCATTTTCACAAAGTTGGATCGGCGGGTGCGCGATGCGTCGAATGCCACATGCCGACGCGAACATATATGATCGTCGATGCGCGTCGTGATCACAGCATTCGGATTCCGCGTCCGGACTTGTCGATGAAGCTCGGCACCCCCAACGCTTGCACCAATTGCCACACTGATAAATCGGCGCAATGGGCGTTGGGTTCAGTTGATAAGTGGTACGGGCGCAGGCCTGAGGGGTTTCAGCGTTTTGCGGAGACGTTGAATGCGGGTGCAGCTGGAGCACCGGGCGCACAACAATCGCTCGAGCGATTGGTCGCGGACGGCGGGCAGCCTGCGATTGCTCGCGCCACCGCGCTTTCTTTGCTCGCGAACTTCGCTCCGCCTCCGACCGACGAGGCAGTTCTCGCCGGAGTCCGCGACGATTGGGCTCTGGTGCGACGCGCCGCCGCTCACTCGCTGTCGGACACAGATCCAGCGAGCAGCGCGAATGCATTGGCGCCGCTTCTCGGCGATCCCGTCCGCGCCGTGCGGATTGAAGCGGCGGAAGTCCTTGCCGGCTTGCCCGCGGCGAACCTTCCCGCAAATGTTGCCGCTGCTCTCGATCGCGCTACCGACGAATACATCAGCTCGCAGCAATTGAACGCGGATCGTCCCGAGGCGCACATGAATCTCGGCTTGCTATATGCGAGAGAGAATCGCTTCGACAAGGCGGAGCAGGAACTCAAGACCTCATTGTCGCTCGACCCGAGCTTTGCGCCGGGAGCCGTCAACCTTGCCGACCTTTATCGCGCTCAGCACCGGGATGACGAGGGTGAACGCGTCCTCAAGGATGCAATCAGTCGCTCGCCGAACGACGCATCGCTCGAGCACGCGCTAGGTCTGTTGATGGTCCGTCAGAAGCGAGAAGCACAAGCGCTGGAGTTTCTAGGAGCAGCCGTGCGCGATGAACCGGGCAATGCGCGCTATGCTTACGTTTATGCGATCGCGCTAAACGATGCAGGAAAGACGGCGGCAGCAATCGAGACGCTGGAGAGTTCTATCAAGACTCATCCTTATGACCGCGACTCACTTACGGCGCTGGTGAACTTCCTGGAAGGGTCGGGCGATCCAGCGAAAGCGCTGACCTATGCTAATCGCCTCGATGAGCTAGAGCCGGGTAATCAGCAGGTCCTGCAGATGCTGAAAGAGCTACACGAGCATTTGCAGGATTCAAAATCGAAATCCTGATAGGGCCTAAGGTTTGAATCGACGATCCACTACGCGATCACGGTCCGGTACCGGTCAGGCTGATACTATGCGGGCTGGTTGGATCGTTCGTGAGGCTTACCGCCATGCTCGCGCTCTCCGCTGAGCCGCCGCCAGTGGGCGTGAACTTCACCGCTATCGTACACGACGAATTTGCCACTGCCATTGCGCCGCAGGTCCCGCCAGCCACCGTGAAGTCGCTCGCATTCGCACCGCTGAAACTCTCGCTCAACGGCAGTGAAAATCCCGAAAGGTTAGTGACCGTCACGTTCAAGGTCTTCGACGTTGTCTTCAGCGTGCCGTACGCAATCGAAATAGGGGCAACAGTCGCTGGAATGGTAGGTCCAGTGCTTAGCGCCACCATGTAAGGACTCAGTGGATCGGGACTATCGGAAATCGAGAGCGTCGCTGATTCTGTACCGAGCGCACCCGGCTTGAACGTCACGATTATCGAGCATGCTTTACCAGCGCCAAGGGTCGTCGTACAGGTGCCACCCGTTACTGCGAAATCGACGGCGTTGGTTCCGCTGAAGCTTTCGCTGAGAGATACGGTCCGGGTCTGATGGTTGGTCACGCTGAATGATAGCGCAGGCTTGAGGCCAAACTTCACGCCCCCGAATACCAGGCTGCTCTTCGATACTGTCAGACCCGCGATGCCTGCGCCCGAGAGCGTCGAATGCTGTGGGCTGGTGGTGGCGTTGTCGAAGATCATCAGCGTTGCGCCGTGCGCGCCGAGCGCGTTAGGGGTGAACGCCACTCCTAGCGTACAAATGGTCTTGGGTGCGACCGTGATTGGGATAGCACCGCATGTTCCGGTGCCGCTTAGAGCATATTCAGCCGGATCGGACGACGTCGCGCTACCGATGACCAGCGAATGGACCGCGCCCGTATTATCGACCGTCAGATTCTTTGTAAGCGTCTGGCCCAAAGCGACATTGCCGAACGCAAGCGACGCGGTAACGGACACGGTGGTGATCGGCGTCGCCGTCGGCGTAGCTGTTGCAACAACGGTCGCAGTCGCCGTAGATGTTGCGGTAGCCGTCGCAGTGGACGTGGTAGTGGCTGTGGCCGTTGGGCTCGGCGTAGCTGTGGTGGTGGCAGTCGCAGTACGGCTAGCCGAGGCGGTCGCCGTCGGTGTAGCAGTCCTGGTAGCAGTAGGGGTTGGCGAAGGTGCACCGCCGGTGCCAAATGCTATCACGTTGGCCGAGTAGGCCGGGAAGTTGTACGAAAAGTTGGTCGATAGCCCTGTTATAGGGCTGCTAGCGATGTCGGCTGATCCGACTCCCGTCTCCGCCGCGTTGTCCTGTGGGATGCCGTAAGAATACAAAGTGCCGGTGCTGCCCGGCGACGCGCCGCTGACAGTTATGTTAGTGCTGAACGCATTGCTCGGGCTCTTGTTCACGACCAGCAGCGTCAATCCTCCGGCAGTCCGCTGTGCGGCGCATACGCTAAGGAGAGGATAGTCACTGGTAGAACTGACGAGTTGGTCGCCGCCACGGGCGAAGTGTTGCAGAAGCCTATCGACATAAAACGTCGGATAGGTATCAGCCGGGCCGGCAGGGTCGACACTGTCGGTGATTCCGTAGTCGCCGTATTGACGCCATCCGTATAGAGATGAGGAATTGTTGTTGCTGGTGTCCTGGCCGTTGCGCAGATCCCACCATACAACCGAGTTGAATTCGGTGTTCATCGCGGCGCAAATGCTGTCGGCCAGAAACAGACCATTCACAAGACTGGTGGTCTGCTTGCCGGGGTTGGTGTAGACGGAATTGTTTTCGGTGCAATCCAGCTCGACACCAGGTGCCGCGGCTCCAAGGTAATCATTCAGCTGCTGGCGAAGATCGGCGGCGTCAGTGCTCCAGGTACTGTTTGAAAGCAGTAATCCTTGATCGCTCTCGGCGCCCGGCGCCTGCGCATAGCGATGGTAGATCAGGAAATCCGGAGCTATGCCCAAGCTGCGCAGTGTGGCGAGCATCACGGGCGTCCATCCATTGTGCGTTTGCCCAGTTCGTGGATTGACCACCGGATGACTGGTGTTGTTCGCATAGCTGTCCTCGCCCGTGACGGCTACCGCGCCAATCTTAATCGTAGGATCAACGGCCTTCATCTGGGAGTAGTATTGCTGGAAGCGCTGGGCATAGGTGTAGGGATCGTGTGCTACTGTGTTAGTATCGGTCTCCCAGGTGCCGTAGCACTCGTTGCCGACTTCCCAGTACTTGAACCCGTAATGCTTGGTGACATTGGACGCCTGGACCCATGCGGCCGCCTCCGCCGGTGTGCCCGATCCGTAGTTGAGGGTGATGAAGGCCTGCGTGCCTACCGTGGTGGCTACCTGCGCAAAGCTGTCGAAGGAGGTAGCCCACTGCCAGGCGTTGCTGTCTGTAGTGTTGGTGGCCCAGTGGTAATCGTCGGAGAGTGACCCGCCAGGGAAGCGCAGCGCCTGAGCGCCCATCCTGGTCAGTAGATTGATCGTGTTGCTCGTATCGAAGTCCCCGTCCCACACCGCCGTGTTGACTGCGAAATGGCGCGCGTCGACGACGCGAATCGGCTGTGACGCATTCACCGTAACGTTCACGACACTGGGAGGCGGCTGCGCTTTGATCGTGATGGTATCCACGAAAAATGTCGGCTGTGTCGTGCCGCTGCGATCCTGGATCCAGAAACCGTCGAGGTCCGGTTGGTTCTGCACACCTAGCGATGACAGCGGAATAGTGACCTGCTGCCAGCTGTTCGCCGCGAGAGCCGGTAGAGCCACGACATTCTGCGACGCGCCGTTGACCGTCGCCTGGACTTGCAGCAACTGGCCGCCGGTCGAGCCGCCGTTAATCCAGAAAACCAGCGCGGTGTATGGAGTGGAATCGAAGGCGGTCTGATGCAGGTAGAGCGCCTGGTACGGGCCTGCGCTGACGCTGATCGAGTCGGTGCCGGATTGTACCGGCGTGGTGTTGCTGAGATTTACGGTGGCCCAGCTCCAGTTCTGCCAGCCGTTGACGAGTGCGTCGGTGTAGGCGGCTTGGTCGGTCTGTGCACGCGCGGCTGAGGGCAGCGCCAGGCAGCAAAGAAGCGGCATCAAAACCGTGACCAGCGATGGAGAGCGCCGCAATGTCACAGAACGATTCATATTGCTACAACATGTATAATCGAATGGCGAAGGCGAGCAAAGAGACTCTGGCTCGTTTGCCTTCCGCCGTAACTTCGTCCGACTTCCGTCAGCAGTATTGTACTTTGGTACAATAGCCGGAAACTTCGGCGCGACGCAGAATGTGCTCCTCGATGCTCAAGTTCAACTCTCTCTCGGTGGTTCTGAGCCGGGGAGAACAGAAGTGGGATCAAGGAGAACACTCATGTGGAACGCAAAGGCGATGCTCCGTCGAATCGTCGTGCCGGTCATCGGCGTCCTTCCGTTGCTCTTGTTCGCTGGAATATCCGGCGCCCAGTACGGCCAGTACCCGATACTGGACAAGGTCTCCAACAAGGTAGTCCAGAAATACCAGAACTCGTCCTGCGAGCAATTGTGGCAAGAGCGAGGGCAGCCGAAATCGCAAAGGGAACAGGAAGCCGTAAACTTTCTGCACAACGATCCTCAGATGCGCAGGATGTTCATCGATAGGGTAGCGGCGCCTATCGCGAACAAGATGTTCGAATGTGGGATGATCCCATGATCGCCGCAACTCGATGCAAATCAACCGGGCGCGCTTTGCTACTCGCGTTGAGCGTTCTTCTAACCATACCCGCGAATGCCCAGACGACTCACAAGGCCTCGAGGTCTGCCAAGGCGTCAGTCCCGTCGCTGCCTCCGCCTGCGCCGGTGCTCGAGCCCAAGGCGATCGAGATTCTGAAAGCAGCGTGCGCCAAGCTGGCCGCCGCCCACTCAATGTCGTTCACTGCGGTGATCAGCTACGAGAACCCGAGCCGGCTCGGCCCGCCACTCGTCTACACCGTGCGCGATGATGTAACGCTGCAGCGGCCCGACAAACTCAAAGTGATAACACCGGGTGATGGTCCTGCCAGCGAGTTCTACTATGACGGCAAGACGATGTCCGCCTATGCACCGGCCGAGAACCTCGTCGCGGTGGCCAGCGCCCCGCCCACGATAGATGCCATGTTGGAGGCGGCCTACCGGGATGCCGCCATCTACTACCCCTTTACTGACGTGATCGTCACCGACCCTTACGAGGGAATCGCCGATGGGATGACGACCGCCTTCTACATCGGGCAGTCGCATGTGATGGGGGGGGTCACAACCGACATGGTCGCAGTCAACAACAACTGGGTGTTTGAACAACTCTGGATCGGTGCCGACGATAAGCTGCCCCGCATGGTACGCGCGGTGTTTCACGCCGACCCGGTCGGATTGCGCCATCAGATCGAGTTTTCCAATTGGCAAATCGATCCAGTCATCGCGCCAGACGCGTTCACGTCACCGGGCCTGGCATCCGCCAAGCGAATCTCGTTTGATCGACCGGACCCTCAACTACCGCCGGGTATCAAGCCTCCAAAGAGAGCTACGTCATCAAAGGCAAATTGAGGAGTAGCGTTATGAAAAAAGCATTCATCGGCTTACTAGGTCTCTCGATCGCGGCGCTACTGCCCGGCATCGCCGGAGCTTGGTCTCATGCTGGACGGTACGGCGCTGCATCCGGCGGGGGCGGCTCCTGGAACGCCCATGGTTACCACGGTGGTTCGGCATCAGGAGGGGGTGGCTCGTGGAGCGGCAAGGGCGCCTACGGCGGTTCTGCATCGGGAGGTGGTGGCTCCTGGAGCGGTCACGGTGCCGACGGCGGCTCGGCGTCAGGCGGCGGTGGCTCCTGGAACGCACATGGCGCACAGGGCGGTTACGCATCCGGTGGAGGAGGTTCGTGGAGCGGTCACGGAGCCTATGGTGGTTCGGCATCGGGCGGTGGTGGTTCCTGGCACGGGACTGGTGCCTATGGCGGCTCGGCGTCGGGTGGATATAACTCCGGATATAACACCTACCATGCGACTAATAATTACGCCACGACTACTTACAGTAGCTCCGGCGCTTACTACGGTGGCAGCTATAGCACCTACCATCCACCTACAACCGTGAACTACTATGGCAGCAGTTGTTCCAATTGCGGGGGCTGGAGTACCGCCGGTGCCGCTGCTGCGGGCGTCGCGGTCGGCGCGGTTGCTGGTGCTGCAATAGCCAACGCGAACTCGAACGCAAACGCTGCGAACGCGTACAACTCCGGCTATGCCGCCGGCAGTTACAACACTGCATACGCGATGGGAGCGATATATCCGACGACACCCGCTGGATGCACGCAGCAATACGTCAACGGCACAACCTACTACTTTTACAGCAATACCAACACGTGGTTCTTGCCATCTTACGGCGCGAACGGCGTCTACTATCGCGTAGTGGCTCCTCCAGATTGATTGGAAGTAGACGATGATTTTTTGAACGATTACGAAGCGTCTGAAAGATTGCACATAGGGAGCTTTGGCCCGATGAACCCTCTACGCCAAAAAACTGTTCTCACATTGACCCTGGTTGCCCTGCTCATCATGGTCGGATTCGGCACGACGCCGGCTTCGGCGCAACAAATCAACGGCGTGCCTGGCGCACCCAGTTCCACTGTGACGCTGGATGGGAAGCAACTTCCGCCGCCGCCGATGCCGTTCGGCGGTGTGATAAAGGAAAGTGCCAAGGATTCCACGCCGTGGTGGCCGCCTCGTGTAGTGCCTCCCAAAGGAGCGCCCAACGTTCTACTCATCATGACCGACGACCAGGGCTACGGCGTTTCGGGTACCTTTGGTGGGGTCATCCCGACGCCCGCGATGGATCGCATCGCAAATGCCGGACTGCGATACACCGAGTTCCACTCCACCGCGCTTTGTTCACCCACGCGCGCGGCGCTGATCACGGGTCGCAACCATCATTCAGTCGGATCCGGTGTGATCGGCGAGTTGTCCACTGGTTATCCGGGCTATGATTCCATCATCGGGCCCGACAATGCCACCATCGGAACCATCCTACGGGACAATGGTTATGCCACTTCGTGGTTCGGCAAGGACCACAACATCCCTGCTTTTCAATACAGCGCGGCGGGGCCTTTTGATCAATGGCCGGTCGGCATGGGCTTCCAGTATTTTTATGGGTTCCTGGGCGGCGAAACCGACCAGTGGACTCCCTATCTATATCGCAATACGACGCCGGTGTTTCCTTGGGTCGGCAAGCCCGGCTACAACCTCACTACCGATATGGCGGATGATGCCATCAAATACATGAGCGATCTGAACGCGGCTGCTCCGGACAAGCCGTTCTTCGTTTATTACGTCCCCGGCGGCACCCACTCGCCACACCAACCGACCAAGGAGTGGATCGATAAGTTCAAAGGCAAGTTTGACATGGGGTATGAAAAGTTGCGCGAACAGATATTCGCCAACCAGAAGCGGCTCGGTGTCATTCCCGCGGATACCCAGCTAACTCCGTGGCCAGACGGACAGGCCGCATATGGTGGCGCAAAGCTGCCCAGATGGGACTCGCTCTCGCTGATCCAGAAGAAGCTCTACGCGCGCGAGGCTGAGGTTTTCGCCGGCTATGCCGCCTACACCGACCATGAGATTGGCCGCGTGATCCAGGAGGTCCAGGACGAGGGCAAGCTTGATAATACGCTGATCATCTATATCAGCGGCGACAATGGCACCAGCGCCGAAGGTACCCTTGAAGGTACTTATAACCAAATGACCGCCTACAACGGCATCTTGACCCTTCCGTTGCCTCTGCAGTTGTTGCATTACGCGGATTGGGGCTCGGACAAAACTTATCCGCACATGTCGGTGGCATGGTCGTGGGCCTTCGATACCCCCTTCAAGTGGACCAAGCAGGTGGCGTCGCATTTCGGAGGGACAAGACAGGGGTTGGCGATAAGCTGGCCCGGTCACATCACCGATGCTGGCGGCATCCGCCCGCAGTTCCATCATGTCATTGATATCGTGCCGACAATTCTCGAAGCGACGGGTATTAAGGCGCCTGAGATGGTCAATGGCATTAAGCAGAAGCCGATTGAAGGCGTGAGCATGGCGTATACGTTCGACAAGGCCAACGCCAATGTTCCGTCGAAGCACGATACACAGTATTTCGAGATGGTCGGTAACCGTGCGATCTATCACGACGGCTGGATTGCCTCAACGACGCCTCCCGCCGCGCCCTGGCTCCTGGCGACGGGCAAGTTGACCGACGTCAACGACTATAACTGGGAACTCTACCACATCACCGAAGACTATTCGCAGAACAACGACCTAGCCACGAAAATGCCGGACAAGCTGAAGGAAATGCAGGCGTTGTTCCTGAGTGAAGCCGCGAAATATCAGGTCCTGCCTCTGGATAACACGGGCTTCTCGCGTCTTCTAACGCCGCGACCGAGCGCAGTCGCTGGGCGAACTGTTTTCACCTATAGGGGTGAGAACACCAACATCCCGGTCGGAAATGCTCCCAGCATTCTGGACAAGGACTACACAATCACTGCTGACGTGACGATCCCCCAAGGCGGAGCGGAAGGAATGATTGTTACTCTGGGCGGACGCTTCGGCGGCTACGGCCTCTATCTGCTCAAGGGCAAGCCGGTCTTCGACTACAACCTTCTCGACATGACGCACTACCGCTGGGAGGGGGGACCGCTAGGCCACGGCATGCTGGCCGAGGCGCTCAAGCCAGGCAAGCATACGATTGTGTTCGACTTCAAATACGACGGACCGGGACCTGGCAAGGGTGGCACCGGAGTGTTTACGATCGACGGCCAGGAGCTGGCGCGCAAGAAGATCCCGCATACTATTCCGTTACTTATGTCGATAGATGAGACCTTCGACGTTGGGAGCGACACTCGCACGGCAGTGAATGATGACTACAAGCTGCCGTTCCGCTTTACCGGCACGATCGACAAGCTGACTTTCAATCTGGGCCCAGAGCAGTTAACGGACGCGGACCGAAAGGCCATCGCGGAGAAGCTGGCGAGGGCGCGGGACTAGGCCATTGGAATTGGAATCATGGAACTGGCGGGCGTCTTGCTGAATAGTTCATCGTCAGTGTACGCTCTGCAGTCAGCGACTGCGGTAATTGAAGCAGGGGCCGGCATCGCGCTACTGAGTTTTCCCTCCGATGCGGCGAAAATCCTGCTCGGCGCTCCATTGGATACACCTGATGCCTTGACCGTGGCACGCATCGGCGGCATGGCTCTACTCACATTGGGTGCAGCATTCTGGCTTGCTCGAGGTGACGCGCGCAGTCGCGCCTCGAAAGGACTCATCGCCGCGATGGTGCTCTATAATCTGGGGGCGGCAGTTATCCTTGCGGCCTTCGGTATCGAGTCGAGGCGCGTCGGCGTAGCCTTATGGCCGGCCGTGGTGCTGCATACTGCCATGACAGGCTGGTCCATTGTGAGCGTTTTGTATTTGAGCGGCGCTGACGAGCCAGAAAATAAGTAGCAATCGCACAATGAGCTATAACCAACCGGTCGGGGACACCTCGCTTATCGCATGTCTGCATTGCGACTTGATGCAGCGTATTCCGGAGCTCGAGCCCGGCGCGTCGGCGCGCTGCCCGCGATGCAACAAGGAGCTGTGGCGCCATCGCGTGGACTCAATCAACCGGACATTCGCACTGACGCTCGGCGCAGTATTGCTTTACGTGATCGCGAACTCGGTTCCCATGCTGGGGCTTACGATCGTCGGGCGCGACGCCTCGACCACGGTGATCGGAGGCGCGCTGCATTTGTGGGACAACGAGCAGAAGATCGTCGGGGTGCTGGTGCTGTTCACGGCAGTTATCGCGCCCGCGCTGCAAATTGGCTTGATGCTGGCGATCGTGCTCGGCGCGATGCGCTCGCGACCGCCTCGATGGGTGGGAACGCTGTTGCGCTATCACCCGACCACGCGCATCTGGAGCATGATCGAGGTCATGATGGTCGGTGTGCTCGTCGCTCTGGTCAAGATCGCAGACTACGCGACAGTGATTCCGGGATTAGCGCTGTTCGTACTGTGGGTGCTGGTGTTCGTCCTGGCCGGGATATCGGCCAGCTTCGACTCTCGAGATGTGTGGGAGAGGATCCAGTGGGCGGACGAAGCGCAGCGCGACGCCGCCGGTGAGAGTCTGGTGGAGGGAACGCCGTGAACGCGATAGGTATTACAGCGATGCAGCAAGGCCTGCAAAGTTGCGAAGGTTGTGGCTTGCTCTCGCGTCCCGAGCGGGGCGAGCACGAAGGACGTTGCCCGCGCTGCGACGAGAAACTTGAATTTCGAAAGCCTGATAGCTTCCAGCGGACGTGGGCGTTCCTGATTGCTGCTGCGGTCTGCTACATCCCGGCGAATGTGCTTCCCGTTTTGACGACCACGACGGCGGCGGGCGCAGATTCCGACACTATTCTGCAAGGAGTGGTGTTGCTGTGGTCGCCGACAGGATGGCCGCTGTCGATCATCGTGCTCGTCGCGAGCATCATGATACCCAGCGCGAAGATCCTGGCGCTCGGCTACCTGCTAATTACGACCCAGCGCGGCTCCGTCGCGAACAACGAGCAGCGGATTCGTATGTATAGGATGGTCGAGTTCATAGGACGCTGGTCGATGGTCGACGTGTTCGTTGATACCTTCACCGCTGCTCTGATTCAGCTACAACCGCTCATGTCGGTGGAACCGGGACCGGGCCTGATCTTCTTCGCGGCGGTCGTGGTCTTTACGATGCTCGCGGTCGAGTCGTTCGATCCGCGGCTGATCTGGGATTCCGCAAGCTCGCAAGAGGCAGATTCGAAAGAGGTTACATATGCCTGATCGCGATCCACCACGGTCGTCAGTCCCCGAATCGAGGAACGTGCCTAAAAAGCGCACGCGACTCTCGCTGGTTTGGTTCATCCCGATTCTGGCAGCTGTTGTCGGCGCATGGGTGGCAGTTACACGAGTGTTGAGCGAAGGCCCGACGATAACGATTGTCATGAAATCGGCGGAAGGACTGGAGGCTGGCAAGACAAAGATCCACTACAACGGCGTCGATATTGGCACGATTTCAAAGATCGAGTTGTCGACGGATCATCAGCGCGTGATTCTGACCGCCCAGATGGCGCCCAAGACGGAAGAATTCCTGGTTTCGGACACGAAATTCTGGGTCGTACGTCCACGAATATCGGGCGCTAACGTTTCCGGGTTAGGCACTCTTATCTCCGGAGCTTACATAGGTGTGGAAATAGGATCGTCGCAGGAAGAGAGGCGCGTCTTTGTGGCGCTCGAAACACCACCCGTGATTACAGGAGACATTCCCGGCCGCTTTTTCACTTTAAAGACCCCTGACTTAGGCTCGCTCGACACCGGCACGCCAATTTACTTTCGACGGCTAGAGGTCGGCCAGGTCGCGTCCTATGCGCTCGACAAGGACGGCAAGAATCTGAGCGTCAAGGCGTTCGTGCAAGCGCCCTACGACCAGTACGTCAACCCTAACACCCGCTTCTGGCACGCGAGCGGGGTGGACGTGTCGCTCTCGGCAAGCGGCCTAACTGTGCAGACCCAGTCGGTGTTGTCGATCCTTATAGGTGGTATCGCGTTCGAGACAGCGGCGACCGAGCCGATCCTACAGCCAGCCGAAGAGAATGCAGTCTTTACCCTTTATTCCAATCGAAGGGAAGCCTTTAATCCTCCGCCGCGCAATCCGCAGACCTATGTGCTCAACTTCAAGGAGTCGGTGCGAGGGCTGACCGTAGGAGCGCCGGTCGAGTTCCACGGTATCCCCATCGGAGAGGTCGCAGATGTCCGGGCGCAGATTGACGTGAAGACGTTCGAGTTTTCGGTGCCGGTGACTATCAGCCTGGATCCGACTCGGCTCGGAGTAAAAGTCGTTGACACGCCGGCCGGGGTGGATCTCGAGAAGGTGCGCCGGAAGTTGATCGATAGCCTGATTGCTCACGGGGCTCGTGCGCAGCTGGCGACGGGCAACTTACTGACGGGGTCCGCCTATGTGTCGATCGACTTTTTCCCTGGAGCGCCGCCAGCGGCGGTGGACTGGTCGCAGAACCCGCCGCAGATTCCGACCACCCCCGGACAGTTCCAGGCAACCGAGGCGACAGTCGAGAACATCATCAAGAAGCTCGACAAGGTGCCGTTCCAGGAAATCGGCGAAGACCTACAGAAGGCTATCGCCCAGCTGAATACAACCCTGGTGAGCGCACAAGGCACTCTGACAAGTGCTCGCGGCACTCTCGACAACACCAGCGCACTCACCGAGCCGAATTCCTCGCAGGTGCAGCAGATAGGCAGCACTCTGCAGGAAGTGAGCCGCGCAGCGCGGTCGTTGCGAGTGCTCGCTGACTATCTCGAGCGTCATCCCGAGGCGCTCCTTCGAGGCAAGACGGGGGAGGCGAAGTGATGGCACGACGTATCGCGCAACTGATTTGGATCGCGTTGGCGGCTGCAGTGGTAGTTGGATGCAGCACATCTCCGTCTCGCTTCTATTCGTTGGCCTCGACGGCGACGGCAGACGGCACGCCGGCTACTGCAGCCACTGTGATGGTCGGACCGGTTACGATACCCTCCGCTGTCGATCAACCTGAGTTCGTGGTGCAAGTAGCTCCGAACCGCGTCGAGGTCAACGAGTTCAATCGATGGGTCTCGCCGCTGAACGATTCGATAGCGCGCGCCGTCGCAGGAGATCTCGTCGTGCTGCTAGGCACGCCGGAGGTAGCCAATGCAGAGTTGGCTAATTTCGTCCCGGAGTACAGAGTCACGATCGACGTGCAGCGCTTCGAGTCGATACAAGGACAGGCCGCAGTTGTGGAAGCGGTTTGGACAGTCCGGAAGACTGCGGGCGGGCAAATCCGCTCGGGCCGCACCGTCGCGCGTGAGCCTGTGCAGGGTCAAGGCTTCGACGCGCTCGCGGCAGCGCACAGCCAGGCGATAGCGAAGATGAGTGGCGATATTGCAGCAGCGATCCGCGCGGAGGCCGAGCAGAAATCATGAGCAAGGTGACGACATTGAAATTTTCGATTGATCGACAGCACGGGCTTTCGAGGATAAAACTACTATCCAGACCTAAGGGTCGATCGTTGCCTTTGATACTTGTGGCCGCCGTTTTAGTTTCCACATCGCCGATGGTCACCAGTTGTTCGCGCGGCGATGACCAACCTGCCGCTGCGCCGTCGACTCAGGCTCAGCCGAGTATCGCTCCGACTGCGGCGCCCGTTGCACCTCCTCCTGCTGCCGCCGGCGAACCTGGTCCACCCCCAGGTGCAGCGACTGCGCAGGACTTGCAGGAATTGGTCTCGCCCATCGCCCTTTACCCTGACGTGCTGGTTGCGCAGATCCTCGCCGGATCAACCTATCCGACTCAGGTTGTGGAAGCCGATCGTTGGATGAAGCAGAACCCAAACCTGACCGGCGATCAGTTGGCAAATCAGGTGAATCAGCAAGCTTGGGATCCCAGCATTAAATCGCTGACTCAGTTTCCTACTGTACTTCAAACGATGAACGACAGCCTGGCGTGGACCTCGGAGCTAGGCGAGGCCTACTACAATCAACCCGCCGACGTGATGAATGCTATCCAGGTCATGCGCAACATGGCGGTGAACGCAGGTACATTGAAGTCCACCGCGCAACAGCAGGTTGAAGTCCAGCCGACGCCTCCTGCCGCACAAGGTAGCGCGCAACCCTCGGTGCAGCAGACGGTGATCATCCAGCCGGCTCAGCCGAATACGGTTTATGTTCCTCAGTACAATCCTACTACCGCCTACGGAGCGCCGGTCCCAGCGCCTGCGGGCTATACGGGAAGTGATCTACTTCTAACAGGTGTCTTATCGTTCGGGGCAGGAATTTTGCTTGGGTCGTTGATCAACAACGGCAACAATAACTGGGGCTGCAATTGGTATGGCGGCGGCAGCGGCTACCACAGCTCGGTCAAGTACAACAACAATGTTTACGTGACTAACAACAATGTGTATCCGGGACGATATCCTAGTGGGGGCGGAGGCTACCGGCCACCCGCATATCGCCCGCCCAATGGAAACTATCCGCGTCCAGGATACCCGCCACGACCGATGCCTTATCCAGCCACCAGGCCTGCCTATAGTGGTAGTGGCGGCGGAATCAACAATCCTAACAACCCGGGAATTCCCGCGACGCGGCCGTACGACAAGAAAACTGCGAGGCCGGCCAACCCGGATATCGCCAAACCTAATTTTCCCAAAGCGAGCACGCTTCCCAACAATCCAGGCGGTTCTAATCTGAAGAATAAGGACCTCGCGAAGAATCGTCCCAATCAGCCTGCTAATTCCGTGGCAGCAAATCGGCCCTCTAATCCTGCCGCCGCGAATAGGCCCGCTACCAAACCCGCCAATCGCGCAGCAGACCCGGCCCGAGGCTTCGCGAAAGACAATAGCAGCACGGGTGGCCGCAATGGCGCCTTAGGCGGATATGAACCTGGTGGAAATGCGCGAGCATCCAGCGACCGCGGGCAATCCAGCTTCAAGGGAAATCAGAAACCTGCTGGTGGACGCGGCAATGGTGGCGGCGGCGGTAATGCCAATCGTGGCGGTGGCGGCGGAAAGGGCGGCGGAAATCGAGGCGGCGGTAAAAAGGGCAGATGAGGAATTCCAATGACGAATGAATTGACTACGATGAGATTTAGACTCTTGCTCGCTCTGTCGATGTTTCTTTTCGCGCCCTTGTTCTTGGCGCGATTGGCGTCAGCTGATGACGCTGCGACCCAGCAAGTCTTTCCCTCACCTAACGCCGCGGTCAGCGCGCTGGTCGCCGCTGACAAAGCAGACGACACGAAATCATTGAGCTCCATCTTGGGTCCGGAATCGGATCAAGTCCTTTCATCTGGAGATCCAGTCGCCGACAAGAATGCGCGTGAAGACTTCGCGCGCCGCTACCAGGAGATGCACCGCCTTGCCTACGACGACCAGGGCCGCGTCATCCTTTATGTCGGCGCAGGGAACTGGCCGGTTCCTATTCCACTCGTAAAGAAGGATAGCGGTTGGATCTTCGATACTGCGGCCGGCAAGGAAGAGCTACTCTTCCGACGGATAGGTCGAAACGAGCTGTTCACTATCAAAGTGCTCGAAGATCTCGCTGACGCCCAGTCTGAGTATGCCAGCGAAGCGCACGATAGCGGCGAAGTTCAGTTCGCGCAGAAAATCCTGAGCGATCCCGGCAAGCACAATGGCTTGTATTGGGAAGCTGCCGAAGGCCAGCCTGAGAGTCCTATAGGACCTCTCGTCGCGAGCGCTACTGCAGAAGGTTACAAGAAAGACAGTGACGGCAATCCTGTTCCGTTTCACGGTTACTACTACAAAGTGCTGGAAGGGCAAGGCAAGAACGCTCCGGGCGGCGCAAAGAAGTATTTGATCGATGGTAAAATGATCAATGGGTTCGGATTCCTGGCATATCCAGCCGAGTATCGCGCTTCGGGCGTGGTGACCTTCATGATCAACCAGAACGGTGTCATCGTTCAAAAAGATCTTGGCCCAGACACCGCGAAGTTGGCGAGCACGATCACCGAATACAATCCTGACAAGACCTGGCAGGAAGTGGACGAGTAGAGTGAAATTGCGGGCTAAAGCCTAGCGGAAGCTTTGACGAATGGCGAGCGGAGATCAAATTTCAGTCGAAGCCAGCCTTCTTGCTCAAATACGAGAAGAAGTCCATCGTCGTCTCGCGCCGCACAGGCATACTGCGCTGCTCGCAGCGATCATAGCCGCGTTTTTAGTGCGGCCCTTGATTGGCGATTCCGGAGCGGGCCCTATCCTGTTCAGCGGGGCGATAATGGTGCTTCTTCTGCTGGCCCTTTACAACATCAACGTCGATGAGCTCGTCGGGGAGAGAGAAGCACTTCTAGCCCAGAAGCGGAGGCGAAAAATCGCAGGCTGGGCGCTCGGAGTGTCCGCGATTGCGACGCGATTGATCGCTACGGTCGCTCCTGGTCGCTCATTCTACCTCGCAGATTCGATTGTATGGCTGCTGCTCTTCGGCTACATCACCTGGAATGAATTACGCGCCGTGTTGAAGCAGAAAGAGATCACGCGCGAAGTCATCAGCATGTCGATTTCGACCTATCTTCTGATGGGTCTGACTTGCGGATTGTTTTATATCTTTCTTCACGACCTGCAGCCCAACGCCTTCAGCTTCGGTTCCGGAGCGCCTCTTACTGAGCAGCAGACTATCCCGGTTCTTATCTATTTCAGCTTGACCACACTCTCGACTATCGGATTTGGCGATATCACACCTATAACTCTGCAGGCCCGCTATGCTGCCGTGGCCGAGGGCATTACCGGACAGTTCTATCTGGCGATCCTGGTCGCGCGGCTGGTCGGGATGCAGATGACTCAGTCACCGACTCAACGCGCGGAACAAGAAGCCATCGAGTCTGGCACAGAAGAGAAATGAAATATGGCGTGACAGCCTTGATCCTTGCCTTGATGCTAGGCGCGAATATAGGAGCAGGCGTCGCGCGAGCTGACAACGTGATCGCCGCCCCGGCCCTTAGCCAGTCCGATTTGGTAAAGCAGGCGAACGCACCTATCTCGAGCCTTTTTCAGATTCGGTTGCAGGACTCATACGCGCCCGCATTTCAGGGCGCACTGCGGGGCCAAGGTAATTTCTTTTCGATCGCTATCGGTATGCCTCTGCCGCAATATAGGCTGCTGCTGCCATTTCCGCAGCTATCGCTGTTAACTATTCCCGCCGCAGGCACCCTTCCGCTCCCTCTGGGTTCATCGACCGGGTTCGGCGACATTCGCTTTGTCGATCTCGCAATACTTGATCCAGGCCATAGCCTGCTCTTCGGAATCGGTCCTACCTTTGTGTTCCCCACCGCCAACGAACTTACCAGCGGTCAAGGCAAATGGCAGATTGGACCCGCGGCTGCGGTAGCATTCTTGCCGGGCAATTGGCTTTTTGGAGTGCTTGCGCAAAATCCGATCGCATTCGCGGGAGATCCGAAGTTCCCGCAGGCGAATGAATTGTTTCTCCAACCGTTCATTACTTACCAGCTTGGCCGAGGATGGTTCCTGAGATCTGAGCCGCAGATGATTTTCGATTGGGTAACCAACAAGCAGCAGCTGCCGCTCGACGGTGGGATTGGGCGCGTCTTCAAAATTGGCCCGCAATACGTGAACTGCTTCGTCGAACCGGCCTGGAACGTGTCGGGTGACGGCCCCGCTCCGAGGTACGCGATCACATTTGGATTCTCGCTGCTGTATCCGAACTTCTGGAGCTCGCTGGCACGCTAGCGTCGGGTTGACGCCAGGAGGAAATACACTTGAACCCAATCGCCATCGGTTGCATCGTGTTGGCGTGCGTCTTTGGCGGCGCGATGCTCGGGATGACGATTCACAGGCTTCTACCCGAGAATCACCTGAACGCGGAATCCAAAGATGTAATCAAGCTCGGGATGGGTCTGATTGCGACGATGTCAGCCCTGGTCCTGGCTCTGCTTACCAACTCGGCAAAGGGTTCGTACGACACCCAGAGAAACGAAGTGACGCAAGTGGCAGCCAACGTCATCCTGCTCGATCGCGTGCTCGCGCATTACGGGCCCGAGACGAAAGAAGCTCGCGATCTTCTGAAGCTCTCCGTCGCGGGCATGATCGATCGAATCTGGCCTAATGACTCTGTCCAGACTGCGAAGTTGGGGCCTACCAGCGCGAGCGGAGAATTATTTTTCGACAAAATACAGGAACTCACCCCGAAGAACGAAGTTCAGCACTCGCTTCAGGCCCAAGCCATGAATTTGAGTATAGGGATAGGGCAGGCGCGCTTGTTGCTCTTCGAGCAGGGCGGCCGCTCGATCCCAATGCCGTTTCTTGTGCTATTGATTTTCTGGGTGACTGTTATTTTTCTCAGCTTCGGTCTTTTCGCGCCGCGCAATGCGACGGTCGTCGTAACCCTATTCCTGTGTGCGCTGTCGGTTTCGGGCGCGATCTTCCTGATCATGGAGCTGGATCGCCCATTTGGCGGGTTGATTGAGATTTCCAGTGCTCCACTGCGCAACGCCCTGGCCAGCGTCGGCAAGTAGATAGTATGAGCGCTTTACCACAAAGCATCACGGCAACCGGCAAATGGTTACATCGCGAGTTCGTCGCGGCCCGTCCGGTATTCATCTTCTTTCTGGTCGCGTTCTTGCTGCAGTTCTTGATCATCAAGCTGGCGGTTGCACAATTCTCCATCCCGATAAGTGCATTTTCCAAGGCTGTAGTCGGCGCATTGTTCGCCGCCAAGGCGGTCCTGATAATCGATGAAACGCCACTCGGACGCAGTCTTGAGCGCTATCGCAAGATTGTCGCGGTTGGCGTTAAGACGATCCTGTACGGATTCGGAACGCTGCTATTAGGCTACCTCGAAAGATTTTTGGAAGCTCTTCACCGGTCCGGCAGCTTCGAAGGGGCCGTACAGCAGATGATCGAACAGTCAAATATGTATCGGTTCATGGCCTGGGTGCTGGGGGTAACTCTCATATTTGCGATTTATTTCGTTTGGTCCGAGATAAACGAACGCATGGGCGACGGCGCCGTCTGGTCGCTGTTTTTTGACAAGCAGTAAAACTGCCACCGTATCTCTGATCGCCGTAGAGGTCCGGCATGAAACCGGCGCACTTCTGCTTTCATTCAACAAATCTTGGTCGCTTATCGCCTGCCAGCTATAGCCTGTTGGTATCTGCGCCCTCTGAATGGAAGAGGACTTGCAACAATCTGCTTTGATACGCTATGGTGCCGCGCGTACGACCACATATGTCTCCCCGATTCCGCCGTTGTGGGAAGGCTCCTGTCAGTAGGCGCGTTTGAGTTTGCCGTGCATTGAGGTGCCGGAGGAGTTGATGGCTGTTTCGGGGGACGAAGAATCTTCGACAATCGCGTAAGACGAATCTTTGGATGATGGTGCTGGTTACGGGCTTGGGATTCAGCGCCGCAGCCTGCGGTGGTGGATCCGGGAGCGGCGTACCCGCGTCGTCATCTCATCCCGGTCTTCGGGCGCCGAATTCGTTGCTCACTCACGGTGCGAGTGGCGAGATCTCGGGTGATTGCGCTGAATCTGAAGTCGGGGGAGGCTTGAAATGAATCTATTTGCCGCCAGGAATCGAACGAATCAAACTGAGCTCAAGGCTCGCGCGAGTCGCCGCTCAAGCCTGTGGCTCGGGTTCATGCTGCTTCTGATCGCACTGTCCCCGACGGACGGGAACATCAAAGCGGCGACACCTCCTCCGCCCTTGCTTGGCTTCGGCCCACGGACCCCGCTGCTTACGGCCGCCGATTTGGCGCCAGCTTGCGCAAATCCCGGATATACACCGCTGAGCATGTGCATCGACAAAGACAAGGACGCGGTCGTCATCGGAGCGGGTGCGACCAATTCGCTGTGCAAAACCAATGTCGTCGCCGATAAGGCGTCTTACGCCTTAGGTCAAGTCACGATCGGCGCTGGCGGGCTGCTGCTATTGCCTGACCAGACGGCGCAAGTTCCAGTCAATATCAAAACGACAGGAATCAGCGTGGCAGGTACTCTGAAGATTGGCGATCCAGCCTGCCCTATCGGCACCACCAATCCTAGTACCACGGTAACTATCACCTTCAGCGGAAAAAAGCCGACCTGCCCCGGAGGTTGCGCCGGCAGCGTGAAGGGAATCGAGGTCGAAAAAAACGGCAGCTTGATGATGTATGGCCTCAAAGGCGCGCCGAATCCATCAACGATGCCTGTCACCCCTGGAGTGAGCTGGACCTACCTGTCCATGCCGGCCGGACCGACCAATTACAATTCTGCAGCCGGCGTGTTGAGCCCGGTTCCGGCTGGAGGCAATACCAAGCTGCAACTGGCTAGTGACGTGACCGGTCCGAATGGCTGGAAGATGAATGATTGGATTGCGGTGGCGACCACGAGTTTCAGCCCCTTCGAAACCGAGTTTGTGCAATTGGCCAGTGACCCGACGGTTGTCGTCAAGGGCGTCAGCAGCATGCTGACGCTCAAGCAGCCGCTCAAGTTTTACCATTTCGGCGGAACGGCCCCCAGCACCGGCGCCAACAAGAAATGCGACGAGAAGAACCCAACCCTGCTTGACTCATACTGCGACGACGCCACCAAGAACTTCGGCGTCGATGAAAGATCCGAGGTTGGGCTAATCAGCCGCAATATCAAGTTGACGGCCGAGACTGCGCCAGACAGTCACTGGGGCGGCGAGCTGCGCTTTGTCATGGGATACAACCAGGTCGCGCTGCAGGGTGTCGAGCTCGAGAAGTTCGGCAAGGAACAGTTAGGCAGCTATCCAATTCACTTTCACATGGATGGCACCCTGCCCACCGATTCGGGATCGGGCGGTACGCTGATCAATGCGAACAGCATTCATCACAGCTACAACAAGTGCATCGCGGTCCATATGACGAATAATCTTGTCGTCCAGAACAATGTATGCGCGCGTATCACCGGAAATATCTTTTACGAAGAGATCGGCAACGAGACTAACATCACCTTCAACGGTAACCTTGGGATGGGCGCGATGAGCAACTGGTTCGACGTCCATCTGACTGCGGATGCTGGCCGGGAGAGGCTTATCGCGAAGTACTACTGGCTCGGCGACAACATGCAGACAGTGGATTCGTTTAACCAATTCAACATACGCGATACCGATAACCAGTTCGCAGACGAGATCAAGGCGGGGCTTCCCCGTGTGCGCGGCAGCTGCGGTTCTTTCGGCCCTCAGGGCAGAATTAACCTGGACCGGCCCTTCACCGATAAACACACCTTCTGCGATCCGGACAAAGATGAGGTGTATTTCGAGCCGCCTAACGGTTTCTGGATCACCAATCCCAGCACCAAACTCATGAACAACTCGATCGCCGGCTGCCAGGATGTTGGCAAGGCCTATTGGTATGTGCCGCCGAGAGATTCCTCCGCTACCGCAGCCAAGTTCATCCCGATCGGTTCCCAGTATAGTGGCTCCGATCCCGCGAAGTTTGGCCTATTTCAGAATAATGGCGGCCACGGCTGTTATTCGGGAGTGTACGGCGAAGATGATGGGTTGGTCAGCTCTGACCAGCTCTTCGGCTATCAGGGAGGTATGCACGACGATACCCATCAGGCGGTGGTCGATGAGTTCGACGGCATCAACCTGTCCCGCATCAGGGACCGTGGCGTCTGGTTGCGCCCGACCTTCTTCGTGGTCAAGGACGCACGGATTGCGACTTCCCGCGATGGAATTTCGACGGTTACTTCAGGTGGTGTGGACGGCAATTATCCAGGCGTTTGGGGGGCGCTCCTCAATTCAGTAATCGTGGGAATAAGTACCAACAACGTGGACCGGTGGGGACCCTGCGGTTCAAAGGTGATTATCCCGGGGTTTGCCCAGAGCCGCGGCGGCGATATGGGCTGTATCGATCAGACGGTGCCGAAAAGCGGGAAGGCAGAGATCGGCGGAGAATTCCTCGATCGCGGCTATCCCACTCCCGATTGGCCCATGTTCGGTTTCCTGATTTACGACGGTCCGCCACTCATTGTTACAGACCGCTTCGTAAATTTCCGGGTGGCGCCAGGGGCGACCGCGAGCGCCGGTTTCAATGCAGCGAAACTGCTCACTATACCGGACAATTGCGTCGTGGACGGGTGCCCCACTCAAGCGATCTTGCCGTGGGGTTTCTACGGAATACCCGGGTGTCCGACCAATCCGCTGGCCTACTCGAAATACGAAGGTGACGCTGCGATGGGCTGGTTCAACACCAATCAGAGCTCCTATCCAGCCGCGACCACTACTGACAAATTGACTTTCACCAACGTCGATTTACGCCATCAGATCTACACCGAGCAAGTCAATCGAGGAGGTTTCACGGACGGCGACGAAAATACCACGATCGTCGACCTCGACGGGTCGCTATCCGGAGTCATCGCGCTGGACCCGCAGAAGAACCAACTCCCGACGATTTCGCTCAACAACCTTGGGGTTAACGCTTCGGCTAACTCGGTGGATGAGTGTCTGGCAGAGGGCGCCGAGGACAACTTGAGGGAGGGCCGGCCTACCAGCGCAATGGTTCCAAGCGCGCTCGGTCAGCTCGAGTTTGAACAGTTGTATCCTCTGACTCCACAACCTGCGAATAATCCACTTAATTTTCTGGCACACAAGCAACTCCTGTCAGTTACTAAGAACACAATTGATTTCGATCAATTGCAGAATGTCGAGCATCACCAATCGATGCCGCTCACGAGCCGCAATGGGCTGGGTGACTGGGAGCCAAAAGTCACGGACGGCTATGGCTACACCGTTACTGCGGGTACCTTTCAGTACCCTAGTTCCCCTTCGTGCAAGGTTGCGCCTCCGGTTGATCCGTTGAATCCGCCAGGAATCAGTTCGATTGTGGACCTGACCTTGACCGATATTGTTAATGCCGAAGAAGTCAGCGCCGCGCATCCTTTTTATGTACAACTGGGTATTTGCTATACGGACGCGGACGGCCTTCATCCTCAACCACCGGTTACCGGCTCTTTGTTTAGTATATCGAAGGGCTACCGCTCTTATGGTGGCGGAAACGTGATTCCAAATGATGCGCTCAAGCCATTCTGGGGAGGCCCTGTTGCATGCGACGGGCTCGACAACGCGCTCGCGGTTAAAAACGGGGACGTCCCGACAGATACAAAGACTATGCCCGCACAATGTCCCTCTATTTCGTCTACCAAGTCTCCGGTGGTCACAAATTTTAGTGAGAAAACGACTTACGCCGAAATGACCACGTCAGGTGCGCCAAACGGACCTCCTATCCTCAACAACTACTTCTATGACAAAACCAACGGGTGGCTGTTCGTGTGGGTGGCGCAGACCGAGCCCAACGCGCAAGGGCCATCGCCGCTGGGAAATTGCACGGGCAATAAAGCGACCGATCCGATCTATTGTCCGAGTCAAACCACAGGCGAGAGCTACTATGTATGTCCCGCACAGGGCTGTCCGTCTTACCGAATTGTCCTGAACGACCCGAACTATAAGCCGGGCAAATCCGAGTGTGGCAATCCTTACTCAGCGCAAGAGGGATATGAATGGCCGGCAGGACCAACGAACCAAAACACTTTGGCCCTGGCTGGTACCACGACGCCAATAGCTCCGGTGCAGATGATGGGAAAAGCGGTTAGCGGCAAGTTCCCATTTCCCCATTACACCGCAAATCCCCCGCTGACATGTCCATTGACTTCGCCGTAAGCCAGCAGCAGGTATTCGTCGAGCGGCGCGACGCGCCGCTCGACGATATTTTGCCAATGAGGACTTTTTATCAGTGAGGAATTCAAGTACGACTGAGTATACAACTATACGCACTAGCTAATTAGCGCGGCTAATTTGACACCTTTCAAGGAAAAGGAGTAACCTTGCTTTTGTCGGAATCGAAAAACGAATCGAGCCCGACTTTGATCCAGCCCGGCCTGTGGCCCTTCTGCTCGCCTTTGACCACGCTCCGCTAGACCAACATCAATTGTAAGACAGGAAGGCTTGAGGGAGACCCCAATGGGACGACCTCGTTTCCATCCAATCCGGAACACTCTGGCCGCGATCACCGTAGCCGGAGCGATGCTTCTGACATTCGCTGCACCCGCCGCGGCAACTCCATGGCAAAAGTCATGGGGCGACTATGACAATCAACAGCAATGGCACGACGCGAGTTGGTGGCTCAAGAATCAGCACGACTGGGTTACCTCGCATCACCCCGAGTGGAATGAAAACTACGCCGCGACGCGCGGTCAGATTGGCGATAGCGACCGATTCCACGGACGGCACTATGGCGACGGTGGGACCGATCGTACAGTCGCGGCGGCGCTTCGGGCCGCAAAGGACGAGAGAGCAAAGGCATCGATAAAAGCCGAGACGGCTGCCAGGAACGCTCGCCAATCTTAAGGAAGAACATATGAAAACGATTAAATATCGAAAAATGCTAATGACGTTGGGCGGAGTCCTGATTGCGACTGTTGCCGCAGGATGCTACGGCGGCGGCGGGTCGGGCTATTCCAACAATCCTTACGGCTACAATAGCGGCTATAGCAACGGTTATGGCAGTTACGGAAACTCCTATCCCTATCGAGGCAATGGATATTCGTACCGACAATCTTATGGAAACTCCTACAGCGCCGGATATCAGAATGGAGCACGAGCTGATGCGAATCGCGACCGCAGGGAAGATCGCGTCAACGTAGATCGTGACCGCGCTGCTGTGCGTACTGAGCCGGCGCATTCCAGCGTTGATCGCGACAAGGTATCGCTCAGGGATTCCGAGCGCGGAAATCGCACTGAGAGGAACTGACGGTCTTTATGCTCGGGCGATGAACTCAGCGGCGAGCGCGATAGCCGCGCGGACGTTGTCGGCCTCAGTGCGGCCGCTGCGTACGCGCGGCTTGAACGAGTGATCTCCGTCTTCGAGCCACTCGATTTGTATCGCCTTCGATAGCTTGTAGCCGCGGACGTCCTCCAGGCTGCCAAAGCTGTCGCGCGTTCCCTGGAGGATCAGAGTCGGAGTCCTTAGACTTTCGAGATGACTGGTTCGCGTCTTCTCGAGCTTGCCCGGCGGATGAAACGGATAGCCGAGGCAGACTAGTCCGAGCACCCCGGCGTCATCGGCGACCATGCTTGCGATCCTGCCGCCCATCGACTTTCCGCCGATCACGAGCCTTCTGCTGCCGCCGCCTTCCTCGATCGCATCGCGAAACGATTGCATGAGGACGCGCGGCGGATCCGGTGCTCCTCGCTTGCCGGTTTCCCGCCGACGCTGCATGTACGGAAATTCGAACCGGATCACCCGAACCCCCGACGCTGCCACTCCTTCCGCGACCCGCTGCATGAACGGCGAATCCATCGGCGCACCGGCGCCATGCGCAAACAAAAATGTCTTCGCCGCCGTCTTTGGTCCATCTACAAGCTGAGCCGCCATAATACTCGTTCATCACCGTTCGCTGAACAGTGACTTTTCCGATCAGGTAACTTTGGCCGAACTGGGTCGCAGACCCATCATCAGCGTGTCGATTGCGGTCTTAACCAGAGCGCGACGGCCCGAGAGGAGGTAACCGGGGCGCGCTATCATCAGCGATACGAGACCGTGGGCGGTGGCCCAGATAATCTGGGTGACCAGGGTAACGTCGTGGTCTTTCAATTGTCCGGATTGCATCATGCGGGCGACTTGATCGCGGAACAGCAGAAAAGACTGAACGCCAATACCCTGCTGTTCGAACGGCCGCGCCATGTCTTTGCGGCGGGTGAACTTCGACGCAGAATGACCCGCCATGAAGGTCAGCTGATACTCTTCCGGATGCTCGAGTCCGAACTCAACATAAGCCTCGATCAGCCGTCCGATAAGATCAGGTGAATCGTTTGAGCCAGCAGCGACCGCGCGAAAGCGTCGCACGAGACCCTCGAAAGTAGTCCGGCAGACCGCGTCGAGAATCTCTTCCTTGCTCTTGAAATAAACGTAAAGTCCAGCCTGCGAGAGGCCAACTCGCGCGGCGAGTCCGCGGGTCGTGAAGGTCTCGTAGCCTTCCTTGAGAAAAAGCTGTTTCGCCGCCGCGAGAATCTCGCCGTGTCGCTCATGGCCAAGCCCGCGCGGCTTTCGCCGGCGCTGCACCATTCGGATTCGAGGTTTTGTCTTCATCATCTGCGCGAAAAGTTCGACTAAGCTGTTTTCCAGGTCAGTAGATGTCGGGCGAACGATATAGCTTCCGGCATTGCTGCTCAAGCATACGCGAGCTGCTTGACTGGCTCTCGCTGCGGTAGCATAGATAAGTGGTCAATGACCACTGTTCGCTGACCAGTCAGTTGAAAGGAGAGTCTATGGCTGATTACTGGAAATTTGTAAGCATTGTGACTGCGCTGGTATCGACAATCGCGATCGCCGCATCTGCCCACGCGGCCGCATCGGCGCGCGACCTCAGTGCGCTTGGCAACGCGAGCTACCTGTACATCGCGACAGTCCGAAAGGACGCCAATCAGAGCACTGCCGCTCCGGTCTGGTTCATCGCTAAGCCCGATGGCGAAATCCTTATCGATACTAACACCGATAGCTGGAAGGCAAAGCGGATTGGCCGGGGCAGTCCAGTTCTGGTTTGGATTGGCTCGCGCACAGGACCGGCGTTCATCGGTAAAGCGGAGTTCATCCGCGACCACTCCGTCCAGGATGAAATGATCGAAGCGATTCCAAAGAAGTACTGGCTTGCGCGGCTCGGTCTTTTCGGTCCGAAGCGCGCGAAGTTCGACGCGGGGCAAATCATCACGATTCGAATCTCACCCGACCGCGACCTGCCCGATGGATTTGAGTCTCTCCCGGGCACCCCGGCGCCCCCACTCGACGAAAAAGCGATGTCGCAAAGCCGGTAACCAAGGTGGGCGAAACCCGGTGAGAGCTTCGCCCACTTTGTTCTGGCCGTGCCGAACCACTATGCGTGAGCGGATGCGGCCGGCGTCGCTCCTCTCAACGGCGCAGTCGCTTCGGAGAATTCCGCCAGGTAGCGCGCAACGCTCGGCCGCTGGCTCATTCGCGACATCCAGTTTGCGAGATTCCTGAACTCTGGCGACGGTGCGCCTTCCATCAACGACGCGATGTTCATTGGCGAGAAGCACGCGATATCGGCGACGCTGAATTCGCCGCATAGGTACTCATTCTTGCCTAACTCTCGATCGAGTCGCTGATACTGGCGTGCAAGTTCGGCCTTCGTCTGCGCGACCGCGTCGCGATCTCGCGTCGATGCGTCCGGTTTCAACAGTACCTCGCGCACCAGCACGCCAAGGTTCGGTGCGAGCAGTGTGTCCCCGACATCCTCGAGTATCCTGCATCGCGCGCGCTCGGCCGCACCAGCTGGGAAACAGCGCCGGCTTCGGAAAGCGCTCGTCGAGGTATTCGAGAATGATCGTCGAGTCCGGAATTACCGCGTCACCGTCGACGAGCACCGGGATTTGCGCCTTGGGATTCAGCCGCGACAGTTCTTCCGGCTTGATCCATCCTGTGCCCGGGGTCCAGTTGACCAGCCGGGTCTCGTGCGCGATCGCCTTCTCGAACATCGCGATCCGCGGTTTGGCGCTGTATACGCTGAGCGGGGAGTAGTAGAGCTTCATCGTCTTCCTCCATTCCATACGAAATGTTTGAAATTACTTTCGAGGCTCGCCCGGTAACACCATCTGCGTTTGCGTGACTATTGCGAGCAGCTTGCCGTTTTCCGACATCACCCGCGTCTGCCAGACCATCGTGCGCCGTCCTCGATGAATCGCGACGCACTCCGCCCGCACAGCAGTTCCAACCATCGCCGGGCCAATGAAGTTGGTCTTCGATTCGATCGTGGTGGTCATCGCACCGTCGCGCAGATTCAACGAGGTCGCACAGCCGCCGAGCGTATCGGCCAGCGCCATCATCGCGCCGCCGTGCAGAATCGCGGGCCGCGTGCACATATCCTCGCGAACCTTCATCTCCGCCGTCACGCATTCCGCCGTCGCCGTGACGAATCTGATTCCCAGCAGCTTTGCGAAGGGCAGCATGTCGCGATTGAGTTGTTCGATTGCGTCCATGAGGTCAATCATGCGCTCGCGGGCGAATGCGAGTGGACCCTCGATGGTTCCACTTTAGGAAATAATTAAGGATCCACTTTCGCCGCCAGTAAGCGCGTAGTACGGTCGCTTCTCGGAGGTGCTCGGATGTTCCTGAAGCTCGATGCGGACGGCGCTTTGTATGATCAGCTTTACCGTGCCCTCAGAGGTCAGATTCTCGGCGGGCGATTGGCCGCTGCCGCCCGCGTGCCGGCCACCCGCGACCTCGCGCGTGAACTAGGGGTCTCGCGCAACGTCGCGATAATGGCGTACCGGCAACTGCTCGACGAAGGTTACCTGACGGCTCGCAAGGGCGCTGGTACTTTTGTCGCGCGCGAACTGCCGCGCCATCTGACGACCGTCGCCGCTCGACGCCGTCCCGTTGCCGCGCGGACGTCCGCGCCTGTTCATCTGTCGGCATACGCGCGCCGCGTGCGTCGAGGCATCGCATGGAACGCAGTTCACCTGGGCGCCGCGTCGCGACGTGCTGCCATATGATTTCCGCTACGGTCCACCGTCGTTCACCGATTTTCCGCACGACACGTGGTGCCGAATCGTGGCCCGTCGCGCGCGCCGCGTCTCGATTCGCGATCTCGACTACGGTTCGCCCGAGGGATTGCCCGCGTTGCGCGAGGCGATCGCCGAATATGCCGGCCGTGCCCGAGCGATCGCGTGCACGCCTGAGCAGATCCTCGTCGTCAACGGCTCGCAGCAGGCCCTCGACCTGGCCGCGCGCGTGCTCGTCGATCCTGGCGACGTCGTGTTGATGGAAGAGCCGCACTATCGCGGCGCGCGCACCGTGATGAGAGCGGCCGGCGCGAAGATCGAAACGATCGCAGTCGATGAGCATGGCCTGCGCACCGCGGAACTCGCACAACGTCGCACGCTCAGCCGTCTCGCCATCGTGACTCCGTCGCATCAGTTTCCCACTGGCGCCGTGATGCCGCTGGGGCGGCGGCTCGAGCTTCTCGCGTGGGCGCGGAGCGCCGGCGCTTGCATCTTCGAGGACGACTACGACAGCGAGTACCGCTATTCGGGGCGGCCGATCGAGGCGCTCGCCGCGCTCGATGACAGCGGATGCGTGCTCTACGCGGCGACGTTCTCGAAAGTGATGTTTCCTTCGCTGCGCCTTGGATACATGATTCTTCCCGAGCGGCTGGTCGAGCCGATCCGCTCAGTCAAGGCGTTGATGGACACAGGCGGCCCCAATCTCGCGCAGGCCGCGCTGGTCGATTTTATTCGCGAGGGGCATTTCGAACGGCATTTGCATCGCACGAGGACGCGCAATGCGAGTCGTCGTGCCGCGATGCTTGAAGCGATAGAGCGCCATCTCGGCAGCCGCGCGCAGGTGTCAGGCATCAATGCCGGCCTTCATCTGATGCTGTGGCTGCGCGACCTGCCCGCATCGAGATCGCGTGAGTTGCGAATGCGCGCAGCGCGCGCCGGCGTCGGTGTGTACCCCGTCGAGCCATTCTACCTGAACCCGCCGAAGCAGGTGGGACTCCTGCTCGGCTATGCCTCAATGCCTGAAAAGCAAATCGCCGAAGGCATCCGCCGCTTCGCGTCCGTCGTCAACTCCCTCTAGGACAGGCTGCTCTCCTCTGCATAGTTCGACGACGAACGATAGGACTACTCCGAATACTAATCAGACCTACCCCTTAGGATGACCATCCTTGTCGATTGTAGTAGTTTACCATCTGCTGGACGATCTGGTCGCTGGTCTTGTCCACCAGATATCCTGTCGATGAGGTAAAGTTCTTTACCCCTCCCGCGGCGACGTTCACACCAAGCGAGGCGGCCGCTGCCGCTCCGCCCGCTGCGGCGCCTGCCGGTCCTGTGATTCCAGCGCCCGGCATGTAGCCGCTGTCCGCGCTCGTGGCGAAGTCCAGCAGCTCGCTCGAGCCTTGGGGCGTCTTCTGAATAACCTGGACGACAGTGTCGACCTTGGAAGCTCCCACGCCAAGGCCGATGACCATCCGGCGAAGCCGATTGCCTTCGCTAATGTCGGTAAACTGGCCATCGAGCACCAGGACGTTGTCCCCCGTAGGCGGCACTCCCCGCTGCAGGCAGGTAGTAGTGATGCCTTTTTGCGTGAGGTTAGCCGCGACCTGGACGCAGATGTTCTGCGCCGTCTGGTGAGCTAGCTGGAGTTGTTCGGCGCCCTGGTCTTCACCGGACATGTTTCTGTAGGTCTTCTGAAAGATACCGGAGTTAAGCGAGACATCGGACGTATCTACGGCAAACGGATAGACGACGACCACAGTTGGCATCGTTGCAGTGATCGGGGCAGCGGAGCTTTGCTGAGTGACCTGCGCGCCCGCGCATCCAAATGTCGCGACAGCTAGCACCAAGTACATTCGAGTAAACAGACCGGTTTTCAAGTCCATCTCGTATCCTCCTCGCTGCCGCCATACTTTGCCGATTGCCAAGTCGGCCACAATTGTACTTTGGTACAATACGTCGCTCAGAACGGAACGGCCCTGATCTCAGAGTTCCAGTTTTGGCAACAGCAGGTTCATTTGAAATCTCAACGCGAATTGCTCGGTCTGGCTGGAGAATTGTCTATAGACCATCCACTCGCAGGAGAAGGACGTGTCGATTGCGTAACCCTTGCCGAATTTCCAGACTTTCCCGAATCCCGCGCTAAGCGGCATTTGCGTCGAAGTCTTATGACGCCAGTTGATAGTCCAGGTGGCGTCGCTCGACTTCACATACCACCCGCGGCCCAGCTGATAAGAGAGCATCGGTTGAATCTGGAGCGAACTCACAGGTACCGAATGCGACGACGAGTACGCGAACGACGTCGCCTGCTGAAAAAGACCGGCAATTTGCAGTCGCGGAATTCCCCGGTAGCCAAAGGCCCAGGCCGGCCCCATCTGCCATGCCCCATGCCCGGTGTACTGGCTGGTAGAGGTTGGAAACACGAAATAGCCTCCGACGCCCCATCGGAAGCGAGTCTCTTTTTCGTTCGGCCACGGCATCACAAACAAGTCCAGAAGCTGGAAGTCGTCGAGCGCGGTAGTTGTTGTCGCGCCCTTGTTGCGAGGAACAGTGACGACCTGGATTGATGGCCGGATGAGCTGTTCGAGCGGAGTGAACAATTGCGGCCGAACGGCTAAGAGCGGCCGAAGCTGAAGCGTATTGGGCTGAGCATTCGTGCCGTATTCGGATGGAGTATAGATGTCCTGGATTTTGAACTGGGTCAGAGCCGCCGTCGGATCGTATTCCTTCTCGGCCAGTCCTTCTTCGGTGAGGTTTACTAGTGTGGTCTGCTGACCGAGACTTAGGGAGCAACTCACCAACAGGATGAAAAGCGCGGCGCTGCAACAAAGGACAAAGTGCGATGCCGCTTTCACCGGCGCTCGCTCTTGCAGTTCGAGCGGACGATTGGCGATTCTCTGCGCCCAGTAGCTCATTGCATCCCTCCGCGTCACTCCATGCTTCGCATTCGCGCTCAGGTCGAGGTAAGGCCAGCCGGACTCAGTCTGCGCGTCTGCTACATACAGTTAAATTGGAATTGGGTCTATCCCAGCCGGCGATCAATGTTCAGCGATCGCAAGGGACGTACAAAAATGTGTGCGACTCATGCATGAGTGCCGTCATCGTAGCCTTCGAGGTCACCGATCGCTTTGTGAACGGCGGCTAGCAGCGTAGCTTTTTTGACCGGCTTCGCGACGTGCGCATCGCAGCCCGCGTCGAGCGCCTTCTTCAGCGCCTCGGCGAGGACGGACGCGGTTAGCGCGAGGATAGGGACGCGCCGGCGCCCAGTCTTTTGCTCAATCGCGCGCATCGCTCGGGTCGCCGAGTAACCGTCCATAGTCGGCATCTCGATATCCATCAGAACTATGTCGTAAATGCCGGTCCTGAACATCTCGACTGCCGCCGCACCATCTTCGGCATCGTCGATAGCGTATGGCTTATCTTTGAAGTAGGCATGGACTAGCAGCCGATTGTCGATTGAATCGTCTGCCAGTAAAACCTTCAGCGGGCGCGTCGCGTCGACCACCACGCTGCCGGAGCACGAATCGATCAAGATGCGTTCCGCAGGTGCAGGGTTCTGCGCTGAAGCTCCAGCGATGCCAAGGGCACGGCCTAGCGCTGCGAACAGATCGGTGCTCCTGATAGGTTTGACCATGTAGGTCTGGATACCCACTTCGCGCGCGCGCTTTATCGTTCCGCTCAGGTCGTCGGAGGTGAGCATCAGGATTATCGGACGGTCGCCTGGCGCGAGCTCACGAAGGCGAATTCTGGCTGCCACCTCTATCCCATCCATCGCGGGCATCCGGCAATCGAGTAGCATCGCGCGATAGGACTCGCCTGCCGCCGCCGCGCGATCGATTTCGTCCAGCGCGGCCGCGCCGCTCTCGACGCAGGTAACCAGCCCGCCCCACGAGGTAAGCTCCCGCTCAAGGATCGTTCGGTTAGCTGCCGTGTCATCGACCACCAGCATGCGCATGCCGGCCAGGTTCAGTGGCCGCGCAGCCGCTATGTAGCCAGAGTGAGTCTTGAATTCTGCGGTGAAGCTGAAGGTGCTGCCTTTGCCGACCTCGCTGTCGACGCTTATCGCGCCCGAATACATCTCGACCAGCCGTTTAACGATAGTGAGGCCGAGACCGGTTCCTCCATACTTTCGGGTCGTCGAGGAGTCGGCCTGGGTGAAGGCGCTGAAGATGGACTCTGTCTTGTCAGACGATATTCCGATGCCGGTGTCGGACACCGAGAAGCGAATCAGCGCTGTTCCCGAACTGGTATCCGCTCGTGCCATCTCGACGCTGAGCACGATCTCGCCCTCGGTCGTGAATTTAATCGCATTGCTGAGCAGGTTGACGATCACCTGGCGCAGCCGCAGCGGATCGCCGGTCAGGGTCCGCGGCACGTCGGAGGCGACTTGACCAGCGAGTTCCAGATGCTTCTCGTGCGCGCGTAACCCCATCGTCTCGGCGACAGCGTCGACTAACTCGCCGACGTCGAAGTCCACTTCCTCGAAGCTGAGCTGCCCACTTTCTACTTTGGCGAGATCGAGGATGTCGTTGATCAAATCGAGCAGGGTCACGCCGTTGCTCCGGATGATATCCAGGTAGTGGCGCTGCTCGACGTTCAAGTAGCCCTCGGACAGCATGTCGGCCATACCGAGCACCGCGTTCATTGGAGTGCGAATCTCGTGTGACATGCTCGAAAGAAAGTTAGATTTGGCCCGCGACGCCTCGAGCGCTGCTTCGCGCGCAGCGATCAGCTGACGCTCGGTCTCCTTGATCGCGCCGATATCGCGCGTGATCGAGACGCAGCACAAATGTCCGCGGAGCTTGAGATTGAGACCTGAGATCAGGCCGGTGTAGGTGCTGCCATCTTTGCGGCGAAAGGCGGCCTCCATGTTTCTGACCAGCCCGGCTCGTTTCAGCTCTTTGACGTAACGCTGGTTCTCTTCGAGGTCGTCGAATGACTCGATTTCACGCGAACGTTTGCCGATGATCTCGTCGCGGCGGAAGCCGCTATTTCGGGTGTACTCCTGGTTGACGTCGATGAATCTGCCGGTCTCCAGATCGATAACCGTCATCGAGTCGAGATTCTGATCGAATAGTTGACGCAGCGCCGTCTCGCTCTCGCGGAGCTTGGTTTCAGTCGCAGCGCCTTCGGCAATAATCCGATCGCGCTGTGCGACTTCCTGTTCGAGGCGAGCCTGCACTTCGTGGCGAGCGGTGATCTGCTCGGCCACCTCAGCGCGGAGAGCTTCGACTTCGCGCTCGGCAGCTTCGCGCCGGCTGATCTCATCGTCGGCGATATCGGTCTCGCTACGTCCCATTCTGAACTCAATTCTCCTGCGAGGGCCGTTCGATACCCCCGCAACGGTGAATGAGCAACTGTCATGCCTCAGAATCCTATGAACGTTACGAGAAGGTCGGAAAGCTCTAAGCGTCAAGATGACGAGGCGATCCGTTGATAGAGCAGGGCGGCGCCTTCGTAGATCGTCGCGCCGTCGTCGGGACTGCCGACGAACTCCGCGATCTGTCGCATCTCGGCCACCCAGCGGTACGCCTTCGGCCGCATGTCAGGAAGGGCGCGCTCCATCCGCGCGAGGAAACTCGGTTGACTGCGCGCGAGCTCTGACCGCAGCGCATCAGCAAGTCCCTCGCGTTCGGCAGCGCCGAGCATCGTCGCGCACAATGCGGTGAAGCCCTTCGTCAGCCCGGCGTAAGAGAGCTTCAAGCCGGACGCGACGCCAACGGGACCGTCGAGAATCGCGACATCGAGACCGAAGCTCGCCAGGCGTGTCAGCAGGCGAGCGTCGGCACCTGACGCGTAGAAGCGCGGACCCTTAGCGGGATCCTGAGTGCCTGCGACGGGCGGTCCTCCGATGATGCCGGCGTCGATGAACGTCGTGGGGTCGAGCAGTTCGCGGATGCGCCGGCACGTCGCAGGAGAGATCGCGTTGCATTCGACGAAGACGGGCTTCGATCTGCGCGCGGCCGAGCGGACCGCGAAGGCGTTCAGCGACTTCGACGGCGGCGCCAGGCGGAACGATCGAAAGGACGAAGCTCGCATCGCGAACGAGCGCATCATAATCGTCGACTATTTCGATGCCGGCATCGCGAACGCGCGCGACGCTTTCCGCGCTCCGTCCAGCGAGCGACGTCATCACGCGCGCGCCGGCTTCGCGCAGCCTGCGGCCCACCGCGGCCCCTATCTCTCCGGCGCCGACGATCGCAACCGTCGTGGAGTCTCGATCACTCATCGGAGTACCCTTGTGAAAATGTGTGTGGGATTTTAGTAGCGGTTGAGGCGCGCCAGTCGATCGGCATGAAAGTTCGAGTCGCCGAACAGTTCCTGACATACGCGAACCCGCTTCATGAACAGGCCGATGTCGAACTCGTCGGTCATTCCGATGCCGCCGTGCATCTGCACTGCTTCCTGCACGGCGAGCGTCGCGCTAAGGCCTGCGCGCGCTTTCGCCACCGACACGATCGCACCGGCGCGATCATAAGAATCGTCGAGGGTCTGCAGCGCCTTGAGCACAGCCGCGCGCGTGACCTCGAGTTCGCAGTAGAGATGCGCTGCGCGATGCTGCAATGCCTGGAATTCGCCGATCGCTTTGCCGAATTGCTTGCGCTCCTTCAGGTAGGCGACCGTACGGCCGAAAGCTTCGTCGCTGGCGCCAACCATCTCTGCCGCCAGGACAGCGCGGCCCACGTTCAGCACGCCTTCGAGCACGTCCCAACCTGCGTCGATTTTGCCGAGCACGTTGTCCGCGCTGAGATTCACGTCCTCGAACGCGATCCGCGCCGCGTTGTGAGAATCGACGGTCGCAGTACGCTCGGCGCGAACTCCCGGCGCGTTCGCGTCAACCAGAAAAAGAGTGATGCCGCTCGTATCGCCAGGATTGCCCGTAGTGCGAGCGGCCACGATCAGAAGATTCGCGACGTGGCCGTCGATCACAAAAGACTTGGCGCCGCTCAGCTTGAAGCCGTTGCCGCTGCGAATGGCGGGCATCGCGATTTTTTCCGGATGATGCTTGGCGGTTTCGTCGACCGCCAACGTAGCGATCAACTCGCCGGCCACAATTTTCGACAGATAATTTTCTTTCTGCTTGTCGGTACCGGCGCGCGCGATCGCGGTCGCGGCCAGAACGGCCGTGGAAAGAAAAGGGGAGGGCGTGAGCGTGCGGCCCAGTTCCTCAGCCACGACGCCCGCCTCGACATGACCGAGACCGAGGCCGCCGTAGTCCTGCGGCACGAGAATGCCGGCCCAGCCCATCTCGACAAAGTTCTTCCAGAGTGCGCGCGAGAATCCGTCGGCGTCGCGATTGTCGCGCAGCGCGCGCAGATGAGCGATCGGCGCATTCTTCGCCAGAAAGCCGCGCGCGTTGTCGCGCAGCATCGTCTGTTCGTCGTTGAGAACTAGCGCCATCAGCGGCTACGCACCTGGCAGGCCCAGGATGCGTTTCGCGATAATGTTGAGTTGAACCTCGCTGGTCCCGCCTTCAATCGAGTTCGCCTTCGAGCGCAGCCACGCGCGCGCAGTGCGGCCTTCGCGCGCTCGCTCTCCTTCCCATTCCAGCGCGTCCGTGCCGCCGGACGACATCACCAATTCCATTCGGCGCTTGTTGAGTTCGGTGCCGTAGTATTTCAGCAGGGAAGATACGGCAGGATGAGCCTGCCCGACCTTCGCCATATCGCCGGCGCGATCCATCACAAGGCGAAACGCGAGCGCGTCGATCTCGAACGCCGCGATCTGTCCGCGCAGCACAGTGTCCGCCAGCACTCCGTTGTTGGTCCCGATAGTGTCGGTCGCAATCTGTCCGAGCGATCGATTTTCCGATGTGCTGCCCATGCCGCCGATCATGTCGCGCTCATGCGTCAGCAGGTACTTCGCGATGTCCCATCCCTTGTTGAGCTTGCCGACGAGGTTCGCCTTGGGCACGAGCACGTCATCGAAGAAAGTCTGGCAAAACGGCGACGCGCCGGAGATCAAAGTAATCGGCTTGGTCGAAACGCCCGCGCTTTCCATGTCGAAGAGCAGAAAGCTGATGCCTTCGTGCTTGGGCGCGTTCGGGTCGGTGCGCACCAGGCAGAAAATCCAGTCAGCTCGGTCCGCGTACGAGGTCCAAATTTTCGAGCCGTTGACGAGAAACTGATCGCCCTTGTCTTCTGCGCGGGTTTGCAGCGACGCAAGGTCGGAACCCGAGCCGGGTTCCGAGTAACCCTGGCACCATCGAATCTCGCCGCGCGCGATTTTCGGCAGATGCTCGCGCTTCTGTTCTTCGGAGCCGTACTTCAGCAGCGCGGGACCGAGCATCCAGATGCCGAAGCTGTCGAGGGGCGAGCGGCAATTGAGCGCGCGCATTTCCTGGCGCAGAATTTTGGCCTCGTCGCGCGAGAGTCCGCCGCCGCCGTACTCGCGCGGCCACTCCGGCACCGTCCAGCCCTTCTGCGCCATGCGCTCGAGCCACAGCCGCTGCGCGTCGGATTGAAATTTCCAATGCCGTCCGCCCCAGCAAGTATCTTCTTCAGTCTGCGTCGGGCGGCGCATCTCGGGAGGACAATTCGCCTCGAGCCACGCGCGCGTCTCTTTCCGAAAATTTTCAAGATTTTCCATAGCTATGTCTGGTGTTAATCGCTCTGCCCGCGAGATTCAAGGTACCAGGTATCGCTCACTTCTTTTCGGCTTTCATATCGTTGATATCGAAACCGCCTGCCTCCGGATGATGACCGTAAACGTCCTCGCCGAAATATTCGGACTGGTAGGTGGCAGGGCGCGCGCCCCATCCATATTCGAACATCCATCCCGAGGGATTCCGAAAATAGAATGAGTACATGTGATCGTTCGAGTGCTTGCCCGGCGTGATCGTCACCGGGACTTTGTTCTTGCGCACGAGGTCGTAGGTCATGCCGACGTCGTCGAGGTTGTCCACCTCGAGCATGATGTGGTTGAGCCGGCGATCGCCGCCTGGAACTCCGAAGGCAACGCTGTGATCGCGATCGTTGCAATGCATGAAGACGAGTCCTATGGTCCGCTTGCCGCCGCGAAATTTGTACTCGACGCCGCCGCGCATTCCGAGGTGAGCATAGAAGCGCTGGGCCGCATCGACGTCGCGCTCGCGCACTATGCAATGGCCGAGTCCGCCGGTGCCGGTTTTGAATCGCCCATGCATCGCGCGCCCGGGATGGAACGGCTTGCTGAATTGCATCAGCGGGCCGTGAAAAATCTCGACGGGATTGCCGTCAGGGTCGCTCAGCTTGAGGACTTCGAGCACTCGACGTTCATCGGCTTCGTCTTCGGAGCCAACGCGGAACTTTATCCCCGCTTCGGATAGCTGACGCTGCATCTGCGCGAATTCGTCGGCGCCCGCAACGCGGAGACCCAGGTATGCGAGGTCGTCGCTACCGTCGGCATGCAGCACCAGCCGATGATGCAGGTAGTCCATCCGCAGATAGCATCGATCGGACTCGCCTTCATCGGCCAGCTCGAATCCAACTATGTTGGTCGCGAAATTTTTCCATGCGTCGAGGTCTTTCACCCCGAGTCCCATGTAGCCCAATTCTGTTACCTGGATCATTTGTATCTCCTCCCAGCGTTATCGAGCTTCTGTGCGGACCCAATCGGAACCAAGAGCGACCCGCCGAACCGAATCTGTATCCGTTGGCTGATGACCAACTTTATGCACGGGCGCAGGGGCTTCGACAACCTTATTCGACAGCCGCCCGAGTCCGCTGACCTCCACTTCGACCAGGTCGCCGGGGTTCATCGGGCGCGAATTCTTCGGCGTGCCGGATAGTATGATGTCGCCGGGCAGCAGAGTGATGAAGCGGGACAGGTCGGCGAGGATATAGTCAATCGGAAATAGCATTTCGGAGATCGCGCCTTCCTGCACTATCTTGCCGTTGATGTAGGTACGCAAAGTAGATTTGCGAATGTCTACTCCACTGACTATTCCGGGACCTATCGGACAGAAGCCGTCCTGCCCTTTCACGCGGAGCATCGAGCCGGCGTCGGTGTCGCGATAGTCCTGGCATCCGACGTCGTTGGCAGGCGCGAACCCGGCGATATAGTCCCAACTTTCTTCGCGACTGACGTTGCGCGCAGGCTTGCCGATGATCACACCGACTTCGCCTTCGTAGTTGAGAAACTTGTGCCCGGCCGGGCGGCATAGTACGCCCCGATGGGAATTCAGCGCTGTGACAGGCTTTTGGAAGTAGGTCGGCGTCTCGAGCATCGGTGCTTTGAACTCGACGCGCCGCGAATCATAGTTCAAATGGATGCACAGAATTTTGGTCGGGTCGCATGGCGGCAAATACGTCGCCTCCGAATCAGCGAGGTGCCTGCCGTCGCCAAGCAGAAGACGATCGCCGTCGGGACGCACCCACTTCGGCTGTCCCTCGTGAAGGACTCGCCGCCATTCCTGTCTCGGACCGTCAAGTACACTCATTGGCTATTCTCCGATTAGTCAGTTTACGCAAGAACCTAACCCCTAACCCCTTCCCATGGTGGGAAGGGGGACCGGATAAGAAAAAGATTCAGGCGAACGATCCTTTTAGCGCTGCAATGTTCTTGACGTCGCAGTAGAAGTCGAAGCTCCAGTTGCCGCCTTCGCGTCCGATGCCGGAATCGCGGCTGCCGCCGAATGGAGCTGCTAGCTCGCGCACGAAGAAACAATTTACCCACACCGTGCCGGCGGTGACGCGACTGGCTATTCGCATCGCGCGTTCCTGATTCTTGCTGAAGACCATCGCCGCCAGCCCGTAGTGTGTCCCGTTGGCGAGCGCGATCAGCTCATCCTCGTCGCGAAACGTCTGCCACGTCAGCACAGGGCCGAATACTTCGCGCTGCACGATCTCCATGTCCTGCCGCGCCCCCTCGAGCAGCGTCGGCTCGAAGTATAAATCGCCGACATTTGAACGCTTGCCTCCCCACAACGGTTTGACGCCCGCCTTCAGCGCGCGATCAACGAATCCCTCGACGCGCCTGAAATGTTCTGGCGTGATGAGAGGACCGACGCGCGTGCTCTTCTCGCGCGGATCGCCGACCGTCATGTGCGCGGCGGCAGCGCGAAACTTGTTCTGGAATTCATCGGCAACCGACGCGTCAACCAGCAGCCGAGTCCCCGCGAGGCACACCTGCCCCGCATTGATGTACTGTCCCGCGGCAGTCTGCGCGGCCGCATCAAGGTCGGCGTCGGCGCACACCATATAAGGAGACTTGCCACCGAGCTCGAAACTGACGGGAGTGAGCGATCGCGCGGTGGACTGTCCGATCAACTTCGCGGTGTCGGTCGATCCGGTGAAACTCAGCCGGTCTATATCGGGATGGGCCGCGAGCGCCGCGCCCGTCTCTTCGCCTATCCCCTGCACGACGTTGAGGACGCCTGCGGGGATGCCGGCCTCGGTGGCGAGATCCGCCATCATCGAGCAAGTCAGCGGCGCCCACTCGGGTGGTTTGACGACTACCGTGTCGCCCGCGGCGAGCGCGGGCCCAACCTTCCACGTCGTGAGCATGAAAGGGCCGTTCCACGGCGTGATCAGGGCCGCGACTCCCGCAGGATCGAAACGCACGTGGTTTACAACCTCGGGCGAATCGATTTGCTCGTGTCTCAATTTCAGTGCGCGGTCGGCGAAGAACTCAATATTTTGAGCGGCGCGCGGAATCACTCGCGCGAGATTGCCTATCAGCAACGATCCGTTGTCGGCAGTTTCGACGGCCGAGAGTTCCTTCGCATGATCGAGGATCGCCTGCGCGAACTTTTTCAGTACGCGATGACGTCCGTCGGGGCCGAGTGCCGCCCATTTTGGAAACGCGCGGCGCGCGGCTGCGACGGCCGAATCGATTTCAGATGCGCCGCCGGCGCTCACGTCGGCGAGATGTTTTCCATCGATCGGCGAGCGAACCTCGAACCTCCGCTTTGACGCCACGCGTTTTCCGTCGATGAAGTGATCGGTCGACACCTCCACTCCTGCTATTTTCGACGTGCTCATCTGCGAATCTCCCCAGGTAGATTGATTTTTCGTCGTTCCAGAATGGCTTGCACATCCTCCCCCTTCGGTTGCTCGCCGAGGATGCCGTCGACCAGCCGTCGCGCGCGTTCCTTGGGCGCGAGCAAGTGTGCCAACTGATAATTTCGCGCGCCCGACGCCAGGTAAAAGCGCTCGTACAATTCATTGCGGCTGGCCAGGGCGCTGCCGACGAAGTCCCACGCCAGCCGGAAGATCCGCGCGCGTTCCTCGGCGTTCATCGTGCCCGCGCCGCGCAGATATCGGTCGATGAGCGGACGCAGTTTGGGATCGTTGAGCTGCGCATCCGTCGGCGCGGCCAGAAGATTGTGCGAGCCGATCAGCGTGATGATTTCGCCGACCCGCGGAAACCATGTTGGCAGTGCGGCGCGTAAGGCCGCGAGCGGACCGCCGTTGGGGAACCATACGCCGTTGCCGTATTCGAGCGCCTCGACCTCCGCGCTGTGTATCGACGCGCGCGCGAACTCCGCATAGGTCCAGATTTCGCCGAGCATCTGCCTGGTCGCGGGCGAGAAATCGTTGATCGCTTCAGCCATCCTGCTCGCCAGGCCGTAAGCGAACTCGAGCTTGGTCTGCGCCCGAATCATCGTCTGCTGCATGATGTTCGGATACCAGCCGGTCGCCATCACGGTGTTGTACGCGACGAGGTTGGAGTCGATGAAGACGCGGTCGCGCGGAACCTCGACCTCGTCGAAAATCACGAACGCGTCCTGCTCGTCGAAGCGGCTCGACAGCGGATGGTCGAAGCGGTTGGGCGCGGTCGCGCAACTGTCGCGGCAGATGAACTTCAGCCCCGGCGTGTCCATCGGCACGCAAAATGAAAGCGCGTACGCGTCGGTGCCCTCGATCAACGGTACCGCTGGATAGACTGCGATCTCGTCGGCGAAGGGCGCCAGCGTCGCGAGGATTCTGGCGCCACGCACGACGATGCCATGAGCAGTGTCGGCGACTTTATGCAGCGCGACGTCGTTGCCCGGCTCGGGCACGTCGCCCTTGGCCTTGTCGACGGTCGGATGAACGATTGTGTGCGTTAGCGTGAGGTCCTTGCGCGCGAGAAATTTCTGATACGCGACGAGGTTCGCAGCGCCACGCTCGTTGCCGTTCACAGCCCATTCGTCGGCGCGTCCCGCGAAGCCCGCGAAGGTGACGTTCATATAATCTGGCGTACGGCCCATCAGGCCGACGGTGAACTCCGCGATTGTCTGCAGGCCTGCGTGACGGCGCTTGAGGTCGGCGACCGAGCGCGGAATCATGTGGCTCACGCTGATCGGCTCGCCGGTCTCGGCATCCGGCATCAGGCAGAGGTCGCGCGCCTGATGCTGAAGATCGAAAATCTGAGCCAGCGTATCGGCCGCGCCCGCAAACGCCGGATGCGACACGATGTCGGTCACCTTGTCGTCGCCGACCCAAAGCTCGCGCGGCTTGGCCAGTCCCGCAAGAAACTCGCGTCCTGTTCGTGCTGCCATCAGCGACCTCCTCGTCCGTTCCGTCTCGCCGCATCGGTGGAGGCTGCGCGCCGGGCCGGATTGGATTTTTTGACTGCCAGCATTTTTGAGGGCTCGTTGCGCAGACCGTCGAGCTGCAGTTTGAGCGCGGCCCGCAGCCTTTCATCACGCTGTCGGCTGGTTACAGGATCGGCCCCAAGCCATCGCTGCAACTGGAAGAAGAAGAGGGCGAACAGACTATGCGCGAGGCGATTCGCAGGAACGTCCGCACGAAGTTCGCCGCGCGATTTTGCCTGCTCGACAAGGTTGGCAATCCCCCCGAGCTGGGTCGCAACCATTTCGGCAACCCCGTGGCGGCGATCCTCGACGAACGGAAGTTCTCTTACGAAAACGCGCGCCAGCCCCCGATCCTTCTCGTGCAGCGCGATCATCGCGCCAAACAAATGCAGCACCTGATCGAGCAGCGGCCGAGCGGGCATCGTGGCGAACGCGTCGGCGACGACCCGGCTCATATCCTCGCGGAAGAGCAGCACCAGCAAATCCTCCTTGGTGCCTGCGTAAAGGAACAGGGTGCCGACACCGATATCTGCGGCTGCCGCGATTTCGCGAGTGGTGGTGGCTTCGAAACCCTTGCGGCCGAACAGTTTCCGCGCCGCGCGTTTTATCCGCTCGAGCTTGTCGCGCTTGCTGCGTTCGATCCGACCCGGACTCTGGTTCTGTGTTGTCATTAAAAAATGAGCGTGCTCAGTTTTGAGCGTGCTCAATTCCTACTAAAGATCCGGCCGATCTGTCAAACGCTCGAATGAATTTCGGACTCGCTTATTTGCGAACCTGCAGCGCGCTGATTAGTCTGCGATTCGATCGGAGGACAAATCATGGCTGGATTAGTACTTCGCGAGGACCGGGACGGTCTCGCCACGCTCACGCTGAATCGTCCCGAAAAATTGAACTCGCTCAACGTCGAGATGTTTGTCGAATTGCGCGCCCACGTCGACGAAATAGCGCACGAGGCCGATCGCGTCGGCCTGGTGGTCGTGCGCGGCGCGGGCAAATGCTTCTCCGCAGGGCACGATCTGGCCGACATCGCAAAGGGCGAGCGCCCGCCGAAGCCGAATTTCCAGTCGGAAACGATCGAGCGGCTCGCAGATTTGCCGCAGCCAGTTATCTCCGCCGTGCATGGACATTGCTACACCGGCGCGCTCGAGTTGGCGCTGGCTGGCGATCTGATCGTAGCGGCAGAGTCCGCGAAGTTCGCCGACACTCATGCGCGATGGGCGCTCACTCCCATCTGGGGGATGAGCCAGCGGCTGCCTCGACGCGTCGGCCCGTCCAAGGCGCGCGAGATGATGCTGACCTGCCGCACCTACTCAGGCGTCGAAGCGGCTGCGATGGGACTCGCCAACATCTGCGTGCCCGACGATTCTTTCGACCAGGAACTTCGAGCGTTGGCCGACACCATCCTCGCCAATTCGTGGTTCAGTCATCGCGCGAACAAGCGCCTGCTGATCGAGACTGACGGATTGCCGCTCGGCGCCGGCCTCTCGCATGAGGTGTATCGAAACCCCGGCGTCGGTCCCGATATGCGCGAGCGTATCGCCGCGTTCAACAGCAAGTCGGCGCGCCGTGCCTGAGAGCGACCCCGCGCCCGCGGTGGAGACCGGTCAATCCGGCCGGCTTCAACCGCCCGCTGAAGATTCGAGCGTGAGCACGCGGCGCGTTTCGCGCGCTGCGCCATCGCAACTATCGCCTCTATTTCTTCGGCCAGCTCACCTCGCTCGCCGGCACCTGGATGCAAAGCGCCGCGCAGGCGTGGCTGGTGCTGAAGCTGACGAACTCGGCGACGATGCTCGGGGTAGTATCCTTCGCGCAGTTCACTCCGATCCTGCTGGTCGGTTTGTTCGCCGGAGTTATCGTTGATCGCGTCGATCGCCGACGCCTGATAATCACGACCCAAATCCTGCTGATGCTGAGCGCCTTCACGCTGGCCGCGCTGACGTGGACCGGCACCGTCCGCGTCGAGATACGTCATACTGCTCGCCGCATTCAACGGCACCGTCGGCTCCTTCGACATGCCGGGCCGCCAATCGTTCGTGGTCGAGATGGTGGGTTACGACGATCTCGCCAACGCGATCGCGCTCAACTCGATGATGTTCAACAGCGCGCGCATGCTCGGTCCGGCAGCCGCGGGATTGCTCATCGCGTGGCTCGGCATCGGCACCTGCTTTTTCCTGAACGGCGTAAGTTTCCTCGCCGTCATCTGGAGCCTGACCCAGATGGAAATCCCCACGCGCGTGATCGCGGGGGTCGGCACCCGCATGATTCATCAACTGCGCGAGGGCCTCGCCTATGTGTGGAGCAATCGCCCAATCTTCTACCAGATGGCGCTGGCCGCGGTGACCAACGGCTTCGGCTACCAGTATCTCGTGCTGGTGCCATTGTTCGCGAAAAACGTGCTGCATGGCGATGCGCGCACCTACGGATTCCTCGTCGCGATACAGGGGCTCGGCTCGGTCGTCGGCGCGGTCACGCTGGCGTCGCGCGTGTCGACGCGGGGGATGAGGAACAATCTCCTCGTCGGACTTTTTCTCTCCGCGATTGGCATCGTGGTCTTCGGGATGTCGCGCTCGTTCGCACTCTCATTGGCCGCGCAGTTTGTGATCGGCGCAGGACTGACCAACTTCAGGGCGAGCAACAATACCCTGGTGCAGATGTTCGTCAATGACGATTTGCGCGGCCGCGTGATGAGCACCTATCAGCTCGCAGCCGTCGGGATGACGCCGATCGGCGCGCTCGAGGTCGGCTACATGGGATCGCACCTCGGACCGATGCGCGCGGTCGTCATCTGCGGATTTATCATTCTGATTTCCGGCATCGTGCTGCTTACCACCCTCAAGTCGGTCGGGATGGACGAGGAGCCATCGTAATCGCTTGCCAGATGCCCACTTGGTGTGTTGAATGCACGCTAACCTGCCCGTTCAAAGGAGCCTGCACATGAAGTCCTGGATCTCGAAGATTGCAATCGCCATCGCACTCGCGATCACATTACCTGTCCTTGCGAATGCCGAAACCTGGCAAATCGATCCCATGCATACCAACGTCGAGTTCACGGTGCGGCACATGATGATCTCGAACGTGAAAGGGCAGTTCCAGAAAACTACGGGAACGATCACCGTCCACGACAACAATCCAGCTTCGGCGAAAGTAGAAGCGACCATCGATGCGTCGTCGATCGACACGCGGGTCGAGAGGCGCGACGCTGATCTGAAGAGTCCAAACTTTCTCGACGTTGCAAAGTATCCGACCATCACATTCAAATCGACCAAGGTCGAGGCCGCCGGCCCTAATAAGTGGAAAGTGACTGGCGACCTGACGCTTCACGGCGTGACCAAACCGGTCGTGCTCGAGGTTGAACAGAGCGGGCCGCCGATTCACGATCCGATGGGTAACACCCGCGCAGGTGCATCGGCGACGACGAAAATCAACCGCAGCGATTTCGGGCTGACCTATAACAAGGTGCTCGAGTCGGGCGGCGTGATGGTTGGCGACGAGGTCGCGATTTCAATCGACATCGAGGCGATCAAGAAATAGCGATTTGTTTCGAGGCGTATGCGCCGGCTTGATTTGGTTCCTGACAGCACCAATATTTGGTTGGGTACAGCACCTCCGCTTGTCAGATTTGCGTTTAACTCGGCGCCGCGATAGCCCTGAACTCATCTAACGTCTCAGGCTTCTCGGGAGAGTCGGACATGAGTATGTCGCGGCGTTTCACGGCAGAGTTGATCGGCACCTTCTGGCTGGTTTTCGGAGGATGCGGCAGCGCCGTGCTTGCGGCCGGCTTCCCGAAGACCGGAATCGGATTCCTGGGAGTGGCGCTCGCGTTCGGTCTCACGCTGCTCACGATGGCGTTCACGATCGGATCGATCTCGGGATGCCATATCAATCCCGCGGTCACGATTGGCTTGTGGGCCGGCAAGCGATTCCCCGGCGGCGAAGTTCTGCCATACGTCGTCGCACAAGTGATTGGCGCAATCCTCGCGTCGACCGTGCTCTACGTAATCGCGAGCGGCGGCCCGGGATTCGACTTGGCCAATGGGTTCGCGGCCAACGGCTACGGTCTGCATTCGCCTGGCGGCTACACCCTTGGCGCGGCCTTCGTAGCTGAATTCGTACTGACCTTCATGTTCCTGATCGTGATCCTCGGATCGACCGACAAGCGTGTCGTCGCGGCCGGCTTGGCGCCAATTCCCATCGGCCTCGTCCTGACGCTGATTCATCTCATCAGCATCCCCATCGACAATACTTCGGTGAACCCCGCGCGCAGCACTGGCCCCGCGCTATTCGTCGGCGGATGGGCCCTCGGCCAGCTATGGCTCTTCTGGATCGCACCAATCGCGGGCGCCGCCGTGGGAGGCTTGTTCTACAATTGGTTCGGCGCGCAGGAAGTAGTCACCGAAGAGCTCGGCCGCGAAGACAAGAAGTCCGCGGCATAGCTTCCGCGATTTAGTGCGCTTCGGCCTGTTTGACGGTAGCGGTTCCGCCGCTCGATGCGACCGCGCGATCGAATCCGGGGATTATCGCCTCGACGAACGCGTTGCGCAGCACCTGTCCCAGCGCCTGCCAGGTGTCTATTCCCGGACTCGTCAGTTTTCCTTTCAGGTCTACGTCGGTTGCTACCTTTTCGGTGCTGCGATTCTTGAAGAGATGAGATGCGCCTCCAATCGCCAGCTCCTTCGCTTGATGCAACACGCCGGTGCCCTTGTCCTTCTGGTAGTCGTAGACTTTGAGGTTCGCGAACATCGGCTTTATGTAGCCGTCGATATTGCCGTTCTTGATAGCGACCTGCGAGAACACCGAGATCTGGCCGGCCGCGACGTCGAACCGTCCTAATGCGCGCAGGAGGTCGTTCATCGAGGTCAGGTCGGCATTCCGGATTGCGACCTTCAAATCGATTGCAGGTCCTTGCTGGCTCGCCAGGAAATCACCGGCCACGTCGGTGTTGCCGCTGCCCATGAACTTGCCGCGCAGCGTCAACTCCGCGGGACCTTGCGTCTGATGATTCGACAGATTCTTGATCGTCAGCTCGGTGTCATTGATGAAGAGCTTATAGTTGGGGTTGGTGGTTTTGTCGGTGTACGCGAAATTGCTGTGCACGATGTCTAAATCACCGACGCTGATTTCTACTGCTCGGCGGTTATTCTCTTTCTCAATCGCCTTGCCGGTCTCTTTCACCCGCTTCGCTTCCGCCACTTGAGTGGCAGGCGTATGAACATAGCCGACGTTAACCCCGTCGATTGTGGCATTGTCGACTTCGACCCTGGTTATCTTGGGCGAGTACTCGAGCAGACCATTGCTGGACAGCCGCCCTCCGCGCACCTCGAGATTGATCTGCCGAATCTCGGGATCGAACGCACTCAGCGGCACGTTCTCGATCGTGTACTTCGCGCGGGCGCCCGGGAAAGGCTCCTCGAGGAAGTTCGCATGCCCATCAATCGTCGCTTTCCCGGTTTCGAATATCACCAGGTTAGCGTGGAACCGCGACGGGTAGTCATTCTCGGGCGCCTCGATATTGCGGATGTTATCAGCCGTGAAGTTGAGATTTGCCAAGTGCAGCGGCGGGTTCACCTGATCCTGTATGTAGACGACGTCGCCGTCGTAAATCGTGAACCGGTTGATCTTGAACGGATAGGCAGCCTCGAGCGCGTCCTGCCATCCCTTCTGCTTCAATGGGACGCTGCTCTTCTTTTCCGCCGCTAACTGCGGCTGATTGATGTGGATCTTCGGGCGCGAAAGGAGCACGTCGGCTACGACGCGTCGTGACAAAAGCTCCTTCACCTGGATCGTGAAGCGCATCGTCGCGATGTCGGCCACCGGCGGACGCGGATGCTCCTCCTGAATCACCTTGAGCCCATTCAACGTCAGAACTCCGCCGAGCAACTGCAGGTGCGCGTGGGCGAGCGCCACATGGTAGCCCTTGAGTTTCTGGTTCATGGCGGCCTGGGTGCGCGCCCGGACGATATCATCGAGGAAGAATGAAGCGATAAAAACCGCAACCATCAGCGTCGCGAAAAATCCGCCGATCCATAAAAGAACCGGATGCTTTCGATACGCGCCCATGGCGTACCTGCTCGATCAGATAGATAAAGCTGCTGCCGGGCGTTCCGCGCGTCGACGCTCGTGACGCTTTTTACTGAACGTCCGAATGAACACCGGAGTCAATCCGAGACCGATGCCGTAGAGCAGGTGTGCGACGAAGTATGCCATCGGCATCAGCGCGATCCGCGCCGCCATCGTCGGATTCATATATGGCAGCACTACCAGCTCCATTGCCACCCAGATCACGATGCCGACGACGATGCCGACCAACATCTCCGCCACTATCGACGTTCGTCGCGAGGTGCACAGCGCGAACACGATTCCGAGCACAATCGAAAAGCCAAGTTGAATGCCGGCGCCAGCCAGCATCGCCATCGATCCTGCGACCAACGCTTCAACTCCGTACACCAGCGCACCCAGCGCCTTGAGCGGCATCGTCACGCCCGCACCGGTGGCGCTCGAATAGGCCATCATGAAGCCCATCATCAAGATGGCGCTGAGAATTCCGTCGATGATTCCGGCGACAAGTTTGCTGCCCCACGAAACGCGATCCGCAGAATCAACACTGGGCGCGTCCGCAACTGCGTTATATGAATATCGTTCAACCATGATTCTGAATCGGGCCTCTTAGGCCTGCTCCTTCTTCATGAGAATTTGCGCGAGGTCGTTGTGCTGCTGAAGGATCGGCACGATCTTGTCGATCAACGCTTCGATGTCATCGTCGCTGGCATCCTCGCGCTCCTTTTGCAGCTCGGCGATGAGTTTTTTGTGCTCGGCGCTGGTCTGCTCGAGAAAGAGCCGATCAAAGTGCGCGCCACTCGCCGACGACAGTTTCTGTTCCGCCGATTTTCCGCGAGCGCGCTCGCGACGAGCCGCCGCGGAATCGCGCAAACGCGCGCCTTTCTTCTGCGCCGTCGCGATCACCATCTGATCGGCAGCCGTATGATCCTTCACCAGTTGATCGGCGTAGGCACGAACCTCGTCGCTCGAGGCTTTTTCTTCCGCTACCTTGCCGATTTCTATTTCCTTCAGATTGGCCTGATGGATCTGCTCCAGGATCGCCGCGCTGGTATTTTTACTTGACACTTCCGGCGACGGCACATGTGTCGCGCGAGGTTTGGCCTCAGCCGCTTGGGTCGGCTGCGCCGCGGGCGAAGATGCGGCGGCATTGGTGTCCGGGGCCGGCTGCTGCCGAGTGGCAGAGCAACCGCAGAGCGCGGTCGCAGCGAGCGCCGCAACGAAAAAATATCTCGAAATTTTAAGCTTTTTCTGTATGCCCATTGTCGCTGTCCTCCAGAGAGAACCTCGATACGAGGTGCGCGGGAACCGCAGTTAGGCTCGCGACCACAAGCCTGCGACGACGCAATCGGCGCCACGCGCCTCAAGCGTTTTTAGACACCATAGAAGCGAGCAAAAGATATGCCCCAAAAATTACCAAGCAATGGCGGGGTTACGGTCGCGGACAGTGTAAGAACTCCACTCCCTGAAGTTCCCTTTCAACAGGACTTGGCACAATTGGCCGAATCATCTTCCCTTCTTACCCTCTCCCATTCTGGGAGAGGGGAAGAATTCCGGCAAGGGTTTACGGCTTTGCGCTTCGGTGATGCTCTATTGTGCGGGCGCCTAACCGGGCGGGGGCGCTTTCTGAGCCTTGGACTACCACGACGCATCGTTTCGGGTCTGAGCGATTGTCGGGGGAGAGTCCGAATTTGTCCGCCAGGTTAGTCGCGACGACGACCAGGCCGCCCGGCGTCTGACGCGCGAGTTGCGCCGCCGTCGGGGCGCTTAGCACGTCGGTATGCAGACGGCGTCCGAGCGCGCGGCCGGCGTCGCGAATCAGATCGAGCAGTTCGGCGTCCTCCGCGTTCCCGTCTTCCGGCACCAGCACCGCATGCAGGCCGGACTTCTTACGCAGCGCCACTCGCAAGGCAAGGTCGAGCGCCGCGCGTCCATGGGTGCCGCGATCTACAACCGCAAAGACTCGGTCCAGCGGACGCTCGCCGCCGTGAATTACGACCGCGACATGAACCGGCAACGCGCGGGCCTTGTCCAGAATTTCGCGGACTACGCCGCCCATGATGTCGGAACCAAAGACTGCGCGATGCGCTCCCATCAGCAGCCATCCGATTTGTGGCTCGCTCGCGAATGCCAGGATGTCTGCTGCGGGGTTGGTCGTCCAAACAGCCTGCGGCGTGATGATGCTGCCGCGCGCGAGTGCGAGGTCCAGCGCCGCCGACAGCGCGGGAGAGCGGGGCGGCACACGCTGATCGGCCTCGCGCAGTCCCGATCGCACTCCGCCCGACGGAGTCTTCACCAGTGCGAGCACGCGCGGCGGCGGCGCGTCGTGCGGCGTCGCGGCGAGCGCGAGTTCTATTAGAACGGCGACGCCTTCCGGATTCGACACGGGCACCAGGATGGCGCTGTGCTCGGTCCCGACCAGCATCGGACGCGACGGCGGCTGCGCCGGCCGCGGCGCGGCGTGTGGCGCGGGATGCGACGCAGGATATTGCGCGACGCGGGTCGCTGCCTGCGGCGCGACAGCAGGCTCGGGCGAAAACGTACCGAGCTCCGGAAACGGATGCACATCCGGCAATTGCTTGCGCGTGATCAGATGCAGAATGGGCGTCGTCGCGAAGGTGGTGATCAGAGCCATGATCACCAGCATCGCGAACAGCGTCGGCGAGATAACGTTCATCTCGAGCCCGATGTTCAACACGATCAGTTCCATCAGGCCGCGGGTGTTCATCAGCACGCCGAGCGCCGCCGAGTCGCGCCAGTCGAGGCCGGTGATTCGCGCCGCGATGAGGCTGCCGCCGAACTTACCGATCGACGCGACGATCACGATCATCGCGCACATCATCCATTGCTCGTATCCGTTGACCAGCCCGATCTGCGTGCGCAGGCCGGTGTATGCGAAGAAGGCCGGCAATAACAGCACGATCACGATGTCTTCGAGGCGGTCGGTCAACTCGCGCGCCATCCCGCTGTCGTGCGGAATCACAGCGCCGAGTGCGAACGCGCCGAACACAGCGTGGATACCAATGAGCTCGGTGGCTGACGCGGAGATCAGCAGCGCGATGAATATCGACGCCATCACGCCCTGCGTCAGCCGGCCACGATTTCCGTAGAGCAGCGACAGACGAACCATCGCGGGTCGCACCACGAGGATCATCAGGAGAATAAATCCGAGCGCCATCGCGATCGTTGCCAATGCGCCCGTAGCCTGCGCCCGCGCCACGCTGACCACAAACGCCAGCATGCACCACGCGGTTACGTCGTCGACGGCGGCGCACGTCAGCGCGATCACACCCATGCGGGTTTTATGAATTCCGCGATCGGTCAGGATTCGCGCCAGCACCGGAAATGCGGTCACCGACATCGACACGCCAAGGAAAAGCGAGAAGCACGTGAACGGCACGTCATGGGTCGAGAGCTTGGGATAGAGATAGAGCGCGATCGTCGCGCCGAGCAGGAACGGCGTGATGATGCTCGCGTGAGAGATCGCGACTGTCGTGTGACCGCGTTTGCGCAGCAGCGCGGGATCGAGCTCGAGCCCGACCAGGAACATGTAGAGGATGACGCCGACCTGCGCGATGATATTGAGAAACGGGCCCACCGCCGCCGGAAACAGGTATCCCTCCGCGCCCGGTGCCAGCCGTCCGAGCAGCGAAGGCCCGAGCACAATCCCGGCGAGAATTTCGCCGACCACCTGCGGTTGACTGGCGCTGCGAAAGAGCCAGCCCATCGCGCGCGCGGTCGCTATCACCACCACCAGTGCGAGCAGCACGTGCAGCAGGTCGCCCTGGCTCGCGCGCGAGGCGGCCGATCCGAAGAGGTTGCTCCCGGCTGGCGCAGGCGGCGCGCCTAGGGTGTCGCCGTACGTACGAATCCACAGATACAGCAGCACCAAGGCGCCGATCATCAGTCCGTAAACTGCGGCGGCGCGCGTGCCCGCGTTAGTAATTCGCGGCTGCCCTTCAGCCATTGGCGGATTCTACCAGAGTACGAGCTTGATGCGCAGCTTTGCGACGATCACGGCGAATCAGCCAACGAACGCCTAGCTAAGATCGGCGGATGGCTTCGGTGCGCGCGTGCGTTTTCTTTTCGGCTTGGCCGATTCTTGCGACGATGCCGCATCTCCATTCGGCGTATCTCCATTCGACGAAGCATGAGCGGCGGCTGCGGTGCGCTCGCGGCGGCGCCGAATCGCTAAGAACGTCGCCGCGATCTCGACCGCCTGCTCGGCCGCGCGATCGCCATGCCAATGATTAATGACGTCGCTCAAAGAAAGGATTCCGATCGGCCGGCCGCGGCTATCGACCACCGGGAGGCGGTGAATCTCATGCGTGCGCATCAGTTGATGCGCGGTCTCGAGATCGTCGCCGCGCCCGCATGAAATCACTCGCGCCGACATCACGCGTTCGACGGGGATAGCATCGAGCGGCGCGCCTTGCGTGTATGCGGCCATGGAGATGTCGCGATCGGTGACGATTCCGACCAGCTTGCCGTGCGCGTCGACCACCGGCGCGCATCCGCAATCGTGATCCCACATAATGCGGGCGGCTCCATTTAACGAATCATTTATCGTGCACGTGTGTACGTCACGAGTCATCAAATCAGCGACTTTCAAAGAATTGTGCTCCTGAGATCGGCTCTCGCCGGTGAATTATTTCCAGGTGGAGAATGGTTTGCTGGACAAGCTCGAATTGTAATAGCGCGGATCGTCGCTCACTTCGCGATCGATCCAATCGGGCAGTTCAACCTCTTCCTTGGGATCTTTCAGCTCGACTTCGGCGACCGTCAGTCCGTGATTTGCGCCGCCGAATTCATCAACCTCCCACGTATGGCCCTTATACACGATTCGGTAGCGGGTCTTTTCGATCGGTGGATGCTCGCAGAGGTTGTCCAGGATCTCGTTCGCGTCGTTCAAGGGTATCTCGTACTCGTATTCGTCGCGAGTTATTTCCGTTGTGTGTCCCTTTATCGTGACGTAGGCGCGGTCACCGTACGTCCGCACGCGGACTGACGATTTTTTCGTGGCGCATAGATATCCCTGGCGAATCGGAAGGCCGGCGCCAAGATCGCTCCATTTGCGCGGATGAACGAGAAACTTACGCTCGATTTCTTTCGCCATTGGTTAAGAGATCCACCCCCACCACCGCCGGAACGCGCCGATTCTCCGCGCCCGTTTAACTGGCCGAGGCGCTTTCGCGCGGCGTCATTCCGGTCATCAGCTTCAGGTGACGAACGTAGTTTATATTCGCGTGAGAGTTCAGGCCAAGCTTCGCGATTGCTCGAAGGACGGCGGCGGGATCGTCCGATTCGATTTCGACTGTTTCGGAGGTGGCGCCGCCGGCGATTTGAACTTCGGCAAATTCCGCGGTGAACTTTTCCGACGTAAACTGGCGGCGCACTTTTACCACCTCCACGATCGCGAGGTCGCGATGCGGGCGCACCAGGTCGCGGATTAATTCGCCGTGAGTGTACGACGGCTGCGTGATTTGCTCGACCGGGACGCCGAGATGCGGAAACACCTGCTCGACAATCGTGCGCGAGTCGAGCGGGAATGCGGACTTCAGCACCGGCCGCCATCGCTCGAGCCGTCCCACCTGCTCGGTCATCAGTTTGATGTCTATCAACTCGGCGCGGATTTTGACGTTGGCGGTGTCGGTCGCACGCGAGAGGATGTAGGTCTCCGCGCTTTCGATTGGTTCTGACGCCGACGCTATCGCGGCCAGCCGATCTCGAAACGGGCTAAGGTGATTTCCCCAGATGCGGAATTCGAATCTTCCGAGCGGATTATTCATCGTCGTCGCAGCGAGAGACTATCGCGGCTGCGTATCACGATAACATTGCGCCCGGCGTGGGAAAAATCAGGCTGCGCGATTTTCACCTTTCAGTTTTTTAAAGGCTCGCGCCCTCCCGCATTCCTAACCCTCGGGCAGAACCGCGATCACTGCCATTCGATCGTTTGCGCGACGAGCGGCCGGCGCGCACGACTTGCCGGCGGCCGACCGAGCGCATCTGCTTGGTCGGCAGATCGTTAACGCTCAGCAAGCCGAGGCGTCCGCGCAACGACGCGGGTTCGATTCCGAGGACATCGCATACGTACTCGAAAGAAAACGGACTATGGATTCCCGCTTCCGCGTTGAACCATCGCTGAACTTCGTCGTATTGCTCGCGGTCGCATCGCCGCATCGAGTTCACCGTCTTGACGTAACATCGGACCGCATCTTCGAGCACCGCGAAGACCAGCCGCGTCTCACCGTCGAGCATCGATCGGCGGCGGGTGAGATCGAAAAACTGGACCGGCACGAGAAAATCCGGCTCGAAGCGCGCGCTGAGCCACGGATCGGGACCCGAGCATTCGTTCATCACCCGAGTCTGATTCGAAGGGCCGTATTGGAGAACCTGTTCTGACGCAGTTGCAGACATTCTAATTGGACCCTCCTTGAGCCGAAATTGGACGAATTTAACCGAATTGGAACTCCTGCCCTGCCAGCATTGTCTGTGCCAACGCGCCTTGAGCAAACTAAGCGAGAAATCAGCGGAGAAATCAGGAGTTTTCGAGGCGCCGACGCTGGCGGATGCTGCTCAATTATGCGGCATCAGTGCGATTGTGGGCTATGCAATCGAATTTGCATGAACTCGTGCGCGATCTGGAAAGGCTCTCGCGCGCGCCCCGCAATCCGGGTAAACTGCCGCGGTCCGGGAGCGGTAAGCAACCAAATTGAAACAATTTCCGTATATGAAACTACTGGACTCGAATCGTGCGCGGAAAGAGTATTAAGTCCGCTCGTTCTCAAGAGTGGCGCGAGGCACGATCAATGCTGATATTAAAAGATCGGAGTTCGTGAACAGCCGGCACAAATGAAAACTCGAACAAAAACTCGACCTCCAAAAACTGGACCTGCAAAAACTGTAAAGAGGCAGAAGACCAAGATGGCATCCGCAGTTAACACCGGCGGACGAAGGATCGATGCGCTCAAGCGCCTGCTTACCAAGGAGCGCGCCGATACGCTCGCCCGAGTGAAAGAATTAATGCGCGAGCAGGCCCGCAATGGCGGCCAGCCGCCCGCTGACGAAATGGACGTGGCCCGATCGTTGTCGGAAGTCGAGACGCATGCGGCGCTGTTCGATCGCGCGCAGGAACGTCTCAGCGCGATCGACGCGGCAATCGCACGGCTCGGCGCGGGAGTCTACGGAACGTGCGCGCGATGCGGCGATGAAATCCCGCTGGCGCGGCTCCAGGTGATCCCGTTCGCGCAATTCTGTGTCGATTGTCAGAACGAAGCGAACACCGAAGCTCGCAGCGGTCAAAGCGGACTCGCCAAGCCGTTCGGCGGCCGATGGACCGGACCGGAAGAGCTCAGCAGTCCGGACGACGCTGAAGAACACGTCGAACGGGTTCCAACCGGCGAAGACGACGTGCAAGTAGACAGCGCATTCGGCCCCGACGAAGACGAGCTCGAAGCGACCGGCGTCGAAAAGCGCCGTCGCGGACGCCCGCCAAAGGCTAAGAAGCCGATGGTCCAGAAAAAAGCGCGCTAGTCGTCCGCCCGCGTCCTTTAGGAGAGGGACTACTTCATTCAGCGTGAAACCCACCGCGGGTTTCACGCTTCCTCGGGCAGGTAACCCCTGCGCCTTAGTGAGTGAGGGATTCGAGCGAGTGCAAGGCTCGTTCTTAGGTTACGAAAACTGGCAGAACGACATTTTTGTCGAAAAGATTTATCGCCCCGCGCACGAGAAGCCGTAAGTCTGGAACATCATCTGGTGCGGCCAACGATCTGATTTTCGCGACGCTATCGACACATCACCTCGCGCTGCCAGATGTATCATCGTGGGACGTGCCTGAGCGGTTGCGGCACAAATCAGTTGAAGGTCGGGCGCTTGCCGTCGCTTCTCGGTCTTAATTCATAGCCATCGCGCGCCTTTTCGGAATTGGTCGCAAATAATCTGTGTCGGCATAGCGATTGCTCCCTCCTGCCAGATGGCTGGGTGGTGGCAGAAGGACAATCGGATGCATTTGTTGCTGGTGGAAGACAATCCTACCGATCGGATGGTTATCCAGGCACGGCTCCGCCATGCGTTTCCGACCGCCGAGATTCTGGCCGCGGATGATCCGATCGGCCTGAATGAACATCTCAAGCGCGACGGCTGCGATGTCGTGATCACCGACTATTGGCTGGGCTGGAGCGACGGATTGTCAATCCTCCAGCGCGTGCGCGAGCGATGGCCGCGCACTCGGGTAATCATGCTCACGGGCAACGGCGGCGAGGAGGTGATGGCCGGTGCGTTCAAGCACGGGCTGTATCACTATCTGCTCAAGCCGGACGGGTTCGAGGAGCTTGCGGCGGTGACAGGGGCCGCGATGGAGAGCAAGCGGCGCGAAGATTTCAACGAGCTGATGGCGATGATCGTCAATTCGATTCCCGACGGAGTCCATAGCGTGGATGGCGCCGGCAGGATCACTGCGATTAACCAGGCGGCTCTACAGATGTATGGGTACACCGAGCATGGGATCGTCGGACACGCCAACGAGATTCTGCTGCCTGCCGGACGACGCGATGAAATCCGGCGGATGCATGCGCGGGCGCTGCGCGGGGAAATCGTGCCGCGCTTTCCGACATTGCAAGTCCGTATCGACGGCGCCGAAATCGCGGTCTCGATGACGATACTGCCGATGCGTCACGGCGACGGCCCGATATCCAACGTGGCGTTCGTCGCAACTGCAATTGGCAAACCGTTTCGCGAAGCCGGTATCGCGAGCACGCGCGATGAGTCGCACCCGCCGCGGCACGCGTCAGCTTTGAGCATCCACTAACACGCTCCCCGGCCGAGACTCCCTGTCGTGTTGCACCGCGGCAACTGCGGAGTTGTTGCTTTAAGATTGGAATTGCCTCTTATAATGAGCTTCCATTTGCGGCATGAGTAATTTTTATTTGTCGTTCGGAGGGGGCATGCGCCACAGAACTGTCCATTCGATCGTTCTGCTGACTCTCATTGCAGCGACCGCTGCATTATTCACCTCGTCACATGTGCGAGCCGAGGACGCGAAGAAGCAATTCGCCGGCTACACCAAGTACGTTTGGTATCACGCGCACTATGACGTCAATGCCGACGGCACCCATGTCGAGACGACGTCGTGGGCGCTCAAGGTGCTGGGGGAGCAGGGGGTAACGCGCGCCCAGGAAGCGTCGGTCAGCGTCAGCGACAGCCTGGAGAAGCTGGAAATTCTCTCGGCGTATACGCTCAAGGCTGACGGGCGCAAAATCAACGTTCCACCGACCAACTACCAGGATGAAACCAACACCGGCAAAGGCAGTGTCGCGCCGATGTTCTCCGACATCCGGACCCGCACGGTGGCGTATCCCGACGTCGCAGTCGGCGACACCGTGGTGTTGTCGTACAAGCTGACGCAAGTCGAAGCGACCTTTCCCGGAAATTTCTCGACACTGGAATCGTTCTCCAAGTTCCAGGTCTACGACGATGCCGAAGTCAGCCTGAGCGCACCCAAATCTCTGGGGTTGCGGGTGTCCTCACGAGGCGTCGAGGGAGGGGAGGCGCCGTCGACTGACGGACGCAGCAATTGGGCCTGGTCGTACAAAAACCAGCAGATGGCGACGCCGGAGACCGGTGCGGTCTCGTCGCTCGACTATGGTCCGATGATTGTCGCGACCACCTTCAAGGATTACGGCGCGCTGGCAGCGGCGTACGATGCGCGCGCGAAAACCAAGGCGACGCAGACCGACACCATCAAGAAACTTGCGAACGAGCTGACTCAGAATGCGCGCACGCCGCGCGAAATTGCGAAGGCGCTGTATGATTGGGTAGCGCAGAATATCAAGTTCGTAGGCAATTGTGTCGGACATGGCTCCGTCGTGCCGCACGATGCGGACGTCGTGCTGGCGAACAAGATGGGTGATTGCAAGGATCACACGACACTGCTGCAGGCCCTCCTCGCGGTCAAGGGGATCAAGAGCACGCCTACGCTGATCAACTCAGCCGACGCATACACGCTGCCCGACGCTCCCGTGATCGAAGCGTTCAATCACGTGATCACCTATATCCCGTCGCTCAACCTCTACGCCGATTCGACCTCGCCATATAATTCGTTCGGATCGTTGCCGCCCGGCGATGCGGGCAAGCCGGTCGTCAAGACCGTCGACTTCAAGGGTATAGAGCACACCCCGATGCCGAACTGGCAGGACAACGGCTCGATTTCCACCACCGTGATGAAGATCAACGCGGACGGTACCGGCGAAGGCGCGACCAAAATCCATTCGAAGGGTGAAATCGCGGACGGATGGCGATACGGGATGATCTACATGCAGCCGAACATGGAAGACTCGTGGCTGCGCCGCGCGCTGGAGGCCAATGGCTTCGCGGGGACGGGCACTGTCGACTTGGGCGATCTGAAGGGCCGCACCGATACCTACAGCTACGGCGTCAAATACCAAATTAGCGACGCGATCAACTTGCCGGGGCCGGGCGCGACGTCTATCAAATCTCCCTTTGACGGAGTCGGCGAAGTCTCGAGCTTCGTTGCCGATGTAAGCGAACCGGATCCAACCGTGAATTTCATGTGCAGCGGCGGTTTCTCGAAGAGCGTGGTCACGATCAGCTTGCCCAAAGACGTGAAGGTTCTCGCGATGCCCAGGAACGCCGAGATCAAGGGCAAATACCAGACCTACAAAGCGACTTACGAGGCGAAAGACGGCAGCGTAACTGCCGTGCGGGAAATCGAGGACCGGACGCCGGGGCCGGTATGCGCGCCCGCCGTCGCCGCCGACTACAAGAAATTCGCCATCGCCGTCAGGAAGGAGCTCCGTACCCAGCTTCTCTATCAGTGATAGCCGTCGTACGTGACGCTCCGGGCGTCCCTGGCAATGCCAATCTTACTGCGATAACCGGTTTTGATCGGCTACCTTGGCGCGCGCGGGAAGACTAAAGTAAGCGGTCTCATGGCGCACGATAACGGCACCCACAAACTGACCGAACACGGCGCACTTAATCACGTGCCGGTACATCGCAGCCGGCCGGTGCGGATCGCGCTCTACTATGCGCTCGGCGGGCTCATCTGGGTGCTGGTTTCCGATCGGGTGCTGTCGCTCATGCCGGCGCATTCGTACACGCTCAACCGCCTGATGTTCGTGTGCGTGAACGCGCTGCTGCTCTACCTGGTGGCAGCCCGCTACATGAAGACGATTCGCATCTCGGTTGCGGCGCGGGAGGAAGCGCTGGTGCGCGCGCGCGGCTACTTCGAGTCGTCGGTCGAGGGAATTATCTCGGCGGACAGCAACGGGATGATTCGCCAGCTCAACCCGCGCGGACAGGAGATGTTCGGTTACCACGAAATGGAGCTGGTGGGTCAGCCGATAGAAATCCTGGTCCCGCAGCGCTTCCACTATCGGCACGAGGCGCATCGCAGCGCGTTCTTTGGAGCGCCGAGATCGCGCGCGATGGGCCGTGGGATGGAGATTGCGGGGCGCCGAAAAGACGGCACCGAATTTCCCGTCGAGATTAGTCTCAACGTCGTGCATACGCATCGCGGCAAACTGGTGATCGCGTTCATTGCGGATATCACCGAGCGCCGGGCGATGGAGCGTGAGGCGCGCCGCAATGAAACGGTCGATGCGCTCGCCGCCGTCGCCGCCGGAATCGCGCACGAACTGAACAACCCGCTGGCCGTGATGGCCTCGCGAATCGAGCTGATGCTGGCGTCGGACCAGGATCTCAGCGTGCAGACGCGCGACGATCTGCTGGTCCTGCAGAAGAACATCGAGCGCGCCAGCCGCATCTCGCACAACATGCTTTCGCTCGCGCGCCAGCGGCCCGGCTCACGCCAGGCGGTGGATATGAACGTCGCGATCGAGGAGGCGATGCTGATAGTCGGCGCGGAGGCCAAGGCCGGCGCGCTGAGATACGAGACCAGCCTGGATCGGTCGCTGCCGCCGGTGATGGCCGAGCCGACCGGCCTCGAGCAGGTGCTGATCAACTTTATTCTGAATGCGCGCGACGCGGGTGCGCACTTGATACGAATCGAGGTGGCGCCGGCGCCGGGACGCGCGGGTCATCTTCGGTTGTCAATCTCGGATGACGGCGCGGGAATCGCGAGCGACGTGCTCGGGAAACTGTTCCAGCCATTTTTCACGACCAAGGCGAAGGGCACTGGCCTGGGTCTGTGGTTGAGCCAACGGATCATCCAGGACCACGGCGGCAGTGTCGCAGTCGAATCCGAGGTGGGCAAAGGCACCACTTTCGCGATAACGCTGCCGACGATGGGCGAGTCGTCGTCGGGGCGCATGAACGCTTCCTGCGCGCGATGAATCGCCGGCGCCGCAAATCGCTGCCGCGCGAAGCAGTCGATCGGGCCGCTAGGTGGCCGATGGCTGCGCCAGCAAAAATTCTGATCGTGGACGACGAGCGCGACCTGGTCGACGCGTATGTCAGGCTGCTCCAGCGCGCGGGCCACAATTGCCTCGCGGCATTCGACGCCAATGAAGCAATCCAGTTGATCGATGCCGAGTCGCCCGATCTGGTGATAACCGATTTGAGCCTGCCCGACTCCAGCGGCATCGAGATTATCCGTCACATCCGCGCAAAGTCGCAGACCACGCCGATCATCGTAATGTCCGGACACAACGCCCCCGAACTCAACAACGCCGCCCACGCCGCCGGCGCCAACATCTCGCTCCTGAAGCCAGTCTCAATCGCCGAACTGCAAAGGGTGATTGTTGAAGCGCTCGGGCTCGCGCGCTGAAGCTTGCCTGAACTCGAACGAAGCACTGACCGAAGCGAACAACGCGAGCGCATGTCTGTCATCCTGACGTAGCGAGCAACGCGAGCCTCCCGTGTCATCCTGACAGAGCGAGCAACGCGAGCGGCAGGAAGGATCTCGGACAGCTGCGCGTAAGCGCCGCCGGTTCCGGTTTTGAGTTGCTGCTTTCCACTGAAGGTCCCCAGAGGAACGCTGCGCGAATTCAGAAAACCGGTACCGGCGTCGCTGGCGCGCCGCTGTCCGAAGATCCTTCCTGCCGCTCGCGTTGCTCGCTCTGTCAGGATGACACAAAAAATGACGGCGCGGGCGTTGCCGTTGACGCGCAGCAACCTAACCCCTAACCCCTTCCCGAGCGGGAAGGGGGACCGGATAAGAGAAAGCACTTGCCGAGCGGGACGGGCAGCAATCGCTAAGAACTACAGGGTGCGTTTGAACGACACGCTCGCTAGCACCAGCATCAGGACCATGAAGATCAGCAGGAATGCTATGTCGCCGCTTACTGCGGTGAAGTCTGCGCCTTTGAAAAGGATCTGTTTGATTGCGCTCACTGAGTGAGTCTCGGGATTGAAGTGCGCGAAGGCTCTTAGCCACGGCGGGAAGCTTTCGACCGGATAAATCGCGCCGCTTGGGAAGAACAGGATCACGTTCAGAAATCCTGAGAACGTACCGACCAGGCGCGGATGGCCTGCGCGGCCGAGCATCGAGAATGTCATCGCGAGCAGGCCGGTCGCGCTGATGATGATTATTCCGATCAGCATCAGGAGAGCCGTCGGGCCGCCGAGGATTCGCCCGCGCGTGATCATCAGGCCCAGGAACAAGACCAGTATGCCGCCGATGCTGGTCACCGTCACGCCGCTGGCCAGGATGCCGCCGGCGATGTCCCATCGCGAGAGCGGTGTCACCAGGTAGCATTCGGTGACGCCCATGAATTTGTCCATCACCCAGTTGAACACGCCCGACATCAGCGAGCCCATGAAGATGGCCATCACGATGACGCCGGGGATGAGCGAGCGATCGTAGTCGACGTAGGGGAACAGCCAGCTCGGGCGCAGTGAGATCTCGTTGAGTTTGGGCTCGCGCGCGGTGACGTAGGCAACCTTGATTGTTGCGGCGGCCTGATCGAGCACGCCCTCGAGCGTCTGCGAGCTGATGCTGTCGACGTTGTCGGTGAACAGTCCGATTTGCGCGATGCGGCCTTCGGCGACGTCGTGGCTGAAGTCGGGCGGGATGACGACGACGCCCTTGTAGAGACCGTCGCGCACTTCGTCGACGGCGCTGCCCGGATCGGTTTCGAAGGTCACGTCGACGGTCTTCGGTCCCGCCTGCAGCGCGAGCAACTGTTCGACGATGCGGCGCGCGTAGAGTCCGTGATCCTGCTCGACGACGACGATCGGCAGATGCTTGAGCTGTCCCTGGAACGAGTTGCCGATGATCACGAGATAAACGATCGGCATCAGGATGACGGAGACCAGCGTGATCGGATTGCGCGTCAGCTTCTTGAGGTCGCGGCGCATGATTGCGAGGAACTTGAGCCCGAACATCGGCGTCCTCCTCAGCGCTGCTGCGGCATCCCTGCCCCCACGAACAAGCTGACCTTCTTGGCCGGCTCGTCGCGGAGCGTGCGTCCGGTGAAGTGGATGAAGACGTCTTCGAGCGACAGCTTCTGCACTGTGATCGAAGTCACATGGTCGCCGGCGGCGTCGATGGCCTCGAGAATTTTCGGGATCGCGTGTGCGCCATCGTTGGACGAAAGCTGCAAGCGGTTGCCGCCGTCGCGATTCACCTCGCGCAGATACGGCATCGGCCGCAGCATCTCGGCGATCGCGTCGGGGTTTTTTTCGACCACGAGATCGATCCGATCCGCACCCGGCACCATCGACTTGAGTCCGACCGGCGTGTCGAGCGCGATAATCTTGCCGCCATCGACGATCGCGATCCGATCGCAGAGCGACTCGGCCTCGTCCATGTAGTGCGTCGTGAGCGAGATAGTGATCTCGCTTTCCTTCCGCAGCGTCTCGAGCAGGTCCCACACCGCGCGGCGGCTTTGCGGGTCGAGGCCGATAGTCGGCTCGTCGAGGAACAGCACGTCGGGCGAGTGAATCAGGCCGCGCGCGATTTCGAGCCGCCGGCGCATCCCGCCGGAATAGGTCGCGACCAGATCGTTAGCGCGCTCGGTCAGCCCGACCATGTGCAGCAGCCGATGCCCGCGTTCGCGGCGTTCGCGGCGCGACAGGCCGAAGAACTCGCCGTAGATATCGACGTTCTCCCATCCCGTCAGATCGAGATCCGAGGTGAGCGCCTGCGGGATGACGCCGATATTCTCGCGCACCTGCCGCGGATGGCGCGCGACGTCGAAGCCCGCGACGAACGCCTGGCCGCCGCTCGGCGTCAGCAGAGTAGTAAGCATCCGCACCACGGTCGTCTTGCCGGCGCCGTTAGGGTCCGAGCAGTCCGAAGACCTCGCCGCGACGGACCTCGAAGTTGACCTTGTCGACCGCGGTGAAAGCGCCGAAGCGCTTAGTCAGGTCTTTGGTTTGTATTGCTAGTGAGTCGCGTTCCATCGTTGCGCGGAAAAGTGACTTCCGCGGTCATCCCGGGTTTGAGTTCGCCTTCGGCCTGCAACACCTGGACCTTGACGTAGAAGGTGCGAATGTCCTGACGCCCGCGCCGCACGTCGCGCTCGGTCGCGAACTCGCCTTCCTGCCCGATAGCCATCACGCGGCCGCTGAAAATCTGCGGCGGTGTCGTCGGCAATTCGACCTGCGCCGACTTGCCGATGTAGAGCGAACCGAGGTCGGTCTCTTCGACGTCGACGCGCGCCCAGATCGTCGAGAGGTCGTCGACAGTGAGGATCGGCACGCCCGGCGTCACCCATTCACCGACTTCGAGCGCCTTGCTGACGATGACGCCGTCGACCGGAGATTTTATCTGGGTGTCGACGATTTGATCTGCGTAGTACTTCGCGTTGGCCTGCGCGCTGAGCACGTCGGCCTCGTCCTGCTGGACGGTGGTGATTGCATCATCGCGAACCTTGGTCGCAACCACGTTTGCTTTCGCCAGAGCCTCGTTGCGCACGAGGTCGCGCCGCGCCTGCGCCAGGTTGGCCTGCGCATGAGCGAGATCGGCTTGCGACTTCGCGAGCTGATTTCTCAGATCGATATCCTCGATCAGCGCAACCACCTGTCCCTTCTTGACGTGGTCGCCCTCGATCAGATCGAGTTGCTTGATGCGGCCGCCGATTCGGCTGGTGATATTCACTTCGGGCGCCTCGATCATGCCGACCACCTTGATGGTCGAACGATCCTCGGGTGGCCACAAGTAGGCGCGGCCGAACAAATAAAATCCGAAGATAACTCCGCCCAGGATCGCGAGCCGAATCAGCCTGCGAACGAGGGTTCGAATCATTGCGGATGTACCGGCCGCGAGACCAGAGCCGGGTCTGCGCCGAGCGATCGGAGCATCAGATTGCCGAGCTCGCGGCTGATCTCGGAGACCGGCCGGCCGGGGCCGTAGTACAGCAACAGCGAGCGAATCGCGCCCTGAATGGTAAGCGTTGCGAGCCGCGGATCGACGCGCGTGAAGACGCCGATGCGGATTCCTTCTTCAATTAGCGATGCGAAAAAATTGAAGCCGCGCTCGCGCGAGCCCTCGATGATGCGAGTGCGCGCCTCGGACAGGCGCGGTTCCTCCATCGCGAAGAACTGAAGAAAATCGCGCCGGTGATCGTAGAACTCAACCATCACCGCGATCGAACGGCGCATCCGCTCGACCACCGGCAACTTCGGATCGGCGCTTGCCATATAGCTGCGATAGGCGGTGTCGAGGCCGTCGTTCAGAACGCCGAGATAGAGCGCGTCCTTCGACGGAAAGTAGAGATATAGCGTCCCTTTGGCGACCCCGGCAGCAACAGCGACGCGGTCCATCGTGACCGCCTGGTAGGGCTCGTGGGCGAATAGTTTCAGGGCAGCAGCGAGGATACGCTCGCGCTTGGCAGCCTGTTCGTCGTGAGGTTGAAAAGGGGGTCCATTGGTAATTCCAGCCGAATTTGTATTGATTTTTTCCATAAACTGACCAGTCAGTCATATTCTGAATCGTGATCCAATGCGAGTCAACGACCCATGAGCTAGTACGCTCAAAACTGCTGACAAGATTCGGGATTCGAACGCTATTAATGCACGAAATTGCCGCCGACCAGGTAAACCGCTCCCTGGAAGGTAATGAAGGCGAGCCCGTTGTTGCCCCATCGGACTATCCGAGTCGGAGAAGCAGAAACATCTGGGACCGTGATGGAACCGACAAAGCTGAATTGCTTTAGATTGAAACTCTGAATTGTACCCGATGAGCTGATGAAGAACGCCCTGTTCAGACTGAAATCCGGCACCATAACGCTGCCGACCGTTGCCGAAAAATCTCCAGCCGGATTTCCCGTCGACGGGTCAACGGCGTGGCCGTCATCCGAGTAGACCAGCTTGCTGCCGGAATCAAAGTGAATTCTTTCGCCGAACGAAGAAAAGGCGCTTGGATAGTCGTTCGCTAACGTCACTCCGGCTGCGTTCACTGTCAGGGTGTAGAAATCGAAACCGGTGTCTTCATTATTCGCCGCGTACAACGCCGTGTCGTCGGATCCCCATTGAATCGAATCGTACAACACGCCTCCACCGCCGCCGGGGCCGAACCCCTTCGCGATCGTCGCACGCGGGGTGGAATCATCGAAAATCTCGATTCCTCCTATCGCCGCGGGACTGACACCCATATTTCCGAGGCTGATCGCCGTGGTGTGAGGCGCGCCTGGCGCCACCTGCAGGTCGAGAGGAAAGTACGCGCCAAAAAAACTATTGCGCCCAAGCGCATAGCTTATGTCAGTCGTCAGGCTGGGCAAGGTAAAGCGTTGCACCGAAGCCGATCCGTCGAGACCGGCATAGAGGAATGCGCTGTCGTCCGATATCGCCAACGCGTCGGGCTCGCTGCCGGCGAACTGCGATGTCGATATCTGGCCCGAGGCAAGATCGAGCACTGAGACAGTGTTGCCGTTGGTTGGAGCTGCGCCGGGGACAGAAAGATAGAGCACCTTGTTGACTGGATCGTTTACGATGTCGTTGGCTTCCTGATCTATCGTCACTTCCGCGAATCCTGTGCCGCCCGTGCTACCGACGAAAAATGTCTGCGGCGCCGACGTTGTCGAGTTCGCCTCAACTGTCACGTCGCTTACCCCGATGCTGGCCACATCGCCTGCGGGAATCGACGCGTTCACTTGATTCGACGAAATGAAGCTCGTCGTCTGCCCAACTGCATTCCATTGAACTGCGGTTGACGCCGTAAGGTTGCATCCGCAGACAGCGAGGAAGACTCCCGGGTCCCCGGCCACCGCGGAACTGGGAATTAGAGATAAAATTGATGGCGGTCCCGATACGGGACAAACCCCTGCGCCTGGGGTCGCACACGATGCGGGCGTTGCCGTGGGGGTCGGAGTCGGGGTGGCGGTCGCAGTCGCACTGCCCGTCGATGTCGATGTTGCGGTGGGCGTCGCTGATGCAGTTGCGGTAGCTGTCGGGGTGGCCGTAGCCGTTGCGGTGGCCGTCGCTGTTGCCGTGGCCGTTGGAGTTGCCGTGGCCGTCGCCGTCGCCGTCGCCGTCGCGGTTGCGGTAGCAGTGGCGGTTGCCGTTGCCGTGGTGGCCGTTGGAGTTGCTGTGGCTGTCGCTGTTGCGGTTGCGGTAGGAGTGGCGGTTGCCGTTGCGGTGGCTGTCGCTGTTGCAGTGGCCGTTGGAGTTGCCGTCGCAGTCGCAGTGGGGGTCCGTACCGGTGAGCCCTTGCCGTCGCCAATCATACTGACGCTCAGCGCTTTGGCGCTGGCGCTATTGACGATCATCAGCTTCCCGGATTTCTTGCCATCGGATGTCGGAGTGAAGACGATCGATACGACGCAATTGTTACCCGCTGCCAGGCTGCCGATGCAGTTGGCTGAAGGGACGAACTCGGAATTTGACGATGTAATCGAGCTGACATCGATCGCCATCGGATTCGGATTGTGAATGGTCAAGGTCTTGGGCACACCCCGTAAGGGCGGCAGGTTGCCGAAGCTGAGTTTTTTTGGCGAAACCCCGAGTTTTTTAGTCTTGATCGATGGATTTTCGGCGACAGTTTGCGCAGACGCTGCCGTCGAAAGCACAAACGCGGAGGGTAGGAACAACAGGAATACACCCGCGGCGGCGAATGCCCGCGTAAACCACTTGAAATGTTTTGTAAACAATCAGTTCCCCCCTTAGCGCATATGTGATTACCTGAGATTCGATTCTGGCGCAAGCTGCGCACTGTTCCTGTTCGCTGCAAGACGATCCACTTCAAGACTTTCAAGCGGAAATAATCGTCTCCCGGTCCCGGTCAGGAGGTCACGGCGATATCCTCGCCGCGGCGCGTCGTCGGTTGCGCGACCCCGTATGCCTGCTTAAACTCGGGAACTTCGAACGTCGTTCACGAAGGCGCCCGTAGCTCAACTGGACAGAGCATCAGACTTCGGATCTGAGGGTTGGGGGTTCAAATCCCTCCGGGCGCACCATCGTTTCCACGCGCGGCTCACAGAATGCCACGGCGGCGAAGCATCTGCATACCCGCCCATGTAACGCCACGCTTGATATATGACGCGCGTGGCGTTACGTTATGAGCGTGATCGAAAGTTTCCGGAATAAGGGGCTCAGGGAGTTGCATGAAACCGGACATAGCGCGAAGGTCGATGCCAGGCTGACTCAGAGATGCACTGACGTGCTGGACGCTTTGGAAGCGGCTAACAATCTGAAGGACCTCAATCTTCCAGGCTTCAGTTTGCATCCGCTGAAAGGAAAGCCAGTCCGCTACAGCATCCACGTGAACGGACCATGGTGCATCATGTTCGAGTGGGATGCGCCAAGAGCATTTCGAGTTGATTTTGAGCAGTATCACTAGAGTTTTGAGGTACTAACCATGACCCAGGAATTTGTTGTTCAGCGCAATAAGATCGCCCGGCCGCCCGTGCATCCGGGGGTCTTCTTCGAGCGTAATATTCTGCCGGAGTTTCGGCGGCAGCGGCGCACGGTCGGTGAGATCGCCAGTCTGCTCGGAGTGAGCCGCCAAGCGCTGTATCGCGTGATGGAAGGTCACGCCGCGGTGACTGCCGACATGGCAGTGCGACTCGGCAAGCTCTGTGGCAACGGGCCCGACTTGTGGCTAAATATGCAAGCGCGTCATGACTCATGGGAAGCCACCCGGCGGTTGGCCGAAGATCTGAAGAGAATTCCGACACTGAGAGAGGGATAGAAACACGATTTCCTCACAGCGGGATCGCGGTCCTGAACATGATGAAGCGGCCCAGCATTTCGCCTACCAGGACCGACATCACTGCGATGTAGAGCAGTCCCGTTGCGGCCATTGTTTGGGGGATTTTTAGCGTCTGCCAGCACATCCAGACCAGGATGATTGTCGCGATGGGGCCGAGTATCAGGCGGACTGCGAGTAGTCCCGCGTGCGAGGCGAATAGATCATGCACAGCGGCGACTGCGATGGCGTTGCCGAACATTGCCGGAAGCAGGATCGCGAGGCCGAGCGCTCCCAGGTCTGCTATCAGCACGACTCCCAGTATCCGGACGTAGCTGCGCAGGTAGTCGACCGGCATGTCGAGATCGATCAGGTACCAGTGGCCGAACAGCATCGCGCCGCTGACCAGTCCAAGGACCAGCGCCGAGGTGATTGCGGTGAGCGCGTAGGCTACAGCCGCGACCGCGCCGAATCCCGGCGGCATCAGGAGCGTCACGTTTGCAATCAGGGCGATGAGGCCGAGTCCCAGGCTTAGCGCGTAGGCTCGCGATCGCAGCAGACCGTTCTCGGTCCAAAGCGTATAGAGATAGACGGCGACCGCCGCGCTCGCCAGCGTCCACAGCACGGCCGCCGTCCATAGTGAACCTGCGCCGGGTCCGACAGACGCGCCGCCGCGCAATGCCAGCAATCCCAGTCCGATCGCAGTCGTCAGCGATGCGGCCAGGTAGACCGAGGCGCTCGATTTGTAAAAGCCGCGCTCTACATTGAAGAACGGCGGAATCGAAAGGGCGAAAAGCCCGCCCCAGGCGAGTTCTCCGAAGACGAGGATGAAGCAGGCGGCGAATCTGGTCACGCCGGAATACTACCGTTCACGGCGTACCGCGAACACTGTCGCGCTTGCCCGTCGTGCCATTCGGTGAAATAAAATTCAGCCTGGGATGTCGCGAGGACGAATAGACATCTACCGCGGCGGGACTATAATTGAATTACATCGACTGAAATCGATGGGGAAAATTATTGGGGAATAACATGAGGTCATCGAAATTTCTTCCACTATTGGCGATTGGGTTGGCGTTCGGGCTTTCTGCGTGCGGTGCGATGGAAGCTGCTCGTCAGGAACAGGTACAAAAGCAGCAGGTGTTCGAGCATCGCGTTGACATGGCGCATATCTGGGTGACGACCGAAGCGCCTGCGTCCGGCAAGCCGTTCACGGAGCTTGGCGATCTTACTTATACGGAACCGTTCACGCCCGATGCGATCGACGAGGCGAAAATCAGCGACAAGCTGAAGGCGATGGCGTTTGCGAAGTGGCCTGACACGATAGACGCGATCGTCGACGAGAATCAGACAACCTCGGCCGACGGCTCGCAGATCACGGTCACGGCGAAGGCGATCAAATACGACTCGTCAGTTGACCGCGAAGCGTTGCATCATATGAACGAGGGCATGGTCGCGTCGCCAAACGGCAACTAACGCCTCGCGACAGAGTGCGGATCTGAAAATGGGCGCGCCGCGGCAATCAGAAACCGCGACGCGCCCATTTTGTTCCGGCAAAGGAGAACCGTCGATGATGACGCGGCTGGTGCCGAATATCTTCTACAGCAAGCTGAACGACGGACTCGATCTCTTCGTGACGTGCCTCGGCTTCAAGGTTCTTCACCAGGACGCATCGCTGGCTGTCGTCGAACGGGAAGGCGCCAAGGCGTACATCGTCGAGAGCGCGGAATTTGCGGCGAAGGATCGGCCGCAGATCGCTATCGAAACCGATACGATCGACGAGCTGTATCGCGAGATTCAATCCCGAGCGCCGGAGATGCTTCATCCCAACTCGAATCGGGTCGAGAAGAAGCCGTGGGGTGCGCGGGAGTTTGCGGTCCGCGACAAGACCGACGTTTGCGTGGTGTTTCGGCAGTTCTAAGTGCCGAAAATTCAGGCCGGCGGCGCTGACTCGGCCAGCAGGCCGTCGAGCTTGCCGGCGTCGTTGAGCGCCTTCAATTCGTCGAAGCCGCCGACAATTTTGCCGTTGATGAAAATCTCGGGAACCGAGCGGCGGCCACCGGACAGCTCGATCATCTTCGCTCGCAACACGTCGTCTTCGGTCACGTCGATTTCAACGAACGCGATATTCTTGCTCTTCAGCAGGCTCTTGGCCCGCGTGCAGAAGGGGCAGTAGGTGGTTGTGTAAATCTCGACTTTCGCCACGGCGTACCTCGCTAGAGCCATTGTTATCCGCGCGGGAAAGCCTGTCCAGTATCGACTTCCGTTGGCTATGGCCTAACGGGTGTCGGAGTACATGCGTTTGAGGCGAGCGGGCGGCACGCCTATCAGGTACATCGCGCGAATCATCCACATTTTTACGACGGTGCGCACGAGGCCGTCGCGATTCCATCGCCGTGCGGAGGTCGTCACGCGCGAGCGCAGACATGCGATGCGTCCGGCGCGCTTGAGGTGTCGCGAGAATTCGAGATCCTCGCAAAGTTCGAGCTCCGGGAATCCGCCGAGGCGATCGAAGACGTCGCGCCGCACGAAGATCGCCTGGTCGCCGGTGCCGGTGCGGCTGATTCGCGAGCGGAGGCTGATCATCGCGCCGATGACGCGATAGGGCAGGGCGCTGGCGTCGAGTTTGACGTCGAAGCGTCCGCCGACCACTGCGGGATCCGATAGTGCCGCGGCGATGTCTCTTGCAAAGGTCCTTGGCACTATTGTGTCTGCGTGCACGAAAACCAACGCGTCGCCATGCGATCCGCTCGCGCCCGCATTCATCTGACGCGCGCGGCCGCGCGGGGCGGTGATCAGCACGTCGCACAACGGTCGTGCGATCGCGACGCTCGCGTCGCTGCTGCCGCCGTCAACTACGATGATCTCGGCGGCGGGAGCGGCGCGCCGAATCGAGTTCAGCGTACCCGCGATCCTCGGAGACTCGTTGAGCATCGGCACGATTACCGAAAGCTTTTTCAATTTCTGGAATCAATCACCGGCGGACTTACCAGCGGCGGTGAGTTTGGCGCGGACGAATCGCCCTTGATGATTACCTGGCGGCCACGGATTTCGAGGCGGCCCTGCTGAAAGAGCGAGATCGCGTGCGGAAAGATGCGGTGCTCCTGTTGCAGGATGCGCGCGGCGAGGCCTTGCTCGTCGTCGCCAGGCATCACGGGCACAGCGGCTTGCACGATCACCGGACCGACGTCGACGCCAGGAGTGACGAAGAAAACTGTGCATCCCGCGATTTTGACGCCATATTCGATCGCGTCCTTCGGCCCGTGGATTCCGGGGAACGACGGCAGCAGGCTGTTGTGAATATTCATGATGCGGCCCGGGAACGCGTCGAGCATCACGGGCGACAGCAAGCGCATGAAGCCGGCGAGCGCGACCAGTTCGACCGAGCGCGCGCGCAGTGCGGCGAGAACGGCGCGGTCGAAGTCCTCGCGCGACGGAAATTTGCGATGCTCGATCACCGTCGTTTCGATTCCGTGGCGGCGGGCGCGCTCGAGTCCCTGCGCATCCGGACGATTCGAGATGACGAGACGGATTTCTGCCTTGAGGTCGCCGCGCAGAATCGCGTCGATGATAGCTTGCAGATTGGAGCCGGTGCCGGAAATCAGAACGCCGAGTTTGACCGTCGGATTTTCCGCCATGGGATTATTCGTTGCTCACTGGCTCAGCGAATCGAAACTCCGCGCTTGCCGCGCGTTACTTCGCCGACAACATAGGCCTCATATTGGCGGCGGCGCAAATGAGCAACGACACGATCGGCTTCGCGCGCAGGCACGATCGCGACCATCCCGAGGCCGTTGTTGAACGTGCGATCCATTTCGGCGCGCGAGATTTTGCCGAGGCGCTGAATCAAGCCGAAAATCGGCGGCGTCGGCCAACTCCCGCGCTCGACGATCGCGCGAGTGTCCTTGGGCATCACGCGCGGCAGATTTTCGAGCACGCCGCCGCCGGTGATATTCGCGAGACCGTTTATTTTGAAGCGCTCGAACAGTTCGACCACGACCTTTGCGTAGATGAGCGTGGGACGCAGAAGTTCCTCGCCGAGCGTGCATCCGAGTTCGTCCACGCGGGAGGCGAGCTTGAGTTTTGCGCGCTGCAGAACGCGTCGCACGAGCGAGAAACCGTTTGAATGGAGTCCGCTCGACGCGATTCCGATCAGCACGTCGCCGGGGCGCACACTCGACGGCTCGGGGATTCGCGCGCGCTCTACTATTCCGACCGCGAATCCGGCGAGGTCGTACTCGCCAGGTTTGTACAATCCGCTGAGCTGCGCGGTCTCACCGCCGACCAGGCTCATGCCGGCTTGATCGCATCCGCGGGCGACGCCCTTCACGATATCGAGTGCGATTTTCTTTTCGAGTTTGCCCGAGCCGATGTAGTCGAGAAAAAACAGCGGGCGCGCCGCATGGCAGATAATGTCATTGACGCACATCGCGACGCAGTCGATGCCGACGGTGTCGTGGCGCCCTATCTGAAACGCGATCAGCAGCTTGGTGCCGACGCTGTCCGTTCCCGCGACCAGCACGGGCGCGCGCATTTTGCGGGCGCCGTTGAGTCCGACCAGCGCGCCGAATCCACCGACGCCGCTGATGACATGCGCGCCGGATGTCGTCTTCGCAATCGAGCCGAAGAGCGGAATCAGGCTCTGCTTCAGCGCGATATCGACGCCGGCTTCTTTGTATGTCATCCCCGGCGCCATCAGATCGATTTACTCCGCCGCGCGACTATCGACGCGCGAAAGGCGCGCTCGCCGTTTGGATAGGTGACCGGGCCTTCGCGGTATTCTTCGATATCGAGGCCGCCTGCGAGCGTGCGTAGCTCGCCGTGCGCGAGCAGAAAACGCGGATCGCGCGGATGGCCGATGGTTGCCTGGTCGACGATAAACGTGTCGGCGATCAAAACGCCACCGGGCCGGAGCGCACGCACAAAATTTGGGAACAGCGCGCGGTCGAGGAAATTTATATTCACGATAGCGTCGAAAGATTCGTCCTTGAGATGAAAGCTATCCAAGTTTGCAACAATGGGCCAGATGGCAAGTCCAGCATCGCGCGCAGTCACGGCGAGGAGACGCATCGCCTCGACAGAGTAATCGACCGCGACTACAGAATGCCCCACTCGCGCGAGCGCGAGTGCGTTGCGCCCGCGCCCCGCGGCGACGTCAAGCACGAGGCCGCGTGGAATTCGCGCGAGCATCTCCGCGAGGAACGGCTCCGCTCCACCCGCCGGCTTCCCGCGATGACGTTCATCCCACTCAGCGTGTCCGGCTTCGCTCATAGCACGCGGGCGAGGGTGAAGACGTCGACGGAGATTGCGCCTGCCAGGAGGAGGGCGCGCGCGCATTCGTCGACGGTGGCGCCTGTGGTCATCACGTCGTCGACGATCAGCACGCGGCGATTTTTGATGCGCTCGGGATTCGTGACGGTGAAGGCGCGGCGCATGTTCCTGATTCGCTCGTCGTGATGTTGCGAGGTCTGCGGCGGCGTGAAGCGCCGGCGCGACATCGCGGTGGTGTCGAGCGGAAGATTGAGGCGTTGCGCGACTTCGGCGGCGAGCAGAGCGGCCTGATTGAAACCGCGCCACCATAAGCGCCGCCAATGCAGCGGCACGGGAATTACAACATCGTAATCGTCGGCCGACACCGGCAGCTCGTCGCCCAGGTATTCTACCAGCGCTCGCCCGACCGATTGATCGAGGCCGTACTTGTGGCGCCGGATCAGGGCGGGCAGCGTACCCGGCTCGTCTTCGGCGGTGGTTCGATAGCGCGCGATAGTTCGTGCGATTCGGTAGCGCGGCGGATGCGCGAGGCATCGAGCGCATCGCGTCGCGTCACTGCTGGCGGACTCGAGCGGTCCGCCGCAAACTTCGCAGCGCGGATTCGGCACCAGCTCGACGCGCGCGACGCATCGCGCGCAAACGCGGCGTCCGGGCTCCGAGGCGAGCGGCGTTCCGCACGCGGCGCATTTGGGCGGGTAGAGGAAGTCGAGCACTGTCGAAAGCTGTTGCGAAAAAGTTTGCGCGAGCGCGGGCATATATGATTGATCCAACTATCATTGATCCGTTCCGCGGCGCACAAACTCAAGAGGGTTGTGGTATAAGACAAAATCATGAGTGGACCGCTTGACGGAATTCGAATTATCGACTGGACGATCTGGCAGCAGGGGCCGGTCGCTACGCAGATGCTCGCGGACCTGGGCGCCGAGGTGATCAAGATAGAGGAACGCGAGCGTGGCGACCCCGGCCGCGGAATCACCGCGGTTGCGGGCAGTGCGACCGTCAAGGGCGGGCGCAATTATTATTTCGAAGCGAACAACAAGCACAAGAAAAGTATCGCGCTGAATCTGAAGCAGCCCGAGGCGCGCGAGATCGTGCATCGACTCGCGGGGCGCAGCGACGTCTTCGTGCAGAATTTTCGCAAGGGCGTCGCGCATCGGCTGGGGCTCGGCTATGCGGACCTCGCCGCGATCAACCCGCGGATTATTTATGCCAGCGCGTCCGGCTACGGCCCCGAGGGGCCCGACAGCGGCGAGCCGTCGTTCGATTACCTTGGGCAGGCGCGATCGGGAATCATGAACGCAATCGGCAGCGGCAGTACGGCGCCGACCTATGTTTACGGGGGCATCGCTGATCAGATGGGCGCGATCATGCTTGCCTACGGAGTGCTGGCGGCGTTGTTCGCGCGCGAGCGGACGGGAATCGGGCAGGAGGTGGATGCGTCGCACCTGGGATCGATGATGGCGCTGCAGGGACTCAACGTCGTCGCACGAACAATCATGGGCAAGGAATTTCCGCGCAACACGCGCGCCAACGCCTACAATCCGCTGTGGAACCATTATCGATGCGCCGATGACAAATGGATTTCGCTGGCGATGCTGCAGCCCGACCGCTACTGGAAAAATTTCTGCGAAGTGATCGAGAAGACCGAACTGATCGAGGATCCACGTTTCGCCGACGTCAAGACACGCGGCAAGAACTCGGCCGCGATAGTCGCGATATTCGACGAGGTGTTCGCGACGCGCCCGCGCCACGAATGGATGCGAGTCCTCAAGGGGCGTGGCGATTTCATTTATACGATCGTCAATTCGGTGACCGACCTGCCTGACGATCCTCAGGTCAGGGCCAACGATTATGTCGTCGACTACGATCATCCCGCGCTCGGTAATCTGACCCTGCTCGGGATGCCGGTAAAATTGAGTGCGACGCCGGGCGAGCCGCGCGGGCATGCACCGGAGCTTGGCGAGCATACCGAGCTGCTGCTGACTGAGATGCTCGGCTACTCATGGGACGATGTCGCGCGGCTGCGCGACGCCAACGTGATTTGAACGTCGAGGAGGGATGCAATGCCGATTACCGGATCACTCGAAGACCGCGAGGAAGTTCGCGTCCTGCATGCGCGCTACTGCCTGACGATCGACACATGTCGCTACGACGAGTGGATCGATTGTTTCACCGAGGACGGCGTCTTCGAGAGTCCGCGCTTCGGCAAGCATAGCGGTCGCGACGGCCTCAAGCGTTTCACTGCCATGTACAAGGAATCTCTGGGCGGCGCGAAGGTGCTCCACGTCGTCGCCAATCCAGCATTCGATCTCGACGGCGACAGCGGCACCGGCACTTCCTACTTGCTCTACTACCACTGCAAGGACGGCAAGGTGCAGCAAGCGACGGTGGGTTATTACACCGACAAGCTGCGCAAGACGCCTGCGGGATGGCGCTTTGCGAGCCGCCAGGTGACGATCCTCGGGCATCACTGAGCCTCATCGACGGGACCTGAATTTTGCTGGACCCGGTTTCACACTTTGATAGCATTCTCTTAAAGGCGCGCTTCCCTCGGCAAGAGGGGATTGGAGCGTAAGCCTGCGCGTGGCCTCTCAACCGCGACTCGAGGACTAACTATGGATCAATCGACAGGCGAGCTGGTCGAGCGGCTATCACGGCTGGAATCGCAGCAAGCAAAACTCCAGCGCAGCAACAAGCATCTGCGGATGATGACCGGCGCGATGTTGCTGCTATGCGGTGCGCTGTTCACGATGGCGCAGACGAGCACGGTGACCGATACTGTGGAGGCGCAGCAATTCCTGCTGCGCGACAGCAGCGGCAAGTTGCGTGGCTCGATGGGCGTTTTGTCCGACGGCGCAGTGGGGCTGAATCTCTCCGACCCCAACGGCCGCACGCGAGTGACCCTTGACCTCGCTTCGAACGGCACTCCCGGTGTGGATCTGTACGATCAGAACGGCAAGGAACGCGCGACCGTAGCGCTGGGCGACGCCGGTGACCCCGGAGTCGGTCTCTACGGTCCCGATGGCCATCTGCGAACTGCACTGGATGTTCCAAAGAAGGACACTCCCGGTTTGTCGTTCTATAAGGACAACGGCAAGCCGGCGTGGGGAGCTCCCTGACATGGGCACCACGGGAAGATATTTTCGCCCGGGTCGTACGATGCTAGCTGTCGTATTGCTCGGAACGATCGCACTCGGCGCGAGCGGCTGCTATGACGACAGCGGCTACTACGGTGGGGGTTACCCAGCGTATGGCTACGCGCCGTACCGATATGGATGGGGTGGCTACGATCCCGGCTTCGGCGTCCATCATTCGTGGGAAGACCATTGGGGCGGTGGCGGCCATCATACGGAGTTCTATCATGGTGGCGGCGGCGTCGCGCATGTGGGCGGCGGCTTCCACAGTGGCGGCGGTGGCTTTCACGGCGGTGGTGGCGGAGGTCACGGCGGCGGTGGTGGCGGCCATCGTTGAGATTTTCTTATAGCGCAAAAACGAACGGCGCCGGATCGATACGATCCGGCGCCGCATTTTTATTCAGACTGACGACGCTGCTAGAAGGACGCGTACCACGGCACTTCGTGCGGATTCAGCACTTCCCAATTGATCTGGAACTGTCGCAACAGCGTGCCGTCGGAGTGCGCGAGCGCAAGCTTGGCGTTCTCGAGATCGACTTCGGCCTGTACCTGGTTGCCCTCGGCGCTCACTTCCTCTTCCTGGAATTGCAGCAGGTCGTGCGTGGTCGCCATGCCCACGCGGAATCTTATTTGCTCATCGTGGAGCGACTGGCGCGCGTAGTAGGTCGCCGACGCGGTCGCGGCCGCGCGCTTATAGTCGGCATACAGATTGGCGAGCGAGCTCTCGACGTTGACTACCGTCTGCGACAGCGCGGCTCGATACAGCACGCGCTGCTGCTCGTATAGCACGCGAGCCTGCGCAAGAGCCGCGCGCGGCACGGCGTTATCCAGTGGCACCTGGAAGGTCAGCACGGCGGCGTAGTTGTAGTAGGTGAACCCCCACAGGCGATCGAGCGCGTCGCCGTAGATTCCCCCAAACGGGAGCTTGTTGCCAGGGGTGGGCGTCCCAATCGCCGCGGGAATTTGGCAGTTCGACGGAACCGAGGACGTACTGAAAGCTGACCTCGCCTGGCAAGGCGTAGTTCCTGCCGTAGAGGTCAGGCCGAATTGCGCGCCGAGGTTGAGCTGCGGCAGCACCTGGTTCTCCGAGAACTTCACCTGCAGCAGCGAGTCGCGAATTGCCTCGCGCATACTGCCGAGCGACGGCACGTACTGCACCGCCAGCTCGAGCGCCCGCTCCTCATCGACTACCGCCTGCTCCTGTGGATTGGGCCGTGTGAGCGGCTGGATCTCCTCAGGCAGGAAAGTGCCGTACGGATTCAGCATCACATCCTGTCGAAGCTGGGTGCGCGAGTTTTTCAGATTGGCCTCGGCGGTGTAGACGTTGGCCTCTGATGTGGCCGCGGCGGATTGCGCTTCCTGCAAATCGATTGGAGCAAGAGTGCCGACCTTGACGCTGATCGCGTTCTGGCGGACGAGATCAAGATTGAAGCGCAGCGCGGCGCGCGCGACATCGAGGTTTTCCTCAGAGAGCACGACGTTCCAGTAATCGCCGCCGATTCTCTGCACGAAATCCTGCAGCGCCTGCCCGTATGTCCATTGCGCCTGCTTCTGCCCCGACTCTGCGATCTGGACGTTGATAGTCGCAAAGTCCCAGCCGAAGTTCTGCAGCAAGGGCTGAGAGAGCGAGAGCGCGAGATTTGGTGTGTACGCGGGATTGACTCCGGCGAAGGTCGAATTCGACAGTGATCGATCGTTGTTGAAGGTCACCCCAAAGGTGCCGTTGGTGATGGCGGAAACTTTGTTGAGGCCGAAGTTCCAATCGTAAAATTTCTGCACGAACGAATTGGCGCCGGCCGTTTGCAGGGCGGAAGTGACCGGTATCACGTTCTTCTCGATATCACCCTGCGCGGTGAGGTTGGGATCGAAGGTGCCGTTGGCCTCGCGCACGGTTTCCATCGAGGCGATCGGATCCAGCTGGGACGCCTTCAACGACGGATTGTTCTGAATCGCGATGTAGATGGCTTCCTTGAGCGTGAGTCCGCGCGCATTGGGATCTTCCGAGCGCATGTAGCGCTCGCTGATCACGTTGTCGGGCACGACTTCACTGCTCGGCGACCATTGATGCGCGAAGATGCGCGGGAGATTCAGGAAATCAGTGTGATGCTCGAACTGGTTGGCGGCGCTCGGCGGCACGCTGCCATGCGGCGGCGGCTGGGGCGGCACTGGCACCGATTGCATCTGGATCGGGCCGTTCAAATTCGGTGGGGGCAAGGGCGTGGTCGGCACCGATCCCGTGACCTTCAGCGGATTCGCCGGATTTGGATAAGGAAGGGGATTTGGTAACGAAGTCTGAGCGAATCCGATTGAGATTCCGATCAGCCCTACCGAAACAATCACGATTGCGAGGGAAACGAATTTACTTCTCGACATTCTAACGGACCTCCTTGTGCCTGTTGCCATCACCGGCGATGGCCCGCCACTTTCGTTACACCCCGATTACGCAATTTGACTCAATTGGATTCAGCAGTTGGTATCGATTCGCCGGCGCCAAATCGAAGCAAAGCGCTTGCGCGGCGCCAATCAGGTGGCGATTATAGCCAAGGCCGTCTGACTTGTCTTGCGAAATCGAATGCGGCTGGATTTGTTCGCGACTTATGCTTGGAGAGGGTATGCGCGCTGTCAGACTCAGATTGGCAATCACAGTTCTCATCGTGTCTCCATTCCTGATCCTTGCGCTTAGCGACTCCAAGCTCGCGCGGCAACCCTTCGCGCAAGTGACCGCGGCGCCGGGGCCGGTTGTCGTGCCTGCTCCCTTCGCGCCGGGTGCGCCGCAAGCGTTCTCAACCATAGGAGCGCTGCCCTCGCTCGCAGCAGCCCCGGCTTTAACGCCGTTCGCGGCTGCGAGCGTGGCGCCCACGCCGCGCGCATTTCGATGCACCTGCGGGGCGCCGGGAACCTGGACCGAGTGGGCGGGCGTCGTCTCGTCGTCCAACTTTCTTCTCGCGAGTCAGGCCGCGCGCGGCGTGTGCGCGAACTACCTGCTGAACGCCAACGCGCAATCGCCGTACATCGTCCCCGAGGGAACGACGGCGAGTAACGCGCATCAACAAATCTACAATGGGACCGCGTTCACGCAGCGCGCGCAGGTGGCAACCTCGGTGGGACAAAACGTGGTCTTACCGCGCTCGTCGGTAACGCAGTTGTCGACCGAATGCACGCGATGCGCGTGCAACTGACCCGATCTAGTCGATGAGTTTTTTCAAATCTTCGGGAATCGGCGCGGTCACCTTGACGTGACCGACCGCCGGCGAATCGAACGCCACATCGCATAGATGCAGCCAGAAGCGCCCGTGCGCGAGTGCCTGGGGGCCGCCGCTCGCGGGGCCGCCGTAGAGCACGTCGCCAACGATAGGATGTCCGATGCTTGCGAGATGCACGCGAATCTGATGGCGGCTGCCGGTCTTCGGCGCGATCGATAACAGCGTGAACTCGCCGACGCGTCGAAGAGGCTCGACGACAGTGCTCGCGGCGCGGCCGGCGCGTTTCGGATTCGCACTCGACGGATCTCCAACGATCATCTTGCGCGCGTTCTTCGCATGATGGGCGATTGGCGTATCGATCTCGGTCTTGCGCTCGATCGCGCCGGCCACGAGCGCCTCGTAGCGGCGCGCGATTCGGCCCGCACGAATCGCGTCGCGTAGTTTATCGAATGTCCCGCGATTGCGCGCAATCAGCAGCGCCCCTGACGTGCCGTTGTCGAGCCGATGCACCAGGCCGCCTTCAAGCGGCTTCACGCCCACGGTCGCAATCTCGGGAAAACGCGCGACGACCGCATTCATCACGGTGTCGCGCTCATCGGAATGGATCGGATGGCATGGCACGCCACCCGGCTTGTTCACGACGATCATCGCCGCATCCTGGTGGAGAACTTCGAGCGCGAGGTCGGCATTCGGCTCAATCACGGCGCGGCGATTGGTCGAGGCCACCTCGATGCGATCGTCGGCGCTGACGATTTCACTCTTCTTCGAGCGCCGTCCGTTGATCCGCACCAGCCCGCGCTCGACCAACTCCTGCGCCACCCGCCGCGAAGACGCAAACCCAGTCCGCACAAGATAATGATCGAGCCGTTCTTTTTGTGCGTCGGGCAAATGATTAACCGGGATTTGTTGGATCGGCAAGCTTCGCTTTCTCAAAGTACCAGTTTGATAAAATGCAGCGAAAGGTCTGATGGCCGCAAGATGAACTACCTCTCCCCCGGGAGAGGTCGACGTGAGTCCGCGAGCGTCGGGTGAGGGCGCCTGCATCGAGCGCAATGCCTGCGCTGGTCGAAGACCGTTCAAACCCCTCCTGCCGATCCTCGCTAGACGATCCGCGCGCGGACTCATCTTCGCTGGACCCGGAATCGGCGGAGTCGTACCGTTCGAGATGGCGGCGCCACAACAACCACGGTAGGACCATGAGCCGTAAACCGCGAATCAAGCCATATCATGAGCCCGGTGGCGGATGGGGAGCGACCATAGCCACCGGCAGAGTGCTCCTCGAACAGAGAGTCCTGTTCAAAGGAGCGCTGGCCCTTTATCACATGAACAAACCCGGTGGGTTCAAGTGCTCCAGTTGCGCCTGGCCTGATCCATCACCCGAGCACGCTGACCCCTTGGTGATTTGCGAGAACGGCGCAAAGGCCGTGGCTTGGGAGATAACCGCCAAACGCGCGACTCCCGAATTCTTCGCGCAGCATTCAGTAGCTGACCTCAGCCGCCAGGCTGATTACTGGCTCGAACAGCAGGGCCGCATCACCCATCCTTTGGTTTACGACCGGGATACAGATCACTATGTGCCTATCGAATGGGACAAAGCTTTCGCCCTGATCGGAAAGGAACTCCGTGCGTTGTCTGATCCTAAGCAGGTGGAGTTCTATACGTCTGGCCGATCGAGCAACGAAGCTGCGTTCCTTTATCAATTGTTCGCGAGAGAGTTCGGAGCGAACAACTTCCCGGACTGTTCCAACTATTGTCACGAAGCTACGAGCCAGGGACTGCCTCCGGCGATCGGAGTCGGCAAGGGTACCTGCACGCTTGAGGACTTCAATCACGCCGATCTGATTTTCGTTATCGGGCAAAATACGGGGACCAACAGCCCCCGCATGATGACCGAGTTACACAATGCCGCCCGTCGTGGCGCACAGATCGTCGTCGTGAATCCGTTGCGGGAGAGGGCGCTGGAGCGTTTTCAGCAACCGCAGAGTGTGCTCGAGATGGCGACGATGAGGTCGACGCCAATCGCCACCCACTACTACCAGGTGAAGATCGGCGGCGACACCGCGGCCCTCAAGGGCATCATGAAGGCCGCAATCGAGGCCGATGATCGGGCGGTTCGCGAGGATCAGCCGCGCGTTCTGGATATCGTCTTCATCGAAGGTCACACCGCCGGGTTCGAAGCCCTATGCGCGGACCTGAGGGCGACGCCGTGGCCTGCAATCGAGAGGCAGTCAGGACTGTCTCGCGACCAGCTTGAAGAGGCGTCCCAGGTCTACCTCAAGGCCAACAATGTGATGGCCTGCTTCGGGATGGGAATCACGCAACACTTTCGCGGCACTCAAAACGTGCAGCAGATCGTGAACCTGCTGCTGCTGCGCGGGAACATCGGCAGACCCGGCGCGGGAGTCGTCCCGGTGCGAGGACACTCGAACGTTCAGGGCGATCGCACTGTCGGCATCAACGAGCGACCCAGCAGCGAATTCCTGGATCAACTGCAAAAGGTCTTCGGCTTCAACCCGCCTCGCGATCATGGGCACGACGTCGTCCACGCTCTCGACGCGATTATGCGGGGCGAGGTCAAGGCCTTCATCAGCTTGGGCGGCAATTTCGTCGCCGCATCACCCGACACTCCTTTGACCACCGATGCGTTCCGCAAACTAAATCTCACAGTGAGTGTAGCTACGAAGCTGAATAGAACTCACCTCGTACATGGCCGCAATGCTTTGATCCTGCCATGCCTCGCGCGTTCTGAGATTGATCGAGCAGCGAACGGCACGGTGCAGGAGGTCACCATCGAGGATTCGATGTCCGTCGTGCAGGCGTCGCGTGGAGTGGTCGTACCCGCGAGCCCTCATCTGCGTTCGGAACCGTGGATCGTCGCAAGCATGGCGCGAGCAACACTCGGCGACAAATCGGTCGTTCAATGGGAATGGCTGGTCGAAGACTACTCTCGCATTCGAGATAAGATAGAAGCAGTTTTTCTGATTTTTCAGGGATTCAACGCGCGCATCAAAGTGCCCGGCGGCTTCCGCCTGGCCAACGCCGCAAGCGAGAGAGTCTGGATGACTCCGAACGGCAAGGCCAACTTCATGCTATTCCCGGGACTGGATGAGGATAAGCATCAAGACAACCCTGAAGTCCTCTGGCTGAGCACTCTTCGCAGCCACGATCAGTACAACTCAACCATCTACAGCAACAACGATAGGTATCGAGGCGTATACAATCAGCGCGATGTGCTGTTTCTGAACGATAAAGAGATCAAAAGGCGTGGACTGGCGCCGGAGGATCGCGTGGACATACATACGATGTCCTCCGACGGAATCGACCGCGTTGTCCGCGGCTTCAAGATAGTGCCGTACAAAATCCCTGACGGTTCGTGCGCAGCGTACTATCCCGAGGCCAATCCACTACTGCCACTAAGTTTGTACGACCCTCTGTCGGGAACCCCGAGCGCAAAAGGCATCCCGGTCGTGTTGAAGCCGCGCTCAACAATGAAAAATTGAGAGAGCCCGCGGCGTTCAGCGGACCTTCCACGGCACCATCCGGTTAATCAGATGGTCGCGCAAGATCACCGTATGGAATAGAACCTCGCTGAAGTGAGCTATGAACGTGGTGAAGAACAGGTATGCGACTACTGTGTGCGTCTTGCGCAGGACCGCGTAGAGCATCGGACTGTGCGGCAGGATCGGAGGCAGATGGATCGGGCCATAGAGAACGATGGGATAACGTGCGGCGGATAGCATTCCCCATCCAATCAGCGGCATCGCGAACATCATCGCATACATCGTCTTTTCGGAAATCGTGGCCGCTCTCCTCTCAACATCCGGCATCGTGGCGAGGAACTCAGGCGGCGGATTCAGCTTGCGATTCACGTAGCGAATGATGACCAACAGCAGGATCGCAATCCCCAGCGGCCGATGGATCGAAACCAGCAGATGGTAGTCGGCCAGCGAAGCGACCATCGCAACCCCGATGAACAACATCGTCAGGATCATCGCCGCCATCGTCCAGTGCAGCATCCGCGACAACAGCGTGAACTGTCCGCTGCCCGTCCATCGTGTCCCTCGCTCGCCTTCCGTCACTGGGTTATCTCCGCTGGCGTGACCGCGCTGGGCTGCTTGGTTTCGCCGGCTCGTCTGGTAAAGGATTGTGAATAGGCGGCCGATCGCGCGCTTAGCAAAGGATCATCGGAGGGCGCGATGCCCCAGGGCAGCACCAGCGGATCGTAGTTGATATCGCGGCAGGCTCCGGTCTGCTCGCTCTCGATATGATCAATAGTGAGAACGCCGCTATCGACGTGTTCGCGGTTGTCGGGCCACGCGATCGTGGCGTCGTTAGTGGGATCGCCCGGTTGTCCGACAATGATTATCAAATGCCATTGCAACGGAGGCTGTGACGGTTGATTGATTCGGCGGATCAGCGCGTCGAAGAGATAGTTCTTGCCCTGCGATGCGGATGGCGCGGCGCCGGCTTCCACCACCGGCTGCTCGGGAACCATCGACCAGCGCACCGGGGTCGAGTTGCCCGCGGCATCGATGAAACGGAATGCGTTGAGGCTGTTGTAAGTGCTGTCCGCGAATCCCGACGACGGCGGATGGCTTTTGATGTTCGCAATCGCGCGCGCGGATTCGGGATATTTTTCCAGGAACTCTTTTACTTTGACGGGATTGGGGCTTCCCGTCGCAGGGTCAGCCTTAAAAGCGATCAACTGGTCGCGGAAGGCTTGCGGCGTGCTGACCGCGAATACCGGAATGTTATTGATCCCGGTCCTCCACTGTTCGCCATCCGGCAGCATGAAGAGGACTGCCATGCTGCGCACGTTTGCGGGTGCGTCGGCCGCGTATGGATTCCCGCCGGCCAAAGCGAAACGCCCAATCACTTGCACGCGGCCCGGCCGAAAGATGACTGCTTTCGAGAGCCGAACGCCGTTGCCGTTGCTCTCGAAAAAACCGGTGACACACACGCCCTTCGCGTGATTGCGCCGGAATCCAGGATGAATCCCGTTGACCTTCTCGAAGGTGTCGATGAAGCGTGCGGGCGTCAGCCGACGTGGCGAGAACCAGCCACCGGTGTACGCAAACGCGCCGACGACAGCCGCGACAATAACACCGAACGCCACCCATCGAATCATAATGGCTCCGGTCAGCGCCTGCGATCTCGGCCAGTAGCAACCGGTCTAACAGCGCTTCAATGACTATCTATCAAATGAGCGGCTGACTGAGAAATTGACGCGATATCAGTGGCTCGCGGCAGCGCCTGTGGCGGTAGCGGCCGGCGGCCGGTCGTACACGGAAAATTGGAGCGTAGCGGCGTAGAGCAGAATCCCAAGCAGGATTACTGCCGTGAGAATATCCACGAAGCCGAGTTGCGTTGCGCCCCGCACCAGACGATTGAGTCCCCGCATTCTTGCTCCTTCCCGCTTCATCACTATACTCCCGCCGCCGCGCGCAATGCCGAGCGGACTTGCCGGCCACGCTCGGGCAATCCGAACAACCGTCGAAGCTCGCGGCCGGTCTCTGACTTCTCGCACGCTGCGATATCGAGCGGAGAACCTGTCGCCACGATACGCCCGCCCTCGTCGCCGCCACCTGGTCCGAGATCGATTACGTAGTCGGCGTTCGCGATGAACTCGAGGTTGTGCTCAATCACCACCAGCGTATTGCCCTCGGTGACCAGCCGGTTGAGCACTTTGATCAGGCGCTTGATGTCGGTCGAGCTGAGGCCGGTCGTCGGCTCGTCGAGGATGAACATCCGCGGCAGATGCTTCCCGTCCTCGCCGGCCGGCGCGGGTTCGAGATCGGCCAGCAGAAAGCGCGCGAGCTTGAGGCGCTGCGCCTCGCCGCCGGACAGCGTCGAGGTCGTCTGCCCGAGCCGGATGTAGCCGAGTCCGACCGCAATCAACGCGTCGAGCCGCTTGACGATCGCGGGATGATGGATGAAAAACGCGCGCGCGTCCTCGACCGTGAGATCGAGCACCTGGTTGATGCCGTAGTTGCGCAGCTTGATCGCGAGAATATGGCTCTGGAAGCGGCGGCCGTCGCACGCGTCGCATTTCACTTCAAGATCGGCCATGAAATGCATCTCGATGGTGACGGTGCCGGTGCCGCTGCATTTTTCGCATCGCCCGCCGGTGACGTTGAAAGAAAAATGCCGCGCCTGCACGCCGAGGCGCCGCGCTTCGGGACTGGCGGCGAACAGCTTGCGGATATCGTCGTAGATTTTGAGATAGGTCGCGGGATTCGATCGCATCGATCGCGTCGGCAATTCCTGGCCCATGTGCACCATCTCGCCGATCAGCTCGAGTCCGTCGATCCGTTCGCACTCACCGGGCTCCGCCGACGTATTGCCCGATCGGCGCAGATAGTTGTTGTAGAGAACGTCCTCGACCAGCGTCGATTTTCCCGATCCGGAAACTCCCGTCACGCAAATCATGCGGCCAGCCGGGAGCGCGACGTCGATGCCGGCGAGATTGTGCTCGCGCGCACCGACGATTCGAATCGCGGGGTCGTGCTTGGTGAACTTGCGCTGCTTCGCCAGCGCGCGCATCAGCAGGACGCGTCCCGGCGACGACGCCATGCTGTCGAGCGTCGCCTTCGCCGGCGGTCCCGAGTACGTGAGCTCGCCGCCTTCGCTGCCGCCGCCGGGGCCAAGCTCGACGACGTGATCGGCGCCCGCGATCATCGCAGGATCGTGCTCGACGACTACCACCGTGTTGCCGAAGTCACGCAGGCTGTACAGCACGGCGAGCAGCCGCCGCGCGTCCGCTGCGTGCAGGCCTACAGTCGGCTCGTCGAGGGCATAGAGCGTCCCGACCAGCACGCTGCCGAGCGCGCTCGCGAGATGAATCCGCTGCGCCTCGCCGCCCGACAACGTGCGCGCCTGCCGCTCGACAGTCAGGTAACCGAGCCCGACCTCGAGCAGGTAGCTGACGCGATTGCGCAGCTCGCGCATCACGACCGCCGCGCGCGTCGCGACTTCGGGGATCGTGCCTATCTTGTCGAGCCACGTGACCAGGTCGCGAATCGACAGCCGCCCGACGTCGGCGATCGACTTGCCGTTCACCAGCACGTTGAGCGCTTCGGCCTTCAGCTTGGCGCCGCCGCATGCGGGGCAGGTGACGAAGCGCCGATACTTCGCGAGCAGAATCCGCACGTGAGTCTTGTAGCGCCGTCCTTCGAGCCACTTGAAAAAGCCGTGCACGCCCGGCCATTTGTCTTCGTCCCACTTCGCGCGCGGGCCCTCGTCACCGTCGAGCAGCCACGTGCGCTCCTCGTCGGTCATCTCGCGAAACGGCGCCGACGTCCGAATTTTTCTGCGCCGCGCCAGCTTCAGCATCCAGTCGTTCATCTCCCGATACGCCGGCGTCCGCCACGGCGCGACCAGCCCGTTACGCATCGAGCGACTGTGATCCGGAATCACCTTGTCGAGATCGAGCTCGACCGTGCGGCCGAAGCCTTCGCATTCGGGACACGCGCCGATCGGACTGTTCGAGGAAAACAGCGCCGTGGTCGGCTCGGCAAACGCAGTCGCGCATCGCGAGCAATTGAAGCGGCGATCGAAATCGATCGCGCCGACGCTATGCGTATTGCCATTATCACGCTCGACGCGCACGGCTCGCGCGCGCCCGGCGCCCAGGTAGAAGGCCTTCTCGAGCGCCTCGCGCACGCGTTCGATTTCGCCCTCCCCATTCACCGAAATGCGATCGACGACGACCATCATCGTACTGTCCGGCGTCGACTGCGGCGTCGGCGCAGTACCGTTCAGCGCTTCCGCCGCTATCGCGCGCGCCGCAAACTCAGCGGTTTCGGTGATCGCATCGTTGGCGTACAGCCGATGGTACCCGTTCTGAATCAGGTAGCCGGCCGCGTCAGGAATCGTGCGCGAACCGGCCTCGAACGGCGCCAGCATGACGTACAGCCCGGGCGCTTCGAGGATTCGCGCGCCCGCACTCTCGACGCTGTCGCGGCTCACCTCGCCGCCGCATTTTGGACAAACGGTGTGCCCGACAGTCGCGAACAGCAGGCGCAGATAGTCGCTGATTTCGGTGACGGTGCCGACCGTCGAGCGCGCATTTTTGATCGTATTTTTCTGGCGCAGCGCGAGCGCCGGCGGAATCTGGGAAATCGAATCGACGTCTGGCCGCTCCATCCGGTCCAGAAACAGCCGCGCGTAAGTCGAAAGGCTCTGCACGTAGCGCCGCTGCCCCTCGGCATAAACGGTGTCGAAGACGAGACTCGATTTGCCCGATCCCGAGACTCCCGTGACGACGGTCAGCTTGTCGCGGGGAATTTCGAGCGAAATATCAGCCAGGTTGTGAGTGCGTGCGCCCCGGATACTGATTGAGCGATCCAAGCTTGCTCCAGCCGCTTACTGAGGGTCTGCAATCGGGCGCGCTTTTTTCTTGCGCTCGCCCGGATATTCGTCGGCGACCTTTGCGTACATCTCGGCAAGCTGGACGTCGAATTTCGCCTGGATGCGCCGGGTTTCGGCCTCGCGTTCGGCCACTGGCATCGGTGCGAGCCGCGCCAATTCCTCTTCGAGCCGTTGCATCAGGCGATTTCGCGCCACCAGATATTCGTAGCCATTCATAGGCGCCAAACCTCAAATTCCAAAGATCAGAATTATATGGCATCCGGTCGCGCCGTGTCATCAGAGCCAGCGTCGGGACATCCACAGAAAAAACTGTGCGATTGTTCCCCTTACCTCGAGGCAAGGGGTTAGGGGTTAGGTTCCTTGCATCATCCGCGATGCTCTCTCTCGAACCCGATATATTTTCGCGCTGACGCGAGAGGTATAACTTACTCTTCAAGTGGACACTCAGACAGAATCACCACCCGAGTCCGCCAACGTCGAAATCCTGCGCGCATGGCCGGAAGCATCGATCTGTCACGGATTTATCGGGCGCGCGGGCGGCGTCAGTACCGGTGCGTTCGCCTCGATGAACCTTTCCTATTGGGTCGGTGACGACGATCGCGCCGTCGATACCAACTGGGAACGCCTTCGTCGCGAGGTACCGGCTCTCAAGCTGGTCGCGCGCCTCAACCAAGTGCATGGCAACGTCGTTCACGCCGCGACTCGCGACACCGCCGCGCTTCGACCTGAGGGCGACGGGATCGTCACTGCTGAGCCCGGCGTCATGCTGGGAATATTCTCGGCCGACTGCGTGCCGATACTGATGGTGGATTCGAAACGCAAAGTAGCCGGCGCATTGCACGCCGGATGGCGCGGAGTCATCGCAGATATCGCCGATTCCGGCGTCCGCGCGATGGTCCAGCTCGGTGCTCGCGCCTCCGACATTCGCGCCGCGATGGGCCCGTCGATAGGATCGTGTTGCTTCGAAGTTGACACTGAGCTTGGCGATCGCTTCGCGCGCGAGATCGTAGGCGCGCAAAATCACACGAGGGCAGGGCGTCCCGGCAAAGCCGTCATCGACTTGCGCGCCGTCGTGCGCGACCAGCTCGAACGCGCGGGCCTCGCGCCGGCGAATATCGCGAGCGTCGGCCCATGCACTCGATGCGCCCCCGATCGCTTTTTCTCGCGGCGCGCGGCCGGCGGCAAGACCACCGGCCTCCAGATGAGCTTTGTCGGCTTCGCCGCGTAGCAATATGCCTCAACGCAAACCAAAGAAACTTCGCGCGGGCGGTTTGATTAAGAAAATCCGCAAGCCGATGGCGCCGCCGTCGAAAACGATCGAAGACCCGACCAAGTACAAGCGCGAGCGCGAGCTGGAAAAACTTCGCCGCGAGAGAGACTTGAATGAGTGACCTGCGCGTGGGGGCGGAGGCAGAATCGTGAATCGCGCGAGGCGCTGTATTCGGACCCTCACCTTCATCCTCTCCCTCACAGGGAGAGGAGACAGACGCTGATGCCAACTCCCGTCACCGGACAGATTCGCGTCGGACTTGTCGGCGCCGGCCTCATCGGCCAGCTGCATTCGATGATGATCCGCTACGTCGCCGATCGCACCGAGCAGAGCGTGCGCGTGGTCTCGGTTGCCGACGTATCTCATTCGGCGGCCGAGAGTCTTGCGGCGAGATGGAATGGCGCGCGGGCGCTCGAGTCGGCCGAAGAGATAATCGCGGATCCCTCGATCGACGCGGTATGGATCTGCACGCCGACCGCGATGCATCGCAAGGTCTGTATTGCCGCAGCGGAAGCCGGCAAGCACATTTTCTGCGAGAAGCCGCTCGCGATGACTGCGGCGGAAGCCTCTGCCATGGCGGCCGCGATAAAGGCGTCCGACGTGATCAGCCAGGTCGGCCTCGTGCTGCGCTTTTCGCCCGTGTACAACGTGATCAAAGCGATGTTCGAACGGCCAGATTGCGGCAGATTGCTCGGCGTCACGATGCGCGACGATCAGGATTTTCCGACCCGCGGTGCGCATGCGAGCGCATGGCGCAACGATCCGTCGCTGACCGCCGGCGGCACTCTCATCGAGCACAGCGTTCACGATTTCGATCTGCTGACGTGGATGTTCGGTCCGGTCGCGAGTCTTTATTGCCGCACCCGCACCGTGAACGGCGCCGATGGGGTTGAGGATTTCGGTGCGACCTCGATGGAATTTGCCGGCGGCTGGCATGGCCAGCTCACCTCGATATGGCATCGGATGATTGCGCGCCCCAGTAATCGCAGGCTTGAAGTCTTCGCCGAGAACTTGTTTGTTGCGTGCGACGCCGATACTCTCGGGCCGATTGTTTTTCAGCGCGGCTCGAGCGCGAACGAGGAGACGATTGCTGCCGACGACGTGATGGCGAGATTTACGGAAAAAATATTACGCGATCGGCCGTACCTCGCGCCAATCAGGGATCGGCTGATGATTCCGTACGCCGCCGAGGATGCGACCTTTATCGCCGCGCTCAAGGGCGCGTGCGATCCGGATCCCGAATTTGCGGCCGGAGTCGCGGCGCAGCGTATAGTTGAGGCGGCATACGAATCGGCGCGATCGGGTGTTCCGGTCCAGTTAAAAAGTTAAAGCGATACTTCAAGTGAGGGTGCATTCCAATTCATGATCGATTTTGAACTCAGCGAAGAACAGCAGATGATCCGCGACAGCGTCGGTGCGTTTGCGCGCGAGGAGATTCGTCCTGCCGCGCGTCCCGCCGACGAAAGCGGCGCGATTCCCGCCGCGCTGGTCGCCAAGGCGTGGCAATTTGGATTTGTCAGCGGCGCTATCCCGGAGAAATTCGGCGGCGGCGGTGATGCGCGCTCGGCTGTTACCGGCGCGATAGTCGCGGAAGAGCTCGGCTTCGGCGACATTTCGATCGGGCTGCACGTGCTCGCGCCGCGGCTGTTCGCATTTCCGATCGTCGAGATGGGCACCGACGATCAGCGCGCCAAATACTTGAAGCGATTCGCCGGCGCCGATTTCGCCGCCGCGACCGCGGCCGTGATGGAGCCGCGCTTCGATTTCGATCTGTCGGCGCAGCAAGTCGCGGCCAAACGCGACGGCGCCGGATACGTCCTGAACGGCGGCAAGTGCTACGTGCCGCTCGCCGCTGAATCGGATTCCATTCTGATCTATGCCACGACCGACGCGTCGAAGGGTTTCGCGGGCGTGGACGGTTTTATCGTTCCGCGCGACACGGCGGGCGTGACGATTTCCGAGCGCGAGAAGAACATGGGCCTCAAAGCGCTCGCGACTTACGAACTCACGCTGAAAGATTGCCGCGTCGGCGCCGATGCGCGCCTGGGCGGCGACAAGGGAATCGACTTCTCGCGCCTGATGAGCGAGTCGCGGGTCGCGTTCGCCGCGATGGGCGTGGGCGTGATGAATGCCGCGTTCGAATATGCGCGCGACTACGCCAAGGAGCGCAAGGCGTTCGGTGTGCCAATCGCGACCAAGCAGGCGATCGCGTTTATCCTCGCCGACATGGCTATCGAGATCGACGCGGCGCGCCTGCTGGTGTGGGAAGCGGCTTACGAACTCGACAAAGGCCGCGACGCGCTCAAAGCAAGTTACCTGGCGAAAAATTATGTTGCGAATAGCGCGCTCAAGGTGACGGACAATGGCGTGCAGGTGCTCGGCGGCCACGGCTATATCCGCGAGCATCCGGTCGAGATGTGGCTGCGCAACGCGCGCGGATTTTCCGCAATCGAAGGAATCGCAACGGTCTAACTGGCCGCGACGGAGAAAATCATGATCGATTTTGAACTCGAACCACAAATTCTGAGCCGGCTGCAGATGTTCCACGCGGTTTCGGAGCACATGATGCGTCCGATTTCGCGCGACTGCGACGAGCACGAGCACACCAAGCCGACCCAGTTTTACGAGTCGATGTGGCAGGCGTCTGCTGCCGCTGATATCCAGGTCGGCAACGACCGGAGCAAGAAGGCCGATGGTGCGGCGGCGTCGGCGCCTCGACGCGCCAATCTGATGACCGTGCTCAGCACCGAGGAACTGTGCTGGGGCGACGCCGGCCTTTACCTGTCGACGCCCAACTCGGGACTCGGCGGCGCGGCGGTGATGGCGGCGGGAACGCCGGAGCAGAAGGAAAAATTTCTCAAGCGCTTCAAGGAAGGCAAGCCGAAGTGGGGCGCGATGGCGATCACCGAGCCCAGCTTCGGTTCCGATTCCTCGCAGGTCACCACCACCGCAACTCGCGACGGCGACCATTGGGTGATCAACGGCACGAAAATCTTCTGCACCGCCGGCGAGATGGCGGCTGAGAAGTCCGAAGGTTTCGTGGTGGTGTGGGCTACCGTCGACAAAACCGCCGGACGCCCCGGTATCAAGCCGTTCGTCGTCGAGCACAACACACCCGGCATGACCGTGGCGAGAGTCGAGAACAAACTCGGCATCCGCGCCTCCGACACCGCCGCGCTCATCTTCGACAACTGCCGGATTCCGCTCGACGCTCTGCTCGGCAGCGCCGAGGTTCGCAAGGAAGGCGGCTTCAAGGACGTGATGGCGACCTTCGACGCGACCCGTCCGATCGTTGCGGCGATGGCTATCGGAGTGGGACGCGCGGCGCTCGACTTCGTGCGCGACTTCCTCAAACAGCAGAACGTCCCTGTTCGTTACGGTATCTCGCCGCGGCGTCTGACGGCCGTCGAGCGCGACTTCATGGAGATGGAAGTGCAGCTGCAGGCTGCGCGACTGCTCACTTGGCGGGCCGCATGGATGCTCGATACCGGCAAGCGCAACAGCCTCGAGGCCTCGATGGCTAAGGCGAAGGCAGGCCTGGCGGTCACGCTGATCACGCAGAAGGCGGTCGAGCTGCTCGGGCCGTTGGGCTACTCGCGCAAAATCCTGGTCGAGAAATGGATGCGCGACGCGAAGATCAACGACATCTTCGAAGGCACCCAGCAGATCAACATGATAATTATCGCGCGACGGATACTGAACTACAGCAGTAAAGAACTTAATTGAAATGCGGGCCTGCGCGCCCCGCCCCGCGGCAGGGGTGACCCCTGCACCCGGTAATCGGAAAGAAAGGATGCGGGCTGGCGCCCTGTTAGGAAGTTTGGGCGCGAGGACGCGAAAGCGGGCTTGTGCCTAATATTGGGTGCAGGGGTCACCCCTGCCGCGCGCGGGGCGCGCAGCCCCGCATTTAATAGAACCACTTGCCGTTGTCCCAGCGGAAGATTTCCGTGGTGTGAGTGTCGCTGACGATCTTCGGCACTGCGTGCCGGGCTTCTGCCTGGGATAGGCCGGCGATGTAGTACTGGAATTCCTCGTAGGTGATCTTTCCGATCGAGTAGCCGTCCTTCGATTGATGCGATTCGCAACCGGCTATCTTGCCGTAAGCGGTGTAGGTCGCGGTCTCGTAACCGTCCTTCTCATTGAACTTCAGGTTCGAGAGATTGTTCGTCTCGCGGTCGTGCAAGTCCTGCTCCCAATGTTTGCAAAAATCCGGGAACAGCGCGGACGCCTTCCTGAATTCGATATCGCGCTTGATCCGATCGGGCGTGAGCTTCGCGACCAGCGCTTTGACCTTTTGCCCCAGCGTCTTCTTCGGCTCGGTCGGTGCTACTGCAGCCGCGGTCAGAGCCCCGCTTTCCGCCGGGATCGAGGATGTCGATGCGGCGGCGTCGTCAGGTGCCTGCGATTGGGCATAGGCCGGCGCCGCGCCCATCAGGGCGGCAAAAGCGAACACGACGACCGCAACCCCAATTCCTACCTTCGGCGTTAACCTCATAGCGAAGCTTTCTAGCAGAAACGCGCCCGCGCGTCAGCATCTGAAGAGATGCGCAATCGAAAAAAAGCGGCCGCAGCCCTCGAGCGGGACTGCGGCCGATAGCGGACGTTTCAGGTTCGGCGACGGCTACTCTTCCGGCACCAACTCGACGCGCCGATTCTGAGCGCGCCCCTCAGCCGTTCTATTGGTGGCGACGAAGTTGGTCTTACCGTATCCGTGCACCCTCAACTGGGTCGCCTGGATTCCGCCATTCAGCAGGTAATTCGCGACCGCGTTTCCACGGTATCGAGACAGCGTCAAGTTGTATTCCACACTGCCGATAGCGTCGCAGTAACCGTTCACATCGATCACGACGCCAGGATTGGCCTTGAGAGTCGTGATGGCTTCATCCAGAACGGCGGCGTCACCCGGCCGGATGATTGCCTTGTTGAAATCGAAATGCACTCCGCGCAGCACGATCTTCTCCCTGGGCGGAGGAGGTGGCGGAGGCGGCGGCGGTGGAGGAGGCGGCGGTGGTGGCGGCGCAGGTGGCGGCGCCGGTTTCGGGGCCAGCAGGTAGCCCGCAATTCCGCCGACGACGGCGCCAGTCAGCACTCCTATGCCGCATCCGAGGCCGACCGTCTTCGGGTCATCTTCATCACTGGTGAGACCGATTGCGCATCCGACGCCCCCGCCGACGAGCGCGCCGCCTGTCGCTCCGACGGCGGTGTACTCCTTCTGCTCAGGCGTCCATGACGAGCACGACGAGACTGTCAAAAGAACGACACAGGCTACCGCTCCAATCCACTTTTTCGATCGATACACGAAGACCCCTCCCCAAGTTCGAGCTCGTTGCCGGAATTAAACTCCGCGAATTTTGGCATTTTTGAGAGGCTAGGTCTATTGAGTAGGCGTACCTGTCACATAGCGCGAGATTCGTAACAGTTCATTTATAAAAGAAAGCGGCCGCAGCCCCCGAAAGGACTGCGGCCGGTAACAGACGTTTCAGTCTCTGCTCGACTTAGTCGTTGGGCACCAGTTCGACGCGACGATTCTGCGCGCGTCCCTCAGCCGTATCGTTGGGGGCAACGAAGTTGGTCTTGCCGTAGCCGTGCGGAATCAACTGGCTCGACGGGATTCCGGCCCTCGTCAGGTAATCCACGACGGCGTCCGCACGCCGATCCGACAGCTTCAGGTTGTACTCCTCGCTGCCGATCGCATCGCAGTAGCCGTTGACGTTGACCGTCACGTTTGGATTGGCCTTCAGAGTTGCGGCGGCCTCATCCAGGACTGCGGCATCTCCCGGCCGTATCTTCGACTTGTTGAAGTCGAAGTGCACACCACGCAGCACCAGCTTCTGCCTAACCGGCGGCGGTGGAGGCGGTGGCGGAGGAGGCGGCGGGGGTGGTGGAGGCGGCGGCGGTGGCGGCGGCTGGATTATAGGATCGCAGATATAGTGTCCTGCCAGCGCGCCTAGAACCAAACCAGCACCGCCGAGGCCGGTGGACCATGCAACTTGGTTTTCGTGGTCGCCGGTATTCTCGTTAATTGCGACTCCGATTCCCGCGCCCGCGCCCGCGCCGAGGAGTCCACCTACGACGGCGCATGTACCCCAGCGCCGCGGCTGCGAGAGATTTGCGCAACCCGACACCGTCAACAAGACGGCGCAAGCCACTACACAAACCCAATTCTTCGATTTAACCACAGAGACCCCTCCCAAGGTTGAGATCATTCTCGAAAAAGACTTCCGCATTCTGCCATTTTCGAGACCTCAGGTCCATTGAGGCACAAAAGGTGTCTTATAGCGCGTGGCTCGTAACCGTTCCTTAAAGAACCGGCCGCAGTCTTTGAGCGCGGACTGCGGCCGGTTTGCAGACATTTCAGCAGTCTCGGTTCGACTCAGTCATTAGGCACCAGTTCGACGCGACGGTTCTGAGCCCGTCCCTCAGCCGTGTTGTTGGGAGCGACGAAGTCGGTCTTCCCGTAGCCGTGCGGAATCAGCTGGCTCGACGGGATACCCGCCTTCACCAAGTAGTCGACGACGGCGTCCGCACGCCGATCCGACAGCTTGAGGTTGTATCGCTCGCTGCCGATAGCGTCGCAATAGCCGTTGACGTTGACCGTCACGTTCGGGTTGGCCTTGAGTGTAGACGCGGCCTCATCCAGAACTGCAGCGTCACCTGGCCGAATCCGGGCCTTGTTGAAATCGAAATGCACTCCGCGCAGGACCAGCTTCTGCTTCACAGGCGGCGGTGGTGGCGGAGGAGGCGGCGGGGGTGGTGGAGGTGGCGGCGCAGGAGGCGGGGCCGGCTTCGGGGCCAGCAGGTATCCGTTCACAGCACCAAGCAGAGCACCTACCACGACGCCAGTCGGGCAACCTATTTCATAGCTCTTCGCGGAACCACTTACTCCCGCGGCAATCCCGCATCCCAGTCCTCCACCGATAACCGCGCCCGCGGCGGCTCCGCCTAAGGTGTACTCTCTCTGAGCAGGCGTCCATGACGCGCATGACGAGACAGTCAGCAGTACGACGGTCGTCGCCGCTCCAATCCAATTCTTCCAACTAGTCACCAGGTACCCCTCCATCAGGTTCAAGCTATTTCGGAATCAAACGTGAACAATTCTGCCTTTTTTTGGAACCCGGGTCTATTGAGCATCGCAAGATGTCTCATAACTCGGGACTCGTAATACTTTGGCCATTTGGAAGATTTGACACAAAAAAAGCGGCCACAGCCCCTTGAGGGGACTGCAGCCGCTTTACAGACAGTTCTCAGTCTCGGTCCGACCTACTCATTCGGTACCAGTTCGACACGGCGGTTCTGAGCGCGACCCTCCGGCGTGTCGTTGGTCGCGACGAAGTTGGTCTTGCCGTAACCGTGCGGAATCAACTGGCTCGACGGGATTCCGGCCTTCACCAGGTAATCCACGACGGCATCCGCACGCCGATCTGACAGCTTGAGGTTGTACTCCTCGCTGCCGATCGCGTCGCAGTATCCGTTGACGTTGATCGTCACGTTCGGATTGGCCTTCAGAGTTGTCGCAGCCTCATCCAGAACGGCGGCGTCTCCCGGACGGATATTGTACTTGTTGAAGTCGAAGTGCACTCCACGTAGCACCAGCTTCTCCTTGACCGGCGGCGGCGGAGGAGGCGGCGGTGGCGGTGGAGGAGGTGGTGGCGGCGGAGGAGGCGGTGGCGGCACGATTACTTCATCGCAAATGTAGTGGCCAGCGAGCGCGCCGAGTATCGCGCCTCCTGCTGCACCACCCCCACCGGCCCAGGCCCGGGAGTCATTGCTGCTGTTGCTGTGGCTCCCTTGAGTATTATCAACGATGACAATACCTATTGCTGCGCCCGCACCTGCGCCGAGCAGGCCTCCGACGATCGCACAGGTCCCCCAATGGCGTGGCTGCTGCAAATATGCGCAACCGCTCATGCTGGACGCGAATAGCGCCGCAGTTGCGACGGCGGCGACCGCATTCAAAAGCCTTGATTTCAGTCTCATGAACTCCTCCTCACCCAAGTGCGTCTAATCGCGAATGAACCCCTCACTCGCCCCCGATCCGCGAACCGATATGCAAACGGGTATAACCCCACCCAATTGACGGGGAAATATAGTTATATTTGTAACAAGAATGCAACACGTCCCAGGGGAGGTGCCGCGAGATTTTTGCCCGAGCCGGCCTGCATCACGTCGGCGCGGCCCAGGTCCCTGTGGATAACTAGTGGATAAGTACTGGTGAAGTTGAGCGGCCTGCCCGATCAAGCGTGGCTCATGCGTCGCGCCGGACCCCTATAGACGGGTGTCCGGCGCGGTCGCCTGAGTCCGGCTTAGTGGTGGTCGTGGTCGTGATGGTGCCCCTGGTGCTCTTCTTCGACGGCATGCTTGTGCTCTTCGGCAGCGATCGGATGCTCGCCCGGATGCTTGTACCAATCCGGATGATGCGCATCGACCCAGTCGGGATGATGGTCGTGCCACCAGTCACGATCATGCCATTCGTGATGTTCGTCGAAGTCGCCGTCGCCCCGCCAGTCAGGATGAGCGTCGGCCCATTCGGGATGGTGGGTCCACATCCAGGCGCGATCGTGATCATGCCACCAGTCGGACTCGTGCCACGTGTTATCGGGACCATAGGCGCCCCATCGTTCGCTGCCGGGCATCTTTCCCCAGACGTTAGGATGTTCCTGCAGGAAACCTTGCAGAGCGGGATGCTTTTCCCGCCACGCCCGGTCGTAAATCAAGTTGGGATTCCGATCGAGCTGAGCCTTCAAGTCGGGACGTTCGTTGATAAAATGGTCCAGACGTTCTTCGTGATACTGGGCCGCCGAAATCGACGGCATCGCCATCGCGAACATCACGATCGCAACTGCCAGCATGGGTTTGAGATGTTTCATATGTGACTCTCCTGGGTCTTGACGTTCGTGTGACAGCAATCGATATGCCATCGATAGTCCGCCAGCGTATACTTAGCAAATTCGCGGGATGCGCTCGTATTTCTCCCGCGTGAGAGGATTTTGCCCCTTCCGAAAAGGTGCACGGATGTCAAATTTCGGTTAACCGCACTGTCAGCCGTTGTCTAATGTGTGGCAATTGCGACGCCTGATCGATGATCGAACTCCGCAAAAGGCGGAAATCCTGCTAGACTGTCTTATTCATCATGCTCTCACTGGCGCGCGGTAAAGAGGGAACTTTCAAGCTGGTCTCGGGCTACAAGCCCGAGGGCGACCAGCCGGCTGCGATCGAGTCGATCGTCGCGAATCTAAACGACAAAGTCCCGCATCAGGTCCTGCTCGGCGTCACCGGCTCGGGCAAGACCTTCACGATGGCCAACGTGATCGCGCGCGTGAACCGGCCGACGCTCGTCATGGCGCCGAACAAGACCCTCGCCGCGCAGCTCTATAATGAGTTCAAGAGCCTGTTCCCCGAAAATGCAGTCCGCTACTTCGTTTCGTATTACGACTATTACCAGCCCGAAGCCTACGTGCCTTCGACTGACACGTTTATCGAGAAAGACGCGAGCATCAACGACGAGATCGACAAACTGCGTCATTCCGCGACCAAGGCGCTGCTCGAGCGCAACGACGTGCTGATAGTGGCGTCGGTTTCGTGCATCTACGGCCTCGGCGAGCCCGAGGTGTATTTCGAAATGGTGGTGTTCCTCGAAGAGGGAATGACCATCGACCGCGACAAGATGCTGCGCAAGTTGGTGGATCTTCACTATCAGCGCAACGACTACGACTTTCATCGCGGGACCTTCCGCGTGCGCGGCGACACCGTCGAGATTTTTCCCGCATACGAAGAGCAGCGTGCGGTGCGAGTCGAATTCTTCGGCGACCAGGTCGAGGCGATGTACGAAATCGACGCGCTGCGCGGCAAGGTAATCCGCAAGCTGCAGAGCGTCGCGATTTACCCGGCGTCGCATTACGTGACGACGTCGGATCGGATGGAAGTCGCGGTGCGCAATATCCGCACCGAATTGAAGGAGCGGCTCGAATTCTTCCGCACTGAGAATCGCCTGCTGGAGGCTCAGCGCCTCGAACAGCGCACGATGTACGACCTCGAGCTGCTGGCCGAGATGGGCTTCTGCCCCGGAATCGAAAACTACTCGCGTCATCTGACAGGAAGACTCCCCGGACAGGCGCCGCCGACGCTGCTCGACTACTTCCCGAAAAACTCGCTGTTCTTTATCGACGAGAGTCACGTGACGGTTCCGCAAATTGGCGGGATGTATCGCGGCGACCGCTCGCGCAAAGTCGGTGCTGGTCGATTTCGGATTCCGGCTGCCGTCCGCGCTCGACAATCGCCCGCTTAATTTCGAGGAGTGGGAATCGCACATCGCGCAGGCGGTTTATGTTTCAGCGACGCCCGGCGACTACGAGCAGGAGAAATCAGGCGGGCTCATCGTCGAGCAGCTGATTCGCCCGACTGGACTTATCGATCCCGAAATCGAGGTGCGCAAGGCAGGGACGCAAGTCGACGACCTGCTCGAGGAAATTCACAAACGCGTCGCGGTGAACGAGCGCGTGCTGGTGACCTGCCTGACCAAGAAGATGGCCGAGGATTTGACCGACTACTACCACGACCTCGGCATCCGAGTGCGCTACCTGCATTCGGATATCGAGACGATCGAGCGCGTCGAGATTATCCGCAGCCTGCGCAAAGGCGAGTTCGACGTGCTGGTCGGAATCAACCTGCTGCGCGAGGGCCTCGACCTGCCCGAGGTGTCGCTGGTCGCGATTCTCGACGCCGACAAGGAAGGCTACCTGCGTTCTGCCCGCTCTCTTATTCAGACCACCGGCCGAGCCGCCCGCCATATCAACGGCCGCGTCATCATGTATGCGGACGTCGTCACCAAGTCGATGGAACAGGCGATCGGCGAGACCAACCGCCGGCGCGCCAAGCAGGTCACATACAATGAGCAGCACGGCATCACGCCCACGTCGATCATCAAGGCGATCGACGCGTCACTGGTCGAGATGTACTCGCCAGAGTGGGCGGTCGTGCCGGAAATCGGCGACGACAAGCGCGAGGAAGAGTTCATCCCGGCGCACGAACTGCCCGATCGAATCACCGCGCTGCGCCAGCAAATGATGGAAGCGGCGGAGAACCTCGACTACGAACGCGCCGCCGACCTGCGCGATCAGATCAAAAAGCTGGAGCGCCACGCATTCGGCATGGATCAGCCGCGCCATCCGGTGCAGCCGTCGCAACCACCGGGCTCAGCACATCAGCCGAGATACGAAAGCTCCAAGACAAAAGACAGCGAAAAAGGCCTCGCGGCAAAAACTCGCGGCCGCCGTGGCGCCGGCGCAGCCACCGGAGCCGCCGCAGGCGCCTCGCGTCCCACCAAGCAAAGCAAGCTGAAGCTGATCCCCGACAACCCGAAGTAGCCGGGAAGGGGTCACTTGATTGAATGTGAAACCCACCGTGGGTTTCACGCTTCCCTGGGCAGGGGTGACCCCTGCACCCAGTTAAAAGACAAGATGCGGGACTTCGTCCCTGTTAGAAGTGGTTAGGTGGATACAGTCGCGCTTCCATTTTATTGCACCGCCGGGCCGAACCTTAGTGGGCCGGGCAGGAACAAGTTGGTCTGCTTGCTGTTCTGGCCAATCGTCAATGACGGCGTGAGGTTTCCGCCCGCGCTCAACTGCGCGGGAGTGAACCCTACTACCTGTGTCGCCGTGCTCCCGTCGCAATCGGCGTTGTTGGTGCCAACTGATACCCAGAGATCGCCGGAACGGTCGAAATCGATGCCGCCCAGGCACGAACCCGAGCCATCAAGCAGGCCGAACGCGGAAGAAGTGACGACGACAGAAGCTGAAGGAGAGATATCTCCCGAGCCGCTGAGGTCGCTCGCCGGGATCATTTCGAGCGCGTCGTTGTGAGAGCCTGGCCCCGCAAGCCACAGATTTCCAGAACTATCGAAGGCCAGGTCCACCGGATCTAACTCGTCGGGCAAATTCATTATCAGGCTGGGATTTGCCGGCCCGCTTGCGGCGCGATCAGTGGGCGTGAAGCGCCAGAGTTGCATCGGGTTGGATGGGTTGGGCGGTAGCGGGAACTCCGCCACCCAGAGATTGCCGGACCCGTCAAATCGTATCACCGTCGGAACGAAATCCGGTGAGGTGATCGAAATGGTTGGCGTCGGACTGCCGCTGTTTTTGATCTGGCTGGCCAGAAGCTCGATAATTTCTCGCTGGCCGCCGTCTGTTATCCAGAGATCCCCAGAAATGTCGAAAGCCAGGCTGCGCGCAATCGTAAAAGGAACTCCGGTGCTACCTTTCTCTGCAATAATGACCTTGGCTTTCACGACGTTGCCGTTCTTGAGCGAAACCAAATCGCCACGAGTGAGTTCCAGGACGGGAGTAGGGCCGTTGGCCTGGACTCCATCGTAAGCGATCCATAAGTCCTCGTTCCGATCGAAAGCGATCGACAGCGGATTAAAGAATGCCGAACTTATGAGGGCGAGATTGGCTTGCGGCGTGCCTCCTTTCTTGAGGGCCTTACCCTGGAATTCCGAGATGTATTTGTAGCCGCCGACCCACAGTCCCTGCGGCTTGGCCTTGGACTTGGCCGCCGCAATTTGTATCGAGAAGGTGAACGTCGCGGCGATCGCGAGCGCCAACGCGCCTAACCTGGTCACGTGATTCCGATTCATGATCCCCCAAACGAAAGGACGAAGTTTTCGCCTTCCGGTTACATCGCAATCCTGGTGCGCGATCAACTTATACGTCCCCGCAGTTAACCGCCAGTGAAGCGCTCGCGCAGGAGCAGTCGATCAGTTGATCGTAGGACCGAACCTGATCGGACCGGGATAGTCCAGGTTTGTCTTCTTGCTGTTCGGGCTGATCGTCACCGATGGTGTGAGATTTCCACCGAGTGCTCAACTGGCTCTGCGTGAACTCGATCAGATGCGTCTCTGGATCGCAGTGGGCCGATACCCAGAGATCGCCCGAATGATCGAAGTCGATGCCTCCCAGGCAGATCCCGCCGGCGAGTCCGGGCTCAGTCCCAAACGCCGCAGAAGTGATCGTCACTGCGAACGGCGGGGAAACTTCCCCTGCGCCGATGAGATCGGCCGCTGAGATCATCTCGATCTCATCCAGAATGCCCACCGTGAAGTCCGCGCCTGCAATCCACAAGTTTCCCGATCCGTCAAAAGCTAGATCCTGGACTCCGAAATTCGTGGGCAAGTTGACTATCAGGCTCGGATTAGGCGCGCCGCTTGTGGTGCGATCGCCCGGCGCGAATCTCCAGAGCTGGTTGTTCGCGCTCACCCAGAGATTATCGGAACCATCAAAACGCAGCGTTCCGGGAATCCATTGCTTGGAGGAAATAACGATCGCTGGCGAGGGTCTCTTTGTTTCGAACTTATCGGGCGCCATCACCAATAGTTGCTGACCGGCGTTAGTAACGAAGAGATTGTCCGCCGCGTCGAAGCCGAGGCCAAACCATCCAATACTTGTGATGCCGGAGCCGCCCGGCGCAACGAGCCTCCGCTTCGCGAGGTCGCCGCTCCTGAGCGACACAATCTCCGCGCGACGGACTTCCACGATTGAAACGTCGCCTGCCTGAAAACCGCCAAGATCCGTGACCCACAGATCGTTGTGCCGATCGAAGGCGATTGAAAATGGAACCCTGAAGGGCCGCTTGATGCCGAAGGCGAGGCGGGCGTCGGGGGTGCCGCTGGACGCGAGAGCCGCGCCCTGGAATTCCGAGATGAAGTTTCCGTCGGCGACCCAGAGTCCCTGCGCGTCCACCGCGGCATTGGCTGCTGCGATTTGAATCGAGCAGGCCAATGACCAGATCGCTGCAATAGCGATCGAACAAATACCGAAATTGCGATTTTGAGACATGTCCCCCCACCGATCAAAAGCGCGGCCAATGTTATTGCATTTGCACGCTTAACTGCCAGTCGAGGGACAACTTTCTGCTTAAATTTCAATCTGCAGGTAATTGTTTCCGAGAGCACGGTCTGTCTGCGCTCGAATTCTCATATGAGAGCTAAAAACCCTTATATTCACTGAATGGAACGGTTATTGCTGTCTTCCTGGATAAGGCCAAGGAGGCCGGATTATGAAGAAATTTAATAGCAAGATTGTTGTTGGCGCGGCGCTGGCGCTTTCTCTTGGAGGATTTACAATTCCAGCGAGTGCGTCCGTGCCCCCGCCCCAGCCCACCAAGTACGTCAGCAAGAAGGCTGGCGGCATCCAGCTCGCTCAGCTCGCACGTGACGTCGATGAAAAAGCCGACGAGGTCCACAATGGAGCAACTGGCACGGTGAACGCCGTCGACGCAGCCCACCGCCGGCATGAACGCAACGAGTATCGGCATCACACGATCGAGGGCAAGATCGACAGCAAGGTCGATGAAGTAGGGGCCGAGACGCGCGGAGCCGGACATGCGATCGAGCGCGCGCACCGACAACACGAAGCGGTCGAGCGTTCTGAAGGCCGCGACTAGCTCGCTCGAACCAAACAGCTGACCTGAAAACCAAAAAGGGCCGCCAACTCTGGCGGCTCTTTTTTTTGAAATCGGCGACCCCGCGGTACGATTGGCGTATGCGTCTCCGTGTTGATGCGTAGTAAGATGCGGCGCCGTGGGGAGCGCTGAGTCTTGTGACTAGACGACGATTTCTGGCGATGGTGGCGCGCGCGAGCGCGATCGTCTCGATGACCGCCGGCAGAGCGCTGGCGTCAATCGCGCGCTCCGGGGGGATGCAGTATCGGACGCTGGGGCGTACCGGCGCGAAGGTCTCGCTAATCGGGATCGGCGGCTACCATATCGGCCAGCCGAAGGATCCGCGCGACGGGATTGCGATTATCCGCACCGCGATCGACAACGGCGTGACCTTCATGGACAACTCCTGGGACTACCATCTCGGGGAGAGCGAACTGAGAATGGGCAACGCGCTGCGCGACGGCTATCGGGACAAAGTGTTCCTGATGACCAAGGTCGACGGGCGCACGCGATGGACGGTAGATTGGCAGCTCGACGAGTCTTTGAAGCGGTTGCAAACGGACCACGTCGATCTGCTGCAGATTCACGAGGTGATCCGCGACAACGATCCGGATCGGGTCTTCAGTAAAGACGGCGCGATCGAGGCGCTGCTGGCGGCGAAAAAAGCCGGCAAGATTCGCTTCTTCGGATTTTCGGGGCATAAGACGCCGGCGATGCTGCTCAAGATGATCCGGCTCGCCGACCAGTATGGCGTCACCTTTGACACGGTGCAGATGCCGCTCAACGTGATGGACGCGCACTACGACAGCTTCCAGCACAACGTGCTGCCGGTCGCGCTCGAAAAGAACATGGGCGTGATCGCGATGAAGTGTTTCGGCGACAACTTCATCTTGCAGAGCAAAACCGTCACGCCGCTCGAGGCGCTCCATTACACGATGAACCTCCCGATCAGCACTCTGGTCGTCGGATGCGAATGGATCGGATATGTGCAACAGGCGCTCAACGCAGTGCGGACATTTCGTCCGCTCAGCGAGACGGAGGTGGCGTCGATCCTCGCGAAGACGGCACAAGCGGCGGTCGGCGGCCAGTTCGAATACTACAAGACGCGCGACACGTTCGACGGAACGTCGAGAAATCTGAAGTGGCTCGGCTGAAGTGAAATAGTCAGTGACTATTTTTCGCGACGGAAAGGATATTGGAATGAGGTGCGTCGGTTTGGGATTGACTATTGGCCGCGGCGATAGCATCTCACCTCGGAATGCGGCCTGCAGCGCGTAGAATCCCGCGCGCGGCGTGAGCACGTCGGCGCCGCCATTCAGCGACCTCTCGCCATGCGCCGCGGTCAGCAGTACGGGAGAGTCAGGGCGGCGGCCGGCGCCGGTAGAGACCGACAGCAGCCCGAACCATTCTTCGTCCCAGTAAGATGGGAAGCCGCTGCCGGGCTCGCCGAACGGAAACTTGCTTTGCTCGATCGTCGTGTCGTGCGACGACCACGTGGCGGGCCGGCTCTCCGCCTCCTTCCACCATTCGTCCTGGAACTCGAAGACGTATCCACCCGACAGGATGCCGCCGCCAGTTGTCGAAATTGTCGAATGAGGTCCATAGATGTCGGATGCGATCTGTTGAATCAGCCTGGCCGCACGATATCCGGCCGCGCCGTGGAATTCGTCGGCGACCGCGGGACTCGCGCTGACCCATTGCGGGTTCGGTGGCGGCGGCGGCTGTCCGTCGCGGGTCCGAATCGAAGCGGGCGCGCCCCATTCCGTCAGAACGATCGGTTTGGGTGTGGGATTCGGTAGTTCCGTCTCAATGCCACTGCCGCTCGTGTAGTGGCCGTCGATTATCCAGCGCTTGAAGTTCGCCACGTCCTCAGTCTCGGGCCTGCGATACGCGTTGAATCCCCAGACGTCGAGCGCGTAGATGTCGGCGGGATAGGCTCGCCGTCGATGCGCCGAGCGGCAATCAGGACCAGGGTTGGCGCCTTTGAGATCGACGCAGACCGGAACTGTGCGTCCACCGGGGTGGGTGTTCGCGGTATCTTTGAATGTGACCAACGGCTTCAGGAGCATCGGCGCCTCGGGCGGCGGATAATCGGCGAACGCGGTCACGGTCAGTTTGTCTGGTGCGTAGCGTTTCGCGACGGCGCCGAGCGAATTGAGATACTGCCAATAGTCAATGTACCTGTCGGTGCCGCGCGCGAATGGCAGGTTGGTCTCATTGCCAATTGCAAATCCGAGCACCGCGGGATGATAGCCATAACGCTGCGCCAGCCACTTGGTAGTGCGCTCGATGTACATTCGCTCGTCGTGCAATGTCGCGGGGTCGGGATTGGCGCCGGGAAAAGCCAGCCAGGGATCGAGCGCGATTCCGATGACTACGTAAATCGGGTTGACGCCATGATTCCAGCATAGGTCCAGGAATTGATCGCCGCCGTCGTGCGCCGGCCATCCCGCGAAACCGGCGGGAGCAGTGCTCGCGCCGAAACGGACTCGCTGACTTACACTCCAATCGAGCGTGTTCCATTTTGCATAGTCAGCCGACCCCATCGGAACCCATTTCCACCATGCGTAGGTGCGGATGCTGTTGGCGCCGAGTTGACGGACGAGCCCGTCGGGAAAGTTGATGTGCGCGAGGTTGTCGTTGTAAGTCGATCCCCACAGGTCGCGTATCCAGATTGGACTGTAGGTGAGATTCGCGGGATCGCCCCAGAAGTAATCCGATCCCGGCATCGTCATCGCGGCGTCGTTGATTGGGCGCGGCGAGTAATCGACGCCCTTGATGACGAAGGGAACCGGTGGGGTGCTGTTCACCGACAGGAGGATGGTCTTGTGATCGCTCGCGACTGACCACGTCGTGGTCGAGGATCCAGGCGGCAGGAGCGTCGTCGAGTGCGCGTCACTTGCACCGAACGCGATCGCGACGCCGATAACAAATGCGAAGACTCGAATGTAGTTGGTGCAGGTCGTCGAAAGCTGGATCAATTCTCAGAACCCTCCGGCTCACAGGCGGCCGGGTTGGATACCAGCTCAAAACGCGCCCGCTCAAATGCAAATGACGTACCTTAGGTTTCGTAGTACTTTGAATGTGTCGATCGGATTATTCGTACAATCGGCAATCAGATGCCGCCGTCAGGTGCAGCATCTGTTAGTTCTGATTCGTGCGCAGAGGATTTCTAAAAGGGGATGTCTTCGTCGTCCATCGGCGCGACGTCGTCGCCCGCGCCTCCACCTGCCCCTGCAGGTGCGCGATTGCGACCGCCACCGCCGAAACCACCGGCGTCATCGCCTGCAGGAGCGCCCCCGCGCGAGCTCAGGAACTGCACGCGCATCGCGACGATGTCAGTGGCCTTGCGCTTGCCGCTGCCGTCCTTGGCCTCGTATTCGCGGTAAGTAATTCGCCCTTCGATATAAACCGGGCTGCCTTTCTTCAAGTACTGAGCGCAGGCCTCGCCCTGTTTGCCCCACACGGTGATATTGTGCCACTCGGTGCGTTCCTGCCGCGCGCCGCTCTTGTCGGCGAACGAGTCCGTGGTCGCGATTGAAAAGCTCGTGACCGAAGACCCCGAGTTGGTGAAGCGAGTCTCCGGATCGCGCCCGAGATTTCCGATGAGAATTACTTTGTTTACCGACGCCGCCATCTTCGCCACCTCGTCATCCAAAAAAGTAGTCCCGCCCCGTACTCAAGGCAAGGCGAGGTCCAGCGTGCCTGTGGATAGCTGTCGCGTTGCGAGGATCGGCTTTCGCAGTCGATCTGTGACCGATATAATTCGCCTCGGTGCGGAGGCAGGTTAGGCGATTGGCGGCAAGCACTTCCACGACCGCGCCGGTCAGAATCGTAGCCCTCGGCGGGCTCGGCGAGATCGGCCTCAATCTGATGGCGATCGAATGCGCCGGGCGCGCGATCGTGATCGATTGCGGCGTGATGTTTCCCGACGAGCCCGGGCTCGGACTAGGCACCTATGTTCCCGAGATGACGTGGTTCGAGCGCAGCCACGTCGCGGTCGAGGCTGTTGTGCTCACGCACGCCCACGAGGATCACATCGGCGCGCTGGCGCATCTGCTGCGCCGCTTCAACGTTCCCGTTTACGGCACCGACATTACGCTCGCGTTCACGCGGCGCCGCCTCGCCGATGAGCAGTTCGACGATCCAGTCGATCTGCGGACAATCCTGCCGCGCAAAACATTCGAGGCCGGCCCGTTCACGGTCGAGCCGATACGAGTTACGCACTCGACGCCAAACTCGACCGCGCTGGCGATTCGCACGCCGGCCGGAATCATCATTCATAGCGGCGACTTCAAGATCGATGACGCCCCTGTCGACGGCCAGATGTTCGATCGCGAGCGCTTTGCCGAGCTTGGCGCGGAAGGCGTTGCGCTGTTGCTCTCGGACTCAACCAATGTAGAACGCCCCGGCCGCTCGGGCTCCGAAAGCTCGCTCAAGCCGGTGCTGCGCGAGTTGACGTCGCGCGCGCGCGGCAGATTTTTCCTGTCGGCGTTTTCGTCGCATCTCCATCGGATTCGACAGGTGATCGAGGTCTCGCGCGAATTCGGCCGCCGCGTCGTTCCACTCGGGCGCGCGATGGCCGAGAGCGTGCGGCTGGGTCTCGAGACGGGGCAGCTGCCGTTCGGGCAGGCGATGTTCGTCGATCCGGGCGAGGCCGAATTTCTCGACGGCAATCGGCTGAGCTACCTGACCAGCGGGAGCCAGGGCGAGCCGCTTTCCGCGCTGGCGAAAATTGCCGGCGACGCGCATCCGCGCGTGCGTATCGAGCATGGCGACGTGGTCGTGCTGTCCTCGCGCTTCATCCCCGGCAACGAGCGCACCATCAACACGCTGGTGAATCGGCTCTACAAGCAGGGCGCCGACGTCGTATACGACGCGGTCGCTCCGGTTCACGTTTCGGGTCACGCGAGCCAGGACGAGTTGACGGAGATGATCACGCTGACGCGGCCGCGGCACTTCGTCCCGATTCATGGCGAGTACCGTCATCTGAGCCGTCACGTTGCGCTCGCAATCGCCGCGGGAATTCCGGAGCAGAACTGCTTCCTGCTCGAGGACGGCGATTCGCTCGTGCTGAGCGGCAGCGAGGCCCGTCGCGGATCGACGGTCGAGTCGGGCCGCGTGATGCTCGAAGGCGCGGACGGCGATCCCGCGGTGGTCGGCGAGCGCCGGGTGCTCGCGCGCGACGGCACAGTAACGGCGATAGTAGTCCTGTCGTCGAAGACCGGGCAGATCGTCGCCGGGCCCGATCTACTCTCGCGGGGTCTGGTGAGCGGCGATGGAACTTCGGCGCATATGCGTCGCGCGAAGGAAGAATTGACGCGGCGCCTGAACGCGCTCGGCGGTCCCCTGCATGCAAACGATTCCCGGGTGAAAGAAGAAATCGTGCGCGCGATTCGCCGTTACTTCAGCGACGAGCTGGGCAGGCGCCCGCTGGTGATTCCTTACGTGACGGAGGTGTGATCCTCATCGCACGCAGGGAAAAAACCGTCGTTGAGCTGCCTCTGCCCGCTGTGGTCGAGGAGGCTTCAACTGCGCCGTCGCCGAGCATTCGGATCGCTCGCGAGCTGTGTGCGCTCGCGCTGCTGGCGTTCGCCGCGTTCGGCACGGTCAGCCTCGTGAGCGTCGATATCGGACGGATTCCCAATCTCGGCGGTCCGGTCGGCGCGGCGATCGCGGCGATGCTCGGCGGCCTGGTCGGATACCAATCGTACACCGCAATGATCCTGGTTGCGTGGCTGGCGCAGCGCGTGTGGACCGGCGCCAGCGTCGTCACAGTGGCGCGCGAGATTGGCGGCGGCGTACTTTTGATTCTCGCACTCGCGACGGCCAGCGCGTTATGGGATCTGCACGACGCCCGCATGGGCGGCGAAGTCGGCGCGAGCATCGCGACTCTGCTCAACGATTCGATCAATCTCGCGGGCGGCTTGATCGTCGTCGCGCTCGGATTCATCTGCGGGCTTGCCCTGATGCTCAAGCGGGCGCCGACCGAGTTGCTCGCGGGAATTGCTGGCAAAATTCGCCCGCGACGTGACGAGTTCGAACTCGCAGATGTTGCGCGAGTTCCGTTCTCGCTGAGCGAGGGCGACGAGGTCGAGACGGATGCGGAGGGCGTCAACGGCAAGCCGTCACCGCTGAAGGTCAGGCTGCTCGATATTCGCGAGAAGCGCGACAAAGCGGCGGCGTCGAAGCCGCGGCAAAAGGGTGCGTTCAAACTTCCGCCTCAAGCTCTGCTCGATCTGCCTCCGGCCGAGCACGCGCAGGTGGACGAGAGTCAGCTCGAGCGCAGTGCGCGCGTGCTCGAGCAGAAGCTCGCGGACTTCGGCGTCGAGGGGCGCGTGGTCGAAGTCCAGCCAGGCCCGGTCGTCACGATGTACAAATTCGAGCCGGGCTCCGGAATCAAGGTTAGTCAAATTGTAAATCTCGCCGACGATCTCTCGATGGCTCTCAGAGCGGCCGCGGTGCGAATCCAGGCGCCGGTCCCGGGAGAGGCCGTGGTCGGGATCGAAGTACCCAACAAGAAGCGCGAACGCGTTTTTCTGCGCGAGATTCTTGAAGCCGACGAATTTTCGTCCACGCAAAGTCAGCTCACGATTGCGCTCGGCAAGGATATCGCCGGGCGTCCAGTGGCTGCCGATCTCGCCAAGATGCCTCATCTGCTGATCGCGGGCGCAACCGGAACCGGCAAGTCGGTCTCGCTGCACACGATGATCGCGTCGATTCTTTTCAACGCGACCGCCGACGACGTGCGCCTGATTCTCGTCGATCCCAAGATGCTCGAGTTGTCGGTGTACGAAAATATTCCGCATCTGCTGGTCCCCGTCGTCGTCGATCCGCAGAAGGCCGCAAGCGCGCTGCTGTGGGCGACGCAAGAAATGGAAGGCCGCTACCTGCGCATGCGCGAGCTGGGCGTGCGAAATATCGACGGCTACAACCAGGCGCTTGCCTCGGGCACGTCGCTCGCCCAACTCAAGATGGCCGGGCAGAGCGCGCCAGCATCCGACGATCCCAATCAGCCCGCGGTCGGCGCGATCGAGCATCGCAAGCTGCCGAAGATCGTGATCGTTATCGACGAGCTGGCCGACTTGCTGCTGAGCGAGGGCAAGACCGTCGAGCGCGATATCACGCGCCTGGCGCAGAAGGCGCGCGCCGCGGGGATTCATCTGATACTCGCGACGCAGCGGCCGTCGGTCGACGTGATCACCGGCCTTATCAAGGCGAACCTGCCAGCCCGAATCTCGCTGCAGGTTACGTCGCGAGTCGACTCGCGCACGATTCTCGATTCGATCGGCGCGGAACGGCTGCTCGGCGCCGGCGATATGCTCTTCATGCCGCCGGGCAGCGCCAAACTCCGCCGCCTGCACGGACCGTTCGTCGGCGAGCATGAGATTCGCAAGCTCACCGATTTCCTGCGCGAGCAGGGCGCGCCCGAGTACCGCATGGAAATCCTCGACACCAAGCCGCCGGGCGAAGACGGCGGCGATGGAATCAGTGGCGAGGTGCAGGACGAGATGTATGATGAAGCGGTGCGAATCGTGATGGAGACCAACCAGGCGTCGATCTCGATGATCCAGCGGCGGCTGCGAATCGGCTACAATCGCGCGGCCCGGATGGTCGAGCAGATGGAACGCGAAGGAATCGTGATGCCCGCGGACGGCGCCAAGCCGCGCGAAGTCCGGCTGCACAGCGCTCGATGATTTCTTTTTTCAGGAAAGTGTTTTTCAGGAAAGTGCTTTTCAGGAGAGTGTGGCTGGCGTTCTTTGTGGCGACCGCGGTTTCTCTCGCCGGCGCAGTTCCACTGCATCCCGAGACGATGGCACCGAGCGGTCCCCCCGTAGCCAAGGATTTGAAGCAGGCGCTCGATCGCCTGCAGCGGCACTACCGCGATACGAATTCATTCACGGCGAAATTCAACGAGGAGATCGCGACGGTTGGCGCGCCGAAGCGACAACGTCAAGGCACGGTTTCATTCCGCAAGCCCGGGCGCATGCGATGGGAGTTCGAAACGCCGGAAAAACAAACGATTGTCAGCGACGGCGAGACGCTCTACAGCTACGATCCTGATCTTAACCAGGTCGTGGAGACTCCGCTGAAGCAGGCGCTCAAGTCGAGCAGCGCGACCTCGTTCCTGCTCGGAATCGGAAATATCAACCGCGATTTCAAAGCGGCTTTTGCGAATCCCCCGGCGCCGAACGGCCTCGTCAATCTGATCCTCGACGCGAAGAAGGGCGGCTACAAAATTGAAGTTGGACTGGATCCGAAGACGTACAACCTGACGACCTTGACGCTCACCGATCAGCTCGGCGACGTGACCAGGATCGATTTCACCGACATTCGCGACAATGTGGAACTGCCCGATTCGACTTTTGCGTTCAATGCGCCCGCCGGCGCGGACATCGTAACGGCACCTGCCTCGCCCTGACGATCTGATACACTAAAAACGCGCGATCGCCACTGAAACTCCTGACCGCGATTGCCTCGTGAGTATGCGACCTGTATTTTTAAAAGCCCCGTAGTTTCCCGGTTCCGCTAATGGAAAAAGTTCACCTGCTCACGCTTGGATGCCCCAAGAATCTTGCCGACAGCGAGCTGATGCTCGGCGCGCTGACGAGCGCCGGCTTCGAGATCACGCTCGACCCCGAAGAGGCGCAAGTGCTGCTGGTGAATACGTGCGCGTTTATCGAGGCGGCGAAGAAGGAATCGATCGACGCGATCCTCGAAGCGGCCGAGGTCAAGAAGCGCGGCTTCGGCAAGCGGCTGGTAGTCGCGGGATGTTTGTCGCAGCGCTATGCGACCGAGCTGGCCGACACGATGCCCGAGGTCGACGTGTTCGTCGGCACTGGCAATTTTCTCGATCTGCCCGAGCTGCTGCGACGCACTGAAGCGCCTGAGTCGCGGCCGATTCCGTACGCCGGCGCGGCGCATCTGCTGCCGACCGCGGCAATCCCGCGAATCAAGACTGGAGATTTCTTCACGTCTTACTTGAAGATTTCAGAAGGGTGCAATCACAAGTGCGCCTTCTGCATTATTCCGAAAATTCGTGGGCTGCATGAGAGTCGCCCGACCGCTGATCTCGTCGCCGAAGCGCGCAACCTCGTCGCCGGCGGCGTTCGCGAGATCAATTTGATCGCGCAGGACTTGACCGCCTACGGCCGCGACCTCGAGCAGCCGTCTTCGCTGGCGGCGTTGCTGCGAGACCTGTCGACCATCGACGATCTGCGCTGGATACGGCTGCTGTACTGCTATCCGAATTTCGTGACCGCCGAGCTGCTCGACGCGATCGCGGAGCTGCCCAAGGTCGTTAAGTATATCGACATGCCGCTGCAGCATGCCGACGACGCGATGCTGCGTGCGATGCGCCGCGAGCGCTCGGGTGCAGCTCTGGTCAAGCTGCTCGAGCGAGTGCGCGAGCGAATTCCCGGAGTCGTGCTGCGGACGTCGTTCATCGTCGGCTTCCCGGGCGAGACCGATGCCGCTTTCGAGCGGCTGGCGGATTTTGTTCGCACTGAGCAGTTCGATCGCGTGGGAGTGTTCACCTACTCGCGCGAAGAGAATACTGCCGCATACGATATGCCGGGCCAGGTGCCCGAACGCGTCAAGCGCGCGCGGCGGGCAAGCCTGATGGCGACGCAGTCGGAAATTTCGCTCGCGAGGAATCGCGGGCTGGTCGGTCGCGAAGTCGAAGTGCTGGTCGAGGGCCCGATGCCCGGACGCTCGACGCGACTGCGCGGGCGAACCGCGGGCCAGGCGCCGGAAATCGACGGCTCGGTTTTTCTTGCCGGTGATGCGGAGGCAGGCGAGTTCGTCCGCGCACGAATCGACAAGGCGCTCAGCTATGATCTACATGCAACGGTCGCCGGCGCGGCCGCTTAATATACTCGGAGTCGGAATCCAATGACGAAGAAACCAGTAGCCGCGGACCGAGCGAAGTTCCTTGCCAAGATGCGCGAACAACTGCTGGAGATGAAGGCAAAACTGCTCGCCGAGATCGATTCTGAATTGCGTGCCGAACGCGAAGGTAACAAGGACGAAGGGATGGACACCTACGACCTTGCCTCGGAAGAACGCGATCGCGAGATCAACTTCATTCTGTCCGACCGCGAACGCGTCAAGCTGAAGCAAATCGACGACGCGCTCGAGCGGATGGATGAAGGCAGTTACGGTGTCTGCGAATCGTGCGGACTCGAGATCGCCGAAGAACGCCTCGAGGCGATGCCGTTTTCGCGCCTGTGCCGCGATTGTCAGCAGGACGAGGAGCGCGAAGCAAAATCGCAGCGGCGACCCGCCGACGACGAGCCCAACGCCTATCGCAAAGTAGGTTCGACCGACGCCGACGACGACAGCGCTTAGATAATGCGAACGCGCATCGCCGGGCATTGTTTACCGCGCCGCTCAAAACAGTCATTCTGAACAGAACAACTTGCGTAACACCTGCACACCTCAACCATCGTCAGGACTGCTACTGATTTCAGCAGCCAGTTAATGAGAATATTTTCCGATATTGATAACGACGGATCAGCCGATCCAGCCGGCGTTCGCGATCGTATCCGCACCAACCTTTCCGGCGTCGGCGCCACGATTGCGCTGGCGAGTGCTCGCGGCGGAGTCGGCAAGAGCATGCTCGCGGTGAATATCGCTGCGGCGTCCGCGATGAAGGGCCGCAAGGTCGCGATCATCGATGCGGACCTGAATTCGCCCAGCATTGCCGCGATGCTCGGGATGAAACCGCAACGGCGCTACCCGATGATCGAGGGAATCGAGCCAGTCGCAGGGCCGCATGGATTGCGCGTGGTTTCGAGCGATCAACTGTCCGGCGGTGAACCGCCGCCGATCAGCTTCGTGCAGGATCACGATCAGATCGACGGAAACGGTGTCGAGCCTGTCGCGCCCGCCTCGACGGGTCCTGCGGAGCTGAGTTATCGCGGCGCGCTGAGCCGAATGCTGGCGCAATCGCAGTTCGGCGCCGTGGATTTGTTGATAATCGATCTCGCCAGCGGCCTCGATCGCTTGCACGCGCTCGCTTCAGTGCTAGCGCTCGACGGCGTTCTCCTGCTCACTCATCCGTCGTCCCACGACGCGAGTGCGGCGCGCCATGCGATGAAAATCGGGAGCGCAATCGGCGCCCCTGTCGTCGGAATTGTCGAGAACATGGCCGGCTTCAACTGCGACGGATGCCGCGCGGTGCGGCCGCTGTGGCCCGAAGGCGATCTCAATGGAATCGCGCGAGAGGGCGCGGTTCCGATTCTCGGGCGGCTCGCCTTTGAACCGCGTCTCGCCGACAGCACCGATCGCGGCGTGCTGTTCGTTCGCGAATACGCGGCAACGCCGACCGGCAAAGTGCTCGCAGATATCGCTGGCCACATCGACCTGATCGTCGCCGCGCGCACTCGTGCGGTCGACACGCCGGCCTGACCTCAGCACCTCAATCAGAATCCGAATCCGCTTCGCTATCGTCGACAGTCGTCAGTACCGAGTCGGCGACGCGCGAGTATTCGAACATCCCGGCTCCGCGATGCGCGCCGATGTGGAAGCTTGCGAATCCGAGTGACGTGTAGATGCGCGATTGCTCGGGCCCCGGGCGCGACAGCGGGATGAAGCATTCGACGCTGCCTTCGAGTTCGCATGAAGACCCGTCGGCGCGCGTCAACGACGCGAGAATCCGATGCGGCGGCTCCTCGATCGAAGGTGTCTCGATCGTGAGATTGCGCAGTTCGCACGGCGACCATCCTCCGCCCTCGAGAATCCTGGCGCTCTGATTTGGCGGCGCATCTGCCGTCGCGACTGAGCGGGCTTCGAGCGCACGCGGCGCATCTTCGTCCTCGAAGCGTGCCCAGATCATCCGGCGCGTGGTGAATTTCTGAGGGCCCAATCCGGTGAATGACATTCCTGCGCGCGCAAATCCGTTAACTGTTCGCGATACGCCGTCGACGCGAACCCTTCCCGAAACGCGGCCGAAGGCGACGCTCGACGAGAGCGCATCGCCCGCAGCGCCTTGCGACAAAAGAATCCGGTCGAAGTCGAACTCACCACCTGCGCGATCGATTTCGAAACGCATCTCGACTTCCGTGTCGCCGTCGAGCCGGCCCGAAGCCAGCGCGCGCTCGATGCTCAAGTACGCGGTCGCGTCGGGCACGATCACGGCGGGTCCGCGAAACGCCAGCACGATCGATTCACCCTCGCGCCGCAGCGTGAGCGGGCCATGAGTGACGGCGCTCGCGGAACGCGTCGGACGCCCCTCGGCGGTGAACAATGCCGCGCGATGGCGATCGAACAGCATCATAATTCGCGCACCCATGCCCGCGCCGCCGACATCGAAGCTCGCCATCGCACCCAAGCGTGCCGCAGGATCGTAGAACTCGATCCCGACGCGCCCGGGTGCCGCGACCGTCGCGGCCGCGCCTATCTCCGGCTTGGTTACCGTCGGTCGTGGCGCGCGATTTATCGCTATCGGCGTTTGAGACACATGCGGAGTGCCGTTTCCTGAAAACACTTCGGCGACGGCGTCTTCGCATCGAGCGCGCAATTCACCGGGCATCCTCAGAGCGACCGACAGTTCGAGTTGGGCCGCATCGACGACACCGCTCATCGCGATTTCGGAAATCGAGCGCAGCGACGCGTTCGGACTCTGCCGATGCCGCGCGGTGAAAGCCTGCAGCAGGTTCTGCAAACCGCCACCCGGATAACGCATGCCGTAAGTCGGCTTGATTCCATGCCGACGCAAGCGCTTGGCGAGGCCGGCGAGTGGGCCATTGATAAATTCGTCACAAGCAGAGACGCAGGCGGAACCGGGCGGACGCAATTCGCCGCCTGAGGTTCGCAGGCCAAGTCCGAAGTCGAGACGCGGCTCGATGATGTTCCATCCGTGGATGAGCAGCACCGTGACGCGCCCGTGACGCGCGACGATCGCGGCGACGCGCTCCGCGATCAGTTCGAGCAGCCACGGCGCGCGCTCGATGATTTGCGAGAGTCGGTTGCAGTCGATCCGATTGCGATCCATCGCGACGTTGATCAGCGCCGACGCGCCCAGCCGCGCCGCTAGTCCGCGCGTGATCTCCGCGGTGTGAAGGTCGTTGACCTTGGGATTCAGCATCGAGCGCGTGCGCGGCTCGGCGCGTCCACCGTGGGGCGCAATCAGGAGCAGGGGAGAATCGGAATCTATAACCTCGAGCCACGACTCGGAGGCGACGGGCGCAGTATGAAGCCCGGACGCCGGCATCAGGTCGACGCCGCTCGATTGGACTGGAGCACAAATCGTGCGTGAAGAATGAACGAAGCGATGAAGTAGTAGGCGATGTAACTCAGGCCGGCCCACAACATAATCGGATTCACAGTCGGCAGCATCAACAGCGATGCCACCGTCAAAAATCCCCAGATGATTCCAAGCGTGAGCGTGATCGGCCGCAGCGGCACCGTTCTATTTGGATAAATGTACTTCAGCGGCATGAACACCATCACGGCGAGGATCAGAAGCAACGCGACGTTGAAGACGGTGCCGCTGCCGAGACAGTAAAGATAAAACGCGACGAGGTTCCAATAGTTCGGGAAGCCGAGGAAGTAGTGGTCGGGCGTTTTGGCTTCGGTGTGGCAGAATCCGTAGACGCTCGCGAGCATCACGAAACACGCCAGCGCCAGGCCCCATCGCGAGTCCGGAATGATCCCCGCTTCGAGCATCAGGAAAACCGGCGCCACGGTGTACGTAAGATAATCGACGATGTTATCGAGCAGCGCGCCGTCGAAGGTCGGTACGCGAATCTTGACCATCAGCCATCGCGCGAGCGGACCGTCGCTGCAATCGATGATCGTCGCCGCGCCCATCGCGAGGAACGATGCGCGGAAATCGCCGCGCGAGGCAAAGAATATCGCGAGCAGGCCGAGCGCCGCACCGAGAGCGGTATATAGATGTACGCCCCACGCGCAGGCCGTGAGAAATTTCTGCGTCGGGGATACCCGCGGCAGACTTCCGGCTGCGCCTGACGTGTTCAAGTCATTTGTCCGGCTTGTAGTCGCGCGGCCCGAAGTATTCTTCGAGCACCGTCATGAACGGTCCGCATGCGCGATTTCTTTTCACGAGCACCATCGCCTCTTCGAGAGACATTTGCCGATAAGCACGCAGAAACGCAATCGCCAGCGTGGGTGCGCGATTCATCCCGGCGTTGCAATGCAGGTAGACGCGCGAACCCGGCGCGACCAGATCGCGAAGGTCGTGCAGCGCAGCCTCGAGCCGCTCGGCCATCGCGTCCGCGCTGCCGTCCTGAATGGGAGTCCGCACGTAATCGATCCCTTGCAAAGTGTACTCCGCGCTCAGGCCGCGCGCGTCCAGCCCGTTCATGCGCAGGTCGTCGTCGTCCTGCAAATTGTGGACGGCAGTAATCCCGTAGGTGTCCTTGAGCCAGGCGATATCAGTCTGACCCGGATATTCGCCGACCAACAACTCGTCCGAGATTACGCTGACCGACGGCCGCCGTCCGTTGCGAGTCGGGCGCGGGGTCTCGTCGGAGCGTTTGCTGAACCAATCAACCATGATTCAAATGTAACCATCCGGGCGGTAAGTATTCCAGCATCACGCTTTGGCGTGGCCTCGAGGAAGTTCGGCCGAACGATCGATTTTGGCGTGCGCTCGCTTGGCCGGCTTGGCGCCATTCGCCGTCGCAGTGTCCGTCTCGATGGCTGGCGTCAATTTTGAACGCGAACCGGAAAGCGCAACGACTGAGGTGCGCATCAGGTCCGCGATTTTGCGATAAGCGCCGGCGCCTTCCGAACTTTCCGCAACTTCGCGAAGCTCGGAGGCAGTGATCGCGCGACCGATGCGTACTTCCACCGGATAGCGCCGCGGGACGAGACTGCCCTTGCCCATCACGTCGTGAGTGCCGCGAATCAGCACCGGCAGCACGTCGCATCGACTGCGCAGCGCGAGGAATCCCGCGCCACTCTTGAACTCGTGAATCTCGCCGTCTGCCGATCGAGTGCCCTCGGGGAACATCAGGACGCTGCGACCCTGCGCAATCTCGGCGAGCGCGTCTTCCAGCGACTCGAGTTGCGCGCGTTCGCGATCGAACGGCATCAGCGACGTGAAGTTCGACGCGAGAAAACGCCTCGCCGGCGTGTTGAAGAAATAATCCTTGGCGGCGAGCACGCGGATGTCGTCGCCAATCGCGCCAAGCGCATAACCAACGAGGCTGAAGTCGAGATGACTCGAATGATTCGCGACCACGATGAAGTTGCGATTGGCCGGGATGTTGCCGCGCCCGAGGATTTTCGGCTTCAGCCATCCGTCGAACATCGCACGCTCGGCTCCGCGCACCGCAAAGCGGCCGAGCCATTTGAGCGGCGAGGGCAGATGCACAGTGTACGGTTCGGCGAACTTTGCGTACGACGGCATCCGAGGACGTCCGTTACCGCCCGGCTGGGTCGCGAGGAGTTGCAGGTCCGCGACGGTGCGCAGGTCGCCAATTTCCTCGGGCGCGATATCGCGGCTCGCGCGCTCGCCGATCAGTTCGCCAATTTCGGCAAGTGCGAGCGAGTCGAGGCCCAGGTCCTCGATGAGCCGCGTCGCCGGCGTGATGTTGATCGGCTCGGTGGTGACCGACGCGAGCGCTTCGGCGAGCCACGTCTCGACCTCAGAGTTGGTGCTATCGGCGTCCGGCTCGCGCGCACGAGTGTCGAGCATTCGTCGCAGCGTCGCGGCGACGTCGGCGCGTTTGATCTTGCGGGTGCGCGTGCGCGGCAGCTCGGCGTCGGTGAAGCGGAGGATCCTGATTCGTTTGTGCGCGCTGAGCTCGAGCGCGACTTTGTCGAAGTCGCTGCGCAGTCGGTCTTCCACCGCGCGTCTGCTCTCGCCGCGCGAATAGGCGGGTACGATCAGCGCCGCGACCTGCTCGCCCTGGCCGACCTTCAAGCCGACGACAGCCATCTCTTTCACGTATTCCGAACGGCCGTAAATTTCCTCGAGCTCCTCGATGTAGATATTGTTGCCGCCGGAATCGACGATAACTTCCTTGGCGCGGCCGACGACGTACAAACGCCCGTCGTCATCGAAGCGTCCGAGGTCTCCGGTGTGAAGCCATCCGTCGCGCAGAACTTCGGCGGTCGCGGCCTCATTGCGATAGTAACCGGCCATCACGTTCGGCCCGTGCGCGACTATCTCGCCGATCGATCCCGTCGCAGGCATCAGCTTGATCTCGACGCCATTCAGCGGCCGTCCCACCGCGCCGACTTGCAGCGGTTCGTCGGGCCGCGCGACCGCCAGAACCGGCGCACCTTCGGTCAGACCGTAGCCTTCGAGCAGCGGAATTCCGATGTCCTTGAAAAACTCCGCGACGCGATGGGGCAGGGCGGATCCGCCGCTGACCGCGAGCCTCAGCCGTCCGCCCAGCGCGGAATGAACTTGCCGGAAAACTATAGAGCCGAAGTTGAGGCCCGAGTTCGCGTCGAGCCGGCGATTCAGATCGCGCAGGTTGTCGAAGGCGGCGTGAAAAAAAGGACCGCGTCCTTCGACTTCGTCGACGATCCGCCGATGCACCGCCTCCCACACCGCTGGCACTCCTATCAGCGCCGTAGGACGGACGTCGGCGAGCGTGCGCGACAGCGTCTTCGCATCGACCTCGAGCGGATAGACGATCGTCGCGCCGCTGGCAAGAGGCAGCAGCATCCCGCAGGTGAACTCGAACGCGTGATGCAGCGGCAAAAGCGAGAGTACGACATCGTCGGCGCCCAGCACGAAGACACGTGAGAGCATCGCGATTTCGGCGGCGAAGTTGGCATGCGACAGCATCACGCCCTTGGGCGCGCCGGTGCTGCCCGATGTGAACAGAATCGACGCGAGCGCTTTTCGCTCGGGCGGCGCAGGCGGAGTCTTCGCGTCGCCACGCATAATGAACGGGCGCGCGAGCTCGCCGAGATCGATCTCGATCAGTTTCGGATGTGCATCCTTGAGGGTAGAGCCGAGGCGCTTGTGGACCGCGCTCGAACGCAGCGCAGCCGCGGGCTCGGCGATTTTGCAAATCGGCGCGAGCTCTTCGGCGGAAATCAACTGGTCGAGCGGCACGGCAATCGCGCCAGCACACAGAATCGCGAAATAACCGAGCACCCAATCCGGCGAGTTCTCGCCGATCAGAAGGACTCGATCGCCCGGCTTGATTCCGCGCGTCGCCAGCAGCAGCGCCGCGCGATGCGCCTTGTCACGCAGCTCGCGATAGGTAGTCTGCGTCTGCTCGCCTGACGGCCGCCGCGCAATCATCGCGACCCGCGAACCGTAGCGCTCGGCGGCGCGATCGAGCATGTCGACGAGGCTCCGATGACGCGGCAGCGACTTGGTTCTTCCGCGCGTGTGGAGATCGAGCTGTGGAAAAATATGACGGCGCAATCCCGGCAGATGAACGTTGATCCAGTAGTCGTGCCAATCGATCAGATCGGGACGAAACGGATGACGCTCCGCGTCGGCGGGTTTGAGCGTCGAATAAAGCGCGCGAGTATTGGCGGCGTGAAAAGTGTAAATGAGTTTCTGGATATAGGGACGATAGACCTCGACCAGTTCGCGCGCGAGGTCGGTGTTCTCCTTGAACTTGTCGATTCCCGCCGCGATCTTTTTCGCGCGCTGATTTTCCTCGCCAACCACGCTGCGCGCGAACGCCGCCGCTTGCTTGAGAACTTGCGGAACCGTGTTGCTGGCGAGGTCGTAAGTATTCTGCGACACGACGACGGCTTCCAGATGCGGCCCGAGCCAGCGCATCGTGCCGCCGTCCTTGCGATGCTCGCGGCGATTGCTGAGCGCGGTCAGCTCGACCAGCCGGCGCATCGGGAGCGGATTCCGATCCGAAGTGCAGAGCTGGTAGATGGGCTTGTGCTTGCGCGATAGCAGCGCGCCGAGGATCGGAATCATCGCGTGCGCGGCGAGATCGACCGGGATCACGTCGAGCACCAGCTCCGCCTTGGCCGGATAAAATCGGTAGCCGCGACCCGCGAGATAAGTCAGCGGCGCGCTGGTGTTGACGCCCTGGTTCCATCCGGGAAACGGATCGCGCAGCGCGCTTTCTATCACCGCCGGACGCACCACCGTGACGTCGAGCGTCGCGCGATTCGCGAGCACCAACTGTTCGCCAAGACTCTTGGTGTAGCTGTACGTGTTGGGCCATCCCCAACTCTGCGCGCGCTTGCGACCGACGTCCTTCAGCCGCTCCTCGACCCACTGCTTGCGCCGATGCTCGACTGCAGACTCGCGTGGATTGCCGTCATCGTCTTCGTCGCCGCGAAACTCCGCGTGACGCATTTGATCGCGCGACTCGGCCTGCACCCGTTCGACCGCCGCAAGTGCATCGCGAATTTCGCGATCGAGCCGAAACGACTTGCGCGAATTGGGGCACCAGTTCTCCGGGATATCGTCTTCATAGCGATGCCCGTCGGCGATTCCCGCGACGTAGCAGGTCGACACATGCATCATCGCGGCGCCGACTTTGCCGCAAAACTCGATCACGTTGGCGACGCCGGTCGTATTTACTTCAATCGCCTTTTCGAGCGACGCCTCGAAATTCACCAGCCCCGCACTGTGCACGACCGCGTCCAGGCTGCCCGGCTTGAAAGGCTTCGCTTCTTCGGCGAGCAGACCTTGGTTGGTGATGTCGCCGGGCACGACGACGATCTTCTCTTCGATGTAGCGATCGAACTTGTCGCCGAGATGTTCTCGCAGCGGCGCAAACACCGGCGAGTCGAGAATCTCGCGGCGAAAGCGGCCGACACTGCTGCGCCGGTCGCCACGAATCAAAAGGTAGACGCGCTCGATCTCAGGATGCCATCGCAGCAGGATCGCGAGGAACACCTTGCCGAGAAATCCGGTCGAGCCCGTCAGCAGTATGCGACGGCCCTTGAGCACTTGCTCGAGCGCCGGCATCGCCGCTCCGTTGCGTTTGCCGTTACTACTCGACATCCGCGATCACCAGCGGCGGCAGGTGCAGGTAGGTTATCTCGGCCGAGCGACCGAGCTCCGAGGTCGCCATCGCGATCGCCTCGTCGAGCGTGTCCGCCGCTTCCCATCCGAGCCGCGCCGCGACTTCCGGCTCCTCGCATCCCGCAGCGATCACGCGCCCGACGTGCTGTCGCGCCGGCTCGCCCCAGTACCACATGTAGAACGGATGCACGCCGTGGTACGCGTTGCCGTAGCGGTACATGTGGATGTAAGTGGGATTGCGCGCGAACTCGCGCTCGAAAGTCTTCTCGAGCTCGACCGCGTCAGTGGTCTCCGCCAGGCATCGATGGAAAAATTCGATGTAACTCGGATGATGCTCGGGATGAAATTCGTCGCGCAGCGGATGACAGATGATCATCGTGCCGCCTTCGCGCACCAGCGGCTTGTTCCGATACATATTGAACAGGTAGCCGAGCCCAGTGCACTGCACGAGAACCGGATTCATGATCGAGTTCACGTTGTACGGACAGATGTACGGCACGCCCACAATTAAAATATCGGCCTGACCCTTCACCGGCACCGCGTATTGCTGGAACACTCGCGCGAGCGCCTTCTGATGCACCGTCTCGGTGTCTCCCGCCCACACGCCGATCATTCCGTACGGGGCAGCATAGTTGTGCAAAACAGTGCGCCGCATCTCGTTGGACATGTTCCGCATCGTCCACTGAAAGCCTTTCAGCCGCGTGCGATCCCAGTCGGTGAAGTGGTCCTCGTTCTTGTGCAGAAAGTCGAGCATCCCGCCGTACATCCGGGTGTTAACCGCAGTCTCGATCTGAAAAATATTGACCGACTCATGAATCAGCTTGCCCATCCGATCGGACGATCGATGCAGCGCCGAGCGCGTCGGATCCATGTACGAATGCGAATCGCGCAGCGTGCCGACGTTGTGGTGATGCCGCAAACTCTGATACGGCGCGAGTCCCACCGCGACCGATTTGTGCCCGCCGTCCATCGGCACCAGGTTGATGTTCAGGTAGATGAGCAGATCCGACTCGACCGCGCGCCGCGACAGCCACACTTCCTCGCCATGATCCGTCTTGCCGAGCATCGCAAGCTCGGCGCGATTTTCCGCGTCGAAGTTGTAAAGCCGATCCGGCCAGTACTGCTTGAATGCGCGCTCGCCAACGACGCGTCGAATCTCGGCTTCCGTCATTCGCCGATGCAACGACGTCGCAATCACCAGATGCACGTCGTCAACCCCGTAGTCGGCCAGCGTCTGCAGCACCTGGTTGAGCAGTCGCTCGCGGATGTCGGGCCGGCGCATCTGCGGCAGCGGCAGGCTGATGTCGTCGATCGCGATCGTCACCCGCATGTTGGGACTCAACTGCGCGAACAGCGGGTCCTGATTCTCGGGATGGAGGATGGCGTAGCGAATCGCCTGGTCGGCGTCGGCGAGCGGGTCCAGCGGCGGCGGCGGATAGATCACGCGTGTGCCGACCGGCAGCTTCTCGAACAGAAATTCCTCGCCGTACGGAATGATGCGGCGCTCCGAGCGTCGATTCACCTTGACGACCAGCTCGCTGCGCGCGCCGACTTCATGCCGCAGCTCCGCCGTTTTGAGTTCTTTGAGTTTCGCCTCAGGTCGCGCCATCCGAGCCTCGCGTCGATCGTTCGCTGTCGTCGTTTAAGTCTTGGTTCGTTGTCAAAATCGTCAGGTGGCTGCGAATCCGTCGCCTTCTCGAAATGGATCACGGGCCATTGCCGGCTGAGTGCGGCCGCGCGCAATCTGCGGTCGGGGTTGACGGCGACAGGATGCCCGAGCGCGGCGAGAAACGCGGTGTCGTAATGCGAATCGGCGTAACCCCAGCAATCCGCCAAATCGAGATCGTGCGCGGTCGCGTAGTCGTTGCACCAGACCGCTTTTTCGTCGCCCGCCATGACAGGCTCCGCGAGCCGCCCGGTCGCGCGGCCGCGGCTGAAGACAAATCGATTCGCGGCGAAATCGGCGATTCCAAGATGACGCGCGAGCGGAGCCACGATGAAGTCCGGCGATCCCGTGACCAGCACCGGCTCGATCCCGGCCTCGCGATTCGCTTCGATCAATTCCACTGCGCGCGGAAAAAGATGGCCGACGAGAATGCGCTCGCAATATTCCTCGCCGAGCGAAAACAGCCGGTCGCGCGAGACGCCCTTGAACGCTTCGAACAGCACCGTGTTCAGAGTCCGTCGGTCGCGCTGCTCCGCAATGTACAAGCGCGGGATGCGCGCGGCGAATCCGAGCAGGTATGAGATGCGCCCGCTCCATTCGCCGACATTGGCGAGCGTGAAAATCAGCCGCATGCACCAGGTTCAGATCCACCAGCGTCCCGTCGAGATCGTAAAACGCGGCGCGACGCTTGGGGGCCTTGATCGCCTTGGGGGCGTGGCCATTGGACGTTTTCTTATGACTGTAAACTGACATGTCAGTCTAGTTTGGGCCCAAAAAAAGAGAGGTTGCCCGGTGGTCTGTCGCCGGCGGCTGCTCTTCGCGGCGGTACGAATTTCAACAGCTCGGGACGCGCGACTCCGCCTAGCCCGAACGCGAGTATTTCCTCGACCAGCGCCGCGATGTCGGTGTCGTCGCTGCGCGAGAGCATCCCGATCACTTCCTTGATTCCTCCGAGGATCGCGTACGACACCGCGCGCGTATCGGAATTGCGCACCAGGTTCATCTCGATTCCGAGATCGAGCGATCGTTTAATCAGCGCCGCGATCCGATCGTAAAAATCCTGGATCTTGTCGTCGAGCTCGTGATCGAATCCCGTCGAATGGTTGAGCAGGATATCGGTGAGCTCGCGCTCCGCCAGCACGTAGGTCAGCACTCGCGTCAGGTTTGCGCGCAATTGATCTACAGGGTCCGGCTCTCCCGATCCCGGCCGCAGCCGCTGAATCCTCTGCGTCAATTCGGTGACCACCTGCTCGAGCAATTCCTCGAAAAGGTCCTTCTTGTTCTGGAAATAAAGATAGAACGTGCCACGCGCGATGCGGGCGCGGGCAATGATGTCCGCGACATTGGTCCTGTGATATCCCTTGCGAGCAAAGATGCGCTTGGCGTGACGCAGCACCTGCGCGCGTCGGGCTTGACGTTCCATCAAGATTCTCCGTGGATACCTTTCAGCGTAGTTCGGGAAAGCGCGCAGTGTCAAATTCGTCACGACAATGTTACGAATGGCGTGAGGCATTTTCTTGATGAGCAATTCAAAATTTTGGGACAAGGTCCACGCGACCGCCGCGAAAGCGACCTGGGCATATCTCGCCACCGCCAAAGGCTCGCAGCCCAAGGTCCGCGTCGTGCATCCCGCCTTCGAGGGCGAGCGCGTATGGGTCGCGACCGGACGCGCGTCGGCCAAGGCCGGTCACATCGACAAGAACCCAAGCGTCGAGCTCTTCTACCAAATCGGCGCCGACATGGTTCATCTGACGGTCACCGGCAAGGCGAAATTCGTCGAAGACCTCGTCGAAAAAAAGCGAATCTGGAACAGCAAGGTCTTTGACTACGATCTCTCGCAGTTCTGGCCCGGCGGTCCCGAGTCGAAGGACTTCGGCCTGATGCTGATAACGCCCGATCGCGTCGAGCTGACCTCGCTGCCCGAAATGACAACCGGCAAAAAACCCGAAGTCTGGCGCCCCTCGCACAAGTAGTTCTCCGGCTCATACCGCGATTGGCGCGCACCTCATGGACTGAGATCTTCCGCGCGATTGTTCCCCTTCCCTCGAGGGCCCGAAAAAAGGGGTTAGGGATTAGGTTGCCTGCGCATTGATCCGGATTTCTGCCCTACCCCCGCACGCGTTCGCGCGCGAAAATCGCGCGCTCTTCGGCCGTCATCTTTTCGCGGATGCGCGAGCCTTTGCCGACGTGCCGATATTGTCCGCCTTCTGAGAAATATTCCTCATAAGGCTGCGCCGGTATTGGCTCCGGCCCCGGCGAGTCTGTGATCTTCACGCCCAGCACATCCTCGACCAGATTGCTGTCGTACATCCTGACTGCATCGTAGTCCGTCAGCAGCGCACATACTTCGACGCAGATGTAGCATCCTATGCATTCCTGGAAGCGATCCTGCACCGGCTGCACGCCGCGGCCCGGAACCGATCCGGCGGCCAGGTACTCGATGCATTGCACGGGGCAGAACTCGGGACATTTGCCGCACGGGAAGCACAGGTTCACGTCCATGAACGCGACTTCGCGCGGACGTTTTTTCTTCTGTCCAACTTCTTCGGGCGTCTCCGGGATACGGTCTTCCTTGAGACGACGCTTGATGATGTCGATAGCGCTCATGCTTCTATTGTCACGCTATTTCAGCGCGCGCGGTCAAGCAGCACAGTGAAATAGCCTATCTGACGGCGAAAATCCGGCCGGTTGACGTCCCGAGGTATAGCATTCCCGAGGGCGACGATGCGGCGGTCGTGATTTTGCCGAAGCTGCGCGCGGTCCAGACGGAGCTGCCGTCACCCGTCAGCACTGCGGCCAGGTCGCCCGCCGTCGCTTCGAACATGCCGTCGGAGCCAAGCACGATCAGACCCGCGTCGCCCGGTTTCAGCGAGGAGTTTTTCCATCGGAGCTGGCCGTCGGTGGTGATGCCGAGAGTCTTGCCTGCCCCGGCGAAGATTGCGCCCGATGGAGCGACGACCGGTCCCGCGGTTACTGCGCGCGTAGAGTTGACGTGCCAAATCGGACTGCCGGTGCGCGCATCGATCGCATACACACCTCCGCCGGCCGATCCCGCGTAAACCACGTCATCGTAGTAGGCGACCGATCCCGAAAATCCGCCATCAGGCTGGAAGGTCCAAATGACCGCGCCGTCCGACGCGATCGCCGTGACTGCGCCGCGCGATGTTCCCACCACGACTCCGTCTGCGGTCGCCGCGGCTCTGGTTACGGTCCAACATTCACGCGCCAATTGAGAGATCCTGTGGTGCTGACTGACACCAGGTCGGCGCCGACGGACGCGTAGATCGCTCGATCGGTCACCGCGAGCGGTCCCGCGCTGTCGCCAATTTCAAGATTCCAACCGCGTCGGCGCCGCGGGATCGTATTGCAGCAAGCGCGGAACTGGACGCCATCGCGATCACGGTGCCGTCGGGCAGCACTGCCGGCGACGAACCGGCCGCATCGCGATGCATGATTTCCTTGCCCGTGGAATCCAGGCCGTGCAACACGCCGTCGCGCGTGATGAAGAATATCGAGCCGTCGGCCCCAACCGCGATTCGTCCGCGCAACTCCGCGCCCGCATCGAAGGTCCACATCAGGATGCCCGCGTTGCGCGTCGATGCTGCCGGCGTGCTCGACGCCGCCGGCTTTACCCCGGCCGCCGGCGACGAGGTCGCGGTAGCAGTCGGCGTCGGTGGCAGCGGGGCGCATAGCGGGCAGGTATCTACGGGCGCGTAAACGCCGATAGGAACGAACTGACTACTCACTCCGGCGCTGCTCGCAAGGATGCAGGCGCATCCCGCCAGGTTGGTCGTATAAACCCCGCCCATCGTGCCGGACGGAGGCGCTTGCAGCACGGTGTTGTCTGAGGAGGTCCACAAGGTGAACGGGTCCGATGGTGATATCGATGAACTTGGTTTTGTTTTTCTTCGTGAAAGTGCCGATGGCGTTGAATGCGACCGTCCCGCCCGTCGGCACGCTGCCCGGCGCTATGGTCGTGCTGGTCGCTGCAGGGCGCGGCGTCAGCGTGGGCGTAATCGTCTTTGTGGAAGTTGGTTTTGGCGTGTGCTTGGGCGTATCCGATCCCGTGGTCGTTGGGGACGGAGTGAAAGTGGGCGCGGGCGGAGAGCCGTTCGAGATCGTGATCGCCTGCAGCGAAAAGCCCGGAGCCCTGGTCGGTGTAGGGCCTCCACTGCTGCTGCCGCCGCAACTCAGAAAAATCCCTCCGAGAACGAACAACACGACCGGCGTAACCACTAGCCATCTGAGCCACCGCGACAACATCAAGCCAACACCTATGACTGATGCCGCCGAGCGGTGTCAAGTTGATGCGCGATTTCGACCTCTCACAACCGCTGACGAAAGGCTAGCTACAAGTCACTGAATAGAGATTTCGATTTCGTGGGAATTTGCGGTATGCGATGTCATCATCCAAGAACGCTGGATCACCGAAGCGCGCTGCAAGATTCTAAAAACAAAAAAATGGCGGGCATTTGAAGAGGGGGGGACTCTCCAATGCCCGCCTGTTCGTAGCGGCCGTCCGCGTACGCTGCGGACGGTAACCGGTTAGTTGGGAGGAACAAACCAACCGGCCAGGTGCCAGAGCCGTTCGCACCTATATTTAGAGACGATGCGTTTCAGTGATTATTCAAACTCGAAAATTTTTTATTTGCACGCGTCGCCGGTCGGGATAGACTCGGCGCTGGAGGCTCGAAAAAGCGATGGAATATCGGCGATTAGGTGGAACCGGACTGAAAGTTTCTGAACTTTGTCTTGGATGCATGACGTTTGGACGAGAGACAGACGAAAAAACCGCAGGAAAAATTCTTGATCGGTTTATTGAAGTTGGCGGTAACTTTCTTGACACCGCCAATGTTTATGCTGCGGGAGCGTCAGAAGAAATTCTCGGACGAATTCTCGGTGAGCGGCGAAAAGATTTGATTGTCGCAACAAAAGTTCGCTTCAACGCGAATATTTTCATGGGCAAGACGGTCGCACCGAATCAAATCGGCCTGTCGCGCGGGCATATCATGTCGGAAGTCGAGGCAAGTCTGCGGCGCCTGAAAATGGACTATATCGATCTTTACCAGGTCCATTCATGGGATTTCGAAACGCCTATCGACGAGACGATGCGTGCGCTCGACGACCTCGTGCGTCACGGCAAAGTCAGGTACATCGGCGCGTCTAATTTTACGGCGTGGCAACTGATGAAAAGTCTGTGGGTCAGCGATAAACACGATTTTGCGCGTTTTGATTGTCTGCAGCCGCAATACAGTTTGATTTCGCGCGAGATCGAGCGTGAGATCATGCCGCTGTGCCGCTATGAAGGCGTCGGCGTAATTCCATGGAGTCCGCTCGGTGGCGGATTTCTGACCGGCAAGTATCGTTCGGGTCAGCGCCCGCCTGAGGATAGCCGGCTGGCAAAGTTAGATATGTGGAATCGGCTCGCTGACGAGCGCAATTACTCGACGCTCGAAGCGGTCGAACAGGTCGCGAAGGAACGCGGCCGTCCAATCTCGCAGGTCGCGCTGGCGTGGGTGAATCAGCAGCCGGGAGTCAGCTCGGTGATTTACGGTGCGCGGACCGAAGAGCAGAACGAGCAGAATCTCGGCGCGATCGGATTTCGCCTCGAAGCAGCAGAGCTCGCCGCGCTGAATAAAGCGAGCGCATTGCCACTCGAGTATCCCGACGCGATGCAAGCGCGCCTCCCAGGCTACTCGCGCCAGTAACCGCCCCCTGATCCGGTCCCCTTCCCACTATGGGAAGGGGTTAGGGGTTAGGTTTCCGAGGCGCGTCCGATCGGGCGCGCCTTTTTTTTCAAGCATTGTGCAGAGACTAAAGACATGGCGGGTCTTGAGCGGGGCCCTTCTCAGCGCGATTTTTCTTTCGGTGCTGTTCGCAACGCTCTGGATCCGACGCGCTTTTCGCACGTCGAGCGGTCCGGCACCATGGGAGACCACCATCGCGCGGACCGTCCGGCACATCGCCATCCCGCGAACCGAGCGGCAGCGCCGGGATCCGCTTGCACCCATCGCCGAGAACTTGCAGGCGGGCAAGGAGGAATTTTTAGCCCACTGCTCGAATTGTCACGGAGTGGATGGCAGCGGTCGAACTCAGATGGGCCAGCATCTATACCCGCGGGTGCCGGACCTCCGAACGGCGCCGACGCAAGAACTCAGCGATGGTGAGATTCACTACGTCATCGAAAATGGAGTTCCTTTGACCGGCATGCCCGCCTGGAAAGACCCGCAGCCGGAATCCGCGGATCGGATTTGGAAGCTCGTCCTCTATATCCGCACCTTGAATCCCCTCACGCCCGAAGTAGAAGCACGGCAAGCCAATGCTGCCGCGCAGGCGCGCTACGTGGGTTCGCGGGCGTGCGCGAAATGCCACGCGGCCATCTACGATCGCTGGAAAAAAACGCCAATGGCAAATGTGGTCCGCGATCCGCGCGAACATCCCGACGCTATCCTGCCGAAGCTCGGTACCAACACTGTCTTCAAATTCTCGCCGGGGCAGGTCGCCTTGGTCTATGGCAGTTTGTGGAAACAGCGCTACTTCACGAAGGTCGGCGATGACTATTTCCCCTTGCCGGTTGAATGGGACATCGCGACGCACGTCTGGCTGCCGTACTTCGTAACAACCGGACAAGACTGGTGGGCGCCATACTACCCGCCCGACAACATGAAGCGTCCGACGGGGCCAATGTGCGACGGATGCCACTCGGTCGGATACGACATTCGCACTAAACAAGTCGCGGAATGGAATGTGGGCTGTGAGCGATGCCACGGGCCGGGCAGCGCCCACGCCGCGCATCCGAGCGTCGATAACATTCTGAATCCCGCGCGAACGAACTTTGTGGCCGCGAGCGACACCTGCATCCAGTGCCATTCGCAGGGACGTCCGCTCGCTAATCCGATTGAGGGAAAATACTACGACTGGCCAGTTGGCTATCGCGTGGGACTTAAATTAGCGAATTTCTGGAAGCTCGAAGATCACGTTCTCGGCAAGAGCGGCTTCTACTATTTTGCGGACGGCACGGCGCACAAGAACCGGATGCAGGGGAACGATTTCGTTCAGAGCCTGATGTACCGTCGCGGAATCAGTTGTTTCGATTGCCACGACGTCCACGGCACCAGCAACTACGCGGAGCTTCGCGAGCCGGCGGAAAAATTATGCCTCGAATGCCACGGGCCGACGTCTCCGAACGGCCCGCGCACCGCCACAATCGAGCAACATACCCATCACAAAGAAGGAACTCCGGGAGGCCGCTGCGTAGATTGCCACATGCCAGCGATCGAGACCGAAGGAGTTCCAGGCTCCTACGTGCACGCGCACACGTTCCGGTTTATCTCGCCAGCCTCGACCGAAAAATACGGCATCCCAAACCCCTGCACGTCATGTCACACCAACAAACCAACGTCGTGGGCCACTAGTATTCTCCAGGGATGGTCCGAGCGTTCCCCCTGGCGCCTCCAATAAGCATTCTTTCTAATCTGGTTCCCGTTCCCGCGCGGGAAGGGGTTAGTTGATAATGCGCTGCGCGCACCCTGATGGATGAAAGCCGAACAGCGCACTTGCACGCACACCACCATCGAGTCACCGCCCCTGAGAGCAAAGTAGCGCGCCGCGCGCAACTTTGCGCTTCACACTGGGTGCAGGGGTCACCCCTCCGGCCGCCGCGCAGGCGATTATCATTTTCTTTGCCACTTTCTTGATAGGTTGTCTGTTACAACCAACACGCTTATGACTCGCAGCCGCAAAATCACGAGCGCCCGTCAGCTTTGGAACGACGGGCCTGAGAAACTGCTAGGAGGCATCGTCTGCGCTGCTGCGGCCTGGTCGAGCGGCGCGAACTGGCTGCCTGTAGTCAGCCCGCCGTCCACGATCATCGCCTGCCCCGTGACGAATTCCGAATCATCGCTGGCGAGGTACAATGCCATCCCGGCGATATCCTCCGGATGCCCCGCGCGCGGAATCGGCTGCCCCTTCGCCATCCATTGTTCCATCGCTTCTTTCGCGCCCGGCTGATTGCGATGCAGGATCGGCGTGTTGATTCCGCCGGGGCAGATGCAGTTGACGCGGATTTTATCCTTGGCGAATTCCAGCGCTGCCGAACGCGTCAGGTTGACGACGCCGGCTTTCGCCGCGCAGTAGGCATGCAAGCCGTTGAAGCCGCGGATGCCCGCGACCGACGCCGTTGAGATTATCGAGCCGCCGCCCGCTTTGCGCAGTTCAGGCGCCGCGTGCTTCATCCCAAGGAACACGCCGCGAAGCAACACCGCCTGGCTCTTGTCCCAGTCTTCGACCGAGATTTGTTCGAGCGGCCCGACCGCGCCCCCGATTCCGGCGTTGTTATAGATGATGTCGAGACGCCCGAACTCCGTGATGGCGCGCGCGATGAGCGCCTTAATTTCTGCTTCGGCGGAGACGTCGGTCTTCTGGAAGACCGCGCGCCCGGCGTTCTCCTTGCAATCGCGAACCGCGGCTTCGCCGCCTTCGATATTAAGGTCCGCAATCACGACCGCCGCACCTTCTCCCGCAAACTTGATAGCAGTCGCGCGTCCGATTCCGCTCGCCGCACCCGTGATTACAGCCACTTTGCCCTTGAGCCTATCCATTTCAGACTTCCCTCTGCTTGAAAAATTACGAAGCCACGCAACGCGCGCGACCCGCATCGTTCGTAAGTATCAGACCGCGTCTCGAAGCCGCTAATGGTGCCGATCACATCTCGAATGACGGGCCCGAAAAGCCGCTGTCCGGCAGTCCCGCCAGCCGGAAGCGCGCGTTGCCGGTATTGATTCCGCCGTCTACCACCATCGCGGTCCCGCTGATCCAGTCCGCCTCGTCGCTCGCGAGGAAGAGCGCCATCGTGGCGATGTCGTCAGGCTTTCCGGCGCGCGGTATCGGCTGCATCCTGGCCATCGACTTCTCCGATCGTTCCTCGCCGCCCGGAACTCCGCGATGGATCAGCGGAGTGTTGACGCCGCCGGGGCAAATGCAGTTGACGCGAATCTTGTCGTGCCCGACTTCGATCGCTACTGCCTGCGTCAGATTCACGACCGCCGCCTTGGCCGCGCTGTATGCGGCGAGATAGCCGACGCCGCGAAGTCCCGCGACCGACGCCGTCGATATGATCGATCCGCCGCCCGCTTTGCGCATCTCGGGAATCGAATACTTCATGCCGAGGTATGCGGCGCGGAGCAGCACTGCGACGGTGCGATCCCAGTCCGCAGATTCTACTTTCTCGATCGGCCCGACCGCGCCCGCGACGCCCGCGTTGTTGAACATGATATCCAGGCGGCCGAATTCCTTGACCGCGCGCGCGACCGCCGACTTGATGTCGGCCTCACTGGTCACGTCGGTGCGCTGAAATACCGCGCGTCCTCCTGCCGCTGCGCATTCTGCCACCGCGGTCTCTCCTCCATGCGCATTCAAATCGGTAAGAACCACGCTCGCTCCTTCCTTCGCGAAGAGAAGCGCAGTCGCACGCCCCATCCCGCTCGCGGCCCCGGTAATCACTGCAACTTTTCCCTGGATTCTGCCCATTGCCATTCTCCTGCGCGCATCCGGTCGCGCGGTATTTTAAGTGAATCGTAAAATCTCAATAGCAATGAATCAGCCGATTCGGGTAGCGCAACGATCGCAATGCGCAGGGCTCACGTGGTCTGCTCGCTCTTCATGACGCGGCGAATACCGAACGACTGCAATATAGCGAAGACGAAAACAATTTCCGCGACGGCTGCGATCAGCCACTTCCCGTCGAACGTGAAAGGCACGACGAAAATCAGCGCATAGCTGCCTATCACCCAGATCGCGTCCATGATCACTGCCATCCACGCGTCGCTGATTTTGATTTTCGGCCTGCGCGCGTTGATCAGCAGAATGACGGCGTATCCCGTCAGCGAGATTGCCAAAACCGTCAGGACAATGTGGTCGCGAAGGCCGAGAAACTCTGCCAGCCATCCTGTCGACGCGAGAATGGCCAAGGCGGAGAGCATCGAGAACAGCGCGTTCCCGATTAATGAATTTCGCAGCAGCTTCTGACTGTCCGGGATCGATTGGTTCATCTTCGTTACTCCCTTGGATTGACAATGTTGTAAGCAGACTCGCTCGATGCCTCTGAGATTCCGCGAGCGATCGCGCGGCGAGCGCGCTCAAATGCAGATTTGTCATTGAACAACTTGAAGGCCCAATTGGCCTCCTGCACATAGGCATGAAGTTCGAAGGCCAGCTGGGCGGCATCAACCGACGAACGGAATTGCCCGTTCGAGATCGCAAATCGAATCTCGTCTTCCAGCCCGACCAGCCACGCCTTGGTGTGCAAGGCGATCTGATTCCGGACCGCGCCTGGCCGGCTGTCGAACTCGGCGGACGCGGCGGCGAAGAAGCACCCGCCACGGAACACAATCTTTTCCACGTACTCGAGCCATTTGTAGAGCATCGCGGTCAGACGCATTGTCCCGCGAGGCTCCATGAGCGCAGGCTGAACAATTCGCTCGACGAAAAACCTCTTTCGCCGCTTCTACCGTGTCGAGCTGCAGTTCCCGTTTTGAACCGAAATGGGAGAAGACTCCCGTCTTGCTCATTTTCAGATCTGAAGCGAGCCGCCCAATCGACAGCCCTTCGAGTCCTTCAGCGGAAGCAATATCCATCGCGACGCGCAGTATCTGACGCCGCGTCCGTGCGGCCTGATGAGTTCGATAAAGAACGGCTGGTTTCATAGAACGATCGCGCTATTTGTATAGTACGGTCGTTCTATCACTGTCAACGGCGACCGCCGTTATTTTGCGGTAGACGAGGGTTCTCTAGCACACGCTCAATCTCTCTCCGCTCCGGTTCCCCTTCCCGTTCGGGAAGGGGTTAGGGGTTAGGTTGCCGGGCGTCACCCATGATTTGCAGAGAAACCGATCCCAGCGCCGCGATGATATAATGATTCCGCTCATGTTCCCCGAAGACGAAGACGAAAACGACAAGCGCGACGTCAACGACGCTCCGCTTGAACCCGCCGGCGAGAAGGCGACCGGCCCGCAGTACGACTCGCTAATCGAGTATCCCAAAGATGCGCCCGCGCAGAGCGGCGAGGCGCTGGTCCTCGAGGACGAATCGGCCTCTATCGATCAGAAGTTGGCGGCCACTTCGACCGAACCCGGCATCTACCTGCTGCGCGATCGCGCGGGCAAGGTGCTTTACGTCGGCAAGGCGAAGTCGCTGCGCTCTCGCGTGCGCGCATATTTTCGCGAGGGCGGCGACGGGCGCTTCCAGGTGCGCTTCCTGATGAAACGGGTGCGCGACTTCGACACCATCGTCACCGCGAGCGAGAAGGAGGCGCTGATCCTCGAGAACAACCTGATCAAGCAGTACAAGCCCAGGTACAACATCCGCCTGAAAGATGACAAATCGTACCTGAGCGCGAAGATCACGAATCACGCGTGGCCGCGAATCACCGTCACCCGCAAGATTGTCAAGGACGGCGGCCGCTACTTCGGCCCGTTCGGCTCGGCCGACGGACTGCGCGAGACTATCGACGTCATCCGCAAAGTTTTTCCGCTGCGCACCTGCACCGACGCGGTCTTCCGCAATCGCTCGCGCCCATGCCTCGAATATCAGATCAAGCGATGCCTCGGGCCGTGCTGTTTGCCGGTCGATCGCGAAGAATACGATCGCCATCTGCATGCGGCGCAGATGCTGCTGGAAGGAAAAAATCTCGAGCTGCTCCGCGAGATGCGCGAACAGATGAAGGATCACGCGTCACGGCTCGAATTCGAGGATGCGGCGCGAATTCGCGACCGCGTGCAGGCGATCGAGAAAACCGTCGAGCGCCAGACCGTGCTGCATCACTGGGGAATCGATCAGGACGTGTTCGGAATCTATCGCGAGGGCGGCTACATCGAGGCGATCGTGCTGATCGTGCGCGGCGGAAAGCTGACCAGCACGCAGGGATGGAGCTTCCAGGACCTGGAATTTCCCGTGCAAGAAATCCTTTCGGATCTGCTCACGCAGTATTACTCGGGCGCGCGCAATATTCCCGACGAAGTGATCGTGCCGGTCGAGCTCGAAGATGCGGACGTGCGCGCGGAGCTGCTCTCAGAGCGGCGCGGAAAGAAATGCGAAGTCATCGTGCCGCAGCGCGGCGAGAAGCTCCGCCTGCTCGAAATGGCGATGGACAATGCGCGCCAGAGTTTTGCCTCGCGCCGCGATAACGAAAAAACGCGCGAGCAGATGCTCGAGGATCTCCGCGTCAAGCTCGGTCTGCGCAACACGCCCAAGCGGATGGAATGCTACGACATTTCGAATCTGCAAGGCTCGATGGTGGTCGGATCGCAAGTCACGTTCGACGAAGGCGAGCCGTGCAAGAATCTCTACCGCCGCTACCGGATTCGCAGCTTCGAAGGACAGGACGACTTCGCCAGCATGTACGAAGTTCTGAAGCGCCGGCTCGAGCGCGCGGTGCGTGAAAACGTGTACCCGGATTTGTGGGTGATCGACGGCGGCAAAGGACAACTCAACGTCGCGCTCGAAGTACTGCGCGAGTTCAGGCTGCTCGATCAGATCGATTGCGTCTCGTTGGCCAAGCAGCATGTGCTGAACGACCGGCGCGAAAAAGAAGTGACGAAATCCGAGGAGCGCGTCTTCGTTCCCAGGCGCAAGGATCCGATCGTGCTGCCGAAGAACTCGACCGCGCTGTTCCTGCTGGTGCGGATTCGCGACGAGGCGCATCGATTTGCGATCACCTATAACCGCGAACTGCGGCGTCGCGCGCGGCTGCGCTCGGTGCTCGACGATATCGAGGGCATCGGTCCGGTGCGTCGGCGCGCGTTGCTCCGTCACTTCGGCAGCCTCAAGCGGATTCGCGAGGCGACCGTCGATGAGATCGCGGAGGTCAAGGGACTCAACCGCGAACTCGCAGCCGAGATTCGCCGGCATCTCGACGAAATGACGGCGCTGCTCGACGTCGAAGAATCCGCCGAGCCCGGGGACCAACCGGATCTGCCGCTCGAACCGCCCGCGATTCCTGCCGAGGATGCCAGCCCGCCAGTCAATGATTCGCCCGTGCGCGACTGACGCAAAAGTTCTTTCGAGCACATATCCTGGTCGCGCTATCTGCTTGTGTTGGCGCATAATCTCCGAGTCAACACTGACCGCACGCCGCCGTTGATGCGCAAAGGAGTGCGTACTTATCGCTGCGGGAGCACTTTCCGTAAGACGCTCAGTCTCGCGACCCGTCGGACTGGAATCGGCCAGGTCTCGCGAGATCCTGCCTCCGATTCCGGCGGTCAGCCTGGTGGAGCGGGTCGCGCCAATCTACCTGGTTGCGATCTCGATCGTCACCGGCGATGCGCTCGGTAATTTCCATGTCGCGATTCCGCTGTGGCTCGCATCGACGCTTGCCCTCGCAGCACTCGGCGCGTTCCTCAGTTCCCGACCGACGCCTCGGTCTCGCAGCGGCGTACCTGGCGATCGTGCTCGCCGCTAATGTTGCGGTCGCGAATGTGCTCGAACCGCCGCGCAAGGCGCATAGCGTCGCGACGATGGTCGAGGGTTCGCGCGTCACGATCGAGGGACGCGTGTATCGCGAGACCGAGCACGAAGCCTATGGCGATCGGCTGTACGTCAAGGTCGAGCGGGCCGCAGAGCAGGGCGGTACAACGTCGAAGTCGAGCGGCAATGTTCGAATCGCAGTGCTCGGTGGCGGCGTGTTCAAGCTGGGCGACGAAATCCGTCTGAGTGCGCGAATTCATTTTCCGCGCAACTACGGGAATCCCGGCGAGTTCGATTACGTGGGACTCATGCGGCGCGACGGCATCGACGCCACGATGACCGCGCCGAAAAATTCGCTCGGTTCGGCGCGATTTCAAATCATCGGGCATCGTTCGATCTTTCCTGCGAGCCAGATTGAATCGATAAGGACGCACATCGGCGAGTTCTTCGATCGCAATCTCGCGTATCCTGAAAACGCCGAGATGCGCGCGCTGGTGATCGGCGATCAAGGCGAGATCGGCGAGCCGCTTCGGCAAACGTTCGCGCGCACCGGGATGGCGCATCTGCTGGTTATCTCCGGCCTGCACTTGAGCATCGTGGCGGCCGCGATGTTCGCCGCTGTGCGTCTTGCGATGATGCTGTTTCCCGGGCTCGCGAACCGCGGTTACGCGAACAAGGTGGCCGCGCTCGCCGCGATGATTGCGGTGTGCGCGTACGCGTCGATCGCGGGGCATCACGTGTCGACGGTGCGTGCGCTGACGATGGTGCTCGCGTACATGCTGGCCGTGGCTATCGATCGTTCTCGCGAATCGATCGCTTCGTTGGCGCTGGCTGCAATCGTGATTTGCGTCGCGCTTCCCGGCTCGACCGCCGACATCGGGTTTCAGCTATCGTTCGCGTCGGTGATTGCGATCGTACTCGGCATGCGCCGATGTACCGCTTGGTTCGCTCGCCGAAAACGCCTTGGCAGGCTTCGCGGCGAACCGCCGTCGCCACGCTGGCGATTTATTGAAGCGCCGACCGGCTATCTCGCGGTGTCGTTTTGGGCGATGGTCGGGACAGCTCCTCTCACCGCGTACCACTTCAACCAGTTCGCGATTGTCGGAATCGTCGCGAACGCAGTCGTGGTGCCGATCATGGCGTTCGGCGCAACCGTCAGCGGACTGATCGCGGCCGGCGTTGAGTTTCTTTTCGGAGCCGGCCGCGCGCCCGATCCTGCTATTCGGTGCGAGCGCGCTCGCGGCGGGCAACTGGCTGGCTGCCTGGTTCGTCGATTGGCCATTCGCGTGGTTCCGCATTTTCACGCCGACAATTCTCGAACTCACAATCGCGTACGCGTTCCTGGCGACTCTGGTTGCTCGCCCCGCTTGCGGTCGCGATAACCGGAAAGCGATCGCGCGACGAGATTCCCGGCAACACGGATCCGCGCGCACAGATTCGGATGGCGTGCGCGATGCATGATTGCGCTCGCAGTCGTGCTGACGATTGACGCGGGATACTGGACCTACGATCGCTTCTTCAATCCCGACTTGCGCGTGACGTTTCTGTCGGTGGGCGAGGGCGACGGCGCGGTCGTGCGATTTCCCGGCTCACGCGTGATGCTGATCGATGGCGGTGGCTCCTATGGCGGCTTTGACGCGGGCGAGAGAATTGTCGCGCCGTACCTGTGGTCGCAGAAAATCATGCGCGTCGATTACATTGCTCTGAGCCATCCCGACCTCGACCATTTCGGCGGTCTGGATTTTATCGCGATGAATTTCGCGCCGCGCGCGTTCTGGACCACCGGCGTGTCGAGCCTCGACGTCAGTTACTCACGCTTTATGGACGACCTCGAACGCGCGAAAATTCCGACGGTGCAGGTGCTCAAGAAGGCGCCGCTCGCTAGCTGTCGGCGGCGTTGCGATTTCGTCGCTCAATGGCAACGCCGCCATCGCAAAGTCGCACAACAACAGCTCGATGGTCTTGCGATTCAGCTTCGGCAGCACGTCAATTCTGTTCACTGGCGATATCGAGTCGGCCGGAGAGCGCGCGATGATCGAAAATCGCGTCGACCTTCACGCGACGATACTGAAGGTACCGCATCATGGCAGCGCGACTTCCTCGACGGCGGCATTCATCGCCGCGGTGCATCCGCAGGCCGCAGTAATCTCGGACGGATACTTGAACAATTTTCATTTCCCCGCGGACGTGGTCGTCGAGCGTTACGTCGAAGCCGGCGCCATCCTGATTGCGCACCGACCTCGACGGCGCCGTGATGGTTGACGCGAGACAGAATCAGATGACCGTTCGGACATTCCGAGGGACCCGAGCCGGTTCAATCCGCGTAGTGCCTGCGGTTGACGGGCCTCCGCGGCACTAGATCCCTGAGCAATCAGTCAGAGCGATCGTTCAGAGCGAGGTGTAAAATCGGCGCGCGGTTTCTATCGACCCCGCCCATCACTCTAAGCTACATATGGATCGAAATGGATCTGGAACTCACTGAAGCGCAACGCGGCGCTCGCGACGTTGCCCGCCGCTTCTCCCGCGAGAAGCTCGGGCCAATCGGCGTCGAGGCCGACCGCTCTCATCGATATCCCGCCGAAGCGATCGACGAACTCGCGCGGCTCGGGATGCTCGGCATCTTCCTTCCCGAGCAGTACGGCGGCGCGGGCCTCGATCACGTTGCGTATTCACTCGTGCTCGAGGAGCTCGCGGTGGAATGCGCCTCGACGGCGGTCATCATGTCGGCGCACTGCTCGCTCGCGTCGTGGCCGATTCTCGGACTGGGCACCGCCAAGCAGAAGAGTCATTTTCTGCCGAAGATGGCGACCGGCGACTGGCTTGGATGCTTCGCCTTGACCGAGCCGCAGGCGGGGTCCGACGCTGCCGGGCAGAAGACGCGCGCGGTGCTCGACGGCGATTCGTACGTGATCAACGGCACCAAGAATTTCATTACCAATGCGCCGCAGTCGAAGGTCGCGATCGTGTTTGCGATGACGCAGCCCGACAAGGGCCATCACGGGATCAGCGCGTTTGCTGTCGAGACCGATACGCCGGGATGGGCGGTCACGCGGGTCGAAGACAAGATGGGAATTCACGGCGCACATTCCGCGCAGTTGAGTTTTTCCGATATGCGCGTGCCGCGCGAGAATCTGCTGCTCGAAGAAGGGCAGGGATTCAAGGTCGCGATGAAGACTCTGGACGGCGGCCGGATCGGGATCGCGTCGCAGGCGCTCGGAATCGCGCGCGCGTCGCTCGAGGCGTCGTTGAAGTACGCGCAGGAGCGGCTGACGTTCGGCAAGCCGATCGCGCAGTATCAGGCGATTCAGTGGAAGCTCGCCGACATGGCGGTCGAGATCGACGCGGCCCGTCTGCTGACGCATCGCGCAGCGACGCTGAAAGATCGCGGCGAGTCGTGCACCAAGGAATCAGCGATGGCGAAATTGTTCGCGGCGGAAACCGCGATGAAGTCGGCGACCGAGGCGGTGCAGATTCACGGCGGCTACGGCTACACCAAGGAGTTCAAGGTCGAGCGCTTTTTCCGCGACGCCAAGATTACCGAGATCTACGAAGGAACGTCGGAGATTCAGCGGCTCGTTATCGCGGGCAGCGTGCTCGAAAATCGGTGAGGATCGTTTGGTGAGCAACAAAAAGAAATGGCTCGAGACGACCTACAAGCAGGCGAGCGAGCGTCCGGTGCGTTTCTCGACCGTGTCCGACATGGAGCTCGACCCGCTCTACACGCCCGACGACGTGACCGGATCGTACGACGACACGCTCGGTAATCCCGGCGAGTTTCCGTACACACGCGGTGTGTACGGCTCGATGTATCGCGGGCGCTTGTGGACGATGCGCCAGTTCGCCGGCTTCGGACTCGCCGAGGACACCAACGCGCGCTTTCATTTTTTACTGGGCCAGGGCCAGGACGGACTCTCCACCGCATTCGACATGCCGACGTTGATGGGCTACGACGCCGACCACGAACGCGCGCTCGGCGAAGTGGGACGCGAGGGCGTGTCGGTCTCGACAGTTTACGACATGGCGACGCTGTTCGATCGGATTCCGCTCGACCGGGTCAGCACCTCGATGACGGTGAACTGTTCTGCATCGATCCTGCTCGCGATGTACCTGGTGGTGGCCGAGCGCAACGGAATTCCGTGGGATCGCGTCGGCGGCACCATTCAGAACGACATGCTCAAGGAGTACATCGCGCAGAAGGAATGGATTTGCCCGCCGCGCCCGGCGCTCAGAATCGTCACCGACATGATCGAGTTCTGCGCGCGCAAAGTTCCGCGCTGGCACGCCGTTTCGATTTCGGGCTACCACATCCGCGAGGCCGGCTCGACCGCCGTGCAGGAGTTGGCGTTCACGATCGCCGACGGTATCTGCTACGTCGATGAGGCCGTGAAGCGTGGAATCGCCGTCGACGACTTCGCGCAGCGGCTGTCGTTCTTCTGGAATCTGCACAACGATTTTCTCGAGGAGGTCGCCAAGCTCCGCGCCGCGCGCCGGATGTGGGCGCGAATCATGAAGGATCGTTTCGGTGCGAAGAATCCGAAATCGATGATGCTGCGGACGCATGCGCAGACCGCGGGCGCGTCGCTGACCGCGCAACAGCCGATCAACAACGTGGTGCGCGTGGCGATCCAGGCGCTGGCGGGAGTGCTCGGCGGAATCCAGTCGCTGCATACCAATTCCATGGACGAGACGCTCGCGCTGCCGACCGAGCAGGCGGTGATGGTCGCGCTGCGCACGCAACAGGTTATCGCCGAAGAAACCGGCGTGACGAATACGATCGATCCATTCGGCGGCAGCTACGCGGTCGAAGCGCTGACCGACAGGATGGAACGCGAGGCCAACGACTATATTCGGCGCATCGACGAGATGGGCGGGATGGTCAAGGCAATCGAGACCGGCTATCCGCAGCGCGAGATCGCCGAGGCCGCATTTCACTTTCAGCGTCAGCTCGAGCAGGGGATCAAGACGGTGGTCGGCGTCAACAAGTATTCGATCCCCGAGGAGATTCCGATCGCGACGCTCAAGATTGATCCCGAGATCGAAGAGCGGCAGATTCAGCGCGTGCGCAAGGTCAAGCGCGAACGAAACTCCGTCGCGGTCAAGGAAGCGCTCGCGCGCGTTTCTGAGGCGTGCCGCTCCGGCGAAAATCTGATGGAACCGATTTGCGAGGCGGTGCGGCGCGACGCGACTGTCGGCGAAGTATGCGATATCTTTCGCACGGAGTTTGGCGTGTACACAGACCCAGGCTGGATTTAGGCGATGGCGGAAAAGAGACTCAGAATTCTGGTCGCGAAACCCGGACTCGACGGCCACGATCGCGGCGCGAAAATAATCGCGCGCGCACTGCGCGACGGCGGCTTCGAGGTCATCTACACCGGGCTCCATCAGACGCCCGAAATGATCGCGGAGGCCGCCGTGCAGGAAGACGCCGACGCGGTCGGGCTCAGCGTACTTTCGGGCGCGCACATGACGCTGTTCCCCGAGGTCATGCGCCTGCTGAAAGAGCGCGGCGCCGGCGAGATCGCGGTTTTCGGCGGAGGGATCATTCCCGACGACGACGCCGAGAAGCTCAAGCAACAGGGCGTGCGGCAAATCTTCACGCCGGGCGCGTCAACGGAAGATATCGTCAAGTGGGTGCGCGACAACGTCGCGGCCCGCGCTTAGGTTCAAATGAATTTCGATCTGACCGAAGAGCAGCGGCGCATCCGCGAAACGCTCACCGATTTTGCCGAGCGCGAGATCAAGCCGCACTCGACCAAGTGGGATAAGGAAGAGACCTTCCCGCGGCATATCGTCGAGCAGCTCGGCCAGCTTGGCTTTCTCGGCGTCGCGTTTCCGGAAAAATTCGGCGGCGGCGGCGCGGATACTCTTTCGCAGGTGCTGGTCGTCGAGGGACTCTCGCGCTACGACGCGTCGATCGGACTGACGTGCGCCGCGCACATGTCGCTCTCGACCGGGCACATCGCCGGGTTCGCGTCCGACGATCAGCGCAATCACTACGTTCCCGACATGCTGCAGGCGAAGAAGCTCGGCGCATGGTGCCTGACCGAGCCGAGTTCCGGTTCCGACGCCGCCGCGATGCACACGAAGGCGACGCGCATCGGCGACAACTATTCGATCACCGGCTCGAAGATGTTCATCACCAACGGCACGATTGCCGACGTATATGTCGTGATGGCGATCACCGATCAGGCACGCGGGCGCGACGGCGTGTCGGCGTTCATCGTCGATCGCGGCACTGCGGGGCTCTCGAACGGAAAGAAAATCGAGAAGCTGGGACTGCGCGCATCCGACACCGCCGAAGTCATCTTCGAAAATGTCACGGTGCCGGCGCGCAACCTCGTCGGCGAGCTCGGCGCGGGCTATCGGCAGACTCTCAAGGTGCTCGAAGCGGGCAGAATCGGAATCGCGGGGTTCGCGGCGGGAATCGCGCGCGGCGGATTCGAAGAAGCGCGCGCATACGCGCTCGAGCGCGGGCAGTTCGGCAAAAAGATTGCCGAGTTCCAGGCAATCCAGTGGATGTTCGCCGACATGGCGACGCGAATCGACGCGTCGTGGGTGCTCATCTGCCGCGCCGCCGCGCTCAAGGATGCGGGCAAGCCGTTTGCGCGCGAAGCGGCGATGGCAAAGCTGTTCGCATCGGAAACCGCGATGTGGTCAACGATCAAAGCCGTGCAGATTCATGGCGGCTACGGCTACGTCACCGATTTCCCGGTCGAGCGCTACATGCGCGACGCCAAGCTCTCGGAAATCGGCGAGGGCACCAGCGAAGTGCAGCGGATGATCATCGCGAAGTCGCTGCTGCGCGACGGCTACCTGCCTGCCTGATCGTTCAGATCTTCCAGCAAGTCTTCCTGAATGATCGCGAGTTCGCGTGCGTCGAGGCCAATCACCTCGCGCATGAAGCCTTCGATGCCGCCGTTCTCGTCGATCAATTCGAAGACGGGATCGAGTTGCTCGGCTGCGAGCGGAATCTTTTTGAAGACCAGGTTGCTTTCGAGAAAGTCGGCGACGATTCGATCGCGTTCGACCCCGAGCATCGAGAGCAGCATCGCGGCGCCGACTCCCGTGCGGTCGCGGCCGGCCGAGCAATGGAAGAGCAGGGGATAAACGTCGCGCTCGGCGAGCAGCTTGAAGAAGCGGCGCCAGTCGTGGCGAAAGTGCATCACGAGTGCGAGATGCTCGCGGCCGGGCTCCGGTGCAACGCGCGTGTAGCCCTGGTCGTTGAACCATTCGTCGCCCATCGGGATGTGCTCCCATCGTACGCCGCTGCGCGCGGCGGGAACCGGCGAGCCCAGGTGTTTGACTTCGGCGCGGCTCTGAAGAGTGACGAGTGTGCGAAGTTTCAGCTGACTGATGGGACTTTCGGGTGGGACTTCGGCGAGATGCGACGAGCGAAATATCTTGCCGGCACGCACACGGCGCTGATTGGCGACCGGATGTCCGCCGAGATCGCGAAAATTCTGCGCAGCGAAACTGCGGAGCAGCTCGAAGTCGACGACGACGCGCGGCTTTTCGGCCGCGTCTTCAGTTTTGTTTTTCTTCGCCAAAGGATTCAGTGAGTCTCTTTCGTTCAAGTTTAACAGGGCGTGCTGCGCGGACCAAAGGCGAACTATCCGCCCTTGCTTCGTGTATCGCAGTCAGTTAATAGACTGGAGTCTAGTTATATGGCTGAGTATATCGAAAGCTCCAGTATTCACGCCGTTGCCGCGACGCCGATCTCGCGGCGTGAGCGCAAGAAGGGCCGCACTCGCGCTGATATTTACAACGCCGCGATGAATTTATTTGTGCGCCGCGGTTTCGATTCGGTTACGATCGAGGATATCTGCGACGCCGCCGACGTGGCGCGCGCGACTTTTTTTCTGCATTTTCCAGCCAAGGAAGCTCTGCTGATCGAGTATGGCGAGCGCGCCAACGACGAGCTCGCTGCCGCAATTGGCGCGTATCGCGGCAGTGCGACCGCGACGCTTCGGATGGCATTCAAGATGCTCGCCGAGCGCGACGTGCGGCATCCCGACGTTGTGCGGCTGGTGATGCGCGAAGTGCTGGCCAGGCCGCGCGTTCTCAGCGAACACGACGAGAGCGCGGCGGATCTGGTCAATCTGCTGGCGGGGGTTATCCGGCGCGGGCAGAAGAGCGGCGAGTTTCGCCGGCGGACGGATCCAACGGTTGCGGCTCTGACCGCATGTTCGGCGTTCTTCGCGCTCATCTACACGTGGGTGCGGCAAGACGGAAAGATCGATGTCGAAGGGGGAGTCGCGCAGACTTTGGACATCATTTTGAACGGGCTCAGCGAAAAGAAAATTCAAACCGGGATGAAGCGCAGGAACCTGATCCCTAACTCCTTCCCTCGGGGAAGGGGAACAATCCCGCGAAGAGGATCGAGAAAAACTAGATGGGAAATACACATGCAATTGTGATTGGCGGTAGCATGGCTGGGCTTTGTGCTGCGCGCGTGCTGAGCAAATTCTACGACAAAGTTACCGTGATCGATCGGGATGCTTATCCTGTCGGTGCGCATGAGCGGCCCGGGGTTCCGCAGAGTCGGCACGTTCATGCGTTGCTGATGCGTGGACGGCTCGAGCTGGATCGGCTGTTCCCGGGTTTTGAGAAGACGATGCTCGAGCGCGGCGCGATCGAGATAAATTTCGGTCGCGATTTTGCCGCGCTCAGGGCCGACGGATGGGCCGAGCGGCGTCCGAACTCGATCACGACGCTCTTCGCGAGCCGCGTGCTGATCGAGGAGACCGCGCGCGAGTTGCTTCGTCGCATTCCAAATATCGAGCTGATCGAACGGGCCGAAGCGGTTGGATTCGAAACGGTGCGCGGCGATGCGTTCCGGGTGAGCGGAGTGAAAGTGAATCCGCGCGACGGCGGGGCTGCATTCACTCTGAACGGAGACCTGGTTGTCGATGCGAGCGGACGCACGACCAAGGTTCCGTCGTGGATCGAGGCGATGGGCTTGCCGTTGCCGCCCGAGACTGTCGTCGATTCGCATACCGGGTACGCGTCGCGATGGTACAAGACGAATCCCGAGCGGCGCCCGAAGGATTGGTGGTGGAAGGGGATATGGATCGATCCGATTGCGGAGAGTTTCTCGACCGCGGGCGTGCTGTTCCCGGTCGAAGGCAATCGAATGATTGTCTCGCTGGCGGGGATCGGAGGACATTATCCGCCAAGCGACGAGGCCGAATTCACCGCCATGCTGGCGAAATTGCGCTCGCCGATAATCGCCGAGGAAGTCGCGCTCGCGGAACCGATGTCGCAGGTCTACTCGTATCGGCAGATGGCGAACCGTTGGCGGCACTATGACAAATGGGGCGCGCGGCTCGACGGCTTCGTCGCGCTCGGCGACTCGTCATGCGCATTCAATCCCGTCTATGGACAGGGGATGACGTCGGGCGCGTTGTCGGCGCTGATGCTCGGCGAGTGCCTCGAAAAGAACGGCATCAACGACGTCGAGGTCCCGCGAAAATTCTTCGCTGCGCAGGCGCGCTTCCAGGCCGAGCCGTGGGGACTCGCGACCGCGTCAGATTTCAGAGTGCCGGGCACAGAGGGCAAGCGTCCGTTGATGAGCCGCGTGATGGATCCTTTGGTCAGCAAAATGTTCCAGGTCGCCAACGACGATCCAGCTATTGGCGAGCGCATCGGTGAAGTGATCAACATGATGAAGCCGCCGTCGGCGCTGTTCGAGGCGTCGTTGCTGAAGCTGATCGCAAAGGCGTGGTCGCGCCGGCTGCTCAAGGGCAGGAAGCAGGAGAAGGAATCGACGGCGATGCCGCCGCTCGCGCTGGGCGTCGAGGGGTAGGAGAAATCATTTAATTGAATGTGAAACCCGCGGTGGGTTTCACGCTTCCTTCGGCAGGGGTGACCCCTGCACCCAATATTAAGATCAGATGCGGGACTTCGTCCCTTTTAGGAAGTTGGTAGCGAAGAATTACCTCTCCCTGCGGGGAGAGGTTAGAAGAATAGTTACTGCTGGTTTTGTTGGTTGGAGCTGTTGTTGGGATCGATCGGGCGAGCGTGATCCGGTAGCGGTTCTATTTTCAGATCTACCGACATCAATTGCATGCCGCCGTGGCTTCGATAGACGCCGCGCATTGGCGGGACGTCGGAGTAGTCGCGGCCGATGGCTACTCTTATGTGCCGCTCGTCCACCATGCATCCGTTGGTCGGATCGAACCCCGTCCATCCCAGTCCGGGTAGCTGCGCTTCCAGCCATGCGTGGCTTGCTTGCGCGCCGATGCTCGATGCGGCGGAGTTCGCGGCGGGCGCCAGGTAGCCCGAGACGTAGCGCGTGGGAATGCCGGCGAGGCGGAGCACGCCGATCGTGAGATGCGCAAAGTCCTGGCATACGCCGCCGCCGACGCTGAGAATCTCGTCGGCCGTCGAGTGCACTTTCGTCATTCCCGGGCTCGTAGACGAACTGGTCGCGGATAAAGGCGACGATGCGGTTCGCATACGCGGCCACGTCTTCCGACGGATCGGGTTTCGCCAGCCAGAAGAATTTGCGCATCGGCTCGCTGAACGGAACGTGACGGCTCGCGTTCAGGAAATCGTACTCGAGTCGATTGCGGACGTGGTCCTCGAGCAGGAACTCGCCGAACGGGGTCGGAATCGCGGCAGGATGCGGCGCATGCACACGCTCGACCAGAGACTTCGCCGCGACGATCAGTTCGGGATGCTGATCGTGGAGCGAGAATCCGTAAACGCGATTGCCGTAGTAGTCGTCGTATTCAAACGTGGACGCGTCGGGGGTCAGATCCAGATCAAACTCGACGCATCGCTGATCCGCACTTTCGAGCGGGCGCATTCGCACCTCGTTGTGCGAATCGTAGGCGGGCGCCTGGTACTCGAAGCGGGTAATGTGGCAGATCCGCAGCAGCATCGCACCAATTCAATCGGTCCTGAGGTAGCGTTGAAAGACCTCGTCGCTCAGCGCGGCGCATCCGTCCTGAATCTGAAGCAGAAACTGGTGCAGGCCGGACTTGATCACCTCGAGCGAACGCTTCGAGCGCATCAGCTCCAACAATTCTTCGAGCTGTGCGGAAGGCGGCGAAGGTTCGGGTCCCTGGCTCTGGATGCGGTTGAGCGAAGTTTCGAGTATCGCGAGCGAGAATCGCGCCGAACGCGGAAAAGTCGGATCGAAGAGCAGGATTTCGACCACGTTGTCGATTCTGATCGAATTGCCGAAGCGCTTGCGATAGGCCTCGAGTCCCGACGCGCTGCGCAGCACCGCGGCCCATTGCAGGATGTCGAGCGAGCCGCCGACGTCTTCCAGCCGCGGCAGCAGGAAGTGGTACTTGACGTCGAGCATCCGGGAAACGTCTTCGGTCCGCTCGAGCATGATGCCGAGTTGCATGAAGTCGTACGCGATGTCGCGCGGGATAGTGCCCTGACGGATGCCTGACAGGCGATAGAAACTGTCCTTGAGATCGGCGAAGAACGCGAACACGCCGGGCGTGATGAAAAGTTCAGGCGTCCATTCCTGCGCGCTGAGATAGAGCGTGTTGAGATCGAGCCAAAGTTCGGACGAGATGTAATGGCGCAGCGAGATGGCATTATTGCGGGCGGCGTTGATGCAACTGCGGATCGAATTGGGATTGTCGGTGTCGAGCGCGAAGAAGTTGAGTATCGAGGCGTCGTCCGCAGTCTTGTAATACTCGGCGAAAAGTTCGCGCTCGCCGAAAATCGCGAGCAGCGGCGCCCACGGCTGCGCGTCGCGCGGCGGACTCTCGATCAGCAGATGGTAATTGACGTCGAGCAGGCGCGCGCGCCATTCGGCTCGTTCCAAATTGCGGGCGGTCCAGAAAAGATGACTCGCGATTCGCCGGAGCATCAGGCCTCGAGCACCCAGGTGTCCTTGCTGCCGCCGCCTTGAGATGAATTCACGATCAACGAACCCTCTCGCAGCGCGACGCGGGTCAGACCGCCGGCGAGCACGCGCGGCTTGGCGCCGAACAGCACGAACGGGCGAAAATCGATGTGCCGCGGCATCATCTTCATCTCGCTGGCAGCTCCGTTGTGAATGATCGTCGGATGAACAGAGAGCGCGATGACCGGCTGCGCGATGAAGGCGGATGGATCGTTGATGATTCGTTCGCGCGACTCGGCGAGTTCCTGTTCGCTGGCCTTGGGACCGATGACGACGCCGTAACCGCCGGACGCGCCGGTTGGCTTGACGACGTAGCGCTCGAGATTTTTCAGCACCTGCTCGCGAACCTCAGGATCGCGCAGCAGATAGGTCTCGACGATCGGGAGAATCGGCTCCTCGGCGAGATAGTAACGAATCATCGCGGGCGTGTAGGCGTACACGGCCTTGTCGTCGGCGACTCCGGTGCCGACGCCGTTGGCAATCGCGGCGTTTCCCGTGCGCAGAACGGCGGTGAGGCCGGCGACGCCGAGCAGAGAATCGGGACGGAAGACTAGAGGGTCGAGGAAATCGTCATCGATGCGGCGATAGAGGACGTCGATTTGCCGCAGCCCGTGAACGTCCTTCATATAAAGCTTGCGGTCGACGCAGACGAGGTCCTGACCTTCCACCAGCTCGATGCCCATCTGCTGCGAGAGGAAGACGTGCTCGAAGAACGCGGAGTTGAACGGGCCGGGCGTCAGCAGCGCGATCGTTGGATTGGATTTGCTGGACGGCGACAGCTCCTTCAGACACTGCAGCAGGTCCGCCGGATAGCGCTCGACGCTGCGGACGCGCGATGCGCGCATCAGGGTCGGAACAAGCCGCGTCATGACGACGCGATTTTCAATCACGTAAGAAACGCCGCTCGGCGTGCGCACGTTATCTTCGAGGACATAGAAGCGGCCGTCGGCGCCGCGCACGAGATCGATTCCCGCAACCGTGACGAAATTACCGAGCGGCGGCTTGATGCCGACGGCGGCGCGGCGAAACTGCGGGCATCCGAGCACGAGATCGCGCGGGACGACGCCGTCTGCCAGGACGCATCCTTCACCATAAACGTCGGCGACGAACGCGTTGAGCGCGCGCACGCGTTGAATCAGGCCGGCCTCTAGCGTGGCCCAGGTGGCGGCGTCGATGACGCGCGGAATCGGATCGAACGGGAAGATACGCTCGGAGCCGTCGGCGGCGCCGTACACATTGAAGGTGACGCCCATCCGGCGGAACATTCGGTCGGCGCGCGCGCAAATCTCGGTGAACTGCGCCGGCCGCATCGAGAACATCGTGTCGATGACCCCGTGGCAGCCGGATCGCGGCTCGCTGGAGAGGTCCATCATTTCGTCGAAAACGTTCGCGACCGGCTTGTACGCCGCCCAAACGGGCACCGCCTTGCCTGTTTCGGAAACAGTCGAATCCATCGAGCTCACCCCATCGCCGCCCGCTGGCGCGGAATTCATCACCGCCAGCACGGCGGACGTCATTTGAAGAGCAATCGACGGGCCAGAGTCAGGCGGGAATTTCGGCGGCGGATTGTGCGAGGTAGGCCTGGTAGTCGCGGTCGGTCGCGAGCAGGTGCGCATGCGTGCCGGCGGCGGCAATCGTCCTGTCGTGAATGAAAAAGACTTTGTCGCAAGCGGCGAGCGTGCCGGCGCGATGGGCGACAATGACTACGATTCGATCGCGCGCGAGCGCGGCCAGCGTTTTCAGGAGGTCGGACTCCGAAGCTGGATCGAGCGGTGCGGCGGGTTCGTCGAGGACAATGATCTCGGGCCGTCGAAGCAGGGCGCGCGCGATCGCGATTCGCTGTTTCTGTCCGACCGACAGGCGCGCGCCGCGCCGCCCGAGCATCGTCGAGTAACCGTCGGGCAGCCGGTCGATAAATTCCGCCGCACCTGCCATCGCGGCCGCTTCGCGAACGTCCGCCATCGAGACGCTATCGCTGCCGTAGCGGATGTTGTCTTCGATCGAGGTCGAGAACAGGGACTCGTTCTGGAATACAAATCCCATTCGCGCGCGAATCGTGTCGGGCGCGACGGCGCGCGAATCGACACCGTCGAAAGCGATCGTCCCCGCCGACGGTTCGATGAAACGCGGGATCGAGTGGATGAGCGTCGTCTTGCCGCATCCGCTCGGACCCGCCAGCGCGACCATTTCGCCGGCGCGCATCGACATCGTGACGCCGCTCAGCACGGTGGTTGCGCCGTAGCCAACCGCGACGCCGTTGAATTCAAGGTTGCTGACGCGAGCGCCGAGGCCGTCGCCGCGTCCGTCGCTGACTGGCTCGGCGAGATTGTCGAGCACGCTATGCACGCGCCGCAGTCCCGCGACCGACGCCTGCACCGACGCCCAAGTGCCGCCGATGATCGCCATCGGATTCGCCAGCATTCCGCCGTAGCTCGCGAGCAGGACGATATCTCCGAGCGTCATGCGGCCCGCAATCACCTGCATCATCAGGTAGTAGAGGCTGTAGCCGATCAGCACGCAGCACACGGGCGCGAGCACGATCACCATCACGAAAAAGATCGCGAGCATGCGAAGCGTCGAGCGGAAGGACTGCCAGCTTGCGGCGTCGACGACCGCGGTCTCGCGCGACTCCTGTCCGAACGCCTTGATCAGCTGGACCTGCGCGACGCGTTCCTCGAATGCGGCCATCACGTTGCTGCCGCTCTCGCGCATCGACTGGCTTTGATCGCGGATCGCGCGTCCGAAAAAGGTGCTGCCGATCGCGACCACCGGCAGAAACAGAATTGCGACGGCGATGATCACCGGCTCGTTGCTGAATTGTACCGAGAGCACGATGATCGCCATAACGAACATGAACACCGACATGATTGGCGCGAGCACGCCGCGATAAAATACCGGGCCGATCGACGCGCTGTCGTACATCACGCGGAAGACTGCGTCGCCGATTTTCTGATCCGCGTAAAGCGCCAGCGGCGATCGCAAAAATCGCTCGTAGATCGCGGTGCGCAGCGATTGGTTCATCCGCTGCGTGAGATCGATCGTGATGCGCGACTCGAGATAGCCGAACAGGCCGTTCCACAGGCTGCTGCCCTCATTGGCGTCGTTCGCGGTGATGCCGGCCTGGTCGAGACCGCCGCTGTTCACGTTGGTGCCGAGCGACTGCGCATCGCCGTGAACCATACCAATCAGAATCACGGTCAGCACGAGAAACAACGAAACGGCGATGAGCAGACCGCTACGGCTTGAACCGACCATCGGCGTCAAAATGGCAGATGGAATGCCGGTCAGCGGGTGGCCGTCGATGACGTTGTCGATGACGATTTTCAGCGGCCACGGCGTCATCAGATAAAAGGTCAGCGAGACGAAAACCAGCACGCACTTGATTGCGACCAGCCGGCGATAGCGGCTGACGAACGGCCAACTCTTGACGAGGATGCGCCAGGCCTCGTGCCAGGTGAGCGGAGCCTGTTCGCCGGCGTAAAGAAGATTCGCGCGGGAGTCGCGTGGCGCGCCGTTGTCAGGCATTGCTCACCTCGCGGATCGGGACGTCGTCGAGGATGGATCCGTCGGCGGCAACGAGTCGGCCCGTGGCAATCTGGTAAATTCGATCGGCGCGGGACGCGGTAGTGCGACGATGCGTTGCGAGAATCACCATGCGACGGGTGGGATCTTCATTCACCCAATCGCGGAGGCCGACCATCACCGCGTCCTCGGTCGCCACATCGAGCGAGGAGGTCGGTTCGTCGAGCAAGAGAATCGATGCGTTGCGCAAAAGCGCGCGCGCGAGTCCGAGCCGCTGCGCCTGCCCGACTGAAAGCTTCGATCCTTTTTCGCCGAGCATCGTGTCGAGGCCGGCCGGCAGTGAACGAACGAAGTCGCCGAGGCCGGCGCGATGAATCGCTTCGGCAACTTCGACCGTCGACGCGTTCGGGCGTCCGTACGCAACGTTGTCGCGAATCGTCGCGGTGAACAGTGGATTCTCCTGCAGCGCGACCGAGAGCATTCCGCGCCACGCCGGAAGTTCGAAGCCGGCAATCGGTTCGCCGTCAAGCAGGATAGTGCCCGCCGTTGGATCGAAGAACCTCACGACCAGCGAGATGATGGTGCTCTTGCCGGAGCCGCTGGGACCGGCGATCGCAGTGATTTCACCGACGCGCGCCTCGAGATTCACGTCGGCAAGGACGGGAGTGCGCGGGTCGTAGCCGAAGGTCACGCGATCGAAGGTCAGCGCAGTCGCGGATTTTGGCGGAATCGAATTGCCGCTGCTGACGCTCTGCTCGGGCGTTTGGCCGAGCATCTCGAGCACGCGCGAGATTGCGACGACCACGTCCTGCATGCTGCCCCACTGGTCGGTGATATTTCTCGTGCGCTTGCTGACGTTCGAGACGACCCACAGCGCCGCCTGGAACAGTCCCAGCGAAAGCACCACGCGTCCGAGACCCGGAGCGCCGCCTGCGATCGCCTCCGTCGCACCAAGGTACAGGGCAGCGACGTAAGCCAGACCGCGAACAGTGTTAGTCATGACGCGGTATCGCGCGAGCATCAGGCGTGCGCGGCGGCCGGCAAGGAATGCGTCCCAGTTCTCGCGCGCGTAGTTTCTCGCCTCGCGAGCCTCGGTGCCGAAGGCTTTGACGGTTTTGATCGACGCGAGCGTTTCCTCGATCCGCGTTGTCGCGCGGGCCGTGGTCTCACGCTCATCGATGAACGCGGCGCGCAGCGAATCGGCGTACATCCACGCCAGTACGAAGTTCGCCGGCATCAGCAGAGCAACGATCAGAGCCATCCGCATGTCGTACCAGAGCAGGTAGAGAATCGAACCGATGGCAGCGGGAAAGAAAATCAGCGGCTGAACGATCAAGCCGTCGATAACACTCGGAATCGCGGCGGAGTCCTGGAACATCCGGAAGATCGCGTCGCCGATTTTTTCCTCGGAATGAAAACGGACGCTCAGTTCCTGCATCCGCGTGTAGAGATTCACGCGGAAGAGATTGCTGATGCGCTGTAAAATCCAAATCGCGTAGCCGACGAGGAATCCGACAAAGGTCAGGCCGACCACCGCCACGACGCCGGCGAGGACGCATGCGTGAATGAGCACGGTTCGCCGATCGGCATGCAGCGGCACACGAAGCATCCACGCCTCCCCGCGCGTCAGTGCGCCGCCGTTGCCGACGACGTCGAAGAAAATGCGCATCAGGTTGAGTCCGATCAGCCCGCCGAACAGAGCCGGCAGCGTCGCGAGGAACAGGTATACGAGATGACGGCGGTAGGGACGGATGAAGGGCCACACCCGCGCGACCAGGCGGAACACGTCGCGCGAACGCAGCCGGCGCGCGTCGGGAAACGCGATCTCGCTGGCGGCCGGGGGCGCGGTGATAATGGGTTCAGCGCTCAATCTAAATTACGGCACTCACTTGGCGGGAGGCGCGCCGGCGGCGGCCAGTATGCTGTCTTCGAGGACGAATTTCGACGTGCACGCGACAGTGCTTTGATTACCACCGAGCCCGTAACGGCCCACGAAATCCGCCGACACGGAGGCGAGGGTAGAATGCGGAGGAGATTTCTCGAGCTTGACGGTCACCGTTACAGTGCCGTCTTGCAACTTGTAGATCATCTGAACGGGACCGGTCTCGCAGAACGCCCAGTGGCGCCACGTGAGGTCGTCGGTCGCGGTCTGCTTGGCGACTAGGGTATGAGTTCGCGCGTCGGCGCTGACCAGCTCGAAATGGCTCGACGCGTCGGTGAAATATTTCTTCAAGGTGGCGAAGACTTCTCCAATCGGCTTTGGGATTTCCTGTATCCGCGGGACGATACGCGGTGTTTCGATCGCGTAGGCGGACACGAGGATGAGAAGCAGGAGCGGCGTTATGATCGATGCGGCGCGTAGTTTCATGAGTCCTCCTTGACAGGTACGAGTTTGGCAGGTGCGAGGTTGCGAGGCTCACACGATCATAACGGTCCTCGAAACAGCGCGTAAAGGGCGTGGTCCGCGGAGATGGTTTGATGGTAATTTCGCGGAGCCGCTGCGAGTTGATAATTTCGTCGCGCAGCAGGGAAAAGGAGCGCACAATGCCCGCGTTGATTTTCGAAAAGCATGGTCATGTCGCCTATCTCACACTCAACCGGCCCGAGGTTCACAACTCGTTGAATCCGGAAATGCTCGTGAGCCTCGCGGCAGCGTGGAAGGAGATCGAGAGCGACGACGCGGTTCGCGCGACGATCGTGACCGGCGCGGGCAAGGTTGCGTTCTCGGCCGGCGCCGACCTGGGCAAGCTGATTCCGCTGTTCACTGGCGCGCGAAAGCCGGAGGACGAATGGGACAGCAAGCTGCTCGCGGACCGCAAGATCGGCGATATCGCGCTGCTGCGTGGCTATGACATGGACAAGCCTGTCATTTCGGCGGTCAACGGATTTTGCATCGCCGGCGGAATGGAATTTATCCAGGGCACCGATCTTCGAGTCGCGTCGGAGAACGCGAGCTTCGGATTGCAGGAAGTGAAGTGGGCGATCATCCCGGCCGCCGGATCGCTGGCGCGGTTGCAACGCCAGATTCCTTACTGCAAGGCGATGGAGATTCTGCTGACCGGCAACAGGATTGATGCGCAGGAGGCGTGGCGTCTTGGGCTCGTGAACTACGTCGTGCCGCAGGAGGAATTGATCGCGAAGGCGGAGGAACTCGCGGCAACGATCGCGCAGAACGGGCCGCTCGCGGTGCGCAAGATCAAAGAGGCGGTGCGGCGAACGTCCGGGCGTCCATATGAAGAGGCGTTCAAAATCGAAAACGAAATTGCGCGCGAAGTAATGAAGTCCGAGGACGCGAAGGAAGGCCCGCGCTCGTTCATGGAAAAGCGCAAGCCGAACTACAAAGGTAAGTAGAACCTTAAGCTCCTGCCAGTGCGCGCATCGTGTTTGGATAGTCGCGCGCCGTGGTGGCGGCTGGCCCAATCGGAAAGACTACGGGATGCGTGACGCCAGCGGCGCGGAATCTCGCGACGAAATCGCGGCCGGCTTTGGCGTTTCCGAATACTGCGATTTTGCGGCATGACGCTTCCGAGATGGCCTTCGGAGCCTCGTCGCGCTTGCCGAGTTTCCAGAGTCGCCGTACCTCGTCGAACTCCGCAGCGAGGCCGTAGCGCGTGAACATCTTGTTGTAGCTGTCCACGAACGCGTAGCTGGCCAGCTCGCGACGGAACGAATCGACGGCTTTGTCCTCGTCCTCCGTGATGCACATGCGGATATAGATGCCGACGTCGACGGCGGACGGGTCGCGGCCCGCGGCCTTGGCGCCTTCGGCAATGTGCTGCACCATCGGCGCGATCGCCTCGGGCGGCGAGTAGTTCATCAGGACGCCGTCGGCAACTTCGCCGGCAAGTCGAAGCATCGGAGCGTTGAGGCCCGCGAGATAAATCTTCGGCGGATGCGGTGCGGTGATGCGCATGCTCAGCTTGAAGTCGGACTTGTACACTTCGCCCTGGAACTTCGAGCGGCCTTCAGTGAACAACTGGCGCATGATCGTGACGCACTCGCGCATCGCAGTGACCGGCTTGCGATACGACGCGCCGTGCCATCGCTCGACGATGATCGGACTCGACACGCCGAGGCCCGCAATCGCGCGTCCGCCTGAGAGTTCATTGATCGTGAGAAATCCCATCGCCATCGCACCGGGCGTGCGAATCTGAATCGGGATGACGCCCGTCGACAGTTCGGCTTTGCGAGTGTTGACCGCGAGCGCGGCGAGGCTGACGAAAGCGTCGGGGCCGCTGACTTCCGCAATCCACAACGAGGTGTAGCCGAGATCCTCGGCCTCGCGAATCAGTGCGAGGCGGCCGGCGAGCGCGTCGGCACCGACGCCGACGTTAGTCTGAAGTCCGAGCTTTTGATTCGATGGCATCTAAATTCCGTGCGAGTTTGATTTGCGCAGATTGTGCGGCTATTCGATTATGGCTGCAAGACACAGGAGATTTGAACGATGGCATATTTCGATTCCGATGGCGTTCAGATTTATTTCGAGGAACACGGAAAGGGCGAGCCTGTAGTGCTGGTGCATGGGTTTGCGTCGCGTGCGGAGCATAACTGGGGCGGAGGTTGGTTCGACGCGCTCGGACAGCATTACCACGTCGTCGCGCTGGATTGCCGCGGGCATGGCAAGAGTGGCAAGCCACACGATTCGGCGGCGTATGACGGCGAGACGATGGGCGAGGATGTGATCCGGCTGATGGATCACCTCGGAATCAAGCGCACGCTCATCATGGGCTACTCGATGGGCGGGCGAATCGTTACGGGATTGTTGATGTTGCATCCGGAGCGTCTGCGCGCGGCGGTGCTCGGTGGAATTGGCGCCCCGTCAGCGACGGCGCCGATCTTCGACCGCAAGCCGATCGTCGATGCGCTGCTCGCGAAAGATATTTCGGAAGTGAAGGAGCAGCGCGCGCGGGAGTTTCGCCAGTTCGCGGAGATTACCGGCAACGACTTGAAGGCATTGGCGGCGATCATGGCATCGAATCGCGAGGATTTCCCTGCGGAGAAAATCGCGGCGAAGAAAATTCGAGTGCCGGTGATGATTGTTATCGGGACGAAGGATCTGCTGGTTGGAAATCCGAAGCTGCTTCATGAATCGATTCCCGGCAGCAAGCTCGTGATGCTCGAAGGACAGGATCATTTGAGCGCGCCTGGCGATCCGCATTACAAGGAAGCGGTGCTGGAGTTTTTCAAGTCAGCGCCGGCGTGAGCGATCATAGGAACCTAACCCCTAACCCCTTCCCTCGAGGGAAGGGGAACCGAATTTCGGGAGAGCGACTGTGTTGGCAGTCAAGGTAAGCGGGTTGCCCACAGGGTCCACAGGCTGTGGGGTCCAGGGAAGGACCCCGCCTGTGGACTTGTGGACAACCCGGTTAGCTAGACGGTGATTGCGCATGGAGGCCTCCAGGGCGAGTTGGTTTTGAGCATCGCGTTGAGGATGACCAGCAGTTTGCGCATGGCTGCGATGATGGCGACCTTGGCCGGTTTACCTGCCGCCCGCAGCCGGCGATAAAAGCTGCGCAACACCGGGTTACAGCGAATCGCGGACAGGGTGGCCATATATAGGGCGCTGCGCACCTCGGCGCGGCCGCCGAAGATCGAGCTGCGCCCGCGCCACTCACCGCTTTGATGGTCATACGGTGCGACTCCGACCAGCGCCGCGATCTGCTTGGGCCCGAGCAGACCCAGCTCGGGCAACCGGCTGACCAGGATCGCGCCGGTCACCGGCCCCAGTCCCGGCACCTGTTCGAGTTGCGCGCAGCGGTGCGCCAGGCGCGGATTGTCCCGCAGGCGTTGTTCGATCTGATGGTCGACCGCACCGAGCTCGCGCTCCAGCGCCCGGACGATGCGCTTGACGCTGGACCGCACTGAGCGCGGCGCCTGCTGCACCCGGGTGCGCTCCGCCGCCAGCATCTTGACTACTTGGCGCCGGCGCACGGCCAGGGCTTTGAGTTCTTCATCCGCCGCCTCCGGCGGAGGCAACGGTTCGGGCTGCATGCGCAAGCCAAACTCACATAACCCGCGCGCATCGAGCTGATCGGTTTTAGCCAATTGCCGATTGGCTTGGGCGAAGTGATAGGCATCGCGCGGATTGATTAGCGCGGTCGGCACCCCGGCCTCCCACAGCGCCAGATAGGCTGGGCTCTCATATCCACCCGAGGCTTCCAGCACTACCAGCGCGGCGCCGCTTTGCCGCAGCCGCACCAGCAGCTCGCCGATCCCGTCTTCGTTGTTCGCAACGCTGAAGCCGCCGCCACTGGACAACGCTACTTCCAGCGTGCGCTTGCTCACATCGATTCCAACCACCACCGCTGCTTCCATCCTACCGCCTCCACTGGTTCCGGCGCCGCCCATCCTTGCGCGATTCGGGCTCTGCGCCGTGCGCCGCCCCAGCGACTGTTCGGGCTCCTGGCCGGAGTTATGGGCGCGGCGACCACGCTCTCCCACGGTCTCTATCGACCCAGGCCGAATCGGCCTGCCGCGCCCTCGTCCTACTCCATCTTCGGACTCTGACCGCAACATACAAGAGCCCGAGCGGGAAGGGGAATAGAACCGATGGACGAAAGGGGACCGGGGCGTTAGCTGATTCGCGGGGCGTTTAGGGTGCCGGTCAGGTGATAGGGCTCCGGGCCGGGGGGGTGGGGGAGGATTGTGAGTAGTACTGCCAACTGGGAGGCGGCGGCGGGGGCTGTCGATAGGGTGAAGTCGATTGCGAGCTCGCTATCGCCGGGGTCGGGGGCGAGTTGGACGGTTCCTTCGGCGGTCACCGTTAAGTCGCCGCCGCTGGTTGTTAGCTGCTCGATCGTCAGCGTGCCCTGATCCAATTTGAATTTTGAATGGCCCTCGCCGAGACGGATTGGCGACGACGCGAGCGCCGAGGTGAAGGTCAGTCCTGCGGCGCTCAGTATGCCGTCGCCGTTTTCCGCGATGTCGTCTGGCGAGAGCAGAAGATTGCCGCTGCCGGAGAGCGCGCCGGCGGCGCTGGCGCCGGGGATCGTCAATAACTGCTGATGCGCGAGTTCGATGGAATCGAGGACGTAACTGATTGCGGTGCCGCGACGGCTGGGTCGCAGCGTGACGTTCACGATGCCGTCGTAGAGCGAGGCTTTCACGCGCACGCCGGGATGCATCGTGAGCATCGAGAGGAACGCCGGAGCGATGGTGACGGCCGGGCTCTCGACCAGCAGGCCGGCAGACGCCGGGCGGGTCGAAATCAAGCGGACGCCCGACAATCGCGCGCCAAAGGGGAAGCTGGCGGACTGACCGGTGCTGGACACTTCGAGGCCCATCGGCGCGAGGACTTTGGTGAGAGTGCTGGAATAGGGAAATGTGGAAATCAGGTACGCCGCGAAGAGCGTCAGCCCGACCGCCGCGTACGCTATTCGAATGAAGCGGGGTCGCTGATATTGCGCCGACGCGGGCTCGCGCACGTCAAGTGTTTTTCGCAAGCGCAACACAGGTGAGGTCAACGTCGTACGAATGCGTGTCCTGGGTGCGGCGCTGGATGCGAATATTCGAGACGCCAATCGGCACCGACAACGAATTGATGCCGTAGAGCGCGTCCACCAACTGCGCGAGATTCAGGTTGGCCAGCTTCAACTGCACGCTGAACTCGGTGAAGCCGTCGCTGAGCTTGCGATCGGAGCCGGGCGTGATCGAGCTTATCTTGTCGCGCCCGACACTCTTGGTCATCGACGCTTCGATAACGGAGAACAGGGAGAAATCCTTGCCCGGAACGGTGCGCTGCTGGGCCTTGGCAAGATTTACCTTGAGCTGCGCGTAGGTGCCGGCGAGGCGGCGAACTTCGGCGAGGTCGTGCTGGCGCTGGACGATCTTGTCCTCGAGACCCGAGCTCAGATCCACGATTGGCGTGTAAATCAGGTTGTAGATGAGAAAAATTGCGAGCAGGCCGCCGGCGATTTGCACCAGGATGCGTTCGCGCGGTTCGAGCTTCTGGTAGCGGCTGCGCGCCTGCGCGATGTACGGATCGATAAGCGTCGCAAGCTGCTTGAGGTAGGGACGCAGCGAATCTATTATTCGCGCGCGCAGGTTGTCGATCCATTCTCTAAGCATTACGGCTATTCTTCTATTTCGCGATCAGTCGCCGGCACGGCGTCCTTGAAATTTGCGTCCATTCGAAAATCCACTTTGCTCGGATCCGATCCGGCCTTCGCATGCGCGACTTCGATCGAGCCGAAGTAGCCGCTCTTGTCGAGCGCCCGCTTGGCCTGATCGACGGTCGTGAACGAATCGGCCTGGCCGGTGACGCGCAAGCCCTGCGAATCGATCTGAACGTCGGCCATCTGAACGGGGAATCGGGGAGGCAGTGCTCGCGAGACGGCGATCAGCGTATCGAGGGGAGAATGAGTCAGGTTGCCGCCGATCAGATTGAGCCGCTTGTTCATATTCGCGATCCCGCTCTGCAACTGCGCCTTGGCGTTGGCAGGATCGGTTTCGCCGAGGACCGGTCCGGCCACCGCGGCGATTTCCGCGTTGACCCGCCGCAGGCGACGAAGATTGGCGGAGACGCCGAGCGCGAAATGAAAAATAACCACGGCCAACAGCGCGGCTGCGAGTATCCCCGACGTATAGAACGGGCTGAGATCGCCGCGCACGCGGCCGCGAAACATGAATTCGCCCTGGCGGAAATTAATCAGATCGAGCGGCTGACTTGGCATCTCGCCCAGCAGCATCGCGATGCACGATGAAAACTTGCCGGTGTTCGGCACCGAGCCTTCGAACAGGCCGGTGTAGTCGAACGCGCCGCCGTCGCGCACCGACATCGCGAGCGAGTCGGAGAGGAGACCGCGCACTTTGGGATACCCCGCCGCAGCACCCGCGAGGATCACGTCGGTTTGATCGGTCTCCTCGCCATGCGCAAGCAGGGTCTGACGCACCGAGTTGAGAATCGGCGCGGCGGCGTCCTGCGAGACCGCCGATCCGTCGGACATCATCAGGCCGGCGGGCATCGAGCGCAGCGCGCGCGGCGTTCCTCCCAGATCGACCAGCACGACCGAGGTGGACGATTCGTCGCCCTCGACGACCAGGTGCGCCATCGGCTTCGCGCCGTTACCGTTTCCATTTTTCGGGCGCGTGTACATCGCAGCGAGCGCGAGTGGCGCGAGGGTGACGGTCTTCGGATCGAGTCCGGCCTTTTGCAGCAAATCGAGATGCTGCTGGAGATCCGTCTTACGCACCATCGCGGCCATCACCAGCGTGTGATCGCCCTCGCGGCCGACGCGGATAAAGGCGACGGTGCCATTGTCGACCGGGAACGGCAGATGCTCTTCCAGCGCGAAGGGAACGACCTGATGCAGCCGGCGCGCATCCTTGAACGGCAGCTCGAGCAGTCGCTTGACGACGCGATCGACAGGCAGCGCCGAAATCACGATGTCGGGTTGGCCGGCCTCGACCACCAGCCGCGACAGCGCGCCGCTCAGATCGCCTTCGTCATCGGCGCGAACCTTGTCGTACACGCCGGCGAGAGTGAACGAATTCCACGAGCGCTCCGCGACCGCCGCGCGCACGCGGTCGCCAACCAATTCCAGCGCAAGTATTCGTTGAGCCATTAAGCGACCTTGCCCCTAATCCTCATGCCACGCCGCGAGCGTGCCGATGCCCGTGGTCGCGCGCTGGAAAGTTGCGGTAATGATTTTGCGCGCGCCCGCATAGGTGCCGGTCCCGGTGATGGTGAAATACTGGCTTCTCGTAGTGACGTCCTTCTGAAGCTTCTGGCCGATCTGGCCGATGTCCGGAAGATTCCCAATGTCGGTCGGCTGGCTGAACGGCCGAATCGCGCGCGCGTCGAGTATCTCCACCACCAGTTTTTGATCCTCGGTCAACTCCGGCTCCAGCGCCGCCAGCACTTGCGGCGACGCGGTATTCGCATTCACTGCGCTCTCCGCCATCACCGTCAGGAACGGGCTGACGCGGTTGTAAATCGCCTCGTTGAACCCCTTTACCATCTGCAAATCACCCATCGTCGGCATCGCGCCGTAGCGCGGCTGATACGGAGGTACCAGTCCCGTGTAATAATCCCCGATGCCGCCGCCAAGCCCAGTCCCATTATTCGGCGTAATCCAGTCGATGATACCTTGAACCAAGTCAGGGCTCACGTCGAGCACCCCGAAAAGCCGCTGTACCTTCTGAACCGCAGGCAGGTTCGGTATCCCGTTCTGTACCATCGAATTGAGATTGATCTTGCGGGCCTCGTCCACGATCGACAATGAGACGGTACCGCCCTCCAGCTGCATCGGTGGAAACGGCACCGCCCACACGTCACCCAAGGTGTCGATCGGAGTCGATGATTGCAGGTCGGCGCGCGCGTCCGCGGCCAGCAGCGCGAGGCCGATATTGACGGCGGACCGCGCCAGGTAGCTGGCGCGCAGCTCGTTGGCCTGGTTCGCCGCCGATACGAATCCGAGTCCCGAGGTCATCGCGAAGTCCACGACGATCAACGTCATCAGCGCGATTCCCAGCAGAACCGCGAGCAGCGCCACGCCGCGCTCACTTTTTCGCAAGCGAGTTACCATTGCTGTATCGCCATCGGCAGGGTGACCTGCGTCGCGAAATCCATCACCTGGCCGCCTGGGGCAGCCATCTTAATCTGGATCGCCACCGCGACCGGCAACTGGCGACCCTGCGGCAGACTCGACGAATCCCAGCTCTCGCCCCATCTCCCGCCGTCGTAATAGCGGAAGTGGAGCGAGAGCACGTTGCCGGCGAGCGTCGTCGTTTGCGGCGAGACCGAACCTGTCAGCAAACCACTTTGCTGCGAGCGTTGCAGCAGGTACCAACCCTGCTGATCGGGATTCGACGTCAAGTTGTAGGTGACTATCGTCTCGGGCGTCATCCCGGTGAGCGCTTTGCGATGCCCTCCGCTGAAAGTGGACATCGTGATGGTATCTACAGGCACGCCGCTGCTCATGTGTCCGTTGCCGAACAGCGCAACGTTGCTGGCGGTGAACGGAGTCTGCACCGCGTTGCGCAGTTCCTTGGTCAGTTGCCAGAGCAGGGCGCGGCCTTCGCGATCGACCATCAGGCGTCCTTCCGCGTGCACTTTGCTATGCGCGACGATGCTGAACGAGCTCGCCAACATCGAGAGGATAAGAGCCAGCACGCCTATCGCGAGCATCATTTCGATGAGTGTGAAGCCGCGCGGCGCGCGACGCGTCAGGATGCGTGGGTTCGTCATGGCAGCGCCCCTGGAGACGCAACCGCGGCGGGCAATTCGGCTGGATCGGGAGGGAGTGGCGAATGTAGAAACTCGACCAGCGCGAAGTTTTGCTTGAGCGCTGGACCATAGCGAATCAGAACCCTGACCTCGCGAACGTCGGGAAACGTGCCGGACTTGTCGACCTCACGCTCCCAGCGGAAGTCCTGGAACTCGCCGGGAAACGACGATTCGAAATCGCCGCTCTTGATGCCGAGATCCGGCCACCGCTCGAGCTCCGCTTCGGTCATCACCGCCTGCGCCAGCATCGAGGCTCGCGTCGACTGCTGAGCGCGAATTACGGATTGCATGCTCTGATGCTGCAATCCGAGCAGGCCGAGCAGCGCGATCCCGAGGATCGCAATCGCGACCATCACCTCGAGCAGCGTAAATGCGCGCGCGCGCCGGCGAAGAGGATTCATTGCGCGGTGGTCCTCATGCCCGGCGGCATCACGTCACCGCTGATGATCGCGACCTGGCCCGTCAGCGGCGAAAATTCGAGCGTCATCACGTCGCCCGATGCGTCCTCGAGATGCACCACGGTCGCGTCGACGTAACCCTCGGGATAGAAGTTGGTGGCGACAGTGCCGCGATTTACGGTGCCGATTCCTTCGACGGTGACGTCGCGAATCCGAATCGCGGCGGGCATCATCACCGGGTGTCCCGACATGGTGGTGTCGGGCGCGAACACCGGCTTGACCGCATACGGATCGAGCTGCGCCACGGCGTAGCCGTTGTTGTCGATATCGAAAATAAGCCTTAGCACGAGTTTGTGACCAGTGGCCTCGTCGTACATGTAAGTTGCGCGTCCCGCCAGCCGCCGCGCCTGGCTTTTCAATGCGGCCTCACGAAATCCGCCGAGATACGGCAGCGCCAGCGTCAGCATCAGGCCCATGATAAAAATCACGACCGCGAGTTCGAGCAGCGTGAAGCCCGGCGATGCGGACGACACGCCCAGGCGCGCAATCGCTCTCGCGCGCCGAGGAGCTGGTCCGTGCCGCAACTTCATCGCGTCGTCACTGTGATTGGCTGGCGTCTATAACGCCCGAAGTGTCCGTGCCTTCGGAGCCGCCTTTGCCGAACGACTTCAACACGTAGGAGTTCCCATCGCTCTGGTAGAAGTAGGCGGCTCCCCATGGATCCTGCGGGAGGCGCTCAATGTAACCGCCGGCCTCGTAGTTGGGGGCCGTGCGGCCGCTGGTCGGCGGCGAAACCAGGGCATTCAAACCCTGGTCGGTGGTCGGGTAGAAGCCGTTGTCGAGGTAGTAGCGATCGAGGGCGGTCTTGATCTCGGCGAGATCGGCCTGCGCCTTGGTCGTCTTGGCCTTGTCGGCGGCGCCGCGGAGACTCTGTACGACGATCGTCGCGAGCAGACCCAGGATCAGAATAACCACCATGATTTCAATCAGGGTGAATCCATCCTGATTATATCGGCGTGACTTCATCGCCTTTACCTCCGGCGCATTTTTCATTTTCATCACTGCATCAGCTGGTTGAGCTGGAAGATTGGCATCAGCACCGCCAGCATCATGAACACGATAATAGCAGCCATCGCCAGCGTCATCACCGGTTCCAGCACGGTGGTCATCTGGCTGAGCGAGTGCGAGACTTCGCGCTCATAGTTGTCGGCGACCCGCTCGAGCATCCGCTCGAGTTCGCCGGAACGCTCACCGACCCGGATCATTTCGATTAGCAGGGGCGGGAAGAGCCCGCTATGCGACAGCGTCTGCGCCATGCCGTGGCCTTCGCGGATACTTTCGCGGCTCTGTTCGACGGCGTCCTTCAGCAGACCGTTGGTGACAACGCCTTTGACGGCATCGAGCGCCGGCAACAACTGGACGCCGCTGGCGAGCAGGGTGGCGAGCGTCCGCGCGAAACGTGCGCAGATGATTCGAATCATCGTGGGCCCGATGTAGTACACCTTCAGGATCGCGGTGTCGTATATCCGGCGGCCGCGCGGCGTCGCCATCGCGGTGGTGAATCCCGCGACCATCCCGACCAGCAACAGCCCCAGCGGAATCCAGTAGCCGGTGACGAGCCCCGAAAATGTAATCAGGATTCGCGTCGCCAACGGCAACGCCGCATGCTGCTGCTCGAAAATAGTCGCGACCTGCGGCACCACGTACGCCACCAGGAACGCCATGATTCCGGTGCCGACGCACATCATGATGATCGGATAGGTCAGCGCGCCGCGCACCTTGGTGACGAATTCATTCTGGCGCTCGCTGTACTCGGCGAGCCGGTCGAGCACCGCCTCGAGCGCGGCAGCCTGTTCTCCAGCGCGAACCATCCCGATGTAGAGGTCTGAAAAGACGTCGCGATGATTGGTCAGCGCGTCGGCCAGCGACGAGCCCTCGCGCACGCGCTCGCGCACCTGCGAGAGCATCCGCTTGGTTGCGGCGCGCGACGATTGATCGCTGAGCGCGCTGAGCGCATCGACCAGCTGCACGCCCGCGCCGAGCAACGCGCTCAACTGTCGCGTCAGGAGCGCGAGATCCGACGCCGGCATCTTGCGACGCCACAGCGAGGGCAGCCATTCGCGCTTGGCCTCCGAACGCTGGGCGGCGTCTGCTTCTTCGTTCAGCTCGGTCGGGAAGACGCCCTGCGAACGGAGCTTGCCGCGCGCCGTGCGCGCGCTGTCGGCATCAACTACGCCGTTGACGGAGCGACCGTCGGCGCCAAGTCCTCGATAAGCAAATACTGGCATCGGTGAAAAACTTAAAGTGCGGGGCGCTCTAGTCGATATCTTCCTGCGTGACCCGCAGCAACTCCTCGATCGAGGTCTCGCCGCGCAGCACGCGCGCCGCGCCGTCCTGTCGCAGCAACGTCATGCCGACGCTGGTGCATTTGCGTCGCAGGGTAGCGGCGTCGGCGTTCTGCATCACGAGCGAGCGGATTTCGTCGTCCATGATCATCAGTTCCTGAATTGCCATTCGGCCGCGATAACCCGTGTTGCGGCAATTGCGGCATCCCTTGGGACGGCAGACCTTGTTGGCCGTATCGAGCCCGACCTTGAGTCCGATCCGCGCCAGCTCGGTTTCTGTCGCCTTGTAGGGCTCGCGGCAATCGGGGCACAGCTTGCGGACAAGGCGCTGCGCAAGCACTGCGAGAATCGACGACGAAACCAGGAACGGCTCGATTCCCATGTCGACCAATCGCGTCACCGCGCCAAACGAATCGTTGGTGTGGAGCGTCGAGAACACGAGATGGCCGGTCAGCGCCGCCTGGATCGCGATTTCCGCGGTCTCGCTGTCGCGGATTTCGCCGACCATGATCACGTCGGGATCCTGGCGCAGAATCGATCGCAGCCCGCTGGCGAAGGTCAGCTCGATCTTCGGACTCACCTGCATCTGGCCGACGCCGCGGAGCTGATACTCGATCGGATCTTCGATCGTGATGATATTCTTTTCAGGAGAGTTTATCCTCGACAAACACGCGTACAGCGTCGTCGATTTTCCCGATCCGGTCGGCCCGGTCGCCAGGATGATCCCGTGGCTCTGCCTAATCAAGCGATCGAGCCGCTGAAGATTGTCTCCTGAAAAGCCGAGATGGTCGAGGTTGATTGCTTCGACCGCCTGCGCGCGATCGAGCAGTCGCAGCACGATGCGCTCGCCGAACGCGGTCGGAATCGACGAGACGCGCAAATCGATATCGCGGCCCGCGATGCGCAGCCGGATTCTGCCATCCTGCGGCAGCCGCTTCTCGGCGATATTGAGGCCCGCCATGACCTTGACGCGCGAGGTGATCGCGGGCTGAAAGCGCTTGGGCGGCGACAGCACGTCGTACATCATGCCGTCGACGCGGAAGCGCACCACCATTTCTTTTTCGAAAACTTCGACGTGGATATCGGACGCGCGGTCCTTGACCGCCTGCGACAGCACGCCGTTGACGAGCTTGATGATCGGCGCCGAATCGTCGGACTCGAGCAAGTCCAGCGGCTCCGACGCGAGTTCATTGGCGACCACGTCGAGCCGCTCTTCCTGGAGATCGATCATCAGATCCTCAGCCGAAGTGGCCGACGCCTGGTCGTATGCGCGATTGATCGCTTCCGCGATTACTTCCGACGGCGCGATCAGCGCGTTTATCTGCGCGCCGAAAAGGATTCGCAAGTCGTCGAGCGGCTCGAAGTTCGTCGGGTCGGCGATTGCAACCGTCACCGTGCCGTCGACGCTCGAGAGCGGCAGCAGGCGATTCTTCTTCGCGTAGTTGATCGGAATTTTCGAGACGAGCTTCGGATCGAGCGAATTCTCATCTATATGAGCCTGGAACGGGAGCCGGTATTCCTGCGCGAGTGCGCGCGCGAGGCGCTGAGGCTCGAGCGCACCCATTTCAACCAGCACGTCGGCCAGCTCCTGGCCCGGCTTCTTGCGCTGTCGCGCCTTGTCGAGATCTTGCGCGGAGACCCACGAGCGGTCGAGCAAAATTGCCTCGAAACTTTTGCGTGCAGTCGCCATCACGCAAGTCTCAAGGCGAGCTCCGTCGCGGGAGCCACGGCTCGTCGAGTCAGGTCATATCGAGTCATCTTCAACGACAATGACACCCCACCGAACATACCACTATTCCCCCCATTTGGGCCTCAATTAGACACGATGGTTCCGCCTAGTTGCAAGTACGCGTTCCCCATGGCACCGACCCGTTTTTGCAGCTCCCCACTGCAATCTAGTAGTGCACCGCTCCCGGCTGGATCTCGGTCCCGTTCCCAATCGGGCCCTGATTGATACCCAGCCCAAAGCCCGTATGCCCCTTCGGAGGCAGAGTGTGCTCGGCTTCCTGCCATGAGACGAGTTTACCCCCAACAAACTTCAAATCGAGAAACGTGCCCTTGTCCCCATCTTTGGACGAGGTGTACAGCAGGGCTGCAGTAACGTCGTTGCTGTTCGGCTTATAAGGATAGCTCCAGACCTCGGTTTGGCCGGGCAGATAGGTTCGGATATCGGGCTCACCCCACGAATGATGTATCTGAGGCGAGGTCTGGCCAACCTGCAGCGTATCGGACATGCGAGTCGCCTTGATTCGGGTGCCGGCCTGGTAAAAGAGGCCGCATCCAGCGAAAGTGAAAATTAGTGCCGCCGACAGGGTTGCAGATAGGGAAAACGCGAGAAATCGGACTTTTTTCATGATTTGGGTGCTTATCGACAATTGATCCATCGGGCGAGATTCTGTGGGCGCCATCCCTGATTGTCAACGGTATGCTATAGAGCAACCAATATGAACGAGGGAGGCCCCGATGGCGCGTAAGCTGACTCTGGTGAAAGGGGCGTCGCAGCGCGGCTCGCTGGTTTATGGGATGCGGATTTTCAGCCAGGGCAGCGTCGCGGGCGTCGAGGATGCGCGGGTCAGCCTGGCGGACGGCACCAGCGGACGAGTCACGATGCATCTGATAGAAGGCACGCGAGTACAAATCCGCCGCCAACTGCTGCAAAGCATCGACGCATTCTTCGAATTGTTAGACGAGCAATGAAATAAGGAACTAGAAATAGCTGGTCTAACAATCCGGTTCCCCTTCCCACTATGGGAAGGGGTTAGGGGTTAGGTTCCCGAGAATCAACCGACTAGAGCGGAGAATCAAAATGGATCTGAAATTCATCAAATACGAAAAGCGCAACCATATCGCCTACATCACGTTCAACCGGCCCGAGCGGATGAACGCGTTGCATCCGCCGTGTCACGTCGAGATGGACAGCGTGTGGGACGACTTCGTCGCCGACAAATCAGCGTGGGTCGCGATCGTCACCGGCGCCGGCGACAAGGGATTCTCGGCCGGCAACGATCTGCGCTGGACCGCGGAGAATCGCGGCGAACTGGAGAAGGCCATTCGCTGAAAGGGCGGCTTCGCGGGAATCACCGCGCGCTTCGACATCTACAAGCCGATCATCGCGGCAGTGAACGGATTCGCGCTCGGCGGCGGATTCGAGATCGCGCTCGCTTGCGATATCATCATAGCTGCGGAGCATGCGCGCTTCGGATTGCCGGAACCGCGCGTCGGCCTGATGGCCGCAGCGGGAGGCGTGCATCGACTGCCGCGCCAGATTCCACTGAAGATCGCGATGGGCATGATGCTCACGGGCAAGCACATCACAGCCGCCGACGCGTTGCGCTACGGAATCGCCAACGAAGTCGTGCCGCTCAAGGATCTCATCCCCACCGCCGAGAAGTGGGCGGGTGAGATCATGGAATGCTCGCCGCTGTCGGTGCAGGCCTCGAAAGGAAGCGGCGATGAACGGGCTCGGGCTGCCAATCCAGGAGGCGCTCGCGAAGCACTACGATTTGCAGACGAAACTGTTCAGATCGAAAGACGCGATAGAGGGTCCATTGGCATTCTCGCAAAAGCGAAAACCCAACTGGACAGGAGAGTAAAGCAGGGCACAAGATGCTCGCGCCGCCGCGAGTGTTCGCGTCATCGCAGGTTCTATTTATATCCGGTCCCCCTTCCACTAGGGGAAGGGGTTAGGGGTTAGGTTCCTAAAAGTTGCGACCCCGATGAATGAACTCTGGCTACTGCACGACGCAATCGCCGCGCTGATAGTCCTCGCGACGACAGCAGCCTTCCCCCCAGTAGGCACAGGAGCCTTCTGGACGATCGTCGCATTCTACGGCGTGGTAACAATCCTCTTCGACGACGAAACCCCCCGCGGCGTCCCCGGCATGGACTACTTCTATGCGACGCGCCCCCATCTAAAGGATCCGCAGAGTTAGGCTACGAACTCAAGGTCATCGTCCTGATACTAACCTCCCCTTGTCCGAGGGGAGGTCGGCGCGAGCCGAAGGTGAGCGACGGGAGAAGTGCAACGTTGGCAGGTGCAAGTCGCATAGTTGTGCTGCTGTCAGACCGGGGCCTAGTGTCTCTGCATTCAGGTTAGACGAGTCGGCCTGTTGCGCTGTCCAGCATCGCACCTCACCCGGCGACACCGCTTTTCAAGCGGCTTACGCCGACCTCCCCTCGGACAAGGGGAGGTTAGGATTCGGATTCGGCATGCTTCGAGATCGCGCAGCTCATTGAATGTTCACCGGTCCTGACGTTGCGATTTTCAATTTCCAGTTTGCGATTTCTGGATACTGACTGGTGTTCAATTGATTCGTGAAGGTGATCAGCCGCGCGGTGTCGGGGCCGTGACCCTCCTCCGCCCGTTGGCGGAGGTAGTAGGGCGGGATGCTTTGATAGTACAGGGTCGCATTCACGGCGGCGGCGTTGGATGGCAGCGGTATTTGGTAGCGCACGATGCTGCAGCCGCATCCTCGCTGATAGGTCGGGTCGGCGCCCGTGCCGACCGGCGCGGTGATGCCGGCGTTGGGACCGTTGAACGATCTTCCCATGGGCTGGATTCGATTGTCTTTGACCTTATGGTCGAGACTTAGAAAGCTGGTCGTCAGCAGGCCTTGTGGATCGGTCGCCAGTTCCTCGTAGATCTCGACCTGGCCGTCGCTCGTGATTGGATTCTCCGTCCAGAAATGGGGTTGAAAGGTCTGCTGCGTCGGGCTGAAAAATTCAGTCGCTAGCGGATTGCCCGCGTTGTCCACGATGACGCCGTCGGAATTGCTGTTGCCCGACGCCCACAGCACGTTCCCGCCGGCATCGAGCACCTGGAAATTCAGAAAGGCGCGGCGAAAACTCACTCCCGAAGGAAAGTTGTGCCCCGCAAGATTCTGTACTTGCACATCCGCTTGCAGCGTCGTGCCTACCTTGGTCGCCGACATTACAGTTACTTCGGCGGTGCTGGTCTGAGCTTGAGTCACGGCTTCCGCGACCGCGGTCTTCTGACTGAAAATCTGCTTGGCGAGAGGACCCGGCAGGTTGGGATCGAATTTGAAGAGCCCGAGGTCGGCGCGAAACTGATCGAACATCTCGAGTCCGAACAGATTGATCCCAAGCAGTTGATGGCGCCGATACGGCGAGCGCGATTCGAGCATCAGATCGGCGTCGGGAAGCCGCGTCGAGGGCCCATGCTCTGGCACGGCGGGGAAAGTATCGTCCTCGATATTCGCGATTTTGAATTGCAGCGGATTGCCCTGGTAGCTGTCGGGCATGTGGCATTGCTGGCACGGAATAGTAATGAAGCCGCTGTTCAGCCACTCGAAAAAGGTGGTCTGCTCGTATTCGGATTTGGGCTCGCCATTTTCGATCACCCGATTGCCGCGCGCGTCGAACACCGGCAGCAGGATCGTATGGCACGACGCGCACAGGCTGGGATTCTGTACTTGGGAACCTTCCTTGGGCGTGATTCCCATCGCGTTGTGCATCGGAATCGGGATGACGCTATCGCCGGTCTTAGCTCCAGAGGTATCCGTATCGGAAGGGAACGGTCCGTACACCTCGCTCGCGGGGCCGACGTTGAAAAGGCCGGTGTCTGTAGATGGATCGGCGAGCTTGTCATCAGTCATGTGATGGCAAACGGTGCATGAGACGCCGTCGCGCGCGAGTGCTCCGTATTTCGATTTCGGATCCTGCAACACGGCTCGCGTGAGTAAAGTATTTGGTCCGTTGCCTTTATCGATGTGAAACTGACGCTGGCCCATGACGCCGTGGCATCGAAGACAGAAGTCCTGAACGAACGCCGCGCCGTCAGCATGACCGGCGAGATGCCCATGCAGAGTAGACTCAGTGTCGAGCTGCGCGAAAAAGATCGGGTCGCGTCCCGCCAGGCCCATCATCGAGTAACGCCATTCGCCGAACTGCGACAGATTCGCCGGCGTCGCGCTCTGCGCGCCAAAGATCATGTTGGGAACGACGCCGGCTAGCGTGCCGGTCGCGTCGTGACAGTTCGCGCATTGGTCAGCGGTTACAAACTCCTCGGGGCCGCCGGCGGACTTCGCGGCCGGGACTACGTGATCAAACGCCTGCGAGACCATGCAAGGGGGAGACTCGCTCGGGATAGACCTGAGATTGGCGAAAACAGAATTCGGTACGCGGGTCACGAACATCGGAGCCTGCTCGGCTTCCAACGTTTCCGGCGAATTCCGCGACGAAATATTGTGCATGTCGTCGATCATCGCCGACGCATCCGCGACCGTGCCGGCGGCGCCGACGCTCGGCGGATTCAGGTACGCGGTACTTGAATAGGTCCCCGAATTTGCGATCGCCGACGCATGGCAATTGAGACAGTACAAACCCGCGCCATTGAATAGGACCTGCGGCTCGGCGCATCCACCGCCCGGCGACGGCGTCGGCGTCGCGTTTGGATTTCTGGGAGTAGGACTCACCAGGTCGGCCCAATACCATCCGTCCCACGACAGGTTCGAATCTTTGACCATCACGGTCCATTCGAACAACGGATCGGTCGGGCCGTGAAACTGCTCCTTCACCACCATCGCGCCGTCGGGTACGGGACCGATGCGGTTTTTGATCGTGATCCAGTCGAATAGTGGCGGCGAGTACCAGACCCTGACGAACGGATGAACGCCGTCGCTGGTGCGCACCTGCGCGTCATGCTGCCAGTTCTGTTTCTGGTAGCAGAGATTGTTCATGAAGGGAGTCAGGTGAATCAGGAAACTCGGATCTGACGCGGCCGGCAGCGGCGCACATGGGCCGGCATTCGTGGAAGATGTGGAATTGCTGCCGTTACCGCATGCGTAGAGAATTGAGATTGCGAGAAAAACGACGCCTAAAGGTATGCGTCTCACGAACGCGTAGCGGCTTGCCCGTGGCATTACTAAGGTTCGGTTCCCCCCCGGCTAGCATCGAAGCCGGCATCGTCGAGTCCTCCGCAGAATGCTTGTTGAAAGGGGCCGCGTCAATTCCCCGCAAATCAACGACAAATTTTCCGAACAGAAATGTTGCTCGAAGAACAGAACTTTCAAAAACGGTGCAAGAATTCGTTTGACTTATGGCATGCACAAGTTTTGACGCGTTTGTGCTATGATAACCAACATAGGTGACAGTATGCCCATAAATTCCGTGATTCCCTCTCCGATCTTTGAGACGCTCAGGGATTCCGAGGATACCCTGAGGACCACGCTCGCCGAGCTGGCCGAGGATAAACGCAAACAGAGGCCGAATATCTCGGAACGCAAGCTCGCCGAGTATCTGGCCGATCAGATGGGCTACCGCGGCGCGAAGAACGTGGAAGCGCTGGTGGCTTCGCGCGAAAGAATCTTGAAATCCCGCCAAGCCGTCGGTTTAAGCAAGTAGGATAGGGACTCCGGCCCCGTTACCTCGGGGCCGGTCCATGTTCCCAGCGGAATCTTAGGCGTCGCCAGATTCGCCGGAGTCCTCGGCTGTCGCCGAGCGCGGCCAGCATCCGCGCGTTGTAGACGTATTGTCCTCTCCAGTCTCGAGGCACTGCGAAAGACATGAGGTTTGCCTCCTTTCCTTCCGATGCTAACTGCATGTGTTGATGCCGAAGGCTCGATAGCACCGAAACAGAAATTTTGCAAATGTGTTCGAATTGTAGGATGGAAGGAGATAGCAGGCATCTTTCTACACCCTGCTATCGCCTTCCTACTTCCTGTTAGTGCCCGAGGTGGCGGGCGAAGAACGCTTCGATTCTTTTCCAGCTGTCTTCGGCGGCCGCAGGATCATACTGCGCCTTCATCGGGCCGATTTTTCCTATCCACGGCAGGAATCCGCTGTTGCGGCTCATGAAGCTGTGACCTGCGTCCTCGTAGACCTTGACGTCGTGATCGATTCCCATTTCGGTAAGCAGTTTTTCGAGCCTGCGGCCCTGCGCCGCAAATAGCCTGTCCTGGCCGCCGTAGCCGCCGAGCACGGGGCATACGCCGCGCAACTGTTCTGTCGTCTTGGGCACATCGCCGTAAAAAGTCGCGGCGACGCCGATTGGTGCGCGCGCCGCGAACATCAGCGCGAATCCACCGCCCATGCAAAACCCGATGACGCCGATACGCGCCGAATCGACGCCGGGCTGCTGCTGGATAAACTTGCGCGCCGCATCGAGATCCTTGAATGCGTCACCTTCGCCGCGATTCAGCGTCATCAGGGTGCGCGCAATACAGATGAGTCGCGCGCCGTCGCGATCGTAGAGATCGGGCGCCAGCGCAGCGTAGCCAAGGTCGGCAACCATCTCGGTGATACGCCGGATGTCATCGTTGAGCCCGAAAATCTCGTGGATAACGATAACGCCCGGATGCTTCTGGGCGTCGGAGGGCGCCGCATACGCAGCGCGCATCGGCCGTCCGTCGTGTGAGGGGAAAGTGATATCAGTGGTGGTCATCGAGCAGCCTCATCATAAGAGTGTGAACAGTGAACGCGTCCAGCGAGCGTCACATGCGGACGCTGGTGAGCAGGCGCCGCGCGCGGGCCGGTGGCGATCCTACTCGGGAGCGTCCTTCCGCGATCTTGCGCATAGCCGACGAGAAAATTGCAACGGTCCGATGCCCTTCGAGCGCGGCCGACGGAGCCAATATCGCCTCGAAGCCCGAATTGCGTGCGTACTCGGCGATCTGCTGGCAGAGGCTAAGATCGTCGCTTATCAGATCGCGCTCGGAGATATCGAGGCTTTCGCGCACCCGCGCATTCGTCAGATCGAGAACTCTCAATCTCCTGGCTCGCGCTTGGCCAATTCGCCGAATGATTTCCAGCGGTGAGACTCCGCCTGGCTCATGATGGCGAAACAATTCAGCCCATGCGCCGTTCTCGCTCGACGACGCATACCAGACGCCTGGACCCTCGGCTCGATGATATCGTCCCGTCGTTACCGCAGGATCAGCGGCGTCGAGCAGCGCGCGTTTCGGTGAGCATTGATGCCAGACGATCGCAGTGAGCAGGCGGGCAGCGGGGCGCTCGCGAGGAATCTTCAATGGCGCGCGCTAGCCTAGACGTAAGCGCCTTCGACGTACGCATTCGCAGCGTCGCGAACGGCAGCCGCACGCCCTTCGGCCATCACGTCGATCGGCCGGCGACCACCGAGGATGCGGTTGCGCGCGGTGAGCCATTGTCCGACGCCGCGCGGCGTCAGTGTCTCTCTCAGCAGGAGTACGATCTCACGCAATTCGCGCAGGCGCTCATCGTTCTGCGGGCGAATAGCCGACGTCTCCTGCCAGTTGCGCACCGAACGGACAGTGGCGCCCGTGGCTTTCGCGATCGATGCCTGGGTGAGGCCGTAGTCGCGAAGACGCATCACGACCTCGCCGGCCTCGACCGCTCGATCGAGGGTCTTCACAGCATGTGCGGACGATTTCATAAGAACCGTTTCCGGTATTGTTTCCTCTTCTGTTACCTCTTATGTTGCCTCATTGTCGACAGGCTGGTCAAGGAACCTAACCCCTAACCCCTTCCCGAGCGGGAAGGCGAACCGGATCGTTGGGAGTAACCCCTCCCCTCGAGGGAAGGGGAACAAACGTGCGGAGAGGATCGCCTTCCCCCGAACCTGAGAGCGAAATGTCGTCCTCGACATTTCGCGATTATCACTTTTCACTGGGTGCAGGGGTCACCCCTGCCGAAGGAAGCAGTGAAAAATGAAACCCAGCGCGGGTTTCACATTAAATCAAGTTTTCTTCTTGCCGCTCTTCTTCGCCGCGCGATTTTTCAAGCGCGGCCCCGAGCCGTAGTCGCCGAATGGATCATCACGTTCGCGAACTGCCTGGCGAAAGCCTGCGGCCTGCGCGCGTGCGACGAAATCGAGGCCTTCCTGCGTATGCCTCGCGATTCCATCGAACAGCGAACCGACCAGCCGCGACGTCGCCAGCCCCATGTTCTCGGCGGTGTGATTGCATAGCAGCTTGAGCATCTGGAGTTGATTCGTGGGAACTTGCCCCATGCGCTCGGCGAGCGCGGTCGCACGCGCGTCGAGTTCGTCGTCGGGCACTGCTTCGAGGATGAGTCCGATGCGCGCGGCTTCCGGCGCGGAGATTTCATCTCCCGTCAGCAGGTAGCGCTTGGCGCGTTCGAGGCCCATCCGGTACACCCACATCGCGGTGGTTGGCGTGCCCCACACGCGCGACGGCGGATAGCCGAACGACGCGGACTCGGCGGCGATTATCAAGTCGGCGCATAGCACCATGTCGGTGCCGCCCCCGATACACCATCCGTGAACCGCGGCGATCGTGGGTTTCTTCGCGTACCAGAGCTTCATGTACACGTTGACGTATTGCGAGATCATCCCGTAGTCGGCGACGGAATCCCACACGCGCTTGCGCGAGGTCTCCCCGGCTTGCGCGCGAGTCGATCCGCCGAGTGCGTAGCCGGCGCAGAATGCGGGCCCCTCTGCGCGGAGAAGTATGACGTGGACGTCATCGTCGGCGTCAGCATCGTCGATAGCGTTGGCAAGTTCGTCGCGCAGCTCGGGCGTGATCGTGTTGTACTCGGCAGCGCGCGTGAGCGTGATGATACCGACGCCGTTGCGGGTCTCGGTGCGGAGAGTGTTCATGCGGATGGCATATAGCAGAGGAGGTAGGGAAAGGGGGAAGGGCAGATCACTTTATTTAATGTGAAACCCACCATGGGTTTCACGCTTCCTTGGGCAGGGGTAACCCCTGCACCTTAGTTATAAAAAAAGATGCGGGACTTCGTCCCTGTTAGAAGGGTTAGAGTGCTATTACTCCCCCTCGGGAGAGGCATTTCAGAACTAGGCGGCTTTCGGTTTTTTCTGCACCGGGGGCGTCGTGTTGCTCATCCGGCGCGTTACTTCCTCGTCGCTCATCGTCCATAGGCGATCGTCCGCGGGATAGTCCATCAGCGGCTTCGACGGATCGGGCTTCGGCTGCGCGACCTTGCCGCCTTTCGATTCGAATTGCGCGGGATGCTTGTACTTCTCGACTTCCTCAGCACTGATTCCGGCCAGCGCCTGCACTTCGGGATCGATCCACGCTTCCGCGTCGATTGAGCCACCTTCGGAGGTCGAGAACTCGAGCATGATTCCCTCCGGCGCGGCGAGGTAGATCGATTTGCAGAAACCGTGATCGAGCGGGCCCATCACCCAATGCCCGTGCGATCGGACGCGATCGCGAATCGCCATCAGGTCGGCCTCGCTGTCGACGTTAAGCGCCAGATGCTGCATCGCGCCCGGTGCGACGTTCTGCGTGGTGTGGCCGGCGTGCGAGACGCCCTTGATCGGCTGAATGTTGGCGATCTCGGGATGCTGCACGAATGCGATCGACGAGCTGTCGCTCAATTTCATGAAGCCGTGGAAGGTATTGTCGACGCCATGCATCCAGTAGAGCGCGACCAGCTCCATTCCGACGACCTCAGAGAAATATTCGATCTGCTTCTTGATGTCCTTGGTGCAGATCGCGAGGTGATGGACTCCGTTGGGTAGACCCATGATGCCGACCTCCGTGATGAGTGATCCTGTTGTGCCACAATGAAGAGGCGGTGACCAGAGACTGACTACCTCCTGAATTCCGTGTTGCCCGAAGGATCTTCCCGCGGCGGGCGGCGGCGCCGCAGGGGTCTCAGATTCTTCGCTCTGAGCTGCCGCTCGGTCGCGGTTCCAGAAACAGCTAGCCGATGATTTTATTCAGCGGAAACTCCACGATGCCCACGGCGCCCGCCTCGAGCAGTTTCGGGAACAGCTCGCGCACTGTTTGCTCCGCGATAACCGTCTCGACCGCCAGCCACTCGACGCCCTTCAGCGCGGGACTCGGATAGAGGTGCGAGATTGTCGGCGCGGTGATCGACGGCAGCAGCGCGATCACTTTCTCGAGATTTGCTTTGGCGACGTTCATCTTGATGCCGACGCGATTCTCGGCGTCGAGTGCGCCGCGAATCAGGATACCGAGCTGGCGAATCTTGGCCTGCTTCCACGGGTCGGCCCATGCTGCCGGATTGGCGACCAGCACCGGATTCGAGACGAGCAATTCCTCGACGATGCGCAATCCGTTGGCGCGCAGCGACGAGCCGGTCTCGGTCACGTCGATGGCGGCGTCGATAATTCCTTCGGCGACCTTGGCCTCGGTCGCGCCCCATGAAAATTCAACCTCTGCTTTAACTTTGCGCTCGGCGAGGATTCGTTTAACAAACTGCACCAGCTCGGTCGCGATTCTCTTCCCCTGGAGATCTTCGAGGCGCTTGACCGGAGAGTCGTTGCGCACGCATAGCACCCATCGCGAGGGCGTCAGCGTCGCCTTGGCGTAGATGAAGCTCTCGACCTGATGGAGCGTCACGTTGTTCTCGACGATCCAGTCGCTGCCGGTGATGCCCGCGTCGAGCGAACCGTCGGCGATGTATCGCGGCATCTCCTGCGGACGCAGGATGCGGCAGCTCAGCGTCGCGTCGTCGGTGGTCGGGATATATGAGCGCGAGCCGACCGTGATGCGCCAGCCGGATTTGCGCATCAGCTCGAGCGTCTGATCCTCGAGGCTGCCCTTGGGGATGCCGAATTTCAGAACTTGATCAGCCATGTTGTATCAACCGGCCGACTTCTTCTGATGCCCGTAGTTGGGGCCGTACTTGGCGGGATCGACTTTGCGCTGATCGACGACTTTCCACACGCCGCCGTCGAGCTTGCGGAAGAAGCAAGACTCGTAGCCCTCGTGGCATGCGGCCCCGTCACCGCGCTGCTCGACCGCGACTACGACGGCGTCGGCGTCGCAGTCGATGCGAATCTCGTGCACGATTTGAAAATTCCCGGACTCTTCGCCCTTGCGCCACAGCTTGTTGCGCGAGCGCGAGAAGTAGCACGCGCGGCCGGTGGCGACCGTCTCGTCGAAGGCCTCGCGATTCATATAGGCGACGGTCAGCACGCGATGGCTCAGATGATCGACCGCGATAGCGGCCACCACGCCGCCGTTTTTGTCGAAATCAATTGCCGCCGATGCTGAACTGGTCTTATCTGCCTGCGTCGCCATTGCTGCCACCGAATTGAATCGCGCGAATATTGCGCTTGCGAATCAAGAAGTATCGGCGAATCTCCGGTTCGATTCAATGCGGATTCAAGCTGGCTTTTGGCAAAGCCAGAACAGTGGCGGCAGTACCAACCGAGCGGGGATTCGCCTTGCAACCAGGAAGTACTAGCCTACGAACTCGCCGTACCCCTTGCGATCGGTGCTGACAGAAGAACCGCGCTCGGAGTCTAGTCTTTGGGATGACTCTCTGTTTTGGAGGGCGTGCTCTGAACTACTTTTGGTTGCACGTTTCCGCTCGGAGACACCTGCACCTTGTCCACAGCAGGCTTTGTCCCTGCGCTGCCTTGAAGACTTTTCTTAAGAGCCTCTCGGCTCAACGACTCGTCCAGACGTTTCTGATTTTCTGCCAAAGTTGATTCCTTTCGATGGGCTTCTTCTCCGAAGCCTGATCGGTGAGCGCTTGAATCTCGATGATATCATCAAATTTGATTAAGACCCAGCGTACCAGAGGGAGCTGCTCGATCTCTTTCGATGTCGATCCGGGGTCCGGAAGGCGAGATACGTCACTAAGAATGATGTAGGGATCTTCCTTTCGATCGGGTGCACTGAAGAGAGTGCCCCAATATCGATTCTGCGGCGTGCCGACAATGACCGTTCTGCTGAGATTCTGATCGAAGAATTTTAATGCTACCGAAGGATACCAATCCCTGCCGGTCCACCACCGGATTCGTGCGTCCACCCGCGGGTCCTTGCGTAAAACGCCCCAGAGGTGTGCTAAAACAAACGACCAGAAGCAGACTGTTAGAAAGAAGCGAATAGAGTCACTTGTGAGGAGTGTCAGCCAGTCTGAGTTCGCGCCAGGACTAGAATATTGGAAAACCGCCAAAGCTTCGGCTAGAGCGAAACCTCTTGAGCGACCTAGGGGCCACCAAAGGGGAGAAGCGCAGGCGATTATCCAGATGAGGGCGCCATACAAAACGATCTCCAGGCTCTTTTCGAATTGCGAACGCTTTTCGCGCAGAAGATGAAACTCCAAAATCTGGACGAAGATGAAGCCCGGCAGCAGGAGCAAAATGAAAATCCCGAGTTTAAGAGGTTGTTCCATCGCACAATCAAAATAGCACTTAAACTTAAAATTGCGCTTGCGAATCAAGAAGTATCAGTGAAACCGCGGTTCGATTCAATGCGGGTCCGGGGTTCGCGACTTGCCCTGAATTTTTGGACGGTTTTTAATTATAGGAAAGACGTGTAGGCTACCGGACGATGTCAGACGACCTTCCCAGCTCTTTACCGCGTTCATCGGCAGCCAAGCCTGCGCTGTCAATCCGACGACTAGCTATATTTTCGGGCAGGATTTCCATTGTGGCGATCCTGCTCGCGACCTCGATGATCGCGTGCCGGATTCCCGGCAAGTCGATCGCGTCGAATTACAAAAACGTCGATCAGTTCAACTTCGACGTCGCGAGCGGGCCCGAAGAATTACCATATCGAAGGATACCTGACGCGCAGCGCCGAGCTTGGGAAACGCCCCGGACTGCTGGTGCTCAACGGCGGCGAGGGCAACGTCGATCAATGCGTGAAGATGAGCCAGGGAATCGCCGCGATGGGTATCCAGGTCGCGTGCGTGAGTATTCCCGGCTACGGCAATTCGTCAGGACCGAGCCGCTTCGTGGGACAGCCGTCGGTGCTGGCGTCGCGGAAGGCGCTGGACCTGCTCGCGGGCCGCACTGACGTCGATTCGACGCGGCTCGCCGTGTGGGGACTTGGGCATGGCGCCGTCGCAGCGGGATTGCTGATGGACTACGACTCACGTCCGCGCGCGCTGATTCTGGAATCGGGATGCTACGATCCGCTGACGCTTTTTTCAGAAGCCCCCCTCCGCACCAGGCTGTCGATCCTGCGCGAAGTATGGCCCAGCAAGCGCATCCTGAAGGAGCGCAGCGTGATCGCGCATCTGCCGGCGCGGCTCGAATGCAGCGTGTTGATTATGCACGGCGAGCAGGACAATCGGATGCCGGTGCGACAGGCGGTCAAGCTCGCGGATGCGTTGCGGGCACACGGTGCGAAAGTAGAGACCTACTACTTTCCGCAGGCCTCGCATGATCTCGGCAAGCGCGTCGAGCCCGAACTGCGCGCATTCCTGCGCGACAATCTGCTCGGTACGACCAGCGCTGCCGCTTCTTAAGGCATCCCGCGCGCCGTTAATCCTGACTTCGATCCAATCTGAATCCTTAGGCTCGTCTAAACGCGTCGTCGTTTCGCCATTGCACGATTTTGCCTTGCTTTTCAGCACCGATGGGAATTTTATGACCTTCCGCACATCTTTATTTGTGCCTGGCTGCGCTGCTTCGGGGGCTGCGCGGCCCGAACCAATCACCCCGTCGAATCGAGGAGGAAACGATGAGACGCAGAGGTATCGTAGCGGCCAATTTGCTGACCTTGGTCGCCGCGCTGGCAATGTCGTTCGCGACAGCCCGTGCGGACGGCAACGTTCACAAGGTCAATCACGTAGTCATCATCCTGCAGGAGAACCACTCGTTCGATAATTACCTCGGTGCGCTGCCTTACGCGCCCGGCAGCCCGTACCACGGAGGCGCTTGCAAGAACAGCGATCACAGCTGCGTCGACGGTCTGACGTGCTCCTTCGACACGATGGGCAACCTGAACTGCAGCAACTCGAACCTCGACGATGACGGCAGCACTGTCACATCGTTCCACGATGCGAACTACTGCCCCGGCCCGGACCTGGATCACGGCTGGGGGGCCAGCCATAGCGAAGCCAACTTCTCGGATCCGGCCAATGCCCTTCTGTCGACGCTCAACGATGGGTTCGTGCGCGTCAACGACCTTACCGAGCAGCACGACGGGACCGAGTCGGCGACCGACGACGACACGATGGGCTACTACACGCAGGACGACCTGCCGTTCTACTACAGCCTGGCGCAGACGTTCGCGATCGATGATCGCTATTTCTGCTCTGTCGTCGGACCGACCTTCCCAAACCGTTCGTACGAAATGGCGGCGACTTCATTCGGCCACACCACGACCAACGAGATCTTCCCGCCGGGCGTCAACCCCGCCAACCCCTTCATCATCAACAACAGCGACGGCTATATGCCGGTCACAGGATCGATCTTCGATCTGCTCGACGCGGCGGGAGTCACCTGGTTGAACTACGCCGAGGATCTGCCGACCTCGCCGATCTTCCGCGGCAACCATTCGGCCTACCTTGCGGCCCATGTCCGCCAGCTTTCTAATAATGTTCTGATCAAATCGTACAACCCCACCGCCAACAATTTTTTCACCGACGCGGCCAACGGCACCCTGCCCCAAGTGTCGTTTATCGATCCCTCGTTCCTGCCGAGCCAGGTGAACACCCCGGCGGGACCAATTTTTATCGGCCCGAGTGGCGGGTTCGAGACCGACGAACATCCGCCCTGGGATATCCGCGCCGGCGAGTTCGTCACCTCGCAGATCATCAGCGCCGTCCGCAACGGACCCAACTGGAAGGACTCGGTGATCTTCCTGACCTACGACGAGCACGGCGGATTCTACGATCACGTGCATCCGCCAGCAGCCTCGCAAAGCGGTGCGCTCAATCCCGATGGTATCGATCCGGGCCTGTGCGAAGACTTGTCGAATCCGCCGGCGAGCCTACTGCCGGGAGGGGGCGCGGAATGCGAGTCCAGTGAGAGCGACGCCGTGAGCATCTGCTCGGCATTCACCGAGGAGACTGCGCCATATCCGGCGATGTGCGCGAATTTCAATCAACTCGGCTTCCGCGTTCCGTTCATCGTGATCTCGCCGTTCGCGAAGCCGCACTACGTCTCGCACATGGTCGGCGATCACACTTCGATGCTGGCTTTCATCGAGCAGCGCTTCCTGCCCGACGGCTCGCATCTGACGCTGCGCGATCAGAACGCCAACCGCCTGCAGGATATGTTCGATTTCAACGGATCACCGTCTCTGAACGCCGTCATCGGGACGGCGCCAGCTCCGGTGGTAGGCGAGCACAATTGCCCGTTCGTGAATCCGCCCGCGGGGAACGGCCCGTAGTTCAGCGCTGAGTGAGCGGGAGACCGCTCCAGGAATATAAGCGACGCGCCGGCCGAAACAGCCGGCGCGTCGTCTTTTTTCAACGTCCGGTTCCCCTTCCCGCTCGGGAAGGGGTTAGGGGTTAGGTTGCCAGCATCGAGCACCGATCCCGGCTACGCGATCTCCTTGAGCGCCTCGAGCACTTCTTCGGTGTGCCCATTCACCTTGACCTTCGGAAACACCCGCCGCACGATGCCCGCTTTGTCGATGACGAACGTGGTGCGCTCGATGCCCATGAACTCGCGCCCGTATAGCGATTTCATTTTGTACACGCCGTAGAGCTTGCAGACCTTGTTGCCGGGATCGGCGAGCAGCGGGAAGTTGAGGTCGTGCTTTGCGATGAACTTGCCGTGCGAGTCGGTCGAGTCGCCGCTGACGCCGACCACTTTCGCGCCGAGCTTTTTGAGCGGCGCGATATTGTCGCGGAAGCTGCACGCCTCGATCGTGCATCCGGGCGTCATGTCCTTGGGATAGAAATAAAGCACGAGGTTGTTCGCGCCGATGAGCTGCTTCAGCGCGACGGTTTTTCCGTCGGCGTCAGACAGCTCGAACGCGGGCGCCTTCTTTCCTTCGAGCGCGGCGCTGGCGCTCTTCGCCATCGCGGTTGCGGACTTCTTCGGATTTTTCGCGGCGATTTTTTTGGATGTCGGCATGAGAGTGATTTAGTCGCGCTCGATCTTTGTAGCAAGCTGGACACTCTCGCGCGGCGCACTCAACGTATTCTGAAAAACACGAAACCCCCATTTTACAAGGGTTTCATCGACCCTAGTTGACGAGGTGCCGGTCACCCCTTAGACTTGGCGGGCTGACAGTCCTCAATCGATCGCGCCCGCGTCCCTATGGCCGTTTATACCGAGTTAAGCAAACCGTTTCTCAAAGAGTTGGCGGACGACTACGGTCTCGGCCGCGTGACCAGCGCCACCGGAATTCCGGAAGGTTCGGTCAACACCAACTACGTGCTCGAAGCGGCCAAGGGCAAGTTTCTGCTGCGGGTCGACGAGGTCAAAGGCGAGAACGAGCTGAAGCGCGAGATCGATTTGCTGTCGTTCCTGCGCAAGCATGCGTTCCCGTGCCCGCATCCGATGCAGGATCGGACGGGCCGCTTCTACCGCAACTTCAACAACCGATGCGTGTCGCTGTTCAAGTACCAGGAAGGCAAGGTGCTCGCTCCCGCGCGCATGAAGCCGAGCCAGCTCGAGACAATCGGCCACGCGCTGGGCGACCTGCACGTGATCGGCAAGGCTTACAAAAAGGGAATCGACAACCGCTTCAGTTTCGAGCGAATCGCCGATCTATACCTGACGGTGCGCAACCGGCTGCCGAATTACTTTCGCAAAATTTGCCGCACGCTCGACGACGAGGTCGAGTACCTGACGCGATACCTCGAGGGCAAGCTGCCCAAGGGCGTGATCCACGGCGACATCTTCTCGGACAACCTGTTGTTTCGCGGCGAGAAGATGACCGCGATGCTCGACTTCGACGCGGCCTGCCGCGGCAAGTTCATTTTCGATATCGCGACCGCGGTCAACGCGCTGTGCTTCGTCGACGGCGCGTACTCGCTCGATCGGTTTCGCTACCTGCTGTCGGGTTACGAGGGGGTGCGGACGCTGTCACTGGCGGAATGGGACGCGTTTCCCAACGAGCTGCGGTTTTCGTCGCTGCGCTTCACAGTCACGCGACTGCACGACTTCTTTCTGTCGCCGGTGGACGGCAAGAATCGGGTGGACAAGGACTTCCGCGAATTCTTCGAACGCCTGCGGGTGCTCCGCCGCGAGCGCGAAGGCGGGATGGAGCCGCTGCTGATGGCGATGGCGACCGGATACGACTACCGCAAATATCAGAAGGTCAAAGCGACCGAACGCCGCCAGGCGTGACGCCGGCAATCTGACTCGCGCATCCGCGGAGAAATCCGTTGCCCTCAATCCTCGACAGCCTGAACGCCGCCACGCCCGCGCTATGGCTCGAAGTCTCGCCCCCGCGCGGAATCAATCCTGCGCCGCTGCTGCGACGGCTTGGCAGAGCTGGCCGGGCACGTCGACGCGATCAATCTCACGGACAACGCGCTCGGCAAGGTGAAGATGTCGGGGCTGGTTTTCGGCGCGGCAATCAAGGAGCGCCTGAAGATTCCGGTCGTGATGAACATGTCGTGCCGCGACCGCAACCGCTTCGCGCTGAAATCGGATCTGCTTGGAGCAGCCGCGATTGGAATAGACGCGATAGTCGCGCTCAACGGCGACAAGATTCCGCCCGGCGCGGACGGCAACGTGATCGTGTCGCACGATATCGACGCGTACGGATTGCTCGCGATAGTCAGCGCGCTGAATCGGGGCGACACGGGCGAGGGCAAGGCGCTGTTGAAGGCGATTCCGTCGATCGTCGCGGGCTCAGTCGCGAATCCAAATCGAAAGAATATCGAGCGCGAGTTCGAGCTGCTCGAGCGCAAGGCTGCCGCGGGCGCGCGCTTCGTGATCACGCAGCCGGTGTTCGACGCGGAGACCGGGCGCCGCTTCGTGGCGAAAGCCAACGGCTTCGGCGTCAAGACGATGCTCGGAATCCTGCCGGTCAAGCGCGAGGCGATGGCAAATTACCTGATCGACCGGGTGAAGGACCTGAGCGGCGCCCGGAGCCATCTGGACAGATTCGCCGGGATGAGCGAAGAAGAGGTGCGCGCGGTGTCGATTCGCGAGAACCTGGCGCTGATGAAGTCGTTGGCTCGCGACGCCGCCGGGTTCATCATCATGAGCGGCGGCGGCCCGTCACTCGCTATCGAGCTGGCGCTTGAGTTCAGCCGGTGGCGCAAGGAGATCGGTAAATGAACCGGACTCAGGCAAATGGCTCACGAGCCAAAGTCGGCGCGGAAAAAAACGGCGCCGCCGGTACCGCAAAAGTCGAAGATGCGGTGCGCGTCATCCTGCGGCATATCGGTGAAGATCCGGATCGCGAAGGACTCGAGCGCACGCCTGCGCGCGTCGCCAAGGCTTACGAGTTCCTGACCAGCGGTTACGCCAAAGATCCGAAGGAAGCGATCAACGGCGCGCTGTTTTCGGAAGACGACTACCAGGAAATGATCCTGTGCAAGGATTTGGATTTTTATTCCTTGTGCGAGCATCACCTGCTGCCGTTCATGGGCAAGGCGCACGTCGCGTACCTGCCGAATCGCAAAATAGTCGGAATCTCGAAGCTCGCGCGGATGGTCGAGATCTACGCACGCCGCCTGCAGGTGCAGGAGCGGCTGACGACGCAGATCGCGCAGACTCTCATGTCGGAGATCGACCCGCTCGGCGTCGCGGTAGTGCTCGAGGCCGAGCATCTGTGCATGCGGATGCGCGGAGTCGAGAAGCAGAATTCCTTCGTCACGACGTCGGCGATGTTGGGCGTATTCCGCACCAATACCGAGACGCGCCAGGAGTTCATGCAGTTGCTGAGAAACGGCAAGTCATAAGCATCGCGATTACGGCGCATTTCGCGAAACAGTGGTTATTTCTTAGTATCCAGGGCCAAACGTTTCACGTGAAACGTTTTTTGTTCAGGAGAACGAAACGCGAATGGGGGGAGCCGATATAAATTCGGTCGCTCGCTGAATCCGATGCCGATGGTCGATCGAGACGCGCTGGCGCGCGAGATCCTTCGCTGCGCTCAGGATGACGGAAAAAAATTACAGCGAGGCAACTCGTGTCATTCTGAGCGGAGGCTGCCGGAGCGAAGAATCTCGACGGACGGCTTGGCGTTCGGCGCTGGCTACGCAAGCCCTAAGGAAAACTAATGGCGGCTGATGATGCATCGCTGAAAGCGCTGGGGGAGTATGCGCTTCGGTTTGTTAAGCCGGGGCATACTATAGGGTTGGGGACGGGGCGGGCGGCTAGTGCGTTTATTCGGGCTCTGGGAGCTAGCGGGATCAGAGTTCGCGGCGTGCCTACCTCCTCGCCGGCTGAGGAGTTGGGGCGATCGGTGGGGATTCCGATCGTCACGCTGGCGGAAGCCGGGAAGATCGATACCGACTTCGATGGTGCCGACGAGGTCGATCCGCGGCTCAATCTGATCAAGGGATATGGCGGCGCGCTGGTGCGCGAAAAAATCGTGGCCGCGTCGTCGCGGCGATTCGTCGTGCTGGTTGGCTACGAGAAGGTGGTGAAGCGGCTCGGCGATCGCGGGAGTATCCCGGTGGAAGTTGTGCCGTTTGGACTGCCACTGGTGACGGCGAAGATTAAAGCGCTGGGGATGAAGCCGCGTGTTCGCGAGAGCGACGGCAAGCACTTCATCACCGATAACGGGAACTTGATTCTCGATTGCGCGGTGAAGAGGATTGCGAGTCCGGCGCGGCTGGATCGCGAGCTGCTCGCGATTCCAGGGGTGGTCGGAACGGGACTGTTCATTGCGATGGCGGATATAGTGTTGGTAGCGGACGCATCTGGGAAGATTCGTACGCTGAAGCGCTGACAAGGACCGCTGCACGATTTCGAAAGTGGCAACCTAACCCCTATCAAGAAAGTGATAATCGCCTGCGCGGCGGGCGGCATCGACACCGTCGCGGGGGGTGACCCCTGCACCCAGGGAGAAGCGTTGCGCGCGGCGCGCTACTTTGCTCTCAGGGGCGGGGCTTGATGGCAAGCTTAAAGGTGTGATGTTCGGATAGAGTGGCGCGGGCCGCCGTGCCCGCGATTCAATCCGCGGCGAATTCAGCCGCGGGCACGGCGGCCCGCGCCACTAAAATGATTCACTGCAAGTGACTTTCATCCATCAGGAGGCGTATAGCGCGTGATCAACTAACCCTTTCAATAGTGGGAAGGGGGACCGGAGAAGAAAGGACTTTTTAAACGTACATTAAGCCGTGATGGGCGGTGGCGGGTTTGGGGTTGGTTGTAGGGATTGGGATATTGCAAAAATTGCCGATTTCTTTGTCATCGCTAAGGAAGAATAAGTTTTTTAAGCGCTTTTTCGGACTTAGGCGATTGGCATCTTTGATGCTCTACCAACCAGGTAGAGGTATCTGACAATGAAAATCAGCAGGAATTTAATGACAGGGATGATTGGACTCGCGATGCTCGCGGCTCCTATCACGGCCGCTGCCAAAGATAATGATAGCGGCAGGAATAACTCGCGACCGGCGCAGGTGGAATCGCGTTCAAATGAATCGCGGCCCAGTGCTCCTGCGCACAACGCGGCGCCTGCCATGCATAATGAGTCGCGCGGTGGCGGTGAGCGCAGCGCTCGCGTTGAGACTCGCAATGCAGCGCCTATGAATATGAATCGGAACGAGGGACGCGAACAGGGCAGCGCACGGGTTGAGACTCGTACCTTCGCGCCCGCGCCTGAGCCTCGTAATGAGTCCCGCGGCCAGCGTGACGTTCGGGTGTACAATGCGCCGGCAGAGAACGAGCATCGTGACGTCCGCGCAGATCGCGACCATGACCGCAATTGGAATCGCGACGGCCGTGACTATAGGAACTATGGCCACGATTACGATCACGATGACTACGACCATGATCGTGACTACGCTGCTGGTGGCTGGATAATGCCGCGCGGTTACTATGGTGGAGCGTGCGGATGGGCGCAGCATCTGCGTAACGTCTATCGCCACGACGAATACACTGGTCATCCTGCGGCCGCGGCCGACTTGCTCGGGCAGCTGCATCGCGCGGAGCGAGCCTGCGGTGGAGTGCCTTACGGCTACAATAACTATCGGTATGGGTACTAGCTCTGGCGATAACTCCCGGTCCTGACGACCATCGCGCGCCCCGTCATCTGATGGCGGGGCGCGCGTTGTTTTTGTGTTCAAGTTGGTGGTGGTTCCTAGCGTCCACCACTTATCTGGCGCTATGAACTGGACCGTTAGTATGTTGGCGACGTCGCCGCCGCGCGCTCGATTCTGTTGCCCGGCGCGCGTGTGAATTATTTGCGTCGACAAGGGAAAAACAAATGGCTAGCTCAAAGGAAGAAAAGCAGCTTACCGCCGCTGCACTCAGAGCCGTCCTTACGAGTATCGAGTCGAGAGTCCTGCATGCTATCGAGCGACAGACTGCGGCGCTGTTGACGGTCGCCGCGCAAGTTGCGATGGCTTCGGCTTCATCGCGGGGACAGGAACTTACGCCGGTGCTGGCCAAGGCGATAGTTTCCGCATCGTTCAAGGAATTTTTGAAACCGTAGATAGCCGAGGAATTTAACCCCTAACCTCTGTTTTCGGGCCCTCGAAGGAAGGGGAACAATCCCATGCAGAAGGTGAACTGTCTGGCGTGCAGCTTGAGGCCCAGAACCCTCACCTACCGGCCGCGTTGCGGCCGGCCTCCTCTCCCGTAAAATAACGGGCGAGGTATAAGACTCGAAGCTATTCGGGATACCACATCCTGACTTGGTTATAAGAATTTAGAGAAATAGTGGAGGATGTGTGCCTTGGGGAACTTCGAGTGCGTTCGGGGGCACTCAACATCGGGCTATGCTGTGTTTGACAAGTAGTTAACAGCTAAAAACACGCAACCTGACCACGCCTTCCGTTTAAGCTTCACGGAGTCGGAAGTCGCAACCTCCAGGTGGGCGAGGGAGGAACGGGTGCGCCCTGGATTGCGGATCGGCTGGATCGTCTTTTCAGTGATTGTCGCGGGCGTGCTCGTGGCTACTGTGGGTGGGGTCTTGCGCGCGGGGGTTGGGGTGTCGAGCGCGGACCGCGTGCTGGGGCAGATCGATTTCGTCAAGAACCAGGTGAACTTTGTCGACGCGATCGGAATGAACGCGCCGGCCGGCGTCGCGATCGACAAAGCTAACGGCCACGTGATCGTGGCGGACTCGCAGAATAATCGCGTGATGGGGTGGAAGAGCGCGAGTGCGTTCGCGTCGGGCGGCGCGGCGGACCTTGTGATCGGGCAGCCGGATTTTAATTCGTCGGGATGCAATCAGAATGCGCCGGCTCCCGATGCGACCCGGCTGTGCCGGCCGATTGGAGTAGCGTTTGACGTGGCGCATCGGGTGTACGTCGGCGATGCGCAAAATAATCGCGTGCTGGTGTTTAGCGATCCGTTCGCGATGCTTAGTTCTGTCGATCAAACGAGCGATTTCGCGGCTGATGTGGTGTTCGGGCAGGCGGGGAGCTTCATTACGAATACGGCGAATGAGAATGGACTCAGCGCCGACAGCCTGAACAGTCCGCAGGGGGTTGCGATCGATGCGAGCGGGAATCTGTTCGTAATCGACGTGAACAATAATCGCGCGCTGATTTTTTTCTCGCCGCTTCCGATGACTGCGGTGAAGGGGACGCCAGGGAATTTCGGCGACGCGACGGCGGACGTGGCGGTCGGACAGCAGGATTTAGTCAGCGGAGCGTGCAACCAGGGCGGAAGCGCGACGCTCACGACTTTGTGCATGACGTCGTTTTTCGGAGTCGGGATTGCGGTCGATGGCGGCGACAATCTCTATGTTCCGGACACGCTGAACAACCGGGCGCTCGAGTACAACGGCCCGTTCGGCTATCAGCAAACCAACAACGTCACGCCGGACCTGATTTTCGAGGGCAATAGCCTGGTGCAACCGACGGGAATCGCGGTCGATTCGAACCAGAATTTTTACGTCTCGTCGGAATCGCACAACCAGGTGTACGAGTACACGCAGCCGGTGCCGCTGATGAGATCGGACCTGCTCAACCTTCAGATTGGGCCGGGGGCGCAGAACCCGAACGCCGCGTCGCTGCAATTTCCGATGGGGCTGGCGGTTGACGCGGTCAACAATCTTTACGTCGCCGATCAGGCGAACAACCGGGTGCTGGAGTTCAACCAGTTTGGCTCGCCGGGTAACAAGGTAGCGAACGGAGCGGGCGGGCAGATCGATCGATCGCATAACGGGCCGAACTTCGTCGATGCGATCGGGGAGCATTCGCCGGGCGGGATTGCAGTCGATGCGACGTCACAGCCGCCGCATCGCCATCTGTATGTCGCCGACAGCGCGAACAATCGCGTGCTCGGTTGGAGAGACGTCACGTCGTTCAGCGCGCAGCCGGCCGATATCGTTCTTGGGCAGCCCGACCTCTTCTCGTTCAAGTGCAATAACGGCGTGGCAGCGACCGACGTTGGCGGACTCGGCGCGGACAGCCTGTGCGGTCCGGCGCGGATGGCGGTCGATCTGGCGGGGAATCTGTACGTTGCGGATTCGGGCAACAATCGTGTGCTGGTGTACAACACGCCGTTCAACGCGGCCAGCGGGGAGCCGGGCGCGGGCGATGCGTCGGCGGATTTCGTCTACGGGCAAGGGGGCGTGTTCACGACGCGCAGCTGCAATCCGAGCGGCGCGAATGCGACGACGTTATGTAATCCGTCGGCGGCGGCGCTCGACGCCGCGGGCGACATCTATGTAGCGGACGCGGGGAACAACCGCGTGCTCGAGTTCGCGAAGGCGGGCAATCCGCCGGGCGCGTCCGATGCGATTGCGAGTCGATCGTACGGGCAGGGGGCGGTCGCTGATTTTTCGGACACGCAATGCGCCGACGGCGTGGCTGGCGATCCGCCGCCGAGCGATCACGCGATGTGCAATCCGGGCGGCGTCGCGATCGACGCGTTGGGGAACCTGTTTGTTGCGGACTCGGGCAACAACCGTGTGATCGAAATCGATGCGCCGCTCGCGGGCACGCAGAATGCGTCGCGGGTGTTCGGCCAGGCGGGCGACTTCACGCTGTCGAGATGCAATCGCGGATCGTTTTCGCCGGCGGTGTCGACGCTGTGCGCGCCGGCGGGATTGATGCTCGACGTGATCGGCAACCTGTGGGTGGCGGACGCGAACAACAATCGCGTACTCGAGTACGCCGCGCCGTTCACTTCGGATACCGGGGCGGCGATGGTGCTAGGGCAGGGCGACGCCAGTAATTTCACGGCCTCGGGATGCGACGGCGGAATCGCGATGGGCGACTTGTTCGGGCTTGGCGCCGACAGCCTATGCGCGCCGGCCGCGGTGACGCTCGATGCGAATATCGATCTGTATGTGGCGGACACTCAGAACAATCGAGCGATGGTTTATGATGGGATACTCGCGACACCCACGCCGAGCCCGACTCCCACCGCAACAGCCACCAGCACAGCGTCGCCGACCGCGACCTCGACGATGACTGCGACCGCCACCGCGACAGCGAGCGCGACCTCGACGACGACCGCTACGCCGACCGCGTCGCCCACGCAGACGCCGCAAGCGGGCGGGAAACTGAAGCTGCGTCCGAAGTCGATCAAGTTCGGCAACGTTGCGGTCGGGAGCCACTCGAAGGTGCACGTCTTGAATATCAAGAACGCGGGTACGGTCACGATGGACGCGGCGGTGCCGACGCAGGGCGCGCCGTTCGTGGTGAACGGCGGAGAATTTATCGTGAGCCCGCACGGCTCGATGGCGGTGACGATCGAGTTCGCGCCGACTTCGAAGGGGAGCGCGCAGGGTGTTCTCCTGATACAGAGCAGCGACCCGAAGCATCGATCGGTGAAGGTCAAGGTCAGCGGCGTGGGTAAGTGAGATACCTCTCCGCTCGGGAGAGGTCGCGCCTGCGGCGCGGGTGAGGGCGCCGGCATCGTGCTGAATGCGTGCGCCCTCACCCGACGCTCGCGGACTCACGTAGACCTCTCCCGAGGGAGAGGGGAGAAACCAGGTTACGCAAAGATCTCTCATAAAGGATTCGCCTCAAATCGGGGCGCATCTGTTATCATGCTGTCGCCATCGATTCGGATTATTGGGGAATGCCTGGGGTGAGAATTTCGATTTTGAGCCTGGTTGCGGCGCTGTGCGCCGTTGGATGCCTCTATCCTCCCATCACGCAGCCGCCGCCTGATGCGCAGCAGGAAGTGGTGATTCCATTGCCTTACGATCTCGCTTGGGACGCGGTGAACGCGGTGGTGGTTGAAAATTCGTTCCACGTGCAAGCGCAGGACATGACCAACGGGATTATCGAAGCGGCCGGACCGCGCTTCACGCTGCATGATGCCGATTGCGGAAAGATTAAGAGCGTCGCGGGCGCCTACACCGCCGAGCCAGAGCAGAACTCGTCGTCGGTGTACAACTTCCTGGTGCGGCCGCGCGGTCCGGAGGCGAGCATCGTCGAGGTGCGCGCGACGTTCAACTCGTCGGTCAGCGTGCCGCTGCATCCTGCAACCGACGTCGATTGTGTATCGCACGGAATTCAGGAATCGAATCTGCTGCGCGAGGTGCTGGTCGAGGCGAAGAAGACTCATCGCCCGATGTACGCCAAGCCGAGCGCCGCACCGCAGCAGGCAGCGTCTTCGGCGAGTGCGCAATCGTCGGGACCTGCGCGCAGGGCCCCATCCTCGATCGACAAAGCGGAGGGGCAGTCTGAAATGCCGATGTCGACGCGCGGATTTTCGATTGGCGGAAATCTCAAACTGCCGGCGCCTCCGTCGCAGTAGGACTGCGTAAAGCGGCTTCATACCACCTGTTGGGGCGTCTCAGTTTGAAATTTGACGCAATATTCGCCGGGCTTATTCTGCTGACCGCTGAGGATAAGTGTGAAGCGAACGTCCATAGTGGTTCCTTCAGGAACGCAGGGCGGATAGCGGTAACGGCGGGCACCTACTAAATCTAGGGTCATCGGTAGTTCTCCCCGAGCAAACCGATGGGCACGTTTGGCGTTCTCCCCCAGCCAGGCGTGCCTTCCTTTTTGGCGCGAGGGCGGCAGCATGCAGACTCTACCACCTGTTGTGGTCCCTGGATCGCCTGACTACCAAGGGTAGAAGGCGCTCGCCTTCTGCTGGCGTGCCGTACATTTACACGAGCATCGCGTAATCAATAGGCGCCATCGAACGCCGCGTCTACGCGTCCGAATAGGCACGATGCGAGTCTGTGGTTAGCTGGATGCGATTGGTCAGGCGGCTCGCCACGTCGCGCATGAACGTACATTGCCGCACTAGCGCCGCGCGATCCAATGAACCACGAGATGAGCAGCTTGCTATCGGCGTCGATGCCGGTACACGTCCATGTATCGCCAACGCGACTCTGGCCGTTCATGCTTTTTCTGACGTGCTCGCGCTTCTTTCATTTCGACAAACGACCAGATTCATCGCACTGCACGCGTTGCGATAGGACGTTGTGGACCGTCCGATCATGGAAGTAGGCGCACGCTTGTCCTGCCAGTATCAGCTCGCGTGTCACGGTGTCGATCGATACGTACACGAGACGCGAGAGATCGAACGCATCGAAGACCCTTCGCAGAGCAGCGAAAGAATATGAACGTTGGCTACGATCGAGTTGGCCGAAGAGCGTCTGTACGAGGTTCGAGTAAACGAGGAGAAACGTCGAGAGAATAAATTCTAAAAAGGCATAGATGAACAGAAAGAAGCAAAGCGTTCGATATCGACGCGCCTTTGCTAACACCGACGTCGGCACGCAGATCGCACTCCAACTTCGCGCGCTGCGGCGTAGCCTCAATCTGACTCAGAAACAATTGGCAAAAGCTGTCGAAATGGAGCAGTCGCGAATATCGAAATGGAACGTCGGATTACCAGAAGTACAACATCGGAACTCTAAAAAAACTGGCCGCGTTCTATGATGTAGTTCTAGACGTTCGCTTTCTTTCCTTTCGTGAATTGGTGGATCTGATTGTTCGGGATACTCCAGATGATTTGGCTCCGCCACCATTTGGAATGGCTTTTGGCTTGCCGGGCTCGCTTCTTGAACCAGTAGAGGGTCAAGCGCGCCTTGGTGATGACCGACAAACGACGTTTATCGTAATTGCTTCGTTCCGTCAAAAAACGTTTTTTCGTTTTTCATAGGAAGTGGTCTCGTATCGTGATGGTTCGTCCATACAGCATGAGTAGCACGGAAAATTCGGCTCTATCAGGCTGAAATGTTCATCCCTTCTCACTCGCCGCAAGTTCGTGAGCCGCCGCAGAGAGACTACGGGCTGAGAGGTGAGAACACTGCTGTTCGCGGCGTGATTAAGAGGCTTGCGTACGCGACGTACAGACGGTGCGATGTTGGATCGACGGCGAGCGTGTGGGCGCCGTAGTGGAGGGAGATCGAATCGAGCGTTGCGAACGCGCCTTTGCCATCGCGCTCGACCACGCACAAGACGCCGGAGCGGCCGGTCGAGTAAATCCGATGAAGCGTCGCATCGTAGGCTACTGAATCCGGGCCACCGCCAATTGGAATAGAAGTGACGACGCGGTGTTGCTGCAGGTCGAATACTGCGAGCCTCGAGTTGCCGGAACATCCGATGAAGAGTTGGTGGCTTTGCTCATCGAGGGCCATCCCGGTCGGGTGCACGCAATCCTGAAGCGGCCAGCTTGTCGTGACGGTGCGCTTGCTCAGATCCACGGCTGCCAGCGAACTAGTGTCTTCGAGATTTTGATAGAACAGATTCGTTTGGGAATCAAAAACGCCGAACTCCGGTTTTCCGTCCAACGGGATCGTCGCCGACACCTTCCGTGTCCCGGGATCGATCAAGGTCGCGGTTTTGCCGTCGCCGCTTGCAACATAGATGAGCCGGCTCGCCGGAATATAGAAAATTCCATCGGGGTCATCGGCAACTGGAATGCGCGTTATGAGGCGCATCGCCGAGGGATCGAAGATGTCGACGGTGTTGGCCTCGCTGCGCGTCACATATGCCATGCCGCTGGCCGGGTCGATCACGACACCGTGGGCGGCAGGTTCCAGCTGAAGCATTGACACGTCGGCAGCGGTGGGTAGTCCCTCGGCGGGCAACGGAATCTTGTAAACCGTGCCGGTGCTCACGTTGGTGACGAAGAGGTCTTTGCCGTTCAGGGTAAGATAGTCCAGCACTGTGAGCAGGCCGGCGCGGCTGTCCTTCGGAAGAGGCACGAATCCTTCGAACTTGAGGCTCTTCGCGCTGCCGGGCGTGCCGGGAAAAATCATCCAGAGGACAAGAGCTAACAGGCCGGTCAAAGCGACAGCGAGAATCCATAGAAAAGCTTTCAGTACTGTTCGAATGCGCTCACCTATTCCTGCTTTGTCGGAACTTTCGATAGTTGCGAACGCGTGAAGGATAAGACAGAAGGGAACTCTATGCGAGCACTTATCACGGGGGCCACCGGGCTTGTCGGAAAGCATCTGCTTGGGAGAATCGAGGACGCTGTCGTCCTGAGTCGAAATCCGGACGAAGCGCGACGTCGCCTCGGTAAGGTTGAGGCACACGCCTGGAATCCTGAACGTGGCGCTGCGCCGGTCGAGGCTTTACGCGGCGTCGAGGCGGTCTTCAACCTTGCGGGCGAGCCGGTTTTCGAGGGGCGATGGACTGACGAGAAGAAGCGCCGCATCCACGACAGTCGCGTCATGGGCACGCGCAACCTCGTCAGTGCACTCGCGGCGATGGAGAACGAGAGCCGGCCAAAGGTGCTCGTGTCGGCATCCGCAGTTGGCTATTACGGCGACCGAGGCGACGAAGAATTGGATGAACGCTCATCCGCCGGCCAAGGATTTCTCGCCGAAGTCTGCGTGGATTGGGAACGCGAAGCGATGGCGGCGGCGCAGCTTGGCATCCGCGTGGTGTGCGTGCGTATCGGAATCGTGCTCGCTCCCGGCGGCGGGGCGTTGGCCGCGATGCTGACTCCCTTTCGGATGGGAATCGGGGGCCGGCTCGGCAGCGGGCGGCAGTGGATGCCGTGGGTCCATATCAAGGATCTGGCTGGAATGATGCTGCATGCGAGCCGGAACGACTCGATTCGCGGGCCGATGAATGCGGTCGCGCCACATCCGGTTATCAACGTCGATTTTACGAGCGCGCTTGCTCATGCCGTCCACCGGCCGGCCTTGCTGCCGATGCCGCGGCTGGCGCTTCGTCTCGCGCTTGGTGAGTCGAGCGACATCCTGATCGCGTCACAACGGGTCTTTCCGAGAGTGGCCGAGCAGAGCGGGTATGTCTTCGAGCATCGCGATCTGGCGGGCGCACTCGACGATGTGATGGGCTCGATGGCGCAATCTTCGACCGCGTGAATTCCTCGGCGGCATCGCCTTCGCCCCATTCCCCCTTGCGCGAAACTTTATGATAATCTTCGCATCGTTCGGGACCCGCCCGCCGAGGTGGCCCCGCGGAAGGTATTTGCCATGTCGGGTCATTCGAAATGGAGTTCGATCAAGCACAAGAAGGCGATCACCGATTCCAAGCGCGGCCGCGTCTTCACCAAGATGATCAAGGAAATCACGATCGCGGCACGACTGGGTGGCGGTGACATCAATTCCAACCCGCGCCTGCGCACGGCAGTGACGGTAGCCAAGAAGCAATCGATGCCCAATGACAACATCGATCGCGCGATCAAGAAGGGCACCGGCGAAATCGCGGGCGCGTCGCTCGAGGAAATCACGTACGAGGGCTACGGCCCCGGCGGCGTCGCGATCATGGTCGACGTGCTCTCGGACAATCGCAATCGCACGGTCGCTGAGTTGCGCTTCGTTTTCTCGCGTCATGGCGGGAACCTCGGCGAAGTCGGATGCGTCGGCTGGATGTTCAAGAAGCGCGGCGTGATTGGGATTGAAAAATCCGCCATCGACGAGGACAAGCTGCTCGAACTCGCGCTCGACGCCGGCGCCGACGACGTGACCAGCGACGGCGAGACTTTCCAGGTCCTTACTGCGCCGGACAAGTTGAACGCGGTGCGCGACGCGCTGGAAAAAGCCGGCCTCGCGATCGCGCATTCGGAACAGACCCGGATTCCCGAAAATACGGTTGCGGTCTCCGGCCATACGGCCGGGCAGGTGCTCAAGCTGATGGAAGAACTCGAGGATCACGACGACGTGCAGAACGTCGCCGCGAATTTCGACATCAGCGACGAAGAGATGGCGCAGTTCTCGGCGGCCTGACGCCGCGCGGTGCTGTCGCGGAGGTGGGGTATGCGGATACTCGGGGTGGATCCCGGGAGTGCGGTCTGCGGTTACGGCGTGGTCGAGGGGCCGGGCCAGCGCTACGTGACCGCAGGCACGATTCGATGCGCGTCGCTCGCGCCGGGTCCCGCGCGATTGCGGCGCATCCATGAAAATCTTCTCGCCATCATCGACCAGTATGCCCCAACGGCGCTGAGCCTCGAGCGGCACTTCGTCGCAGCCAATGTGCAGAGCGCGTTTCGTCTCGGTGAGGCTCGCGCGATGGCGATGCTCGCGGCGGCTGAGCGTGGGCTCGCGATGTACGAATATCCTCCCAACGAAGTTAAGCTCTGCGTCGCCGGCCACGGACATGCCGACAAGGCGCAGGTGAAATACATGGTGCGCAAGACGCTGAAGCTCGACCCCGCGATCGAGCTGGCCGATGACGCGGCGGACGCACTCGCGATTGCGCTGTGCCATCTCGGCCGTGGACGCATGCCGAATCTGGTCGAGTCGATCGAGCGCATCCGCCCTCCGACTGCGTCGCGCCGAAGCAAACCAAGGATGGTGCCGCAATGATCGCGTCGTTGTCAGGCGCGCTCGCGGTTCGCGACGCGGGACGCATCGTCGTCGAAACGGGCGGCGTAGGGTACGAAGTGCTGATCCCGCTCAGCACCTACTATCGATTGCCGCAGCTTGGCGAGCGCGTCGCGCTCGAGATTCGCCAGGTCGTGCGCGAGGACGCGCTGATGCTCTACGGATTTTCCAGCGCGACCGAGAAGCGCGCTTTCGACTTGCTGATGAGCGTGCAGCACGTCGGGCCTAAACTCGCGCTCGCGATCCTGTCGGTGCTCGCGCCCGAAGAACTGGTCGCCGCGATCGGGAAGGGCGACGTCGAGCGAATCGACGCGGTGCCCGGCGTCGGCCCGAAGGTCGCGGAACGGGTGGTGCGCGAGCTGCGTGACAAGGTCGCCGACCTGAAAATGGCGGCGCCGTCCACCAGCACGTCGAACGGCCATCTGCGTCCGGCGCCCGACGCTAACGCACGACCGGCGGGACCCGCCGACGAAGCGATTTCCGCGCTGGTGAATCTTGGCATGAAACCGATTGAGGCGAAGCGCACCGTCGACGCAGTCATGGCGGCCGACCCGGGCGCGACACAGAATCCTGAAATAATAATTCGCAAGTCGTTGGCGGTGCTGCTTGGCGAAAAGTAAGCCAATCGAAAATGCCGGCACGCCGCCGCCGGCCGCGGAAGGACGGCTCACCGCGCGGGTCGGGCACGAGGACGATCGCCGGATCGATCTCGCTTTGCGCCCACGCGCCATCGCCGAGTTCATCGGACAGGAGCGCACCAAGAAAATTCTCGGCATGTCGATCAAGGCCGCCCGCGGACGCGCGGAAGTGCTCGACCACGTGCTGTTCGCGGGACCGCCCGGCCTCGGCAAGACCTCGCTCGCGCACATCATCGCGCGGGAGCTCGGCGTTAACGTTCACGTCACCTCAGGTCCCGCAATCGAGCGCGCCGCCGACCTAGCCGCAATCGTGAATAACCTCGAAGAGCACGACGTGCTGTTCATCGACGAGATTCATCGCCTGCAGCGCGTGGTCGAGGAGCGGCTTTACTCCGCGATGGAGGACTTCGAGTTTCACATCGTGGTGGGCGAGGGGATGGGCGCGCGCACGATGAAGCTGTCGGTGAATCCGTTCACTCTAGTCGGCGCGACTACGCGATCGGGGTTGCTCAGCTCGCCGCTGCGCGACAGGTTCGGCCAGCATTTCCATCTCGACTTTTACAATCACGCCGAGCTGGGCGAGATCGTCCGCCGCTCGGCAGCGCTGTTGAATGTCGCGATCGACGAGGAGGGCGCGCACGAGCTCGCGTCGCGGTCGCGCGGGACGCCGCGAATCGCCAACCGTCTGCTGCGCCGCGTCCGCGACTTCGCACAGGTGAACGAAGCGCCGGTCGTCACGCGCGAAATCGCACTGGCTGCTCTCGAGCTGCTCGAAATCGACGCGGCGGGATTCGACAAGATGGACCGTGCGATCCTCGGCGCGATCATCGACAAGTTCGACGGCGGACCGGTCGGCGTCGAGAGCCTTGCCGCTGCGGTAGGCGAGGAGTCCGACACTATCGAGGAAGTTTACGAGCCCTACCTGCTGCAGGAGGGATTCCTGGCGCGCACCTCGCGCGGCCGGGTCGCCACGCAGCGCGCCTACACGCATCTCGGCCGCATCCGCCGCGGCACTCTGCTTTGAGGAGATTGCTAGAGGGTATTCACTGGTGCCGCGCTGACTGATTGAATGCGCGGACTCGCGAACGACTGTAAGTGAGGATCCTTCGACGCTTTGAGTGCGATATCGCCGGCCATCCGCGCGATCGCAGGCTCAAATGCGGCGTTGAAGCGATCGGCATTGTGCTTGTCGATTTCATGGGTGGCCAACTTGTCCGCAGGAGGAAAAATCACAACCGCGGCGAACAGCACCAGATCGGTTACAAGGTGGTCGTAGACGCCGGGGGCGTTGCCGTCGCATGAGCGTTCAGACGAAACCTCCGCAACGATTCTCCGCGAACGTGGATCGACAAACGTCACCGTCAACTTCATCGGATCTGAAAGCTGCAGCTTCGGCGACGCGAACAGGTCGGCACCGCCCACCGCGTTCTCGGCCTCGACCACATTCACATTCTGAAAGTTTCCGCGAAACGCGCTCTGCAGTGTCTGCGCGAGCCCGGGATTCAGCACCTCGACGAAGGCCTTGAAGTATCGCGGGTAGTCGAACTTCAAAGCGGGGTCACCGATCACCGCAACATTCAGCGGTAACCTGTCATCTGCCATGGAGGCAGACCACGGAATACTTTGTGGAGCTAGTTCGCGACTGACGGTGCAACCCGCGACAGACATGACCACCAAGCCAGAGAAAATCACGGTAGTCATCCGATCCATAAAAGTACTAAGGAAGGTCAAACCACTATTGCGTCCATATAGCTAGCGCCCAACGTAGAAAGCTTGCAGTTTTTACAACAAACGCGCATCAGCTATTCTTCTTGCGCTGAAGAGATACTCAGATGGCGAAGATTTATATTTTGCAGCATCACCCGGTCGAGAGTCTCGCCAACATCGCGGACGCGCTCGAAGGCGCCGCGCTCGCATGGCAATACGTTCGTATCGACCAGGGCCAGTCCGTTCCCGCGAGCATGAAAGGCGCGGGCGGCCTCATCGTGATGGGCGGTCCGGCGAGCGTCTATCAAACCGATCGGTATCCGTGGCTGCGCGACGAGATGCGCCTGATCGAGGACGCGATGAAATCGAATCTGCCGGTGCTCGGCGTATGCCTCGGCGCGCAGATTCTCGCGGCCGCGCTGGGAGCCAAGGTCGAACGCAATCCTAACGGCAAGGAAATCGGATGGCATCCGATCCGCCTGAGCGATTCGGCTAAAGAAGATCGCTTGATGCGCGGGCTGCCCACGACGATGACGCCATTCCACTGGCACAGCGACATCTTCGAACTTCCGCCGGGCGCGGCGTCGCTCGCATCGTCGGACAAAACTCCATGCCAGGCATTCCGCCATGGCGACAAAGCCTACGGCCTACAGTTTCATTTAGAAGTGACGCGCGAAGGAGTCGCCGCAATGGCGGACGCATTCGCGAAAGATTTAGTCCGCGAGAATATCCCGGCCGATGGAATGATCGCTCAAGCAGCCGAGTACCTACAGCCGCTCGAAAAGATTTCGGAGACCGTCTTCACCCGCTGGGCCTCTCCAATCCAAGGCATGTCCTGAGGAGGCTGCTCCGCACGTCTGTTTCCCTTCCCACTATGGGAAGGGGTTAGGGGTTAGGTTCCTCGGCAGCCATCACGAGGCGTGCCGCAGATTCCAGCGGTTTCAAAATCGCGGTCCCCGACGTCACATATCCCGCCACTCGCGACAGTGCTGCGAGGTCGCGGACGCCTGCTTCGATTTCAGGAGCGATCGCGAGCTTGACCCCCTTTGGAAGTTCGCGCGCAAACGTCGCGACGCGCTCGATCTCGCTAAGAGTGCGGTCGCGATACTCCTCGAAGTAATGGACCAAGCGGCCGAAACCGTTGGCGTCAGCACCGTCTTTCGCGAGCGACGCCCGCGACTGCGAAATTTCCGCCAGATGACTGAGCGGACGATCTGCGGAATCCGCTACAGCCGTCCATGTGCGCTCGTCGAGGAATCGATTGATCACGATTGCTGAGAGCTTGAGTCCCTCGGACTCCATCTGGGAGAGCAGCTCGCGCGCCTGCCGGATGCGATCAGGCTCCGCCGTCGTGACCATCACAAACTTGACGGCGGGCGAATGGAGCAGCGCTTCGGTCTTCTGCAGGCGGTCGATGATAGCGTCCATGCTTTCGGCCATCGCGGCGAAGAAGTCGGTAATGGTCGAGAGCACGTTGCTGCCGGCGAAGCGCTCGAGTTCGCGCACCACGAATCGCGCCGCATTGCTGGCGACCTTCATCGCGATCCGGCTGGCGGAGAGCGATGGTGTGAAGAGCCATCGCGCGGTGCGTGAATCGAGCAGGCGAATCAGCCGCGCAGGCGTTTGCAGGAACTCGAACGAATGCGACGCGGGCGGAGTGTCGACGACTTCGAGCTCGAATGCGCCGGTTTGATGGAGATCGTAGAGGCGCTGGAGCGCGGCGAAAGCTTCGGAGCCCGCGAACTCGGCGGTCAGGCTTTTGTAGAATGGGTTGTCGAAAACTCTGCGACGAGTCGCAGGGTCGGTTACGAAACGCTTGATGATTGCGTCCCATTCGCCCGATATGTCGAGCATCATCGCGGAAAGCTGCAAGTGCGTGTCGAGTCCGGCGGCCGCAAGCTGGCGCGCGCCGATTCGCGTCGGCTGTCCACCCAGGCGCGCGAGGCCGAGCGCGTCGCGCAGGCGCTTGGACGGATCGACCGTAATCACCGCAGTGTTGAGACCGGCGGATGCGCCCGCGAGCGCGAGCGCGGCGGCAATCGTGGTCTTACCGACGCCGCCGGTGCCGAGCAGAATCGGGATCGAGCCCTTGGTGAGCAGGTCTTTCAAGAATCGGCTCCGTTCCCGCTACGATAGCAGGTCGCTCGGTATTTCCTCTCCCTCGCGGGAAAGCTTTTGCATAACCAGTTGTTGGTGATGGAGCGAAGCGCGCGGACGCGCGAGATCCTTCGCTGCGCTCAGGATGACACAAAAAAGCGGACCGCCTCACGCGTCATTCTGAGCGAAAGCTGCTGTAGCGAAGAATCTCGACGGACGCTCAGCGTCCGGCGTTTTTACTGCGACGACAACGGTTGTCATCGCGCAGCAATAAGGTGTGCACAGTTAGTTCGACGCCGCCGCTATCGAGGGTTAGAATCGCAGCGGGTGGCGTGGAGGTGGTTTGATGGAGCCGGAAATGGTTGTGGTGGCGTTGGTTGTTCTGATCGTCCTGTCGATTGCAGGGATTCTGATCGTAATCGCCAAGCTGCGCTCGCTTCCCGCAAATGATTCCTTCGCACAATTGGCCGAGCGCCTCGATTCGGTCGCGCGCAGTCTCGATGAAAAATTGACGCAGACACGAACCGATCTCGCCGGACGGCTTCAGCAGGCGCAGGGCGATCTCAGCCTGGCGACTGCGGATCGTTTGTCGAAAGAGTTCACCAATCTCAACGCGGCCTTGGAGCAGCATCTCTCTGCCGGCCGGCAGGAGCAGGCGAACTCGCTCAAGCTGGAGATTGCGGCACTGACCACGCAGACCAGGGAAAGCATCGAGGGGATCCGCTCGGACGTCGGCGAGAAGCTGGCAGCGATCACCAACACAGTAGAGGTGAAACTGGATCAGAATATCAAGGACGGCTTTGCGCAGTTCGAAAAAGTTCAGAACCATCTCAACGAAGCGCAGGAGCAATTGAAAAATCTCGGGGTGATCGGCGCGTCGATCAACGATCTGAACAATCTGCTCAAGATGCCGCATCTGCGGGGACGATTCGGCGAGCAGGGGCTCGAGCGGCTGCTCGAGGATTTTCTGCCGCGTCACATGTACGACTTGCAGGCCTCGCCCGGCGGTGAAGGCTCGGGTCGCGTCGATGCCCTCATCAAGTTTCCGGACAGGGTGCTGCCGATCGACGCCAAGTTTCCGCGCGAGCAGGTGCTGGCGCTTTTCGAAACCAATGATCCGCAAGCGCTCGATCAGGCGCGGGTCGAGTTCGAGCGCGTAATGAAGGAGCAGGCGAAGCGAATCGCGGGATACATCCGGCCCGAGGCTGGCACGACGGACATGGCGCTGATGTATCTGCCGAGCGAGACGCTCTACATGGAGGCGGTGCTCAACGCGGAGCTGAGCGATTGGCTCAACAAACGGCGGGTCTATCCGGTTTCGCCCAACACGCTGATCGTGACGCTGCAATCGATCCAGATGGTTTTCAAAATGTACGAGTACGCGAAGGGGCATGAGCGCGCGACCGAGGAATTGAAAAAGGCGCAGAACGCATTCGGGCATTTCGAGAATCAGTTCGAGGCGCTGGGGAAGTCATTGTCGAAAGCGCAGGACGCGTTCGAAGTCGCGAAGGGGCACCTGACGCGATATCGCAATCGCGTGACGAATCTGACTGGGGAGCCAGCGCCCGAGCTGGAATTTCCGTCGCCACCCACTAACATACGGGAGATCGCTTAGCCGGAGCAGAAGCGTAATAATCGCCTGCGCGGCGGGCGGCAGGGGTGACCCCTGCACCCAGTGAGAAGCGCAAAGTTGCGCGGGGCGCGCTACTTTGCTCTCAGGGGGGACTCGTTGGCGTGCGTAACAGATTCAAGTCCTGCTCAGAGGAAGAGGGACAAATTATTCTGATTCCTGATCCGATGGGGGCGGCGGCTTAAGTTGGCTGCGTTCTTTGCCGGCGACGATCCATTGCTCGACTTCGTGACGCTCGCGTTTCAGGAAGCCGGCGATGGCGCGTTTCAGATCTGGATTCGAGACGTAGTGGATGCTTCGCGTTAGTGCGGGGTCGAAGCCGCGCAGCCATTTGTATTCGCCGCCGGCGCCCGGCTCGTAGCGCTGGATGCCGTGCAGGATCGAGTGCTCGATGCCGGCGTAGTAGCAGACGTTGAAGTGCAGGAAGCGGACCTCGCGGAAGCATCCCCAGTAGCGGCCGTACATCACGTTTGCTTTCGCGAGATTGACGGCGCCGGCGATCAACTCGCGTCCTGCGTACGCGCCGATGAAGACCATGTTGCGCTTGAATGACTTGCGGATCAGGTCGAAAAAATCCGGGGTGAGATACTGGCGGCCCCAGTAAAGCTTCTCGATCGTCGAGCAGTAGATTCGGTACATGTCGCCGAACGTCTTGTCGGGGATTTGCTCGCCCGCCATCACGCGGATGTGGACGCCTTGCTCGTCCATCGCGGCGCGTTCGTGGCGGACCGCGGTGCGACGCTTGTGCTTGAGGCGGTTCAGGTAGTCGTCGAAGGTCGTGAATCCGGCATTGTGCCAATGGTATTGATAGCCGAGGCGCTCCATGAATCCGATCGGCGTGAGCGCGGCGGCCTCGTCCGGCTCGCAGAAATTTACGTGCACACTCGAGAGCTTGTTGTCCTCGCAAATCGACGTAAGCGCGAGGCCAAGCAGATTTATCAGGCCGCCACGATCGGTGCCCGGCGCAGTGAGAAATCGGCGTCCGGTATGCGGCGTGAATGGCACGCCGACGACAATCTTCGGGAAGTAGCGGAGGCCGGCGCGCTCGGCCGCATCGGCCCATCCGTGATCGAAGACGAACTCGCCCATGCTGTGGGTCTTGAGGTAGAGCGGGCATGCGGCGACGATTTGTTTTTTGGGACCCTGGCGAACGATCAGATGATACGGCGCCCATCCGGTGTCGCGCGCGGCCGAGCCGGAATGCTCCATCGCGCGCAGCCAATCCCATTCGACGAAAGGCGAGTCGTTGGGCGCGAGCAGGTTGTCCCACGCGTCGCGTGAAATTTTGTCGATTCCCTCGACGATTGCTACATCGAGCCTTGGCGCAGCTTCATTCACAGCAAAGTTCCAATCCCTTCGCGCTAAACAGTGAGAGTCAAAATATCAGACTTATCGCAACCAATCCGATTTATCCGGATGCTCACTAGGCATCGGCGGATTTGTTATTATATTTATCAGACGGAGCGAGGCGCTCCGAGCGACAGAGGTGTGATGGCGGATTTCGTGCGCAAAATATCGGCGCGGATCACCGATGGCAACGGCAACGGCGATGGCCGCTCCGGCGACAACGATGGCGATATCGTCACCGAGCGCAAGACCCGCACCAAGTCGAAGACCGCCAAGCCGCCTCTCTACAAAGTGATTTTGCTCAACGACGACTACACTCCGATGGAGTTCGTCGTCGAAGTTTTGAAAGCCGTATTTCACAAACCGCATGCGGATGCGACGCGAATCATGCTGCACGTCCATCAGAACGGGATGGGCATCGCGGGCGTCTATCCATTCGAAGTCGCCGAGACCAAGACCAATACGGTCGAGGAACTCGCGCGGCAGGCCGAGTATCCGCTCAAATGCGTGATGGAAAAGGAGTGACAGGTAGTACCATCGATGGCTTCATCGAATAACAACATTATGATCAGCCGCGAATTGCAGGTAACGCTACAACTCGCGATGACCGAGGCCGTTAACCGGCGGCATGAGTTCGTCTGTCTCGAACATTTGCTGTTCGCGATGCTTCATGACGTGACGACGACCACGATTCTAAAAAGCTGCGGTGCCGACCTCGACGCGCTGCGGCGCAAGCTCGCGCACTACCTCGACGAGCAGGTCGAGCGGATGCCCAAGGGCGAGGAAGTTTCGCCGCGCTACGCGATCGGCGTGCAGCGCGCGCTGCAACGGGCTGCGTTGCACGTGCAATCGGCGGGGCGCCAGGAAATCACGGGCGGCAACGTGCTGGTCGCGATGTTCCATGAAACCGAATCGCCAGCGATCTTCTTTTTGCAGGAGCAGGGCGTCACGCGCTTCGACGTGATCAATTTTATTTCGCATGGTGTGTCGAAGGCGGGCGCGGAAGACGACGAGGACGGCGACGAGCCGGACGGGAAAGATTCAGTCGAGCGCGACAGCCATGAGCATGAAGGCAGCGACGAAGATGGCGAGCGCAAGATGTCGCCGTCGAAGGCGCTCAATACTTACGCGATCAATCTCGCCAAGCGCGCGGCGGACGGAAAAATCGATCCGCTGGTCGGCCGCAAGAAGGAACTCGAGCGCGCGGTGCATGTGCTGCTGCGCCGGCGCAAGAACAATCCAGTGTTCGTCGGCGAGGCTGGAGTCGGCAAGACTGCGCTGGCTGAAGGACTCGCGCTCGCGATTCACAACAACGACGTGCCCGAGGCGCTGAAGGGCGTCGAGATTTATGCGCTCGACATGGGCGCGCTGCTGGCGGGCACCCGGTTCCGCGGCGACTTCGAGCAGCGGCTGAAGGCCGTCATCAAGGCGGTAGTCGGCGACTCGAAGCGGATTTTGTTCATCGACGAGATACATACGATCGTCGGCGCGGGAGCAGCCTCGGGCGGGACGATGGATGCGTCGAACCTCCTGAAGCCGGCGCTCGCGTCGGGAGATTTGCGATGTATCGGATCGACGACCTACCAGGAATACAAGCGCTCGTTCGACAAGGACAAGGCGCTCGCGCGGCGCTTCCAGCGAATCGACGTGGTCGAGCCGACGCAGGACGAGGCGGTGCAGATTCTCAACGGCATCAAGTCGTACTACGAGAAGCATCACAACGTCCGCTACACGAATTCGGCGATCAGATTGTCGGTCGAGCTGTCGGCGCGCTACATCAACGACCGGTTCCTGCCCGACAAGGCGATCGACGTGATGGACGAGGCAGGAGTCGCGGGGCATTTGCGCGGCACCGGCACGACCGAGCCAGTGACGGTCGGTACGCGTGACGTCGAGCGAACGGTCGCGCGGATGGCGAAGATTCCGGAGCGCACCGTGTCGGCGACGGATCGCGGACGGCTGCAGACGCTCGATGAGGACATGAAGCAGGCGGTGTTTGGCCAGGACGAGGCGATCAACTCGGTCGCTCGAGCGATCAAGCTCGCGCGCTCGGGGCTGAGTCATCCCGACAAACCGGTCGGCGCGTTCCTGTTCGCGGGACCGACGGGCGTCGGCAAGACCGAGGTCGCGCGTCAGCTCGCCAAGGTGATGGGCGTCGAGTTCATCCGTTTCGACATGAGCGAGTACATGGAGCGGCACACGGTGTCGCGCTTGATTGGCGCGCCGCCGGGATACGTCGGCTTTGATCAGGGCGGGCTGCTGACAGACTCGATCAACAAGACGCCGCATTGCGTGCTGCTGCTCGACGAGATCGAGAAGGCGCATCCCGATTTGTTCAACATCCTGTTGCAAGTGATGGATCACGCGACGCTCACCGACAACAACGGGCGCAAGGCGGATTTCCGCAACGTGATCCTCGTGATGACGACTAACGCAGGCGCGCAGGAACTGTCGCGCGCGATGATCGGCTTCAGCGGCGGAACGGGGCAGGGTGATTCGAAGAACGTGCTCGAGCGGATGTTCTCGCCGGAGTTCAGAAACCGCCTGTCGGCGACGATCCACTTCGAGCCGCTCAGCCCGGCAACGATGGTACGCGTGGTCGACAAGTTCCTCGCAGAGCTGCAGGAGCGTCTCGACAAGCAGAAGGTCACACTGACGGTGACGCCGGCCGCAAAGAAATGGCTGGCGGAACATGGTCACGATCCGCGCTTCGGCGCGCGTCCGTTGGGACGGTTGATCGAAAACGAGATCGCGCGCGAACTCGCGGACCAGGTCCTGTTCGGCAAGCTGACCAAGGGCGGCAAAGCGATAGCAGATCTCGACGGCGACAAGCTGGGGTTCTCGTACGAGCCGAATCAGGCGAGGCAGCCTGCGCCGGTCGCGTAAGCTCCGATTCCCTCCTCCGATGTTGGAGGAGGGTTAGGGTGGAGGACCTTTAGCGGCGCGATTGTCGGTTGCGCCGCGATTCCGCCCGGTACGCCACATCGCTTACGAGCCGACACTACCGCGCGATGCAGCGCGCAACCTGCGCACCAGCGCAACGGAAGCCGAACAAAGCTGTGGTCGCGGGTGCGCAAAGGGCAGCTCGACGGCTTCCAATTCCGCAGGCAGTACTCAATCGGCCCGTTCTTCGTCGATTTCATTTGCCTGGAGGCGATGCTGGTGGTCGAAGTTGATGGATCGCAGCACGCGGAGCGAGAAGATCAAGACGAAAGCCGGAGCGCGTTTCTGCGTGACTATGGTTGTCGCGTTTTGCGGTTCTGGAACTTCGACGTAGTAAGCGATGTCGATTCCGTGGTTGAGCGGATTGCGGAAATGCTCAGGCACACGCCGAGGAGAGGCAGGCAGAGAAGATAATGCTTGCTGCGCGTCAGACAATCGCGCAGCAATTGGTCCTCCACCCTAACCCTCCTCCAACATCGGAGGAGGGAATCAGATCGTAAGATTCGCGGCGGTTAGGCGTTGTTCCAGGATCGGGAGGCGGTCGTGGCCCCAGAATGGTTCGCCTTCGAAGAGAAATAGCGGGACGCCGAAGACGTGATCAGCTCGCGGCTTCGTCCTGGGCGCGTTGGTAGGCGAGGGCGCCTTCACCTGACAGGAATTCGCGATAGTCGTCGGCAGACATGCCGAGGCTGGCGATCACGCTCGCGACTGCGTCGGGTTGGTCGGCCTCGAACTCGCGTTTGAAGAATAGTTCATACACTTTGCGGCTGTAGTCGAGCAGGAGCCCTTGCTGCTCCGCGAAGAGGCCGCCGATCAGCGCTGGCGTCGTATCGTAGACCTTCAGCGGTCCGCGAATCACGAGGCCGCGCGGCTTGGCCCATCGGCGGGCGTCGAGATATGAGTATCGCGCCTTGTGCTCCGAGTAGAGACTGCGCTCGCCTTTGCCCTTGATTCGAAGTTGGAACGGGATCCATCGCAGCCGAATCCGAAATCGATTCTCGAGCGCGAAGGCGGGATCGAAAGCGAGGTAGGCATACGGACTCTTGTAGTCCGAGTACATCTTCACCTCCTTCGCTTCGTTCGCCGGCATCAGGGAGTTGAGATCAGATCGATGGGCTTTTGCAGCACGGTAGGATGCATGAATTCGGCGCCACCAGTCTCAGGATGATCGATGTTGTAGTGCAGGCCGCGTGACTCGCGCCGATTCATCGCGGAGCGCACGACCAGCTCCGCGACCTTTGCCAGGTTGCGCAACTCGATCGTGTCGGCGTCGAGCAGATGGTCCCAGTAGTAGCTGTGAATCTCGTCCTTGACCATCAGGATTCGCCGCAGCGCGCGCTCGAGGCGCCGGTCGCTGCGCACGATGCCGACGTAGTTCCACATCAGGCGGCGAATCTCGTCCCAGCTCTGCGTGATCATCACTCGCTCTTCACTGCGAATCGCGCGCCCAGGATCCCATTCGGGAAACTCGGGCGGCGCGCCGTCTCGCGACGCGACGATTTCGCGCGCCGAGTTGAATCCGCGACGGCCCATCACCGCGGCCTCGAGCAGCGAGTTCGACGCGAGCCGGTTGGCGCCGTGCAGCCCGGTCATCGCGACTTCGCCGGCCGCGTACAGCCGCGGAATCGAGGTGCATCCATCGAGATCGGTCTGTACCCCGCCGCACATATAATGAGCGGCCGGCACCACCGGAATTGGGCCCTTGGTGAGGTCGTAACCAAAGCTCAAGCATCGCTTGAAGATATTCGGGAACCGCTTTTTGATGAAATCGGCCTCGCGATGGCTCAGATCGAGATACACGAAGTCGAGTCCGTGACGCTTCATCTCGGAGTCGATCGCGCGCGCAACCACGTCGCGCGGCGCCAACTCGGCGTCGGGATGGTACCGCTTCATGAAGGCAGTGCCATCGGGCAATTTCAGAATCGCGCCCTCGCCGCGCAGCGCCTCTGAAATGAGAAACGACTTTGCGGCGGGGTGATAAAGGCAGGTCGGATGAAATTGGTAGAACTCGAGGTTCGCGACCGCCGCGCCCGCGCGATAGGCCATCGCGACCCCGTCGCCCGACGCAATGTCGGGATTGGTCGTATAGAGATAGACCTTGCCGGCGCCGCCGGTCGCGAGCATCGTGGCGCGCGAAATCACTTTGCGGATTTCGTGAGTGTTGCGATCGAGCGCGTAGACGCCCCAGCATGCGCCGGGCTTTCCCGCACTCGGAGTCTCGACCAGCAAATTGATCGCGACGTGATTTTCGAGCGTGCGGATATTGGGGCGCGCGGCCGCGGCCTCGGTCAACGCGCGCATTATCTCGCGGCCGGTCAGGTCCTGCGCGTGAAGCACGCGGCGATGGCTATGCCCGCCTTCCTGGCCGAGATCGTATTCGAGCTCGCTGTCGACGTCGTTGCCCTCGACGCGCGTGAAGCGAGTGCCGAGCCGAATCAGTTCGCGCACCGCCTCTGGACCCTCACGCACGATGGTCTCGACCGCGGCGCGATCGCACAAACCAGCGCCCGCGCGCAGCGTATCCTCTATATGCGATTCGAACGAGTCGTCGACGCTCCACACGCTCGCGATTCCGCCCTGCGCGTACGCGGTGTTGGCCTCGTTGCTGCCGGCCTTGGTGAGAACGGTGACGGTGCCGACTTCGGACGCTTTTATCGCGAAGGTCAGGCCCGCGATGCCGCCGCCGATTACCAGGAAGTCGCTGAACAGTTGCGCGTTATGCCTCATCAGGTGGCCTCAGTTTTTGTTCGTTGTCCGCAGATGAATCTCGGGCCGAGCGTTGTGTCAATTTGACGCTACTCGGTCTGCGCTCGGCCAGTCAAGGCGATCGTGCGGCTGCGATTTGCCCCCTCTGGCCGATTCAAATATTCTTGACGCTGCGGATCGAAACGAAAACAGCTGAGATTCGTCTAGAGGCTGAGGGTCAAAACTCGTGCCGATGACACCGCCAAATATGGTCACGATGTTCCGGATCGCGACCGCGCCGTTCCTGATTTGGATTCTGATGCATACGGGCCCGTCCGCGGCGTGGCTCGCGGCCGGAGTGTTCTTCGTCGCGACGGTGAGCGATTTTTTCGACGGCTACCTCGCGCGCAGCTACGACTACGTCACGACCCTCGGCAAATTTCTCGATCCGATGGCCGATAAGCTGGTCGTCACGACCGCGCTGATCATGCTCGCAGGGATGGCGCGCTCGCCGCACGTGCCAGCCTGGATGGTGGTGGTGCTGGTGACGCGCGAAATAATGGTGACGGGATTGCGCGCGGTCGCGGCGGCCGAGGGGCTGATCGTCGGCGCCGAGGAGCTCGGCAAATACAAGATGACGCTGCAGGCGATCGCGATTCACGGCCTGCTGATTCATTACACCTACCTGCACGTCGATTTCTTCGCGGCTGGGATGTTTATCCTGTGGCTCGCGATGGCGGTGAGCGTGTGGTCGGGTGTCGATTACTACGTGCGGGTGGTCAGGGCGCTGCAGCCGAAGCCAATTGCGGCGACCGGCAAGCGCGCGGTGATTTGACAGGCGGGCTCGCGCCGGATAATCAGATTGGTTCGATCTACCGTTTCGGAGAGCGGGTGTAGCTCAGTTGGTAGAGCGCGTGCTTGCCAAGCACGAGGTCGTCGGTTCGAAACCGATCACCCGCTCCATGAATTTTCTAAACTTGAATAGCGGTTTGTGACTCAGGTCGGAGGACCGAATATCCTCTGCCACTTGGGATTCGTGCACGCGGGAACTAGATCGCGCTGAGGCGGTACGCGGAGTGGGCCGGGCCAGGTTCCCAAGTCGATCTCTTCTGAGTGATCTCCCGGCGGCATTGCGCCGGGTTTCAGACCGAGTTTCCATCCGCAGCCCTCGCATACCCAGTAGACAGTATCCACTGCGGCGGCGGACGAGACCTTCACTTCTTTATCCGCGTATCGCGTCACAACTCTTGGAGTGATTAGATTCGGCCCGACAGCTGTTGTCTCCGCAGAGTCCTCAGCCGGACCCGCGGAAGAGATCTCTTTCTCGATGATTTCATTACAGAGATCGATGCATGCATCGCAGATGAAGACCGTCGGTCCGGCGATAAGTTTGCGGACGTGATCCTGATCTTTGCCGCAGAATGAGCAGACCAGCATGACGCCCCAAGTGTAGCAGAGGGCGGCGTCTCACGCGCGTAACGCGCGAATGGTGCGGGTCCTACCCGAGTGAGGCCGTCCGGCATTTTTCCGGAAGTTGCAATCGTTGGAAATCGGGAATAAACGTCGCTTCGCGCTGGTCAGCTGTCGGGAGGGAATTTCGATGAAGCGGACTGCACTTTTGTCGGTGGCCGTCGTGCTCCTGCTGGCGTGGAACGCCAAGGTGTTCTCGGATCCTGGGTCGCATCCTCGCGAGCCGCATCCGCAGCCTTCTCCGGTGCTTGGCACCACTTTGCCAGCGGACTTCCCGGTGATCATCAATCCGTATCTTGGCGTTCCGGTTCTCGGATTTGGAGCGAGCGGCAACACGCATCGATTCGATCGTGTGCCCGTCATCTTTTTGCATGGGAATAACGACACGCCTTTCGCGACCGCCTGCAATCCGTTCGGGTATATCCACAATCTTGCGCAATTTTTTCTCAACAACGGATACGGTCCTAGCCAGTTGTGGGGTCTTGGATACCAGGGAGACCAATGCGATGTCATAAGCAGTCCGACCAACAAATCAGGAATCGCTCACAGCACGGCTGCGGCAGTTCCATTGTTGCGCGCCTTCGTGCAAGCGGTGATGAAGTCCACCGGATCGCGGCAAGTGGATATCGTGGCGCACAGCCTCGGCGTGACGGTTGCGCGAGAGTGGATGTTCCAGGACAACGCGTACCAGATAGTGCGATCACTGGTCGCGATCGAAGGGCCTAACCACGGCATCATCGACTGCTCGCCGGATCCCGCCAACTTTTTTAACCTCCCAGCCGATGGCGGCTTTATTCCGACCAGTGCGATCTGCGACGAGTACGGAAAGGAAGATACGCAATTTCTCACCACGCTCAATGCGGCCGGTGAATCAACTGGCCCGACCAGATATTTGGTGCTCCGCAACGTTTTCCAGGCATCGCCGGAGAGCGGAGATTTCGTTTATCTGTCGGCACAGGATGGATTCTTCCCCGCGGTGCCTGCCGAAGACAGTACGGGCGCAGCGCACGATTTCTCCGACAGCGCGCTTCTGGCCGGCGCTCCTCACACCGACTTCGTTGGACAGGGGCAATTCGATCTAATCCTGGGAACCTCGCATCTCGGCATCCTGAACTCGCCGGATGTGTGGAGTGCAGCGTTTCAGTTCCTCAATCACTAATCACACCGGGGGATTCCCCAGTGCGGCGGGGCCGCCGGGGGTTGTTTTTGAGTCGGAGCGGCTCAGCCATCGGACTGAGAAGTAGGCGCCGATCCATGAGCCTGCTGCGGCAAAGACGACGTAGATCGAGTTGCCGGTGTAGCTGATTACGGCGAATGCCGAGAGCAGGTACCATAGCGCGCTCCACGACGCTGCCCGCGACGGTCGGCGCGCGGTTACTGCCGCGTTGAACATGACGTAGACCGCGTCGGTTGCGGCGGTCGACGCCACGACTCCCGCCGCGATCAGTGGATTCAGGTTGAGCGTCATCGGCTCCTCCATTGGGCGAGCTTGCCCGCTGAATTGATCATCGCATATCGCCTCGGATGCGCAGTCATCCGCAGCGACTCGCGTTGAATGAACTACCAGCTGCCTTTTTCCGGGCCCGGCAGACCGCCGACGCGATACTTTTTGTTAAATAATCATACAATCGATGATAATTTGATTTACAATAAGGTTATTATACCTACTTGTAGTTAAGATACTACAATGAGTATTTAGTTTGACTTACGCGCTTCACCTTGGTCTACTACTGTCTTTAGAGAGGTCAACAGATGTTAAGTTTATGTTTGTTTCTGTTCGACATGATTAGACAAGTTGAGTTGCTACAAATCGGGTCACGTAAGCTGCAATGCGCGCGAATATGCAGCTAAATCAAGGAGAAAATTGGAGGATGGTCAAAATGAAATCGATCTTCATCACTATGGCACTGCTGGGGGCATTGGCGCTCACGCTTCCGGCACAGGCGAGCTATTCTTATCTCGTCGGCGGGTCAGATAAGGATACTGACGGCGACGGCTCCCTGTCGACTGCTGTGTTCCCAACGCTCAGCAGTTGCCAGAGCGCCGCTGCAGCGGCTTTGAATGTGGTGCAGGGGTGCTTCAGCACCTGCGATCCCGCGAATTCGAAGAGCGCGATGTACCTCGAGCAGCAAGGCGACAATGATGGTGACAGCAGTCGTTTTATGAATGGCGTCGGTCCTTATGGCTTCGTGGCCGATTGCAATTCCGGGATTGCCGACGCCCAAGCTGCGGGATATACCGACGTTCTATCTGAGTGCGTGCGCATTCAGTCGAAAAAAGCCTGCAAATAGTCCGCGAGCATCGGCAGTAATCTCGCGGCAGCGTTAATCCGAATGCGAGGGCCGCTCCCGGACACGAACAACTTCGAGATTCGGCGAGCGGCCTAACTTTTCTTTTTAGTTGCTGCCCTCGGATGCTTTGAAGCGCGCGCTCGCGAGCGTGAAGATGTTCGAGTTGCCGGTCTGCCACGAGAGCGTCAGCTTGCACGCGCGAATTTTCCATCCGGCGGACGTGCGCACGAATCGATTCGTGTAGTAGCCGAACATGGTCTGCATGCTGTCACCTGAGTCGTTGGGCAGGTAGTGGCGCGCCTGCACGTATGCGATGCAGGTCGCGTTGTCGCCGGCAATCGTAATCAGGTGATTCGTGATCATGTGCTGCGTCGCCTTGAGGCCGCCGAGCGAGCGCCGCGCCGCTTCGGTCCATCGATCGGCGCTCACTTTGCGCGGATCGCCGCCGAAGACCGACGTGAAGTCGGTTTCGATTTCATCGGCGAAGCATGAGCGGAACAACGGCCAGTCGCGCGAATCCAATCCGGTGGCGTAGCGCAATTGCACATCGCTGATTTCAGCGCGGTCGATCAGTAATTGAAGCCTGGCGTCTTCCATGATGACGGTCTCCCTCGGAACGGTCACGGCGGAAAATCTGGATTTTCAATTCCTGCCTCTACCAACAAACCGCAGGCAGTGCGAGAATTTTCGAAGCACCGCGATTCGAGGTTCAGGGTCTTCTCCATGTCGCAACCGCTCTCAGACCAGCAGCTTTCTCTTATCGACGCGTACTGGCGCGCGTCCAACTACCTGACCGTCGGCCAGATTTACCTGATGGCGAATCCTCTGCTGCGCGAGCCGCTGCGACTCGAGCACATCAAGCCGCGCCTGCTGGGGCATTGGGGGACTTCGCCGGGGCAAAATTTTGTTTACGTGCATCTCAATCGGCTGATTCGCGAGAATGACGCCGACGTCATCTATATTTCTGGTCCCGGCCACGGCGGTCCGTCGGTCATGTCGCACACCTATCTCGAAGGTACATACTCCGAGATCTATCCGCGAATTTCCGAGGACGCCGAAGGGATGCGGCTGCTGTTTCGCCAGTTCTCTTCGCCGGGCGGAGTGCCGAGTCATGCGGGCCCGCACGTTCCCGGCTCGATCAACGAAGGCGGCGAGCTTGGCTATTCACTGGTGCATGCGTTCGGCGCGGCGTTCGACAATCCCCAACTGATTGTCGCGTGCGTCATCGGTGACGGCGAGGCGGAAACCGGGCCGCTCGAGGGCGGATGGAAGGGCGTAAAGTTTCTCAACCCGGCGCGCGACGGCGCGGTGCTGCCGATCCTCCATCTCAACGGCTACAAAATTTCCGGCCCCACCGTATTCGGCCGCGACGACGACGAAGACATTCGCGTGCTGCTTGAAGGCCACGGCTACGAGGTCCACTTTGTCGCGGGCGACGATCCTACGTGGATGCATCGCGAGTTCTCCGCGACGCTCGACAAATGCTACTCGACGATTCGCGCGATTCAGGCTGACGCGCGCGCTCATGGGATCCGGAAGCGGCCGACATGGCCCGCGATCATTCTACGAACGCCGAAAGGATGGACCGGGCCGAAGGTCGTCGACGGCGTGCAGATCGAAGGCACGTTCCGCGCGCATCAGGTGCCACTCGATAAGGTGAAAGAAAATCCAGAGCATCTGAAATTGCTCGAACAGTGGATGCGCAGTTACCGGCCTGACGAGTTGTTCGACGAGCGCGGACGGCTGAAGCCGGAGATAAAAGCGATTGCGCCGAAAGGAACTCGCCGGATGGGCGCGAATCCGCATGCCAACGGCGGACTCCTGACCGTCGCGCTCGATATCCCGTCGTTTACAGATTACGCGGTCAAGCTCGAACAACCCGGCAGCGTCGAGGTCGAGTCGACGCGTCCTTTCGGCAAAATGATGCGCGATATCTTCACGCGCAATTCCAAACAGCAGAACTTCCGGCTGTTCTGTCCCGACGAGACCAACTCGAATCGCCTCGGCGACGTGTTCGAGGTGGAGAACCGATGCCTGGTGAGCCGCGTCGAGAGCTACGACGATCACGTCTCGCCCGACGGCCGCGTGATGGAAGTGCTGAGCGAACATTGCCATCAGGGCTGGCTCGAAGGCTACACGCTCACGGGACGCCACGGCGTGTTCGCTTCGTACGAGGCGTTCGCGATGATCGTCGACTCGATGGCGACGCAGCACGCGAAGTGGCTGCAGACCTGCAAGACCGAATTACCATGGCGGCGTCCGATCCCGTCGTTGAATTACCTGCTCACTTCGACCTGCTGGCGCAACGATCACAACGGCTTCAGCCATCAGGGCCCCGGCTTCATCGACACTCTACTGACGAAGCGCGGCATCGTGTCGCGAATCTACCTGCCGCCCGACGCGAACTGCCTGCTGTCGGTCGCCGACCATTGCCTGCGCAGCCGCGACTACATCAATCTGATCGTGATCGACAAGCAGATGCATCCGGTGTGGCTCGATATCGACGCGGCTCGCGAGCATTGTTCCCGCGGCGCGTCGGTCTGGCGATGGGCGGGCAACGACGATGGTAAGGAGCCCGATCTCGTACTCGCATGCGCGGGCGACGTGATGACCGAAGAGGCGATCGCGGCGGCGTGGCTGTTTCGCAAGTATCTTCCCGAAATGAAAATCCGGGTCGTGAACGTCGTCGATCTGATGACGCTGTTTCCGCCCGACCGGCATCCGCACGGCATGAGCGAAGATTATTTTCTCGAATTGTTCACGCGCGACAAGGACGTCGTCTTCGCTTTTCACGGCTACCCCGGCGAAGTTCATCAGCTGCTGCACGGCCGTCCGAATCCGGATAGATTTCACGTGCGCGGCTACGTCGAGGAAGGCACCACGACCACGCCGTTCGACATGCTGGTGCTGAATAAGGCGAGCCGCTATCACCTTTGCATCGAGGGACTGCGGCGGGCGCCGCGTTACCCGGAGCGTGCGCGCGAGTTGATCAGGATGACCGAGGACGCGCTCGACGCGCATCGCAAGTACGTGGTCGAGCACCTCGAAGACATGCCGGCGATTCGCAACTGGAAATGGACGCCCGACTAAATCGATGAAAGTAAGCCCACTCGCCGGAAAACCTGTCGATCAATCGCAACTGGTCGACGTGCCGCGACTGATCACCGCTTACTACAGTCTCGTGCCCGACGCCGAGAATCCCGCGGAGCGCGTGTCGTTCGGCACCTCGGGGCATCGCGGCTCCGCGTTCGATAGCGCGTTCAATGAGGCGCACATCCTCGCGATCAGCCAGGCGATTTGTCTTTATCGCAGAAGCCAGCACATCGATGGGCCGCTCTACCTCGGGATGGACACGCACGCGCTGTCGGTTCCGGCCTTCGCCAGCGCGCTCGAAGTGCTGGCCGCCAACGGGGTCGAGACAATGGTGGATAGCAACGGCGGCTACACGCCGACGCCGGCGATTTCGCACGCGATCCTGACCTACAATCGCGGACGCAAGGGCGGGCTGGCCGACGGCATCGTCATCACGCCGTCGCACAATCCACCGTCTGATGGCGGCTTCAAGTACAATCCTCCCAACGGCGGCCCGGCTGATACCGCAGTCACCGACTGGATTCAGAATACTGCCAACGATTTTCTTAAGGCCAAGCTCGCTGGCGTGCAGCGCGTTCCGTATGAGCGAGCGCTGACCTCCGCGACGCTCCACAAGCATGACTACATAAGCGCTTATGTCGGCGACCTGGGCAACGTTGTGGACATGGAATCGATTCGCAGTGCAGGCGTGCGAGTCGGAATCGATCCGCTGGGCGGCGCGGCGGTGCACTACTGGCCGGCGGTGATCGAGAAGTACGGAATCAAGGCGACGGTGGTGAGCGACGTCGTCGATCCGACGTTTCGCTTCATGACCGCGGACTGGGACGGCAAGATCCGGATGGATTGCTCGTCGCCGTATGCGATGGTGCGATTGCTCGCGATGCGCGATCGTTTCGACGTCGCGTTTGCCAACGACACCGACGCTGATCGCCACGGAATAGTCACTCGCTCGAGCGGACTGATGAATCCGAATCATTACCTTGCGGTCGCGATCTCGTACCTGTTCCGCAATCGCCCGCGATGGCGCAAAGACGCGGCCGTCGGCAAGACCGTGGTGAGCAGCAGCATGATCGATCGCGTCGCGGCGAGCCTCGATCGCAAGTTGATCGAGACTCCGGTCGGCTTCAAGTGGTTCGTGGACGGGCTGATCGACGGTTCGGTAGGATTTTGCGGTGAAGAAAGCGCGGGCGCGTCATTTCTGCGCATCGACGGAACCGTGTGGACGACAGATAAGGACGGGCTCATCCTCGGCCTGCTGGCCGCGGAGATTACCGCGCGCGCGGGGCGCGACCCGGGAGCGTTGTACGACGACCTGACGCGCGAGTTCGGCGCGCCAGCCTACGAAAGAATCGATGCGCCTGCGACGCTGGCGCAAAAGGAAATTCTGAAAAAGCTCACGCCGGAGATGCTCGACGCGCACGAACTGGCCGGGGAGAAAATTCTCAAAACAATGACGGTCGCGCCCGGGAACGGCAGCGCCAATCGGCGGAATCAAGGTGATCGCGGAGAGCGGATGGTTCGCGGCGCGTCCGTCGGGCACCGAAGAGGTTTACAAGATATACGCCGAGAGCTTTCGCGGCGTCGATCATCTGCATCGGATTCAGGCGGAGGCGCAGGAACTGATCGCGCGAGTCTTCAAGCAGGCCGAAGCTGGCAAGGTCTGAGGAGTCAGCTTGCCGGCGCGTCACACTATTCTCTGCATCAATGTCGGATCGTCGTCGTGCAAGTTCGCGCTGTACTCGGTCTCCGGCGGCGCGGAATCCCTCATCGCCGAAGGTGCCGCCGATCGAATCGGTTCGAGCGGCGGTAAAATCCGCATCCACGACGCCAGCGGCCGCATGCTCTCCGAATCGGATCGCGTGCTCGCGCGCCCGCAAGTTGCCGTCGACGCGCTTTTCGACGAATTCGAGCGCCTCAACCTGCCGCGCCTCGACGCGGTCGGCCATCGCATCGTGCACGGCGGCCCGCATCATCTCGCTCCCGAAATTGTCACGCCTGCGCTGCTCGAGGATTTAAAAAAGTTGATCCCGTTCGCGCCACTGCACATGCCGGGCGGTATCGAGGGTATCGAGGCGGTTGGCGCACGTCATCCGAAGCTTCCGCAAGTCGCATGCTTCGACACCGCGTTCCATCGCGGAATGCCCGAGCGCGCCGAGCGCTTTCCGCTGCCCCGCGATTTCTGGGACGCCGGGATACGCCGCTACGGCTTTCACGGGATCTCTTATGAGTACATCTTGCACGCTCTGGGAGCCGACGTGCCGCCGCGCCTGATAATTGCGCATCTGGGCAACGGCGCGAGCATGGCCGCCGTGCTAAACGGACATCCTCATGACACCACGATGGGATTCACGCCGGCGGGCGGCTTCATGATGGGCACGCGGCCGGGCGATCTCGATCCCGGGGTGATCGTTTACCTGCTCGAGCAGAAGCGCTACGACGCCGCGCGACTCGCCGAACTCGTGAATTTGAAATCCGGCTTGCTCGGCGTCTCCGGCCTCAGCTCGGACGTGAAGACGTTGCTCGACGCGCGATTGACGAACGTCGACGCGGCGATGGCGATCGAGATGTTCTGCTATCAGATCAGAAAATCAGTCGGCGCGTTGGCAGCCGCGCTCGGCGGATTGGATATGCTCATCTTCACCGGCGGAGTTGGCGAGCATGCTGCCGCAGTCCGTGCTGAAGTGTGCGACGGACTCGCGTATCTCGGACTCACGATCGATCCGCGACGCAACGAGTCGAACGAAGACACGATCACCACCGACGACAGCCGCTGTCGAGTGCGGGTCATTCCGACCAACGAGAATCTGATGGTCGCTCGACATACGGCTCGACTGGTATTTCAATAGAGACTCTTTTCGGCAGCGCAAGTTGAGAACATTCTGAAGAGGGCACCGCGATGAAGCTTTACTACGCTCCGCAGACCCGGGCGATCAGGCCGCTTATCATGCTTGAGGAACTGGCGGTGCCCTACGAGATAGTGCTGATCGATTTCAAAGGCGGCGAGCACAAGAGCGTCGAGTATCGAAAGATTCATCCGCACGGACAACTACCCGCACTGCGAGGACGGCACGCTCACGATGTTCGAGTCGGCCGCCATTTGCGCGTACCTCGCGGACAAGTTCCCGGACAAGCGGATGGCGCCGGCGCTCGGCACTATCGAGCGCGGGATGTACTACCAGTGGATGTTCTACTCGATGGCCGCGCTCGAGGGGTTTGCGCTCGACCGCGAGCGGATGAAGGAATGTTTCCTGGTGCTCGATCGCGTCCTCAGCGGGCGGGACTACGTCGTTGGCGACAAGATGACGGCGGCGGACGTGATGATCGGCTCGGGAGTTGTATGGCTCGACGCGCGGCACCATCTGCTGAATGACTTCCCGTCGCTGGACGCATACGCGAAGCGCCTGATCGCGAGGCCGTCATTCCAGCGCGCATTCACGCCTCCGAGCCAGACCGCACAGTCGTAAATTCTCCGGATGTGCGGGCGATTCACAATCACGCGGCGTGACGGCAATTCGCTGGCCGCCGAACTCGGCGTGCCTGCCGACTCGTTCGTCGACTATCGGCCTCGCTACAACGTCGCGCCGACGCAGAATCATTTCATCGTCAGGATCAAATACGAAAATCGCGAAGTGATTCCCGCTACCTGGGGCCTCGTCAAGAGCGGGTCGAAAGACGCGAGCATGGCGGGCAAGACAATCAACGCGCGCTCGGAGACGATCGATACGCGAGGCGCATTCCGCGACGCGTTCATGAAGCGGCGATGCGTGGTGCCGGCCGATGGCTTCTTCGAATGGACCGGGCCAAAGACCGCGCGCCAGCCTACATGGTTCCATCGCGAGGACAGCGGGCTAATCCTGTTCGCCGGACTCTACGAAGCATGGCAGAAAGAGCAGGGTGTCTGGGAAACGACCTTCACGATTCTGACAACGGCCGCCAACGCTTTGCTAGAGTCCTATCACGATAGGATGCCGGTGATACTAGCCGACCGCGACGCCGACGACTGGATGGACCCGCGCGCCCCAGATCCGCACGCGTTGAAGCGCTTACTAATCCCCGCACCCGCCGACCTACTTACAGCAACTCCAGTCTCACCCGAAGTGAATAACGTAGACAACGACTCCCCCGAGCTCCTAAAGCCTCCAAGCCAGATGAGCCTGTCATTGCGGAGCGGTTAGTTCTGCGAACGTCCTTGATTGGTACACTTTCCTGCGCGTGACTGTAAGCGCTCCAGTACCTGCTATCCAATCCGCACAGCGCTCTGATTCCCCAAACTGACCTTCCTTCGACTACTCCGCCAGCTCGTTAGAACTCATCGACCGGGCATAGACCTTGCGTTGATGTTGTCGGGCTCTTTCACGGTCGGCAAAGCAAAGGGGGCGCGACGGTACTCAAATCCACAGTCAGCAGAGTCGCAATTGCCGCATTGGTGATCATTGTATGTGCGGGTGGATTGCCAGCCGCGGCCGCATCAATGAAGCCGCGGCCCGTGGTGGTATCTACGAATCCAATCGACGACGCCGTCGAGGTGGACGTCGACACCGGTATCACGGTGAACTTCAGCCTGCCGATGCGCTGCGGATCGATCAGCAAACATACATTCCGGCTCAAGCCGGTGGGATCGAGTAATATTGCCGCTAGCAACATCATCTGCATCGGCAACATCGCGATCTTTAAGCCGTCGAGAGCTCTCGCGGTCAACCGGAGGTACAGGATACAGTTCGTCGGAACGGTCAAGGCTGCCAACGGCACGACGTTGAAGGATGGCTTTCGCTCGGACTTCACCACGGCTCCGAACTCCAGACCTCCAGCCACCGCGACGCCAACCGCAACCGCCACTCCGACTGTCACCTCCACCGCAACCTCGACACGCGACTGATACGGCTACAGCTACCGCAACCCCAACTGTGACAGCGACTGACACTCAGACCGCCACGGCAACGGCAACTCCGACCGGCACGCCAACCGCGACTGCGACATCAACCGCGTCACGACACCGTTACAGCTACAACGACTCCGACTGCCACCGATACTCAGACGGCCACGGCGACCGCGACTTCGACGGCCAGTGATACGGCGACAGCGACTGATACGGCTACAGGTACCGCAACCCCAACGGCGACGGCGACCTCGACACTCCGACCGATACGCCGACGGCAACATCAACTGCCACTGATACGGCGACCGCGAGTCTTACAGCCACAGCTACAGCGACTCCAACCGCGAGCGGTACTCAAACCGCCACGGCCAGCGCAACGCCGACTGATACGCCGATGCCGACCACGACGCCAACCTCCACCGCAACATCAACTGCAACAGGTACGGCTACAGCTACCTCGACTCCAACTGCGAACTGCGACTGATACTGCCACTCAGACCGCGACTAGCTACTGCGACTGCGACCGACACCGCGACAGCCACGGCCACTTCGACGGCGACGAATACGGCTACCGCCACAGGGACTCCAACCGCGAGCGCGACCGACACTCAGACGGCAACGGCCAGTGCAACTCCGACCGATACGGCGACGGCCACGGCAACAGCGACCGCAACCGCGAGCGCCACCGACACTCAGACTGCCACAGCCACCGCAACTCCGACCGATACGGCTACGCCGACCTCAACCGACACTGCAACGGCGACCGCGACTGATACCGCTACAGCAACGACTACCCCAACGGCGACTGCAACAGCGAGCTACGCCGACAGTCGACTCGCCACATCAACTGCCACTGACGACGGCTACACGCGACTGATACGGCTACATCGACTCCAACGGCGACCGCCACTGACACTCAGACCGCGACGGCCACCGCAACTCCGACTCGACACGCTGACGCCGACCGCGACTTCGACGGCCACTGATACGGCGACCGCCACTGACACTGCTACAGCCACAGCGACCCCAACGGCGACGGCTACAGACACTCAGACGGCCACGGCCACCGCGACTCCGACCGCAACTTCGACGGCCACTGCTACTGCCACCGACACACCTACGGCCACTGCAACTCCAACCAGCACGGCAACTGCCACGAGCACTTCAACCTCGACGGCGACCGCGACTCCAACTGCGACCGCCACCGCTCTTCCGCCGATGGTGATTTCGACCAGCCCAGCGGCCATAGGATGCGCCGGACAAGGGATGGGGACCAATCAGGAAATCACAGCTACCTTTAGTGAACCGATGGACCCGGAATCGATCGTCGCCTCAGGAACTTTTACCGTGACAGGCCCTGGCGCGACGCCCGTATCGGGAACCGTCACTTACGATGCGATCAACAACCTCGCAGTCTTTTCACCAACCGCAGGAACCTTCGCAACCAGCACCACGTTTACCGCGACGCTCACAACTGCGGCTCGGAGCGCGGCACTTTCTCCCCTTGCGAGTAACCACGTCTGGACCTTCACGACCGGCGCGAGCACAAACACGACGGCCCCCCTGGTAACCTCCACAAATCCCGTCGATACCTCAATCGGCGCGGGCACTAACCAGAAGCTCACGGCTACGTTCAGCCAGGCGATAGACTCCACAACGATCACGCCAACGACATTTACCTTAATGGGACCGGGAGAAATTCCGATTACGGGCACGGTGACCTACTCTACTATTGGCACTACTGCGATGTTCACGCCAGACATCGTGCTCATACCCGGCACTACCTATACTGCGTCGATCACCACTGGAGTCACCGATTTGTCGGGTAAGCCACTGGCAAGTAACTTCTTTTGGACTTTCACGACTGGAGATACGACTGACACCGTAGCTCCGATAGTTAGTTCTACCAATCCTATCGACGGTGCCGTTGGTATAGGTATCGACGCTTCAATCAACGCATCCTTTGATAAGGCGATGGACCCTTCGACTCTCAACCCTGTCACCTTCACTGTGACAGGGTCGGGAGCTACGGCCGTAACTGGCCAGGTCACCTACGATGTTCCCGACAGGATCGTGACCTTCACCCCGACCAGCCCACTCGCAACCAACACCACCTTCACCGCCGCACTCAGCGGAGCTTTGGATCTTGCGGGCAATCCGCTTGCGCTCGTTCGTATGGACCTTCAACACCGGCATGACAGCTACGGGTCTGTTGCCGATAGACCTGGGAGCAGCGACCAACTTCGCGGTCATCGGTGCCGCCACCGTTACCAATGCTGGTGGAACTTTAGTCAATGGAGACCTTGGTTTGACGTCAGGTACCTCGGTGACTGGATTTCCGCCGGGCATCTTGAACGGGACAATCCAGATCGGCAATTCTGACGCGAGTGCTGCACAGGCCTCCTTGACGGCAGCGTACAACGACGCCGCCGGGTTGTCGGGAGCCACGACTATCGCCGAAAATCTGGCAGGGCAAACTCTCGCCCCCGGCCTGTATGTCTCCGCTGCGCATTCGTTCGAGATAAACTCGGGGACCCTGAATCTGACTCTCGACGCTCAGGGCGACTCCAATGCAGTCTGGGTTTTCCAGATGCCTGCATCCACGCTTACTCTGACCGCTCCGGGCTGCAACGTTGTCATGGAAAACGGCGCGCAGGCTTCCAACGTCTTCTGGCAGGTCGGCTCTTCCGCGACTATAGCCGGAGGTTGCGTCGTCGAAGGAAGCATACTGGCGAACACAACAATCACCTTGGCTGGCGGCGCAACGGTGAATGGTCGAGCGCTGGCAGGTGCAATCACCGCAACCGGCGCCGTCACGATGTCCTCCAACCTTGTCACCCGTCCTGCATGTAACTGATGATAGGACTACTTCTGGCCGTGGGCAGTTCCGAAATAGTCGCCGCCTTTAGGGTGATGACCTTCTCCGCCCCACTTGATGTCGTGATCCATCCGCTGCATCGGCGGGATGTGCTTGGAGCATTGCACGTAGGCCTCTGCTACTTCGACCATTACCCATCGTTCTAGGTGTCCGCCGTCGCTTTCCATGATGTCCTTTAGGACCGCGTCGCCCAGGACCTCTTGCTCGGCTGGGTGATCTTTTAGAAATTCCAGGAACTCGTTGTTCTCTACTATTCTTGCGCCGCCGTTTATGTGGAGACCTATCTGGTCGCCGAAGTCGATAAGCAACAGACCTACGTGTGGATTTTCCGAAATGTTGCCGAGGCTCGCCATCACGCCATTGCCGCGATACTCGGGATAGGCGACGGTGCGCTCGTCGAGGACTTTCACAAACCCGGCATGACCGCATCGAAAGGACGAGTCGGCGTTTCCTTTCGCGTCAGCCGTGCCGACGAACATCATTTCCTGGCGTGCGAGGAACATGCCTGCATCGCGGAATTGAGATGGTCGAGTACCTGGTGCTTGTAGAACGCCATCGCATGCGTCGTCTTTCCGTATTTCTCCTGCAGCCGGTGCTCGCCGTCGCAGCCCGGCATCGAAGACGGATCGGTTCCCACCTGTGTGATCACTTCCACTCGTTCTTCGATAAGAACAACCAGCTTATCGTCGCCATTCGATCCCATTGGAATGCTCCTCCCCTAGAGCAGGTTGAAGAATAGCGTACAGGGGTGCGACGAAGCCAAGCGGCAGCATGCACCCGCCGATGCTCAATTGATGCACTTTCCCGCGCATGATAGTTGAATGGGTTCGGTCGCGACTGCGATACGACGGGGCGGCGTACCCAAGTGGTTAAGGGAGAGGTCTGCAAAACCTCCATGCATCGGTTCGAATCCGATCGCCGCCTCCAAATCTCGCCCCATATCAAGTAGTGACGCCGCGGAGCCTGTCGGCCATCATCTCTGCGATCATCACGGTGCTGAGATGAGTGTTGGCGCGGACGATTTCCGGCATCACCGAGCAGTCGATTACGCGGAGTCCGTCGATGCCGAGGACGCGGCAATCGGGATCGACTACCGTGCGCGGGTTGGACGCGGGGCCCATCCTGCATGTGCCGGCGGCGTGTTGCGAGTCGAAGCAGTTGGCGCGCATCCAGTCGTCGAGCGCGTCGCCGTCGGGTGGAGCTTCGACCATCCCCTGTACCATTAGAATCGGATTGCCGAATCCCACGGCGTCGGCGGCTTGCAGGATTGCGGGATGGCGCGCGAACTCGCGCAGGCGGCGGATGCCGTCGCGCATGCGGACCAGGTCGCGCTCGTCGGAGAGCATCCGGAAGCGCACGTCGGGATCGGTTTCGGGATTCGGCGACGTGATGCGCAGGCGGCCGCGCGAATACGTCTGGTACGCGGTCATCCAGATGAAGCCGTGCGAGCGGCTCATGCCGATCAGGTTCATCGCGATCAGAAACATGTCGTTCTCGCCAGCGCCGCCGAGGCCCGAGCTGTACCTGACGGCGCAGTTGGTGTGTCGCGAGTATTTAGTCTCGGCGCGCGAAGCGGGTTTGAGCGCCATGCCCATCGCGAGCATCGGATGGTCGATCAGATCGTTGCCGACCGGCAGGTCTGCGACGACGCGGATTCCGATCGCGCGCAAATCGTCGGCGGGACCGACGCCGGAGCGCATCAGGATGGCCGGCGAATGGATCGCGCCGGCGCACAGGATGATTTCGCCGCCCTCGACGCGCGTCCATCCGTCGCGCGTGCGCACGCGTACAGCGACCGCGCGCTTGCCGGCGAACTCGACGCGGTCTATCAGCGCGTCGCCGACGATGCGCAGGTTCGCGCGCCCGCGCGCTGGTTCCAGGTAGCCGTCGTTGGTCGAGACGCGAGCATCGTCGCGGCGGTTCATCGCGTAGGGCGACACTCCGGTGCCGGTGGGAGCGTTGTGGTCCTCGCACCATCCGTAGCCGAGGTCGAGGCACACGTCGCGCAGCGCGCGATCGGTCCCGCCCCATCGATCCTGCGGCGCGCGCCATACCGGAATCGGACCGCCGCGGCCGTGGTATGAACGATCGCCGAAATCGAGATCGTCTTCGAGTTTTTTGAAGTAGGGCAGCACCTCCGCGCCCGACCACCCGACGCATCCCTGCCGCGCCCATTCTTCGAAGTCGGCGAGCATCCCGCGAATCGCGATCTGTCCGTTGATCGCGGAACTGCCGCCGGCGCCGCGTCCGCGCCAATATGGCATCGGTGCCTGCACGTCGGTGCGGCGAGCCTTCAACGCGCCCCACTGGTACTTCTGCATATCCTCGGAGCCGAGAAGGATCGCGGCGGGATTGGCGACGCGCATCGCGTCGGGCGTCTCGGCCGACCGATAGTCGGGCCCGGCTTCGAGCAGCAGGACCGAGCGATGAGGATCTTCCGAAAGTCGCGCGGCCAGCGCAGCGCCGGCTGATCCAGCGCCGACGATTACAAAGTCGGCTTTGTCGATTTGCATCTTAGAGCTTCGGATTGTTTCGCGAATATTGCCGGAATTTCGCGACTAAGGGAAAACCGGCGGGCGTGTCGATGATTTGCTCGAGCTCGAAATCGATCACGCGCTCAGCGCCGGGGAAGGTGCGCACGCGCTCGGGACTCCAATCGATTGACGCGCGGCCGGTTAACTGCAGAGTGCGGCCGGAATCGAAATCGATAAACAGCAGTCCGGCGTGCGGGTTCACGGTCACGTTGCCCAGCGTGTTGAACATGCTGTTGCCGTTGTAGTCGGGGAATGCGATGTGCCGCGCGTCGAGTATTCGCACGAAGCCGGGATTACCGCCCTTGTGCGAAACGTCGGCGCCGTGTTCGGGATTGTCGGTCGCGATGAAGAACGTGTCGGTTTGAGAAATCTGCTGTTGCTGCGCCGTTGATAGCTCGGTGCCTACCTTCGGCTTCTGATCCGCTGCCGACGTTTGCCGGCTGCCGATAAATATTCGCTCCTGCAAATAGCGCCGGCAATTGCCGTAAACCTCGTCGGTGGTGATGAAGATCGCGCCGCCTTTGATAGCGCCGCGGCCATTGACGCGCACGCGGCGGGACGAGACGAAATCAGGCGCGAACAGGGCGACGTGGCCTTCGGCTGCCAGATTGCGACCCAGCGGATCGCTCGACGATATCCGCGCCGCGATTTTGAGCGTGCGATCGTCAACTGTCTCGATGAATCCAGGATCGCCGGTGAGGACAGACGCCCAAACGCTGCCGCGATTGTCGACAGTGCCGAGAACCGCCATTTGCCGGAGTTCCAGAAAATCACTCGCACCTGGAGGAAGATGATCTGCGATGCCTTCGCCGACGTCCTCGGCGATATCGCGGACGCCGGCCTGCTCCTGAACCGCAATTTCTCCGCTGTGAAATATCATCGAGTGCTTAGGGCGCGGGCACTGACGGCATCGCGAGGTGATGGTCGGGCTTCACTTGCAGCTTGACGAGGCAGGGCGGGCCGTCTTCGCCGTAGCAGAGATTGCTTACCTCGCCGAGTTTCGGATCGCGGTCGTCGTGCGTGTAGTCGGGACATACCCAATGGCCGCCCTGACGGTAGAGAGCGACCGCGAAATATCTGCCCGCGGTGAGATTGCCGGACACCGGATCGCCGTGCGACGAGATTTCGCGCGTGTTGACGATGTCGAATCCGTCGTGCGCGGCGTCAGGGGAGTACTGCATGAAGAAAATTCGCCATTGCCGCCCGGGCCGTGCAGTCGCCTGGTATTCCATCGAGCGATCGTACGAGAAGACCGGCTTGTCGCGGCACAGCCACGGCCGCGCCTCTTGCGCGAACGCGGAGCTTGCGACGAAAGCCGCTATCGACGCCGCAATCGAAAAGCATGTAGCAGTTTTGAGAATTTTCATGAACGCTCCCCACCCGCAATCGCGATAATACGGCCGACGATCTCGCCGAGGTTCGAGTCCTTGGGTGTGAAGACCGCTTTGACGCCAAGCTTCGTCAGGGCGGTGCGATCGGCTTCGGGGATGATTCCGCCCATCACGAGCGCTACGTCGCCCGCGCCGCGGCTCTTCAGTATCTCGATCGTCTCGCGCGCGATCGACATGTGCGCGCCGGCAAGACTCGAGATTGCGAGCACATCGACGTCTTCCTCGAGCGCAGTCGCGACCATCTGCTCCGGCGTTTGCTTGAATCCCGCAAGCACTACTTCCATCCCGGCTTGCATGCACGCGTGCGCGAGCAGCTTGATCGCGTTGATGTGCCCGTCGAGGCCCGCCTTGCCGAGTGCGATACGAATCTTGCGCTTCGCGACTGGCACCTTGAGCGCGCCGACGCTGACGCTGGTTTCGAGAATCGGCGGCGTATAGCGGCCGCGGCCGACGCGCACTAGAGAATCGGTCCATTCGCCGACAGTGCCGCCGGCGCGCGCGAGATCGATGGTTGCTTCGATGAGCCCGCGATCGGCGTTATTGGCGGCTGCCCGCTCGAGCACCTCGCGCGCTTTCGCCACTGCGGCCTGGTCGCGGCCCGCGCACCATTTTTTAATCGACTCGATCCGTTCCTTTTCCTTGAGCACTTGCGCGGCGTGATCCGAGTTCTGTTTGGGCGGAGGCGTGAGCCCGACTTCGCCGGTGAATGCGTTGACGCCTATTTGCACGATCTCGCCGGACTCGACTTTGCGGTGACGCTCGGCCAGCTGGCGGGTCAGCTCGCCGCTGACAATCGAAATGGCGCGCGAGTAGCCGGCCTCGCGCAATCGGATTGCGATTTCGCGCGCGCGCGTCGCGGTCTCATCGGTGAGCTTCTCGATGACCTTGCTGCCCTCGAAAATATCGCCGTAAGCCGCGAGCCCCGTCTCGTGCATGAGGACCTGCTGCGTGCGCAGGCTCAGGGTTTGCTCGGATTGGTCGGGCAAGGCGAGCGCTTCGCGAAAGCCGGGCAACTGGAGCGCGTTGACGCGAGCGTCGGCCGAGATGACCACCGGCAAAGCCTCGTAAGCAATGCGAATGATATTCACTTCGGGCTGCGGCTCGGTGAGCGTGAGCGAGCGCACTTGGCATCCGGCGCGGAAGGCGACGTCGTCGACGCGGTACTCGGTCGCACAAAGCTCGCGCCAGAGTTTGAAGTACGCGCGAATCTTGCAAATCTCGGGGACCAGCTCGATACCGCTGTTGATGAAAAACGAAATGCGGCGGACGGTCTGCTCGAACGCCGCGGCGTCGAGCTTGGGACGGATCGCGTCGAGAATCAGCAGTGCGTTGCCGAAGGCGTAGCCGATTTCCTCGGCCGGACCCGCGCCGCTCTCCATGTAGTGGTAGCCGCAGCAGTTGATCGGATTCCAGTTGGGCACGCGCTCGACCGCAAATCGAATCAGCTCGGTGGAAAGTCGAAACGACAATTCAGGGTGAAAGATCGATGTGCCGCGCGCGACGAATTCTTTCAGCAGATCGTTTTGCGTGGTGCCGCGCAGATCGGTCCACGGCACGCCGTGCTTTTCTGCGACGACCAGGTAGAGCGCCAGGATGAACGGCGCGGTCGAGTTGATCGTCATCGAGGTGTTGATCGACTCCAGCGGGATTCCTTCGAACAGCCGCTCCATGTCATCCCAGTGACAAATCGATACGCCCGCTTCGCCGACCTCTCCGCGCGCAACGGGAGCGTCGGGGTCGTAGCCATTTTGCGTGGGCAAATCGAAGGCGATCGAAAGTCCGCGCTGGCCCTGCTTCAAATTTGCGAGGAAGCGCTCGTTGGCCTGGCGCGCGTCGCCGAAGCCGGCGTAGGTGCGGATGATCCACGGCTCGCGAGGGGCGCGCGCTTTCTTTTCGGTTTCTGGCATCGCCACAAGGTTAGTTATCGAGCCGTCGGGATTCCACCTCAGCCGCGTTTCTCAAGCGGTTCGGTTCGTATCTCAACCCATGGATACCGCCGACTCTCATGGTATACGGACACGGTTGGCGGCGGGAAAGAGAGGTGCGCGAAACTGCCTGCTGATACCGCAACGACGCCGGGGATCGTGTCGATGCTCCAAAGGACAGTGGTGCCGCAATTCGGGCAAAAACGATTTGTGATGCGGCCGCCGTCGTCGCCGATACGAACGAACTCCGTCGCCCGCCCCTCGATTGTCACGTCGTTCTCGCGAAACCAGGCGCCGAAGCCGAATGCGCTGCCCGTTTTCCGCTTACAGGCCAGGCAGTGGCAGACGGCTATGCGGTAAGGGTCGCCGGAGCACGTGGCTGAGAGCTGGCCGCATGAGCATTCTGCTCGACGAGTGGTCATGGTTGGCTCCTATTACGTCAGCGGCGATGCGCGGCGTGATGCGCGGGTTCGTCTTCACGATAGCGAGCGAGCTCAGTTGCGATGGAATCGATGAGCTCGATTCCTGAGAGGCCGCCGTGCTCGGCTATCTCGAGGACCGGGGCGCCTGTCTCGGTGCGGATTTTTGCGATCGCCTTGCGCGCTTCCGCGACGCGATTCAGCTCCGACTTCGCCAGCGCCGCGAGATGCTCGAGGTCTTTCTTGCGGATGTGAAGTCCGCGGCGATTCGTCAGCGCCGCTATGTCGCTGGCGTCGAATTCGGATGGCGGCATCCGGTTGAAAATCACCGCGGCCGGCGCGAGATGGATACTGCTCAGCTGCGCGTGAGTCTCGATAGTCTCGGAGATCGAAAGACTGTCGGCGGTGGTGACCTGGATGATCGCGCAATTGCGGCGGTCGCGCAGCATCTTCGAAATATTGCTCGCCTCCTTGCCCACCACGCTGTCGCCGAAGGTCGAGCGCGCCGCCGTCGGCATTTTGAGCAGGCTCATCGCCTGGCCGCTCGCGGGCGCATCGACGATTATCACTCTGCGAGTTGGCGACTGGCCGTCGTCGCGCTCGAATTCATAGTAAACTTTTCCGAGCATCATCAGTTCGCGGAGACCAGGCGCGGCCTGAACGAAAAATTGGTAGATGCGGCTGGCGAAGACCGCCTTCAAGAGCATCCGGCCCGGCACCACGAGGCGAAGATATTCCTCGAGCGCGGCGCCTCCATCGAGCGTCATCAGATCGATATTGTGCGCGACGTGAGTCGGCGCGAACGACGCCGTGACGCCGAACGTCGCTGCCAGCGGAGCGCGCGAATCGGTCTCCATGATGAGCGCGCGATCGCCGGAGATTGTCGCGACTTTTGCGATGGCGGCGCTGAGGGTAGATTTGCCGACTCCGCCCTTGCCGAGCACGATCAGTACGCGGCGGGCGAGGATTTCGTTCAGCATTTGTGTGAAGGGGAGGAGGAGAGATTGAGAGTTCTGCGGGTGATTGGCGACCTAACCCCTAACCCCTTCCCATAGTGGGAAGGGGGACCGGACTTGAAAAGAAAGATTACCAGCGGACGAGGTTTGCGCCCCAGGTTAGGCCGCCGCCGCATGCGTTTAGCATTACGATGCTGCCGTCGTGGATGCGGCCTTGCTCGAGCGCCTCGTCGAGCGCAATTGGCACCGACGCGGCGGAGGTGTTGCCGTAGCGATCGATATTCGTGAAGACTTTTTCCGCCGGCATCCCGAGCCGCTCCGCGACCGCCGAAATGATTCGCATGTTCGCCTGATGCGGCACGAACAGATCGATATCCTCGAGCTTGACGCCCGCGCGCTCTGCCACCTGCCGGCTGACTTCCTCCATGCTCTTGACGGCGATCTTGAAAAGCTCGGGACCCTTCATCTGAATCGAGTCGTCGGGTGAGCGCCGCACTTCCGAATCGATCGTGCTCCGCGTTCCGGTGGCTCGCACCGAGAGCAACGTCCAATGCTCGCCGGATGAGCGCAGCAGGCTCGACAGCACTCCGCGATTTCCCGGCTCGGTAACCATCACGCACGCACCCGCTCCGTCGCCGAACAGCACGGCAGTCCGCCGATCGTTCCAGTCAACCATCGTGGAAAGCGCGTCGGCTCCGACTACGAGTACGCGTTTGAAGTCGCCGGCGCGCATCTGTGCGTCCGCGACCTGGAGCGCATAAACGAAGCCGGAGCACGCGGCGGCGACGTCGAAGGCGGGAATCGACGAGATGCCGAGACCGTGCTGAATCTGACAGGCGAAGGAGGGGAAGCCGTACTCGGAGGAAACTGTGCCGACGATGATCGCGTCGAGATCGGCCGGCTTGATGCCCGCGCGCTCGAGCGCAGTGCGGCTGGCGTCGGTCGCGATTTGCGCGAGCGACTCACCCTGGCGCATCAGGTAGCGCTGGCCGATTCCGGTGCGCGACCGTATCCATTCGTCGGAGGTGTCCATGTACCGTTCGAGATCGCTGTTGGTCAGAGCGGTACGCGGTACGGCCCGTCCGGTGGCGACAATTCTTGAGCCCATGATGAACGGTCCAGCTCTGGTTAGGCGGGCCTGAAGGCCAGCGTCGTGTTGGTGCCACCGAAACCGAATGAATTATTGAGCGCGATGCGAATTTTCGCGGGGCGCGGCTTGTTGGGCACGTAATCGAGGTCGCATTCTGGGTCGGGAACTTCCTGGTTGATGGTCGGCGGCATCATTCCGCGTTCGATCGCGAGCACCGTGTACACCGACTCGATCGCACCGGCCGCGCCGAGCGTATGCCCGGTCATCGACTTGGTCGAACTGATCGAAAGTTTCGCGGCGCGCTCACCGAAGACATGCTTCACCGCTTGAGTCTCAGCGAGATCGCCCTGCTCGGTCGAGGTTCCGTGCGCGTTGATATAATCGACTTCGTTGGGATCGAGGTCGCTGTCCTCGAGGCACATGCGCATGCACTTGGCGGCGCCGCGTCCATTCGGGGCAGGCGACGTGATGTGGTAGGCGTCGCTGTTGGCGGCATAGCCGCAGATTTCGGCGATGATCTTCGCGCCGCGCTTGATAGCGGCGTCGCGCTCCTCGAGGATCAGCGCCGCCGATCCTTCCGACATCACGAATCCGTCGCGCTCCTTGTCGAACGGACGGCTGGCTTTTGCCGGCTCTTCGTTACGAGTCGAGAGCGCGCGCATCGCGACGAATCCGCCGACGCCGAGCGACGTGATCGCAGCTTCGGAGCCGCCGGTGATCGCGGCGTCAAGATAGCCGAGCCGAATCATGCGGTAGGCCTCGCCGATCGCATGACTGCCCGATGCGCACGCGCTGGTGGTGGCCAAGTTTGCGCCGCGCGCGCCGTAGCGAATCGAGATCTGCCCCGGCGCGAGGTTGCTTATCAACTTTGGGATGAAAAATGGGGTGACGTGGCGCAGCCCAGTGTCCATGAAGACCTTGTGGTACTCCTCGATGGTGCACAGGCCGCCGATACCGACGCCAATCAGCACGCCGACGTTATCGGCATTCTCTTCGGTGACCTTGAACCCGGACTGGCGCATCGCCTGCTCGGCGGAGGCGACCGCGTACTGGATGAAGGGGTCCATTTTTTTGATGTCGCGCTTCTCGATCCAGTCCTCGGGATTAAAATCCCGCACCTCGCCTGCGATGCGGGCGGGAAAATCCGAGGCGTCGAAGCGCGTGATCAGCCCGATACCGGACCGGCCCGCCATCAGGGCGTCCCAGTTTTTTTCCACTCCAACTCCGAGGGGGGTTACCAGACCTACTCCGGTGACCACCACGCGGCGCTCAAGCATTCGTCTCATCAGGCCCCTCATCCTCCGTCGAGTTCAAACTTAATCATCTATCAAAAAGCATCCGTGGTCGAGAATGTGTGAGGGCTCATCGCGGCAGACTAACGACAACTATCGACAGCTTGCGGCGGGCGCAGCATTGGGCTATCCGTAGCATGCTTACGGAGACTCGGACTTAGCGGAAAGGAGTAACAGACTGTGCTTTCAAGCCGTCGATGCCATGATGGGTTAATTAGCGCTGGTGTGTTTCTAATTGCCGCTTTTATAATTGGCGGCCCGGGTATATCCCGAGCTCAAAGCGCAGCCGGGAGGGTAGCCAGCGCCAGCGGAGGGGTTCAGATTCTGCGCGGCGCCGCGATTATGCCTGCCACACCGGGCACGCCCGTGAAGCAAGGCGACAGAATTGTTTCCAGCGTGGAAGGGGTAGCAGTCATCATCCTGAGCGACGGGAGCCAGCTCGAACTCCGACCTTCAACTGATATCACGCTCGACCGGTACACCAGTGGCGGCTCCACGCCGACGCGGGTCACGCTGGCTTCCGGCATAGTGAAGTCGGCGGTGAAGAGGACCAGCGGAACTCCCGCCAACTACCAGGTGCTTACGCCCAACGCGATCGTGACTGCGCGCGGCACGGCATTTTACACCTCCTACACCGACAGCTCACCTCAAACCGGCCAACTCCCTGGGGTTTCCCATTACACAGAGGTGGCAGTCCTCGAGGGCACTATCGATTTGGCGCAGGCTTCGGCGCCCGCGAGCGGCGTTGAGGTCGCGCAGGGAACGACAGGTACGGTGGCGGGCGGTAATCCGCCCGACGGACACAAACGAAAATTTCCAACGTGCTCCCCGGCCCCTACCTCAGTGGATCAGTGCAAAAACGGCGGCTGGCGGCAATTCACTTGTGACTTCAAGAACCAGGGCCAGTGCATCAGTTTTGTCAAACACGAATGATCTCCTAAGGGAACCCAAATAGGAGAATCTTCTGGCGTCGACCTTCGGTGGGAAACTGACGGTCATCTTTCGAGTTGCTGGAATCGGCCTGCTCGGATCATTGCTGCTGGCAGGATGTTCGTCGGGCACTAACGCTTCCCTCAAGACCTCGAATGAGCGGCGCGGAGAGTCTCTCGCACAGGAAACATCGCCTGATTACGAGAGCCAGAGCCAGCGCAAGAGCGCGAACATTTCTGCGGGCGGGCTTGAGGCTCCCGAAATCGAATCGGCCTTAGGCGAAAACCTGCTCGTCAATGGAGACTTCTCCAGAGGATTGGAGGGTTGGCATGCTTCGGCGAACTGTTTCCAGCCGGACTCTTCTATTCGCGCGCCGAACGGAAAACCAAGCCTGAAGATCGAGAACCCCGACTCGTGCGGGCCGTTCGCGAAGATTGCGGTGAACCAGTTCGTCGCTCCGCCCGGCGTTTATTCGATTGGAGGGGAGATGAAAACCCCGTCTCTGACGGAATCGAAGAAACCTGTCGTCGGAGCGCAAATGGATTTGTTCACGGCCTGCGAGACGGAATTGGTTAACGGTGGCGCCGACTGGCAAACGTTCACCGGCAAGCACTGCGTGGTTGCGCCTGGCACCCGATCCCCGTTCCGGCTCGCAGTCAGCGGCAACACATCCGGATCGGCCTGGTTCGCCAACATGTACGTGCGACAGGAAATCGCTCCTCTGGTCCGCATTTACATGCTGTATCCGAACTATCGCGGATACCTGTTTGCTGACCAGTCCCAGGAAGTGCGAGCGGCAGTGACGCTCAATCCCGGCCCTGACTTGCGTCGCGAAGATCTCGTGTTTCAGCTCGAGGCGACGCGCACCGATTCAGGATCGAAAACCGATCATACCTATAAGGCGCCGGCCGATGACTTCACGGCGACGCTCGATTTGTCTGCGCTGCCGGCAGGCGATTACCAGGTGCGGGCGAGGCTTTTTGGCAGGAATGGAAATGTTCTTTTCGAGCAGCCGCCCTACCGGGTAGTGAAGATCAGTTCGAAACCCGGCGCCCTTTTGAAAGCGTGGATTGACGATCGCAATCGCGCGCATTTCGGCGATGGCAAACCTCATTTTGTAATTGGAATCTACGACACTTCGGGCTATTCCAACTCTCCGCAAGGATACGCTCGCGCGGTCGACGAGATTTCGAAGGCGCCGATCAACATGATGGTGAACTATTTCATAACCAATGCGCCGATCAGCGCCATCAAGGCCTACACCGATGAATTGCAACAGCACGGCATCTTCTTTTTGCCGACCGTGAATAACTTCTACGAAGATGACAAAGGCTACCCCGAGAATGCGGCCGCCGATCTGGGCGCCTCGACGCAAGACGATCTTATCGCGCGATATGCCCGCGCCCTCGAGGAGAACCGCGCAGTTGTCGGCTACTATGTCCAGGACGAGCCGACAGTCGACAAGGTCGCGCGGACCTTTCATCAATATCAGGTGATCAAGGCTAACGATCCCGCCGGATTCAATCTGATTGCGCTCGACCGTCCGCACGATGTCCAGTTTTGGAAGGACGCGGTTGACGTCGTCGGAGTCGATCCTTATCCGCTGTGGCTGCCGGTCGACAATTACATCGGTGAAGTGGGCGATTGGACCAGGACGGCAGTGCAGGCGGTCCATGGCTCCAGACCGGTATGGACGATCATCCAGTTTTTCCAGGCGGACGCGATGTCCTCATGGCCGACCGAACAGCAATTGCACGACATGAGTTGGATGGCGATCGCGGAAGGCGCATCCGGAGTTTTCTACTGGTCGCACGGGATGCGGGGGCTCGGATGGGTGAGGGATCCGATCATGCACGCAGCGCTTTATCGCGAGCTGATCAACGTGACCAATGAGATTAAGGACCTCGAGCCAATACTGCTGCGGCCCGACACGCAAGTCCTGACCGCAAAGCCGTCCGAGGACATCGTCACCCGCGAGAAAACCGGGCCGGACGGTGCCCGCTACGTGATCGCGTACAATCAAAGCAGCGGAGTCTCGTCGGCCCGCTTCGTCCTGCAATCCCCCGCGCAATCGGTAACCGTCCGCCGCGGAATGCTAACGATTGCGATCAAGCACGGCACAACATTCGAAGATCAGTTCGCCGGCTACGAAGCAAAGGTCTACGAAATCCGCTAGCGCGTTGTCTCAAGGTCTTCATAAACGGGTCAGCTGTTTTTGGATCGCTGGTTCTGGAACAACGGAGCATAGAAACGGTCCAGCCGCGCCTTGTGAATCGTATTCCGAACTAATTTCGAGTCCTTCTCTACCGGCACTTCGATGGCCTTCCTTTTTCGGGTTGCGAACATCTTCGGATTGGTCATCGCCAGACGTAGCAGGCGCTTCGTTGGCTCGGAAGGTCTGATCTGGCCGCTCTCGTATTTCTCGAAAGATTTTTCGCCAGTACCGAACAGCTCTCCGGCATCGCGTTGAGACAGCTTGCAAAGGAGACGGATCGCGCGAATCAGAAGCGGTGTGAATTGCTCGCCATTGACCATTGCCTCCGCGGTGCGCTTTGCCATTTCCGCAATCAGGTTGTCGTCGTCAACCAATTGGCCCTCCGTGTCGTTCGGGTCTTTCAATGAACACCACCAGCCCGGCTGCCGGTACTGAAATGTTTTGCCCTGGATCTTGAAGGACACCATCTTCTCGCCCCGAACCATCGGCCGCCCACTCTCAGGGCTGGTCATGGTATCGGGATATTCTCTCGGATTCCGTGCCATTGCTTATGCTTCCTTGAAGCTGATGAGGAATAGAGCCTTCATGCTGTCAATCGTAAACTTCACGTAGAGCGCGGTCTCACCAATCGTGGGTCTGTATACGTCCTGCCAAACTTGGGAATTGGCATAGGACGTCATCGACTTGTCGAAATCTGCCGTCGTCAACGCCTGGATTGCGGTTACCACGGCCTGGTCGTCCATTCCGAGACCGTCGGCGCCTTGCATCGACGCGAATGATCTATTTAGTTTCGCTGGATCGGCGAAAGCCACTTTGATGTCGCGCAGAAGATAGTGCGGCTTACGCTTCTCCGTCGATACCCCCATTATGGGGGTATCGACTTACGGTTTGCAAGGCCACTCTGAAGCCGTTGGGTTAGGAAGCGCCCGATAATCGGTGCGGGCAGGAAATTCTCCAAGGAGCAGCGCAGATTCGCTCAAGCCACGCCATCCGCTGGCCTTGCATCTAAACTTGTACCGATGAAACAATTCAGGAGTGCCGCTCAGTAATCCCGCAGATGATCCGTTCACAAAACTCGCGCAGAATCTTGGCGAACTCGAGATTGTGATCGGTGAGCGCGCCCGGCCTGCGATTGCGGGAGTGCGCGAGCGCTTGCGCGATGCGATCGCCTGCCGCGAGAGGGGCGATATGGCCGGATCGATAGCCGCGATTCGTCTTGCGATGGCGCAACTGGCCGCGCTCGGCAGTACGCTCGATCCGGAAGAGGGCGCTGTTATGCGGACGATCGCGGAACGATTCGCCAACGCGCTCGGTGCCGGCCAAAAAGGCGATGCGAAAACCAGCGTGGACGTGATGCGTCGAAAGGCCGGCGATACCAAGGACGACGACGACAAGGACTGGTGACCCGCGGCCCGCGAGTTAGTGATTCGCGCGCGTCCCGCGGTAGATTTAGCGACATCTGGAAAACAAAACTGGCGGATTCGATGCCGCCCTCAACCAATCGTGGTGAAATCGTGGCGACTGCAGCACAAATCAAAGTGAACCGGTCCGATTTGGATCAAACCTGTATCAACGCGATCCGCGTGCTGACTATCGACGCGGTCCAGAAGGCCAACTCCGGCCATTGCGGATTGCCGATGGGCATGGCGCCCGTCGGCTACCTGCTCTACACGCGGTTCATGCGCCACAACCCGAAGAATCCGAAGTGGTTCGGGCGCGACCGCTTCGTGCTCTCGGCCGGCCACGGCTCGATGCTGCTATACAGCCTGCTTTATCTCACCGGCTACGAGATCACGCTCGACGACATCCAGCATTTTCGCCAGCTCGGCAGCAGAACGCCCGGGCATCCCGAGTACTGGTGCGTTCCCGGCGTCGAGACAACAACCGGCCCGCTCGGCCAGGGCTTCGGCAACGGCGTCGGGATGGCGATAGCGGCGAAGCATCTCGAAGCGCACTTCGATCGCGACAAGTCCGGCCTGTTCGACCATCGAATCTTCTGCATCTGCAGCGACGGCGACCTGATGGAAGGTGTGGCGAGCGAGGCGGCGTCGATAGCGGGGCATCTGGGGCTCGGCAACATCGTCTATCTCTATGACGACAACCACGTGACTATCGACGGGCACACCGAGCTCAGTTTCGACGAGGACGTGGTTGGGCGATTCGACGCTTACGGTTGGCATACGCAGGACGTCGCGGATGCGAATGATCTCGACGCGCTGACGAAGGCGATCGAAAATGGAATCGCGGAAACGAACCGCCCCTCGCTGATTCGGGTGCATTCGATCATCGGCTACGGCAGCCCGCATAAGCAGGGCACGTCGGCCGCGCACAGCAATCCGCTCGGCGTCGAAGAGGTCAAGCTGACCAAGGAATTTTACAAATACCCGACCGAGCCTCCGTTTTACGTCCCCGACGATGCGCTCGCGCATTTCCGCGAATGCGTCGAGCGCGGCGAGGAACAGGAGAAGGATTGGAGCGCGAAGTTCGAGGCCTACGCCAGGAAAAATTCCGCTCAAGCGAGCGAGTTTCAATCGATGCTTGCGAAAGAGCTGCCCGCTGGATGGGACGCCGAGCTGCCGGTGTTCACGCCCAAGGATAGTCTCGCGACGCGCGTATCAGCGTCGCAGGCCGAAGCCGCGATCACGAAAAAAGTCTGGAACCTGTTCGGCGGCTCCGCCGACTTGAACGAGTCGACTTTCACCGACGTCAAGGACGGCGGGGATTTCGAGCGCGGGCATTACGACGGCCGGAATCTGCATTTCGGAATCCGCGAGCACGGCATGTCCTCGATTCTCAACGGCATCGCGCTGCACGGCGGATTCATCCCGTACGGCTCGAGCTTCATGTGCTTCACCGACTACGCGCGCCCGTCGATTCGGCTCGCGGCGCTGATGGAAATCCAGGTGGTATTCGTCTTCACGCACGATTCGATCGGCGTCGGCGAGGACGGCCCGACGCACGAGCCAATCGAGCATCTGTCGTCGCTGCGCGCGATTCCGCATCTCACCGTGATTCGCCCCGGCGACGCGAACGAGGCCGTCGAGGCCTGGCGCACTACCATGACGCATACCGACGGCCCGGTGCTGCTCGCGCTCTCGCGGCAGAAAGTGCCGACGCTGGATCGCACGAAGCTGGCGCCTGCCAGCGGCGCGCGTCGCGGCGGATACGTGATTGCCGAGACGGCGGGCCGTCCCGCCGACATCATCTTGCTTGGTTCGGGATCTGAATTGTCGCTGGTCGTCGATGCGAAAGCGAAGCTCGAAGAAAAGGGCAAGGCTGTTCGCGTCGTGAGCATGCCCAGCGAAAATATTTTCGAGAAGCAGGATCTGGCCTATCGAGACTCGGTCCTGCCGCCGAGTATTCGCCGCCGGCTGGCCGTGGAAGCGGGCGCGACGATGTCGTGGTACCGATGGGTCGGCCTCGACGGCGACATTATCGGGATGACGACTTACGGCGCGTCGGGCAAGTCCGAAGACGTGATGAAGCATTTCGGCTTCACCGTCGACAACGTCGTCGAGCACGCGATGAAATTGCTCGCACGTTAGCGCGCTCGACCGAATTTTTTGAGCGGGAGCGAGCGAACATGGCGATTCTGCTCAAGCAATACGATTCGCAGGCCAGCGCGGCGTATCGGGAACTCGACGAGAACGATTTTTCCGTGCGGCTGTGGAAGAAGGATCCTACGCTGTGGGCGAAGGACCCTGCCCAGCAGGCGAGAATCAAGAACGAGCTCGGATGGCTGACAGTTCCCGAGACGATGTCCGAGCGGGTGAAGGATCTAGCGTCGTTTGCCGACGAAGTGCGAGATGCCGGCTTCCGCGACGTCGTGCTGCTCGGGATGGGCGGCTCGTCGCAGAGCGCTGAGCTGTTCGCCACGACATTTTCGAGCGCGCCCGGTTATCCGAAGCTTCACGTGCTCGATACGACCGTCCCCGAGTCAATCAGGTCGCTCGATCGCAACATCGATATCACCAAGACGCTGTTCATCGTCGCGAGCAAAACCGGCGAGACGATCGAGACCCTGTCTCATTTCAACTCATTCTTCGAGCGGGTGAAGGCGAAGTCGTCGAATCCCGCGGGATCGCATTTCATTGCGATCACCGATCCGGGAACGCGGCTCGCGGCGATTGCGAAGGAATATCGATTCCGCCGCGTCTTCCTGAATCCTCCCGATATCGTCGGCTGCTATGCTGTCGTTTCTTATTTTGGGCTGGTGCCTGCCGCGCTCATCGGGATGGACGTGGCGACGCTTGTGGATCGCGCGATTCGAATGACGCACAGCTCTGCGGGATGCGTTCGCGTCGAGTATAATCCTGGGGTGAGCTTGGGAGCCGCTCTGGGAGCGCTCAAGAACGCAGGCCGCGACAAGCTGACGTTTATCATCTCGCCGCCGATCAGCTCGTTCGGGCTTTGGGTCGAGCAGTTGATAGCGGAGAGCACCGCAAAGGACGGCGTCGGCATCGTCCCGGTTTGCGACGAGCCGATCGTTGACGCGAAATCCTACGGCAAGGATCGCGTGTTCATTTACCTGAGGCTCAACCATGCCGCCGACGCCGCCCAGGACGCTGCGTTCGAGCAGCTCAAGAGCGCTGGCATCCCGACCGTGCAGATTACACTGTCGGACAAAATCGATCTCGGCGAAGAGTTCATGCGCTGGGAAATCGCAGCGGCGACTGCCGCCGCGGTGATAGGCGTCGATCCGTTCGTGCAGCCTGCAGTTCAGGAAAGCAAAGACAACACCAGCCGCATTCTCGCCGAGTTCGCGCACAGCAAGAAGCTTCCCTCGCAGACGCCGATTGCAGAGAAGGGCAAGCTCGCACTCTTTGTCGGTGGCGCTGCGAGGGACGCGCTCAGAGGCGCGAAGGATTTTCGCGCGATGCTCGCCGCGTTCATGAATCTCATCATGCCCGGCGATTACTTCGCGACGATGGCGTACGTGTCGGCAAATCCCACCGTGGAGAAGGAGATCGCGGCGATTCGCAAAGCAGTCGTCGAAAGCTACGGCGTCGCAACGACCTTCGGCTACGGTCCGCGATGCCTGCATTCGACCGGACAGTTGCACAAGGGCGGTCCGAACACGGGAGTGTTCCTGCAAATCACCCAGGAACATCGCGAATCGATTCCTATTCCGGGCGCTCCGTACGATTTTGCACGGCTTAACGAGGCGCAGTACCTCGGTGATTTCCAGGCGCTCGCGGCGCAGGGCCGGCGCGTGATTCGCGTGCATCTGGCCGGACGCGATACAATCGTAGCGCTCGAGACACTTCGCCGCGAAATCGTCGAGGCGATCGCGAGGTAGCGGTATGTCTGAACCCAAATTGATCATCCTGAACGACAAGCAGGACCTCTATGTCCGCGCCGCCGAAGAAACCGCCCATATAGCAGGCGAGGCAATCTGCACCCACGGCGAGTTCACGCTCTGTCTCTCGGGCGGTTCGACGCCGGCAGGCACCTACGACCTGCTCGCGACGCGATTTCGCCTCAGCGTCGACTGGAAGGAAGTGCAATTTTTCTGGGGCGACGAACGATGCGTCCCGCCTGACGATCCCGAGAGCAATTACGGGATGGCGAATCGCATGATGCTCAGCAAGCTCGGGCTGCGGCCCGACCAGGTGCATCGGATGCGCGGCGAAGACCAGCCAGCCAAGGCGGCCCTTGCCTACGAAGATGAACTGCGCAAACAGTTCGGTCTCGGCGCCGGCGAATTTCCGCGCTTCGATCTACTGATGCTCGGACTTGGCGACAATCGGCATACTGCGTCGCTGTTTCCCGGCGATCCCGCGATTCATGAAACGCAGCGCATGGTGGTCGCGGTCGAAGTGGACGCAGAGCCGCGCAAGCGCCTGAGCATCACGCCGCCCGTGATCAACAACGCGCAGCGCGTTATGTTCCTGGTTGCGGGGCAGGGCAAAGCGGCTGCGGTGAAAGACGTGCTCGAAGGGCCGCGCGACCCGGACAAATTCCCCGCACAGATTGTCAATCCGCATGACGGCGAGGTCATCTGGATTCTCGACAAGGCGGCCGCCAGTCTGCTTTCGTCGCGCTGATCAGACAGAATAGTCGCGATGCGATTCATCCTGCGCCACTTCACCGCGATCCTTATTCTTGCCGCCGTCGCAGGATGGGCGATTTTCTATCTGCCGTATACTCCGACCTGGGCCGTGCTCAAGGTGAAGCAGGCGATTGACGCGCGCAACGGCGACGAAGCGGCCAAGTACGTGGATTTCGAGAGTGTCGTGAAGAAGGCGGGCCAGGAGATGGTGCGGAAGCAGGGCGGCACCGATCCGCTGAGCGCGATGCTCGGGAACGCGGCGATCGATCTGCTGACCAAGCCGATGGCGCAGGTGGCAAAAAATTGGGCCATCCAGAAAGTCGATGACGGCGCGCAGGAGGTGCAGATGCCCGGCGCGGCGGTGGCGGGCTCGCTCGTGCTGCTGCATCGAAATGGCGACACCGCATCCACCGACTTCACCGACAACAAGGGGCGGCGGTGGAGAATCCACCTGGCGCGCGGTGACGACGGCTATTGGCGCGTCACCGAAATCGAAGACGTCGCGGACCTGCTGCAAAAGCTGCAGCGGAACCAGCCGATGGGGACACCGCCGCCGTCGCCCTAGCATTCTGCAATCATCCCCTCTCCCAGAATGGAGCGCGTAACGTATAACACGCGTCCGGTTCCCCTTCCCGCTGGGAAGGGGTTAGGTTGCGCGCCCCGGCGCCGTGTTAGCAGAGGCAGAATCTTGAATCGCGAGCGAAGAAATCGCTCGCTGACGGAATAAATTCCGTCCTACTATCCTCTCCCATTCTGGGCGAGGGGAAGAAAATCGAGCCTACAAGCGCGAGCGCTTAACGTGGTGAAACCTAATCCTCATCGTCGTCTGCCTCATTCGCGCAGGCAGCGCAAAACGCCCTGGGCGGCACGCTTTTGCCGAAGTCGCGCACGAATTCGCGATGATATTTTCGCAGCCCGTCGTGACAATCGGACTTCGAGTCGAATATTTCGTAGACCCAGAATCTCGACCGTAACGCATGAACGTCGATGATTGTCATGTCGGATGGCACAACATCAGGCGGACCCATGAGGCACCAGCGCAGTAGGGAACCCTCCGTAGGTTTCTCCAAGAGTTCTCCGGGCACAAACCCGTGGAGAGGTTCGCTTCCCACTCGAGCCACTGCGTCGTTGGCTCGCCTGACAGCGTTCTGCGCTTGGTCAGCGGCTACCATAACCCCCAGCCGACGCTTTAAGAGCTTGATCGGCGCTCTGTTCCGCTATCGTCGCCGACCGCTCGGCGCGATTGGCGGCGGCCTCGGCGCGAGTCGTTGATTGCTTGATGCTCGGCGTGCACGAGGCCAGCAGGAGAAGCGCGAGCGTCGCAGTGTATGGGAGTTTCATCGGTTCGAACCTGAGCATCTTCGAAAACTACATCGTATACTGAACAGGCCATGCTTCCACATTTGGCCCATTACGGGAGTGTTTCGCTACCCGTTCGCGGGCCTGCGTTTACTCTGCTTCAATCGACGGCTAGAATAGTTCTCACGCGCGGGCGAACCTTAGGAGGCTCGGCCGCGTTTTAGTATTCAGGACAAAATGAGACGTTCAGACATAAGAAATTTAGCGATCGTCGCTCACGTCGATCACGGTAAAACTACTTTGGTCGACGCGATGCTGCGGCAGTCGGGTGTGTTTCGCGCCAACGAGCAGGTCATCGATCGCGTGATGGATTCCAATGCGCTCGAGCGCGAGCGTGGCATCACGATCATGGCCAAGAACACCTCGATCCTGTGGGGCGACACCCGCATCAACATCGTCGATACTCCCGGCCATTCGGATTTCGGCGGCGAGGTCGAGCGCACGCTCTCGATGGTCGACGGCGTCCTGTTGCTGGTCGACGCATGCGAGGGTCCTCTGCCGCAGACGCGCTTCGTCCTCAAGAAGGCGCTCGAGTCGAACCTGCCCGCGATTCTCTGCATCAACAAGATCGATCGCGCCGACGCGCGCGCGCCCGAGGTTCTCGACGAGGTTTACGACCTGTTCATCGACCTCGGCGCGAACGAAAGCCAGCTCGATTTTCCCGTGCTCTACACGCAGGCGCGCGCGGGCACTGCGTCGCTCAAGCTCGACGTCCCGAGCGAAAACCTGGTGCCGCTGTTCGACGCCATCGTCGCCCACCTGCCGGGCCCGGAAGTCGATCCCGACGCCACCCTGCAATTCCAGGTAAACAACATCGACTACGACGACTACGTCGGCCGCCTCGCGGTCGGCAGAATTATCGCCGGCTCGATGACGGCGTCGCAGAACTATTCGCTCTGCCGGCGCGACGGCAAGACCGTCGTCTGCAAGGTCGCCCACATCTACGGATGGCAGGGGCTGACGCGCGTCGAGCGCAATACCGCCAGCGCGGGCGAGATAGTGATAGTAGCCGGCGTCGAGGACATCGCGATCGGCGAGACGATCGCCGACCTTGAAAATCCGCGCGCGCTGCCGCCGATTCGTATCGACGAGCCGACCGTCGCGATGACGTTCTCGGTGAACAATGCGCCGTGGGCGGGCCGCGAGGGAGACTTCGTCACCTCGCGCAAGCTCGGCGAGCGAATCGAATTCGAAGCGCGCCGCAACGTCAGCACTCGCGTCGAGCAACTGTCGCCCGAATCATGGCGTGTGATGGGCCGCGGCGAATTGCAGCTCGCGGTGATTATCGAAACGATGCGCCGCGAAGGCTACGAGATGCAGGTCTCGAAGCCCACCGTCATCACCAAGCAGGCCGACGGACAGGTCCTCGAGCCGATGGAGATGCTCGTCATCGACATCCCTTCTGAATACATCGGCACGGTCACGCAGATGCTTTCGACGCGCAAGGCCAAGATGCGCACGATGGTCACCCATGCTAGCAATCGCGTGCGGCTGGAGTACGACATTCCGGCGCGCGGCCTGATTGGATTTCGCGGACGCTTTCTCGAAAGCACCCGCGGCAACGGCCTGATGAATACGCTGTTCAACGGCTACGCGCCGTGGTCGGGAACGATTCGCTCGCGCGCCAACGGGGCGATGATTTCCGATCGCGAGGGCGTGAGCACACCTTACGCGATCTTCCATTTGCAGGAGCGCGGTATATTCTTCGTCGGACCCGGTGAACCGGTTTACGAGGGAATGATCGTCGGCGAGTATGCCCGTGAGATAAACTTGCCCGTCAACGTGTGCCGTGAAAAAAAGCTCAGCAACATGCGCGCGTCAGGCCACGATGAAGCGATCAGGCTTTCACCGGCGCGCATTCCGACCCTCGACGCAGCGCTGGAATGGATCGACGAGGAAGAGCTGGTCGAAGTCACTCCGAAGTCGGTGCGGCTGCGCAACCGCGTTCTCAAGACGGGGCTCAGGAACAAGCATCGTGCGGGATACATCGACGCGCCTCCGTCGGAGATGGCCGAAGGCAACTGATCGCTCCGTGAGCCGGGCGGATTGTGTAACGCTGGACGCACTCGCCGCGTCACGGCAAACATGAGACTGCTCCGAATCGCCGCGCTTTCCGCGCTCGTCCTGGCGGTCCTGATCGGCGGTTCGGCGGTGCTTATCGCGGTTAACCAGCAGCGCATCGTCGCTTATGTCCTGGCCTCGGTCCGCAACCGCACCGGGGTCGATATCATCCCGCGCGCCAGCTCAGTTCATCTCAGCACTCACCTGGTAGTTGTCCTCGACCACCCTCAGGTCATCGCCAACGGACAGGAAATCGTCAAGCTGAAATCGCTCAGCGCGATCATCTCTTACCACTCGATTTTCGTCAGCACCGGACTGCCTCTTTACCGGCTGACCGCGATCCAACCCGACATCACCCTCCCGGTAACCCAAACGAACGCGGCTACGATCTCATTCCCGCGTCCCGGGACTCCACTGATCGATGCGCTCCAGGACGCATTGCACGCACTGTCGCGAATCTGCTGGCGCGTCGAGGCTGTAGACGCGACCGTGCGCTATGCCGACAGCACCGAAGTCGCAAATCACGTCGGAATCGTTGCGTACCATACCCGGCACGATCCTTACCGATGGCTCCTCGGATTCAGCGGTGCTCTCGTCGGAACGCCCGTTTCCGGAGCACGAGTAGCCGGGAAATTCAGCCTCGGTATCGGCATGAATTCGCCGGCCGGCGAATTTGCGCATGGAGCCGTGTGGACCTGGGACGTGCCGCTGGAGGGAATCGAGGTCGAGGGGTTCGCGCTGGTCGGGACGGTCCAGAGCACCGTCAAGTTCCTGCTTCACGACGATGGCTCAGTGACCGGCGATACCGAGGCGGAATCGGAGAAGCTGATGCTCGTCAGCAAACGCCTCGTCGCGCCGGAGAATTTGGGCGCCTACTCTTTGCGTACCACTTTCGAAATTACAGACGGCAAATACGCCTTCAGGAACATCGTCTTACGCCACGTCAATACTCCGGTGCTGTCAGGCGACACCGAGCTGGTCGCTCCGCAAAGCAACCAGCCGGAGCTCGGAATCCATCTCGGCGGATTTCGTCTCGACGCGGCTGCCGTCAAGCAGCATCTGCTGGCGGTTCGCCATCTGCCCGCCGACCTGGTCGACATGCTTAAGCGGCTAGGACCCGGCAAGGTGACAGTCGGTGATGCGACCCTGAGCGCAGCACTCGAGGAGATTAGGACCGCGCCGCTCGACACGATTCGCAAGAACCTGGTGGTTAGCGGCACCGTCCAGGATGTGGGGTTTACAATTCCCGAGGACTATAAACTGCCGCCGGTCTCGAATCTCAGCGCCCAGATCAGTTACTCGAAGGGTCTGCTCACGATTACGCAGGGCACCGCGAAATTCGGTAACTCTATCGTCCACGACCTTGTTGCGACCGCCAACCTGAGCAAGGGAATCGAGGGCGCCGATTACAAGACCGCCGTGAACCTCAACACGGACCTCGACGAGCTCTATCCCGCGATTGCCAGGTTTCTCGAGGTCTACCAATTGCGCGAGCGGGATCGTCTCCAACGGTTGAGCGGCCGCGTCGAGACTGTCGCCACCGCATCTGGAAAGTTGAGCGTGAAGACGCTGTCTCCGCCCAAGAACTACCAGGTGCGGGCTGACGTCATCGGCACCGTCCTTACAATCAAGGGTTCGCCCGGCCCGCTCAGGGTTTCACGCGGCACTGTCGTCATCGATCCGACTTCGATCAAATTCGACAACGTGATGCTGGCTGCGACGGGCGGCAACGCTACCCTCGACGGGACCGTGAGTTTCGCGACGCAAGGCGTTACCGTGCAGCGACCTGACGCTCGGACTTCACGATTTCCCGTCGCAGTTGTGGTTGACGCTGCTGGTCGATCCTTCCGACTTCAGTGTGATCGGGCCGATTGGCGGCAAGGTTGTTGTCAACGGCAATCCCAGTGCTCCCGGGGGCTTGACGCCCGAGGGCAAACTCACGCTGGCTAAGGGCGACGTAAAATTCAACTTCCTGCGTGCACCGATAATCACTCAAGGCGCGACGCTCACGATGCATCACAAGGAGGTCGTTCTCGCGATGCCGGGGTCGAGGCTCGAGGACTCGCCGATTGATTTCCGCGTCTCCGTTGCCGACTACACTCATCCCTCGATTCGTATCGACGCTACCGTGCAGAAACTCGATCTCGAAGTGCTGACTTTTGTGCGGATGCCCTGGTCGCCGGCCACACCGCCGATCCATTTTCCGGTTCCGTGCTTCGGCCATATCGAGGCGAAAGCCGCAAACCTGGCCGCCTTTCAGATGACGGACACCAGGACTGATTTCACTCGCGACCCTCTCGGCAATTGGCGCGTTTATAACATGAGCGCCACCGCTTATCGCGGAAAGATGAAGCTCGAACTCGTCGGCCGCGCTCCGGATAACTGGATCCGCATCATGGGCAACGCCATTGATATGGATCCTGCGCCGCTCTTTATGCTGGGCGGCAAGAACAAGCAGTCGCCATTGCTCGGCCATCTGTTTCTCGCCACCGATTTGTGGGCCAACACCGACACCAACTTCTTCGAGACTCTCGCCGGCGATATGACGATCACGGTCCGCGACGGAACCCTCAACAAGTTTACGCTGCTCTCGCGCCTGCTCAGTTTTATCGACATCAAGAATTGGCTGAGCGCGCAGATTCCGGACCCGCGCGTCGCCGGCGTCCCATTCAAAACGATCTTCACCGATTTCAAGGGCAGCGGCGGGCTCTTCTACACCGATAATTTCGCGCTCAAGGGTCCGGTGATGGATATCACGGCGAGCGGTAGCATCCAGTTCGGCTCGGGCACTCTCGATATGGACGTGGGAGTGTTTCCGTTCGATACCGTCGATTGGGTGCTGAACCACATCCCGCTGATCGGAGATCGCCTCGGTGCGGGCACCGGCAAACTGGTCGCGGCATACTTCCATGTCAAAGGCCCGGTGAGCGACCCGTCAATCCTGCCGAAGCCGATCACGTCGGTAGCGGAATTCATCAAGAAGACACTCGGGGTGCCGATAAACATCATTCGTCCGAACACGATCAAGTGAGCTGATTGATAAGTGAAATGAAAAGGCCGCGGCCAGCGTTGATCGTGTTTTGCCGCGAGCCCATCGAGCACCAGGTCAAGACCAGGCTGATCGGCTCAATGACGCCCGCAGCCGCGGCCGCATTGTCCGACGCATTCATTCGCGACGCGCTTGCAAAGGCAGTCTCTGTCCGCCCCGCGCGCATCGTCATCGCGGGCAGCGCACCGGACGGCGCCGAGCGCAGCAGATACTTCCGGCGGATGGCGCGGCAATTTGGCGCTGAGCTGATCGATCAGGGAGACGGCTCGCTCGGACGCCGGATGGCGCGCTCGCTTGAACCGTTTTCCTCCAACGGCGCGCTGCTAATCGGTACCGACACGCCTTCGCTTCCGAGTGCGATGCTCGCAACCAGCCTCGACGCACTTAGCCGCACCCGCGTCGTGATCGCGCCGAGTCTCGACGGCGGCTATTACGCAGTCGGCGTGCGCGGCGCGATGCCGCCGATTTTCACCGCAATCCGATGGGGCAGCCGCGGCGTGTTCGACTCGACGATCGAGCGTCTCGAACGCGCCAACATTCCGTACGCGCTCGGCCCGGCGTGGTACGACGTCGATCGATGGGCGGACGTGATGCTGCTAGCGGCCCACTTGCGAATGCTGGCGCGAACGCGCCCTCGAGCACGTTCATCGCCATGTCCCGTCACCGAGTCCGTCCTCGTGCGGCTTGGAGTCCTCCGCCACGATCGCTAAAGTACCTCGGTGATCGAGCTGATTCTCTACACACGGAACGACTGCCCGCTCTGCCACGAAATGGAAGAAGTGATCGCGGCCGAGATGCCGAAATTCGACGCGCGCATCCAGCGCATCGAAATTGACGGCGACCCTGGCCTCGAGGAGCGTTTCGGAATCGAGGTGCCGGTTTTGTTTGTGAATGATCGCAAGGCATTCAAGTATCGATGCACGCCCGCCGAGTTGCGCCAACGCCTGGCGCGCGAGGCGCAGAGCTGAGATGCCCGCGCGAACCCCGCATAAAATGCGGGTGATATTCGTGACTGCCGGCAGCGAGGATCAGGCGGTCGCGATCGCGGGCGCATTGGTCGGCGAAAGGCTGGCGGCTTGCGTCAACATCGTCGGACCGGTGCGATCGATCTACCGATGGCGCGACAGCGTCGAGGACGATCGCGAGTACCTGCTGATCATCAAGACGCGCGCGCTGCTTTATATGAAGGTGGAAACGCGCGTTCGCGAACTCCACACCTACGAAGTGCCGGAAGTCCTGGCATTGAACGCTGATCGCGGCTCGCCTCCGTACATCCAGTGGATGCTGGACTCGACCGGCCCAATCCGCACAGTCGCGAATAGGCATCCATCGAAACGCGCACCGGGACGCTCGCGATGATCAGGATTGCGATTGCAGGCGCTGGTGCGATTGCCGAGCGCGCGCATATTCCTGCGCTCGCGAGCATCGCCGACGCACAAATCGTCGCGATACAAAGCCGCACCGCCGAGAAAGCCGAGCGTGTTGCGCGGGCGCTTTCGCCGGATGACGCGCACCGCCCGAAGGTCTATTCGAATTTCGACGAAATGCTGGCGCGCGAGCATCCCGATGCGGTCGGAATCTTCACGCCGAATAATTTGCACTGCGAATTTACGGTGAAGGCGCTCAATGCGGGCGCGCATGTCCTCGTGGAAAAGCCGATGGCTCCTACAGCCGCCGAGGCGCGCAGAATGGTCGACGCGGCTGCGAAATCCAATCGCGTGCTGATGGTCGCGATGCAGCGGCGCTTTGGCGGAATCGAGCGCGCCATCAAGGACGCGCTCACCAGCGGCGCAATCGGCAAGCCGAACTTCATTCGCGCGCGCCTCTCACACGGCGGACCTCAGTTATGGGCGCCGGGACAGAAGTGGTTCACGACGGCTTCGGAAGCCGGCGGCGGTGCGATGCTCGATCTAGGCGTCCACGTCGCCGACCTCGCCATCTGGTTCATGGGCGAAATCGATTCCGTCTCGGGACAAGTAGGAACCCTCGCCAAGCAGATCGAAGTCGATGACACGGGCGCGATGATCCTGCATTTCAAGTCGGGAGCGATCGGCGTCGTCGAGGCGAGTTGGAGCAGCATGCCTTCGCTGTCGGCAATCGAGATCTACGGCAGCGAGGGCAGGGTGATGGCGGGATATCCGCGCAACGACATCTCGATTCTAAAAGCCGACGGCAGTCCGGTGCCGGGATTCTCGCGCGAGGACGTGATGAGCCGTTTCGATCCGCGCGATCTGCTCGCTCCGTCTCGTGCACTCGCTGAAAATTTCGTCGGCGCAATTCAGGGCCGCGTGAAACCCTCGCCCGACGGTATCGACGGACTGCGCGCCGTCGAAGCGATCGAGGCATGCTATCGTTCGTCGCGGACGGGTGGTCGAATCGCGCTGCCACTCGATTCATAATTCACCCATGTTTCGCGAGTCGATCAAAAACATGGCGCCATACCGGCCCGGCGAACAGCCGCGTCCCGGCCAGCGTCTGATCAAACTCAACACCAATGAGAATCCTTACCCGCCGTCGCCGCGAGTGCGCCGCGCGGTTGCGAAGGTGATGGCGGGGTCGGCGCTGCGCTTGTATCCGGCGCCGCGTGCCGACGAATTCGTGGCGAGCGCCGCGAAAATCTACTCGATTCCGCAGAGCATGATCCTCGCGGGCAACGGCTCGGACGAACTGCTCGCGATGGTCTTTCGCGCGACGCTCGGAGAGGGCGACACCGTTGCCTATCCGGTCCCGACCTATTCGCTCTACGACACGTTGGCGCTGGTGCAGGAGGCCCGAATCCTTCACATCCCGCTCGGCGCCGACTTCGCGATCCCGCTCGACGCTCTGGCAGACGCCCGCGCCAATCTCACTATTGTATGCAGTCCCAATTCGCCGTCGGGCACTCTGACGCCAGCGCGCAACCTCGGCGCACTGGCGAAACGCCTCGACGGCAGACTGCTGGTGATCGACGAAGCTTACGTGGACTTTGCGGGCGAGAACGCGCTCGGGCTGGTACGTCGCCATCGCAATGTCGTCGTTCTGCGGACGCTGTCGAAGTCCTACTCGCTGGCCGGGATGCGGCTCGGTCTGTGTTTTGCGCATTGGTCGGTGATCGACGCGCTGATGAAGGTCAAGGATTCCTACAACCTGAGCCGGGTCGCGCTGGCGGTCGGAGCCGAAGCCCTGCGCGACGCTGCCTGGATGCGCCACAATGTCGCCAAGGTGATACGAACGCGGGCTCTTACCGAGGCTCGTCTGCGCAAGCTTGGCTTCGAGGTCCCGCCGTCGCAGGCGAATTTCGTGCTGGCGCGGATGCCGGGGCGCGACATGGCGCCGGTCACCCGCGGGTTGCGCCGCGCCGGAATCCTGGTCCGGCACTTCGCGACGCCGCTGCTTCACGATGCGCTCCGAATCTCGATTGGAACTCCGACCGAAATGAACGCGTTGTTCAAGGCCCTCGCGCCGTTGCTGCGCACGACCCCAACGAAATCGAAATCGAAACGCCGCGTCCGCGCATGAGCGGCTGAATTCGATGGCAGCGATCAAGCGTCTGTTCGGAAGCTTTCGTTCATCGCGCGCGAAGAAATCCGACTCCGAAGCGCACTCGGCGATTCATTGGGTAGTGGCTGGGCTCGGAAATCCCGGCGAGGAATACTCGCGCTCGCGTCACAACGCCGGCTTCATGACGGTCGATCGAATCGCGAAAGCGAAAGGCGTCGAGATGAGCCGGCGCAGATTCAAGGGCGTAACCGCTGAAATCACGCTGGCTGAAAAGCCGGCACTGCTGGTCAAGCCCCAGACTTTTTACAATCTGAGCGGCGAGTGCATTTCGGACCTGCTCGGATATTTCAAAATTCCTCCCCAGAATCTGATCGTGCTGCATGACGAGCTCGATCTCGAAGCGGGGCGCCTCAGGATCAAGCAAGGCGGCGGCGACGCCGGCAACCGCGGCGTTCGCTCAATCGCGGAGTCGCTCGGCACCACCGATTTCATTCGCGTCAGAATGGGAATCGGCCGGCCCCCGGGGTTTACCGACGAAATCGAAATGGAGCCCGGCCGTCAGCCGAAGACCGAAGAGAACAAGGACTACCTGCTGCGCCCGATGACCGCCGCCGAACGGCAGGCGATAGCGCCGCTGCTCGAACGCGCGGGGCTTGCGGTCGAGGCAATCGCGGAGCATGGACTAGAAACCGCGATGAATCGCTACAATCAGCGTGGCTAGAGTGCATTGAGCAACTTTTCATTCTAGTAACAAATTGTCTTAAACAGTAATCATTCTGTTGACTTGCCGACGAACCCCGCGCTAAGCATCAACCATTGGAACCCTCGTCGCGTTAGTGCGGGTAATTTTCGCGTCCCGCTCGAATGGCAACGCTGTTCGTGCAGACGTGAGAGGGGCTTGGGTTGGCTCCCTCGGCACACGCTTCGTGCGGTCTCATAATATTTTGACCATGAAAAGAGGCTGCGATGTTGGATCAAAACAAGACCCGCTTCCGGAGAACGGAGGAGGCCCTGAGGTTTTATTTCCGTCTGCGCGAAGTGCTTCATAGCGGGCGGGCGCGACGACTGGTGGCGGACGAGTTGCCTGCGGTTGCGTGCGCGGTAGCTACCAATGCAATCGACGACTACCAATGCATCGGATGGTGCATGCGAGGGCTCGACGAGGTCGCACTATGGCTTCTCAGCGAGCTCTACGGACCGACCTGTTTCGGCGTGCATAGGAGAACCTATTCGCACGCTCGCAAGGCCGGCAAGCTGGAATTCCCCCATCGCGAATTTCGCATGCGCGAGGTTGGGATTATCCACGAGCATGCACTCGGCGTTGTAAAGCGGGGCTTGCGCGAACTCGGCATGATCCCGAAGCGTCGAATCAAAACAGCGCGCGAATACAACGGGATGATGGCCGCCGGCAAACGGGCGCATTTTCACGGCGACCGAGCGGCTGAACGCGGATAGTTCGCCGAACGCGCGCAGGCACTATTCCGCGCTGTCAAAATTCCTGTACGCTTGGAAGCCACTGCCACTGGAACTCGAGCGAACGGAATTGGCGAAGCGGAACGTGAAGGAAAATCAGGCGAATGAACAGGCGGCGGCGCTCGCCCGCGGCACCGTCGAGGTCATTTCTCCGTCGGAGCTCGCGGCCAAGATTGCGCTCGACCGGCCCCTCAGGATCAAACTCGGGATGGATCCCACCGCGCCCGATTTGCATCTCGGCCATAGCCTGACGCTCAAGAAGTTGCGCGACTTTCAGGACGCGGGGCACACCGTAATTTTCCTCGTCGGCGACTTCACCGCGATGATCGGCGATCCCACCGGACGCTCCGAGACGCGGAAGCCACTGTCGCGCGATGAGATCGAGCGCAATGCGGAGACCTACCGCGATCAGGTTTTCAAGATTCTAGATCGCGAAGCCACCGAAATCCGCTTCAACAGCGAATGGATGAACGGCCTGAACGTGGCGGAGCTGATCAAAATCGCTGCGACATTGAGCGTCGCTCGATTGCTCGAGCGTGACGACTTCGAGAAGCGCCTCGCCGCCGAGGAGCCGCTGTTCCTGCACGAGCTGCTCTATCCCGTCATCCAGGGTTACGATTCGGTTGCGCTGAAAGCTGATCTCGAGATTGGCGGCACCGATCAGAAGTTCAACATGCTGGTTGCTCGCGATCTACAAAGGCATTTCGGACAGGATCCGCAAGCGGTGATGACGATGCCGCTGCTCGAGGGCCTCGACGGCGTGCGCAAGATGTCCAAGTCGCTCGGCAACTACGTCGGCCTGACCGACAACCCCGAGGATATGTACGGCAAGCTGATGTCGGTGCCCGATAAACTGATGGTTCGTTACTACGAGCTGCTGACCAGCTCGACGCCGGAAGAAATAGCGGCGGTGAAGTCGGGCGGGATGCATCCGATGGAAGCGAAGAAGCGCCTAGCCCGCATGATCGTTACCGAATACCAAGGCGCATCCGCGGCGACTCGCGCCGAGGAATATTTCGAGAGCAAGCACCAGCGCCGCGAGGTTCCCGCCAACGCGCAGGTGTATCGAATCGCCGAGGATCTCTGGATTTGCGAATTGATGAAGCAGCTACAGTTCACGCCTTCGACCAGCGAGGCGCGCCGCCTGGTGAGCCAGGGCGCCGTGCGCGTCGACGGCCGCACGATAACCGACGTGAATTTTCGCTTCGTACCGGGAGAGCACAAGGTGCTCGAGGTGGGCAAGCGCCGGGTGGCGCGAATCGAGCCCTGACGACCGGGCGTCAGCCGTCTTTATTCTTCTCAGCCGCCGCGACCGCCTCGCGCAGTTTTTCCATCGTGCGGCCCAGCGCCTTGTTGTAGCGCTGCTTGGTCCACGCTTCCTTGGTCCGCATCTTGAGCCATCCGAGCTTTACTGCGTCGGGCTTGTTACCCATCTCGCCGGTCGAGACCTCGATGATCGCGCGCTCCTCGGTGTTGAGCGAGTCCAGGACTTCACGCTTGAGGTTCTGCAGAAATCCGGACTTGAGGTCGATATCGATTTTCATCGAAACTGCACTTCCATCACCAGAGCCTAGTCCATCGCATGCGCACCCTCAACGGGTGGTTGACATCGCTAACGACCGGCGTTAATCGCGGACTACGGAGTAAAAAACGATGAAACATTTTACCGTCGATCAACATGAACATGTTCAAGTATGGACGATCAGCAATCCGCCGATGAATTACATGACCGCGCCGATGTCGCAGGAGCTGCTCGAACTCGTCGGTCACGCCGAGAACGACGCCAACACCCGCGCGATCATTCTCACCGGCGGAATCGACGGTAAATTCATCACGCACTACAGCGTCGACGAGCTGGCCGCGATGGCCGCCGACCCCGCCGCCTGCGCGCAGATCTTTCCCGTCGCGTCGGCCGGGTTCCATCGTATGCTCGACCGGATCATGCTGATGCCGAAGGCTGTCATCGCCGCGATCAACGGCGACTGCATGGGCGGCGGCTACGAACTCGCGCTCGCATGCGACTTTCGCCTCGCCGCAGACGGCCCTTACCAGATCGGACTGCCCGAGGCGGTTCTCGGGATATTGCCCGGCGGCGGCGGAACCCAGCGCTTGCCGCGGTTAATAGGACGGGGCAGGGCACTCGAGGTGCTGCTTTTCGGAAATGTCTACAATCCGCGCGACGCCGAGAAAATGGGGATGGTCAACCGCGTGCTCCCGCCCGGCGATCTGATGCCGTTTGCGATGGATTGGGCGCGAACGCTCGCCAGCCGCCCGCCGCGCGCGATCGCGGCGATCAAGCGCGCCGTATACGTCGGCGCCGATCGCGATCTCGAATCCGGACTCTACGTCGAGCGGATGGAGATGACGCAGCTGATGTGCTCGCAGGACGCCAGAGCGCTCATGACCGATTACAACAAGGCCGTCGCGCGCGATCCCATGACCGCGCGCACCGAATTCCTCAAGGGAATCGGCGTGCCTCAAGCCAAGGGAATTTGAAGAGCCGAATCGCGCGCGCGGCTACTCTTCGTCGACTGCCTGGCGAATCGCGTTCAGGATGAACAAGTACTGATTCGGCCCAGATACGCGCCCGAGCATGTTCACGTTCTTCAGGACCTTGAGTTCCCGCTCCGTCACCTTGTGACGCGCCAGCGTGCCGCGATCTCCCGCGAACCTGCGCCACGAATCTTCGCGCTGCTTCGAGGGCGAGGGCTCGCGCTTTTCGCCGACGATCCACTGCGCCTCCGGATGCGCCAGCAGGAACAGCCGCCGCTTATCGAGCTCGAGCGTATCCGCGATCCGCGACAGCAACGACAGCGAAGGGCGGCGCCGTCCGTTTTCGAGGTAGGCGACATGGCTGGCCTTGACCCCGAGTTTGCGTGCGAGTTCACGCTGAGTGTAGTTGTACGCACCGCGCCGCTGCTTGAGAACCTGACCGAGAGTTTCTTTTTTCATCTTTCCTGTTCCGCCCGTAGTAGTCATTGTAGTTTTTACCTGGTGGATTTGGGGTAGTGGACTGAAAGTCAATTCCACGCCAGCCCTGTGATTGTCGTCGTGCCTCGCTTCACGCGTTTAAGTTCGCCGCAAAAACTGATTCTAAACGATCGTTCAGGTCTTAGCTACCCAAGAGTCTCATAGTTATGAACATAAAGTCCACAGCGGCGGCTGTCCGCTTTGCAAGAGTCAAAAGAATGCACAACGAGTTGTTCTCATGATGACACTTTGACGCCGCTATTTCCACTACGAGCTAGCGGAAAAGGGTAAAGTGCTGCGTTTTCGTTACTTCTGTGACCGGTCGAAGACAGGCGAAAAATGTGAAATTCCGAAATTCCGCCGTTTCTGGCCGATTCAGAAATCGGCTACGCCATCCCGGAAATTTTCAGGACTATCCAGCCGACGGTGGAGGAAGCTGCGGCTTCTGGCAGACACCGCTCGCTGCGCAATTGAGACCGGCGCCGAAATATATTGTCGCGGCTTTCACCGGAAAGAACAGATAGTCGAGCGGCGTCTCAATCGGATCGAATCGCTGCGGTGGCCCTGCCGCCACCGCCTCGGCATGAGCCTGCTCCTCGACCTTCTGCTTGGTGTTGGTCTCGACATCCTGCACGCTTGCGAGACGTTCGTCGGATCCGAAGATTGCTGCCTTGCCCGGCTCGAGCCAGACGTATCGCAGCACGGTGGCGCCGTTGTGATTGGGATCCGCGATAGTGTCCTTCAGGTCGGGCTCGCCCATCGACTGCACCGTTTGACCGGGCGTCATTCCTGGACTCAGGGTCCCGCTTTTAACTGTCGAGCAGCCGACAGCAAGCAGTGCGATCAGTCCCGCGCCCGCGCTCAAGAGTAATGTCCGCAGAGTGATCATCGGTAATTCAAGCCTCATAGCGAGCCAACATACCGTAGACGTCTCCAAGAATCGAACACAATTCTTTGCCGCTGGTCACGTCGTTGAAGAAGAATTTACAATGTGGGACGGCAATTCCATAATTGGTCCCCCTTTCTGCTCGAAAAGAGGTTAGGTGTCAGGTACTTCACCGATGGATAACGACAATCAACTGCTCTTCGTCTACGGCACCTTGATGAACCCAGCCGAGCGCCTGCGCCTGCTAGGCCGCCCCATCGACGCAAGTCCGGCACGTCTCGCCGGCTACACGCGCGGCCGCAAGCGCTACTACTTCGTCGCAAAACTGGAGGACGCCAACACCGAGGGCGCAATCCTCGAAGGCCTGAGCGCGCGCGACTTTGAAATCCTCGACGGCTACGAAGAAGTGCCGACGCTCTACAGTCGCGAGCGAATCGAAGTCGTCGCCGCAGACGGCAGCAAAATCGAATGCTGGATTTATCTGCCGACAGGGTGGGCGAACTGAGTGTCCATTGGTCGCGATGCATGCAAGTTCACGCTTTTGTCGTCTCGAGCCACGCTGATGTCCAGGCAACCTAAGCCCTAACCCCTTCCTTCGAGGGAAGGGGCACAATTGCGCGGAACGGGAACTGGCCGGCGTGCAGGTTGAGGCCCAGAACCCTCACCTACCGGCCGCGATGCGTCCGGCCTCCTCTCCCGTGTAACGGGCGAGGTAATTACACACACCGCCTCCCCCAGGAACCTGAGAGCGAAATGGCGTCCTCGACATTTTGCGATTTCTTTTCACTGGGTGCAGGGGTCACCCCTGCCGAAGGAAGTGTGAAACCCACCGCGGGTTTCACATTCAATAAAGTGAATTGTTTTCCCTACCCCTTGATGTCCGGCGGGATCGGCTTCGGCTGCTCGCCTCGCTTCAAACCAAACTTATCGATCCGATATTGCAGCGTCCGGTAGCTCATCGCGAGCATCTTCGCCGCTTTCGCGATCACCCAGTCGTTGCGCTCGAGCGCTTGTAAAATAGCGTCGCGCTCGAAGGTTTCGAAATTGAAGCCCTCGCTCGGAATCTCGTACTTGTCGCCGCGCTGACGCTCACCGCTGCGCCCGGGAGTTTTGCGCGACAGGACTTCCTCCGGCAAATCGCGCGGCATCACCTTCTCGCCCTCGCACAGCAGGATCGCGCGTTCGACCGCCGACTCGAGCTGACGCACGTTGCCCGGCCACGAGTAATCGAGCACCACTTCCATCGCCTCGCGTCCGATTTCTTTCACGCGTCCTTCCGCCAGGTGCCCGAATTTCGCGAGCGCATGATTCGCCAGCAGCGGAATGTCGCCGCGCCGCTCGCGCAGCGGCGGCAGGGTAACAGTCACCACGTTGATTCTGTAGTACAAATCTTCGCGGAAGCGTCCCTCGCCGACTTCCTCCGCGATATTGCGATTGCTCGCCGCCACCAGCCGCACGTCGATACGAAACGAATCGTTGCCGCCGACGCGTCGCAGCTCCTTCTCCTGCAGCACGCGCAGAATCTTCGCCTGCATCCCCTGCGGCAGGTCCGCGATCTCGTCGAGGAACAGCGTCGATTTGTCGGCGCTCTCGAACAGCCCGATCTTGCGCTCGTTGGCGCCCGTGAATGCGCCGCGCTCATGCCCAAACAATTCATTCTCGATCAGGGTTTCGGGAATCGCCGAGCAATTGATTGCGACGAATTGCCGCGCGGTCCGCGGTGACAGCCGATGGATCGCTTTGGCGACGATTTCCTTTCCGGTGCCGCTCTCACCCTGTATCAGCACGGTCGAATTCGACGGCGCGACGCGCCGCACCAGCCGGATCACTTCCTGTATCGCGGGATCCTGCCCGATGATTCCTTCGATCTCGAAAGTGCCCTCGAGCCGCCGCTTCAGCAGTTGATTTTCCTGCTGCAGATTTGCGAACTCCGCCGCCTTCGCGACGCGCGTCACCAGCTTCTCACGATCCGTCGGCTTTTCGAGGTAGTCGAACGCGCCCGCCTTCATCGCCTGCACGACGCTGTCGGTGGATCCGTGCGCCGTCAGCACGACGACCTGGCTCCCGGGATAGGTGCCGCGCACTTTCGCGAGCAGCTCCTCGCCCGACATCCCCGGCATCATCAGGTCCGTCAGCACGACGTCGAAGCGCGACAGCGCCAGCAGCTCGATCGCGCGCTTGCCGACGGCAGCCTCTTCGACGGCGAAGCCTTCTTCGCGCAACGTGTCCGCGGTTATTTGTCGTTCGAGGTCGTTGTCTTCAACGACCAGTACGGAGGCCTGCGTCATGATTGTGTCCGTTTACTACTGCGCTTGGCGGGAAGGTGAAAGTCAAAGTGGTTCCGGGTCCGTCCGCGTTCGGCCCGATATCAATTGTGCCGCCATGAGTCTCGACGATCGCCTTCGACAGAAACAGCCCGAGGCCGATGCCGTCGCGCTTGGTGGTGAAGAACGGCTCGAAGACATGGCCCGCAACCCCAGCTTCGATCCCGCCGCCAGTGTCCGAAAAACTGATCACCATCGATCCGTCCGCATCGACGCGCCGAAACGCAATTCGCATCTTGCCGCCTTCCGGCATCGCCTGGATCGCGTTCGCGACCACGTTGATGAAACAAGTGCGCAGCTTCTCCGCGTCCACCTTGAGAATCGGCGTCTCGTCGCACTCCTCGATCAGCTCGATTCCCTGGCTCTTCATTTTCGATTCCGACAGCGCCACGACTTCATCCACCAGGTGAAGCACGTCAGTGGGCGCCGGAAATATTTCGATCGGCTTCCCATAATGCAGAAAGCTTTGCACCAGGTCGGCCAGCCGCCGCATCTCGTCCTTCATGATCCCCAGCTGATGTAAAAACGCTTCGCGATCGTTCGGCTGCTGCGGCGCGTAACGGGCGCGGAGCTGGTCGAGTGCAAGGCTGATGAAATTCAACGGATTCTTGATCTCATGCGCAAGGCCTCCCGCCAATTGCCCCAGCGCCGTGAACCGCTCGAGCCGGTTAAGCTCCTGCTCGCGCTCGCGCGCGCGTCGCAGCTGTCCGACCATGTCGTTGAAGCTGCGTGTCAGCAGGCCGATCTCGTCGCGTCGATGCGCCTCCGGCACCGGCTCCAGGCCGCGCGCCGCGATATTCTGCGCCGCGGCCGCGACCGCATGAATCGGCTTCACGTAGCGATCAGCCAGGATGTAGGCGAACACCAGCCCGATCGCGAAAATCGCAAACGCGATCATCAGCTCGCGCGTCCTGCTCTCCGCCAGCGGCCGCGCGAAGTCGCCAAAATTCGCCACCACCTGCACGTAGCCCAGCAAATGGTCTTCGACCTCGACCGGGATCAGGTAGACCGTCGTCTCGGGCGCGAGGCCGAGCTTGTCCGGGCGGAATGGTCACCAGCTGCTCGGGGTGCCTGAGTTGCTCGGGCGTCAGCCATTCCGCCTGCTTGGGCCGCAGGGCAGCGCCGATCAGATGCGGGTCCGAGCTGTTCAGGATCAGATTTTCGCTGGACGCGATCGATACTTCGAGCCCCTGGGTGTGCAGATCGTCCACGTAATGGTGCAGCTGATCGCGATCGATGTTCCCGCACCGCGGTCAATTCCTGCACGCCGATCTGAATCACGCGCGCCAGCTCCTTGACCCTCTCCTGCGTGGTCGCGACGATCTCCGCCTGCGTGCCAAGGCTCACCCACACCTCCGCGCCCAACGTCAGCGCGAGCAGACCGACCACCAGCACGATCAGCTTCGCCTTGAGGTTCAGCGCGGGAAAGTATGATTCCATTTTCGACATCGGCGCGCGGGCCGGCGCGCAATCATTGCGGCAATTCGCTCTTGGGTTCCGGCGCGCTGGTTTTACGCAGTACCATTAGCCGGGTCCCGTAGATCGCAACGCTCAGGACCGCGACGATCACGATCAGCCGCTCGAAGCCGCCGATGTATCTGACGATCCACTCGAGCTGCTTGCCGAAAACGTAGCCGAGCGTCACGACAATCGGCACCGATATCAGCGCTCCCAGCAAATCGTAAAACAGAAACACGCTGGGCTTGACCCCGAAAGATCCCGCCGACAAATAGACCAGCGCGCGCAGTCCGGCCAGGAACCGCGCGTAGAAAATCGCGCGATGCCCATGGCGCTGCATGAAAGCCTCGATGCGCTCGATCTGATGCTTGGCGCCCGGCCGCCCCAACGAAAAGTAGCGCACCAATCCCGATCCAAAGCGCCGTCCCATGAAATACAGCGAGTTGTCGCCCACCACCACGCCGAGCAGCGACACCGCCAGCGTGATCGGATAACGCGTGATCCCGCGATGCACCAGATACCCGCCTGCGAGCAGCGCCACGTCTTCGGGGATCGGCAATCCCAGTCCGCACAGCATCAGAACCACGAACAAGCCCACGTAGGTGAAGTGTTCGATGTACGCGGAGATCAGTCCGACCAAGCTCTAGCTCCCGTGCGCGTAGCGCGCGCGAAGTGCGTCGCGGATTTGTTCGATCGCCATGCCCCGGCTCGCCATCGACTCGGCATCGCGAGCCTCGCCGCAGCAGATCGCGCAGGTGCTGCCGTGAGTGTCACGGAAGCAATCGAGCAGATTCTTGTGCCCGTCCGTGACGTCGCATCCGCAGTAGCAATGCAATTGCGCCAGCAGCGCAGGATCCTTCTCCGCCACTTCGTACGCCTCGCGCACAGTGACCCTGGAAATTGTTCGGATCGAGCGTTATCCGCAATCGCGCGCCCGGATCGCCGGCCGCCGCCAATTGCTTATCGGACGGCTGCGAATTGCTCGAGATGTAAGCCGCGGAAGCGATCGCCACCACCAAAATGGCGGCGACAGTAAGTGCTACAATTCTGTTGATGCCCTTGAACATGAGTCTCCCCGCAACCAGAAATTATAGCATCTCGATGAACCTTAGGCTTTGATTCGCGAAACTGTATAGAGCGGCCGGCCGATGCGGCCCTCGGCGCGTATGCGGCAGCCGTTTCAGCATCCCCATCGCGAGAATGCTGCGCCGAAAATTCCGCCGATCGAGCGGACGTCCCAGGATCAGCGAATACAGCTCCTCGAACTCGGCGAATGTGAATTCCTTCGGCAGCAACGCATACGCGATATTCGTGTACTCGAGCTTCGACTTCAGCCGCTTCACCGCGTACGCCGCCATCAGCGAATGATCGTACGCAAGCTGCGGCAGCCGGGTGACTTCGTACCACTTCCCGTTCGCATACTTGTCGCACGGCGCGCTGACAGCCTGCACGTCGGGAATCAGCGCCATGTAGGCGACCGACACCACGTGCGCACGCGGATCGCGCGACGGATCTCCAAACGTGAACAGCTGCTCGAGGTAGGCGCCGCGCAGTCCCGTCGACTCGTGCAGTTCGCGCCGGGCAGCGTCGTCGAGCAGCTCGCCCACTCGCACCAGGCCGCCCGGAAATGCCCATCGCCCGCGACCCGGACCGCGCCGCAGCTCGACCAGGTAAGTCTGCAGACGCCCGTCGTTGATCGCGAACAGAACAGTATCGACCGCGACCATCGGCCGCGCGATCTGTTCACCAGTGGGGCGGGCCGCCGTGCCCGCCATCGACTCGCCCGCGCCCACGCTTTGTGTACTCGCGCTCAGACGCTCAACTCGAGCATGCGCTCCAGCGCCCGCTTCGCGCCCTCGCGCACGTCCTCGGTCAGCTCGATTTCGTACCGCAGGTGTCGGAGCGAATCGAGCGTCCCCTCGAGCGTGATCATCTTCATGAACCGGCATAGCTTGCACGCCTTGTAAAAATGCTTGTCGGGGATTTCCATCAGCAAACGATCCGACAGCCCGCATTCCGTGACCACCAGGAACTTGTCCGCGTCGCTGCTCTTCGCATAAGCGAGCATCGCGCTGGTCGACAGCACCGCGTCCGCCAGCGCGAGCACGTCGCGCCGGCACTCCGGATGCGCAATCACCTTGATTCCGGGAATCGCGCGCTTGACCTTGTTCACTTCGTCGGGGGTTATCTGATGATGCACGTAACAGTTGCCGTCCCACGAAATCACGCGCTTCTTCGTCTGCCCCTGCACGTAGTTCGCGAGATTCTGATCCGGCACGAACAGAATATTTTCCGAATCGATCCGCTCGACGATCTTCGTCGCATTCGCCGACGTGCAGCACGCATCAGACAGCGCCTTCACATCCGCCGTGCAGTTGACGTACGACACCACCTTCAGGTCGGGATAAATCTTGAGCAGCTCTTCCTTGCGATCCGCCAGCGCCTCGGCCGTCACGCTGTCCGCCAGCGAGCATCCAGCTTTCAGATCCGGCAGCAGCACTTTGCGATCGGGGTTGAAGACCTTCGCCGTCTCCGCCATGAAATGCACGCCGCAAAACACGATCACATCGGCGTCGCGCACGTCGCGCGCATTGCGCGCCAGCTCCAGCGAGTCGCCGATAAAATCCGCGACCTCGAAAATCTCCGGCCGCTGATAGTTATGCGCGAGAATCACGGCCCGCCGCGCCTTCTTCAGCTCGCGTATTTCCGCGAATCATGTCCGCATAGCGCTCGCAAGTCTCCGCCGTATAACTCTCATTCCCAAGCACCGCCAGCTTCTCGCGCAGCGCCGTCGCATCAATCGCCGTCTCTACAGCTTCCATCACATCAATCCTCTAACATCCAATTACTTTGCGTCAATCTGACACTTACTCCAGCCGCCCCCCGACGCAACCCGCTTCCGAGCAAGTTTGACCACATCCGCTTACCTCCGGTACGCTTCGACCAGATCCTATGCAGACTGAAGGCGCAAGCCGCTCCGCTTCTAGGAGGATCACTCGCCGCACTCTCATCGGGGCAGCGGCGGGAGCGTGTGCGTACGCCGCGCTATCGCCGCTGGTGGCGACGGCGAAAAGGCTCTCCTTCGTCGCTCATCCTCCGGCCGCTGATGCTTCAGGAATTAGCTGGCCGCCGAATCAAGCGCTGCCATCGTTTGTCGCGCCCGCTCAACTTGACGCCGCCGACATCACGTCCATCTCCAACGACCAACAACTGCTGCTGACGAGTCTGCAGGGAATCGTAAATCGCACCCAGCCGCGGATTTACCTGTTTCTGAGCGGCGACGACACCGACCAGACCTGGCTGCAGACCACTAGTGTCTCCAACACTGTGACTACCGATCCGCTTAGCCTTATCGGCAAATACGGTGGCGAGGCGGCCGGCGCCGTCATCTACGATCCCATCCTTCCCGATACTGCCAACGTTGCCACCAGCGTGGCCGGTGTGATGGGCGGCGTGATTGCGACTGCCGATCTGGCGAGCCAGTACGAGCTGCCCATCCTCGCCGATTTGCGCGGTAAATTCGCGACCAAGCTGGACGCCTACAACTGGCTGATCGATAGTTACTGGACCCAGTTAACACCGCGATTGCTGTCAGCCATTAGTCCCACAACTCCCAATCTGCGCGATTACATCGTCGCCACCAAATCGCTTGTGTTCTGGCTTGACCCGGAAGTTCCCGAGGAAGCCGCGCTCTTCGCGCAGATTCTGCAGAAAGTCGCGCCCGATACCCCTTATATGGGATGGTTCGTGGGAGGACACGAGTCCTCCGGCGTGACGCTATGCTCACAAAACGGCGTCGTGGTGGGCGCCGCCGACTTCCTCGACAATGCTACGGTGCTTGGCGGCGTGCCCGCATCAATCAGTCAATCGCAGCCGCAGGTCACGACGCCCAGGCTCGAGAAGAAAATCTACCTGACCTTCACTTTCAGCGACGGCGACAATCTGCAGTACGATCAGCATCGCCTCCGGACCATCTGGGACGATCCGAATCGCGGCACGGTGCCGCTCAACTGGAGTATCAGCCCGCTCCTCCTCGACGCCGCGCCGATCATGCTCCACTACTACCAGAGTACGCAGACCCCGAACGACCTTCTTGTGGCCGGGCCGTCCGGAGCAGGTTACACCTATCCCGGCGAGTGGCCCTCGTCCGCTCTCTCAACCTTCACCAAGCGGACCGGCCAGTACATGGCGCGCGCCGGATTGACGTTGATCGATGCTCTGAACGTCAATTCGAGGGGAGCGAACGCCGATTTGACGAATAAGGTTGCGCGAGAGTATTCGCGTAACGCGCACCCTCTCGGCGTGCTGTGTAACTGGCGGTTCGGTTCCAGTACCCTGCAAAAACTGGCGGGCCTTCCCGTCATGAGCCAGGCCTTCATTACCTCGGTCTCGCAAGGACAGGGAACCGCTGCACTGATCAGCGATTCCTGGACCGGCCATCACGCGCTCTTCGCAGCAATCCTTGTGGACGCCTGGAACATGACACCGACTAGCGTCAACACGCTCGCAGCTTCGCTCGGAGCTCAGTTCGAAATCGTCCGCGGAGACGTTTTCTTTGACCTGATACGCAAGCATTAGGGTCTTCGCCCCAATGAACGTACCCCGTCGGTTTGTCGGCCGCATGAGCCCAGTACAATGGATGAAGTATTAGATCGCGAAATCGTCGACGCCGTCCGCCGCTTCGTCGAGCGCGACGTCATCCCCAACGCCTCCGCCCTCGAGCATCGCGACGAGTACCCGCATGCGATGGTCTCCACGATGCGCGAGCTCGGCCTCTTCGGCGCCACCATCCCCGCCGACTTCGGCGGCCTCGGCCTCAGCTTCCTGACTTACGCGCGCGTGATGGAAGAACTGTCGCGCGGATGGATGTCGCTGGCCGGTGTCATCAACAGCCATCTCATCATGGCCTATGTCATCGCGAATCACGGCACCGACGCACAGAAAAAATACTTTCTGCCCGCGATGGCGCGCGGCGAAAAGCGCGGCGGCCTCGCCCTCACCGAGCCGCACGCCGGCAGCGACGTGCAATCGATTCGCACCACAGCCGTGCGCCGCGGCGACGACTACATCCTCACCGGCTCGAAAATGTTCATCACCAACGCGCGCCATGGCACGATGCTCGCGGTCGCCGCCAAGACCAATCCGCACGCCAACCCCGCTTACGCTGGCATCAGCATGTTCGCCGTCGAGAAAAGTGATCGCGGACCAACAGTCAGCCGCAATCTCGACAAGCTGGGCTACAAAGGAATCGACACCTGCGAAGTTCTGTTCGAAGACGTCGCCGTCCCCGCCACAAATCTAATCGGCGGCGTCGAAGGCACCGGCTTCAAACAAGTGATGAGTGCGCTTGAAGTCGGTCGCATCAACGTCGCCGCGCGCGCAGTTGGAGTAGGGCAGGCCGCCTTCGAAACCGCAATCCGCTACTCGCAACAGCGCACGGCCTTCGGCAAACCAATCTGCCAGCATCAAGCCGTCCAACTGCTGCTCGCCGACATGGCGACGCGAGTGGAAGCCGCCCGCCTGCTGGTCGCCAACGCCGCCCGCAAAAAAGACGCAAACGAACGATGCGACGTGGAAGCCGGGATGGCCAAGCTCTTCGCCTCCGAAGCGTGCGCAAAAATTTCTCTCGATGCGATGCGAGTGCTGGGCGGCTACGGCTTCATGGCCGACTTCCCGGTCGAACGATTTTACCGCGACGCTCCGCTAATGATGATCGGCGAAGGCACCAACGAAATCCAGGCACTGGTGATCGCCCGCGGCCTCCTGGCGAGATATCCGATCTGAATTCTGATTCCCTCGCCCCACAGGGGAGAGGGTTAGGGTGAGGGACAACTGTGCGGCGCGATTGTCTGACGCGCCGAGCATTCTGCGTATCTTCGGAACCTCGGAAGATTAGGTCCCTCACCCGCCGCGCGGACGCACGTCGGCCTCTCCCCTCGTGGGGCGAGGCAAAGAAGGAGTCACTCGCCGCGCGCCAACTCATGCAATGCGCCGCGCGCATTCCACCGGATGCGTAAACATCACCTCGTGCCCGCTCTTCACGAACTTCAGCGTAGGATTCTTCAGGCTGCTCGAAAAATGCGGATGCCAATTCGGCACTCCCGCGACCGGCGCCTGATCATCCTCGCACACGATATAGCTGCTGGGAATTCCAGTGGCGAAGTAGGGCGCCATCGCGACCGGCGTCATGATCGGCGCGATCGGCTGCGGCCCCAGCGCCGACAGCACGTATTCCTTCAACGCCGGCGCCATATCATTGCTGAGCCCGTCAACAAACTCCTTCCCCATCATCTCGATCGGAATCGATCGCTCCGGCAAGAATCCGCCCCCGCCGCGAGCGGCGATGTCGCCGGATCCATGATCGGCTGCCCGTCGAGGGCGACCATCGCGGTTACCCACACCACGCGCTTTATCCGCGCCGGAGTCTTCGCCGCAACGCCGGGAATCGTAAGCCCGCCCAGACTATGGCCCGCGAGCACGACGTTCCTGAGATCAAGCCGCTCGATAAATTCCGCCACGCTATCGACATAACTCTGAAGCGTAACCTTGGAGCGATCCGCCTGGTTCATCCCATGCCCAGGCAGATCAACTGCGTAAGCCCTATCGCCCAATTTTTCGAGTTGATTGATAACCGCCGCCCAACACCATGCTCCATGCCAAGCGCCATGCACTAAAACAAAAGTCTCTGCCATTTTCTTTCTCCTGAACTACCTCTGCCCTCGTCGAGAGAGGACGACGTGAGTCCGCTAGCGTCGGGTGAGGGCGCCCGCATTCAGCTCGATGCTCGCGCCCTCACCCGTCCGACGACATAAATGTCGTCAGACGACCTCTCCCGGTTCGCGGCTAGCGACGCCATCGCCAGCCGCGGGAGAGGTGAATTCACCCTAACTACTTCTTACAGGGACGAAGTCCCGCATCTTCTCTTCTCAATGGGTGCAGGGGTCACCCCTGCCGAAGGAAGCGTGAAACCCACCGCGGGTTTCACATTCAATAAAGTGATTTTCCTTTTCCCGGCTACGACGCGACCGCCGTAACTTCCTGCCCTTCCTTGATCGTCGCCGCCGGCACTACGATCACCATCTCGCCGCCGCTGAGGCCCTGCTTGACCTCGACGCCTTCCTGGAACTCGCGCCCCACCGTTATAGGCACCAGATGCGCAGTGTCGCCGCGAACCACCCATACCGAATTCGCATTGCCCTCGGTGACGATCGCCTTCTTCGGCACCAGCACCATCGGCGCCGCCGCGGTCTGCGTCGTGATCGATTGGAAGGTGACCTTCGCGCTCATTTCCGGCTTGATAACTTTGAGGTCCGGCTGCAGGACCCTGACCTCGACTTTCACCGTGCCTTTCTGCCGGTCGGCTTCGGGATAAATCTTCACGACGGTCGCCGGGAACGGATCATCGGGATACGCGTCGAGGATCACCGTCGCCGGCGTTCCCATCTTGACCTTGGCGATATCGCTTTCGTTGATATCGACTTCGCAGCGCAAGTCGCTCAGGTCCGCGAGCTGCGCGATATCGGTGGCGCCGCCGCCGCCCGGGCTTTGGCCGAAGGCGGTAATCGTGTCGCCGAGTTCGCGATACTTCTGCAGCACCACGCCGTTGATTGGCGACGTGATCACAGTCTGAGTCACGTTGAATTTTGCGAAATCGATCGCGCCGATCGCCTTGTTGTATTCCGCCTCCGCCACCGAAAGCTGATTCTCCGCGTCATCGAGCGAGTCCTTCGACTGCACTCCCTGTCTGTACAGCTCGCGCAAACGCTCCGCCCGCGCCCGCTTCAGCACAATATTCGCCTGCCGACAGATCGCGATCCGCGTACGCCTGCCTGAGTTGCGCCTGGTAGTCGCGATCGTCGATACGCACCAGTACGTCGCCAACCTTGACCCGCTGCCCTTCCTCAATCGGCTCCGCGACTATCTGCCCGAGAATCTTGGTGCCGATCACGATGTACTTGTGCCGCGTGATTACATAGCCGCTGCCGGTCAGCACGGTGCCCGCTTGTCCCGCCTGCTTGACGCCGACGATTGCAGTCTGCACCTCGGGCGGACGCCCAAGGGTCTTCTGATAGACGACGTACCCGGCAGCGCCGACAATCGCGAGAACCACGAGCGTGATCGCAGCCGGGATAATCCGGCTCGGCTTCTTCGGATTCGCCGCGCGCGCAATCCGGAGCGACTCGAGCTCGCGGATATTCGGTCCCTTGGGTGCTTCGGTGGACAAGGTCACACGCTCCTCAGCGCGTCTACTACCGGCATTTTCATCGCTTGCCGCGCGGGTAGCCAGCCCCCGACCATACCCATTACAGCGGCGAAAATCATCGCCTCGACGACGATTGCGAAGGTCACGCGGAAGCTGAATGCCAGCGTCGAGAACGTAACGAAATTGCCGAACGTCGTCGATAGCCCGTTGATAGGCATCGCGAGCAGGATTCCGACTACGCCCGCCGCGACCGCCAGCACCAGAGACTCGAGCAGGAACGAGGTCATCACCGCTAATAGGCGCGAAGCCGAGCGCGCGCAGCGTGCCAATCTCAGTGGTCCGCGACGAGACCGCAGCGTACATCGTGTTCATCGCGCCGAAAATCGCACCCACCGCCATGATCACCGCGACGATCATCCCGAGCACGCGCATCTGATTCGCGACCACCGCCTGGTCCTTGTAATAGTCGGCCTCAGTCTCCGCCTGCAGGTTGATTCGCGGATCGTCCGCCAGCCGCCGTATCAGCGCAGCGGTATCCGCGCCCGGCGCCAGCTTGAGCCGCACGTCCGCGTAATAGGCGCCGCGCTGCGCGTCGTCCTGCACGTTATGAATATCGCCCCACACCTCGGACTCGAACGACCCGCCGTCGGCCGCCATTATGCCGACCACCTTCCAGTTGCCTCTTCCGAAACGGAGCGTCGAGCCGAGCTGCATATTCGCGTAATGCCCCTGCAGTCCTTTCCCGACCACCACTTCATTGACGGAGGGATTGAACATCCGCCCTTCGATAATCTTGACCTTAGGATGCACTTTAAGCGCGATCGGCAGCACTCCGCGTACTACTATATTGTCGCGCCCGCCGACCGTGCGTTGCATCAGCGCCTGCACCGGTAGTTCAGGTGAAGCGTCAACCTCGCCGCCGGCTTCTCGCCTAATCTGCGGCAGGAATTTCATCGCATCGAACTGATCAAGCTGTATCGCCGAGTAGGTCTCGGTAGTGGCGCCCTTGCGCAACACGATCAGATTGTCAGGATCGCCAGTGTCGGAGATAGCGGAGTTAAGCCCCGCGACCAGCGCCATCACGATCACAAAAACACACACCACCAGCGCAATCCCACCGCCAGTCATAGCAGTAGAAACCCGCCGCACCAGCAAGGAACGCACATTATATTTCAGCGGAATCGCCATCTCAGATCGCTCTCCGTCTTTCACTACCGACTAAACGTCGCCGCAATATTCCGCCCTCCATCCCTGGCCGCCATCTCCCGCTCAATCCTCGAAACCCGATCCTCAAATGCGGCCCGCATCGCACCAAGCTCCTTGTCATGCCGCGCCTTCATCTCCTCGATTTGCCGACTGAGCTTCGCGATCTGCGCAGTCTGTCGATCATTGTCGCGAACTTCTTTCTGAAGCTCATTGAGCAGCATCGCCGGCAGCACTTGATACTCAACTGTCTCGGGCTTGCCGTCGTTGCCCTCGATAACCAGCTCCGGATAAACCTTCTCGACTTCTTCCGCGATCAGCCCATATTGCTGGAGTGCCGTCAGAGTCCTCTTTGTACTGAAAAATCACCGGCCGCAGCTTCATCAGCTTGTCGCTCGCATCACCCATATCGCGGATGTCGCGCTTGTAGCGCGCCGACGACTTCGCGCATCCAAGCAGGCCGGCGCTATCGGCCATTACATCGCAGCCCTTCTTCATCGTCGGGCCGCCGAAGATGCCTGCGATAAAGGTCGCGCTCTGCGTGCCCTGCGAGCCGATCCGGATAGTGTTGGCCTCGCCCGCCACGCCCGGGTCGTAGATATCGATATTGTTGCTGCCGGTGGTGAGATTTTCGCCTGCGCCATTGCCAACGCCGATATTGAAGATGCCCGTGGTATTTGATTGGAGGGCTTCAACTCCGATAGCGGTATTGAAGAAGCCAGAGGTGTTTAGCGTGAGGGCATACGCCCCTATGGCGGTATTGTCGAAGCCGCTGGTCGGGCTGGTGCCCTCTATGTTCGAAAAGAGGGCATTCGCTCCAAACGCGGAATTATTGCTGCTGCCATTGAGTTGGTTGGTCAGCGGCACGCAGGTGTTGCCGATGGTCGCGTTCAATCCGGCGCACGTGTCGCTTCCCGCCTCAAACGCAGCGGCGATAGTCGCGCTTGCGATCACCAGGAGCACAGCCGCCACCAGATTGATAAAATACCTCGTCGCGTTCTTCATGAGATTCCCCTCCCTGTTATCTGTCTGAACTGCAGTTCAATCTAGAATCACTTAGAACCATCCGGGCCCGGTCCTCCTTCCGCGTCCGGCTCCCACTCCCACAATGGCAAGGGGTTAGGGGTTCTCACGCAACCGTCCTCAACGCATCCACAATATTTCTCCGCGCCGCCGAACTTGCCGGCACCATCGCACTCAGCAGCCCAATCAGCGCCGCCACCACCAGCGTCTCGGCCAGGATCACCGGCGGCATCCGGATCGCTCCGAGCGGTCCGCCCATATTGCCAATCGAGAAAGCCTTCAGCACGAAATACGCCGAGCCGCATCCGATAACCCCGCCGATGAGTCCAATCAGCAGCGACTCTGCGAGTAGTAACGACAAAATCGTGCGCGCGGGAAATCCTATCGATCGCATCACTGCTATCTCGCCGCGCCGCTCGCGTATCGACATCGCCGCCGTATTCGCCGCCACCAGCCCAATAGTCAGCACCACGATAAAACCGAGCACCTCGGCCATCCGGAAAAAGGTGCGGTACTGCTCCATGAAGCTGCCGATAAACGCCGCCTCCGATTCCGACAGCGTTTCCGCCGACGAGTTAGCAAAGCCTTCATCAATCGCCGCGATCACCTGCGGCACATTCTCGGGCTTGTCGACTCTGACCCAGATGTTATCGACGATCCCCGGACGCCCGGCCGCTTCTTCGAGATAGTCTCTCCTGAACAACAGGAAATCCGGCGGCGCCTTGCCGCCTATCGTGCCCACGATTTGCAGCGTCACATTGAATGGATACAGCGTGCCCTTGAGCTGGATCTGCTGCCCGATATGCAGATGGAACCGCTTCATCGTGTCGCCGCCCACCAGGCACGCAGTGCGGATTTTCTTGAACTGCTCGAACTGCTCCTTGCTGATTCCCCAGTCGGTCCACATCTTGTCGACTTCTGCGGGATCGGCGGCCAGGTTCGGAAACTGGTCGTAAACTTCATGGTACACGCCGCCGAACCAGCTCTCCGGCACCACCACCTCGACATGCGGCACCGCCATGATTCGCTGCTTGTAGGCAACCGGAATCGCATAGGCCAGCCCGGCCTTATTATGCGTAGCAATCCGCGTCGACGAAGCCGTGTTGCCCAGGATTTCGTTCGCGACGGTCGGGATACTGACCAGCGCCGAAAAAATAAACAGCGACACCGCAATCGAAAGCACTGTCAAAAAGGTCCGCCGCTTACTCCGAATGAGATTCTTAAAAACCAGCGCCGTGTACTTCATCGCGGACTCCTAAACTAAGGTGCAGGGGTTACCCCTGCCCAAGGAAGTGTGAAACCCACGGCGGGTTTCACATAAAATTAAGTTCCTCACCCATGCGCCGCAGCCTCCGCCGCGACACCTCGCTTCCCAGGCTCAACCCCAGCCAACACCCCCTTATCCAACCGATAGACAGTATCGACATACCGCTCAGCCCGCGGGTCGTGCGTGACCATTACAATCGTCTTCGAAAATTGCCGATTCATATCCACCAGCAGGCCCAAAATTTCCTCAGCCGATTTCGCATCCAGATCTCCAGTGGGCTCATCCGCAACGATGATCGTCGGGTCAGCCACGATCGCGCGCGCAATCGCGACCCGCTGCTCCTGCCCGCCCGATAACTGCCGCGGATAATGGTCCATCCTGTCCGCGAGGCCCACCACCTTGAGCGCCGTCTCGACATGCTGCCGCCGATCGGCCTTATTCAGACTCGTCAGCAGCAGCGGCAACTCGACGTTCTCAAACGCAGTAAGCACGGGGATCAGGTTGTAGAACTGGAACACCAGCCCGATATGCCGCGCGCGCCATCCCGCCAGGTCGCGCTCCTTCATCCCGGTGATTTCCTCGCCGCCGACGGCCACCCGCCCGGTGCTCGCGTGATCGATTCCCGCGATCAGATTGAGCATCGTGGTCTTGCCCGACCCCGAAGGTCCCATGATGGCGACGAAGCGCCCGACCGGAATCTGCACGGTCACGTCGTCGAGTGCGCGAACCTCGAACTCGTCGCGCTTGTAGATTCGGGTCACGTGTTCGAGATCGATTGCGTATTTTTCGTCCATAACAGTCCTCTCCCCTTCTGAACCGGATACCCGGGTCACTTCCCCGCAGAGCCGGAGCGCGCGCCGGTGGCGACCACGGCGATGCGGGATTGTTTGGGCCGCGATTTAGCGCGGCGTTTCACTTGCAGTTCACGCTTCAGTTGCGAGCAAAGCCGCGCCAGCACGCGCGCCTTGGCGCTGACAATCTCGCAGCCAAGCTCGATCACAAATCGTCGCACCGGGCTCGCGCCCGAACGCCGCATCTCGGCAACCATCTCGGCCAGAATAGCCGTTCGTTCTTCATCATCGCGCCGCGATCGCTCCATATGCTCGAGCGCAATCTCCGGTTCCCGCTCCGCAAAATAAATCTTCACCTGCGATTCGTCGAACACGAACAGCGGCTGCGCCGGCTCGCGCAGCATCCGCATGAAATGCGCCCGGCCGCGCGGCGTGATCGCATAGACCTTCCGCGCGCGCCGTCCGCGCCGTTCCGTCCGCAGCCTGACCAGCCCATCGCGCGCCAGTTTTTTCAATGCGGGATATATCGATCCATCGCTAACTCTATAAAAGAAACCGACCGGATCCTGGAACCGCTGCTTCAGGTCGTAGCCAGTCGCCTCCGCTTCCATCAGAAAACCCAGGATCGGAAACTTCACGTCCATCCGCGGCGGCGTCTTGTCGAATTCCAGCGCCGATTTGGCCGGAAACAACTGCGCGCCGGGACGATAAGTCCGCGTCCCATTGGCCGATATCAACGAACCCTCATGCATACCTATCGAGCCAATAGCTCGACTTGAGCTATTAGTCAAGAAGTGTTGAACGACTCAGGATGCAGCAAACCGGCTGCGGATCACTCTGCCCAGGTTGCTCGAACCAGAAAGCGGCGCGACACTCGCACCCGCAGCGGCAAGCTCGCGCATCCGCTCGGGTGCGGGCTCAGTCCCAAACACAACGTCCCAGATTCGCGTCGTAACGCCGAATATCGCATCAGGCTCCCTCAAATGATGCGCCAGATGCCGCGCCCGCAGCCGCGCTTCAACCGCGTTCGCAGGAATCGCGAAATGTATCCGGTAGTGAACGAACTCATAGACAGCGAATCCAGCGACGATTCCGAACAGAAAGATCATTCCAGGCGCCATCCCGAAGAAGGTCAGTAAGACGATTAATACGATGGCCGTGGGAATGTACGCGCGCATCGCGAACACGGCGCGCGGGTCGACATGATGCTCGTTATGGAGCGGCGTCACGAACGTGCGATGCAAATGAGCGAGCACGCCGTGGATGATGTATTCGAGGAGGGTCCACGCGAAGAGTCCAGCAACAAAAATTAGCGTGGTGACGAGCACATTCTGATCTTAGGATGGCTCCATCCGCTTAGCAACGCAGCGAGCTGATTGCATGTATCGCAGGTGCCTACGCCCCATGACAAATGGGGCGAATTACGTTTACCCCTTCCACGGCATCCGCGCCGCAAGACCATGCTGCAGCTTGCTGCCATCGTCGCCGGCATTGAGGTGCACGGGAGGGCTGTAGACCGTCCACTCCGGGCTCAGACGAATCAACACCCGGTTCTCGCGGCGAGCCATCTCCGCTACCAACGGCCGCGCCTCTTTGGGAATCGGATTCCCCGACATGATCTCACCGACTCTGATCATCGTATCGATCAGAAGTTCGAAGTTGGAATCGAGACGTGCCGGCCCATACAGCTGCAGATACGTTAGTGGCCACTTTTCGTCGAGCACACAGATCGACGCCTCACCCACGCGATTGACAGCCTTAGCCTTGGCGCGCGCCGCCATGGTGGCGATGAGGATATCGTCGCCATCTGTCGTGTAGTACACCACCGACATCGACGGGGGCCCTTGCTTGCGCTGAAACGCGAAGATGCAGGTGCGATGCTCGCGCACGAAGGCGCGGCGCTGTTCGGCGTCCATCATCATGGCCTCCGTCTCCTCCGTTATTCGAGTCCGGTCGGTGCTAGCTTCTTCCAGTTAGCGTTCGAAGGCAACGGAGCTGAGACAGCCGAGCTTGTCACGTATGACGACGCCAGCGCGGTCTTAGGAAGCTAACCCCTAAGCCCTGCCCGCGCGGGAAGGTGAACCGGATTTAAGGAAGGAGCGTCGCCGAGGTTGAGGAAGGAGTGTCGTCTGAGGTTTGAGGAAGGATGGTCGCTTGGGAGTCTCTGAGAAAAGTTGCGCTGTGTAACTTTGCGATGGGCACTTTTTCACTTTTCACTTTTCACTTTTTACTGGGTCAAGGGGTCACCCCTTGCGCCCACCGCGCAGGTGATTGCATTTGCCCTGACCTTGACACCCTATTCAAGGAATGGAATAGTCTAATCCTCTAATCGAATGGAGGCACCAATTATGTTCGAGTCAGACAATCCATACCTGAACGGCAACTACGCACCGTGGCGGGAAGAGGGCGACGCGTTCGACCTCGAGATTGAAGGCGAGCTGCCGCGCGAGCTCAACGGCGCGCTCTACCGCGTCGGACCGAACCCGCACTTCAAGCCGCTCGGCCGCTACCATTGGTTCGACGGCGACGGGATGGTGCATGCGTTCATCCTGCGCGACGGCCGCGCCGCCTATCGCAATCGCTACGTCCGCACCGAAGGCCTCAAGGCCGAGATGAAGCAGGGGCGGGCGCTGTTCGGCGGCTTGCTCGAGCAGCCGCGCGAGATGCCGCCGGACGCTCCGCCGTTCAAGAACACCGGCAACACTAACATCATCGGATACGCCGGCCGCCTGCTGGCGCTGCTCGAAGCCGCATCGCCGCACGAGCTCAAGCCACTGACGCTTGAGACCGTGGGCCTGTTCGATTTCGGCGGCAAGCTGACCGGCCCGGTCACGGCGCATCCGAAGTTCGATCCCGTCACCGGCGAGCTGCTCTTCTTCGGCTACCAGCCGTTTCCGCCGTACGTGACGTGGTACCGCGCGAGTCGCGACGGCAAGCTGATCGAGTCGCGCCCGATCGACACCGGACTGCCGGTGATGATGCACGATTTTATCGCGACCGATAACTACGCGATTTTCTTCGTTTGCCCGTCGGTGTTCCATCTCGAGAATGCGCCGGCGGGAAAACCGATCTTCGTATGGGAGCCGCAGCACGGCACCAAAATTGGCGTGATGAACCGCAAGACTGGCGACATGAAATGGTTCCAGGACGAGGCGTTCTTCATCTTTCATTTCCTAAATGCGTACGAGGAGAACGGTTCTCTGATTGTCGACGGATGCAGGATGAAGTCGCTCGAGATGGCCACCGATACGTTCGGCGGCAATCCGCCGCTGACCTGGCGATGGAATCTGAACTTGAAGGACGGCTCGATGAAGCAGCGCCAGATCGATGACGTCTCGAACGAATTCCCGCGCTTCGACGAACGCCTGGCTGGCCGCAAACATCGGTACGGGTACTTTGCCGGCGGTAATCCGGGATCGCCCGAAAGTAAGACCTTTCAGGCGCTGCTCAAGCGCGACTATCAGACTGACAAGCTCGAGGTGCACGACCTCGGAAAACATTTAGCTCCCGGCGAGGCGGTGTTTGTGCCGCGCAACTCGAAATCATCGGAAGACGACGGCTGGGTGCTCGCGGTCTGGTACGACGAGCAGCTGAATCGCAGCGAGATGGTCGTGCTCGACGCGCAAAACTTCGCGGGTGCTCCTGTGGCGAGAGTCAAACTGCAGCATCGCGTACCGTGGGGCTTTCACGGCAACTGGGTGCCCGCGCAATGAAGAAGGCGACACGTCCGGCGCGCGCGACGACTCGCGAGCGCGCGCGCGAAGGTCCAAATGACGGACTCGGCTACCTGCGTTTTCCCACCCGGAAGGCGTCGCTGGATCTGGCGCTGCTCGGATTGATCGCGGAAGTGCCCGGCGTGTCCGGTTACGACATCATGAAGATCTTCGACCTGTCGATGACGCATTACTGGCACGCGCATCCGACGCAGATCTATCCGACACTCGACCGGATGGAGGAGTCGGGCCTGATCAAGCGCCGCAACGTCGTGCAGCGCAATCGGCCCAACAAGCGGCTGTACACGATCACGCCGGCGGGCGAACGGCTGCTGATCGAATGGCTCGAGAGTCCGTTCGAAGGAATCAACTTGAAGCATCCGCCGCTGTTGCGATGCCGCTTCCTGGGGCATCTCGGGGCGGACGGCGCGATCACTGTTCTCAGGGAAGAGCAAAGGTCGTGGGCGATCCATCTGAAGCGGTACCGAGAGATCGAGAAGGACTACTTCGCCGACGGGAAGGGCTATCGCGACGTGAACGCGATGTTCTCGATGTTTACCTTGAAACGCGGCATCGACTGGATGCAGGAGAACATTAAGTGGTGCGAGTGGGCGATCGGCGAGATCGATCGCAATCGCGAGTTATTCCCCTCGGAGAATATGCGCACGCGAGAAGAAGCAAGCGGTTGAGAATGGAGCCGCTTAATTAAATGTGAAACCCGCGGTGGGTTTCACTCTTCCTTCGGCAGGGCTAAGCCCTGCACCTTAGAATTAATTTCGTTCTGAGCCTAACCTCTCCTTGTCCGACGGACAAGCAGAGGTTGGGAAGCAGCGTAACCTTTTCGGGATACCGCGGTTTCTATAGATAGAGGCTGATGTGTCCCCGCAATCTGTATCCTTATATGCGCGCTCTGCTGCGCGAGAGAGTAGTCAGCCGAATGCGCTGGAGGGTCGATTGAAGGTGCGGGCGGCGGCTAAGAACCACACCGACTACTCGGCGGAGCGGGCGCTGATTGAGGCGGCGCAGCGGGATCGTAGCCGGTTTGCTGATTTGTATGAGGCTAATTTTGAGCGGGTTTATGCGTATGTGGTGCGGCGGGTTCGCGATCGCGATGAGGCGCAGGATATTACTGCCGATGTTTTTCATTTGGCGCTGAAGAGTTTGCCGCGGTTCGAGTGGCGCGGGGTTCCTTTTGCGGCGTGGCTCTTCAGGATTGCTTCCAACGAAATTGCCGATCGTTCCAAGCGGATCGCCAGGCGTCGTGTGCAAGAGCGGGAGATTTCCTTCGAGGCGACCAACGATCGTGGCGAGATATTAGCTGGCGTCGAAGAGGCGGAGCGGCGGGGGCGGTTGTTTGGATTGGTCGAGCAGCTGCCGCGCGATCAGTCGCGCGTGATCGTGATGCGGTTCGCCGAGCAGAAATCTATTCGCGAAATTGCGACTGCGCTCGGGCGCTCCGAGGGCAGTATCAAGCAGCTTCAATTCCGCGGCCTGCAGAATTTGCGGGTGCGGATGGGTGATACGAATGGCTAAGGGGAAACTGATCGAGCAACTGGACGATGCGGTGGAGGCTCTCGTGGCCAAGCCGAACGCGCCGCAACCTGCGTCCGATCCGCGGCTGGCGGCGATTTTGCGGATCGCGGGCGAGTTGCGGGATTTGCCGCGCGCCGATTTCAGGAATCGTCTGAAGGCGGATCTGGCAGCGCAATCGAAGGAACTCAAATCGGTGGGCGGCAAGCCGCTGATCACTCATCAGGATATCGAAGAGCGGCTCACGGAGCTGGCCGAGCAGCCGAAATTTATTGTGCACGACGTGCGCGCCGCGCTGAGCGATTTGCCCGAAATGTCGATGCGATTCCTGGATTCGATGAACGATCATCTGCTGGTGGCGTCGCGCGGCGACAAGCGGACGCATTGGGAGCGCCATCTCGGGTCCGACGAAATGATCTACGTGATGGATGGCGAGACCGATATCGTCACGTTGACCGACGGCGGACCGGTCGAGTCTACCATTCATGCGGGGTCGTTGTTTGTCTGCCCCGAAGGATTGTGGCATCGCTTGACGCCGCGTCCGTTCGTGTCGGCATTTTACCTGACTCCGAGTCGCACCGAAGGCTCCGCTGCAAGAGATCCGCGGCCGAAGAGCGAGCGCGTCGCGAAGAGGCCGGTGCGCCGGACAACTGCCGTCGAAGCTCCACGAGCACGATCTGCGCGCCGCACTGCGCGAGGTGCCGCATCTCAATATCACGGCGGATACGACCGGCGAGGACGCTGACGCGGCGGTGCGCAATGTCGCGAAGATCGGAAATCTGACGCTTGGCGTGATGAGCTACACGGGGCAGACGCCGTGGGAGCGGCATCCTGATGGCGACGAGTTGCTGCTGACGCTCGATGGCGAGGTCGAGGTGACGACGCTGACGGACGACGGCCCGGTGACGCGGAAGCTGCGCGCGGGCGAGGCGTTCGTCTGCCCGCAAGGATTGTGGCATCGGCAGTTTGCGGAGAAGTCGGTGTCGATGCTGTACGGGACGCCGATCGATACGAGCGAGACCTCGATGGCGGACGATCCTCGGTTCGTCGTCGCAAAGAAGGTTGAAGCCCCGGCTGCGGCCGCGGGCGTCTCTCGCAGTATCATGCCGTTCCTGTATGTCGAAGGCGCGGCGCGCGCGGTGGAATTCTACCAGAGCGTTTTCGGTGCGTCGGTGCTGATGCGCGACGAAGAGCCGAGCGGAATCGTCAGCCATGCGATGCTGAAGATGGGTGACACCACCGTCATGCTTTCGGATCCCAGTTCGGCGGACGTGAAGCAGAATGACGTGCATGGGCTGTCGCGTCCGCCGCGGTCCTACGGCGGCTCGCCGGTGCATCTATATATATATGTTGCGGATGTCGACGACGTTGTGAGGCGCGCGATTGCAGCGGGCGCGAAAGCTATCGATCAGGTCGAGGATCGTGACTGGGGCGACCGGTGCGGCGGGATCGAAGATCCGTGGGGTCATGTCTGGTTTGTTGGGACTCCGCTGAAGGACGTGCCGCCGAAGGATTCGAATTAGCGAACAGGGTGACAATCATGGCGAGCAAAGTGAAGATCGATTCCCAAAGGTTGGCATAGCGTGACTCCGTTCCTGTGCGTCAACGACGCGGCGCGAGCGATCGAGTTCTACAGTAAGGCGTTCGGCGCGACTGAGTTGGAACGAATGGAGGAGCCTGGCGGGAAGGTTAATCACGCGCTGCTGAAGATCGGCGATTCGATCGTAAGGCTCTCGGACGACAGTTCCGGGCACGTCGCGGAGTGGGTGGCGAAGGGCTGGTCGCGCAGTCCGCAATCGCTAGGCGGCACGCCGGTGCATTTTTATGTCTACGTCGAGGACTCGGACGCGGTATTCAAACGTGCAATAGCCGCGGGCGCGAAAGCGATGGAGCCGGTGACGGACAAGGACTGGGGCGACAGGATAGGCTCGCTGACAGATCCGTTCGGACATATCTGGATGATCGCGACCCACAAAAGGGACGTGCCTATCGAGGAGGTCACGAAGCGCCGCGCGGGAGTCAGTCGCGCCGCAACTTGAAAGTGAAAATCTCCCGCATCATCGCGATCGTCCTGGTGCTGCTGTTCCTCATCGCAGTGGCGCGGTTGGCGCGGCTGGAGAATGGTGGGCCGCCGCATGCGTTCGTGATGCTGCCTGGGCAGGAGCCGGCGACGATGTACATGCCGGGGCCCGGGAATCCGTTCTACACGCTGTTTCCCAAACCAGTGGCGGAGCGGCCGCCGGCTGTAGTGCTGATTCATGGCTTCACCGGCGATCGCGTGCTGATGAGCGGGCTCGCGCGACGGCTGGCGGAGAACGGTTACGCGGTGCTCGCGATCGACGTGAACGGGCACGGCGAGAATCGAAATCCGTTCAATGGCGGCGAGGCTGAAACCGACAGTCTGCGTGCGAACGTGAAGACTGCGGTTGACTATCTTCGCGACAACCAGCTGGTCGACGGATCGCGAATCGTCGTGATGGGGCATTCGATGGGCGCGGGCGCGGCGCTCGATTACGCAACCCACGATCCCAATCTCAAAGGCGCGGTGATGATGTCGGGTGGCTGGGCACTCGGTCCCGAGCGGCCGAAGAACGCGCTGTTCATTTTTGCCGCGCGCGATCCGGTCGAGCCGATCCAGGATACGTCCACTGCACTGGCGGCGCATCTGGCGAACGTGCCGCAAATCGAACTGGGCAAGACCTACGGCGACTTCGCGCAGGGCAACGCGGTCGAGGCGAGTTCGGGTGCCTGGCGTCGATCACATTACGATCGTCAATTCGCCGATTGCCACGGTTACGATCGTAAAATGGCTCGACAGCACTTTCGGAACCGCGAGAACCACCCCGATCGAAGTCAAAGATGCGCGGCGTGGAGCGGCGAGATTCGCGCTGTTGATGTTCGTGTTCCTGCTGGTTCCGCTGGGCTGGGTCTGCGGCTCGATGGTGCCGGGTTGGGCGGAAGAGCGGCCGGGGCCGAGCGGATGGATGGGGCTACTGATACTCGGCGGGGCGTTGTTTGCGGCGATGCCGCTGACGGCGGCGAATCCGGCGGCGTTTGTGCCGATAGTGGTCGGCAATCTCCAGATCTCGTGGTTCATGGTCGCGGGACTGATCATGCTGGGCGTGATTGCGCTGTCGCAGACGCTTGACTGGACCCTCATCCGAGCAGGCGCGGGCGCCGCGATGCTGGCCGGGGCCGCTGGCTTCGCGGTCGCGTACGTGTGCCAGGTCGCGATGTCCGTGGTGTTGCATCATCTGTCGTTGTCGCCCGAGCGGTTGATGGTGATGGCAATGGCGACTGTCCTGCTGTTCCCGTTCTGGATGAGCTTCGAGTGGCTGGTGCGGCGCGGAGGGCTGGCGATTTCGACGGTGTAGGCCTCGCTCGGGCGCATCCTGATCCTGGTGTTGATGGGCGTCGGGGCGGGCCTGAACGTTCTGCCGTTCGTGCTGATCTTGATCCTTCCGATACTCACGATTGCTTTCGTGATGATCGAAGTATTCTCGGCGTCAGCGTACAGCGCGTCGCGCAACCTCACGCTCATCGCTGTTTTTGAAACGCTGTGGTTCGCATGGTTGATCGCGGCAGCGTGCCCGATCACTTTCATGTTCTAGGAGATGAGTTATGGCTGGCAAAGTTGACGCAATTCCGGTTGGGCCGCGCGCGATCACGGCGTACCTGACGATCAAGGGCGCGGCCAAAGGAATCGAGTTTTACAAAAAAGCGTTCGGCGCCAAGGAGTTGATGCGCTGGACTGGGAAGGACGGCAGAGTAGGGCATGCCGAGATCGAGATCAGCGGAACGCCGGTGTTCATCAGCGACGAGCATCCGGAGATGGGCATCGTCAGTCCCGAGACGCTGGGCGGGACGTGCGTCGGACTACATTTGCTGGTCGAGGACGCAGACGCAACGTTCAACCGAGCGGTGGCGGCGGGCGGAAAAGCAGTCAGGGCGATGGAAGACGAGCCGTGGGGACAGAAGTCGGGAACGCTGCAGGACCCATTCGGCCATCGATGGTTCGTCACGCAGCGCACGGCCGAACTGTCGGCGGACGACATGGACAAGATCGGAAAATTCGCAGGATACGAGACGCTAAGGTAATAACATTGCGTCGCGGTAACCCCCTTCCCACTATGGGAAGGGGTTAGGGGTTAGGTTGCCTGTTTATTTTCCGCGCGCGAAAACGTTGTGCGCGTGCTAGGCTGGTCGGGGCGGATCGCTCGGTCTGCATTCATCGAAATATCAAACCCGTCGCACGCGACGAAAGGAAAACAATCATGCTCGAGACAGGAAAACCGTTTGTCAATTTCAATTTGCAGAACCAGGACGGCAAGCAGATGAAGCTGGGCGATTTCGCGGGCAAGTGGCTGGTGGTGTACGTCTACCCGAAGGACGACACTCCGGGATGCACCATCCAGGGCAAGTCGTTTACCGCGACCAAGGCGGATTTTGATGCGGCGGGAATCAAGGTGGTGGGTGTCAGTGCGGACGATGTCGCATCGCACAAGAACTTCGCGAACAAGTTTGCGTTCACGATCGACCTGCTGGCGGACACCAACGCGGAGCTGCTCAAGGCGGCCGGCGTCGGGCAGACCGATTACAACGGGACCAAGTACTGGAACCGGACCAGCTTCGTGATCGATCCCAAGGGCAATCTGCGCAAGGTGTACGAAAGAGTGAATCCGCAGGGACACGAGAAGGTGCTGCTCGACGACATCAAGGCGATGCAGAAGGGCTAGCATCGAGAGGCAGATCGGGACTGCCAAAAGCTGTCGGGGAACGTTTTATTAGTGCGGCGAATTTTGATTTGATGTACTATAGATAAGGGTCTTGACCCGGCGGCGAGGACGATAGGTAATTCGGCGGATTAGCTGAATTTTGGGGCGAATTGTATCGTCCGATAACTAGATGGTCCGGTACTTGCCCTGCCTCATGATCCAAGAGTTTCGCTACATTCCAGGAGGAATGCATGGTTAAGAAGATCGCCGCCGTGGCCGGCGGCGTTTTGATCGGCTTGGTCATTGCCTTTGCGCGCGCCGGAGCGTTCCCTTTTTGGGGATCCGACTCCGACGGTTCCAAGGCGTCACCGCCTGCGCAGCAGCAAGCACAGGCCAACCCGGCTGCTCCCCTGCCGGCGCCCCCGGTTCCCGGAGTTCATGTGGCACCGCCGCCGCAGCCGGCGGAACCGAATACACCTGAACCGGGCGAAAAAGTCGGAGTAATTACCTCGTTCGCGCCGCTGGTCCGGAAGATGATTCCGGCGGTGGTAAGCGTCAACGTCGTGCAGGATGTGAAGGTATCGGGTATGCCGTTTGGCTCGCAAGGCGGACCCGGCGACGAGAACGGCGGCGGCGATGACGACAACGGCGCTCAGGGCGGAGGTGGCGATCAAGGAGACGGAGGCAGCGCGATGCCCCCTGGTGGCGGTGGCGGCGATCCGTTCGATCAGTTGCGCCGCTACTTCGGACAGGGTGGTCAGCGCGAGTACAAACAGCATGGCCTGGGCTCCGGCGTGATCGTGTCTCCTGACGGCTATATCCTGACCAACAATCACGTGGTGGGTAACGCGGAAGAAATCCACGTCACGCTGCAGGACAAGCGCGAGTTCACCGCCAAGGTGATCGGCAAGGACGCGAAGACCGATCTCGGGCTGATCAAAATCGACACCAAGGACGCGCTGCCGGTCGCGCCGCTGGGCGATTCCAATACTACTGACGTGGGCGACTGGGTAATCGCGATCGGCAATCCGTTCAACGTCGGCATGACGGTGACGGCGGGAATCGTCAGCGCCAAGGGACGAATCCTCGGCGGCGACTACGACGATTTCATACAGACCGACGCGTCAATCAATCCCGGCAACTCGGGCGGCCCGCTGATCAATACGAAGGGCGAAGTTATCGGAATCAACACCGCGATCTACAGCCGCACCGGCGCCAACAACGGCATCGGCTTCGCGATCCCGATCGACATGGCTCGCAACGTGATGGATCAGTTGAAGGCGCATGGACGCGTCGTTCGCGGATGGCTGGGCGTGGAGATTCAGGAAGTGACTCCCGACCTCGCGCAGTCGTTCGGATTGCCGAAGCCCGAGGGCGCTCTCGTCGCGAGTGCGGATAAAGACGGCCCCGCAGGCAAAGGTGGAATCGAGCGCGGCGATATCGTGCTGAGCTTCAACGGCCATCCGGTCGACGACGAGCATGAGCTGCCGGCGCTGGTTGCGCAGACGCCGATCAATCAGAAGGTGCCGGTCGAGGTGGTGCGCAACGGCAAACACATGACCCTCGACGTCACGATTGGCGAGCGCAAGGAACCGCTGGTTGCGACCGCCAAGGCCGAAGACGCCGGGCGGGAACTGGGGAATGCAGGTGGGAGACATCACGCCTGAGATTGCGCAGCAGTTCCATCTCGAGGGCACCAAAGGCGTGGTGATTCAGAAGGTCGCGCCGGACAGCCCTGCAGCGGAAGCGAGTCTGCAGCCGGGCGATGTCGTGCTGGAAATCAATCACGACAAGGTCGCTTCGGTTACGGATTTCGTCTCGAAGGCCAAAGACGCGCAAACCAATAAGAAGCCAGCGCTCCTGCTGGTGCAACGCGGTGGCGCGACGCTTTACACGGTGATCAAGCCGTCTGGGGCGCAAGCGCAAGGCTGATCGAGTCGTAAGTAATAGGTAGTAGACGCGCGGCGTATCGAGGAAATCGATGCGCCGCGTTTGTTTTGATGCTAGGCGTTGAAGCCTCGGATGGAAGCCTCGCGGAAATTTGACGTGGTGATTGCGGGTGCCGGTCCCGCCGGTCTCGCGACGGCGCTGTTCCTCGTGAAGGATAAGCCAAACCTGGCGGGCCGAATCGTGGTGATCGAGAAATCGGCGCATCCGCGGTTCAAAGTCTGTGCCGGCGGCCTGATTCCCAAGACAATGCTGGCGCTCGACGAGCTTGGACTTACACTCGACGTGCCCGCGGTTGAAGTGATTCGCGGTGAAGCCGCGACACCGGTGGGCGGCGTTGATCTATCGCGCGATGGCGACGTGCTCGCCACCGTGGTTCGGCGCGATCTATTCGACGCGATGCTCGCGCGGGCGGCAACCGTGGCGGGTGTCGAAATCGTCCAACGCAGTCGCGTGATCGACGTCATCCAGGATGCGAGCGGCGTGCGAGTCACCACCGACGGTGGCATCTTCGAGGCTCAAATCCTCATCGGCGCTGACGGGTCGGGCAGCCGGGTGCGTCGCGCAGTGTTCGGCGCTCGCAAGGAGACGATCGGGCGCGCCTTGATGACGGATATCGCAGTCGATCCCGAACGCACGCCCGAATTTATCGAAGGACGCTATCGCTTCGACTTCCGATGCGTGAGCCGCGGAATCAACGGCTACAGCTGGGCGTTTCCGTGCCTGATCGGCGGTGCACCGCATCTTAATGTAGGCATTTACGATCAGCGTCCGCACGAATTCGTCGAAACGGGCGGCGAACAATCGAGGATGATAGCGGAACTGGTCGCGGCGTTTCCCGAACTTCCACTCGATGGGTTGAGGCGGCACGCGACGCGATGGCAATCGTTCCCGATCCGATGGTTCGACGCGCGCGACAGCTATGCTCGCGGACGCGTCATCCTCGCCGGCGACGCGGCCGGGATCGACCCGCTGATGGGCGAGGGCATTTCGTGCGCGTTCGAGCACGGCAAGCTGGCCGGGAGTGCTATCTCCAGATTTCTCCACGGCGACGGCGACGCGCTGCGCGGTTACGATCGCGCACTGCATGAAGGCGCGGTTGGAAAAAAGTTAAGCAAGCTCGCGTTTGCCGCGCGTCATTTCTACGGCCCGCATCACCGGCTCTTCTTCCGAATCGCGCGTATCAGCCGCCGCGCGCGGGAAATTGGCGTCGATTGGTACAACGGCGCGCGGCATCTTGACGAAGTGCCTACCGAAGCCTGATCGCTCGATGGGCGCGTGCGGTTCTATTAGGTGAGTCGGTGCGATAGCATTTTGGTGGCGCTCGCGGGTGGAGAGGAACAGGTGGCGGAACGAGCACGAGTGGCTAACGCGCGGAAGCGCAGAGGTGCGAAACGGCCGGCGAAAAAGAAGCGGACGCGCGGGCTCAGAGTCTTCGGGCTGTCTCTGCTGGCGGCGCTGATTTTGGGATTTTTGGCGAAACGAGTGATGATCCCGTCGGTGGTCCACTACCTCGCGTATCGACCGCCCGATCATCCGCAAGCAGATGCTCCGTCGGCGTCAGAGGCACAGGGCGCCGACAACGACTCGGAGAATCTGACGCCTGACGATCGCCGTCAGCTCGACGAGATCATCAAGCGCAAGGCGAAGTGACGAACGGTTAGATGGCAGGCTCGATGCAAATAGCGGACGACATGGGCTTTCGCGTCGAGCTCGAGCGGCCGCCGGCACGAATCGTGTCGTTGGTGCCGAGCTGGACGGAGACCTTGTTCGCGCTGGGTTTCAGTTCCGAAGTCGTGGGCGTGACGAAATTCTGTGTCGAGCCGGTCGCGGCGGTTGCGTCGATTCCAAAAGTCGGCGGTACCAAGAATCCGGATATCGCAGCGATCGTGAAGCTCGAGCCCGAGCTGGTGATCGCCAACGCCGAGGAGAACCGGCGCGAGGACGTCGAGCGAATGCGCGCGGCCGGCATCCCGGTGTTTACTACGTATCCGAGAACGGTGCCGGGTGCGGTCGAATCCATCCTGCGATTGGGCCGGGTGCTCAGTCGCGAATCGCAGGCGGCCGCGCTGGCCAAAGAAATCACGCTGAGCGTGAGCGGGATCGAGGCGTCGCTCGGCGTGTGGAGCAAGCTGCGGCTGCGTGTTTTCTGCCCGATATGGAAGAAGCCGTGGATGTCGTTCAATGCCGACACCTACGCGCATGACGTGCTGCGGATGCTGGGCTACAACAATATTTTTGCGTCGGCGGGTGAGCGGTATCCGGTCACGACGCTCGAGGACGCGGTCGAACTCCGTCCTGACATCGTGATACTTCCCGACGAGCCGTACGCATTCGATGAGTCCGACGTCGCCGAGATAAAGCCTCTCCTGCCGCCCGCGCTCAGCCGCCGCGTGCTGATAGTCAGTGGCCGCGACCTGCATTGGTACGGCGTCCACATGGTGCTGGGGCTCAAGTCGTTGGCGGAGAGAATGGCGCGAGTGCGCGCGGCGGTCCTATAATCGTGTTCGACCCTATCCGACCGAGATGAATGGGAGATTGGTATGATCCCGAAAATCAGCCTGGCAGCCGCGTTTGTTCTGATGATGGCGCCACCGATGGCATGCGCTTCGAATCGCGACGCTGCGAACTCCGCGCCGATAACTTGCCGGACGCATCAGTCGCCAGCGAAGATAGTCCTCGCGCAGGACGGTCAGGACGGTCAACCCAGCATGGGCACTACCGACAATGACAACGACAACGATAACGCCGACGACAACGACAACGACAACGATAACGCCGACGGCAATCAAAACGCTGAGAATCAAAACGCTGACAATGGTCAGAACGGTGACACCGGTCAGACCGATCAAAATGCCGGCGGCAACTATCAGCCGATTCCGCCGACCGTCCTCGGGCCCGACAGCGATCAAACCGAACCGCGGCAGGCGCCGCAGATAAATCCATTTTTGCAGCCAGTGAATCCATACCAATAGCAGCGCGACTCGCGCACTTGCTTATTCAATAGTTCTTTCCGGGGGACCGACGATGCCTGCACCACTCGACGGAATCAGAGTACTCGACCTGACCAAGCTCGCGCCGGGACCATTCTGCACAATGATCCTGGCCGATCTTGGCGCCGAAGTGATCAGGATCGAGGAGCCGGGGCCTCCCACCGGGCGACGCGCGCAGCAAGCGGGCGCTGCCGGAAGGCGTCCTGCCGGCAACAGCTTCAACAGCTCGCCCTACAACGCGCTGGCCCGCAACAAGAAGTCGATCGGAATCAATCTTAAGAGCGGCGCGGGCAAGGAAGTCTACAGCCGGCTTGCACAGCGGGCCGACGTTATCGTCGAGGAATACCGGCCCGGCGTCGCCAAGCGACTCGGCATCGATTACGAGAAACTTTCGTCGCGCAACCCGCGGCTGATCTATTGCGCGATCACCGGTTTCGGACAGAACGGGCCGTATCGCGATCTCGTCGGCCACGACATCAATTACATCGCGACCGCCGGCGTGCTGTCGCTGTTCGGACGTCCCGGGCAGCCGCCGACGATTCCGCATAACGTCGTTGCCGACTACGCCGGCGGCGGGATGCATGGCGCGATCGGAGTGCTGGCGGCGCTGGTCGCGCGCAACCAGACTGGGCGTGGGCAATACGTCGACATCTCGATGATGGACGGCAGCCTCGCGCTGCTGGCGCAGGCGTTCTCGACATTTTTCGCCAACGGCAAACTGCCCAAGCGCGGTGAGACGATAAACGACGGCGGGATTCCGAACTACAACGTCTATCTGACCAAGGACGAAAAATACATTACTATCGCGGCGATCGAGCCGTGGTTCTTCGCAAACCTTTGCCGCGCGCTTGGCCGCGAAGATTTTATTCCGCACGAATACGATTCGAGCAAACGCGCGGAAATTGCGCAGGTGTTCACCGAGACGTTCAAAACTCGAACGCGCGACGAGTGGTTTGAGATTCTGATCAAGAACGACATCTGCGTCGGCCGGATGCTCACGCTCGACGAAGTGCCGAACGATCCGCAGGTACAGGCGCGCAACATGATCGTTGAGGTCGAAGGCGAGGGCGGCCGGAAGTTCAAGCAGGTCGGCATCTCGGCGAAATTCTCGGACACGCCGGCGTCGATCAGGTCGCTCGCGCCGCAACTCGGGCAGCATACCGACGAAATCCTCGGCGAGCTCGGCTACAGCAAGGACGAGCTCGACCGCTGGCGCGAGTCCGGCGCTATCAAGTAGTAGCGATTCATCCGGCGGCAGCGCGCTGCTTACAACTTATAAGACGCGCGGATTTCGTCAGCGGGAAAGTCGCGATAGCGCAAAGGGTTTGTGCAAGACGCCGTTTTCAAATCAGCGGGAGTTCGGGGCGAAAGTGTCAGCGAAAGCGACTGCGGTCGTCAGCGAGGGCGTTTCAGGGTGGTAGCGCGCGGTGCGAGCGCGTGGGGCGACGCGATCCTCAGCTGGCTTGGTCTTTCGCAGGCCCCGCCCAAGGCGTAAGCCGCGGCAACCAGCGCGGGACATTGGCCTTGAAGGTCGCGAACTCGTCGCCAAATGAACCGCCGAGCGTGGGTTCTTCGATAGCGAGGACCCAAACATGGAAGAACAGCCAGAGGATCGCCGCGTAAACGAGCATCCTTTCGTCGCCGAGAATGAGTGCTTCGCCGATGATGATCGCGATGATGCCGATATATATGGGATTGCGAACCCGCCGATAGAAACCGGTCACCACAAGCCTTATGGGCGGCGCGACCGGGGCGGGCGTTCCAAAACCCTTCCATACGAAGCGAGCGAAAGATTCAATGAGAACAATGAGACCGAGGAAGACGAGCGCTGCGCCCACAACGCGCAACGCATCAAGTCCGAGAAAGGCGGGTTTCAAATGCCAATCCGTGATCGACCAAGGGACGTAAACTGCAAGTGTCCCCGGTGCGATCACGAAAAAGAGCAAGGACCCGAGAGCTGCCCAGAACCGTCTCATGGGATTTCTCCCCAGGAATCTGCGCGCGACACGGCGCGCCGGCCGCTGCCACATTATAAGTGAACATGACCGCGAATCCACACTCTTATGGCGACCCCCTCGACGCCGCCTTTGGCGATGGCCGGGGAAGCGCCTGCGGCCGAGCGTGACCCACCCTATCTGCAAGGATTGAACAAGGAGCAGCGCGAGGCGGTGCTCGCGGCGAAAGCGACTGCGGTCGTCAGCGGCGAGCATTTCGGGGCTGGTTGCGCGCGGTCGAGCGCGTGGGGGGTCAGAGCGCGTGGGTGTCTGTTGACGCAAGGTTGGATCCGACACTAGAGTCCACCCCGTTCGGCGATAGTCGTTGGCTTACGTTCCCGCCACAGGAGGAATAGCTATGCCACCGCTGAGATTGGACGCCCAGCAATGGGTGATACCATCCGACACCGACCCGGTTTCGCATCACCTTCGGCACGCTGTCAGGCACGCTCTCACGCGAAGAGCATTCATCGGCTCGATGGCGGCAGTTGCCGGCGCTGCTGCAGGCGTCGGCCTGATTCCCGCGCTCGCACACGCCGCAAACACGTCGAGCATCGCACCTGTGCCGACGCCTAACGCCACGGTGGTCGGAGGGGTGCCCTTCCACTTCGTCTCCTTCGGTCCCGGCATCGATCCATCGTCGATCACCGATTTCAATGGCAAGGTAGGCGTGGCCGACATCCAAGGCACCGGTACTGCGACCAATCCCGATGGCTCCACTGAAACGCTGCTCTTCGACACCGACATGCGCTTCATGAACGGCGTGTACGTAGGTGCCGACGGGGCGATTCACAAAGGCGCCTTCGGATTCGTCTGACTTGACCTCTACCGAGGTCAGTATGACTTCGTAAACTTCTCGACGCAGGTCCACGACTTCGACCCCGGAATCCACCCCTATCCGAGCGGATTGTTCTGGACAGTCCCAGTGGCGGCGAATCCTCCCGTCGCTCTCGGCAACGGCACTGCGCACTTGAGCGTGACCGACTTGGTGGTGTCGGACTTCTTCAACATTCCGAATGCCTTATTCCGCTTCGAGACGCCGGTATCGGTGGGCGCGAGGTGCAGCTTCGACATCGAATGGAGTGGCCCCATAACCAGCCGGGAACCCGTCACCACGCCGGGTTCGTCCGGAGAGCTGATCCTGTGTCAGGCGACGATGAAGTGGTCGGCGAAGAATGATCTTGGCTTCAGCTTCGTTTCGGACCCGTCACCCACGACGAGCGCTTTCGCGCAGTTGGGTCGCGTCAAGAATGGGGTGTTCGCGCAGAGTTGACCGAGGTCGGCGCAAACTTGCCGGGTCGTTTGCAGGTCCTCGCAGTCGCATCCTTGCGATCTGATTTATCGTCAATTCGTTCATACAGGCCGGGCGTCGCAGGTTCGTCCGCTGGCCTTCGCCAACACCCGCGCTGATCTGCGTGTACGTCCTGCTTCCCACCTTCACCGAGTGCTAGAATTTCGATTCCTATGGACAGTTGGTGGCAACTAGGCGAAGGAAGAGGGAACTTCGGAGAGACCCTGGCGAACCACGCGATCGAGTGCCCCTTCTGCAACGAACGCGGCAAATTTGAGCGTGAGTTTCACGCGGTCAAGAAAAAGCCAAACTCCAGGAAGGCGCTCAACTTCGACACGCTGAAGTGCGTTAACTGCGCCGGGTTCGTCATGGTGCTGTGGTCGGCCAGTGAGCACGGCCCATCGCAGGGACTGCACGATTTTCGTGTTCTACCTTGGCCGCTGCGTGTGGCCGATCCGCCGGAATTTTGGCCACCGGAAGTACGGCGATGCTGGAAACAGGCGCGTCAAAGCCTTCGGAGCGAGAGTTGGGACGCAGCCGCTGTGATGGCCCGAACCGCCTTGCAAGCTGCGCTTCGCGAAAAAGGGGCGGAGGGCAGCAACCTCAAAAAAGAGATCGAGAATCTTGCGACCACGGGTGTCCTGCCGCCGCTCATGCGCGAGTGGTCCGACGAAGTACGATTGCTGGGCAACGATGCCACGCACCCGGATGGTGAAAGTGAAGGAGCTACCGCAGCGGATGCACGCGATGTGGTTGAGTTTCTCGACTATCTTCTTGAATACCTTTACAACCTACCCAAGTCGATTGCCGACTATCGCGAGCGCCACCAGCGAGCCAACGACGATTCATGAAATCGCTGACAACCCCGCTGACAAACTACACCGCAGTCGCCTTTTTGCGCCCTCTCTCTCCGTTCACGCAAAGTCGCTAACCCTAACTCGATGCAGCGTTTTCGCGCGATCTAGATTGTTCCCGTGCCGCCGTGTTGGCTCTAGAGCTTTTCACAGTTAAGATTCGGCTATGCCACAGCCAGTCCCTATGTTCATGCGCGGTCCGCACGATCCGATTCGAATCGAGCGCGCCGAAGGCCCATGGCTCTACACCTCCGACGGCCACAAGATTCTCGACGCTGGCGGCGGCGCAGTAGTGGTGAACATCGGGCAGGGACGCCGCGAAATCGCCGAGGCGGCGGCGCGCACGATCTCGAAGCTCGATTATATTGTGCCGGTCTGGACTTCGGCCGAGCGCGAGAGACTCGTCGAGCGTCTAACGCGATGGACTCCGGCGGGGCTGTCGCGGTTCTTCTTCACCAGCGGCGGATCGGAGGCGGTCGAAGCTGCGCTGAAGTTTGCGATTCTCTACCACAAGGCTCGCGGCAAGCAGTCGAAGAGCAAGATCATCGGGCGTCGCTTCTCGTATCACGGCAACACTATCGCGGCGTTGTCGGCGGGTGGGAGCGGGCGACGCGCTGATTACGAACACATTTTGCTGGACTGGCCGAAGATCGATCCGACGTACTGCTATCGATGCCCATGGGGTAAGACCTATCCATCATGCGATCTCGACTGCGCGACCGCGCTCGAAAAAGAGATCCTCAAGAATGGCGCCGACTCGATCGCGGCGTTTATCGCGGAGCCGATGATGGGATCGAGCGGCGGCGTTGTGCCTCCGGTCAAGGAGTACTGGCCGAAGATTCGCGAGATCTGTACGCGCTACGACGTGCTGCTGATAGCCGACGAAGTGATGACCGGCTTCGGGCGCACGGGTCGGCGCTTCGGCGTCGATCATTGGGACGTCGTGCCGGACATCCTGGTCGGCGGCAAAGGCCTTACCGGCGGCTACATGCCGATGGGCATGATCGCGGTGAAGGAATCGATGGTCGAGGAAGTCGAGCGCGCCAAGGCCGAGTTCATGTTCTACACCTACAGCTCGCATCCCGTGGCGTGCGCGGTTGCCGACGAAGTGCTGGCAATCATGGAGCGCGAGCGGCTGGTCGAGCGATCGGCGGAAGTCGGCGCGCGGCTCGGCTCGAGCTTGAAAGAAGAACTATCGGGGCATCCGATGGTCGGCGACATCCGCGGCACCGGGATGTTCTGGGGAATCGAACTTGTGCAGGACAAAGCGACCCGCAGGCCGTACTCTCCTGAAAAGAAAGTTACCAATCGCGTGCTGGGTGCGGCGGTTCGAAAAGGGTTGTTCTTTTATCCGGCGACCGGGATGGCGGGGAAGGCGGGTGGCGACGCGATGATGATCACGCCGCCGTTTATCATCGGTGACGCCGAAATCGAGTTCATCATTCGCACGGCGCGCGCGGCACTCGACGAGATCCAGCCTAACCTGTAGCGTTTGACGCACGTCTAAGACTCGTGGAGAGACCGGCACATGGCCGATAGCATCATCGGGCCGACTTCGCATTATTTTTATTCGCAGCGCCTGAAACTGCACTACGTCGATTGGGGCAATCCCGACAAGCCGCTGCTGGTGCTGGTGCACGGCGGCCGCGACCATTGCCGCAACTGGGATTGGGTCGCGCTCGATCTGCGGCAGCACTTTCACATCATCGCGCCCGACCTTCGCGGCCACGGCGACTCCGACTGGGCTGTAGGCAGCGGCTATTCGATGATCGACTACGTGCTCGACCTCGCGCAGCTCATGAACGCCGTGTCGACCGAGCCCGCAACTCTCATCGGCCATTCGCTCGGCGGCGGAATCGTTTTGCAATACACCGGCACGCATCCCGATGCCGTCAAGCGCGTGGTTTCGATCGAAGGGATGGGTCCGCCGCCCGGAATGATCAAAGACACGCCCGCGTACGAGCGCATGAACAACTGGATCGGCCAGATGCAAACGCTCGCGCGGCGCAAGGTGCGCGAGTATCCGTCGATCGAGGAGGCGCTCGCGCGCATGATCGAGGCCAATCCGCATCTGAGCCGCGAGCAGGCGCGCCATCTCACGATTTGGGGAATTCGCCGCAACGAGAACGGCACCTACTCGTGGAAGTTCGACAACTACGTTCACGCGACGTCGCCGTATATGTTCAACAACCGCGACGCGCGCGAAATCTGGGGACGCATCACGTGCCCGACGCTGCTGATTCGCGGCACGGAATCGTGGGCGGGCGATTGGGTCAAGGACGGGCGCATCCAGGCGTTCAAGCACGCGGAGTCGGTGACGATCGACAAGGCCGGCCACTGGGTGCATCACGATCGCCTCGACGAATTCCTGGCGGTCGCGCACCGTTTCCTCGGCGTATAGTTCGTGGCAGTTAGCGCGTTCACGGGACGGGGTTACTGATGCGACGACCTACACTTTCGCTGCGCGTCGATCAGTTCGAATACGTACAGCTGATCCTTCTGGCGGTGACGGTGGGCGTGCTTGCGGCGCTTGGAAATCTCGGTTTTCGCCAGCTGATCGAATTTTCAACCTGGGTGTTTCGCGGGCTCGAATGGCACGCGCTCGGAATTGACAAGGGCGGATTCCATCGCGCACTGATTCCGATCGTCCTGCTGAGCGGCGGCGTCGCAATCCTGGTGCTCGACCGCATCTTTCCCGGAGATGTGCTCGGCTACGGCTTTCCGAATTTCCTGGAAATGGTGAATCTCGGCAACGCGCGGCTCAAGCGCCGGTGGATCTTCGTGAAAGCAGCGGGCGCCGCGCTTTCACTGGGATCAGGAGCGTCCGTCGGACGCGAAGGTCCGATCGCGCAAGTTGGAGGTGCGATCGGCTCGACTATCGCGCAGATCAGAAAGCTGTCGCCCGATCGCGCCAAGGTACTGGTGGCGGCGGGCGCGGGCGCGGGTATCGCGACGACCTTCAACGCGCCGATCGGCGGCCTGATGTTCGCGCAGGAAATCGTTCTGCTCGGCCACACCGAAATCGCCAATCTCACTTTGCTGATCATCGCCACCTTCACCGCGGTGATCACGTCGCGCGCGATTATCGGCAATGCGGTCGTCTTCGCCGCGCCCGAGTTCCTGCTGCGCAGCTACTGGGAGATGGCGACCTATGCGCTGATGGGCGCGGTGCTCGGCGTGCTTGCCGCGGGTTACATCCGATTTTTCAACGCAACCGAGGCGTGGTTTCGCCGGCTGAATCTCCCGGTCTGGGTCAAGCTCGAGGCGGGACTCGCGGTGGTTGGCGTGATCGCAATCTGGCTTCCGGAAAATCTGTCCGACGGATACCCGGTGATCAACCGCGCGATGGCGGGCGAGTTCGGCATCGGGATGCTGGCTGCGCTGACCTGCGCGAAAATCTTCGCCAGCAGCGTGTCGCTCGGATGCGGCGCGCCCGGAGGTTCCTTCGGCCCGACTTTTTTCATCGGCACGATGGCGGGCGGCTTGTTCCAGCGCGTGTCGGCGATGGCGATTCCACACCTGACAGGCCCGCGCGGATCGTACGCGCTGGTCGGGCTCGGCGCGTTTCTGGCGGGGACCACGCATGCGCCTCTGACGGCGCTGTTCCTGCTCTGGGAGATGACGCGCAGCGACACTATCGCGCTGCCTTCGATGATCGCGACGATCACGGCGCTGGTCGTGGCGCGCGCGATCGAAACCGAATCGATCGACGAGTTCCGCCTCGCGCGCGAGGGCAAGACGCTGCAAATCGGCCGCGAACGCCTCGCGCTCGCACTCATTCCGGTCAGCGCGGTGGTTACGAAAAACGTGACGATCGTAACCGAGAATACTTCGCTGGCCGAGGTCTTGCGCACCGCGGGCGAGACCGCGCAATCCACCCTGCCGGTGCTTTCCAGCGAGGGCGAGCTCGCCGGTACAATCGTCGTGCGGGATTTGTTGACCGTGATCGGCGGCGGGCAGGAGCTAGGTCCGCTGGTGAACGCATTCGACATCTGCAATGTGCACGGCCCGACCGTGGCGCTCGATGCGAATCTCGACGAGGCGAGCCAATTGATGGAACATGACGGTCTCGACGAGATTCCGGTGGTCGAGCGCCTCACCCGGCGATTTCTCGGGCTCGTCACCAGCCGGCAAATTGCGCAAGCACTCAATCGCGTGTCGGTCTCGCTCTCGACGCTCGCTACGCGCGACACCAATATCTACTGGGCGACCGGCTATCGCGTCACGCGCATCAGCGTCCCTGCCAACGCCGCCGGGAAAACGTTGCGTCAGCTCGACCCGCGCGCGCGATTCAGCATTACGGTGCTGGCCGTTCAGGATGCGAACAATCCGGATAGTGGATTCGCGCCGATCGCGCCCGACCGTCCGCTCAAGGAGGGCGACGAACTAGTCGTTGCGGGGCGTTCGCAAGATATCCGGCAATTCACGCACGAGTTGGAGAGCGTCGAGCCGGCAGCTGCGGCACGGGTTTCAGCTCAATCGAGCGGATCGGGAAAGACGTAGGGACGCGCGCGTCCGGCGCGGATTTCCGCGCACATCTGCTCGACCGTCTTAACCTCGCGCTCGAATTCCGTCGCGACCGTCATGAACCATTTTGCCGTCGCGAAATGCGCATCGCTGCCGCCGACTGCCGTCAGCCCGAGCTTGAGCGCCGCGTCCTCCGCGCGCCGATTCTCCTCGATCGAGTTCTGGCCGTTCAGCACCTCGACCGCGCCAATCGCCGCGCCATGCCGGCTGAGCAGAGCGTCCAGCCGCGAGCCATAACCTGAGTCGCGAAACGGATGCGCCGGTATCGCGACGCCGCCTTCGTGATGAATCACTTCGATCAGATTGTCGCTCTTGAGCATCCGTGCCGTCAGATCGAATCGACGCATCACTTCGTCGTTGACGCCGAACAGCAGCAAATGACCGAGGTCGGTGTCGGCTTCGATTCCTCTGAAGATTGCAATTTGAAATCGCTCCGCGAGCTCAGAGTACAGCCGCTCAACTTCGGCGTCGTTCGGGAACAGCCGATGCTCGGTGAAGCAGATCGCGCCGAGGCCGCGGCCCGACGTCTTTGCGAATTCGAGATACTGCTCCGGCGCGACGTTCGAGTCGGACGAAAGCTTGGTGTGGACGTGCAGGTCGGCGATCATGAAGTGGATGCTACGGCTCGGCGAAGAAGTTATCGCGCACCTGGAGATGGTCTTCGATCGAGAAAATTCGCGCGACCAGGAAAATCTGCGTCTGCACCATCAGGCGATCGGCTTCGGTCGGCACTGAGCCCCAGAGAATGATCGTGTCGCCATCCATTTTGAAACGGACCGAGTTGTAGCCCTGCGCGTCGAGCGCGCGGCGCAGTGCGATCTCCCGCGGCTCCGTATGCGCCGGCTCGGCCGGTTCCCCTGGTACGGGCGCGTCAGGGTTCGGCACCGCAGGGACCGAACCATAGTCGGGTCCGGGCCCGGTGTCGCCGTCGGAGGGTTGAGGCTGTGACGAATGGAAAATCAGGTACCCCAACAGAAAAAATCCACCGACCACCAGCGCGAGCGTTCGCGCCGGACGCCGTCGGCGATGACGCTCATGGAAGATCGGACCGGGAAATTCGCGAGGCGAAGCGACGTCGTCGAGTATGATCGTCTGCGCCTCGGGCGTCGCACCGCGATCCATCGCCGACAATCGTCCCGTCACGTCCGCCGCGCAAAACGAGCAGAAATTCGAATCCACCGGGATGCTTCGGCCGCATCGCGGACATTGCGTGTCGATCTGATTGCTCAGCATCGTCGGCGCCGACGCTTGCTGCTCTCTGCCCTTGACGCCGCTGAGCGGCAGCCTGAGTTGCGGACGCGACGACTGCGCGGTTGACGAATTCCGCTGCGGCATCGTGATCGGCGTCCCCGACTTGATCGCCATCAGCCGCTGCCGGAATTCCGCCGCGTCGGCCACGCGCAAGACCACGTCGTACTTGAGCGCCTGATCGATCAGCTCACAAAGCGCGGGAGTGACGTCGGGACATAGCGATCGCAGCGGCGGAAAACTGAACGGCGGCTCGAGCGCTGGATCGCGGCCCGACAGCGCATGATGCATCGTGGCGCCCAGCGCGTACAGGTCAGATCGGAACTCGACCTTGCCGCGATATTGCTCGGGCGGCGCGTAGCCCTGCGTGCCGATCATCGTGGCGTTGCTGAGCGGCTGGAAAAGTCGCGCGATTCCGAAGTCGATCAGCTTGACCTGCTCCGACGGCGTCAGCATCACGTTCGACGGCTTCAGGTCGCGATAAATCACGGGAGGTTCCAGGTTGTGCAGATACTCGAGCGTGTCGAGAACCTGCAGCGCCACGTCGATAACCTCGCTCTCAGGAAGCTTGCCGCCGGCGTTCTGGAGTTTCTGCTCGAGCGTTATCCCGTCGATATACTCCATGACGAGATAGTGGCGGTTCTGGTCGCTGAAGCGATCGAACACGCGCGGGATATGTTCGTTGCTGAGTTGCGCGAGCATGTCGGCCTCGCGCTGAAACGCGGCGACCGCCTGCTTCTGAGTTTCGGGGCTGGTGAAAGTATCGACCATCTCGGCCAGCGCGCACTCGCGCGAGGCCAGGCGCAGGTCCTCGGCGAGATACACGAGTTTCATGCCGCCTCCGCCAAGCGGCCTCATCACGCGGTAACGTCCGCCGACGATTGTGTTGGGCGCAATCATCCCTGCAGTCAGAATCTAACCATTACCCAATTTTATAGCAGCCCGAGGGCGTTTAAGGGATCATCGCGCCGGCAGGTCTTCCCGGATCGCGTCCGAGAAGGCAGCATTGGCCGCGCATATGATGTGAATCAGGATACCGAACGGCGGCCCCATTCCATAAGCGATCGATACGAAAAAAAACCACATGATTCCCTTGAACGGTTTGCCGCGGTAGATGTGGCCGACGCCGGGAACGATGCTCAAAACGAGCGCCAGCACCGGGTTGAACCCCGGGGTTCGGTGCAGCAACGGGAAATTGCGTCACGGGAGCGCCGCAGGATTTGCAGAAGCTCGCCTCGGCCACGACGATCGGCTGGCCGCATCGCGAACAGAACCTGGGCTTTTCGAAATCTGCTTCAGCCACGGAAGGTAAACTGCGCGTCGCCGAAGCGTACAGGCTCGCCGTCGTTCACGCGGGTCGGCTCGGTCACTCGCCGATTGCCGACGAACGTTCCGTTCTGGCTGTTGAGGTCGCGCACCACGAATGAGCCGTTGGAATTTTCGATACTCGCATGATGCCGTGAGATCGACGAATGACTCACGACGATTTCGTTGTCGAGCGCGCGCCCGATACGGGTAACCGTGCCGGCGCGCACCGGATAGGCCTGCCCCGACGCATCGACCAGGCTCGGCCCGTCGACCCTGGCGTTTGCTCCCGCCAGCCGCGTGGCGATATGCGCGGGATTCACCGCGTCTGCCGCGAGTGACGCCTGTTGGCGCGCGGCCGACGACGTCCCGCGCAGATGGAACATCATTTCGTAGCCGCCGATGTTGATTCTATCGCCGTCGTGCAGGTCAACGGTTTCGATTCGCTTGCCGTTGACGAAGGTTCCCTCCTGATTGGCGATATTCCTGATCACGTAATCGGCGCCGCGCCGTTCGATCACCGCGTGCCGCTGTTGCACCGAAGTATCGCCGAACAGACCGATCGGATTTTCCTCGGCACGTCCGATTGTCGCGCGCGCGCCTTCGACTCGATACTGACGTCCGCGCAGCCGTCCCTGCTCAACCGTGACCCACGCGGCCTTGGTCAGCTCCTGTACCAGCCCGATGAACAATCCGATCGCAAGGCCGGTGACCGCTTCCCCAAAGAAGCGCGATGCCAGCCCGCCACCGGCGATCGAGCCGATCAAGTCGAACGCGATTCCGCCGACCGCTCCGCCCACCAGTCCTCCCACCGCGCCCTTGGGGACGTTGTCCATCGTGAGCGTCGCAAATCCCACGCCGGCGCCCACCAACGCTCCGTCGATTGCCCATCCCATCAATCTCGCGATGACGAGAGTTATGATCGACCCCGAGAGCAGCTCACCGTTCGGGCTGAAGCCGACTCCGCCCGCCTGCAGGACCCAATTGAAGACCAGATTTCCGAGCCAGGTCGAGACAAAGGACAGCCCCGCGCAGATCAAAAAGCCGCGGATGAAGCGCCGCTGGGTCTCCGGCGTGATTCGAAGCTCTGACGTGTCGACTGCGGTGATGAACGCGCCAATCAAGCCTGCGGCAATCGCTGCCGACAGGTAGTACGCGACCAACGCACCGGTAGTCTGGGCCTCGCCGAGATGAGAGTTATGCGAAGCGAGCTCGACCGGCAGCCATCCAATCGCGCCGCCGCAAAGCCCTGCAAGAGCCTTGAACGTAAGTTCGCGCCGGTTGAGGGAATCGCTTTTGAGAAGAGCTATAGGTGAATTCACGGCACCCTTGGAACAAATATGCTCACTAAATAATAGCCCGCAAGGCGGTATCGGAAAACGCTGTCCGCGAACGGCATGCAATCAGGACGCAACCTGTCGCGATACGTGCAGGTCACTGCAAGCTGACCAGGCATTTCACGTTCAATTCCGAGTTGCTCCCTCCGGGCAAAAGCAGGCATCATCGCCGGAACCATGAGCATAGATAGTCTCGTTACTGAAAAATTCGGGCCGCTACAGGGCGTTAAGATCGTCTCGACCGGAACGTTGATTGCGCAGCCATTCGCCGCCGAACTGGCGGCCGAGATGGGCGCTGAAGTGATCCAGATCGAGCGGCCGGGAATTGGCGACGTCGGATGGCGCAATATCGGCATCAGGCTCGCGACCAGGGACGGCAAATCCGCCGTCGCGACGACCTGGATCCAGGAACGCCGCAACGTATTTTGCATCTCGCTCGATCTCGTCGAAGCCGCGCGGCCGCGAAATCTTTCTGAAGCTGATCGCGCGCGCCGACATCTGGATGGAGAGCTCGAGGCCGGGAACCTACCCGAAGTGGAACCTCGATGACGCATCGGTATGGAAGGTCAATCCGAAGCTGGTCATCACCCACGTCTCGGGATTCGGGCAGAGCGGCGACCCTGATTATGTCCATCGCGCGTCGTACGACGTGGTCGGCCAGGCGGTCGGCGGCATGATGAGCCAGACCGGTTTTCCCGATCCGACTCCGCCGACGCGAGCAGCACCGTGGACCGGCGATTACATCACCGCGCTGTTCACGATGTGGTCGTCGCTCGCCGCCCTGACCTACGCGCGCACGACCGGCAAAGGTCAGTCGATCGACGTCGCGCAGTACGAGGCGATTCACAAAACCCTGGGCGGCACGATGGTCGAGTATTTTCAGAAGGGCGTCGTGCGCGAGCGCTCCGGAAATCGCGCGCAGGGGTTCCAGCCGCTCGACTCGTTCCAGGCTAGCGACGGATGGGTCGTGATGGGTGCGATCGGCGACGTGTACGCGCGGATGCTGCGCGTGATCGGCCTTGATCCCGCCGACCCGAAATGGGAAACGGCGCGCACGCAACTCGAATCGATCGAAGGAATCGAGTTCGACGCGATTCTGCGCGGATGGATTTCCGAGCGCACCGTCAAGGAGGTCGTGACGGCGATGACAAGCGCCGACGTGCCGTGCTCGGCGATCATGACGAGCAAGGACATCGCCGAGGATCCGCAATATCGCGCGCGCGGGATGCACGTCGAATGGGAAGACCAGCAGGTGGGCAAAGTGAAGGGCATCGGTGTCGCGCCAAAGTTCTCGCTGACGCCGGGAAAAATCGTGCGCGGCTCGGTACCGATCGGCCACGACAACGATCGCGTCTATGGCGACATGCTGGGAGTCAGCGCAGACGACCTCGAATCGCTTCGCCGCGACAAAATTATCTAGCTCGCGACTTTCGTCATGAAGGTCTCGACTGATTTCCCGAATGATTGCTCGTCAGGATAGCGTCCCAGGTCCAGGATGAAATACGTCGCGCCGCCTTCCTGCTCAGCCGCGACTTTTGCGCGCGCGGCGGCGGGATCGTCGAGCTTGAGTCCTCGCCGGACGATGATCTCAGGAACGGCGCGTCCGGCTGCGAGCGCACCTGCATGCAATTCTTCAACTTTTGCTTTAAGTTCCGTCGCGGGCAACATCGGATGCCAGCCGTCGCCGAACTTGACCGCGCGAGTCATCGCTGCCGGGCCGTTGCCGCCGATCCAAATTATCGGGCGCTTCGGTCTCGGCAGGAAAACGAACGAGGGAAACTTCACCAGCTTCCCATTGTACGCACCCGGAACATCAGCGCTGAACAAGTGATAAATCACGTTGAGTGTTTCATCGGTAATCGCTCCGCGACGGCGAAACTCAACGCCAAGCGCATCGAACTCCGGCTTCATCCAGCCGACCCCGATGCCGAGGATCATTCGCTCATCTGATAACTCCTGGATCGTTGCTACCTGCTTCGCCGTCAATACGGTGGGCCGATAGGGAACAACCAGCACCGAGACACCGAGCCGGATTTTCTCGGTCGCGCCTGCGATGAAGGCCAACGTGGCGAGCACATCGAGATAGCGTCCACCGGAACCTTCAGTCTGGTCGGGTGGGATGCATAAATGATCCGATAAGAAGAGCGCGTCGAAGCCGGCTTGCTCCGCGATTCGAGCGCAGGCGCGAATAGTCGAGCGGTTGGATTGCGGACCCATGTTGCGGATTGCGATTCCGAACTTCATCGCGATTCCTCCTGGAAAGATCACTGACACTGAGACACCACTGACACTGAGGCGACACCAGTGACGCTGGAAGGAGACTGGCAAGCGCGCGCGCATCCAGTCAAACTACTCGGCCATTGGAGGCGACAACGCGTGGGCCGTCCGTCCGCGAAACAGCGCAAGCCGTATAACCTCGACGCGATTCTCGATGTGGCCGTGCGCGTATTTCGCGAGCGCGGCTACGACGGCAGCACGCTCGACGACGTCGCGCGCGCGGCGGGAATCACCAAGGCCAGCATCTACTATCACGTTCGCAGCAAGGAAGAGCTGCTGGCGCGCGGCGTCGGACGCGCCCTCGACGCACTGTTCGCAGTGCTCGACGAGAGGCCGGCAAAGCGGGGCCGCGCGGAGGCGCGTCTCAGGTACATCGTGCATCGCACGATCGAGATCACCGTCGAGCAATTGCCCGAAGTGGCTCTCCTGCTGCGGGTTCGGGGCAACACTCCGGTCGAGCGGCGGATCATGGAGCGGCGGCGCGCCTTTGACCATCTGATCGCCCAGCTGATGCGCAATGCGCAGCGCCAGGGAGATTTACGCGCCGACGTCGAGCCGCGGCTGGCAACCCGGCTCCTGTTTGGAATGCTCAACTCGATCACTGAATGGTACCGGACGGGCGGCGACCTCGATGCGCCCGAAGTGGCCGATGCTGTGTTCCGGATTGCGTTCGAGGGGATGGATCAGGGCGATCGACGACGCCTTTTGACAAATCAACCGAATGGTAGGTAGATTAGATCAGGAGATAACGCCGATGAGTGAATTCGAAATACCCGCAGGCGGCCTGGTCGAGGCGCCCGCCGTTGCCCAGCCGAATATCTTTCCGATCGAATGGCGAACCGAGACGCCGAAGCTCGCGGAAATCTACGAGCGCGCCAAGCGCGAAGGCTTCAATCCCGCGGATATCAACTGGAGCGAGCTTTCGCCCGAGGCATGGAGCGACGACGAGAAGGTCGCGATCATGTACTGGTGGGCGCTGCTGTCGAACTTCGACTCGTCGGGTCCGGCGGTGTTCGCGCGCGCAACGATTCATGCGTGGGAGATGCACGAGGAAGATCCGGTCCGCAAATGCTTCTTCTCGATCACTCGCGACGAAACCAATCACGAGGAAACCTGCCAGCGGGTTATCCAGCGCCTGGTGCCGAACGGGCCGCAAGGCTTTACGCCGACCAGCGAACTCCAGCGGGTCGCGCTCAACAATATCGGCTGGCTGTATCATAATGGCGGCCGCTACTGGACCGGTTACAATCGCGCGATCGATCGCTATCCGCTGGCGGTGATCTTCACCTCGTTCATGATGGGCGAAGTGGCGTCGTCGACGCTGTTCCACGGCATGGCGCACGCCACGACGCATCCGGTGTTCCGCGAGATCTTCACGAAAATCGGACGCGACGAAGCGCGGCATCTGCAGATTTGTATCAACCTCCTTGAGAAGGAGTGGCCGGGTCTCACCGACGAGCACAAAACTTTCATCACCAAGCAGCTTCGGGCAGGGTTCGTCTTTCTCTCGATGGTGCTGTGGGAGCCGCCGGGACAGTTCTGGGATTTGCCCGGCTACTTTCTTCATAACCATCGGATCTTGTTGCGCACGGCGCGCGAAGCCGGACTCGGAATTCTCACCTACGAGCAGCAGGCCGACAACTGGCGCCTTGCGATCGCGCGCGTGCGCAAGCTGGTCGAGCGATGGGACATCCAGTTTCCCGCGATTCCCGAACTTGATATTGAGGGAGTTGACGTCGGCGATATCACCGCCGAGGACATTATCCCGGTGTTCTGAAAAAACCTCAGAGGCCACGAATATGAGCGTCGATTTGTCGGTCGAAAACAGTCTCGCGGAAATTGTTCTCAACCGGCCCGACAAGATGAACGCGTTGAACGACGCGATGGTCGCCGAACTCAACAGAGCCCTCGAGCGCGCAGCGTCGCAAGGCGTGCGCGCGATGATGATTCGGGGCGAGGGGCCGGCCTTCTCGGCGGGCCGCGACCTCGCGGACGCACATCCGGGCGACGAGGACGCCGAAGCGATAATCGAGACGACGTTCAATCCGCTGATCAAGCGAATCGTCTCCTTCGCGGCGCCGACCTTCGCCGCCGTTCATGGCGCGTGCCTGGGAGTGGGCCTGGGACTCGCGCTGGGATGCGATGTGGTCTATGTCGCCGACGACGCGAAGATTGGATCGCCGTTCGCGCGTATCGGCGCGGTACTCGACTCGGGTGGCCATTCGTTTTTTGTCTCGCGCCTGGGAACGCATCGCGCGCTCGAGCTGATTTACAGCGGACGACTGCTCTCAGGGGTCGAAGCATCACAACTGGGACTCGTGAATCGCAGCATGCCGAGGGATTCGCTCGTCGCGGAGACGTACAAGATCGCGACGCAGGTTGCGCAAGGACCAACCGCGGCCTTCATGCAATCGAAGCGCCTGGTACGCAGAATCGACGAAGAAGCGATGGGCCTCTTCGCCGTTCTGAAACTTGAAGCTCAGGCGCAAGGCGCCGCGGGTCGAACGGCGGACTACAAGGAAGGGATCACAGCCTTTCAGCAAAAACGCGCACCGAAGTTCGTGGGCAAATAAGGAAGGGTGAATTTACGGAATCGACTGAACACAGCCGAGGTTCGAGTTCGACCACTCGTCCTGAAGGCGCCACTCCGACCCGTTACTGAGCGTCACGGGAGAGCCGAACTGAAAATTGCACTTATCACCAACTTCCTGCCCGCTCGTATCGAACCAGGCGCTTATGAGCTGGTCGGTTATCGATTCCGACAGTTCGTGCGCGGCGACGTTTGCCATCGATTGGCCGCCGTTGCCAAAAGGATTGGAGCTGGGGCTTAGAGAGGGAATGTCGCACCCACGGACGCCGGTCACGTTGGGAAGATACGCCACGGCAATCAAGCTGCCGTTGCACGTTCCGAACGAATGGTACGCGCAAAAGCTGGCGCCTTTGGGAAAATTGGAAGTGATCACGAAGTACACACCCGCGGGATCTGGAGCGCTGGCGCCCAGCGATGCGCACACTTCATTGACGATGGTCCTGACCGACGGTGCGTGCGTCGGCGGGGCGGAACCGTCCGGCGGAAGGGTCGCATAGCTGGAGGCAGGCGGAGCGGGCGGAACCCCGCGCATGTACTGGGTCAGGATGTTCGCGTAACTGCTGCCGCCAAAACCCGAAAAAAAAGTTTCCAGTGCGTTGGAGATGTCAGTCGGCACCGGACCCCAGTAGAGCGCATAAACGTGAGAAGTCGGCAGAACCGGACCGCCGTGATCGATCAAAGGCTTGTTGGTGGTCCTGGGACTGCCCTTAGGTGCGAAAATGTGGGGCAGGTATTCACCGCCGCGACGCATCACGTCCACCCCGGACGGGTTATCCTGTGCCGACACCTCGCAGGTCGACGAAAGGATCGAAAGAAAAAGAGCCACGACCGCAATCGACGCGCCCAAGCGGAGCTTTGTTGTCATAAGTGCAAAAACCATGAAGCATCCGAGTACCAGAAGACGGAGTCGTGCGCAAACCGACGTGTTAAACGAGAGGAAAACAGCATGCAAAGAGTTCAACTCGACCCCCGCTGGATTTCGGCGGATACTGACGAATAGCGAATAGGTCCAGACCGCTGGCGCAGTGGAGAAATACGTCGTGCAGGAAAAAATCAAAGTTGGGTTCCAGGCATTTGTTTCCGACGGAGGCGAGGAGTTTGGCGCCGTTCGCCAGGTTGCTCCCGGCGGCCGGCCCGAGCTGGTTATCTACGTCGAAAATGCGGGCGACTTCACGGTTCCGATCAGCGCGGTCGAGTCGGTGCACTCGGAGAAGGTCGTGCTCAACTGCGCCAAGCTCGATCGCAAGCTGCGACATGCGATCGGGCATGCGCACGATAGTGAAAAGCCCGGAGCCTAGCGTGTAGCTCCTGCGGAGAACGCCTGCGATAGGAGATACACCAGCCCCTCGGACATTGTCGGGTGCGCGAAGATCGCGTCGCGCAACGCGGTGTACGGCAGTCGTCCAACCATCGCGGTCTGAACTGCCGCCATCAGCTCGCTTGCCTCGATACCAAACGCGGTGAAGCCCACAATTTCGTCGCTGTCTTTGCCGATCAGCATCTTCATAGAGCCGCGCGGTTCGGCAATCGTGTGGGTGCGGAGCACATTCGCCATCGGCAGTGTCGCGACCCGATATTCGATTTTGTCGCGCTTCGCCTCGGTCTCGTTGCGGCCGACGCGCGCCAGTTCCGGATCGGTGAACATGCAGAACGGCACGATGCGATCCTTCGTGGTTCGATTGCCGCCCTTCAAGTTGTCACGCACGACGCGGAAGTCGTGGTACGCGACGTGTGTGAATTGCGGACTGCCCGCGCAATCGCCCATCGCCCACACGTTGGATGCGGTCGTCTCCAGCCGGTCGTTGACCTTGATATAGCCACGCTCGTCGAGCTCGACACCGACTTGCTCCAGTCCTATTCCTTTCGTATTCGGAGTCCGACCGACGGAGACGAGAAGATCGGTGCCTTCGATGGTCCGTTCGCCGGGGCCGCCTTTTGCGTAGACGCGAACCTCCTTGCCTGACTGTCCCTCAACCTGAGAGACATGAGTGCCGAGCAACACCTCGATTCCTTCGTTGTGAAACAAATCAAGGAGAGCGGCACCAACGTCAGGATCTTCCCGCTCGGCAAGCTGCGCGCCTTGTTCGATCACGGTCACATCCGATCCGAACCGCCTTATCGCCTGCGCGAGTTCAAGGCCTATGTAGCCGCCGCCAATCACTATGAGATGACGTGGAAGACGATCGAGATCGAGCGCCTCGATATGGGTCATCGGATTCGCCGCGGCGAGCCCGGGAACATTGGGCATCGCCGAGTGAGAACCCAGGTCGAGGAATAGACGTTCGCCAACAATCCGCCGAGTGCCGCCATCGTTGAGCGCGACTTCAACGGTTCTCGGAGCGACGAAGCGGCCTTCGCCCATGATCAATTCTATTCCAGCGTCGGCGGTCCGCTTAGCGTGGAATTGATGTTCCGCTTCGACCATCTTGCGTTTGCGCTGCTGGACGCCGGCCATGTTGATTCGGAGTTTATCCATTTCCAGTCCGAATTCGGCGCCGCGCCGCGCCAGCGATGCTACTCTCGCGGAATAGATCACGTTCTTGCTCGGCAAGCACGCGATATTCGGGCACGAACCGCCGAGCCATTTCCGCTCGACCATCGCAGTGCGATGACCCCCATCGGCCATCGTCCAGGCTGTCCACTTACCGGCCTCTCCGCTTCCTAGAACCAGGATTTCGTACTTATCGACGTCCGGCATTGGCCCGTCTCCTATGCTGAGGTTTTAATTCTTGTTTAGGGTCGGCGCATGTTTGAGGAAACGCAGAAACCTAACCCATGACCCCTTCCGATTGTGAGAAGGGGGACAATCGCGGACAGAACAAGTTCAGCGGGCGGCGGCGGACGATCGGATCGGAGCCGGATTCTTGAGCGGCTCTGTGTTCCACTTCTTCAGTTCGGGCAATACATACTTCGCGAAGCACTTGATACTGCGTTCCGCATCCTCGTACGGCATCCCGCCGAAACTGAAATTGAAAACACTCCGTTGGCGTCGATCGTGTCGCGGATGAACGCGCACTTCTCGAGCACCTGGTCGGGCGTGCCCCACGGCATCAGCATCGCGAAGTCGCGCGCGGCAACGTCGGGCCCGGTCTTTTTGATGAACTTGCTGACGTTGCTGTAGAACTCGTAGCTCTTCTTGGTGCCGAACTCCGGCGACGTCATCTCGTAGTGCTTCATGACGGTGTGGTAGTTGGCGGCGATCCATTTCATCGCGAGCTCTTCGGCGCGATCTTTGTTCTCGTCGACGACGCAGAAGCCGCCGGAGAGCGGCTTGGGCGCGGGCGCGTCGCCGTTAACCTCGCGCCAGACCTTGTGGTAGACCTCGAAATCTTTTTTGACCGCGTCCCACGGTTTTTGCGGAATCACCAGCAGGCCGACGCCCAGCTTCGCCATTATCGGCATCGACTCGGGCGAGACGGCGGCGGCATAGGTGCGCCCCTTGAACGAGCGCGCGGGGCGCGGACGAATCTCGCGGCGCGGCTGGCGGGTGAATTTGCCGCCTTCCATGTAACCGTTTTCGAGCGCGTTCAAAACCAGCTCGGCGTATTCGACGAACAAGTTGCGGCCTTCGTTCTGGTCGAGGCGGAAACCGTCGTACTCGATTCGCGCGAGACCGCGGCCAAGGCCAAGAATCACGCGGCCGTTGGAAACGTGATCGAGCAGCGCGACTTGCTCTGCGACGCGGATGGGATCGTGCCACGGCAGCACGACCACGCCCGATCCGAGCTTTATGTGCGAGGTGCGGCCGGCCATGTAGGAGAGGAATTGCAGCACGTCGGGGCACATCGTGTAGTCGTCGAAGTGATGCTCGACGCCCCAGATGGAATCGAAGCCGAGCTGCTCGACCATCTCGGCGAGGCGCAGTTCGTTGCGATAAACCTCGGCATCAGGAAGTGCGTTGTTGGGATTCTGGAATACTGCGCCATATCCAACGTGCATGATGAGGACCTCCTCGATCGAATCGCCGAGCTTAAGAACAGTCATAGATCGGGCAAGTATAGAAGTACAGGATTTCTCCTGTTCTGAACGGAGCGGCCTCGTCGCGATCGCCTTTTCCCAGTTTCGCGATCATGCTCAAATGCTCCGCTGTGCCTAACCCCGACGCGACCAGGACCGCGACCTACCCGCAACCTTCCATCCCGCAGGCCGTGGTGATGGGGCCGACGGCGGCGTCCTTGTTTCTGGTCGTTGCGATTGGTCCGCGTCCTGAGAGCGTGACAGCAGTCCGCTCGCTGTGCCCTGATCTGGCCAACCTGCTGCGCGCAATTGGGTTCCGCGATACTGCGGCAAAGCTTACCTGCGTGATGAGCTTTGGATCCGCGGCGTGGGATCGGCTGTTCGGAGAGCCACGGCCCGCGGAACTCCATCCGTTCCGCGAAATCAGCGCTGGGTCGCGCCACGCGGTATCCACGCCGGGCGACGTGCTTTTCCACATCCGCGCCGAGCGGACGGATCTCTGTTTCGAACTCGCGACACAGATCATGTCCGCGCTCGGCGACTCGGTAACGGTCGAAGACGAAGTCCACGCCTTCCGCTATTTTGATAACCGCGATCTGCTCGGCTTCGTTGACGGCACCGAGAACCCGGTTGACAACGAGGCGCTCGAGGCGGCGCTGGTCGGCGACGACGATCCAGCCTTCGCCGGCGGCAGTTACGTGGTCGTGCAGAAGTATCTGCACGATCTCACGGGATGGAACGCGTTGCAGACGGAAGTCCAGGAGCGGATCATCGGCCGCACCAAGGGTTCAGATATCGAATTGGACGACACCGTCAAACCGACCTCCGCGCACAACGCACTTACCACCATCGTTGAAGATGGGGTCGAGAAGAAGATCTTCCGCGCCAACGGAATCTTCGGCCGCCCGGGACAGACCGAGTTTGGTACGTACTTCATCGGTTACGCGCGCTCCCCGCGGACGATTGAGCAAATGATGCAGAACATGTTCGTCGGACAGCCCCCGGGCAATTACGATCGAATACTGGACTTCAGCCGCGCCGTCACCGGCAGTTTGTTCTTCGCGCCGCCGGCATCGTTCCTCGACAGCGTAACGCCCACCGGCGCAGTGGCAGCGGCCGCACCCGCCGCCAATCAGACCGGCTCTTCGCCAGATACCCCGCATGCAGGCGACGGCTCGCTCGGCATCGGCTCACTGAAAGGAGAATCGCGCGATGAATAATCTGCACCGCGAGCTTGCCCCAATCTCGGACGGCGCGTGGGCTCAAATCGAAGAAGAAGCGCAGCGCACACTGAAACGCTACCTGGCAGGGCGGCGGGTGGTCGATGTCAAAGGTCCGGGCGGCGTCATGCTGTCCGCGGTCGGTACCGGCCATCTGAAGGATCTGGCGGCTCCCGGCGACGGTATCATTGCGCGGCAACGTCAGGTCAAGGCGCTGGTCGAACTCCGCGCTCCATTCCAACTGGATCGGCAGGCGATCGACGACGTGGATCGCGGCGCAAATGATTCGGACTGGCAGCCGCTGAAAGATGCGGCGAAGCGGATAGCGTTCACGGAAGACCGCGCGATCTTCGAAGGGTACGCCGCCGCCGGAATGGAAGGCATTCGGCAAGGGACCAGCAACAAAATCGCGGCGCTGCCCGGCGACCCGGCTCATTATCCCGACGCTGTCGCCGAGGCGCTGAGCCAGCTGCGCCTCGCCGGCGTCAACGGGCCGTATTCGGTGGTGATGGGCGCCGATGCGTACACGGCGCTGAGCGAAGCCAGCGATCACGGCTATCCTGTAATCCAGCACATCCAGCGGCTGGTCAACGAGGAAATCATTTTCGCTCCCGCGATTGCCGGAGCGTTCGTGTTGACGACACGCGGCGGCGACTTCGAACTTCATCTCGGCCAGGACGTCTCGATCGGATATGCGAGGCACGACGACAAGAACGTCAGCCTGTACCTGCAGGAATCGATGACCTTCTTGCTGTTGACGGCTGAAGCCTCGGTCGCGCTCAAACCCGCATCGCGGAAATAACTCCGCGCCTGATCTGCTGCGCTACGCGCGGCGGCTGGTGGTGCGGGTTTCTGCGAGGCGGCGGGCGGCTTCGCCGATTGCGCCTGCTCGGTGCCATCGAGAGTACTCCTCGACGGTCAGGCCGTGGGCTAGTTCCAATGCGACGGACAGTCCTGCGAGGACGAAGACTTCGCCGAGGACGCTGATGCGCGGGGCGAGGCCGAGGCCGCCGCCCTCGTTGGGGACGGGGACGTGGATCACCAAGTCGGCGAGTTGGGCGAGGCTCGAGTCTTTGTTGCCGGTGATTGCGATCAGTTGCGCGCCTTGCTCGCGGATGGCGGTGGCGGTCGAGAGCAATTCGTCGGTGCTGCCGCTGTTCGAAATCGCGATGACGATGTCGCGCGGATGCACCTGGCCGAGGCTGCCGTGCAGGGTTTCGGTCGCGTGCAGAAAAGTCGCGGGCGTGCCGACCGAGCAGAAGACGCTGGCGGCGTAGCGCGCGACGTGCTCGGGCTTGCCGACTCCCGTCACGTGGACGCGGCCGCCGCGGCCGAGCGCAGTGCGGATTATCTCGACGGTGCGCGAGATGGCCGCGATGTTCAAGCCGCCACGTAGCGCGCCGAGCTCGGCGAGTGCCAGGTCGAAGAATTTTTCGACTTCGCCAGTCGAGTCGCCGATAGCGGCCTCGCGCGGCTCGGCGTCGAGGCGCGGCGTCGGCAGCGCGAGCGGCTCGGCATAGACGTCGAGGATTTCCTCGCGCACTTCGAAGCCCGAGGGGAACGCGCCCAGCCGCGTCACCGCGACGGCGCCGGCCGCATTGGCGAGGCGTCCAATCTTTGTCCCACGGCAGGCCGAGCCGAAGGCCGGCGAAGACTCCGGCGAGGAACGCGTCGCCGGCGCCGGTCGAGTCGACCTGCTTGACCTTGAATGCGGGCACGCGAACGGAAGTGTCGCGCGCCGCGATCGAGCATCCCTTGTCGCCCTCGGTGATGATGACGGCGCGATTTCCGTACTTCGCACGGATTGCGTCGGCGATTTTCAGAGGATCGCGGCCATTGCCGGCGATTTCGCGCGCTGCCGCCTTCGAGGGCTTGAGCCAGGTCGCGAGTTTCAGCGCGCGCTCGAGCTCGGCACGAGTGCCCAGCGATCCGATCGCGTCGGAGGGCGGCACGTCGACGTCGAGAATCGTGGGAATCGAATGGGTGCGCGCGAAGAGCAGAATCGCGAGCACTGTCCGGAGTGGGAGCTGCGAAATTTCGGTCGAAACCAGATTGGCGCGGCGGATGAATGCGCCGTGGCGGCTGCGGACCTCGGCAGGAGTCAGCTCGCCGGTCGCGCCGCGCGCCATGTAGATAGCGCGGTCGCCGGCGGCGTCGACGAAGATTGTCGCGAACGCGCTGGCGGTGCCGTCAAAGGTCAGGTGATGGCGGATGCCGAGGCGATCCATTCCGTCGCGGAGAAACTCGCCGTTGCGGTCGTCGCCCATCTTGCCGAAGATGCCGGTCTTGAGGCCGAGGATTCGGGCCCATCCGAGGTGATTGAGGACGAGACCGCCGACTTGGGTGCGTTCGATCGCCGCGCTCGCTGTGTGCGCGCGGAGCAGGATTTTTTCATCGGCGCGGATAATCCGCGGCGTGCGGTAGAACAGGTCGACGACCATGCTGCCGCATCCGACGACGTCGAGTTTTTCTTCAGCCATTGCGCCCCGCCGATTTTCGTTCCGTTGCCGGCGCGTGGCCGGCGGGCGAATCGTATTCGCTGACCCATCCGCGCTCAAGCATCTCGGCGTTGCGCTCACGCAGTGTGGCGAAGCGCGCGGAGAATTCGCGGCGCTCACTATCGCTCATCGGCGGTGTGCCCGCGCCGACTGCGTCGCTGTCGATGACGCCCATTTCCTTGAGCGACGCTTTTATCGTTGCGATTGTTGGGCGATACGCCTTGGCGCCGCGTTTGAATGTGCACGTGATGCGAAATTCCTCGATCGCGTCGGCATACAAGCGCATCAGCTCGACGTCGCCCGAGCGGCAGACCTGCCATGCGCGCTGCCATTCGCGCGGCATCGCATTGGCAGGCCCCGCGACTACGCCGTAGGGGCGCGTGCGTTGAGTCAGGTAGCGATTCCAATAATGGCGCATGCGATCGCCGACGCCTTCGGGCGGCGCGAACAAATCGAACATCAGGTACGCGTTGCCGGCGTAAATGGCGAACTCGTGACCAGCTTTGAAATGCGATGCGGCGCGCGTGTAGTTGCCGATGACAGTTTTGCTCGCGGTAACTTTTATTCCGCGCACGTACGGCAGCCGCGCCATCGCCTTGACGTCGCGCGTGTGCAGATGCGGCGCATTCCTTTTGTTGGGCGCCGCGATGTCGGCGTTGTCGTAGAGAAACAGCGGGAGCATCCGGCCCGCGCGATTGAAAACCGCACCGATGTCGCGCTCGACGAATTCGGCAGGATTCTTGACGTCGGCGATCGACAGCGGCGCGACGACCACCGCGTCGGCGCCGGCGTCGATCGCGTGGGTGAGATTGTCGAGCGTGTCCACTCGGGTGTGCGCGGTGATGCCGGCCCATGCTTCGATTTTCTTGGCGGCAGACGCGCGCACGCGGCGGCATTCCTCGATCGCGATTCGCGCGACCGCCTGCCGGCGCGAGTTGTCGATTCGATCCCATTCGCCAGTGGTGCCTGCAGCAAAAATGATGTCGGCGCCGGCGCCGTTCTGGAGCGCGAAGCGAATGACGGCGCGCTGCTGATCTTCGAGGATGCGGCCGCGAGCGTCGAGAATCGTGACGATGGGGACGGAGAGGCCCGGGCGGGGGATGTAGTCGTCGAGCGATTGCACTCGCGCGATTCTAGCAGAAGGAGGGTGGTGCTGCGTGGGGGTCAAGGAGAGGGCGCTTTCGAGGAAGTCAGGCGACCTAACCCCTAGCCCCTTCCCATAGTGGTAAGGGGAACCGGAAAAAAAAGTTTGCGGTTAGCTGATCCCGAGGCCCAGGTCGGTGATGAAGCTCCAGTGATGCTCGTCGCTGGAGGCGTAGTTCTCAATCTTCAATTTGATCGTGAGCTGGTAGGTGCCGTCGCCGGAGATTGCGTCGGCGGGGGGATTCTCGTACCAGATGCTCTTCTTGCAGACGTCGAGCATCATCTGATCGATTTTAGCTTTGCCCGAATGTTGCTCGAGAATCAGTTCGGTGAGCTTGCCGCTCTTGTTCAAGATTGCGGTGATGACAACGGGCCGGAGATCGGTGGGCAGCTTGGTTCTTGAAATTTCCTCGGATCGCTCGGCCTCGATCAGCCGTGCGTATATGCGATCGAGAATCAGCGCCGAAAAATCGCCGAACTGCGCAGCCTTGGCGTTGAGCAGGCGCACCGTTCCCGGATTGGCCTCGTTGCCAACCACGCGCGAGATGCCGGGGTCCGTCTGAAACGTGCGCGGCCCAGCGGTAACCGCGTCGAGGCTGGAATCATGCAGCATTCCTTCGCCGCGGGCGGGGGTCGCATTGGCGGCCAACGGATTGATGGGAACGTCGGAGACTGTAGATAGGTCGCTGAGCAATTTCGGCTGCGGGCCGGAGTCCGGGGCAGGGGGCGGCGGCTTGTCATCCGCCGCGCATCCGGCGGCGAAGATTGCGACTGCAAAGAAAGTCGCTCTGAAAATTGGCTTCCATCGTGCACGGTTCATTTGGATTTTTCCTGCTGATTATTCTTGTCCGAATCCAATGCGGCGATGGCCGGACGCGCGTCATTGTAGTCGGCGACGAACGCGTCGAAAAGTTCTTCGCCGAATGCACGTTCCTCGGCGCGAACCTTGTCGTTGTGTTCCTTCGCGATCGCGTCGCCAACGCGCGCGAGCAATTCGAGCGTCGGCGAGTAGTCCAACTGAGCGGTGAAGCCGCCGGAGAAATCATAGGTGCCGTTGGGGAGCTCGCGCGAGGCGAGTTTTGAATTCAAGCCGCCATCTCCGGTCGCCAGCACGCGGAGAAAGTCTCCCGCCACCAAATCCATCACCTGATGCACACCGGGCGGCGCGACGAGTTGCGGGATCGCGTTCATCCGGTTGACGAAGGTACAGGTGCCGGGGTCACGGCGGTAATCGGTCGTGAATCCGATGTTAGCGAGGCCGAAATTCATCGCGAGGCTGGTCACCTGCGCCGAGGCGAGCGTGCGGTAATTGCCGCGCGTGATTTCGCCGAGCGCGATACTGTCGCCCGCGGGCTGCATCGCGGCGTTGAACGGCGTCAGCAGGCCGTTGCGGATCATTATCGTGAAGTGGATGTGGCCGTGGTCGAACGCCTCGCGCATCCAGTAGTTGCCGTGCGTATCGAGGATGTCGGATTTCGCCACCACCGCGGGCACGACCTTGCGATAGAAATCGTAAAGCAGCGGATATTTTTTCAGCGCGTCCAGGCGAACTTCCATATCGACGTTGAAAAGCACGATTGGGCCTGCCGGCGAGTTGAACTCGTCGAGCAGGTTGTTGAATTTGAAATAGTGATCGAACTTCGCCGCGAGATGCGGCATCTGGCGGTGGAACCGGTCCATCGCGGCGCGATCATGATGGTTGAAGCTGCCGGGCACCGAGTCCCACGGCGGTTTCAGATCGCCATGAAATTCGCGGAACACATCGCCAATCGCGTCGACCAGCTCGCCGAGGCCGTAGGTGTCCATCATCAGCTCGCCGCCGAGCGTGCCGGTGACGCTCGAAACGTTGGCGGCGGTGGAATCACCGGAAGGCTTGAGGCCGAAGATGCCCTCGAAGCGCGAGGGTTCCTCGGGACTGCGCCATTGCTGGACCAGCGTGTAGAGATAGTCGGCGTCGTCCGGTTGCCCGGTGACGCAAATCTGATGGGTGCCGTCGGGCTTGTCGTGCCATGGGATTTCCGGCTTCGAGTAGAGCGCGGCGGCGCGAATCATCGTCGATTGCCGAGGCGGAAGCTGGTCGATGACTTCCTGAAGCGACGGGCCAATCTTGGGATGGAACGAGAGTTTGCGCTGGAAGGCGAGTTGGCGGTCGAAAATCGCGATTGCTCGCGCGGCCCGCGCGGGACCCGGCGGCGCAAAGACAGACGATTGGCGCGAAGAGGGTTCGAGTATCGGGCGCGAAGCCGGTATTTGCGGCCGTTGGCGCTGACGCCGGCTTCGGTGGCGAAGATGCGGCGTAGCTCGCAATCGCGCAAATCGTGATTATTATTGCTGCGGATGAGGTGGCGATAGCGATACGGAAAAGGCGAAATCGCAGTAGAAACGCGCGAATTGTTTGCGATACCTTGCGATGGTATCCTGCGATACAATAGGTAAAAGAGTTCGAGAGATTAAAATGAAAGCTGGAATCCATCCTGAATACCGCCGCTGCACAGTTGTCTGTGCCTGCGGCAACACCTTCGAAACGCGCTCGACGCTCAAGGAGCTTCACGTCGAGGTCTGCTCGAAGTGCCATCCTTTTTACACTGGCACGCAGCGTCTGGTCGATACAGCGGGACGCGTCGAGCGGTTCAATCGCAAGTACGGCATCAAGAAGCCGGCCGAAAAGACGGCGGAAACCGCTGCCGAAAAGTAGCATAGCAGCTCCCGCCGCCTGCGGTGCTCGACGCACCCGGGTGCGCGGGGGAGAATCCATCGGCACGGCCATCGCGGCCGCGCCGTTCTTTTTTCTTTTTCAGGAAAGTGCTTCTCGGCGATCGTGAAGGGACGATGATCGTGTAGGGCGATGCTCGACAAAGCAAGCGCAATAGAAGAGCGGGTCGCGGAACTCGAGCGCAAGCTCAGCGATCCGGCCACGCTCGGCAATCAGCGCGAGTACGCGCGGCTGGCCAAGGAGCGATCGCAGCTTTCCGAGGCGGCGCAATGCGCGCGCGAGTATATTCGTATCGCGGACGAAATCGCGGGGCACAAATCGATCCTCGACGGCAACGACCCCGACTTGCGCGAGCTGGCGAAGGCCGAGATGCCGACGCTGCAGAAAAATCTCGAGGCGGTCGAAGAGAAGCTCAAAGAGCTGCTGACGCCGCGCGATCCCAACGACGAGAAGAACGTTATCTTAGAAATTCGTGCTGGCACTGGTGGGGAAGAGGCCTCGCTCTTTGCTGGCGACCTGTATCGCATGTACACCCGCTACGCCGAACGCCACGGATTCAAGATCGAGTCGCTTAGTCTCAGCGACACCGGGCTCGGCGGAATCAAGGAAGTGATCGCGCTGGTGACCGGCCGCGGAGCATACTCGCGCCTCAAATACGAAGGCGGGGTGCATCGCGTGCAGCGCGTGCCGGAGACCGAAGGCTCGGGGCGTATCCACACCTCGGCGGTGACGGTCGCGGTGATGCCCGAGGCGGACGAAGTCGAAGTGAATATCAATGAAGCGAAGGACCTTCGCATCGACGTGATGCGCGCGTCGGGGCCCGGCGGGCAGAGCGTCAACACCACAGACTCGGCGGTGCGAATCACGCACATCCCGAGCGGGATGGTGATAATCCAGCGCGACGAGAAATCGCAGCACAAGAACAAGGCGAAGGCGTTGAAGATCCTGCGGGCGCGGCTGCTCGAGCAGGCGCAGTCGGAGCAGCAGGCGAAAATCGCGCAGACGCGCAAATCGATGGTGGGGACGGGCGACCGCTCGGAGCGCATCCGCACTTACAATTTTCCGCAATCACGGGTGACCGACCATCGCGTCAACGTGACGATTCATCAGCTCGACAATTTTCTCGACGGCGCAATCGATCCGGTGATCGACGCGCTGGCGGCATACGATCGCGAGCAATCGCTCAGCGCGTGAATAGGTGGGGCGCGACTCGGACATCTCGGCCGCGCGCGCGCTGATCGAAATAGCCGCGCACAATCTCGCCGCCGTGGGCATCGAATCGTCGCGGCTCGACGCGGAAGTTCTGATGGCGGAAGCGGCGGGCGTCACGCGCGAAGCGGTCATCACCGGTTCGCTCCAACTCTCAAACGCGATACTGAACGAATTCAACGAGATGGTCGCGCGGCGTGAAAAGCGCGAGCCGCTCGCCTACATCGTGGGCCACAAGGAATTCTTTTCGCTCGACTTCGACGTCGGCCCCGAAGTGCTGATTCCGCGGCCCGAGACTGAGTTCGTCGTCGGCGCGGCGCTGGAATTTATAAAGGCCAAGCCCGATGCACGCGTGCTCGACATCGGCACCGGCTCCGGCGCGATTGCGATTGCGATCGCGGTCAACGCACCGAGCGCGCGGGTGACCGCAACCGAGATTTCCCTGCGCTGCGTGCGCGTTTGGTATCCGCAATCTCCTGCGGCATGGCGTTCATGGGCTGATATCGCACCGACGCGCCGATTGCTTCGACATTGTGAGCGGAGGAGCGTCGCTCAAATCTTTCGATGTAATAGTCTCCAACCCGCCGTATCTGGGTGACGCAGAGATCGCCGCCCTGGAACCCGAGGTGCGCGACTACGAACCACTGGTCGCTCTGAGCGCGGGCGTCGATGGCCTCGACATCTTGCGCAGGATAGCGGCAGGCGCGCCTGCGGCATCTCACGAAGCGGTGGCGAGCTGATCGTCGAAGTTGGCGCGGGGCAGGCGCCGGCGGTCGCAAAACTCGTCGAGGATGCGGGCTTGCAGGTAGTCAGTGTGATAAACGATTTCGCGGGACATCCGCGCGTCGTGCGTGCGCGCAGAAGCGGGGAGTAGCTTTCGATGGAAAAAATGATAATTCACGGCGGTGCTCCGCTGCGCGGCACCGTCACGCTAAGCGGCAGCAAGAATGCAGCGCTGCCGATCATGATGGCGTCGTTGCTGACGTCGGAGCCGCTCCAACTGAGTAACGTTCCGCGCCTTCGCGACGTGAAAACTGCGATGGAGCTCCTGATTGGGCTCGGGGTCGAGGCGCGCTGGACCGACGATCATCGCGTCGAGCTGCGCGCCGCCAAGGTCACCTCGCACGAGGCGTCGTACGAACTGGTCAAGACGATGCGCGCGTCGTTCGTCGTGCTCGGCCCGCTGCTGGCGCGGACGGGTACGCGCGCGCGTTTCGACTCCGGGAGGATGCGCGATCGGTGCGCGCCCGGTGAATCTGCATATCGCGGGGATTCGCGCGCTCGGCAGCAAGATCCAGTTTCGTCACGGCTATGTCGAAGCTCATGCCGAGAAGCTGACGGGCGGGCGCATCTGGCTTGATTCTCCGTCAGTCGGCGCAACCGAAAATATTCTGATGGCGGCGGTGACAGCCCGCGGCCGCACAGTGATCGAAAACGCCGCGCGAGAACCCGAGGTGCAGGATCTCGCGCGACTGCTGGTCGCGATGGGCGCGAAGATCAACGGCACCGGCACGCACGTGATCGAGATCGAAGGCGTCGAGCGGCTGCATGGCGCGGAGCACGAAGTGATACCCGACCGGATTGAGGCCGGCTCGATGATGGCGGCGGCGGCAATCACCGGCGGCGACGTTACGATTACGAACGCGCCGATCGAGCATCTCGACGCCGTCGCAACCAAGCTGCGCGAGGCGGGCGTCACGGTCGAGGCGAACGGGAAGGGCGTTCGCATCGCGCGCAACAACGGACTCAAGCCGGTCGAGCTGCGCACGCTGCCGTATCCCGGCTTCCCGACCGACCTTCAGGCTCAGATGATGGCGATGCTGACGCAGGCCGACGGCAGCTCGGTGATCACGGAGACGATTTTCGAAAACCGCTTCATGCATGCGCAGGAACTGGCGCGGATGGGCGCCGACATCTTGATGAAAGGTCCCACTGCCGTCGTGCGGGGGCCGTCGAAGCTGAGCGGCGCGCCCGTGATGGCGACCGACCTGCGTGCCAGCATGGGGTTGATAATCGCGGGGCTCGCGGCAGAACACACGACCGAGCTCAGCCGCATCTACCATCTGGACCGCGGGTACGAAGCGCTCGACGCGAAGCTCTCGAGCCTCGGCGCGCGAATCGAGCGAGCTCAAGAATAATGAGACCCCGCGTCCTCAAGTCCCAGACACCAGAGTTTAAAAAATTTCTGGCCGCGATACTCGCGCGCCGGGGAAGCGACAGCGCCGGCATCGACGCAGCGGTATCGAAGATAATCGCCGACGTGCGAAAGCGCGGCGATCGTGCGCTGATCGATCTGACGGCCAGGTTTGACCGCGTGAAGCTCACCTCGAAGACGCTTCGCGTGACGCCGGCGGAACGCCAATCGGCGATCAATCATATCCCGCCTGAGGATCGACGCGCGCTCGAATTGGCTGCCGAGCGAATCGCGGAGTTTCATCGCCGCACGATGGAGAAGTCGTTCATCTATCGCGACAAGTCCGGGATGCGGCTCGGGCAGATGGTGCAGCCGATGCGCCGCGTCGGGATTTACGTGCCGGGCGGGCTCGGCGCGTATCCGTCGTCGGTGCTGATGAATGCGATTCCCGCCAAGGTCGCGGGCGTCGCCGAAATCGTGATGGTCTCGCCGCCGTCGTCGGAGGGCGAGCGGCTTGCGGTGCTGGCCGCTGCGGAAATTGCCGGCGTCGACGAATTTTACCGCGTCGGCGGAGCGCATGCGGTCGCGGCGCTCGCCTACGGCACCGAAACCATCAAGCCGGTGGACAAGATCGTCGGGCCTGGGAACGCATACGTGCAGGCTGCCAAGCGGATGGTCTACGGCGTCACCGATATCGACAAGATGGCGGGGCCGAGCGAGGTGCTGGTGATTGCAGACGACCGCGCGCATCCCGAATGGATCGCCGCCGACCTGATCGCGCAGGCCGAGCATGGTTCCGGCGACGAGGCGGCCGTGCTCCTGACGACGTCGGAGAGCATCGCGAATCGCGTCGCAGAGGCGGTAGAAACCGCGCTCAAGACTCTGCCGCGCGCACGTCAGGTCGAGGCCGCATTGGTAAAGCGCGGCGCGATGGTCGTGGTTGGCGATCTCAACGAGGCCTTCGATCTCGCCAACCAGATCGGCCCGGAGCATCTCGAGCTCGACCTGCGCAATCCGTCGCGATGGCTGCCGAAGGTCAAAGCTGCGGGCGCAGTTTTTCTCGGACCGCTGACGCCCGCGCCGCTGGGCGACTACCTGGCCGGGCCCAATCACGTTCTGCCGACGGGAGGAGCTGCGCGTTTCGCGTCGCCTTTGGGTGCATACGATTTCCTGAAACGAACCAGTATAATCGAGGCGTCGATGGGCGCGATTGCGGAGCTCGGACCGACCGTCGCGCACTTGGCGCGGATGGAAGGGTTCGAGGGCCACGCGCGCGCGATGGAACTCCGGAGCGACGGCGCGGGGGATGGAAAGGCAAAGCGGGCAGAGAATCGAAATGCAAAAGCACAAAATCAGCGCGCAAAATAAAGAGAAGGCCGCCAGTCCGGTCGCGCGGCTGGCGCCGGCCGAGGCGAAGCGCAGCGCCGAGGTCGAGCGCAAGACGCGCGAGACTTCGGTGACGGTCGCGCTCAAGCTCGACGGCAGCGGGCGCGGCGAGGCCAAGACCGGGGTGCCGTTCCTCGATCACATGCTCGAGAGCTTCGCGCGCCATGGATTCTTCGACCTGAAGGTCGAGGCCACCGGCGATTTGCATATAGATGACCATCACACGGTCGAAGACGTCGGGATGGTCGTGGGCAGGGCGTTTCGACAGGCTCTCGGCGACCGTGCGGGAATCAAGCGCTTCGGCGAGGCGACCGTGCCGCTGGACGAGGCCGTCTGCACGGCAATTGTCGATATCAGCGGCCGCGCGTATCTCGGCTACAACGTGCCTATCAGCCAGGAGCGGGTCGGCAACTTCCAGACCGAGCTGGTGCACGACTTCATGAAAGCGCTGACCGACGAGGTCGGCATGAACCTGCATCTCAACCTGGTGAGCGGCCGCAACCCGCATCACATCATCGAGGCGACGTTCAAGGCGTTGGCGCGTGCGATGGACCATGCGACGGCCCGCGAGCCGCGGCTCTCAGGCGTGCTGTCGACCAAGGGCACGCTCAGTTAGTAGCGGGTTAGAATAGTCCGCTTGTTCGAGAAGTTCACCGTCATTCCCGCAATCGACCTGAAGGGCGGCCAGGTCGTGCGCCTGCTCCACGGCGACATGAGCAAGGCCACCGTCTATGGGGCAGACCCGGGCGAGACGGCGCGTCGCTTCGAGGAAGCCGGAGCGGAACTTATCCACATAGTCGATCTCGATGGCGCAATTGCCGGAACACCGCGAAATGTCGATGCGATCGCGCGAATTCGAGCGTCGGTAAAATGCGCAATCGACGTCAGCGGCGGACTGCGCACAATCGAGGCGGTACGCGCGACGTTCGCAAGCGGCGCCGACCGCGTCTCGATCGGTTCGGCCGCGCTGCTCAACCCCGAGCTGATCCGCCAAGCCTGCGCCGAGTTCCCCGGACGAGTTTTCGGCTCGATCGATATTCGCGACGGCAGGCTTGCGGTCAAAGGATGGGTCGAGACCAGCCAGCTCACGGTCGCCGAAGCGGCAGACCGGTTCCGCGCAGCGGGAGTCGCGGCCGCGATCGTCACCGACATCGCTCGCGACGGCGCGCAGGTCGGCGTCGATCCAGCGCGCATGGAAGAAATCGCCAAGGCGGTGCGAATCCCGGTGATAGCGTCAGGCGGCGTCGCGAGCCTCGAGGACATTCGCGGCACTTGGCGACGCGATACGAAGCCGGCGTCGTAGGCGTGGTCGTCGGACGAGCGCTGTACGAAGGAAATTTCAGTTTGCGCGACGCATTGGTTGCGGCGGTCGGCTAGCGACTAGCGAATCCGCTAGTCGCTACAGCCGCTTTAACAGTTCCACATCCTGCTTTTATATTTCTTTTAACCTTCTGAGCACTTTTTGATCTGCCATGGTTCGCGGCGATACTTGCTGTGCGATGCTCTATAGCACGATAATAGATGCTTTAGCTGCTATTCAGTGAAATCAAGAGCGTAAGAACGTGCTTGACATAAATACGCCGCCCATAGAGAATGCCGAAGCTGGGTAAAGACATGATTTTACGGTCTCAACCAAGCATAACCAATCAAGAGCAAATACCGATATAGTTTGGATGGGTTACTGAGTGGGGGCTGGGGTTAGCTAGCAGTAGGTATTTATAACTAGAAGTGAGTTTTTCCCTACAATAAGTAAAATGCCGCAAGGCGCGGGATTAATAGATTCGCTCGTTATAGATTGTTCGAAACACACAAACGGACGGAGGGACACGAAAATGGATCTGATCAGGAAACTGTATGTGAAGGCAGATGGGTTCGCGCGCGGCCAGACGATGGCGGAGTATGCGTTGATTCTCGCGGCAGTCGCGGTCGTAGTCTTTGTCGGCTACCAGACGATGGGCACGACGATCACTACGATGCTGACCACGGTCGACGGCAAGCTCTAATCGCGCGTCGATCTTTGGCACAGGGCTAAGTAATGAAACCGGCGGGGGTCAGTTCCTCCGCCGGCACAACCGCGCTCGAGAAGAGGCAGCTACCAGGAAGTCATGATGAATACGATCAGGAAATTGTACGTGCAGGCCGATAATTTTGCGCGCGGCCAGACGATGGCCGAGTACGCGCTGATTCTCGCGGCGGTCGCGGTCGTAGTGTATGTCGGCTACCAGACGATGGGACCACGATCACAACCCTGCTAAGCACTGTGGACAGCAGCCTCTAGTCCCGGCCGCACATATCTCGAAGTGTAACCGCGGTCAGGTTGCGTCAGTCGAAAAGATCGCGGCCTGACCGTCGCTCGATTTCGCTAGTCCCAGCGAGCGCCCGGCAGAATTTCCCGATGGTTCAAATAGTTGTTGGGCTCTGCTATACGCGACAAGCGTGGCTGATTCCATTGTTTCAACATTAATATCGTCGGCTCGTTCCAGCGGACGGTCGGTTCTCACGGAAATCGAGAGCAAGCGAATCCTGCATTCGCTCGGCCTGCCGGTCGTGGTGCCGGAGGTCGCGGCCACGGCAGACGACGCGGTGCGGGCGGCGTCGCGGATCGGATTCCCGGCAGTGCTGAAGGTTCTGTCGCCGGACGTGAGTCACAAGAGCGACGTCGGTGGCGTCGAGCTGAATCTCGGCGACGAAGCCGCAGTGCGCGACGCGTTCGAGCGAATTCGCCGCAGCCTGGCCGCCAAGGCCCGCGATGCGCGCTTCGAGGGCGTCGCGGTGCAGCCGATGGCCCGGCAGGGCGTCGAGCTGATCGCAGGGACGTTCCGCGACGATCGATTCGGCCCGATGGTGATGGTGGGGCTCGGCGGCGTGTTCGTCGAAGTGATGAAGGATACCGCGCTTGCGCTGGCGCCGATTGGCGGGCGTGAGGCGTCGGCGATGCTCGCGCAGCTTCGCGGCGCTCAGATTCTCCGCGGCGTCCGCGGTCAGCCCGGCGTCGATATCGACGCGATCGCCTCGCTGCTCGAGACCGTTTCGGGAATCGCCTGGACGCATCCGGAGATCGCCGAGATGGATCTCAATCCGGTCGTCGCGTACGAGGACGGACTCGCGATCCTCGATGCGCGAATCGTGCTCGCCGACGCCAAGGGCGCCGCGCCGCAGCCGGACGCGAATCGCGCTGCGCGGCTGAAAAATCTCGAGCGTGCGTTCAACCCGCGCACGGTTGCGGTTATCGGCGACAAGCGGATGGGCGGTTACATGTGGCTGCGCGCGATGGCGCATCTCAAGGGCAAGCTCTACTCGATCCAGATCGATCCCAACGAGATACCGGGAATCGAAGCGATGGGCGTCGAGAATCGAAAGAGCCTGGCCGAAATCACCGAGCCAATCGATTACGCGGTCAGCGCCGTTCCGCGGCAGATCGCGCCGCGAATTTTGAAGGATTGCGTCGCCAATCATGTCGGCTCGATCGGATTTTTCACGTCGGGATTTTCGGAGACGTCGGAGGAGCTGGGAATCCGGCTGGAAGCCGAGCTGCGCGACATCGCGATCAACTCGGAAATCGCGCTGGTCGGGCCCAATTGCATGGGACTGTACAGTCCGGGCGCCGGGCTGCGCAATTTTCCCGAGGAAAAAGTCGGCGAGGCGGGCGACGTCTGCTTCATCTCGCAAAGCGGCACGCACACGATCAACTTTTGCCTGCAAGCGCCCACCCACGGCATCAAGGTGAACAAGGCGGCGTCGATCGGCAACGTGCTGGTACTCGAGGCGGCTGACTATATCGATCTGATGGCGGCCGACCCGGCGACGCGCGTGATCGGGATGTATATCGAAGGCGTGCGCGACGGCCGGCGCTTCTTCGACAGCGTCCGGCATGCGGCCGAGCGTCATCCTGTCGTCATCTGGAAGGGCGGGGTGACCGAGGCGGGCGCGCGCGCGACGTTCTCGCATACCGGGTCGCTCGCGACCGCCGAGGCGACCTGGCGCGCCGTCGTGCGGCAAAGTGGCGCGGTCGAAGTGGCGAGCCTCGACGCAATGCTGGACGCGGTCGAGCTGTTCGCGCGCGCCAAGCGTCTCGCGGGCCGGCGCATGGGCCTGGTCGCGATGACCGGCGGGCAATCCGTGGTAATCACCGACACGTTCGCGACGGCGGGCCTCGAGATTCCTGCGCTGTCGGACTCCTCGTACGACGAGCTGAAAACGTTCTTCAACATAATCGGCGGCAGCTACCGCAATCCGCTCGACGCGGGCGGCACGATCGGCGCCGGGCACCATCAGGGAAATCTCGATCGCATCCTCGAGATTCTCGAACGCGACCCGGTCATCGACGCGATCGTGCTGGAAGTCGGCACCGGGCTGCGCGCGGCGCGATGGGCCGCGCACGAGGACGAAATCACCGGCCTGCTCGACAAGCTCGCGGATTTTGCCGGGCGCTCGACCAAGCCGTTCGCAATCGTGATGCATCCTGCGCACGTCGAGACGATCGTCGCGCGGGGCAAGGAGCTTGCGCGCGCGCGCGGCCTGGTCGTGTTCGACAGTTTCGAGCGTGCCGCAGCCGCCTTTCGCACGGCGTCAGACTACTGGGCAAACCGCGCGCGTCAGGGCAGTTAGATTCACGGGGCGCCATAGGCGAGGTGCTGAATATGGATCGTCTTATATCCGAACGCGCACGACCTTATTTCGAAAAGGCGCAAAAGCTCGCGCCGATAATTCGCGAGCATGCCGATCGCGCCGAGCGCGAGGCGCAAATGCCGCGCGAGGTCATCGATGCGTTCCACGACGCCGGGCTGTTTCGGATTCTCTTGCCGCGCAAGATGGGCGGCGGCGAATTGACGATTCCCGATTCGCTGCGGCTGTGCGAGGAAGTTGCGCGTATCGACGGGTCAGCCGGATGGAATCTCGCGATTTGTTCGGGCGGTCCGATGTTTGGATACAACCTTTCGCGCGCGGCATTCGAAAAGATTTACGGCGATCCTCTCGGCCTGAGTGCCGGTTCGCTGAATCCCGCGACTACCCGGGTGGTGCCGGCTGACGGCGGATGGCGTTTCAGCGGGAAGGCTACGTATGCCAGCGGATCGGGTCATGCGACCTACCTGATGGCGGCCGGGATGGTCCTGCGCGACGGTGCGCCGCAAATGGTCGATGGGTTCCCGATGATGCGTGCGGGTCTGTTCCCGATCAAACATGCGAAAATTCTCAATACCTGGTCGACCGCTGGGATGCGCGGCACCGGCAGCAACGATTGCGAGTTCGAAAACGTTTTTGTCCCCGACGAATTCACCTTCGACTGGCTCAATGCGAAATCGCCATGGCAGCGCGGTCCGTTCGAGAACATTCCATTGCAGCTGCAATTTGTCGGCGGCCTGGTATCGGTGGTGCTCGGCACCGCGCGCCATGCCCTCGACGCGCTCAACGAAATCGCGCAAGCCAAAGTGCCGGCGGCTGCTCGGGCCACGTTGCGCGAGCGTCCCCTTGCACAGATCCAGTTCGCGCAGGCGGAAGGCCTCCTGCACGCGGCGCGCGCCTACTTTTACAGTTGCAACGATGAGATCTGGCGCAAGGGCGAGGCCGGCGAGAGCTTCAGCATCCAGGACCGCGCGCACGCGCGGCTCGCAGTAGTCACTGCGGCGAAGCTGGCGGTGCAGGCGGTCGATCTGGTCGCGGATGCGGCCGGTATGAACTCCGCGCTGACCTCGTCTCCCATCGAGCGATGCTGGCGTGACGTGCATACCGCGACGCAACACGTGCTGATGAACACGACCCGCTTCGAGGTAGTAGGCCGCGTCCTGTTCGGCCTGGATCCAGGCTCGCCGGTGATATAGTGATGCTTGCCGCGACAGGAGATGGATCGTTGATGCTGGGCAAGAAAAAACCAAAGATGAAACTGAGCGCCGGGGCGCGCGAAGATCGCGCGGACTTGAAGGCGGCCCGTGCGGCATTGCGACAGATCAAAGTCACAGGAGGGATTCCGTGGTCGCAAATAAAGAAGGAACTCGGTCTTCCCTGAGATACTTACAACCACCCTGCGACCTAACCCCTAACCCCTTCCCATGGTGGGAAGGGGAACAAAAGTTTTAAGGCAGGGATTCAGCGTGGTGGCTCGAGCACTGTCATCACCGTGCCTATCGTCGCGTCGCCGTCGAGGAACGCGAGCCATCGTCCCCTGAGCGACCAGCTCATATTGACGATGCCTTGGGCCGGACCTTCGGCTAACAGAAACGCACTGTCGTAGTGCAGCGAGTACGTGACGATCTTTCGCCATGGCACTGGCTTGCTCGGCGCGTAGATTTGCATCGCGGCTTCGTCGGCGCCTTTCGAATACGCCATCGTGCTCTGCGCGAGCATTTCCGGCCACGTATCGAAGCCCAGCGATTTCACATCGATCTCCGTCAGGTCAGGTTGCGCTACCGCGACCTGCGCGGTGACCGGTTCTCGCGGACGCTCGATCGCCTGTTTGAAGGCAATTCTCGATTTCCCAGCGTGACAGTATCGCTACTGTTGGCGAACGCGGCCGCTCCCGTCGATACGCCCATCAGATGTTCGGCGCCGGTCGGGATGTTGTACTTGAATACGCCAATCGTGTGGCCCGTGGGGTCGGGGCCGACGTAGAGAAATGAGCCCTCGTCGTTCTTGTCCCAATCGAGCACGTGGATCGGCTGGCGTACGTGAAACCTCGTACAGGTCGATGCGCGCCGATCGATAATGACCGGCGGAGCGCCCGCGTCGCCCTGGCCGATCGCGTAAACGCCGTGCGCGCTCCAACTGAGCGCCGACATCGGGCACGACAACTTCAGCGGCACGGCGGTACCGGCGCCGGTGATGACGATCAACTGCAATCCGTCGGCGCGAGTGGGCGGCGGCTCGACGTCAGCCTGGTCCGGATCGGACTTCGGGGCTTCCTCAGTGGCGCCGGTTTCTTCCGCCGGCTCGGGATGCTGCCGCAGTGCGAGCGCGATCGTCGCGTCATTCAGCCAGCTCATCGAGATTGAGTCGTACCGGCCATTGAAGTTCGCGATCACATTGCCGGGCCCGGTCGCGATCAGGTCGCGGATGATCACGTCGACTCGATCGCCGCCCGGCGCGACCATCGCCGTCGCGAGCGTCAGCCCGTTGGGGCTCACTCCAACGTCGGCGATCGTTCCCTCCTCGGCGGCGCCCGGCCCCGTCTCCGCTGCGAGGATCCGGCCGGTTCGCCACGCGGCGCCTCCGAGGCCGTACATAATCGTGTGCCCACCTTGGGTCCCGACGACGCCAATCTCCTCGCCGTTTTGCATCCAGATCGGAGGACGCGATGGAATCGGCGAGAACCCCTGAGGCATCGCGACGTTGGTCAGCACCTTGATGCCGTTGGTGACCGCAAGCGTCGTCGAACGGGCGACAAATGGCGGCGGCCCGGGCTTGGGCGCGGGCTCAGTCGAACATGACGCGAAGCTCACGACGGTGAAGGCGAGAATCAGGATGAGGACAGACCTGGGCATCGGAAAGCGGTAGTCTATTTGGACCGCTCAAAAAAGGCGACCAATTTAGGGAATCAAGAACCGGTTCATCGAGTGATTGTGGATAGCCCGCGAGCCTCGACTCCGCAGCTTACCTCGGCAGAGCGGTGTACTGAGGTTCGACCACATGCGGCTTCGGTCCGGGCGTGATGTCGGTCCAGATCGCGCCGCCATCTGTAGTTGAGAGCAAATCGCCATCGCCGACTACTACCCAACCCTGCGTAGGGGTGACGAAGCTGATATCGCGAGCGGCGTGGTAACTCGAGCGGCCAGCGGTGGCACCGGCGCTGAAGTTGATCCTTTCACCCGCATCGACCGTTTTGAGCATCGGATGGTGGTTCAGCACTCTAATGAAGACCCACTTAGAATCAACCACCGTCGATGAAGCGGACTGGTCCTCCATATCCTTCACAAATCGATCGAGCTTCCATGTCCATCCGCCATCATCAGTTGCAAACAGCACCTCCGATGCGGTGTCGTTCGCTCCATCATAGTAGGAATAGTTCACCAACAAATGACCGTGCTTACTGTCCGAGAATACCGGTAATTCATAGTTAGTCTCGGTTGCCGGAAATATACCCTTGGGTGCCCGCATCGACACGTGTCGCCAGCTGTGGGCCTGATCGCGAGTGACGTAGAGCTGCTGATATGGATTCTCGTGGCTAGAGCCGAGCAGCCAACCATCGTGGGGTGTAACAAGGAGCACGCTGGCATCTAGAAGAGAGGGAGCGCTCTGCGCTTGCTTCCATGTTCTGCCCCCATCGGAAGTCAGCAACAAGAACCCCCAGAAACTGTTCATGGTCTCTGCCCGTGCGGTGACGTTGATCCAGCCGTGAAGAGAATCCGCAAACGCGAATTCGGCGCCGCAACCTTGGATAGCGAAGGGAATTCTATTATCCCTCACCGTGGGAGGCGTAACTTGTATTCGAGACCACGTAGCCCCGGAGTCGTTGGTTGAGAGCAGGTCCAGTCGAAGATTTAATTTTTTCGAATTGTCTGTGCCACAACCGGCCAGGAGCGCCCATCCGGTGTGAGCGTCGAGAAAGAAGACATTCTGTATGTTCCCATTCTTACCGCCGGACGGCGTGATCTCTCTCCACTTCTGGCCGTCGTTTTCCGTCCAGAAGAGGCCGTGACTCGTTGCCACCCAGCCGATGCCGGGGGCGAGCAATTTCATAGAGCCCGCCCATGCGCTTGTCGAGCAGAACCAGAAGGCCACGGTGGCTAACGGGGCAATCAAGATTAGGACAGACCGGCGCATCTAAAAGCGGTAGTCTATTTGGAGCAATCAAAAAAGGCGATTAGTTCAATCGATGAAGAATCCGTTTACTGACAAATTGTGGATAAGCCGCGAGCTTCGGCTCGGGATTGTTGTTGCGATTTTGTATGTCGTCGGCGCGGTTGGGTTAGCGTTCGGCCATTGGGAGGTAGGAATCACCGCCATCGGAATCGGACTGGCATTGGTGGCGGCATTCTATTTCGCCGTCATCAGACCGGCGCGGATACCCCACGACGCCGTCCTGGTGATTCGGCTGGCGGGGCCGATCGAAGAGGATGTGACGGGCTCGCCGCTCGATCAAATCATGCGGCGCGGGGCACAGAGCCTTGACCATCTCCGGTATGCGTTCGAGTCGGCGGCTATCGACAACGACGTTCGCGCGATTATCGTCGAGATTGCGAGCTTCGGCGCCGGCCTCGCCACCGCGCACGAAGTCCATCGCCTCATGCGCGCTGCGCAGGCGGGCGGCAAGCGGGTGATCGCGTTGCTGCGAGGCGATGACGCCGGGCTGCGCGAATACCTGGTCGCGGCGGGTGCCGGCGAAATCGTCGCCAATCCCGACACGATGCTCACGATGCTCGGGGTGGCGACTGGCGGCGTTTTTCTGAAGAACGCGCTCGAGAAGCTGAAGATCCAGGCGCAGACCCTGCAATGGAAGGAGTACAAGGGCGCCGCTGAGACTCTCGCCCGCGAGACGATGTCGCCGGCGGTGCGCGAGAGCATGGAGGCGATCGTCGCGGACTGGGAGAAAATCCTGGTCGAGGCGATCGCGTCGGCCCGCAAATTCTCTCCTGAAAAAGCGCGGGAGCTGATCGCGGCGGGATTCGTCAGCGCAAAGTTCGCGGTCGAGAATAAATTGATCGATCGCGAAGGCTATATCGAAGACCTCCGCGCGGAATTCGATCCCGAGGCGAAGCGCAAAGTGTTCGTCAGCCTGGCGCGATACCGGCGTCATGCAATCTTCACCCGCGAGCGCGGGCAGCGCGCGCGAATCGCACTCGTGCACGCGAGCGGTCCGGTCGTTTCCGGCGAGGCGCCTGCGACCGGAGAATTTATCAGCGGCGTCGCGACCGCAGCGCAACTCGATCGCGCGTCGCGCGACGAACGGGTCAGCGCAATCGTGTTCCGCGTGAATTCACCCGGCGGCTCCGCGGTCGGCTCCGACCTGGTGTGGCGGGCGGTACGCGAGGCGCAGGGGCGCGGCAAGCCGGTCGTGGTCTCGATGGGCGACGTGGCGGGCTCGGGCGGCTATTACGTTGCGGCGGGGGCCGACGCGATCGTCGCGGAGCCAGCCACGATCACCGGCTCGATCGGGGTCGTGTACGCGAAGTTCAATCTCGGCAATCTGTTGAACGAGCTGGGCGTTCATTTTGATTTCGTGAAAAGCGCGCCGATCAGCGATGCGATGTCGATGGCGCGCGCGATGACCGACGCCGAGCTCGCGCAGCTCAACGAAACCGTCGGCCATCTGTACGCGGCGTTCACCGCGAAGGTTGCAGAGGGCCGGCATCTGAGCCCCGAGCAGGCTGAAGCGGTAGCAAAGGGGCGCGTCTGGAGCGGTCTCGCGGCAAAAGAGCGCGGCCTCGTCGACGAGGTCGGCGGACTAGCAACCGCGGTGGCAATCGCGCGGGATCGCGCGCACATCGCCAAGGATCGACGCCATCAGCTGGTGACGTATCGCGCCGAGCGCCGATGGCTGGATTTTCGCGGCAGCAGCGCCGACGTCTCGACGCCGTGGATGATTCGCGCATCCGCTAGCGCACTCGGCATTCCAGCACGCTGGGCGCCCGCGATGCTCGAGCTGCTAATCCGCGGCGGCGTGATGCTGCTGTGCCCGTTCATCGAGCTGTAGCGAGCGCCCGAAACGGGGAGCTTTCTCCGATCGACTTCAAAACACACTACTCGGACTGACTTGCTAGCTCGACTACGATAATTTGCATCGAGTTTGTCTCGTGGTCGCTGGAATGGAATTGACACTCAGACCAAACCGACGCAGGTATCTCCTGTTCATGATGTTATCTGCGGGCTTTGTTGCCGGCGGCGCGCTTACGGTTCGAAAAAGCGATCCGATAGGCTGGGCCGCCATTTTGCTCTTCGGGTCTGGCGTGATTGTCTTCGGCTTGCTCCTTCTTCCAGGTGGCGCATACCTCAAATTGGATTCGGCTGGCTTTACGTTCTGTACTCTGTTCAGAGCGCACTCGACCAGCTGGTATGAGGTCGATTCGTTCCAAGTCGCAAGAATCGGAGGACGTAAGTTAGTCGCCTTCAACTACTCTAATTTGCATCGAGGACAAGACTTTGCCCGCAAGCTATCACACACAATCAGCGGGTATGAGGGCGCCCTTCCCGAGACGTACGGGCTCTCCGCCGAAGAACTTGCTCTTACAATGAACGAGTGGAGACAGCGCGGGGGTCCACCCACCGTTCCTTAGGAACGAGCAGCGGTCCTTGGCCCGGCAAGCAAGAAAGGAGGCCTTTTCCCGGTAAGTTGGAAAAGTCGCTAGAGCGGGGAGCGCTGCAGTTCTTCGCGGATTGAGTACATCTTCTGGCGCGCTTCGCTGATGTAGGCGTCGAGGTTGCGGCGATGGTTTGCGAACAGTCCGTCGGGCGATCCGTTCATCACGATTAGCGGCTTCATGACGGACGCCTTGCCGAGCGCATCGATCGAATCGTCGAACAGCGTCTTCAGCACGGGGTCGTCCTTGATCTGCCCCGCGTATTCCCGCTCGAGCGCGATCATCATGTGGTACATGACGTGCGCGTAACCCTGCGAGTGATAGAAATAGTGGTCGCAGTCCCAGCTATGCACCGGGCTGCCGTCGTCCTTTGCGGTTCGGTATAGGTTCGCATGCGCGTCGCCGAGCAAATCGGTCCACGTCTGGATCAGGCGAATCAGCTCAACCGCGCGCGTATTCAGCTCGCGCGAATCCGGCGGCGTGGTGTGCAGTCCAGCGACGTACAGGCGCAGATGCTTGATGCCGTCGTCGTATTTGCTTTCCGCCGACGGCAGGATCCATTTCTCGGCGTCGTTGCGGAAGTCCGTGTCGGCGATCACCAGGTTCGGGTCGTACTGATTCGACGAAACCTTGGTCAGGTGATCCTTGAAGATGCGGGTGGTCTCGCGGACAGCCATGATGATGCCGAGCTGGCGATCGGCGTTGTTGTCGGCGGCGACTTTCGGACCCCACAGGAAGAAATCGTTGGGACGCCATCCGAAGCCCGTGTGCAGTTCATGGTCCATGATCGCGGCGAGCGTCGAGGCATAGATCTCGCCGGGCACGATCGGCTTGTCGGGCGGAAAAACCGCGTTGATGTCGTAGCCGAGTTGATCGTGATGCTTCAGGCCGAAATGAAGCGCGAGGTTGCCGCCGATCCAGATTAGCAGGAGGGCCGCGGCCCCAATTAGAAGTCGATTCCGGTTCATCGCGAAGGAGCAGTCATCACGCGGCGATTCTGCCGGACGCGACTATAACACGATCGCTAGGAAGCCGCGCGCAGTGGAACTACTGCGGCGCTGGCGCTCTCGAGCTCGTCGCGATTGGTGCCCAATTGCTTGAGCAATGGAAACACCGCGCGGGTCAGGAACACGCGGGGAGTGATTCCGCCGCCGCCGATTCGAAGATGCTCGTGATAGTTGGGGATCAGGCCGTCACCGGGCATCTTGAAGTTCGCGATCACGTGCGCGAGATCCGACAGCGTGCCGACGCGGTCTTCGGCCATCTCGATCTCGATCATCTCGCGATAGAAGCCGGCGTGTGCCGCCTCGTCGCGGCTTACAAAAAAGAAAATTGCCTCGAGCGTCGGGTCCTTCTCGACCTCGGCGCGATCCTTCTGCGCGCGATAGGCGAGATAGGTGACAGATTCCTGCAGCGCTCCGTAGCAGCTCATCTGGCGGCGGGTCGTAAACGGAGCTTTCCACCGCCGCGAGAACACGTCCGACTCGAGCTTGTCGAATTGCTCCTGCGTGCGGAGTCCGGAGCGGATCAGATATTCGCGGAACACCAGGCCGTGGCGCGATTCCTCGTAGCTCCATGCGTTCTGAAACCACGCGAGTCCGAACACGCCGCGTAACAACTCGTTACCGGCTTTGGTGTAATCGGGCAGGTACATCTCTTCGGCGCAGTAGGTCTCGATGCGAATCGCGCGCTCCTCCGCGTTGCCGGCATCAGGCGAAAGCTTATCCCACGGCACATCTTCGAAAAGATTCCAGCGGCGCTTGCGCTCCGCAACCTCAAAGAAATCCATATACGCGCGGTAGAATTTATCTTTTGCAGTCATCAGGCGAGGCAGTCATCAGGCAGGACTTACCCTGAAGAGGCTAACACGCCCGCGGATCGCAGCCTAATAAAAAATGTTATTTATGCGACAAATCGAGAGAAAATCGCTCAGAAAATACTTAATAAACGTTTAGTTAACGACGTGCTCCTGGCGACGTCCGACGGCGCGAGCAATGCGATCGTAGTTATCGGTTTGCCGCCTTCGGTCACGTTGGCGGTTCCTATCTGCTGGCCCGCTTTAATCGGCGCTGCGATCGACGGCGGCAGATTGTAGTCGACTTTGATCGCGTTTTTCTGGTCGCCACGCTTCACGAAGACTCCTGCGTCTCCGCCCCAGATCGGCTTGATACTGTTGGTGTCGGCGTTGGTTACCGCAACCGATTGCGAGATTGGCGCGCCTTTCTTTGCGACCGGATGCATCTCGTAATTGAGAAATCCCTGCGACAGCATCTCGGACGCTTCCTTGAAATTCGTCAGCTTGTGCTGACTTCCGAGCACGACTGCGACCAGTCTCAGGTCATTGCGCTTTGCGGTGGCGACCACGTTGAACCCGGCCTTGTCGTAGAATCCGGTCTTGAGTCCGTCGCATCCTGGATAAGTGCGCACCATGTGATTGGTGTTGCGCAGAATGAAAGTACCCGCACGAAACGGCGCAGTGTCGATCGAAGCCCATCGAATCACGTCGGGATATTTCAGCAGCTCGCGCCCGAGAATCGCCTGGTCGTATGCGCTCGCGACATCCGGCTGTTCACCCTTTGCCGGTGGCAGGCCGTTGGCCGAGTAGTAGTGCGAGTCCTTCATCCCGAGCTTGGCCGCCTGCTGATTCATCATCACCACAAACGATTCGGTCGAGCCCGCGATATACTCCGCGACCGCCACCGACGCGTCGTTGGCCGAATGCACGACGACCGCCTTCATCATGTCGTCGAGCGAGAACGTTTCGCCCTCCTTGAGATAGACCTGCGAACCGCCCATCTCGGCCGCCTTGCGCGAGGTGGTGATGTTGTCAGTCAGCTTCAGCGATCCGTCGTGGATTTTCTCGGCGACGATCAGCATCAGCATCATCTTTGCCAGTGACGCGGTCGGCCACGGCGCATGATCGTTGGACTCGAAGATGACGGTGCCGGTGACGGGTTCGAGCACGCACGCCTCGGAGTAGGCACCCAGCGCTGTGCTCGAGGTGCTGGCGCCGGTCTCCTCATCAGGGGCCTCAGCCTTGGCGACCGCATGATGACGCCGGGCCGCGAGAGCGGTGTGCGTCGACGTCAACGCGGCGAGCGCGACCATCAAAGCGATAAATCTAAATTTTCGGCTGGCGGAAATTCCGACGACGGATTCGCCGGATAGCGAAATGATTTTCATTGGGCGCCCCTCCCGCAACACATCAGAACAACGGAACGATACTAGCCAACAACTCGCTTTGCGGCGAGTGTGGATGCGATACGCAGTGTTAATTTTGGCTAAAAACTCTAGAAACGGTCGGCAGTCCAGAACACGGATCGCGAATCGGCGAAGATTTCGAAGGCGTGCGCCGAGGCGGCTTCTGGCGTCATCGCGAACCGGCGCGCGAGCTTGTCGGGCGCCAGAACTCGCCACATGTAGTTGTTGTCGACGTGATGCGCGACGGGGCATCCCGCGTCGCCGAGCGCCTTTTCGAGCGCGGGATCGTGCGCGGTATGCGTAACGAGCACGCTCGGCTCGGCTGGCTTCGATGCGCTATGGAGCAGGGCGGCGCGCCGATGATCCCCTATGCGTCGAACAGTAACGGGCACGCCGGCCGCCGACTGGCCAAGGTACTTGAACGTCGCGAGCATCGCCTCAATTCCGATGCCGTCGGGAGCGTAGCCGTACTCCATCACCATCGAGACGCCGTGAAAGCGCGTGACCCGCGCATACGCCGCGATTCGTGCATCGTCGCGGCAGACGATGAAATACTCCTCGGAACCTTCGCCGGGATGGAGCGGTTGATTGCCGGCGAATTTGAGATTCGCGCGCCAGGCGGAATTGTCGCGGACCGCGGTGACATTAAAACGACCGCTGTAGCCCCGATGAATCGCGGCAATCTCGCCAAGGTCGCGCTCAGTTACGAATGAATCGATCACGAAACGATCGGGCACGTTGAGCCCCGCCGCGGCCGCCAGGATACTGAATTTGCGATCAACCTCACGCCATCCGAACTGGTTGTAGAATGTGAGCCGCTCCGCGAACAGCAGCGACACTTCGAAACCCTCGCGAATCATGGTGTCGACACTGAGGCGCATCAGCGCCATCGCAACGCCCTTGTGCCGATACTCCTCGAGCGTGAACACGGAGCCGATGCCGCCCATAGGCACCGATTGCCCGTCAAGATTGATGACACGATCGAAAATCTGAACAGTCGAAACCAGCCGACCGCCATCGCGCGCGACAAGACAGAGCGCATCGCGAAAGCCGGGATCGTTATGGTTGTACCGCGCGAAAAACTCGCCGCGATCGTTATACCAATGCCCGAGCAGCTCGAGCACTTCGTCCCGCTCGCTATGATGCGCCGATCGAACTTCCATAATTTGGGTTTGTAACTAACTTCAGTCAGCGCTGCTATAGGGGGGCCGAGAGCGGAGCAGAATCTTGAATCGCGCGCGAAAAGAACCGCGCGCTAAAGAAGGACCCTCACATTAATCCTCTCCCTTTCAGGGAGAGGGGATGCGGAGTCGGAGCAACGCGAGTGTTTATCGCAAATCTAAATGAACCGACGTGGGGCTGCCGCCGCGGTTTACTGTCAGATCGATCGCTGATGCGGTCTTCACTGCTTCGATCAGGCCCATCGCCTGCATTGGGTTGGTGACGGGCTGGCCGTCGATCGAAGTCAACAGGTCGCCGTCCTGCAGGCCGAGTTGTTGGAAGACGGAGCCGGGCGCGACCTGCGAGATCGAGAAGCCGTCGGTCTTGCCGTTGACGAAATGCGGTAGCGCGCGCATCTGCGAGAAGAACTGCGCAGGATTTTCCATCGTCTGCTGAACTTCGGCGCGACTCACCGCGAATTTTCCGGGACCGAGTTTCTTCAGCTCGATTTTGCTGCTGTTGTCGTCGCTATTATCGTTGTCGTCGCTGTTATCATCGTCGCCCGCCGCGGCTGGCGCACGCCCGAGCCTTTGCAGCTTGCGCCGCATCGCGGCCGGCAGCCCTCTGAGCATTGGTCCGCGGATAGCGCCGATGCCCACCGGGGCGCCCAACTGCGACGGCGGCACGGCAGGGAGGTCCGTCGACGGAATCTCGAGCGCGACGCGATGGCCGCCGCGGTCGATGATCGCGCGATTGGTCTCGACGGCGACCAGCTTGCCCGCGTCAGGGATTTCCTCTCCCACCTGGTAGAGCGATTCGTTTCCGGTTGCGTCTTCGATTATCGCGTATGGCTTCGACCTGCTCAGCAGCGAGGTGCCGATCAGCTTGATAGTGAGATCAGCCTCGACCACCGGCGCCGGGCCGCTCTCCTGCGGAGTCTCGTTGAAGATGTCGCGCTTGACGATCAAGTCGTAGTAGGGCCGGGTCCGCGTCCCATCTGCGGCCACTCGCGCGGATGGCAACGTGGCCGCGTCGGATTCATTCGAAACGCTGCGCAGGATAATGTCGCGCACGCACATCGCCGAAACGATCGCCAGCATCGCGATCAGCACGAAGTTGAGGATCGTGACGTGAATCTGTGAAAACCTTAGTTGCATTTACAGGATCGGCTCAGCCCCGTACGCGCATCCTTTCACTAGACGGCCAACGTCGTAATTCCATTCACCCTTCCATCGGTTGATCACAAAACTCGCCTGGCTGTGACCGCCGCGCACCAGGTCCATCAGGCGAAGCAGGTAGATGCTCTCATCCTGGCCGCTTTTGTTCAACGCCCGCTGGCGCTCGAGGCCCCTGGCCGCTATTTGCATCAGCTCGTAGCCGAGCTCTTGAAGTTTAATTTTTCCCACGCGGGCGTCAAGCCCGTGCTTATGCGCGCCGTCGGTGATTTGGAGCCGTTCGCGATAGCTCCAGCGCTTGACCAGGTCCCATGCCCCCGCGATGCAATCGTCGTCGTACAGGATCCCCTTGAGCAGCGCGGGCAGTGCGAGCATGGTTTGCGGCGGCTGGCTGTCCGCGGTGCGCACCTCGACGTACCGCTTGAGGCGGACCTCGGTGAAAATCGTAGTCAGATGATTGGTCCAGTCGTCGACGGTGGCGTGCTCGCGTCCGAAACCACGCTCGAGATATTGGCGGAAGGTCAGGCCGGGCGGCTGCGTCAGATCGATATACTCATGGTTGCGAATCAGAAAGTACATCGGCACGTCGAGCGCGAACTCGGCGTAATCCTCAAAGGAACAATCGGGGCGAAAGACGAACTCCGGAACTCCGCTGCGTTCGTTGTCGGTGTCGGTCCAGATGTGCCCGCGAAAGCTGTGATAGCCGTTCAGGCCGCCGTCGCTCAGCGGAGAGTTCGCGAAAATCGCGTAGAGCAGGGGCACGATTCCCATGCTGACGCGCAGCTTGCGCATCGCGTCCGCCTCGTCGATGTAGTCGAGATTGGCCTGCACGCCCGCGGTCTGCTTCATCATGCGCTGGCCGAGTTTCCCCTTGCGCGCCATGTACGGATACATGATGTGATAGCGGGCCTTCGGCAGCAGCTCGATTTGATCGATGCGGCTGACGGGCTGCATCGCGAGGCCGAGCACCGTCGCGCCTATCTGGCTGGTCACCTCGATCAGTTGCTGCACATGCCGCGAGAACTCGTCGTAGGCGCAGTGGATACTCTCGCACTGCTCGCCGGACAGCTCGACCTGACCTCCGGGCTCGAGCGTGATTGCGTCGCGCTCGCCCTTGAGCGCGAGAATATGCCCGTGCTCGTCTTCGGACTCGAAGCCGTAGTCAGCCGCCATCCGGCGAAGAAGATCCTCGACGCCACCGGCGCCGGAGTAGGGGATAGCGGTACCATCTGAAGTTCGGACGACAACCTTTTCGTACTCGGAGCCCACGCGCCATTGTGCACGCGGCTTGCCGCCTTGCTCGAAGTAGCGAATCAGGTCCTCTTTCTTTTCAACCAACTCACTCATGAATCAAATCCATCGCGACTCCGTGAAAAAGAGGGGGCGGCAAGCGCGCTTATAATGGCCTCAGCCAAGATACGAGGCAAGCAAATCAGGCAGCCCGCCCCGGCGCCATCCCTCGACTATACACCGCCCAATTTTTCCAATCCGCCGCACATTCGGAACCACCAAAAAAATTACATATAGTGATGCATCGGGTAATGAATGGAAGTCGAAGATCTGTCCGCGCGTGACGAAAATGTGAGCCTCCCCGAACCGCCGCCGAGCACCGGCTCCGCGATGCAATGGGAAGTCCTTGCGTACTTCGCGATTCTGAATATCGCCGTCGGACTGGGCTCACCACTGGGCATCGCCGCGATTCCGATTAACTATTTTCTGAAAGATCGGCTTCATCTCTCGCCCGTGCGCCTTGCGCTCTTCCTCGCGATTGCTTCGATTCCCGTATGCGCCGGATTCCTGTTCGGCTTCATCCGCGACCGATGGCGCAGCGCGACGTGGGGCGATCGCCAATATCTGTTCGCATGCGCCCTGGTCGCCGCGGGCGGGTACCTGTGGTTGGGCACCGCGACGATTGACTATTTCAAGTTGCTGTCGGCGGTGTTCGTCGTCGTCATCGCGTACGTGATGATTTTCGCATCAGCACAAGCGCTGATGACGGGCGTCGCGCAGGCGTACGGGATGACCGGGCGACTGAGCGTCGTCTTCGGATTCGGCTACTTCACCCCTGCGGTGATATCGGCGTTGGCGGGAGGATGGCTGGTCGCGCATGCATCGGTGAGTGGCACTTTTCTGATCGCGGGCGCGGTAACGATCGTGATCGCGATGCAAGCCTTCTGGCGACTCAAGGCCGCCAGCGAATTCGAGAGCGACCTCGGCCCCCGTGAAAAAGGCTTCGCTGCCGTGATGCGGCTGATTCGCCATCGCCCATTATGGCCAGCGGCCGCAATCTACTTCCTGTGGAACTTCGGCCCCGGATGGGGCACGCCGATGTTCTATCATCTGACGGAGCACGTCGGCATTTCGAGCGAACTGTTCGGCACCTTCACCGCGTTGCAGTCGTTGTTCTTCCTGCCTACAACCTTGTTGTACGGCTTCATATGCACGCGCGAGCCGCTCTCGCGTCTCCTGTGGTGGGGAACGATCGTCGCGATTCTTCAGGGCCCAATCATGTTCCTCGCGATAGGCCCCGTGAGCACGATCGTCGTCGCAATCCTGTACGGACTGTTCGGCGGCTTCGCCACCGCGGCCTATATCGATCTGATAATGCGCTCGTGCCCCAAAGGCCTCGAAGGAACTGCGATGATGATGGCGAACACCTCGATGTTCGCCCTCGCCGGCAACGCGGGCAACTTGCTCGGCAGTTGGATCTATTCCAAAGGCGGCTTCGCCTCGGCGGTGATCATCACAACCCTCGCCACCGCCCTGATAGTCCCGCTGCTCCGAGCAGTCCCGCCTCACCTAACATCAACCCGCGACGGCGAACCCCTCGACCCTTCTTAACACTGGGCGCAGGGGTCACCCCTGCCGAAGGAAGTGTGAAACCCACGGCGGGTTTCACATTTAATTCATCGTCTGTCAGATTGGCGCGAGAGAAATTTCGCAATGGCTCAGGTGATACTTGCGATCGACCAGGGAACTACAGGCACGACGGTCTTCGTCGTCGATGCGCGCGGGCGGATTCGCGGGCGCGCTTACGCCGAGATACGGCAGTTCTATCCGAAGCCCGGATGGGTCGAGCATGATCCCGAAGAGATTTACCGCTCGGTCGTAACGCTTTCGAAGAAAGCTATCTCGGCGGCGAAAGTGTCGGCATCTGCGATCGCGGGAATCGGCATCACCAATCAGCGCGAGACGTTCGTGGTATGGGAGCGGCGAAGCGGACGGCCTGTGTATCGCGCAATTGTCTGGCAATGCCGACGCAGTGCCGAGATCTGCGACGCCTTGCGCGATCGCGAGGCCGAAGTCGCGCAGCACACGGGACTGGTCGTCGATCCGTACTTCTCGGGCACCAAGCTCAAGTGGCTGCTCGACAATAAACCCGAACTGCGCGAGCGCGGCGCGCGCGGCGAGCTGTGCTTCGGCACGATCGACACCTGGCTGCTGTATAAACTCTCGCGAGGCGCGGAGTTCGTGACCGATTACACCAACGCGTCGCGCACGATGATGTTCAACCTGGAGCGTCGCGAATGGGACGACGAGATGCTCGCGATGCTCGAGGTTCCGCGCGCGATGCTGCCGCGCGCAGTGAGCTCGCGCGGTCCGATGGCCGAGACGGCGCCGGGGACGATCGCGTCACACGCGATTCCGATCGCAGCGGTGATCGGCGATCAGCAATCTGCACTGTACGGGCAAGGCGCGGTCGCGGCCGGAGACTCGAAGGCGACCTACGGCACGGGTGCGTTCCTGCTGATGAACACTGGCGACAAGATGGTGCCGTCGAAGAATCGATTGCTCACGACTTCCGCGCTCGGTCCGGCCGGCGAGCCTGCGTATGCGCTCGAGGGTTCCGTGTTTATCGCGGGCGCTGCCGTGCAATGGCTTCGCGACGGCCTCAAGCTGGTGCGCAACGCCGCGGATACCTACGCCGAGGCGCGCGCGAGTGTTGCGAAAAATAAAGATCGCACGCAGCCTTACGTCGTTCCTGCCTTCGTCGGACTCGGGGCGCCATATTGGGATGCGAACGCGCGTGGCGCAATCATGGGAATCACCCGTGGCACCACTCGCGCCGACATCGTGCGCGCGACGCTCGACAGTATCGCCTACCAGGTGCGCGACGTAATAGTTGCGATGGAATCCGACACCGGCAATCAGATGAGCGAGCTGCGCGCCGACGGCGGCGCCACCGCGAACCGCTACCTGATGCAGTTCCAGGCGGATATCCTTGGCAAGGCGGTGCGGTGCGCGAAGGTTGCGGAGACAACGGCGATGGGCGCGGCGATGCTCGCGGGTCTGGCCGCAGGAATCTGGAAGTCGCCGGATGAAATGCTCGCGCATCGTGAAGGGAGCGGACGTATTCAAGCCCAAGATGCAAAGCGCCGAGCGCGAACGATTGCTTGCTGGATGGCATGACGCTGTAACGCGCACGCTCACGCGGCCGTCGAATTGAATCGAGGTATCGAAACCAATGCCTGAAAATGGAAAACCGTACGTCACCGCTCTCTACCCCGAGCAGCACGATCAGGCCGCCGACTCACTCGGCCGCGCCTTCATCAACGATCCGACCTTCAAGGCGATAATTCCGGATATTACCGACCCGATCGATCGCGCCACCCATCTGGCGGATCTGTTTCGCGGGATGCTGGCGATCGAGCGCCGCTCAGGACAGCCGGTGTTCGGTATCGTCGACAATGGACGCGTCGTTGCAGCCGCGATGACTGAGGGTATCGGGCATCCGGGCGCGCTCGGCTTGATCGCCACCGGGCTTGGACAGATGCCGCGAATAATGCGAGCGCTCGGCCCGGGCGGCCTATGGCGCGGACTGAATCTCGTCAGCGTACTGTCAAACAATCATCCCAAGGAGCCACATCTGTATTTGCAGGTGCTCGGCTGCGATCCACCATTCCAGGGCAAGGGCTACGGCAAGGCGCTGGTCGATAGGCTCGCACTCGAAGCAAAGGCGCGGCCTGATATAGCCGGCGTGTACCTGGAGACGATGACCGAAGCCAATGTCGCATTCTACAGTTCCAGAGGCTACGAAATCCTGGGCGAGCTATTTCCGCTAGGCGTGAGGACGTGGCGAATGTATCAGCGCAAGAGGTGAACTAGGGGAACGTTATTGAATGTGAAACCCGCGGTGGGTTTCACGCTTCCTTCGGCAGGGGTGACCCCTGCACCCGGTATCAATCGCAAAGTTGCGCGCAGCGCACTACTTTGCTCTCGCTCACAATAAAATTCTGGTTCCCCTTCCCACTATGGGAAGGGGTTAGGGGTTAGGTTGCTCTCGTCGAGCACCACCTAAGTCGAGATCTCCTTATCACCCCGACGAGTCGCGCGGATGGATGGTCGTGACGCGCAGTCCTTTCGAGGTCCATCCGACGTCGAAGCCGATGATATCGCCTTCGCGAATCAGATCGATTCCCGGCATCGTGCCGCCGATCCGCGCGCCGGCTACCGCCACAAAAGGAAACTCGAACGGGATCTCCTTGCCGCTATGCGATCGCACTACGCCGCGGCCACGCGCGCGGTCGAGCTTGAGAATCATCCCCTGGTAGAAATTTCCCGGAAAGCGCTCGCTGTCGAAATCGTCACCCACGACTTAGGAAGTAGCATCCCGTAGCATCGAGGAACAGTAGGCGAAAAAAAGCCGGCGATGAATGTGTCACCGCCGGCTCAGATTGCGTATCGATTTGCTTAAGCGAACGATCAGCTACCCAATTTGTAATCGATTACCTTGGTGGTTGATTCTACCAGCACCTTTCCGTTCCAGGTCTTCTTGGTTTCTTCCTTGACCAGGCCGCCCGGGACGTCATCCGACAGCCAGTCTTTCGCGGTGGATACTTCATTGCCGATCTTGATTGAGGTCTCGACCCAATGAGTCTTGAGCTTGTTGCCCATTACGGTCAGGTCCTCGTCGCCTTCCGTTTCCTTGACGGTTTGCGGTTTCGAAGGCTCCCACAGTGAATCGCTCGCGTTGCTGATTTGGCCGTTGGCGAAGAGGGTCACCTTATCAGCCGGCATCTGGGTTTCGCTGCCGTCGCCCAGATCGATTCTGGTTTCCTCGAGGACGGCTTTGTCCTTGTCGAGATCGACCATCTTGGTGTTGATGCGCATGACCGCAGCGCCGGGCGGATGTGCCATGGCTTCTACGACGCCGACGTTGTTCTCGCCATGTTCAAACACTTTGCGCTCGAGGGTCACATAGGTGCCGGGTTTGAAATGAGACCATTGCGCGTATTCGGGATTAGGCGGCGGCGGAGGATGCGAATCGTCCGCGGCCATCAGAAAGAGACTTGCGCCCAGAAGGCTGGAACCCAGTATTGCCGCGGAAAGTGTCGGCCGTAACCTCATGGTGTGTGGGACCTCCTGAAGGGACAGTGAGTGGAAGGTGCGATAGGACTACGCTCGCGCTATGCAGAAATCCTACTGAAACAAAATTGTCGATGTCAACCGTAACCGATGAGAGTCGCGCGCGTAATGAAGTTAGCTACAGTGCTCGTTTGACATCGGACCTAAGGAATCGTTAGATCGAAATACTTTGGCTGAAGGATTTCGACGACCAGCCGACACAACCGGGATTGAGTTCCCTGTAAGGAGAACCGGTGGAATCCGACAAACCCGCCATCCGCAACAAGTTCAAAGAACGGCTTCATACGCTGATCACCGCCGGCGCAAGTACGATCGTGCTCGCGACGACGATACTTAGTGCGATCCCGTCCGACGCCAATATCGCGGATACCAATCCCGCCGATACTCTCCAGAATCGTGTCGAGAAAGTTCGCCCGCAGGCCCAGGACGCGAACGCAAATCTGCAGCAGCAGGGTGATTCGAAAATCCAGCTGGCATGGTGGCGCAATTGGCGCAACGGTGGATGGCGCGGCTGGGGCTGGCCGAACTGGCACAACTGGCGTAACTGGCGCAATTGGTAAATCGGTAGAAATCGATCCGGTGTTGCGATTCGGCGCGTGCCACGCGGCCTCGGGCAAGACTCAAGATGGCTGCGGGCAATAGATGGCGAATCGCCGGGCCGCTCGAGCTTCTCGTTCTGCAGCCGACTCCCTTTTGCAATCTCGACTGCTCTTATTGCTACCTTCCTGATCGGGACTCGAAGCGCAGGATGTCCGAGGCGACGCTGAACCGCGTTTTTCAATTCGTCTTTTCAAGCGGAATCGTGGAGCAGGGATTCACCGTGGTGTGGCACGCGGGCGAGCCGATGGTCCTACCCGTCAGCTACTACAAACGCGCGATTGAAATTGCAGGCGCTCACAATCCCGGCGGCTTGGAGGTCAGGCAGTCGTTCCAGACCAATGGCGTCCTGATAGACGACGCTTGGTGCGATTTTTTCAAAGAGCACAACGTCAACGTCGGGGTCAGTATCGACGGGCCGGCGTTTCTGCACGATCGCAATCGGAAAACGCGAAAGGGCGCCGGCACTCAGCATCGGGTCATAGAAGGCATCCGAAAACTCCAAAGCAACGAGGTGCCGTTCCATGTGATCTCCGTGCTCACCAGCGAAACACTCGACTACGCCGACGAGCTGTACGATTTCTACGTCGACAATGAGATTCGGGAGGTTGCGTTCAATATCGAGGAGGTCGAGGGACCGCATGCCGCATCGACGCTCGGCACGGCGGGCGTCGAGAGCCGCTTCCGGCGTTTCATCGGAAGATTTTTTGATTTGGTCGCGCGCGATGAATCAGCCGTCAGCGTGCGCGAATTCGACTCGCTGGTTCCGATGATTCTAAACGGCAACGATAGCGAAGACTTTCCGCCAACCCAGGAAAATGCGCCGTGCGCGATATTGAGCGTGGATTGCGAAGGCAACTTCACTACCTACTCGCCGGAACTGCTGGGTCTCCCGAGTAGTCATTACGGCGATTTCGCGATAGGCAATGTGAATACGGATACTCTCGCGTCTGCGATCAACAGCGAAAAGTTCCAGCGTATGAGTAGCGACATCGCGCGCGGACTGAGTAAGTGCCGTGATACATGTGAGTATTATAATTTTTGCGGCGGCGGCGCGCCGGTGAATAAGTATTTCGAGAATGGATCGTTCGATTCGACCGAGACCATGTTCTGCCGCTTGAATCGCAAGGCAATCGTCGACGTGATTGTCGCGAAGCTCCAACATCCGATTGGCGTTACGACCGACGCCGCCTGACTCAGTGAAGATTTGCCACGCGCCGCGCTACCAGGGCCGGTTAACACTTGCCAAACGCGTGCAGGTCTTCCGCTCCAAAGGATGGCGGCCGGCTACCGCAAATGAGGTGGCGGCGATCTGCGCCGACGACGGCGACGTGTCGATCATCGGCATACCCGGACATTTGTTGAAGCGATGGTGGAGCTTGGCTGAAACAGACGATTTCACAACTGGATTTGAACATTACGCGCGCGAGATGGTCGAATATTTGGTGTACAAGGACTGGATCGTGCCGGCCCATCTTCTGATGACGGTGGTGGCTTCTGGCGGTAAGCACGATAGAGCGCTGATACCGAGTAATCCGATGCGGTTCGGCAAAGGAGCCGTCGGGACGCTGATCGCCTGTATCAACCTCGATGATGAGAACGCCGCAGTCGCGCTCAAGGCGGAGTCCGGGCGGATTCGCATCATCCTCGAGCCGGGCGAGGGTTTGATGTTCCCGGACAGCGGAGCCCTCTGGAATCGATCGAGACTCGGCAATTCCGATCTCGCCGTCACGCTGCTGATCGGAGAGGTCTTAACTGAGTAATCGAATGACTATGGCATCGACATGCAAGTCTGCAATTCGCCGAGCGCGTTGTCGATGTATCCGACCGCGTTGGCCTTATGCCCGCGATAGTCATTCGCGGCTTTGTCCTGTAGTACGTACCGCGCGTGCTGCAACGCGCTCATTGCTTGTGAGATTTCAGGATGGCCTGTAGGCGGAGGTCCGTCGTAGTACCCAGGGCCTCCCGCTACCGGACCGTAAGAACTGGTGCTGTAGGCGGGGGTTTGTGTGCAGGCGGCACAAGCGAGCAGGACCCCGAAGATTACCCCGCTGGCGAAACAGATTCCTTTGACCACTGACTTTCTCCCCTCATGGAAAATGACGATCGATGTAACTAATTGCGGATTCGAGATCGGGCAATATCTTGGTGCAGAAGCGAACCATCCACGGCGAGCATTCCGCGAAGCTGAACGGGCTGAACGCGATCACGAACTTGCCGAGATCGTGACCGGCGTAAAAAACTTCCATCGCGGTGCCGATCGAAGGCTTGCTGTAGTTAACCAGCAGGAGGTCGGCGTCGCGAACGTCCTGCAGATCGAACTCGACGATTTCGTTGGCGGAATCTATTTCGCGGTCGCGAAAATTACGCCGTAGCGGATCGAGCAGGATGAATCTTCCGGCCAGGCGCTCCTTGGCTCGCGTCCGCCAGTCTTGGGCCGAACGCTCCGATTCCGCGTCCATAATTGGACCGCAGAGATAAATTTTCCGAACGCCGTCAGCCATGGCGCCGCAATTTACCACAGAGCCGAAGAGAGCGCATCGAGAAAAATGGCGAGCGTTCCAAATCACAGTCAAAGCCGGTAAGTTCTAAGATAGTGGTGCGAGCGGCATCCGAGCATGGCGAAAGTTGAACCTCTAAAACCGGGCCATACAGAAGGCGCAGCGGAGCAGGCCGAAACGCTGGCACTTCGCGGCGAAGGCCTGATCAAGGTTTATGGTGGCCGCGCGGTCGTCGACAACGTTAACGTCGTCGTCAAGCCGGGCGAGGTCGTGGGATTCCTCGGTCCCAACGGCGCGGGCAAGACGACCACCTTCTACATGCTGGTGGGACTGCTCAAGCCCGACCAGGGGCGCATCATGTTCAGCGGCGAGGACATCACGACGCTGCCGCTCTATCAGCGTGCGCGCCGCGGAATTTCCTACCTGCCGCAAGAGCCGAGCGTCTTCCGCAAGCTGACTGTCGAGCAAAATCTGCTCGCCGTGCTCGAAACGCTGCCGCTCACCGAGGAGGAGCGTTACGCGCGATTGCAAACGCTGCTCGACGAACTCGGCATCTCGAAGCTCGCGAAGTCGAAGGCCGGCGTGCTGTCAGGTGGCGAGCGCCGCCGTGTGGAAATCACGCGCGCGCTGGTGCTCGATCCGGTGTTCCTATGCCTCGACGAGCCGTTTGCCGGAATCGATCCGATAACCGTCGTCGAGATTCAGCGCGTCGTGTCGTATCTGAAAGAGCGCGGCATCGGGGTGCTGATGTCTGATCACAACGTGCACGCGACGCTGTCGATCATCGATCGCGCGTACATTATCCATTCGGGCAAGATTCTGTTCGAAGGCAAGCCGCGGGACATCGTCGCCAGCGACGCAGTGCGCCAGGTATTCCTTGGCGAGCGATTCAAGCTGGCGAGATAGCGGGAGTTTTGATCGAAATCGGGCAGTCAGATCAGTACGGAAATCCAGACGAGCCAAATCCGGAATTTGGCGGCGGGTAACTCGGATAGCCGTAGCCGCCGTAGCTGGGCGCGTAACCGGAACTGAATCCGCCCATGCCTCCGCCGAAGCCGCCGCTGCCACCACCGATCGACATGCCGCCCCCAAGCAGCATCGGGAGTATCGTCGTCAGCATACTCGGCGGCTGGCTGTTGTATTGCTGATACTGCTGCATCCCCTGCGCCTGGTAAGCCTGCGCGCCGGGCGGTTCGTTGTTCTGATAGTCCTGAATCGTACCGGACGAAGCGTAAGGATCGGAGCCGTCGGACGGCATCATATTGTCGGGTGGGAGCGCGTTTGACGTCGAGCCTGAGTTGCCGTGGCCGCCGGCCAGTTCTGGACTGATCTTGATCCGGTTATCGACCACCAGCGACGAGTCCTTCAAGTAGTGGCGCGCCTTCTGCTCGGCGTCAGTCTTGCCGAAATCGCTCGCGACGAAACCGAACAGTATTACCTGCTTGCCGCCGCTCGCGCTGGTAACAACCTGCGCGCCGACCAGTGGCAGCGAATGATGCTTCAGATAGTCGGAGAGACCCTGGCTCTGCGGAGAATCGATCGTGCCGCCCGCGACAGTGCCCGCACTCGACGGCATCGGCATTGAACCGGAGCCGGAACCGAAGTTACTCGAGGTCCCCAGCGTCGCCGCTTTGCCCGGGTCACTTCCGTTTGGATTCTGCACCGGCTCGCAGGCGGACAATCCCGCGAGAGCGATCGCCAGCCCGAAGACTGCGAGGGCATTTGCGATACGACTCATAAGTCGGAGTATAGTCCTGCGGCACTCACCTAACAAATCGACGAATTTTGGGCAATTTCGTTTCATTTCGCGAGAACCGCTTCGCGTTGCGAGAATGCATTCCTCATTGTGCGAGAAGGGCTTCCGTCGAATCTACGCTTTTGGGTGGCACGTTAGCTGCACTATCAGCATGTGGATGGAGGATGAAGGAACCGTAATGCTGAGCAACAAACGCAATCAGGATGCGCCCGAAAAATGCACCGTTACGGCGAGCGTCGAAGACGCGCTCGCGCGGTTGAGCAACGAGGATTCAAAACTTGGTGAGCGCATGTTGAACGCGGCAGTTGCGGGCGCGGTCGTCGCGCGCCAGCCGGCTGATACTATACTGCGGGCGGAAGCGGCTGAAGCGTGGAGTTCGATCAAGCCTGTGATCGCGCGTCACCTTACCTGCGAAGAGGACATCGTGCTTCCGTGGGCGAAATCGTGCAAGGATTTTCCGCCCGACCTGATATTGCGCGCATGCGAACAGCGCCAGCGCTTGTGCAACCTGGGACGAGTCATCGACGCCGTGTCATTCATAACGGGGTCGGATGAGGAAGTCGCGAAAGCGGGCACCGCGTTGACAGCGTTCGCGGTATGCCTTGACGATCTGATCGATTGTGAAGAGCGCGATTTGTTTCCGATGATCCAGCGCGCGCTGTTCGGAGAGATCAGCGGCGCAGGTGCTTGACGTTACGATCCGCAATCCTGCGCGATTGTTCCCCTTCCCTCGAGGGCCCGAAAACAGGGGTTAGGGGTTAGGTTCCGAGACTACTTCGAGTATCCGATCTCGATTATGAAATCGCGCACCAGTTGGTTGAACACCGGGGCGTTTTCGAAATAGATCGAGTGGCCGCTGCCGGGCACTGTGTGCAGACGCGAGTTCGGCAGCGCTGACGCGAGCGCCTTGACGATGTCCGGTTTGATCAACGTGTCCTCTTCGCCAACCAGGCAAAGTATCGGCATCGTGAGACGTTGCTTCACTGCGGTGAGATCGTAGCGCAGGCCGACAATCCGCTTGCCCGCGTCGGCGGGAGGCCGCGCGCCCAGAGTGCGGACTTCGTCGTACAGAAAAGCCATCTCGGGATGCTTCGTGAAATAGTCGGCGGCGTACGTCGGCAACGATCCGATCGGCGGCGACGCATCGACGGGCAGAGGCACGCGTGGCGTCTCGAACTTCATCTCGGGCGTAAAGATTCCGCCGGCCGTATCCGCCATCACCATCGCAGCGACACGCTCGGGATGATCGAGCGCGTAGCCGACGATCGTCCATCCGCCCATCGATTGCCCGATCAGCACAGCCTGGTCGATCTTCAGATGGTTAAGCAGAGCGGCGAGGTCACTCGCGTGCGCGCGATTGAACAGGCCGTCGGGATCAGGCGAGAGGCCGAAGCCGCGCTGATCAACCGTGACGCATTCGAAGGAGCGCATGAAGTAGGGGACCTGCTGCCACCATGAGAGATGGTTGCCGCCGAGTCCATGCAGGAAAACGATTGGCGCGCCGGCGCCCACGCGCTCGTAGTAGAGCGAGAACTTGCCGATCTCCAACCTGCCGGGCGTGATTCGATATTCCATCGCGACTCTCCTTGAGGCCGGTGTGTAGTTGGTAGTGCTAGCCGCGCGAGAAGGAGAGAGCAAACCTCCTTTCACTGGGTGCAGGGGTCACCCCTGCTCGATGCGGAGGCCGGAGAGCAACTGCGCGACGTTTTCGCCGACTTCGCGGCGGGCGGTAGGCTTGTCGTCGGCGTGCGCGATGAAAATTGCGGCTTCGGTGAGCGCGCCTATCAGCAGATGCGCGAGTGAATCGATTGGGCCGCGCGCGATGATGCCCTGGTCCATCGCTGCCTCCAGCGCGCCCATCACTAATCGCAGGTTGTACTTGGTGTCGATCTCGCGCCATCGCTCCCAGCCCAGCACGGCGAGCGCGTCTATTAGCACGATGCGCTGCACGGCGGGATCGAGACATGCGTCGAGGAAGGCGTTGCATCCGGCGAGCATCCCGTCCCAGGCGCCCGCTTGCGTGACCGCGGCCTGGGCGACGATCAGCGAGAGTTTCTGCTCTTCGAGATCGAACACAGCCGAGAACAGGTCCTGCTTGTCTTTGAAGTGATGGTAGAGGGCGCCGCGGGTGACGCGGGTGCGGCGCGCGACGGTCTCGATGTCGGTGGCGGCGTAGCCGAGGCGGGCGAAAAGCTTGCGCGCGGTCTTGATGAGGGCGGCGCGGGTGGCCTCGGACTGCTCGAGCTTGCGGCTCTTGACTGTCATACCGTTCTCATGTCAGATACATACCGTCAGTATGTCAAATACTCTCCCGCTCAAAGAATAACAGGAGGCAGGCTAGCAATGAAACCATCAGAGTTCCATCAGGCGCGCAAGTTCGCCGATACCACCTTCGGCCGAATCGCTTACCTCGAGAAAGGCGCGGGACCGGTCGCGCTGTTCGTCCACGGTTTCCCCGTCAACGGCTTCGCGTGGCGCGACGTGCTGGACGATCTCGCGCCGGCACGGCGATGTATCGCGCCCGATCTCATGGGCCTGGGCTATACCGAAATAAAGCCGGACCAGGATCTCGGCTTCGACCAGCAGGCAGCGATGATCGCGGCGTTCATGGATCGGCTGGGATTGTCGCAGATCGATCTGGTCGGCAACGACAGCGGCGCCAGCATCAGCCAGGTGTTCGCGGCGCGGTATCCGTCGCGGCTGCGCAGCCTCACTCTCACCAACTGCGAAGTCCACGACCTGTGGCCCAATCCGATGCTGAAAGCGGTGTTCGACCAGTTCGCCGACCCGTCGATCGTCATGGGGATGAAGACGATGCTCGACGCGCCCGCCGTCGCGCGCCAGGCGTTCGCATCGGTTTATGAGGACGCGAATCGAATCCCCGATGAGGCCTTCAAGACTTACTTCGAGCCGCTGCTGTCGTCTGAAGATCGGAGCAACAGCATGCGGCGTTTTCTGAATCTCGGCAATCTGAAGGTACTGACTTCGATCGCGCCGCAATTGCGCGAGCTCAAGGTGCCGACTCTTATCGTTTGGGGTGAGGCCGACACCGCCTTCGATCTGAAATCACCGGAGTGGCTCAAGAACAATATCGGCGGGGCGAAGCGCCTGATCATGGTGCCGCGCGCGAAGCTGTTCTTCCCCGAAGAGCATCCCAAGCTGATGAGCGTGTTGCTGCAGGAATTCTGGCGCAGCATCTCGTGAGGATGGAAGCGGCCAGCTATTGAGGAGCGGTCCATGCTCCTCAAAGCCGCCGAGATAGGGAACTGGAAAAAGGGCTTAGCGCTGGCGCTGGCCCGGTCGAATCTTGAAGCGGCGGGAATCTCTTTGGGATTTGAGGTGAATCAGAAACGCGATAAGTCCCACGAAAAAGATTTCCCAGAAAAGCAGAACATTGAGATGGTCCAGCTTGCTGTACCAGGCGCCAGAGACGAGAGTCTGGCTGACTGATGTACCGAAACTGGTCATGACGTTATCACGCCATCGCGAGATGATGTTGATACCGTTCCACACGAGCCCCGCAGCCAGGACCACCACCCAGAAAAGGACTCCGAATTGCTCGGGCAGGCGACGGCGAACGATACTGTCGACCGAACCTGGCTCCGGGACGACCATAGGAGCGACGCGCGCCTTGATATGACTGAGGTCCGGGCCCGGCTCTTCGTCCAGCACGTCCAGCTGAGGGGGCTTTGGAATGAGGGCCGTGTGATCGATCGTGGGGCTGGTTGCTTCGCGAATCTCGCGCAGGATGAAAAGCATATCCTGCTTGCAGGTCAGCGTTCCCAGCAGTGCGCATTTCGACAGCGCCTCGAGCTCCTGCGGAGTAATGCTGAGGCGGTGGATCAGTTCGCGATCGTTTCGAATGTCGTCGAGGATCGCCCGTTCTTCCCGGGGTGCGAGGTTCATTTGATCTTGGTTTTCAGCTTTCATGGCAGCCAATTGTGACGTCAAATACGACTCAAAGCAAGACTAAACGTGACGTGAGATATATAGGGTTTTAAAACATCCGTAAGAGACGCGATAGGGAGCAATAGATAAAGCATACTGTAAGATTTACCTTCCTACAGTAAGTTTTCTAGAAATCGCGAAGGCGAAAGTGTAACGAAACTCTACTTTCAGTACGGGACGGGACGCGATGGTTCTCAGTGCGCAGAAAAATTAAAGTTGAAAGCCCGACGTAGCAATCGAGCAGACATCCTGATGTAAGGCGTTAGGGGAGGGCGGCGAGGAAGTCAGCGCCAACGAGGACCTGGTTCTTAAAGACCGTCAATGAGCAAATTCGACATTCGTGCGTAGCCTGAAATCACTTCTGGGAGCGTCCTCGAACATTCGCAGTATCATATTTGTTCGCGTAGCGGTCGGGCTGATTTTCTTCACCCAGGGGATCCTGAAATACATCGACCCGCACCTGGGTGTGATGCGGTTTACTCGCATCGGATTCCCGATGCCGGATTTGATGGCTCACTTCGTCGGCGCCGTCGAGATTGTCTGCGGGCTTTTAGTCCTCGTCGGACTGTTGACCAGGCTCGCGAGCATCCCGCTGCTGATCGTGATCCTGACCGCGATCGCGACGACCAAGATTCCGGAGCTGTTCCATCCCAACCAGGGCTTCTGGTTCATGGTGAGCGACGCGCGGACAGACTTTGCAATGACGATGAGTTTGCTTTTTCTGATAAACGTCGGCGGCGGTTCATGGTCGCTCGACGCAAGCTTGTGGAAAGATTTTTGACCGTGCTTCTCGTCTTCGGGACTTCTTTCGCGACGCGCTGAAGCATCATCGTCCCGCACCCGGCTGAGAGACCGAGACGCCCGCGGCGCCCAGCCCGCCGAATCGGCGCTCGCGGCTGATGGAAATCTTCGACTGCGGCGCGCAACTCGTCGCGGTCGAAGTCGGGCCACATCGTGTCGCTGAAGGTCAGTTCCGCGTAGGCGCTTTCCCACAGCAGGAAATCCGACAACCGCTTTTCTCCACCGGTGCGGATCAGCAGGTCGACCTCGGTCGGACCCGACGGATCGGCCAGCGCCTCGACGATCAGCTTCCCGAAGTCTTGCGCGACCGGCGCCGCCTTGGCTGGATAGCGCGACGCCGCACGCACGATCGACTCTCGCGCCGAGTAGTCCAGCGCGATGCGCACGTGAAGTTTTGTCCCAGCCGCGGTCGCACGCTCAACCTGCCGAATCTCCGCGCGCAAACGGGCAGGCAGGCGATCGCGGCGTCCGATTACGGTAAGGCGCGCGCCACTTTCGAGGAATCGGTGTATGTCCGAACGCAGATATGCCTTGAGCAGCCACATCAGTGCGTTAACTTCTTCCGTCGGTCGTCGCCAGTTGTCGGATGAAAAGGCGAACAGAGTCAGGATGCCGATCCCCAGATCGGGCGCAGCCTCGATCACGCGACGAACGGCCTCGACGCCCGCGCGATGGCCGGCGGGGCGGGGCCAGCCACGACGGGTAGCCCATCGGCCGTTGCCGTCCATGATGATTGCAACGTGTAACTTACCGCTCGATTGCCAAGTACTTTGCGCCACAAAGTCCTCCGTCAAAAAAAATCAGATTGTGGCGAGCCGGCGCGCCAATGCCGGTGCGCCTTCTTCCGCCGCCGCCGCGTCGCGCACGACCTGCTCGAGCACCTCGACGTATTCGAGATACCGGCGCCGCCCGAGCGCGGTGATCCGACACATCGTCTGCGGCCGGTTATGGTCGAACCCTTTTTCGATTTGAACCAGCGATGCTTCCTGCAACACCTGCAGATGTCGACTCAGGTTGCCGTCACTCAGCGCGCACAACTGCTTCAGGTCGTTGAAACGTAGTCCTTTGGGATGCGCGATCAATGACGTGAGCACGCTCAGCCGCGCGCGCTCATGAATCACGCGATCCAGTCCCTCGTACGCGAAGCGGCCCTTGCGCCGCTCGTCTTTTCTAGAGGTGGTCATCGCCTCTCGTCTGACTCCATTGCAGCACCGCTGCTGCGAGCAGTTGGCCGAATCCAAATGGCAAAGCCATGATCCATGGCGACAGCAGATGCTGTTCCCGCCCAAGCGTCAGGCACGCCAGGCCTGTCAGCAGATACCATCCACCGACCGCATACGTCGCGCGCGGCAGAAAGCGCGCCGACGCGAAGACTCCCAGGCTGAACAGCACCTGCCATAAGCCCGGCAGCATCCAGAGCGTTTCGGGAGCAAACCGGACCAGCACCAAAGTCAGCAGCACACCTACGATACCTGCGGGCAGGAACTGCTCGACCGCAGTTGAAATCATTTCTTCGGCCAGGCCGGAATGCATGCTGCGCGATCGCGAGACCATCTCGATACCAATGAGCACGAGCGACAGGGCCGCCGTCGCCATCCAGATTGCGATGTACGAAACGATGCCTTCGACCGGATTGGAAAGGCTGTGTGCCTGAACCTCGCCGGCAACCAGCGCCATCAGGCCTGTCGTCGCGACCGTCACCGGCCCGTAGCCGTGAAATTCGGCAGTGCGCGCGATTTGGCTTCGAATCGCGGTAATCTCGGCGAGGGCTTCGTCCAACTCTTTCATGACTACTTACTTTACAATGCAAAGTACTCACATCGGCACGTTACGTCAATAGTTGCGAAAGAGTTAATCGTCGCGCGGCGCCGAAACTGAATCCGTGGCAAAATTAGATCGTCGGGATCGACAGCCGCGAAATCGAACAAGCTTTAGTGGAGGGTTGACTGCTGGCTGTTTGGAAAGATTCAGTCGGAGGGACTCAGGCTTTCACGCTTCTGACCAGCTGTTCAGTAACCTGCTCGACGATCCATTGAGGTTTCCATTTGCCGCCTGCGCGATACCATTGGGCGACAGTAAAGGCAGCGCGCAAGATCACGAATGTCATGAGTTTCGGATCGTCCGGGACGAAAATTCCCTGGTCGATTCCCTTGCGAACGATATTTGCGAACATCTGTTCGTAACGCCGGCCCAACGCTCGAATGCGCTTTCGATTCTCCGGGCTGAGCGACACTGGGTCTGGTAGTCCCAGCTCGTGACGTTCCTCCTCGTCGAAGATTCTGGCGATCACGGCCGCGATCGCGCGTCGCAAGGCCAATTCCGGATCTTTGGCCGCTGCCGGTGCGATCGCCGTTAGTCTTTCAATCAGCCGGTTTACCGCGTCGGTTCGGATCTCGGTGAAGATTTCCTCCTTGCTGCGGAAATAATGGTAGATGTGCCCTTTGGCCAATCCGCATTCGCGCGCGATCTGGTCCATGTTGGTTGCATCGTAACCGCCATGCGCGAATGCGCGCGCCGCGCCCATCAGGATTTCGCGGCGGCGTTCTTTGGCTTTGGCGACGTCGCGAATTCGGTACCCGCGGACGCCAACCGCCGGAGACGAGACCCGTTCGAGTTTTGATTGGTCCGAGGCCATTACTTCGTTGCTCCGTACTCTTGACTAGACTGCTTCATTTTAGAATATCCGTTTTAAGTGAAGAGCCGCAAGACGAGAGGCGAAGGCAACATGGATCGAACGTATGTCGTCACAGGTGCCGCGTCCGGAATCGGAGCAGCAACAGCGCATTACCTTCGGGAACAGGGGGGCAGGGTCATTGCTTGCGATCTCCACAGTACGGATGTGATTGCGGATCTGACGACAATCGAAGGGCGTGCGAAGTTGGTCGACGGGGTGACACTCCAGTCCGGAGGCAAGATCGACGCGATCGTTGCGAATGCCGGCGGCGGCCCATCGGCGACAATGCTCTCGTTGAACTTCTTCGGCGCGGTGGCGACGCTCGAAGGGTTGCGCCCACTCCTGAAGGCCAGTCCCGCACCTCGGGCCGTGATGGTGTCCTCGGTAGCTTCGATCGGGCCGTCAGTTCCAGAACTCATCGAGGCTTGTCTGCGTATGGACGAACCTGCGGCAAGCGCAGCCGCGAGGGACGCGATCGCCGCGGGAAAGGGACCTTTGGATCTGTACGGCAGCGCCAAGCATGCGTTGAACTGTTGGTGCCGAAGAGTCGCGGGCAAAACGGAATGGGCCGGCGCCGGAATCCCGCTGAATGTGATTGCGCCGGGCTTTATCGACACTCCTGCCGCTGCGTCCATCCTGTCGGATCCCGAAAGGAGCGCGGCGGCGGCTAAGATGGTACCGATGCGCGGCGCATATCCCGGTCGCCCTGAGCAGATGGCCGCGATCCTCGCCTGGTGCGTGAGTCCCGAAAATTCGCTGATGACGGGACAAATCCTTTATGTGGATGGTGGTGTTGAGTGTTTGGCGCGCGGAGAACATTCCTGGTGAGCATGCCGCAATCAACCTCAAGCCGTCCGCCGCTCACCCTGTCCACCAACATCTGGTATGGCGTCGGATCGATCGCGTTTGGGATTCATCTGACCATCCTCACGTCCAGTCTCCTGCTGTTCTACAACCAGGTAGTGGGATTGCCGGCTGAGTGGGTGGGAGCCGCGATGGCGATAACGCTGATCTTCGATGCGATCTGCGATCCGTTGATTGGAGAATGGTCGGATCACACGCGATCGCGATGGGGCCGGCGCCATCCGTTCATGTATGCCTCCGCGATTCCTGCCGCTATCGCATTCTACTTCCTGTTCGATCCTCCGCTCGGATGGTCGAAGAGCCATCTGCTCATCTATATGGGCGTGATGCTGATGACGGTGCGCGTGCTGCTGAGTCTTTATGAAATCCCCAGCCAGCGCTTTGGGACCGGAACTGACGCTGGACTACGACAAGCGCACCAGCCTGATGAGTTCGCGCTTCTTTTTCGGAACGCTCGGCGGAGCGGGGATGTCGATACTCTCGCTCCAGGTCTTTCTGCGGAAAGACGCCGCTCATCCCCTGGGATTGCTGAGCCCGACGGGCTACCGCGAAACCGCGGTGGTCGCGAGCATCGCGATCTTCGTGTCGATCATAATTTCGTGTCTCGGTACTCATCGTTTCATCGGGACCCTGGTCCATGAGCCGAGAATACGGGGCACGTGGCGAGAGAAGTTTCGAGAGCTCAGCGGCACGCTGACAAATCGATCGTTTCTCGCGCTGACGATTTCGGGAATAGTCGGCGCCATTTCAATCGGCCTGCGGCAGGGACTCGACTTTTATATCGGTGCTTATTTCTTTGAGCTCACTCCAGCTCAAATGTCGTATCTTGCCGTCGCCGCGCTGTTGGCTGCCTTTGTCGGGGTTGGCCTGGCGCCGGCAATCTCGAAGCGGTTCGGAAAGAAGTGGACGATGATCGGCGTATTTTTCGCCTCGCTGTTCGCGTCAGTCGCGCCGATCGCGATGCGCCTGATCGGGATCATCCCGCCCAACGGCACCGGCGCATTGGTCGCGATCGTGATCGCTTTCTACTTCGTCTCCGCGACGCTAGGGCTTAGCGGATTCATCATTGTAACCTCGATGATGTCCGACGTGGTCGAAGATGCTGCGGTGTCGACCGGACAACGATCGGAAGGCCTGCTGTTTGCCGCCAACGGCCTCATATCGAAGTGCGTCACTGGCGTCGGCACCTTCCTTTCGGGACTCCTCCTCGCATGGGTCAGCTTCCCGCAGCATGCGACCCCGGGCCAGGTGGACCCGGCGATCCTGCGTAACCTCGGCCTGGTCTTCGTTCCGATAGTCGCGATATTCAGCGCGATTTCGATCGCGGTCCTGATGTTTTACGACATCGACCGCTCGAAGCATGAGAGAAATATCGAGCGGCTGAGAAGCGTGGATGAGCCCGATCCAGACGCCGGCGCTAAGGTAGAGGTGCTTGAAGGTGAGGGCATACCGGCGTCCGCGCGAGTCTCGTGATTACTTGAGCCGAGGCGCCTCGGAAAAAGGTCGATGAACCGAAGAGCATTCTTGAGAGCAATCGGATCGGCGGCGCTCATTCCGATTTTGCCGCGCCGACTGCTGGCGAGCACGAGTAATTTCCGCCGGCGCCGTCCTTCCGATGCCACGTGGCCATCGCAGTCGGCATGGAAGCAACTCAATGAGGCAGTCGGCGGAAATCTGATTCCGGTAGATTTTCCCATTACCAAGCTGCTCGACGAGAACATCACAAATCCATATTACATCGGCGATCAGCCCGGACTCACGGAGACCTTGGGATGGGTCGATGCGTGGGCGACCAAACCCAGCGTTTACGCGGTCGCGGCAAGAAATGCCCATGACATTGCTGAGGCAGTGAATTTCGCCCGCGACAATAATTTGCGCCTGGTCGTCAAGGGCGGCGGACACAGCTATCAGGGCACCTCCAATGCTCCTGACTCGCTACTGATTTGGACGCGGCACATGAACGATATCGAGATGCATCCCGCATTCATTCCTCAAGGATGCGAGCATACTCTGCAGCCGCAACCCGCTGTGACAATTGGCGCTGGAACGATCGGGATGCAGGCATACGACGCTGTAACAACCAAGGGTGGGAAATACGTTCAGGGGGGAGGATGCACGACAGTATGCCTCGGGGGTCTGATTCAGAGCGGTGGCTTTGGCAGTTACTCGAAGCACTACGGCACTGCCGCAGGGAGCCTGCTGGAAGCCGAAGTAGTCACCGCGGACGGCCAGATTCGTATCGCGAATGCATGCACCAACCCCGATCTGTTCTGGGCGCTGAAAGGCGGAGGCGGTGGCAGCTTCGGCGTGGTGAGTAAGATGACACTGCGGGTGCACGATCTCCCCGAGTTCTTCGGCGTCGCCAACTTCACAGTCAAAGCATCGTCGGATGACGCCTATCGGCGCCTGATCCGCGAGTTCGTGAGCTTCTACCAGGAGCATCTCTTCAACGATCATTGGGGCGAGCAGGCCCACGTGAAGCCCGACAACACGCTCGAAATCAGCATGACCTCGTACGGGTTGGACCCTGAGCAGGCGAAAAAGAGTCTGGCAGCCGTTTCTGGACTTGGTGGCGCGTTCGCCGAACGATTATTCGCTTAAAGGGCGGGTGACTATCGGAAGCATGCCGGCGCAACACTGGTGGGACGTGCAATGGTGGAAGGAGCATTGGCCCGAAATTGCGCTTTCCCAATCGAAATGGCAGTCGTCTAACCGGGTTGCTTGACTATGCCTTCGACACCTGATCCCGCAGCCTCTTTTCGACTTCGACACTCGGCCTGGCGCGGGACCCAATAACGCGTGGTGGAAGGGGGACGCGGGGCAGGTCGCCTGGTTCATTTGGGGCTTCGAGTCGCTGTGGATGCCCGCGTCGCTGCTCGAGAGTGATGCGCAGCAGCATCTCGCCGACGCGTTGTATGCCAGCTCCCGGTATTCAGGCGTCGAACTACACTTCAATAAGGGACTCGCAGGAGCGCCGCCCGACGCGATTGCCTGGGCGAAGGACACCGCAACGAATCCTGCGGTGCTGACCGCTTTCGCGCTGGCGATCGTAGGCAATGCTCAGGGACCCGCATATCCGGGGATTCCCGGTCATGAACCCTCGATTGACGCCGGCCGAAAAGCAGCGCAGCGCGTTCATCAATGCATGGATCAACTCCGCGCTATCGTGCCGAACGGCGGAGCGTACGTGAGCGAGAGCAATTACTTCGAAAAGGGATGGCAGCAGGCGTACTGGGGAAGCAACCATCCGCGCCTCGCTGAAATCAAAAAGAAATACGATCCGGACGGGCTGTTCTTCGTCCACAATGGCGTTGGTTCGGAACAGTGGAGCGTCGACGGCTTCACGAAGCTATGAGTTCGACGCTCCACCGCTGATCGCTGTCTCCTCGACCAACGCACCGTGAGATAATTCTGGTCGGAATTGGAATCTTCGAAACCAGGAGGCCTTCACACCATGACCACCAAGTGCGGAATTTCGATCCCACAAACCTTCGAACATTCGGTCGACGTCGAGCTCATTCGCAAGTTCGTCGAGCGAGCGGAAGCGCTCGGCTACGACAGCCTGTGGGTGCAGGAACAAATGATCACCGATGTGGCGATCCTCGAACCGGTCGCGCTGCTCACATATGTCGCAGCTTTGACTTCGCGAGTACGCCTCGGCACCGCAGTGCTGCTGACGGTTGTCCGCAATCCGGTGGAACTTGCGAAGACGCTGGCAACCATCGATCAGCTGAGCCGGGGCCGTGTAATCATGGGCGTCGGCATCGGCGGTCCGACCACGCCTCATGAGATTTTCGGAGTGCCTCGCGAGAATCGCGCGCGGCGGTTCGTCGAGGGGCTCAAAGTAATGAAGGCATTGTGGACCCAGCCCAAGGCTACTGTCAACGGCGATTTCTGGAATTTCACCGATGTCCCGATGGAGCCGAAGCCGGCCCAGAAACCGCATCCTCCGATCTGGTTCGGCGCGCGGACCGAGCTCGGATTGAAGCGCGCGGTCCGCTTGGCCGACGGATGGATGGGCCCCGGATCGTCATCGTCGGCGGAATTCGTCAAACATATGGAATTGGTTAGGCAACTGCTGGAGAAGGAAAAGCGCGATCCCGCGACTTTTTCGATCTCGAAGCGCGTGTATATCGCCGTCGATGATGACCGCGAGGTCGCGGAGCAACGCCTGCGTCGATGGTTTGGCGCGCGCTACAAGTCTCCCGATATGGCGCCGCTGGTCTCAATTTTCGGCAGCCGCGCCGAGGTTGTGGACAAACTAGGAGAACTGGTTAAGGCAGGAGCGCAGCATCTGTTGCTCGATCCAGTCTACGACCACGTCGAGCAGATGGAATTGCTCGCCGCCGAGGTAGTACCAGCGCTCTGACGAGCATCGGACGCAGGCTTGGGGCCGGGATTTTCAGGCTGACTTGACCCAAATGCCGAAATCTCTTACGTTTTTGTAAGAAAGGATACGTAAAGGCATGCAAATTTCCGCCGAAATTTCCCAGGGCACCAAGCAGCTGCTCGAACGCTATTCGCGCGCGCACGGGGTCAAGAAACACTTCCTCATCGAGAGCGCACTCCTTCATCACATCCAGGCACTGGAGGAGCTTCCGGCCAGCGCTATCATTCCGCCGCGTCTCGTTGTGAGTGCAGCTAGCGGCCGCAAATTAGCGAAGTTGGTCAGCAAGAGGCAGAAGCCAACGCGCAAGCTCGTGGAGCTGATGCGCGGTGACGATTGAGGTTCGCCTCCTTGGAGAAAAGGACAACCGGAGTTCCTTCCAGTCCGGGGATGAACAACTCGACCTCTTTTTCCGCCGATACGCCGGGCAGAACCAGTTCCGCCATCACATCGGCACCACGTATGTAGCGGTTGAGCGCGAGACAATTCTTGGATTTGCCACCGTGACTGTCGGGCATGTGGAGATCGAGAACATCCCTCCAAGCCTGCGGAAGAAGCTGCCTGACTATCCCCTCCCGATTCTCAGGCTCGCTCGGTTAGCCGTCGATCGAAATGCTCAGGGGAAGGGTGTCGGTGAGCGTCTTATGCGCACCGTGTTCTCGGTCGCGATTGAACTTCGCGATAAGCTGGGCTGCGTCGGCGTCGTCGTCGACGCGAAGCCGCGGGCGGAAAACTACTATTTGCGTTACGGATTCGTTGAGCTTGAAGTGTTCGAGGGAGCGCTCGAGGAGCGTCCAGCGCCAAAGCCAATTTTCCTGCCTCTGTCCGCCGTCATGCAAGCGCTCCGCACAGCCAGGCCGAAGAAACCCGCGTAACTGAAACGCACTCAAACGTGCGGCGGCAGATTTAGTCGGTGACGCGTTGGCCGGATTTTGGTGCCCCGGCCGGGAATCGAACCCGGACCTGAGGTTCCGGAGGCCAAAAACCGCTGTTTAACGAAGTCCACTCCACGCCGAAGAAGTCGTAATCATCGACGTTTTTCGGCTTCTCGCCCATCGCTAAAACGATTTCTTTTCACTCCTTCGATCACCGGTATGGGCGCAGTCGTAGGCGCAGTGGCTGGCCTAACTGCTGTTAGGCAAAGCGACTTGAGGTTTCATGAGCCTCTTGACGCCGCAAAGTCTCTGATATTGCAAGAGAATTTAGCGGCTGCGCCTAGACTGCGCCCGTTTAATAACCGTACCCGATTCGTTCGCAGGCTCGCGGATCGCCTTGCGCACGACCCGTCACGAAGGGAGCGCGGCTGAAAATGGGCGTACCGATGAAGCATGGTGCCTATGCGCGGTCGCCGTCGGCGCTGGAGATTCGCGGTCGCAAGGTAGCGCGGCTGATGCGCCGGCTGCGCGTCGTGGCGCCGTGGCTGGAACCGAGCGACGAGAGCACGGCACGCGCCTATTGCGAGCTTGAGATCCTATCCGCGGCGATCTTCGCCGCAATGACTACACCCGGCGAGGGCGGCGTGACGCTCGGCGTGATGAAGCGAACGCCGGACGGCAAAGACCTGGAGGTTCGCCGGTTGGTCGATGCTCACCGGCAGATGAAGCAGGCGCAGCTCGCCTATGCGCGCGAATTGGGATTGACGCCGCTCGCTCGCGCACAGCTCAAGGTGAACGGTACGCGCGCAGCGTTTGATCTTCCCGGCTCAATGGCGCGCGCGAACGCAGAGGATGCCGATACAGGGCAGGAGTGACCGAGCATGAGCCAGAACCTAGACCAAAGCGTTTCGTTAGCCGCCTGTCGTCCCAAAATCGCGGGACGGCGGCTTCCTACGGCAGAGGACAAAGCTCGCAAGCGCGCTCTTTGGCCGCGTGAGGTACGAGACAGAGGCAAGGGCATCTGCAGCCGGCCGCATTCGCTTCGATACGACGGCAAGAGCTACCGGCTTGAGATCCGATCATCGAAGGGCAAGGGCTTCTGGATCATGATCGACGGCGGCGCGGTTGTGTACGGCACGACCGAGCCTGTCGCGCTGGCGAACGTCATCAAGGCCATTGATCCCGAGGTCGAGACTGTGCGCGATACGCGCGGCCGGGTGCTGTCGTGAATGTCGACCGCAAAGAGCGCGAGCATCAGCGCCAGGTGAAGCAGGAAGAGCGGCGCCGTCGCAGAGAGGAACGGCGTCAGGCGAAGAAGCGCCCGCCAGCAACTGCGGCGGATGAGTCGGTTCCGAAATTCCTCAGTCCCGGAAATTCGACTATCCGCGATGGCGGGTTGTGCCGAATGGACGGCCGGAGGGCGGGCGCTTCTTGACCATGATAGGCAAGGCTCAACTGACACGATGGCGATCTGATCCGCTCGCGTTCATCACCGAAGTCCTAATCGACCCTGAGACGGGCAAGCCATTCGAGCTGTACGAAGAGGAAGAGCGGTTTCTACGCGAAGCGCTCACTCTCACGGCTGACGGTCGGTTGCCCTTCACTGAAATTGTATTTTCAGCCGGCAAGAAGAGTGGCAAGACCACGATCGCAGCAATCGCCACGATAACCGTGGTCGTCTGCCTGGGCGGGCTCTATGCCGAAGCCTACTGCGTTGCGAACTCCTTCGATCAAGCTCAAGGCCGCGTCTTCAAGATGGCGGAGCGAATCGTCGAAGCGAGTCCGCTTCTGAGAGGCTCGGCAAAAATCACGGCGAACACGATCGAGTTTCGAAGCACTGGCTCAATCATCATGGCGATTCCGAGCGACTACAGCAGCGCGGCCGGTTCGAATCCGACTCTGACCGTGTTCGATGAGCTTTGGGCATACGTCGGCGAGGCGGCACACCGGCTCTGGGATGAGATGGTCCCGGTTCCGACGCGGAAGATAAGTGCGCGGCTGACGGTCACCTACGCCGGTTTCGAAGGCGAGAGCGACCTTCTCGAAGGACTCTACAAATCGGGCATCAAGGGCGAGGAGATCGCGCCGTCGCTCTATCGAAGCCCCGGGATGCTGATGGCGTGGCATCACAACCCAATGCTGGGGCCTTGGAAAACCCCTGAGTGGCTTGAACAGCTCCCGCCGTCAACTTCGACCGAACGCGTTCCTGCGGATGATCGAGAACCGCTGGGTAACTTCGGAATCGTCGTTCGTCGAGATGGACTGGTTCGATGCGTGCGTCGACGCTTCGGTGCGGCCGATAGTCGCAGATCCGAATCTCCCGATCTGGCTCGGCGTCGACGCGAGCACGAAGCGCGATAGCACGGCGATCGTTGCCTGGACCTGGGACGCGGATACGAACCGGTGCCGGCTAGTCTGGCATCGCATCTTCCAGCCGACGAAGGAAAATCCGCTCGACTTCGAAGCGACGGTTGAAAACACGCTACTCGAGATGCGCAACCAGTTCGATGTTCGGGAAATTCGTTACGATCCCTATCAGCTCGTCGCGGTCGCACAGCGGCTCACAAAGGCGGGCTTGCCGATGGTCGAATTCCCTCAGTCGGTTCCGAACCTCACCGAAGCGTCGAGCAATCTTTACGAACTCATCAAGGGCCGCAACCTGGTCGCCTATCCCGACGCAGAGATCCGGCTTTCCATGTCGCGCGCGATTGCGATCGAGACGACCCGCGGATGGCGCATAGCGAAGGAAAAGGCGCGCCACAAGATTGACGTCATCGTGGCGCTTGCGCAGGCCGCCTATGGCGCCACGCGCAACCAGCGGAGCGAGCACGGAATCGCTCAGTACTACCGCGAGAGGGTCGAAGCCGCGGCGCGTGGCGAACAAGTGCCTGAGGATACCGACCTGGTTGACGAGTACTACCGCATACGGGACGAAATCCGGGCGATCGAGGGTAACTCGATATGCGCAGCGTGCAAAAAGCCGTTGGGCGCGACGAAGATTCGCGACAGGGACGGCAAGTACTACCATCCCGAGTGCATTTCCAAATGGGGCCAGAAATGATCGAATTTCGAACCGTGCGCGACGAGCTCGACCGCTTTGACGAACTACACAAGGCACGATTCTGCCCCTGCTGCGCCGACAGCCCGGAGGCGCAGGAAAGCGAGTTACGCCGCGTCTTCGAACGGGCAGCCGCGAAGGGAAACAGTAGTTTCCTTCGATGCGCGAACTGCGCCGCACGCTGGACGCCCGCGCCGGATATCGACTCTGCGGTGCGCGGCTGGTTTATGATCCTGAGCGACGATCGACTGGTCGGCACGTTATGCGGGGCGTGCAAGGCGACGAATCCCGACCCGATCCGCCTGCCGTCCATAGCGCGCCTCGTGCTAGAAGGGAGTCGGGGGACACTTCAATGAAAGGCCTCATCGTTCTCGACAAGACCTACACGCCGGACAGCAAGGTCCGCTACATCCAATTCGGCGACGAATGCGAGACCTTCGAAGAGGCCGTGAAGCTGGCGCGATTTCCGAACCTGCGTGATCCGATCATCGTGAATCTCGAAGATGTGATCGATCCGAAAGGTCGGTTCTGAGCCGAGAACGGGCCAGCGAGGAGAGAGTCGGTTCGCCAGCCCGAACACCAACTGGGCTAGGGGGGAGACCCAGCCGGCGCCCCCCATGTACCAAATTGCCGCGCGAGCGTCTATTTCGGCGCAGCCCGACCCTCCAAACCCGGATACGCGCCGATCAAATTGAGAGTGATACCGGGCGGAAAAGTGAGCAAACCCCGATAGAATCAAGGACAGGGGGTAGGGGGTACCCCCCCACCCCTGTCCTTTTCCGCCCTAAATTGTCCTTGCTCTTGGAGCTAATCTATTGATAAACCTCTTGGCGCACAGCGGTTTCAGCGCTGGGGGACAGCAATGGAACAATCGAAAGAGACAGAAGTGAAGCGCAACTACGATGCGTTCATGCAGCAACTTCCACAGTTGCTTGTTACACATCGGGGCAAGTTCGCGTTGATGCGGGACGGAAGTGTGGTCGAGTTTTTCGACACTTCCGCCGACGCTTATCGTGCAGGGCAGAAACTCTATCCAGATCAACGGTTTTCGATTCAGGAAGTAGTCGATTCACCTATTGATCTTGGATTTTTTTCGCATGCCTTGCCTCTGCGGACAGTTTAATCCGGCAGTCGGCATTTTGCTCCAAGTTGGCGTTTTGCTACCTGGAGCGACACCTGCTTTGGCCGCTGGCGGCGCTCCTCTAACTCCATTCGCCGCGCTTCTGGACACTGGAGCGAGCAATACGTGCATAGCTCCGGCTATCGCTACAGCCTTAAATCTGACTCCGATCGGTATGCGTCCGATGACCTCGGCTCACCACACAGCCCCTGTCAATATTTTTCAGGTGGACGTTGTGATCCTATTTGGAAATCAGGGGTTCGTTCTATCAAACTATCGAGTTGTCGAGTTTGCCGCTCCGCCGAATAGTCCGTTTCAGGTGCTAATCGGTCGTGACATTATTTGTCGCGGTACTTTGTCCGTGAGTTTTGACGGACACTTCACTTTTTCAATTTGACTGTCTTAATTTCCCGCGCTCAGTGTCTTAATTCAGACAGTACCAGACCGTTCAGTTTGGTTGAGAACAGGGCTTTGTTACGCGGCAGTTTGCGGTCGGCGGCGATTTCCTACGACCGCGCGGTGCTCTGACCACCGCGGACAGCGAAACAGCCCAACAGCGAATCTGATGGTCTTGAATTGCGCGCTTCTCATCAGAGTGGCCGGGCGGCTCGCACACATAGAAGGCGCGTCCGCATTTCCGACATCGGATCTGGACAGTCCAGACTCGGCGCCAAGTGTCGTCGTGGATTTCCGCCGCGCAGAACAATTGGCGGTCACGGAGATGTGACGCGGACGATCTCGAACCAGTCGGCGAGTTGAGCGAGATACTTGTAGATTCTAGCCCAGGATTGGCTTCGAGAGCAGTCGAGGGGCGAGCAATGGTGTTCGCTCTCAACCGAGTAGTGAAGCCCGCAAAATCGGCAACGCTCGAAGCGTAACTGTTCCTGCTGCCACCACTGCACCGTCGCGCGCTGAATCACTTCGCCGAGATTCGCACCTGGCCCGCGCTTCGTTACGGTATCCACTATTTTGCAAGCCAGTAGATTTCCCGAGCGCGTCGGCAAGCTGTTCAAACTGATCATACTGGCCATCGAGCACGAGAGCATCGACGACCGCCGCGATTTCCGCAAGCCTTTCATTCGCGGTGAAAAGGACCCGGGACGGGCGCGGGGGAGGAGTACACGCCCGCCCCGGGTGTGGGAGGAAATGAGACCTGCGCGCCGTTCCCTGCAGCCCAACCCCGCACCGCTGTTCGTGAACTCGCGCCATGACGCAGGGCGTACCACAATGCCCACGTTGTGGTCAAGGCGCGCAAGTTGCGATCGTGGGAATCTTCCGGTTAAACTCTCGATGCATGAAGAAGGCGGCGGCGGTTGACGGGCGGAGCGGCGTGTCGATGCGAATCGGAATCACGCCAGCAGAATACAGGCAACTGAGAATCCTGGCGGCGGAGCGCAAGACCACGGTCCCGCGGCTGATCGCCGAGTTGATTCGCGAGGCGCTGAAGAAGCGCAAACCGTGAGCCTCCGCCACGCTGCTGCGCTCGTCCTTGTGGGCTGGTATCTGATGGTGCCGCTGTCTCAAGGCGATCCGATCCCTAAATGGGATCACTACGGTAGTTTCGATTCCGCTACCGAATGCACGACAGCGCGCCTGAATGCAATCCGGGCTGGCGTGGCTGATGCGACAATGATGGGTCTGTCAGAGACAGAAGTGAAACATGCTCTGCTGCTGAGCGAGTGCATCGCGACCGACGATCCGCGCCTCAAGCGGTAGAGTTATCCACAGACAAGTAGTTATCCGCAGATGACAGTTTGGCTAATAGGTTTGTTGGCTTCCCGCGAAATCTTCTAATTCCAGTTGACTGCCTGCGCGCGGTGGTATTTTATGAAGTAGCAGACGATATCAGGACGCGCACATAAAGGGCGTCCTGCCGAGTGCACCTCCCGCGGAAACGCGGAACACGATGCACCCTGAGCGCGAAGGCGCTCAGCCGTATAGGAAAACCCTGGCGGACTTGGAAGCGATGCAATCGTTTCGGTCAGCTCGGGTTTTTTCTTTTTCCGGGCTGTGCGACCGAAGCCAAAGAGGTGCACGGCATGGAAGCTCAGTCTGAATCGATCGATAAAATCCTCCGGTTCGAGGCGGTCATTGAATGGTCCGGGCTTTCAAAGCCCACCATCCTTCGCATGGCGCGGCGCCACGAATTTCCCCAGCCGGTAAAACTCTCCCGCTCCGGTCGTGCGATCGGTTGGCGACGGAGCGAGCTGATCGCCTGGCTTGAATCGCGTCCAAAAATAAACACCACCGGAGCGATCTAAGGACGACCGCGGCCGATGAGTATCTACCGCAACGTCTCAATCCGAATGTATGGCGATGCCAAATTTCGCGCGCTCTCCAAGCCGGCACCGAATGCCCAATCGCTATTCGTCTACCTGCTGACTGGTGATCACACCGGGCCGATCCCTGGTCTCTTCAAAGCTGGTGAAGCTTCGTTAGCTGAAGCGCTCGATTGGCCCTTGGAAGCCTTCCGTCATGCCTTCGCGGAAGTCTCAGCGATGGCTATGGCGAAGGCCGATTGGCGCGCTCGTCTAGTGTGGTTGCCGAAGGCCATTTTTCACAACCCGCCTCAATCCTTGAACGTGGTCAAAGCATGGCGGAAAGCGTTCGACGAGTTACCCGAGTGCTCGCTGAAAATCGAAGCCTTTCAAGTATTTAGAGCCTACCTCGATGGCAAGCCCAAAGCCTTCGGCAAAGCCTTCGGTGATGCCTTACCGGAAGCCTTAGCCGATGGCATGGCCTATCCAGGATCAGGATCAGGATCAGGATGAGGATCAGGATCAGGATCAGGATCAGGATCAGGATCAGAAGCAGAAGCAGAACGACCACGGGGCGCGTTTTTCAAAAACGGCGATCGGTCTCTAATCCTTCCGGATCCGGAGAGATCTTCCTCAACCTACTCGGCCGAGTTCCTGGAGTTCTGGACGGTCTACCCGCGCAAGGACGGTAAACGGGAAGCGGCCAAAGCCTTGGAGAAACTTAGCGTCGAGCAACGCGCACTCGCCATCGCCGATGTTCCCCTTCGGGTCTCCGCGAATTGGGCCGGACGCGAGCTCGACAAGATCCCGCATGCGGTGACCTACCTGAACCAGCGCCGCTGGGAAGACGAAATCATGGCCGCGAACGTGCGCACATCGCCAGCAGGCCCGAACCTGAGTCCCAGAAACCGCGCACTGGTCGAATCGATTCAACGCTCGCAATGCGAAGAGGCCGCACGAAATGGAGAAATCGGAGGCGCAGAAAATCCTGCTGAAAGTCGGAGCTATCTGGAGCCGCCAGCCAACGGACGACGCGGTGCAGGCTGAATGGGCCGAGTCGCTTTCGCGGGTGCCATTCGAATCCGCGCTAAAGGCGGTGCGCAACATACGTGATTCCGCGCGCCCAGATCCGCCCACGCCAGGCGAGGTGTGGCGCGCTGCACAAGAGATCTATGACGCGAATCAGCGCGCGCAAGCGGTTCGTCAAGTGCCGTTCAGCGGGCCGGCGCCCACGCCGGAGCCCACTGAAGAGGAGCGCAAACGGAATCTCGCAGTGTTCCGGGAGATGATCGAAAAGCTGGGGCGCAAACTAGAGGGCACCCATCATAACGAACGGGCAAACGAAGAGGCGCGGGCAAGGAACTGAAATGGCGGAAGAGAGACAAACAGTCACGACTACCGACCCCACAGTTACCGCGATCGATCTTCGCCGCGCTTTGGCCGCCGTCGCCGGCGTACTCAAGGCCGGCGAGCGCACGCACCATCGAGAAGAGTGGCGCACGCACGATGCCGCTTTTCATATCGGCCGCGCGCTCGATCATCTTCACAAATATGAAGACGGCGACGACGAGGAACCGCACATAAGCCATGCCGCAGTGCGAATTTTGTTCGCGCTGCAACTCGACGAGGAGGGCAACGAACGATGAGTTGGTACAGCGGAAAAATTCGCGAACCTCTGCTCGATGGGGAAAAAATCACGCTCAAAGGGCAGGAGTTTGTCGTCGCTGCGTTTAACATCGCGCGCGCGCTTGAAGCCGCCAAAGCGCGCGATGCAAGGGGAGATGCCGCGCCCGAAAGTGAGAAGGGAATCATCGGGCTGGTCGCGATCGCGGCCGTAGCAATGAGCGCGAATTACCCGGAGATGACGACGGCTATGCTCTTCGAGGAATTGTCCGTCGCCGAGCTCGGTGAGATTCTTCGCGCCCATGCGGCCGCGGAGAAGAACGCGAAATTGAAGGCGGCGTAACGATGGCTTCAGCATCCGAAATTCAGGTTCTCATTTCCGCCCAAACCGAAGAGCTACAGGCCGGCATGGCCGAGGCTCAGGAGGCTGTCGCTTCCGGAGCCGCGGGAATGGAAGCCGCGATGGCGGGCGCCGCGGCCAGCACGGAAAGTTCCGCAGCCACGATGAGCGCAGCCCTTATGGGCGTGAACGAAGCAGTCGAGACGGTCCAGACCACCTTCAAAGCTCTGAGCGAAGTCGCGATCGTCGGCGTGTTCATCGAGGGAGCGCGCGGACTGCGCGAGATGGTCGAGTCGACGAACGAGCAGGAAGTCGCGCTGCTCCATCTGAGCCAACGCCTATCGGAATCGGTGCCGGAATTGCGCGAGCTCCAAGGCGTGATGAGCCTCGCCGACGTGCCGACGCAATCGTTCACGCGTGCGATGACGATGCTCGCGTCGAAGCTGACTCAGGCAGAGGCCGGCTCAAAGAGCGCGGTCGCAGCATTCGAACGAATCCATGTCAGCATCGCCGAACTGCAAGGCCTTTCACCTGAGCAAGCATTCCTGAAAGTCGCTGACGCGTTCGCAAATCTGCAAGACGGGATGGAAAAAACGGGCGCTGCATCCGCGCTCTTCTCAGCGCGATTCGGCGGTCAGTTGCTTCCGATCTTCGATCTTGGGTCCGCCAAGATTCAGCAGCTCATGGCGGATTTCGGCGCGCTCGATCCGGTCACGAAGCAGGACGCCGAGACCGCCGAGCAATTGCACGCGTCGTGGGTTGCGCTCAGCACCACCGCAGAGTCGCTGGGCCGCAGCATCGCGCACGATTTGCGCCCTGCGATCGAGGGCGTCGAGAGCGGTTTCATAAAGGCGATGGCCGCGACGAAAGCGTGGCTCGATGTCACGTCAGCGCACGGATTTTTCTCCCTCAAGCCGTTCGACATGGCGGAGGTCAACAAGTTCTTCGACGACTACGAGCAGACCGTCAAGAAGGCGCAAGACATCGGAGCAGCGGCTGCCGGGCTATCGCCTGCTGGCCAGGAAGGGACAGCGGACGTCACCAAACAGAAGCCCGAGGGCTCGGCCGAGTCCACCTACGACAACTCCGAATCTGTACTGATGACGCACTTGGAGGCGCGCCAGGCTGCAATCAAAGCTGAGGCGGATGCGGAGCTGGCGATATGGACTGAAGCGGCGAAGAACGTCGAAGCGGTCGACATGTCGAAGTTCGCGCTCGAGGCCGAGCAAATCAAGTCGGCCGCGGCCCAGCACGTCATCACCGCATCGCAGGAAACGACGCAGCTCCTAGCACTCAATCAGCAGGAACTCACAAGCAAACTGACGACGATCAACAACGAGATCGCAGCGCTCCAGCAGGCCGGCGCTCAGGAGAAGGATTACTACGACAAGATCGCCGCGCTCCAAGCGCAAGCCGCAGTCCTACAGAATCAGTACGCAACCAAGGCACTTCAGATTCAGACGTCGACTGCGGTGCAGACGCAGAATGCCTGGACGAAAAGTTTCGACGCCATTGGCTCCGAATTCAACACGCTGGTCGACACCATACTGAAAGGCGGACAAGGCGTCACGGCCGCGAGCGCATTCGGGCAGCTAGGAGAACATCTTTTCGAAGGCGCCATCGGCAGTATCACCAAAGACCTGTCGACCGCACTCGCTCAGGCCATTGAGAGTTCCGCAGCCGTCGGCGCAATGAAAACTCTCTTCACGCAGGCGTTCGGCAGCCTTAGCGGAGGCGCTGCAGGCGGGGCGGCAAGCGGTGCGCTCGGCGGTGCCACGAGTGGTGTGTTTGAGAAGATGGCGAGTTCGCTCGGATCGCTTGCCGTCTCAGGCGCGCAAGCCCTCGAACAGTTATTCCTTCAGGTCGGCCAGGCAGTCCTACAGACCGCGCTCCTAGGAGTGCTGGCCGTCGAAAGCACGGGTAAGAGCATCCCGATCGTCGGCACTCTCTTCGAGAAGGGCGGCATCGTTTCGGCTGCCGGTGGCGCGGTCATCGGAGGCGGCGGCAATTTTGGAATTCCCATAATTGCCCACGCCGGTGAAGCGGTTTTGCCGGCAGATATCACCACGGGCATGCGAAGGGCGATCGCTGGTGGAACCTTCGGCGGCGGTGGTGGCGGCGGCGGCGACAACTATTCGGTGGTCGTCAACTTCAACGCGAACGGCGTCCTATCATCCGACCTTCGAGCTCACGCGGATACGATCGGCAACATCGTCGCGCAGAAAATCAGGGACCAGCGCTTCACCGGGCAGAACGTAAACAGGGGAGCGTTTCGTCGGTAGATGACAACAAGTGGAGGGCAAGCGATGGCTGACTGTGAGCACGAACATTTCGATCTCAACGCCAACATCGCGCGCGATGGCGAGAATTTCCGATGGTGCATGTTCGCGACCGTGAAATGCCGGGACTGCGGTGTTCCCTTCTATTGGGGCTGCGACAACCCCGGGCTCTTCAAGTCAGTCTTCGAATCAGGACAGCCGGTCGACGGCATCACGCCCAGCGTCAATCTCGATTGTTCGCAATTGCGGATTTTTTTGTCGCCCAACAAGCCGCGGCTCGTGATGCTGGGGCGCGGAAACTGAAAGGAGGAGGAGAGGAAAAAGATGGACGGACAAAATCAAGCCTATGCACGCGCGAGGCTTCAGGACTTCGCGGGCCAGTTCCCGAGCTACAGGAATGTGGCCGAAGTCCTAGCCGGTGCGATCGAGGGCGGCGCTGATGCGGTCGGTGCGGCGATGACGGTTCTGATGCGAATGGCGGAAGGCTTTTCGCTCCTTTACCAGAAGAAAACGATCTCGCTCGACCTCACGCTGCAACTGCGTAAGCGCGAAGCCGAAGTGATCGGCCTTCTTGTTGCCGGCGCGATCGCAGAGGCGGACGTGTCGCGGATCCTCGAAGGCGCGCGAGATCTCGTCGGCGAGCTCGAGGCCGCGGAGCGCACACGCACGGCAGCCCAGGACCAGCGCGAGGCGGCGCAAGCCGAGCAGCGCATCATTGCCGAAGTGCAGCAGCTAAGTGTCGGGGAACTTATGGGCGAGCTGGATCGCGCGGGCCTTCGCTTGAGCCTCGATGGCGAGAAAATCGTCGTCCGCGGAAGCCTCAATCTTCGCCACAGAATTATTTTAACCCACAGGAAACGGGACGTAACTCTCGCGCTTGAGGGTCGAGAGCATTCCGAGAGGATTTGAACCATGGACACTTATTTTTTGCCGGTAGTTCCCGAAGACGGCGCGATGCCTATCGTATCGTTCGCAGGCGCGTCGGACGGCGAGATGCTTCCTCTGCTCGGCAAAGCAGGACCGATCACCGATGCGTTGCTTCGATACGCCGGGGCCGGTGGCCGCGTGATGCTGAACGGATCGCACGCGGGGCGAGTGGTCGCCCAGTCCAATGGCGCGTTCGCGCTAGTCACGACCGCAGAGTCACAGAAGATGATAGAGGCCAGCGTCACTGGGTTGCTGGCCCTGAAAATTGATCGCGGCGCGGTTCGCGAGGCGTTCCTTGCCGACCGCCCGTTCATCGATCGGGAACTGACCAAAATTGCAGAAGCACGATTTCAAAAAATGCAACAGAGGCTCGGGTTCGCAAAGCGCGCCACCGGGTCAACTCAACAGGAGGAGACAACGATGACAGCTAGTGAACGACTCGAGTCGGAGATTCGAAAAGTGTACGCGAACCCGGGGATTCTGCGGAAAGATGGCTCGATTGCGCCGGGCGCCTATGCGAAGCCCGTCGACGAGCTCAACCCGCCGGCGAAGACACCAAGCCGTACACCGACTGCCCCGAAGGGAACAATCGACGTCGCCGAGCTCGCGCGAGCAAATGACAAAATCCGAGTCGTCGGCGAGCACCTGCAGGCCGCGATGAAGCAAAATCCGGGCGACGTGAAGATCGCAGATGCCGGAATGAAGCCTGGTACGCACTCACCACCATTGGACTCGGCATCGACTCCCGCTACACGGGCGGCACTCAAAGTGTCGCCGTCGCACCGGATGGGCAGAGCGAGTATCTACGCGACGCCTGGGCGGGCATCGCTGGCAAATCTGCGGGCGTGACTTTTGATCGTGGCTTTCGAAAAGCGGTCGCAGACGCTCGTCGCGGAGTCGGGGCGCAGATTATCTCGAAAACGGCGAATGGCCAGGTGTCAGCGCGTCCATTCTCGAAATCAGCGGACGCATCAGCGGACGACGGAAACGACGGCGGCAATTCCGAACGTCAAATTTTGCGGAGACACGCTTTAGAGAGTGCCCGCGGGCACCTTAAGGTTTTGGGCGACAAAATCTTGGCCGCCCGGGAGGCAAATCCCGATCGCGAGGTGGGAGCGCATCTTCTAGCTGCGGCAAAAGCCCACAGCGAAGCGACGAAGCACATCGATAATTGCCTGGAGGCCGAAGACGATCAGAAGGTGAGGTAACAGGAAAATGGATTTTTCAGCGACACTAGAACCACCGAGCGGAGTTCCGACGATCGGTGTAAAGCGCCAGTTCCACATGGCGAGCGGTAAAAGCCTGCAGGTCGACCCGAGGAGTGGTCATTTAACTGTGACGACGCAGATCGACATGCGGACCTTGATGGCTCAGGGATGGAAAGTGGTTTCGGTCATGCACCCGTCACCCGGTGGAAATCAGGGATAGTAAAAACGAGGTTTTGGGGTGCCGGTGACGTTCCTCGACAGCGACGTGATAGCCCGCTGTTTGCGTCGTGAGGTTCACACGGCGCGGCCGGCGCCTCAAATTTAAACCAACATGGCAACCCCCGCAACAATGAGTAGCATCCGGCCGGTTCCCGGCTTGGATGACGTCTCGCGCGATTCCCGATGCGCTGCGGGATTGCCGAAGGCGGCGCTTCTCTCTCTGCTGCTGCGCACGGCTGCGGTGCAAAGCTGCCTCACTGCACAGCTCGCCTCGATTGGCGAGACGGAACAACCGGCGCCGGCGAAGGACGACGATCGGATGCTTACGACCGCGGAGGCCGCCACGATGCTGCGCCGCAAGCCGTCGTGGATCTATCGCCACGCTGCCCATCTGCCGTTCGTCGTCAAGCGGACCTCGCCGCGCGAGCCTTTGCGTTGCTCGGAGCAGGGCATTCGGCGATACCTGGCTCGCCGCTGATGAGGTTACGGCATTTGACGGCATGCCAGCAATTCGGCTAGTCTCCTCTTCATGAAAACCAAACCGGAGGCTAAAGCGATGTTCAAACTGACTGTACGGCTACCTGATGACTTGAGCGAGCGGCTCAAAATCCGCGCCATCAAGGAGCGGCGCACACTCCAGGCGATCGTCACGATAGCGATCGAGCAGTATCTCAAGGGCTCGTCGAAAGGAGGTGCGCGATGAAAGCGAGTGGAATCGGGTCGGTCTTTCTAAGGAAGGGCACGGAGAACTACCAATTCAAATTTTACCACCACGGCAAGGTGGAGCGGGGGACGACTGGCGTGCGCACCGAGCGCGAAGCGAAACGCGTGCTCAAGGACAAAATTGAGCTCGCGGGAATGGGCAAGCTGCCGACCGCGGCGAGCCGCCGCACTACGCTTGATGCCCTGCGTAAATTAGTGCTCGCCGACTACGCCGACAATGGATTTGATACGGCAGCCCGCCAAGAGGATGCATTCAATCATCTGGCCAGCTTCTTCGGAGCCGACTGCCTCGCCGACGAGATCACGAGCGCGCGGGTCGAAGAGTACAAAGTGTGGCGCCCGAAGCAGCCCGATGGCCGAGCGCTCAAGCGCAAACACGACCATCTCTACAAAGACAAGCCCGCGCGAATCGGCTGCGCGAAAGCGACCGTTAACCGCGAACTGGCGGCCCTGCGGCATGCGTTCAAGCTGGCGGAGCGCCAAAAGCTGGTCACGAACGTGCCGCACATAGCGCTATCGCGGGAGCGCAATCGAAGGACCGGATTTTTCGAATGGGAGCAATTCGAAGCCGTCCGCAATAATCTGCCCGACTATCTGAAGGCGCCCATGACCGTGGCGTACTATACGGGCTGGCGCTGCGCCTCGGAACTGCTCACACGCGAGAAAAAGCACATCGTCAACGACATGCTGGTGCTCGAGGCCGAAGAAGCGAAGAACGAGCAGCCGCGCAAGTTCCCGCTCGACATCATCCCGGAGCTACGAGACACGATCGAAGAACAGCTCGAAGCGACCCGCAAGCTCGAAGTCGAAACCGGCCGCGTGATCAACCTGCTCTTTCATCACGACGGAAACCGGATCGTCGACTACCTGCCCGCGTGGCGGAAGGCATGCGGCGCAGCCGGCTTGGCCGGGAAGCTGGTCCACGACTTTCGCCGGACCAGTGCACGCAACCTGATCAATGCCGGCGTGGACCCGCTGACCGCGATGCAGCTCATGGGATGGGAAGACATTTCGATGTTGAAACGGTACGCGATCATCGATGACGCCTCCCTCAAGCGCGGCGTCGAGAAGCTCGCCGAGCATCTAACCGCCGAGAAGCGCCGCTCCAAAAAGGTGACCGCGATTCATGGGTAGTCTAGGCGCAGTGTGGGCGCAGTCGGGTCGGGATCAGGGCGTTCTGCCTACGCGCCTCGCACAATTGCCTTTATTTCATGGGCAGATTTTCGTGCCCCGGCCGGGAATCGAACCCGGACCTGAGGTTCCGGAGACCTCCGTGATGTCCTTTTCACTACCGGGGCGAGCGGTGCGTCAGACGACAGAACTATATCAGCAATGCGCGGCGGACAAGGCGAGGCTATGAAGAACGTGATTGTATGCGAAACCCAACGTGGGTTTCACGCTTCCCCGGCAGGGGTAACCCCTGCACCTTAGTAGATAATTGACGGGATGAACGGGAAGCGCGGTTCGTTGTAGAGGCCGACGCTCATCAGCGTCATCTGCTGCATCAGGCGCAGGCCCTTGCTGTAACACCATCGGAGCAGTTCGCCGTTGCGCGACGGTATCAGAGGGCCGCATCCGAGAAATTCCGGTGCCGCGGAAATCAGTGCCTTGAGTTCCTCGTTCGATTCGCCGACCGCGTGACCGGCGTATCCGATTGCGCTCGCGTAGCCGGTGATGCGCCCGAGATGCTCGACGACTGCGGCCGTCCCTTCCTTGATCGCGTCGCGCAATTCGCCGGCGCGATCGTGTCCGTGGACTGAGACGCACAGCCGATTGCACGCATCGAGGTCAGCGTCGGTGGCTGCGCGAACATTGTAGCCTGCGATCGATTCTTTGATTGGCGATCCGATCATCACCGACAGCGGCTCGCGGATTTCGAAGCCGAGCTTGGCGTACAGGCTGAGCGAGCGATTGTGATAGGCCGTCTGCACCAAGCGGACGCCGGGCAGTCGATTGGCCGCGACGCGATCGAGCATGTGCTGCATCATCGCGCGGCCGGCGCCACTGTTCTGCACGTCGGGATCGACGCTGATGGGACCGATTCCGGCAATCGTCGAGCGCTCGTCCATAAAGTTGCTGCCTGCGGTTCGTCCGTCCAGCTCGGCGACGATTCCGTAGTGGCCCGGATCGGAAACCATGCTGCGGACGACACCGTGAGCCGCTTCCAGGTCTGGAAACTCATGCGGGAATTTATGGTGATCGGCCAGCTCGCAGAAAGCCCGGTAGCAAATTTCGCCGCAGACCTCGATATCCTCGCCGCGTCGCACGTCTAATCTTCGCGTTCATCAGAGGAATCCTCCGCAGATCGGAGAAATTCTATGCCGACGCCTTGGTCTCGCGAAGCATCTCGGCGTGGCGGCGGTCGGCCTCGGGCCGCGTCTGCGCAATCGTTTCGATGAGCTCGTCATGGACGCGCGCGTTGGTCGCCACGATATTCGCGCCGCCGAGGTCGAGCGCGGAACCGTCCATGTTGGTTACGCGTCCTCGAGCTTCCTCGACGATCAACGAGCCGGCAGCCACGTCCCATGCGCGCAGTCCGAATTCCCAGAATCCATCGGTGCGCCCCGCGGCGACGTACGCGAGATCGAGCGCGGCCGACCCGGTGCGGCGGATGCCCTGGGTGCGCATCATGAGTTCTTCCCAGAAGCACATGTAGAAGCGCCGGCGCTCGCGCCGGTCGTACGCGAATCCGGTGCAGAGCAGGGCGGAGCACAGATTTGGCGTCGCGCTCACGCGAATCGCCTTGCCGTTAAGGCGCGCGCCGTGTCCGCGACGCGCAATGAAGCATTCTTTTTTCAGCGCGTCGAACACCACTCCGAACTGCACGCGGCCGCGGTGTTCGTAGGCGATCGACACGCAAAACTGCGGATAGCCGTGCGCGAAGTTGGTGGTGCCGTCGAGCGGATCGATTATCCAACGATGGTCGCTTTGATGCGCGCTGGCGCCGCTTTCCTCAGCGAGGATCGCGTGAGTGGGAAATGCGCGATGGATAACTTCGATGATCGCCGCTTCCGATTCGCGATCGGCTTCGGTCACCAGATCGATCGAGTTCGACTTGCGATTGATAGTTATTCTGCTGAGCCGTTTGAGATGAATTCTGCCGGCCGCACGCGCGGCGCGGAGCGCAACCTGTTCGATTTCATTGATCACGGTAAAGGAAGGTATTACTCGCGGGAGTGAAGCGGTCCAGCGCGAAGCGCAGATCAATCGACAATGTCTAAAGAGCAATCGTCACCTGCACGGCGAGCACCAGCGTATCGCTGATCAGGCCGGTGCCGTTCGGTCGGAAGACGCCTTGTATATCCGGTTGCACGGTCAGCGAGGGGGTCACGTTGTACATGTAGTTAGCCTCGATGATCGCTTCATGCGTCTGCGTTGGCTGGTGAGCTGCGCGCTGAGCGTCCCGGAGATCGCTTGAAAATTGCCCCCAGATTCCAAACAAGCCCAACTCGTCATAGGGCCGGTGCGGAATCAGCCCGAAGTACAGCAGCCCCGCATCCCAGAAATATTCATCCGTGTTCATCTTTGGCGGCGCATACGTGAAGGCGAGGAATGACCACAAACCTTGATGAGGATTGGTTGCGCCCGCCGGCCGGCGAAGGAGTCGCTGCTGGCCGGTTACATACATTTGCCAGGTTCCGCCGCGCATCTGACCGGTCTTGAATTGCAGCCGTGGTTCGGAATCATAGAGCCCGCCGAGCTTGTAGGTTCCCGGATATCCGAGGTCTCGTATCAGCTTGGGGGAATAGCCGAGCTCCTGCATGATCGCGACGCCGGAATTATGACGGAGGCTGAAATCAACGCCGTGGAACTTATCGCTGCGGAAGTCCCGGTAGGTATTGTACGCACCCGTCATCGAGTAAAACTCAGGCGAGGGCTGGTAGCGTGCGCGAACTCCCCACGCCGCGCCCGGGTAGCTCGGTACATTGGCGTTAGTCGGAATACTAAGTGGATTGCCGCAGAAGCCAAGGTTTTGCGCGAAGCAGTAGTACGGCGATGTCGCGAAGTCATCGAGCGCGTTGATACGGCCGCCAACGACGTCGAGCTTCTGGTCAAAAAATAGATGTTCGACTGCCAGGTCCACCAGCCGAATCGTTTGATGTCCGAAAATCTGCTGCACCTGAAGAGTGTTGGGGATGTCGTTCGACAGACTGTTGCCTGTGCGCTCCGAGGCTGATGCAAGAAAGTAGGTATCGCGGAGGCCGAGCAGTTTCTGGAGATCCGATGCGATCCCGAGCGCGATGTTGTGTGTATACCGGAATTTGTGCACTTCTCCGCCGACGGGATTGCCGGCGGATTCACTTTCATAGGAGCCGAAAAAAGAAACTCCCGCGTTGGAGAGGTCACTACGCACACCATCCCAATTTCCGGTCGCCCCGTTTAGCTGAGCCCAGGATCCAGGGACGAACAAAATCATAGGATCGAGCACGCCCCATTCGGAGGCCCAATCCTGGTTGGTCGTGTGCATCCACGGCGTTGAGAATGTCTGAGCATCTCCGGCTGTCGGAAAGATGGAGACGAGCACGAAGCTGACAACAAGTGATCTGAGGATCAACCGACTCATTTGGCAGGCTGCTGACCTACGAGGTTGGTTGCGGTTGCAGTCCGCCACTGGCGCGAGATGTCCTCAAGCGACTTTCCTTTGGTTTCAGGAACCGAACGGACTATGAATATGAATGCCGCCACACCCATCGCGGCGTAGAGGAACCACAGCGACGGTCCCATCGTCGCTTGCAGAACCGGGAACGAAAGGCTGACGAGAAAGTTCGCCGTCCAGTTGGCGGCCGTCGAGATTCCGGCAGCTCGGGCCCGCGCACGGTTGGGAAAGATTTCTGAGATCATCAGCCATACGACCGGCCCCAGCGAGAAAGCGAAGCAGACGATATAGAGTCCGATGAATCCTACAGTAATTGGTCGCGACCAACTGTTGGCTAACATCGAACCTTGAACCGAAACGTTGAGCAACGCCCAGCGCGGCCAGACTTAAGGTCATTCCAACGAGCCCCGCCAGGAGCAGCGGCTTTCTCCCGACTCGATCCACCAGCCAGATCGCGATCAGTGTGGACAGTACGTTGACCACTCCGATCCCGGCGGTTGCCGCCAATGCGGTGGTCGCACTGTCCAAGCCAGCTTTCTGAAAGATCTGAGGAGCGTAGTAGATAATCGTATTGATGCCGGTAACTTGCTGGAGAACTGCGAGCCCAACGCCGACGATCAGCGCCGGACGAAGTCCAGGCATCAACAACTCCGACCACGCAGCGGGCCGATTGTGTTCGAGGTCTTCGTGGATCTCTTTTACTTCCGCCTCGATTTCATCGGGAGACCGCACGAGCGAGAGAGCGTGGCGAGCGGCCTTTTCCGCTCCCGTTTTCAGAAGCCACCGCGGCGACTCGGGCATCGCGATCATTCCGATCACCAGCAGCGCGCCGGGGACGAATGCGAGCCCCAGCATCCACCGCCACGCGTGGTCAGGCGCCAAAGCTCGATCGACAATGTAGGAAACCAGGATGCCGATGGTGATCGCCAGTTGAAAAAGCGATACCAGCTTGCCGCGATTACGTGGCGGCGACAGCTCCGCGATATACATCGGGGCTGCTACCGACGTCAGTCCTATTGCCAGTCCGATGAGGACGCGACTCGCGATCAGAACTTCGACGTTGGGCGCGAGCGCCGAGAAGATTGAGCCTGCAACAAAGCTCAATCCGGCGGCGATGTTGGTCCAGCGCCTGCCGATTGTGTCAGACGAAGCACCTCCGATCAGCGCGCCGAACAATGCGCCAAAGGTCACCGCGCTGACTACGAGTCCCTGCTCGGCAGGGCCAAGATGGAACTCGGGAACGATGAAGAGCATTGCGCCCGCAATCACTCCCGTATCGAAACCGAACAAGAGGCCGCCGACTGCCGCAACCGCGGCTATCAATGTGATGTACAAACTCGCTCTGAACCCCCATCTCAGCTTCTCGCGTGCTCATAGGTCGGATTTACCTTCGGGTCAAGCACGGCTGATCCGCCGCCTACCAGCGCGGGGTTTCTGCCAGGCCGATGCCGAGCGCGACTTTGCCGATCAGTTCGCGGGCGCGGGCGTTGGACAGGGGATGATTCGGGCCGGCGCGGACGTCGCGATAGTAGCGCTCCATCGGGAACTTTTTCAGCATCCCGTGCGCGCCGACTACCTCCATGCAGTAATCGACGGCGCGGATCGCGTTGTTGGTTGCGACGTACTTCGGCATCACGACTCGCGCCAATCCCGACTCGCCTTTGAATGAAGCGCGATCGTGAAGGTAGTCGTTGGCGACGCCGAGATAGAGCGCGCGCGATTGCGCGATCAGCGCTTCGGCTTCGGCGATCGCGAATTGGATTCCGGGAAGATATTTGATCGTGCGCGGCTGCGTAAGCGGTTTGAGGCGGCCGGCAAATTCCTTGGCGAACTTCAGCGCGGCAATCGCCACGCCGGTGTAGGTCGCGGCGACTGAAATACCGAACCATGCGAACAGCGAAATCGCCTGGTCGTTGACGGGCCCGATGGGCCGCGATTCCGCCATCGCGATCGCCGGCACGCGGACGTCCTTGATCACCAGGTCATGGCTGGCCGTAGCTCGCATCCCCATCGCGTCCCAAGTCTCGATCAGCTCGAAGCCGGGAGTGCCGCGCGGCACGACGAACGTCGCCGATGCGGGAGGATTCGAGTCCTCGATCGTCGCCATCACCATGAACAGATCGATCACCGGCGACAGGCTCGTGAAAGTCTTGCGTCCGTTGAGGACATAGGCTTCACCCTCGCGGCGGGCGCGAGTCGCGAAGTATCCCCAATCGCCGCCAGTCTCAGGCTCGCTGATCCCACCGCCGAGAATTTGATGGCCGCGCCCGATCACGTCGAAGAACAATTCCTCTTGCGGGCGGCCGGTCGCACGCTCGACCATGCTGCCGATGCCGAACAGATGCATGTTGATTGCAATCGTCGTCGCGGCGCAGCCCTGCGCGAGCTGCTCCTGGCACAGCGCAAAATCCTCGAGGTCGGCGCCGAGGCCACCATGTTTTTCAGGGATGACGAGTGCTGTGTATCCGGCCGCTTTCATCTTGTCGACGTTTTCGACCGGGAATGAATTGGCGCGATCGTGCTCTCCTGCGCGCGTAGCAAAATCAGCCGCGAGCGCCGCCGCGAGCGGCACAAGTGTATTGCGTCGATCAGACATCAAATGGACTCCGGCATGGAAAATCGAACTGACACAGTGCCATGAAAGCGGCGCGCGAAGAAACCGACCCTTCCTACTTGCCGGCTGGAGTGTTCGCCGCTGTGTCAGATGCGCCGCTTGCTGGCAATGCCATCATCAGGCGCTGCGCGTAGGGCATGATCGTCGTGAAGAGATTGACTTGCGAGTCGAGCGATTTGCCGAGTCCGCTCAGCAGACCCATCATGCGGCCGACCAGCAGTACGTCGGCGGGAACTTCGACGACAGGATTCGCGCGAATCGCACGGGGAAGTTCTTCGTTGAACTGCTCGATCAGGTCCTTGTCCGCATAAGCCTTCTTCGACTTGATCGTGTTGCCGAGAAACAGATCGGCGAACGCCAGCAGCGTGTCGGGATTGCCGTTACGCGTGCGAAATCCCAGTTCCTGGAAAGCAGCGATGATTCCGTCGCGATTCGCCGTGAGAATCGAAAACGTCAGCCGCACGATACCGTCGCGGAACGTCGGCGGGAAATCCTTGGCCAGGCCGAAATCGAGCAGCACGATTTTCGGGCCGGGCTGAACCAGTATATTGCCGGGATGCGGGTCGGCGTGAAAAAAGCCGTCGCGCAGGACCTGGTCACAGAAAATCTCCACCAGCTTCTGCGAGACCGCATGCTTGTCGATGCCCGCGCGTTCGAGCGCGTCGACGTCGGTCACCTTGATACCCTCGAGCAGCTCCATCGTGAGCACGCGCCGGGTCGTGAACTCGCGATAGACCTCGGGAACGATCACGCTCGAATCCGAAGCGAAGTTGCGGCGCATCGTCGCGGAATTTTCGGCCTCGTGAATGAAGTCGAGCTCCATCGGAATGTACTTGAGCGCCTCGCGCATCAGGACGCGATAATCGAAATCGCGCTCGAGCTTCGCCAGCCAGTAGAGCACCGTGGTCATGTTACGGAGATCGGCGCGCACGATGCCGTCGATTCCCGGGTACTGCACCTTCACCGCGCATCGACGGCCGTCGTGGAGGCGCGCGCTATGCACCTGCGCGAGACTCGCTGACGCCAGCGGCACGGGATCGAATTCGGCGTAAACGGCCTCGAGCGGGCGACGGAGTTCGCGCTCGACTTGTTCGCGGATCATTGCAAATGGGCGCGGCGGGACGCGGTCGTGCAGGCCGGAAAGCGTCGAGACCCATTCGTCGGGTAGCACGTCGGCCCGAGTCGCGATGAACTGGCATGCCTTGATCAGCAAACCTTCGAGGCGGAGCGCTGTGCGATTGAGGGCTTGCGCGGCGCGGAGATCCTGGCGGCGATAAAGCTCAGTTTTGTTGCTATCGCTGATGAAGCGGGTCCAGAGCTGGGTGCCTTTGTAGCCCACGTATACATACGCCGCGAGCCATACGACATTCGAAAAGCGCCACGCGCGCGTCGCGAGGCCAGGTTCGGGCACGTCGGCGGCGAAATTGAAACTGCGATCGAGGCTCGGGTTGCTCATGCGAAGACTTCGGACATTTAGATGCTACGTTATACCTGCGATTCTGAGAACCGGGACAGCTTGTTTCACTTCCCTACAAGGCGCTTGACTGATCGCCAGCTACTGGAATATTCTGGCCTACATGAAGCCGAGTGGTAATGTACGTCGAGTCCCCAATTCAATTAAGGTCCTCCTGAATTGAGACGGACATTGATACTTGGCTCTAAAAAGCCCCGGGCGCTTGCGAGCCCCGGGGCTTTTGCTTTTGGCGCAGAATGGGTGGGAAAATTTCAGTGGAACTCGCACGACCGCACGCTCCGACGATTCGCGATATCATTCGCCGCTACTACACGGTATGGGGCATGTACTCGTTCGCCGGCGGATTCCTGTTCGGCGTCTACCCGATTTTCCTACGCTCGCGCGGACTCAGCCAGCTCCAGATAAACAGCGTCCTCGCGACATACTTCCTCGTCCTGTTTTTGACCGACGTGCCCACCGGCGCTTTCGCCGACCTGCTGGGCAGGCGCCGCTCGTTCGTATTGGGCGCGTTTCTCCGCGTTTCCGCATTCCTGCTCTATTTCGTCGCGCATCATTACTATGTCTTCATCATCGCCGAGAGCATCGACGGTATCGGCACGACCTTCGGCAACGGCGCGATTGACGCGTGGGGTGTCGACGCGCTCGACGACGCCGGCTACGACGGCCTCAAGGACCGGCTCTTCTCGCGCATCTCGCAGCTGAGCACGATTGGTTTCATGGGTTCGGCGATGATCGGCGCGTACGTTGCCGACGTCAACATCGCATGGCCGTGGCTGCTCGGCGCGGCCGGCTACGTGATCGCCGGTACTGTCGGCGCATTCCTGATGCACGATGAGCGTGTGCGCGCGACGACCGTGAGAATCGCGGACATCCCGCGGCGAATTGCGGAGAACGTCGGCGGCGGCATTCGCGCGGGACTCGGCGCGAACACTGTCCTCATGCTGAGTATCGCGAACGCAATCACGGTAGCCGCATGGGCGCCGTACTGGGTTTCGTGGCCGGTGATGTTCAACGAGAGCCTGGCGGTGGGCGTGTGGATAATAGGCTGGATCTATTGCGGCCTATCGTTGGCGCGGCTGATTGGCGCGGAATTAAGCGCGCGGCTCGCGGTGGACGAATCGCAGCGCGCGGCTAGGGTGAGCATGTTCATAATTGCGGCGAGCGCGATGCTGTTCCTGGCGGGAATCTTCGGCGGACGGCCAGTGGTCTCGCTCGCGATGCTGTTCGTCATGAACCTGTTCACGGGCGCGATGATGCCGCTGGTGCAGAGCTGGTTCAACGAGCAGCTCGAATCGGGCAATCGCGCGACGCTGCTGTCGTTCAACTCGACGTTCCAGACGATGGGCGGCGCAATCGGACTGCTGGTGGCGGGACGAATCGCGGACACGGCGGGCATCCCGTTCGAATGGCAAATCGCGGGTCTGATTTCGGTGTGCGCGGCGCCGGTGTATTGGGCGACGAGGCGTCGCGAGAGCGAAGCGGTCGCGCTGGCGAGCACCGCGAAGTGATTGCCCACGTGGCGCAGGTTTCAGCCTGTGATTCTTTCCTGGATTTGCATGGACCAGAGATCACAGGCTAAAGCCTGCGCCACCAAGATCAAGAACCTGAGAGCGAAATGTTGTCCTCGACATTTCGCGACTATCACTGGGTGCAGGGGTCACCCCTGCCGAAGGAAGCGTGAAACCCACCGCGGGTTTCACATTAATTAGTTCCTTTTTAACGTTCCTCATTGCCGTATCCCTACTAGCGGCGTCGGCGGGCGTCCGTTAAAACTTATAGCTCGCGATTTGGCGGACGCTTATCGTCGCCAGGCGCAAGAACAAAATGGATTTCCCACGAATCAAACGGCTGCCACCTTACGTCTTCAACGCGATCGGAGAGCTGTGCCTGCAGGCGCGGCGAGCCGGTGAGGACATAATCGATTTCGGGATGGGAAATCCCGACGAGGCGACTCCGCCGCACATCGTGGCGAAGCTGGTCGAGGCGGCCACCAAGAACGCGAATCATCGCTACTCGGTCTCGCGCGGCGTGTTCAAGCTGCGGCTGGCGATTTGCGATTGGTACAAGCGGCGCTACGGCGTCGAGCTGGATCCCGATTCGGAAGCGATCGTCACGATTGGATCGAAGGAAGGCATCGCGCATCTCGCGCTGGCGATTCTCGACCAGGGCGACGTGGTGCTTGCGCCCACGCCGACGTATCCGATTCATCAGTACGGATGCATCATTGCGGGTGCGCAGGTGCAGGGCGTGCCGATTCGTCGCGGCGAGGAATTTTTCGACGAGCTGATGGCGACGGTCAATCGATGCTGGCCGCGGCCGAAGTTCCTTATCATGAATTTTCCGCATAACCCGACCACCGCGACCGTCGATTTGCACTTCATGCATCGGGTGGTCGAGTTCGCGCGCGAAAACGACATCATGGTCGCGCAGGATTTCGCGTATGCGGACCTGTGCTTCGACGGTTACAAGGCGCCGTCGATGATGCAGGTTCCCGGCGCCAAGGACATCGGCGTCGAGTTCTTCACGCTGTCGAAGAGCTACAACATGCCGGGCTGGCGCGTCGGATTCGCGGTCGGCAATCGCGAGATGATCGCGGCGCTGTCGCGGCTGAAATCGTACTTCGACTACGGGATGTTCGCGCCGGTGCAGGTCGCGGCAATCGCGGCGCTCAACGGGCCGCAGGAATGCGTCGCCGAGATCAATGCGACCTACAAGCGGCGGCGCGACGTGCTGGTCGACGGACTCAATCGGGCAGGATGGCCGGTCGAGAAGCCCAAGGCGACGATGTTCGTGTGGGCGCCGATTCCGGAGCCGTTCCGCGCGATGGGATCGCTCGAGTTCGCCAAGTTTCTGCTCGCCGAGGCCAAAGTCGCGGTCTCGCCTGGCGTCGGCTTCGGCCAGGACGGCGACGGCTTCGTGCGTTTCGCGCTGATTGAGAACGAGCATCGCACGCGGCAGGCACTTCGCGGAATTCGTCACGCGCTGCGTGCCGGTCACGCCGAAATTCCAGTGAGCGCCGCCAGCGGCTCCTGAGCGCAATCGCGAAACGCATCGGGGGATGAAATTGAAACCGGTACGGATTGCCCTGCTCGGATGCGGTACCGTGGGCGGCGGCGTCGTGAAACTGCTGCTGCGCAATCCCGACAAATACGAACGCATCCTCGGCGCGCCGCTCGAGCTGGCGGGCGTCGCGGATCGAAGCCTCAAGCCCGACGACGTGCCCGGCCTGTCCGCGAAGCTGATCACGCGCGACGCCGCCGCGCTGGTGACCCGTCCCGACATCGACATCGTGGTCGAGCTGTTTGGCGGTCATGAGCCAGCGCGTGAACTGATCATGAAGGCGCTCGCTGCCGGCAAGGACGTCGTGACTGGCAACAAGGCTCTGCTCGCAGAGCATGGCGGCGAAATTTTTCGCGAGGCCGGCAAGCGCGGTCTCGCCGTGGGCTTCGAGGCCAGCGTCGGCGGCGGCGTGCCGATCATCCGCACGCTGCGCGAGGCGCTTGCAGGCGATCGCCAGCGCGCCGTTTACGGAATCGTCAACGGCACCTGCAATTCAATCCTCACCACGATGACGGAGAGCGGCGTCGAGTTCGGCACCGCGCTGGCCGACGCTCAAGCCAAGGGCCTGGCCGAGGCGAATCCCGCCGTCGACGTCGAGGGACATGACTCTGCTCACAAGCTTTGCCTGCTGGTGACGCTGGCGTTTGGCGTGATGGTGAAGCCGGCGCAGATTTACACCGAAGGGATCACGCAAATCACGCAGGCGGATATCGAGTATGCGCGCGAACTTGGCTACGCGATCAAACTGCTCGCAATTGGCAAGGACGACGACGGGGCAATCGAAGCGCGGGTGCATCCCACGATGATTCCGCAGCGTCATTTGCTGTCCAGCGTCGGCGGCGCATTCAACGCGATCTATATCCATGGTGACGCGCTTGGCGCGACAATGTATTCCGGGCTCGGCGCGGGCGAGATGCCGTCGGCGACGGCGGTGATGGCGGACATACTCGAAATCGCGCGGCATCGATTGGCCGAGGGCTCGGCGCGAACCCATGCGTTCGGATTTCCGATTCACCTGATGAAGGGCGCCAGTGTCAAGCCGATGGACGACGTGGTATGCGAGTATTACCTGCGGTTCACGGCACAGGATAAGCCTGGCGTGCTCGGCGCGATTGCGTCGGTGCTGGGCAAGCACGGGCTGTCGATCGCGTCGGTGATTCAGAAGGATCGTGGGAAGGCGCGCACGGTGCCGGTGATTATGCGGACCCATGATGCGCCCGAGCGCAGCCTGAAACGCGCGCTGGCGGAGATTCGGAAGGAGAAAATCGTGCAGTCGGCACCCGCGTTTATTCGAATCGAGGAGAATCTTTAGGCGATGGCGTCGGACTCGAAGAGCGGATCGAAAAATCAGCGGCTGTTTCATTGGCCCGGGCTCATCGAACACTATCGGCGCTTCCTGCCGGTGACGGATTCGATGCCGGTCGTCACCCTGAACGAGGGCAACACGCCGCTAATCGAGGCGCCCGCCATCGCGGAGCGGCTCGGATTAAACATCAAGGTTTACTTTAAGTTCGAAGGCGCCAATCCGACCGGCTCATTCAAGGATCGCGGGATGACGCTGGCGATTTCGAAGGCGCTGGGCGAGGGCGCTCGCGCCGTAATTTGCGCGTCGACCGGCAACACTGCGGCGTCCGCGGCCGCATACGCGGGACGCGCGGGGCTGAAGGCGTTCGTGCTGATTCCCAAGGGCGCGGTCGCGCTCGGCAAGCTGTCGCAGAGCGTGATGCACGGCGCGCGCGTGCTCGAGGTGATCGGAAACTTCGACATCTGCTTGAAGGTCGTGCGCGATGTCGCCGAGCGCGATCCGGTCAAGATTCGGCTGGTCAACAGCGTCAATCCCGATCGAATCGCGGGGCAGAAGACGGCAGCGTTCGAAATTTGCGATCAACTGGGCGACGCGCCGACGCATCATTTTCTGCCGGTCGGCAACGCCGGCAACATCACGGCATACTGGGCGGGCTACCAGGAATATAAATCGGTGGGACTCAGCGAGCGGCTGCCGAAGATGATGGGCTACCAGGCGGCGGAGTCGGCGCCGATTGTCGTCGGCCATCCGATTGACGATCCGCATACCGTCGCGACGGCGATCAAAATCGGCAATCCCGCGAGCTGGAAGGGCGCGACCAGCGCGCGCGACGAGTCGGGCGGGATCATCGACATCGTCACCGATTCGGAAATCCTCGCGGCGTATCGGCTGATCGCAGCGGGCGGCATATTCGCGGAGCCGGCATCGGCCGCATCGGTCGCGGGGCTGCTTAAATACGCGGGTGCCGGTCAGCTCAAGCCGGGCTCGGTCGTCGTATGCACGCTCACGGGACACGGCCTCAAGGATCCCGACACAGCGCTGAAAAATTTAAGTAACACGATCGTGGTCGAACCGGACATCGCGAAAGTGCTGAAAATCCTGGAGCGCGAGTAAGAGCGCAGTGAAAATGGAACGAACCGACGAACTCGCGATGTTTCGCACCGCGCTCGAGATCGCCGATCTTCGTCCCGACGCGGTCAGGCTGCCGGACGACCATCAGGTGATCGTCGGCTCAATCCGCCTTCACTATCTTGACTGGGGCGGTTCTGGCCCGCCGATCCTTTTCCTGCACGGCGGCGGACTTAACGCGCATACGTGGGATTGCGTCGCGGCAATGTTGCGCGAACGCTATCGATGCATCGCGTTGGATCAGCGTGGTCATGGCGACAGCGAGTGGTCACCGGTCGTCGACTATCGGATCGGGACCCATGTTGGAGATATCGCGGGCTTTATCGAAGCGATGGGATTGGAACGTCCGGTCCTGGTCGGGCAATCGATGGGTGGTCTCAATTCGATTGCCTATGCAACGCGCTGCAGCGAGAAAATGCGTGGGATGGTGATTGTCGACGTTGCGCCGGAGGTTAGCTCCTCAGCCGCTGAGCGGATTCGCGCCTTCACGTCCACTCCTGCGCTGGATTCGCCTCAGGCATTCCTCGAACTCGCGGTCAAATTCAATCCGCTGCGAGATCCCGCAGTGTTGCGTCGCAGCCTTTACTACAATCTGCGCCAGACACCGGCAGGCAAATGGACGTTCAAGCACGATCAGCGACTTCGGTCCGAAGACGGGATGCGCTCCTTTACCGAGGATCGCGTGCGGCTCGCGTCAGAACTCTCCGAGTATCAGATGTCCAACTTTGGTGGTGCGCGGAGCGTTGAGCGATATACTCACCGACGAAATCGCCGAGAAGTTCGCGCACTCGCTACCTGATGGGCGATGGGTGCGGGTCGAGAAGTCGGGTCACAACGTGCAGGGCGACAATCCGCGCGCGCTCCTGGATGCGATGATCGCGTTTTTTCGCGAAGCGGGAATTTCCTGATGAAGTACATCATCATACACGGCGACGGGATGGCCGATTGGGCGTGCGATGAACTTGGCGGGAAGACGCCGCTCACGGCGGCGCACAAGCCCAATATGGATCTGATGGCGACGCGCGGGACGCTCGGGATGGTCGCGACTATTCCCAAGGGCATGCCGTCGGGCAGCGATGTCGGCACCATGACGATGCTCGGCTACGACCCGGCGCGGTATCACACCGGGCGCGCGCCGATCGAAGCGGCGAGCCAGGGAATCGAGATGGGCCCGCGCGACGTTGTGTTCCGCATGAATCTCGTGTCGCTGAAGCCGGGCGACGGCGGCGCGATGATCATGAACGACTTCACCTCCGGGCATATCACCAGCGAAGAAGCCGCGCAGATCGTCGCCGACCTGCGCAAGGAACTCGCGGGCGACGGAATCGAATTTTTCAACGGAGTCAGCTACCGGCATCTGATGATGTGGCGCGGCGGAATCGCGACGACGCATCTGACTCCCCCGCACGACATAACAGGCAAACCCGTCGAGGAGCATCTGCCGAAAGGCGCGGGCGCGGATTTGCTGCGCGACATGACGCGGCGCTCGCACGAGATTTTGCGCGAACATCCGGTGAACAAGGCGCGCCGCGATGCGGGCAAGGCTGAAGCATCGTCGGTCTGGTTCTGGGGGCAGGGCACGCGTCCATCGGTGCCGACGCTCAAGGAACGCTTCGGCGTCGACGGCTCCGTGATATCCGCGGTCGACCTGGTCAACGGACTCGGCCGGCTCGCGGGATTGAACCTGATCAAAGTTCCCGGCGCCACCGGATTTCTCGATACTGATTACGCCGCGAAGGCGCGTTACGGTCTCGAATCGCTCAAGTCGCGCGACTTCCTGCTGTTGCATATCGAGGCGCCCGACGAAGCCGGTCACATGGGCCGCGCCGATCTGAAGAAAGAAGCGATCGAGCGTATCGACGAGTTGATCATCGGGCCGATGCTCGAAGGGCTTGGCGCGCTAGGCGATTTCGCGATCCTGCTGATGCCCGATCATGCTACGCCGAGCCAGCTCAAGACTCATTCGCCGGAACCCGTGCCGTTCGCGCTGATGACGTCGGCGGAGTTCAAGCCCGGCGGCGGCACGCCGCGTCGCTACACCGAAGACGACGGCACCGCGACGGGAGTGCTCGTCGGCGATGGCTATCACCTGATAGAATCGCTGTTCGGCAGCCCTTTGAAGACCACATCGAACTGACCCGGAGGCCACTGGATGGAGCGGAATCTCGCCCTCGAAGTAGTACGCGCGACGGAAGCCGCGGCGCTCGCGGCGGCGCGTTTCATCGGCAAGGGCGACGAGCGGATGGCGGATCGGGCGGCGTGCGACGCGATGCGCAAGACGCTGAACTCGGTCGCGATGGACGGCAAAATCGTGATCGGCGAGGGCAAAGAGGGCGACGCCGAGTTTCTGTACGAGGGCGAAATAGTAGGCACCGGCGCGGGGACTGAAATCGACGTCGCGCTCGACGCGATCGAAGGTCCTATTATCTGCGCGACCGGCGGACCCAACGCGCTGTCGTGCGTCGCGCTGGCCGAGCGCGGTCGAATCCTGCGATGCCCCGACACCTACATGGACAAGGTCGCGTGCGGACCGGCGGGACGCGGCGTGATCGATATAGACAGGTCGCCGACCGACAATCTCAAGGCGCTGGCTGAGGCTAAAAAAGTTTACGTCGAAGATTTGCGCGTCGCGATCCTCGATCGCCCGCGTCATGAAAAGCTGATCAATGAAGTCCGCCGCGCCGGCGCCGGTATCAAGATGATCTCAGCCGGTGACCTGTCGGCCGCAATCGCGACCACGCGCCCGGAGAGCGAAATCGACATGCTCATTGGAATCGGCGGAGCGCATCAGGGCGTGCTGGCCGGCGCCGCGATTCGTTCTGCCGGCGGCGAGATGCAATGCCGGTTCGTGCCGCGCAACGGAGAGGAAGCCGAGGCGTGCCTCGCGATGGGCATCATGGACCTCAAGCATCGCTACACGCTCGAGGAGCTGGCGGGCGAGAACGTGATGTTCGCGGCGACGGGCGTGACCACCGGCGATTATCTGCGCGGCGTACGATTTTTCTCGGGCGGCGCGATGACCAACAGCGTCGTGATGCGCTCGAAGACGCGTACCATTCGCTTCATCGAAGCGATTCATCATTTCGATTTCAAACCAGAATACTAAAGCCGGTTGGCGGGAAGGTAGCGGGATATGTGGCTGCGCGTGACGATGAAGGACAGGCCGATGATGCTCAACGCCGATCATATTCTGAGAATCATCGAGATTCCCGGCGGCACCCAGGGGCAGCGCGGATGCCACGTGTATCTCACGCTCACCGACTACCTGGAACTCGATCAATCGCTGCACGAGATGATGATTTCGCTCGGCTTCGAAGAGCGGAGTTAATCAGTTAATCACTACATCATCTCCAAAGCCTGGCACGTGCTCGAATCGGGCTTGAACTGACCGGAGAGGCACGACATTTTGGCCGCGTCGATCAGCGCCGGCTCGTCCCATTTCGCCGGCCACGGACCGGTGTTGACCGCGGCGCACGCCTGTCCGTTGCCCATCGTGCACCAGGTGCTCAACTCACCGTGCAGCACAGCCATCTGCTGGCATGCGGCCTGTTTGCCGGCGTTGCACGCGGGCGTTAGAAACTCGATCGGCGCACTGGATTCGATCGCAACCTTCGTGTCGGTCACTTGTTGGACGATTGTGTGACACGCAGCGCTGTTGCCTTCGTTGCACTTCTCGGTTGCCTGGGCTCGAATCTTGGTAACGAAGTCCTGCGCCTGCGAACTGCATCCCGAAACGACAAAGAGCATGATTGCCAGAACGAAGACGCGCGTTGATATTCTCAATTTAATTCGCACGGGCGCATTGTTTCGCGCGCGATGAGTCGTACGCAAGCGGCGAGGGGTTGACAGTCCAAGCGTGCAAGGCGGAACTAGAAGCGTGGATCTTACAAATATTATTTTCGATAAAGCTGCGATTGCGACGTTGACCGTCAACCGGCCGACGGCTCTCAATGCGTTGAATCGCGAAGTGCTCGAGGAAATGGCGCGCGTGATTCGCGAGGTGCGCCACGACCCGTCGGTGCGCGTGCTGATTGTCACCGGCGCGGGCGACAAAGCGTTCGTCGCGGGCGCGGATATAGCGGCGATGGCGAAAATGTCGGCGGTCGACGGGCTCGATTTTTCGCGCCTGGGCCATCGCGTGATGGAGAGTTTCGAGGACCTGCCGATTCCCGTCATCGCGGCGGTCAACGGCTTCGCGCTCGGCGGCGGGCTCGAGCTTGCGCTCGCGTGCGACCTGATCGTGGCCAGTGAAAAGGCACGCTTCGGGCAGCCGGAGATAAATCTCGGACTCATCCCGGGATTCGGCGGCACGCAGAGGCTGCCGCATCGAATCGGCCACAACAAGGCGCGCGAGCTGATCATGACAGGCGACATGTTCGACGCGAAGACAGCGCTGGAATTGGGCCTCGTCAACCAGGTCGTGGCGCCCGGGGAACTTATCGAGACGACGCGCAAGCTGGCTGAGAAAATCGCGGGCAAATCCGCCGTCGCATTACGTCAGGCGAAAGCCGCGCTGCGAGCCGCCTTCACGATGGAAGAAGACGCGGGCCTGCGCTTCGAGCAGGAGGCGTTCGGCGTGACCTTCGGCAGCGCAGATCGCGTCGAGGGCACGACAGCCTTCGTCGAGAAGCGCCCGCCAAAGTGGCAGCACAAGTAGCTCTTAACACTGGGTGCAGGGGTCACCCCTGCCCAAGGAAGGGTGAAACCCACGGCGGGTTTCACATCAAATAAAGTGATTTCCCCTTCCCGGAAAGAGGGTTGACGATCTTCACTACCTGTGGGAAACTCCGGCCAGAGAAGAAGACGGCGCCGCCGCATTAGGCGGCGTTGATCATTCTGATAGCATTATTATCTTTAAATAGTCCGGAGGATCTTCATGGCTGAGCAGGCTCAAGCTACTACTGACACGGGACCGCGCCCGATCGTTCCATGGCTGAAATTGGCGCCGAAGCCGCATCTCGAAGGCATCAAGTGCGAGAAGTGCGGAGCAATTTATCTCGATCCAAAACGCGTCGCATGCTCGAAATGCGGCGAGAGCGAAAAGTTCAGTCCGGTGACGCTCTCCGACAAGGGCAAAGTGTACGTGTTCTCGGTCGTGCATCAGTCGTTCCCCGGAATCAAGACGCCTTACGTGACGGCGATCGTCGATTTGCCCGAGGGCATCAGTGTCCGGGCGAATCTGACCGGCGTCGATCCCGAGCAGGCGCAGAAAGAACCAGGCAAGATTTTCAATCTGCCGGTCGAGTTAGTCACCGGCGTGGCGGCCAAGGATCGCGAAGGTCACGACGTCGTGGCTTTTTCGTACCAGCCGAGTAAAAATTAGGGTCCCAGCAAGGGCGAATCGAACAAACTTTACGACGGACCTAGCTACTTGCCGGGCCGCCAGGAGGAATCAAGATGCGAAATGTTTATGTTCTCGGAACCGGGATGATCAAATTTGGACGCTATCCCGAGAAGGGCGTTCCGGAACTCGGCGGCGCGGCGGCGCTGCTCGCACTCAAGGACGCCGGAATCGCAATCAAGGACGTCGAGATGTTCGCCTGTGGAAATCTCTACCAGTCCAACGCGATGGTCGGGCAGAGAATCCTGCAGCAAATCGGCCAGACCGGAATCCCCGTGATCAATGTCTCGAACGCATGCGCCACCGGCTCGACCGCGTTTCGCGAGGCGTACATGTCGGTCGCATCCGGGATGTATGACATCTCGATGGCGGTTGGCGTCGAGCAGATGGGCAAGCAGGGATTGCTCGGCGGCGCCGGCGCCGGCGATCCCGCGTACTCGACCGAGGGCAAGCTCGGCTCAGGCCTGATGCCTGCGGTGTTCGGACAGGCGGGCATCGAGCACATGCGCAAGTACGGCACCAAGCTCGAGCACTTCGCGAAAATCTCGGTGAAGTCGCACAAGCATGCGACCAAGAATCCGTTCTCGCAGTATCGCAACGAAGTCTCGCTCGAAGACGTGATGAATGCGCGCATGGTCGCGTATCCCAACACTCTTTATATGTGTTGCCCGACGGGTGACGGCGCGGCGGCTGCGATTCTCGTCAGCGAGGACAAGCTGAAACAGCTAGCCGGTGGACGCAAGCGCGCTAAGGTCGCGGCTTCGATACTCACGTCGGATCCGTGGACCGATCGCACCCAGACTCTCCCTGACGTCAGCACGCTCACGCGGCGCGCGTCGAAGCAGGCGTACGAGAAGGCCGGCATCGGACCCAAGGACATCGCGCTCACCGAATTGCATGACTGCTTCGCGACTGCGGAACTCGTGCATTACGAGAACCTCGGACTGTGCGGCGACGGCGAAGCCGGCAAGTTCATCGACTCGGGCGGCGGCATGCATCCGGGCCTCGGCGGCCACGATCCGGTCAACGTGTCAGGCGGATTGCTCTCGAAGGGGCATCCTCTCGGCGCGACCGGCGTCGCGAATATCTGCGAGGTGGTCTGGCACCTGACGCAGGACGATCGCGCGAAAGATCGCCTGGTGCCCAACGCCAAGGCGGGTCAGGCCCACGTTATCGGGCTCGGTTCCGCCTGCACGATTCATATCCTGACGGTATAATTCAGGAACGGCTAATAGCGCCTAATCGGCACTTCGAGAGAGGGCCGCCCAAACAGGCGGCCCTTTTTCTTTGCGTGATGGGCCGATAAGTTTGACGGACCGACAAGATGGCAAACGAGACAAAATCGACAGCTGAACGCCTCGGCTATGCGGCGGATGCGCGCGTGCTCATCCTCAATGCCGACGACTTCGGCATGTGCCACGATCAGAACGAAGGCGTAATCAGGGGGCTGCAGGAAGGTCCGTTCACGTCGTCGACGATCCTCGTGACGTGTCCGTGGTTCGAGGAGGCGGCGGAGTACGCGCGGAATTATCCGAACGCCGACCTGGGCGTGCATCTCACGCTCACCGCCGAATGGGATCGCTACAAATGGGGGCCGGTGTCGGGCCGGGATGCGGTGCCTTCCCTCGTAGATGCCCGTGGATACCTGTGGCAGACCGTCGCGCAAGTCTATGAGCATGCACGACTCGATGAGGCGGAGGCGGAGCTGCGCGCCCAAATCGAGAAGGTCTTCGCGGCGGGAATCGACGCGACTCATCTCGATTCGCACATGGGCACGCTTGCAGCTGCGCGCTGACTACCATGAGATTTACGCGCGGCTGGCCGACGAATATCGACTGCCGATCAGGCTAGCGTCGCGCCGGAGGCTCGGTATCGAAGGGATGGGCGCGATCCTCGACCAGCTCGACGCTGCCGGCGTCGTCACCCCCGACCATCTCGTATTTTACGGGCCGTCGTCGGTGGCCGAGACCGAGTCTTACTGGACGAATCTCATTCGCACGCTGAAGCCGGGCGTGACCGAAATTTTGTGTCATCCCGCAATTGCGCGCGACGAATTGAAGAGCTGCGCGCGCGATGCGATGCAGCGCGATGCCGACTTCCGCTACTTCACCTCAGACAAGACGCGCCAGCTGATCAAGGACGAAGGCGTCGAGATGGTCGGTTTCCGCGAGCTGCGCGATTTGATGCGCCGGGACTCTCCAACTCCGGTTCCCCTTCCCACTATGGGAAGGGGTTAGGGGTTAGGTGACTTGGAACTGACGCGACTCAGAGGATTTCGAGATCTAATCGGTGCCGACGCGCGAGCGATGAGCCTCGTCGAGGAGCGGGCGCGCGCGATTTTCGATCGCTACTCGATCAAGGAGATCCGCATTCCAGTGCTTGAGCGCGCCCAACTCTACCAGCGCTCGAGCGGAGAGACCTCGGACGTCGTCGAAAAGCAGATGTACACCTTCACCGATCGCGACGAAGGCGAGACCGTTGTCGCGCTGCGGCCTGAAGGCACGCCAGGCGTGGTGCGCGCATATATCGAGGCCGGCCTCGATCGCACCGATCCAGAGCAGCGGCTTTTCTATTCGGGGCCTATGTTTCGTCGCGAACGCCCGCAGAAGGGGCGCTATCGCCAGTTCTATCAGTTCGGCGTCGAGGTATTCGGCCGGCCCGACGCGGCCTGCGATGCCGAGCTGCTGATAATGATCGACGAGCTTTGCCGCGACCTGAAAGTTCCTTTCACAATGGAGATAAATTCGATCGGCGATCAGAAGTGCCGGCCCGCCTTTCGCGAGGCGCTCGTGAATTGGGGCCGCGCGCATTGGGACGAACTCGACGAGGACTGCCACAATCGCATCGATCGCAATCCGCTGCGTCTCCTCGACTGCAAGAGAGACGCGAAGGTTACGGAGTCGGCGCCGAACAGCCTCGATTACCTGTGCGACGAATGCCGCGCGCATTTCGACACCGTCAAGGAACTTCTTAACGCGGCGGGCGTTCAGTACGTCGTCAATCCGCGCATGGTGCGAGGCCTGGACTACTACACGCGCACCGCGTTCGAGGTGATGGCGGGCGGCCTCGGCGCTCAGAGCACGGTGGTCGCGGGCGGCAGGTATGATGGGCTGGTCGAAACGATGGGCGGTGCGGCGGTTGCGGGGATTGGTTTCGCGATCGGCATCGATCGGATGGCGCTGGCTCTGGAAGCCGCCGGGACGCTGCCGGCCACCGGGCCGGACGCGGTGATAATATCTATGGGCGCGGCTGCGGCGCGTCATGCGGTCGTCGTGGCGCGCGATCTTCGCGGAGCGAATCTCAACATCGAGATGCTCTCGCCCGAGCGCAAGATGAAGACGCTGCTCGCGCGTGCGTCGAAAATTGGCGCGCGCTTCGCTGTGATTATCGGCGACGATGAACTCGCGCGCGGCGTCGTGCAGTTGCGCGACTTGAAGCAGAGCACGCAGCGTGAAGTTGCCGAGGCCGAGTCGGCGCGCGCAATTGCCGATGCTCTCAAAGAGTGACTGTTTCGTACACTCGCGGGCAAAGATATTCTGTGACCACAATCAGCTCTGAAACTGTGATGGATGATGCCGAAAACTGAGCAATATTCTCCGCTGCCGCCGTGGCCGCGAACTGATTACTGCGGCGCGATTCGCGCTACCGACGTTGGCCGCGAGGTCGCGCTGTGGGGATGGGTCGCAGACGCGGCGCGATCACGGTAGCCTTATCTTCATCGATCTTCGCGACCGCGACGGTATCGTGCAGCTCGTGTTGAATCCCGCGCACAGCAGCCAGGCGCACGAGGCTGCCGGCGAGACGCGCTCCGAGTTTTACGTTGCGGTGAAGGGCAAGGTCGTCCGCCGTGCCGAAGGCACCGTCAACGCCGAGCTTCCGACTGGCGAAATCGAAATTGCGGTGAGCGCGTTCGAGACTCTCAGCGCGTCGGCGCCTGTGCCGTTTCAGATTGCCGATGGCGAGGCGACCGCCGAGGAGATTCGGCTCAAGTACCGCTATCTCGATCTGCGGCGTCCCGAAATGCAGCGTAATTTGCGCCGGCGCCATCAGGCGTTGCAGGCGGTGCGCAGTCATCTCGATCAAAACGGATTTATCGACGTCGAGACGCCGATCCTTTTCAAATCGACGCCCGAGGGCGCGCGCGATTACCTGGTACCGAGCCGCGTCAATCCCGGAAAGTTCTACGCGCTGCCGCAATCGCCGCAGTTGTTGAAACAGATCCTGATGATCGGCGGCTTCGACCGCTACTATCAAATCGCGCGATGCTTCCGCGACGAGGATTTGCGCGCGAATCGCCAACCTGAATTCAGCCAGATTGATATCGAGATGACGTGCCCGCGCCCCGAGGACATCCAGTCGATCGCTGAAGGGATGATCGCGTCGGTCTATCGGAGCGTGATCGGCATCGACGTCAAGCCGCCGTTTCCGCGGATGCCGTATTCCGAGGCGATCGAACGCTTCGGTATCGACAAGCCCGACACGCGCTTCGCGATGGAGCTGAAAAATCTCACGGCTGCATTCGCGGGTACATCGTTCAAGGTCTTCGCGGAAATCCTCGCGCGCGGCGAGTCCGTCTATGGAATCAACGTCACGGGCGATCATCCGCTGACTCGCCGCGAACTCGACGAGCTTACCGAGTCGGTGAAATCACGCCATGCGATGGGTCTGGCGTGGATAAAAGTAGGCGAGGGCGGCGCCTGGCAGGGACCGATCGCGAAGTATCTGAGCGACGCCGAGAGAGCGGCAGCCACCGCCACATCTGAATTGAAAACGGGCGATACGTTGTTGATGGTCGCAGGACCGCCCGACAAAGTGCGCCGCGTTCTAGGTGACATCCGTTTGCAGCTCGCGACGAAATTCGGCCTCGACAAATCTGACGATCTGAAATTTTTGTGGGTCGTCGATTTCCCGATGTTCGACTACAGCGCCGAAGACAAGCGCATGGTCTCGGTCAACCATCCTTTCACCGCGCCGAATCCCGACGATCTCGCGATGCTCGAGTCCGCGCCGCTCAAGGCTCGCGCGCTCGCCTACGACATGGTGCTCAACGGCCAGGAGCTCGGCGGCGGCTCGATTCGTATCCATAGCCGCGAGCTGCAATTGAAGGTATTTGAATTGTTGGGGCTCACCCGCGAGGAAGCGATCGATCGCTTCGGCTTTTTACTCGACGCGCTCAAGTACGGCGCGCCGCCCCACGGCGGAATTGCTTTTGGAGTCGATCGGATTTGCATGATGCTTTGCGGCACCGACTCGCTGCGCGACGTGATCGCGTTTCCCAAGACGCAGAAGGCGGTTGACCCGATGAGCGGCGCACCATCCGAAGTCGACCCGCGCCAGCTCAAGGAATTGTCGATCAAGGTGACGTCATGAAAATAAGTTGGACGTCGGCGTCTGCGCGGCTGGCTCTCGTGTCTGCCGCGTTGTGGATGGCGGCGGGATGCACCACGATCGCGGCGGACGCGGTTAATTCGACGACGGGTGCCGTGAGCGACGCAATCAACCAGCGCGACGTGAAGTCGCATGCGGTGCGCTCGATCAAAACTGTCACTATCAATCGTATCGCCGTGATGCCTGTGGTAGAGGATCCTACCGCCGGCGAGCCGCTGGCTCCAGGAGCGGCCGACGCGATTAGCGCCGAGCTCTACAGCCAGGTCGCGATGGCCGGTGGATGGGATCCGATTCCGGCGCAGGATGTCGACGCGGCGTTGCAGAAGATGCCGCCGACCACGTTCGCGAACCTCGATGAGAATGCTCTCAAGCTGGGCCACGACGTATCGGCTGACGGCGTGCTATACGGCACGGTCGAACGCTACAAGGAACGTGTCGGCGCGGATTACGCGGCGGCCAGCCCGGCGTCGGTTACGTTCTCGCTCAAGTTCGTCGATCTCAAGAGCAAGCAAGTCGTCTGGACGGCGAAGTTCGCCAAGTCGCAAGCGGCGTTGAGCCAGAATCTTTTCGATCTCGCGAATTTCGTCCAGCGCTCCGGACGTTGGGTGCGCGCCCACGAAATCGCGGCCGGAAGGCGCAAAGGAAGCAGTCGCCGATCTTCACGGCGAACTCAACCTGACGCAAAACGTCAAGCGCTTCGAAACCGGCACCTACGGCGAACTCAAGTCAGGGCAGCAGCGGTATAACACCGGGCCCAACGGCATCTACTAGGAATCAATTTCATTCAAAGACGCGGGATTCTGGTTCCCTCGCCCCACGTGGGGAGAGGGTTAGGGTGAGGGACGTCGTGTGGCGCGATTGTCTGTTGCGCCGCACATCCAGAATCTTCAGCAAATTTGGTTCCTCACCCGCCACGCGAGGACGCGCGTCGGCCTCTCCACAGGGGGCGAGGCAATTCAAGATCGCTTCGTTATAGATGACCTACTTCCAAGGCGAGTGAGGCTTCATCTTGAGCGCGCGCGCGACCGCCGGATGCACGACGTGGCCGTCGTAGGTGTTGAGGCCATGGCGGATTGCCGCATTTTGTAGCCCCGCTTCCAGAATGCCGTGATCCGCAATTTCGAGCGCATAGGTCAGCGTCGCGTTGGTGAGCGCGTAGGTGGAAGTGTGCGGGACCATCGCGGGCATGTTGGTTACGCAGTAGTGCACGACGCCGTTGCGAATGAAGGTCGGTCGCGCGTGCGTGGTTGGTGCCGACGTTTCCGCGATACCACCTTGATCGATTGATAAATCCACAATCGCCGCGCCAGGACGCATCCGCGAAACCATCTTGGCGCTGAGCAGCCGCGGCGCGCGCGCACCCGGAACCAGCACCGCGCCAATCACCAGATCGCAGTTGGTGACTTCCTCTTCCAGCGTCGCGCGATTCGACATCACCGTCGTCACGCGACCGCCAAGCAAATCGCCCAGGTAGCGCAGGCGCGTCGGATTGATATCCATGATCGTCACTTCGGCGCCGACGCCCGCTGCGACCCGGCATGCGTTCAGTCCCGAGATTCCGCCGCCGAGCACTACCACCTTGCCCGGCCGCACGCCCGACGCTCCGCTGAGCAGCACGCCGCGTCCGCCGCTGCGCGCCTGCAGGCACCATGAGCCGGCCTGGATCGCGAGGCGTCCCGCAACTTCGCTCATCGGCGCGAGCAGCGGCAGGCTCGAATCTTCGAGCTGGATAGTTTCGTAGCCGACCGCCGTCACGCGGCGGCGAAGCAGCTCACGCGAAAGGCGAGGGTCTGCGGCGAGATGAAGATAGGTGAAAACTATCAGCCCGGGACGCATCAGCGGGTACTCCGGCGGCTGCGGTTCCTTGACCTTCAGGATCATATCGGCGCGACGCCATACGCCGGCCGCGTCCGCTACGATTGACGCGCCTGCCTTGCGATAGTCGCGTGTCGGAAAATCCGCTGCCGACACCTGCCGCCGCCTGCACCGTCACGCGATGACCGTGCGTGCGCAATGCGGCGACGCCGGCCGGAGTCAGCGAGACGCGCTGCTCGTCGGATTTGATTTCGGTGGGGATTCCGACATTCATGCAGATGAGTCCTCCGCGCCCTAGGCGAGTGTTCGATTTTCGCGCGCGCGCATCGACGATACGGTGCGCGCCGAGCCGCAGGCAATCGCGGCGCGTGCGACGGCTAACGCCATCGACGCGCGACAGTCAAGAGTCACCGTATGCGATCGATGCCCGCGATGCTACGAATTGGAACTTGACAAAACTCGCGCCGCTGCGCTTCATGATTCATTGAATGTGATCGCGATCGACCTCGCGCGCGCCGGATCTGAAATGCGCGTCGCTCGCGATCTACGGAGGAATCATGGAGATCCCGCAGGGACTCAAATATTCGAAAGAGCATGAATGGGTCGCGACTGAAGACACGGTTGCGACCGTTGGAATAACCGATCACGCGCAGGACCAGTTGGGCGAGATCGTGTACATCGAATTGCCCGCGGTCGGCGACAAGGTCAGCAAGGACGATCCGTTCGGCGTGGTCGAATCGGTCAAGGCCGTCTCGGATATTTACGCGCCGGTGACCGGCACCGTGATCGAGATCAACGAAGACCTGCCCGAGAGCCCCGAGACGGTCAACGAAGATCCGTACGGCGACGGATGGTTGATCAAGGTGAAGATCACCGACATGAGCGATCTCGAAGACCTGATGGACGCCGACGAATACACCGAGCTGCTCGCGCGCGAGAAAGAATAATCGCGGCGACGACGTTCACGCTGGAGGCGCGACGTTCGAGCTGGATTCGGCCTTCGATACCGAGATTCTAATCTTGCCGGCGCCCGTTGGAGGATCGATGAACACCATCAGGAAGGGAGCCGATGCCGACGGCTCGACCGTGAACGTTTTCTGCGGGCTCAATCCCTGAGAAAATTCAATTTCGCGCGGCGTCATCTCACCGAGCATCGTGGCCGACAGCTCGTTGCCGCAGTAGACGCTCTGCCTGGCGATCGGACTGGCGCCGGCGCCAATCAGATCGGCGTCGATCCCGACCAGGTGCAGCGGGCGATTCCCGACGTTCTGCGCGGTGCCTGTAATCACCAGCGCGACGTGGCCGCCCTTGAGCGAGTAATACTCCGAGCGCACGTCATGCAGCGTCACCAGCATCGCGGGGACGATCGGCCGCGCGAAGTAGTCGCCGATTCTGCGGAGCCCCGCTGAGAATCCGCGCGCTCGCCGCCGGCTCGTCGCAGATGATTGCACTCGCGCCGAGAAAAGCGATCGCCACGAAGAGAAACACCGCGAGAAAAACTCCCGACGCATGAGTCGCTCCGGGAGATTCGTCCTCGGCGGTGTCGTCCTCAGAGTCGTCGGCGGCGCGGCCGAACTGGAACCGGGCGGATTGTGCGGGAGCAAGAGGCGGCGGCTCCTCGTATTGAGGCATATCCGCTTCCAGAAGACCCATCCGGCGCACCGGGGTGGATGCCGGTCGCCGAGGCGGCTGTGGGACTCGCGGAGCCGGCTGAGGCTGCGGGTCCTCGAATTCAGGCATGTCCGGTTCCAGAAGACCCAATCGGCGCACCGGGGGGCGTGCTGGTCGCGGAGCAGGCTGAGGGTCCTGCGGAGCAGGTTCAGACTCGGCCATCATGCTGGGCGCCTGCCGCCTCGGCGCATGCTCGAAATCCGCGGGCGCATCGCCCACCTGCCAACCCTCGTCGTGCGACTCGGGACGCTCGAGCTCATGCTCCGGCGGCGCGTCGCCGATTTCACCGCGCTCATCGCTGAAATCGAATTTCAGATTTTCGCCGGTGTCGGCTTTCTGATCGTGGTCGCCGAAGCTGCGATTAAGCGGATCATCGGCTTCCGGTTCATTGCGAGGCTTCTCTTTTCGAACTTCGGGCTGAGCGGCAGGCGGGCGCGGCGTCGGCGGTGCGGAGGGCTGGCGCTGTTGGGGCTCGAATCGTTGCGCACGAGGTTCCGGTCTTTGCGGACGAGGTTCGGGCTTCGGGGGAACCGGGTCCCGCACCTCGCTGCCAGGCTCTCGCTTAACGACGTCGCTTTCGACCGGCGACTTGAGTGCGCTCGCCCGCGGTCGCGCAGGGCGAATCGTGCGCGGCGTTTGCGACTCGCTTTCCGGCGGCTTCGGTTCGCTCTCTGGCGGTTGCGGAACCATTTTGCGAACTCTTGCCGGCACCGGGTCCGCGTTGAACACATGGCCGCATCGCGAGCACTTGAAGGTCGGTGTATCGTCGGGCAGGACCCGCTCATCGATTCGGTAGCGGGTGTGGCAACTGGTGCATTGAATTTCGATCATTCCTCCACCTCGCCTCCTGCGGGGCAAATTATCACACGGCAACAGCGCACGCATCTTTTCCGGGTGTCGCGGCGGAGCGTCATCCGATGCGAATAGCGCTGCTGACACGCCGTTTCGATAGCGCGGGCGGCGGCACCGAGCGCGATCTGATAGTTACGGCGGACTACCTGCGCGCGGCGGGGCATCAAGTCACGATTTTCGCCGATGAGATCCGTGGCGCAACCGGCGACTGGAATGTCCGTCGAGTCGGCGCCGGTCCGCGATTGGGACGCACGTTGTCGCTGCTGCGATTCGCGTGGACCGCTGCGCCCGCGGCACGCCGCGCGGGAGCCGACGTCGTGCTGAGTTTCGCCCGATGCGTCGGCGCGGACGTGATGCGCTCCGGCGGCGGCGCCCATGCCAGTTATCTCCGCGCGGCGCGAAAGTGGCGTGGCGCGCTCGGTGCGGCTGCGATGCGCATCACGCCGTATCATCAGGTGCAGATGCTGGTCGAGCGCCAAGCCTTCCGCAGTCCCGGCTTGAAGCGCGCGATCGCGGTGTCGAATTTCGTCCGCGACGATCTGATTCGCGAATTCGGTTTGGCGCCCGGGAAAACGGTGACGATTTACAACGGCGTCGATCTCGACCGCTTTCGTCCCGCCACCGACCCGTCCCAGCGCGCCGCTATCCGACAGAAGTTCGCGGTTCCAGCCAGCGCGCGCGTGGTCGCCTTCGTCGGCAACGGTTTCGCCCGCAAGGGATTGGGATTCCTGATAGAAGCATGGCCGTTGGTGGCGGGCGGCGCGTTTCTGATTGTGGCCGGCGCCGATCGACAGACCGACAAATTCGCACGCCGCGCCGCAGCCCTCAACGTCGGCGCGCGAATAGTCTTCACCGGTCCGCAGCCGAACGTCGAGACAATCTTCCACGCGGCCGACGCATTCGCGATGCCATCGCTGTTCGAACCGTTCGGCAACGTCGTGATGGAAGCGATGGCCAGCGGATTGCCCGCGATGACCAGCGCATTCTCCGGCGTCGCCGAGTTGCTCCCGCCGTCGATGCGCGGCTTTCGAGTCGAAAACCCCGACGATGTCGGCGAAGTCGCCCTCCGCCTCGGCGCCCTATTCGACGCCCCCGCAAGTCTCGCCGCAGAGGCCCGAGCCACTGCAGAAAAATTCACCTGGAGGAGCTACGCCAAAGAATTAAACGCCCTGATCGGATCGATAAGTTGAATCTTTCATTGGGTGCACGGGTCACCCCTGCCCAGGGAAGTGTGAAACCCACGGTGGGTTTCACGTTAGATAAAGTGATCTTCACCCTCCCAAGCCGTCGAACATTCCGCGCGCGATTGCGAGCCGGCGCTCCTCGCGCGCAATTCGCGAGAGGTCCGCGCGCGTCAACTGCGCGATTCGCAGCCGTGTCATCGCGATCGCGTTCTTCACAATCACATCCACGGCAGAATGTTTCTCATGCAGCATCCGGCATCGTCCACGCTCGCGCGCAATTCTGATGAATCGTTCACGATTCGCACGTGATGGTTCAACTTCGTGATAGACGAGTCCCTTGGGCGCGTAACCGATTCGAAAATCGGCGCGACGCAACCGCTGCGACATCTCGGTTTCCTCCTCATGCCCACCCGCGCCCGGGCCGAGACGCTCGTCGAAAGGTCCCACTTGCTTAATCGCGTCCGCGCGAAAAGCCATGTTCGCGCCGAGCACTCCGCGCACCTCGACTACTTCCTCGCCGTGGTCGGCGATCGGCAGGTCAAGGTACACGGCCATCGGCCCGACTTTTTTCTCGGGATCTTCGGCCGGGAGGATGCGCCCCTTCATCGCGGCGAACTCGCGATGCGTATCGAAGAATTGCTCGACCGCGTCGAGGTATCCAGGCGCGACGACCAGATCGTCGTCGAGAAACACCAGGATTTCTCCCGACGCCTGCGCGATTGCGCGATTCTGGATGCGGCACTTTCCGGCGCGAGGTTCGTGCAGATGCGTAAGCGGCACGCCTTCGATCGCAAGGTGCGTCGGCGCCGGCGTGCCGTTCTCGGCGATGAATATCTCGCGCGATCCCGCCGCGAGTTCAGGTGCGAGGCTCGCCACCAACCTCCGAAGCGAGTCGGGGCGATTGTGCGTCGCGATAATGATCGACGTCTTCAAGGCTGTTAGATCTTGCGAAATCGCATGATGATGTTCTCATCCATCAGCAGGCTCGCGCTGGTCATGAAGCCGAGCAGCTCGCGATTGATCTCGCGCTGCTTCGGATCTTTCACGCGCCGCACATAGAGCATCCACGAGAAGCCTGCGATGAACGGCCACAGAATCGGCGCGAGGATTCGCGATCTTATCTTGCGCCGGCTGCGGCCAAGAGCGTCCATCCGCAGTCCTGCTCCCCACGCAATCCAATGCAGGTCGTTGAGGCCCATCACGTGCCAGTTGCGGCCGTCCGCGACGCGATATTTGTACGCCAGCGGCGCGCGTCGTCCTTTGTAGTAGCCGCTCAGCAGGTAATGTATCCGCGAGCTCACGTTCAGGCGATTCGGCGTCGTCACGATCGCGACCGCGCCTGGCTTCATCACACGCGCGATCTCGCCGAGCATGTGCGGGATGTCCGCTAGATGCTCGATCACCTCGAGCATCATCACCAGGTCGAAGCTCGCGCTGCTGAACGGGAGATCGTTGTCGAGGTTGACCGCAATCCAGCCCGGCTTGCGCGTGCGATACTCGGTCGACACGACGCGCCAACCGCGCTCCGCCAGCATCCGGCTCGAAAGGCCGTCGCCCGCACTCAAGTCCAGCGCGAGCGATGACGCCCCCGGCGCCGGCGCAAGCTCAATTGCGCCGCGAACCCGTTCACTCATCGTAACCGGAGATTGTGTGGTACCAGCGCCGCGCGCTCAAGACGTCCGCGCGAAAATTCGAAACCCGTCTTGAATTGGAATCATCAGCCGGTTAAACCGTATACTCTTGCCCACGCTCGCGAGAGTGGCGGAATGGCAGACGCGCAAGGCTCAGGACCTTGTGAGCGCAAGCTCGTAGGGGTTCAAGTCCCCTCTCTCGCACCAACCCTGTTTCAATATGGCGCAGGCACCGCGCTGGTCGAATCCTTGTTGCCGGTATGCTCCGCGCCGTGACACTTCGCGACATCCGCTTCGCTGCCGCCGACCGCCGACGCGATCTCAGCATCGGTGCGTCCCGACTGCTGCTGCAACTTCACGACGTTGCAGTCGACATGGTCGGTGGACATCATCGAGCTGCAACCCGAAATCCCGCCCGCGAGAATCAAGGTTCCAAGCGCGGCTGCAATACCCAGTCTCCGAAACAAACCTGCCATGAAGCATCCCTCCGCATTCGAATACGGACCGTCCCCAAATCCAAGCATGCGCACGATATTATCAACCGCCTCGATTTTACAAGCTGTAGATCTTACGTAACGCATCGGGCGGCAACACATCGCGCTTGAGGGGTGACGGCGCGGTCAATATGATTTGAACGAGGGCGCCCTGCGCCCTTTTTTCGACGGAGTGATACCGGTGGATTTGCCCAAAACATTCGATTCCAAGTCCGCTGAGGAGCGATGGTTTCAGCTGTGGATCGACCTCGGCTACTTCACCGCCGATCCCGCGCGCCCGGGCAAAGTCTTCTCGGTCGTCATTCCGCCGCCCAACGTCACCGGCCAGCTCCATCTCGGGCACGCGCTCAACGTCTCGCTGCAGGACATCATCGTGCGCACGCGCCGGATGCAGGGTTACAACACGCTCTGGCTGCCCGGCACCGATCACGCGGGCATCGCAACGCAAAACGCGGTCGAGAAGGATCTCGCAAAGGAAGGCAAGGACCGACATCAGCTCGGCCGCGACGCGTTCGTCGATCGCGTATGGCAATGGCGCGAGACTTACGGCCATCGAATCCTGAACCAGTTGCGCCGCCTTGGCGCGTCATGCGACTGGAGCCGCGAGCGCTTCACGCTTGATGCGGGCCTGTCGCAAGCGGTGACGAAAGTCTTCGTTGACCTCTACAACAAGAAGCTCATCTATCGCGCCAAGCGGCTCATCAACTGGTGCCCGCGATGCGAAACGGCGCTGTCCGATCTCGAAGTCGATCACAAGGACGTCCAGGGCAGCCTCTGGTACATCCGCTACCCGCTCGCCGACGGCTCTGGCGCAATCACGATCGCAACGACGCGGCCCGAGACGATGCTCGGTGACACCGCGGTCGCCGTGAATCCCGACGACGAGCGCTACAAGTCGTACGTCGGCAAGACAGTTCGACTGCCGCTGATAGGTCGCGAGATAAAGATAATCGCCGACGCCGCGATCGATCGAGAATTCGGGACCGGCGCGCTGAAAGTCACGCCTGCGCACGACCCGGTCGACTTCGAGCTGGGCAAGCGTCACGGCCTCGAGCAGATCTCGATCTTCGACGCCACCGCGCACATCAACGAGAACGGCGGCCCGTATCGCGGGATGTCGCGCGAGGATGCGCGCAAGGAAATCGTCAAACACCTCGAGATTGCGGGACTGCTCGAAAAGATCGAGCCGCACAAGCACGCCGTCGGCGTATGCTCGCGATGCGAGACCGTGGTCGAGCCGATGCTCTCCGAGCAGTGGTTCCTGGCGATGCGCGCGATGGCCAATCGCGCAATCGAGGCCGTCCGCAAGGGCGACACGACCTTCCATCCGAAGTTCTGGGAGAACACGTTTTTCAACTGGCTCGAGAACATCCACGACTGGTGTATCTCGCGCCAGCTTTGGTGGGGCCATCGGATTCCCGCCTACCGATGCGTCCGATGCGACCATCTGATCGTCGCCGCCGAGCGCCCGTCGCGATGCCCCGAGTGCGACGGCTCCGACATCGTGCAGGACGACGACGTGCTCGACACCTGGTTCAGCTCGGGCCTGTGGCCGATGTCGACGCTCGGATGGCCCGACGACACGCCGGACTTCGCGCGCTACTACCCGACCAGCCTGCTGCTCACGGGCTTCGACATAATTTTTTTCTGGGTCGCGCGCATGATGATGTTCGGGCTCGAGTTCACCGACAAAGTCCCGTTCAAGGACGTGTACATCACGCCGCTGGTGCGCGACAAAGACGGCAAGAAAATGAGCAAGACGAAGGGCAACGTCGTCGACCCGCTCGACTTGATGGAACAGTACGGGGCAGACGCGGTCCGCTTCACGCTCGCGCAGTTGGCCGCGCAGGGCCGCGACGTAATCCTGTCGCACGACAGATTCGCCGCCT
>CAVTEN010000021.1:0-232250 GCA_963733715.1 uncultured delta proteobacterium
GCGGCGTCAGCGACAAGGCTTTCGACGGCCGCGGCAATTACTCGCTCGGGCTGAAGGAGCATACGATTTTCCCCGAACTCAATCTCGACAAGGTCGAGAAGGTGAAGGGTTTGACGATTTCGATCACGACCACGGCGCGCAGCGACTTCGAGGGGCTGACTCTCCTGCGCGCGCTCGGGATGCCGATGCGCGGAGCAGCCGAGCGCGAAGCGGACGCCGCCAAAGCTGCGGCATCAGCGGCGGCTCACGCTGCGGCAAGAGCTGCGGTCGCGGCCGCGGCCACACCGCCGCCGGCGCCGACGCCAGGACAGGGAGCATAGGAACAGCAGATGGCGAAAACGTGCCTGCGGGTTAAGGCGACTCGCAAACAAAAATTCAAAGTGCGCCAGTACAACCGCTGCCCGCTATGCGGCCGCGCGCGCGCGTACTATCGGCGTTTCAAGATGTGCAGGCTTTGCTTGCGCAAGAACGCACTCGACGGCAAATTGCCGGGCGTGATCAAAGCGAGCTGGTAAAAGAGATATGTCGCAGACCGATCCAATTGCAGAACTGCTCACGCGAATCCGCAACGCGATGCGCGCGCGGTACAACGAACTCACGGTCCCGCATTCGCGATTGCGCGAGGCGATTTGTCGCGTGCTGATGGCCGAGGGATTCCTGGCCGGGGTCGAAGTCGGCGGCGAAGTGCCCCAGAAGATGCTCGCGCTCAAGCTGCGATACTCGCCGGCTCGCGAGTCCGTCATCCGTGGAATCGATCGCATCAGCAAGCCGAGCAATCGCCGCTACGCCGGGGCCGCCGAAATCGGCAAGGTGCGCGGCGCGATGGGCGTTCAAATCGTGTCGACCCCGCTCGGCGTGATGACTGGTCGCGAGGCGCGGCGCAGGAAAGTGGGCGGCGAAATTCTCTGCAGGGTTTGGTAACTATCGATGTCGCGCGTAGGAAAATTACCGATTCATCTCGACAAGACTGTCAAAGCGTCGGTCGCCGACTCGACGCTCAAGGTCGAGGGCCCCAAGGGCAAGCTCGAGCTCAAGCTTCATCCCGGGTTCACTGTCGAGATCAAGGACTCGGAAATCGTCGTGAAGCGGCCCGGTGATACCAGCGAAGAGCGCGCGATTCACGGACTGATGCGCAAGCTCGTTGCCAACATGGTCGAGGGCGTCGGCAAGGGCTTCAGCCGCGTGCTCGAGATCAATGGCGTCGGCTATCGCGCTGAGGCCAAGGGCCAGCAGGTGAATCTGACGCTCGGCTATTCGCATCCGATTGTCTATCAGCTTCCGCCGGGCGTCACCGCGAAAGTCGAGAAGCAGGTAACCGTCACGCTCGAGAGCGCCGACCGGCAATTGCTCGGCACCGTCGCGGCGCAGATTCGCGAGCTCCGGCCGCCGGAGCCGTACAAGGGCAAGGGAATCAAGTACGCCAACGAGACGATTCGCCGCAAAGCCGGTAAGGCTGCGGCTGGATCGACGTCAGCGTAAGGTAACTACGACTATGGCTCTACAACGATCGGAAAAACGGAAATTTCGGCAGGGCCGGGTGCGGCGCAAGGCGGTCGGCAACGATCAGCGCCCGCGGCTCTCGGTCTTCCGCTCGCTGAATCATATTTACGTCCAGGTTATTTCCGACGAGAGCGGACGTACGCTCGCGGCCGCTTCCACTGAAACGGCCGGCCTGCGCGACGAGCTCAAGAGCAAGCGCAATCTGGCGGCCGCGAAAGCCGTGGGCAAGGCGATCGCCGAGCGATGCCTCCAGAGCGGGATTTCGAGCGTCGTGTTCGATCGAAACGGATTTCTCTATCACGGCCGCGTCAAGGCGCTGGCCGACGCGGCGCGCGAAGCGGGGTTAAAATTTTGAACGGCAGGCAACGAACACTCAGAGAAGGCACGGTCTCGCAGCGGATCGATCCGCAGGGTCTCGAGATCAAAGAGAAGGTCGTGCATATCAACCGGGTCGCGAAAGTCGTGAAGGGCGGTCGCCGCTTCAGCTTCAGCGCGCTGGTAGTCGCCGGCGATCATAACGGCTTGGTGGGATTCGGCCTCGGCAAGGCCAACGAAGTACCCGAGGCGATTCGCAAGGGCGTCGATCGCGCCAAGAAAAGCCTGGTGCGCGTGCCGATTCAGGACGGTACGATTCCGCATGAAGTCGTCGGACGTTTTGGCGCTGGACGCGTAGTGCTGCGGCCTGCCGCCGAAGGTACCGGCGTTATCGCGGCCGGCGGTGTGCGCGCGGTGGTCGAACTCGCGGGCATCCGCAACATCTTGACCAAGCGGCTGGGCTCGTCGAATCCTCACAACCTGGTGAAAGCGACGCTCGAAGCACTTGCCGAGCTGCGCAGCGCGCAGGATATCAATCGTCTCCGTGGACGCACCCCGAACCAACCCGAAGCGGCCGCGTAGTCGAGGTTTACCGTGGCTGAGAATACAAATTCAGATAAAATTCGCGTGAAGCTGGTCGGCAGTCCGATCAGCACCAATCGGCGCGTGCGTGAAACCGTCAAGGGACTCGGCCTGGGCAAAGTCGGCAGCGTGCGCGAGCTCAAGCGCAGCGCCGCGGTGGAAGGGATGGTCAAACGCCTGAAGCATCTGGTAGTCGAGATCAAGGATTAATTGCCGTCATGGATTTGAAGGATCTGAAACCGTCTCCCGGCTCGACCCATCGCAAACGCCGCGTCGGTCGCGGCATCGGCTCCGGCCACGGCAAGACTGCCGGCCGCGGACATAAGGGACTCGGCGCCCGCTCGCACGGCAATACGCCTCCGAGCTACGAAGGCGGCCAGATGCCCCTGCAGCGGCGCTTGCCCAAGCAGGGTTTTCGTCGCACGCTGAAGAACCAGGCGCGTCGCGACGAATTTGCAATCGTTAATCTGTCGCGGCTCGGCGACTTCGGCGAGGATGTGACTATCGACGCGGCGGCACTGGTCGCGCGCGGGCTGATTCCGGCCGGTCGCAAGGTCAAGGTTTTAGGTGACGGCGACTTGAAGAGTAAGATTAAAGTGCGCGCCGATGCGTTCTCGAAAAGCGCGCTGGATAAAATCGCCGCCGTAGGCGGCTTCGCGGAGTTGGTAAAACCGACCAGCGAAAAAAGCTAAATGCTCGACGGGTTTTCAAACGCCTCGCGCATCCCCGAATTGCGCCGACGCCTCGTGTTTACGGCCGCGATGCTGGCGGTGTTCCGCCTCGGCGTCGCCGTGCCCACTCCCGGCATCGACGGCCAGGCGCTCGCCTCCTTGTTCCAGCAGACCAGCGGCACGCTCTTTGGCTGGGTGAACCTCTTCTCCGGCGGCGCGCTCGAGCACTTCTCCGTCCTCGCCCTCGGCATCATGCCGTATATCTCGGTCGCTATCGTCCTCGACCTGTTGAAAATCGCGTCACCCTATCTCGACGAACTTTATAAAGAAGGCGAGGCGGGCCGCCGCAAAATAACTCAGTACACGCGCTACGGAACCGTGCTGCTGGCGCTGTTCCAAGGCACGATGTTCGCGATCGCGCTCGAAAAAGCGCCCGCGCCCGGCGGTGGCAGTATCGTCTACAACCCCGGCGTCGGATTTGTCGTGATGACGGTCATCACGCTCACTGCGGGCACGATGTTCCTGATGTGGATCGGCGAGCAGATTACCGAGCGCGGAATCGGCAACGGCATCTCGCTGATCATCATGGCGGGCATCGTGGCGCGGCTGCCGAGCGCGCTCAGCACCACCGCGCAATTCGTGCGCGAGGGCGAAATGAGCATTTTCCTGCTCATCTTCATCCTGGCGGTCGCAGCCGCGGTCATCTTCGGCATCGTTTATATCGAGACCGCCCAGCGTCGTATCCCGATTCAGTACGCCCGCCGAGTCGTTGGACGCCGCGTATACGGCGGCCAGAGCTCGCATCTGCCGTTGAAGATAAACACCTCGGGCGTCATTCCGCCGATTTTCGCGTCCGCTCTGCTCGTGTTCCCGGCGACGCTGGCGACTTTCGTTCCGTTCCTGAAACCCTACGCGAGCTACCTGACCCCCGGCGGCTTTTACTACGATGTGGTTTACGTCGCGCTGATTTTTTTCTTTTGTTATTTCTACACGTCCGTCACGTTTAACCCGGTCGACATCGCCGACAACCTGAAAAAGTACGGTGGCTTCATCCCCGGAATCCGGCCCGGCCGCCCGACCGCCGACTATATCGATCGCGTGCTGTCGCGCATCACCCTCGGCGGCGCGGTTTACGTCAGCGCCGTATGCGTCCTGCCCACCATCCTGATTGCACGCTTCAACGTACCGTTCTTCTTCGGCGGCACCGCGCTGTTGATCGTCGTGGGCGTCGCGCTCGACACCGTCGCGCAAATCGAAACCCATCTGCTGACTCGCAACTACGAAGGCTTCATGCGCCGAGGGCGTGTGAAGACCAAGAGGGGTGCCTAAGCAGGTGCGTCTGGTGCTGCTGGGCCCGCCGGGTGCGGGCAAGGGTACGCAAGCGAGGGCACTCGCGACGCTATGGGGTATACCGCAAGTTTCCAGCGGCGATCTGTTGCGCACCGTCGTGCGCGACGACTCGGAGCTCGGCCGCGAGGCGGCCAGCTACATGGATCGCGGACAGTTGGTGCCCGACGATTTGGTGCTTAAGTTGATTGATGAGCGGCTTAGAAAAAAGGACGCCCGCAAAGGATTCATCCTCGACGGCTTCCCGCGCAACGTGATGCAGGCCGAGGCTCTCGCCAAGGGACTCGACAAGGCGGGGTTGACGCTCGACAAAGCCGTGGCAGTGATTGTTCCCGACGAAGAGATCGTGAAACGAATTTCAGGACGACGTACCTGCGCGAAATGCAACGCGATGTATCACGTCGCTTTCGAGCCGCCGAAGAAGCCGGGCATATGCGACAAATGCGGTGGCGAACTCTATCAGCGCGAGGATGACGCCGAGGAAACCGTGCGCGAACGGCTGAAAGTTTTTGCCGAGGCGACGCGCCCGTTGCTCGATTATTACGGCCGCCTCGGCCTGCTCGAGCAGATCGACGGAGTAGGCCGCACCGACGACGTCGAGAAGCGCATCCTGTCCGCAGTAAACGGAGTCGCACCGCCGCCTAAGTGAAGGCGATTCAGCGAAATCATGATTACTATTAAAACCCCGGCCAAGATCGCCGTGATGCGCCAGGCGAGCCAGATTGTCGCCGAAATCCTCGAGGCGCTCGCCGCCGCCGTCCGCCCGGGAATCACGACCGAGGAACTCGATAAGCTGGCCGAAGATCTGACCTACAAAAAAGGCGCGAAGCCGGCCTTCAAAGGCTACAAACCCGGCGACGTCGTGTATCCGAAATGCCTGTGCGTGTCGATTAACAACGAAATCGTCCATGGCATCCCGTCGAGCCGCAAACTGAAGGCCGGCGATATCGTCGGCCTCGACTTCGGCGTCGTGTACGAAGGTTTCTACGGCGACTCTGCCCGCACCGTCGCAGTCGGCCCGGTGCCGGAGCGAGTGACCAGGCTGCTGAACGTGACCCGCGACTCCTTATACGCAGGAATCGCGCAGGCGCGCGCCGGCAATCGCATCAGCGATATCGCGCGCGCGGTGCAGGAGACCGTCGAGCGGGCCGGATATTCGGTAGTGACCGACTTTGCTGGACACGGCATCGGCCGCCGCCTCCATGAAGACCCGCAGGTGCCGAATTATTTTCGCCCCGGGATGCCCAATCCGCGTCTGCGCGAGGGGATGGCGCTGGCGATCGAACCGATGGTTAACGAGGGGAGCCCCGACTTGGAGATACTTTCCGACGGCTGGACTGCGGTGACGGCGGACGGTAAACTATCTGCCCACTTCGAGCATTCCATCGCAATCACCTCCAACGGACCGGAAATTTTAAGCGAATTGGAAAATGTCTAAAGGCGACGCGATCGAAGTTCAGGGGACGGTGCAGGAAGCGCTCCCCAATGCGGTGTTCAGGGTGACGCTCGATAACGGGCACAAGGTGTTGGCTCATATTTCGGGCAAGATGAGGATGCATTACATAAAAATCCTGGCCGGCGACAAGGTGACGGTCGAGCTGTCGCCATACGACCTGACCCGCGGCCGAATCACATACCGGATGCGCTAGAGATTGATCCATGAAAGTTAGAGCTTCAGTGAAGAAAATTTGTAAGAACTGCAAAGTGGTGCGTCGCGAAGGCGTCGTGCGCATCCTCTGCTCCAACCCGCGCCATAAGCAGCGCCAGGGCTAGGAAGGGTTTCGCGATGGCACGCATAGCTGGAGTCGAACTCCCGAAAAACAAGCGGATGGATATAGCGCTGACCTATATCTACGGAATCGGCCGGCCGAGCGCGTTGAAAATCCTGGCCGCTGCGAAAGTCGATCCCGCGATCAAGACTGACGATCTATCTGCCGATCAGCAGGTTCACATCCGGCAGGTCATCGACACCGACTACGAAGTCGAAGGCGATTTGCGCCGCGATTTTCAGCAGTCGATCAAGCGCCTGATGGATCTCGGATGCTACCGCGGCATCCGGCATCGTCGCGGACTTCCGGTGCGTGGACAGCGCACGCACACCAACGCACGCACGCGCAAAGGTCCGCGCAAAGTCGTCGCCGGCAAGAAGCAGGCGCCCCCGAAGGGCTAACGGATAGAACGCAAACACCGACGGAAATTTTCACTCGATAATCAGCAACCAAGCGGATTCACTAAAAAGAGATGGCTGACGAAGAAATCAAAGAGACCAAAGCCGCGCCCGAAAAGAAGGGCGCTGCCGCAACGCCCGCCGCTGCCGGTGCCGCTGGAGCGCCTGCCCCTGCGCCGCGTCGCAAAAAGGTGCGTCGCAACGTACCCGAAGGCGTCGCGCACGTGCATGCGACCTTCAACAATACGATCGTTACGATCACCGATCAGCAAGGCACCGTGATCGCATGGTCGAGCGCTGGATCGGTCGGCTTCAAGGGCTCGCGAAAAGGCACTCCGTACGCTGCGCAGATGGCGGCGGAAGCGTGCGCGCGCAAATGCTCGGAAGTCGGGATGCGCGCAGTGGTCGTTCACGTCAAAGGTCCCGGCGGTGGACGCGAATCTGCGGTGCGCGCGCTGCAGGCGGCCGGCCTCGGCGTCATCTCAATCAAGGACGTGACGCCGATTCCGCACAACGGATGCCGTCCGCCAAAACGGCGTCGAGTCTGAATCGAAGTACTCGCGATTGAAGAAGGCAATATAGAACATGGCAAGGAACCTAGGGCCCGTTTGCCGCTTGTGTCGGCGCGAAGGACTGAAACTCTTCCTCAAGGGAGAGCGATGCTACAGCGACAAGTGCGCGATTGAGCGGCGCAACTATCCGCCCGGCGCACACGGCCAGGCGCGCACGCGTTTCTCTGAATTCGCGATTCGATTACGCGAGAAGCAGAAGGTCAAGCGCATCTACGGGATGATGGAGCGGCAGTTCTCCGAATACTTCGCCAAGGCGGAGCGGATGGACGGAATCACCGGCGAGAACCTGCTCGTGCTGCTCGAGCGTCGTCTCGACAACGTCGTGTATCGGCTAGGCTTCGCAAGTTCCCTGGCGCAAGCGCGACAGGTTGTTCGTCACGGGCACATCCAGGTGAACGGCAAGAAAGTTACGATTCCCTCGACTCTGATCGAGGTTGGCAGTGTTATCAGCGTGGCCGAGGCGAGCCGCACCAAGAAGGTGATCGTCGAGGCAATCGAGATGGCGCAGCGCCGCGGCGTCCCGCCGTGGATGGCACTCGAGCGCGAACAATTCCGCGGCTCGCTCCGGTCGCTGCCGGCGCGCGCTGAACTGACGATGCCGATCAGCGAGAAGCTGATCGTCGAGCATTACTCAAGATAGGGCGGAGGCTACCGATTCGGCGTCCCGGTCCGTGGTGGACCTGTGTGGGCGCGGGAAATCCATCGGAAAAAAGAGCATAGACTATGCAGAATGACTGGCGAGATCTAATCAAACCCAAAACTGTCGAGTTCGACGAGAAGGAAGTCACTCCTTCCTACGGCAAATTCTCCGCGGAGCCGCTCGAACGCGGCTACGGAATCACCGTTGGCAACGCGCTGCGGCGCATCCTGCTGTCCACCCTGCCTGGCTACGCGATTACGGCAGTCAGGATCAAAAATGTCCTGCACGAGTTTTCGACTCTGGCAGGCGTCAAGGAGGACGTGACCGACATCGTCCTCAACCTCAAGGAAATCCGCCTGCGCCTTCACGAGGGCGAGCAGATTACCGCGACACTCAAGGTCAAAGGCGAGGCGCAGGTCACCGCGCGCGACATCACCGGCGGGCCGAGTCTCGAAATTTTGACTCCCGACAAGCATATCGCGTCGCTCGACAAGGGCGCCGACCTCGATATGGAACTCGTAATCAAGCGCGGCCGCGGCTACGTCCCCGGCGAGCGCACCGAAGACGAGGAAGCAATCGGCACGATTCGCCTCGACGCGATCTTCTCGCCGATTCGCAAAGTCAATTTCACTGTCACCAACGCGCGCGTCGGCCAGCGCACCGACTACGACCGGCTCGCGCTTGAAATATGGACCGACGGCTCGATCAATCCGCGCGAGGCACTCACCTACGCTGCGCGCGTGATGCGCGATCAGATGACGATTTTCGCGGGCGTCGAAGAAGAGGCTGAAGTGCCTGCCGGCGCTGTCGAAGGCGGAGATGCGCGACCCACGATGAGCGAGTTGCTCTATCGCCCGGTCGAAGGTCTGCCGATTTCGGTGCGCGCGTTTAATGGTCTCCAGAACGCCGACATCAAGTATATCGGCGAGCTGGTGCAGCGCACCGAGCAGGACATGCTCAAAATTAAAAACTTCGGACGCAAGTCCCTCAACGAGATCAAGGAAGTCCTCGCCGACATGGGCCTCTCGCTCGGGATGCGCCTCGAGAATCTGCCGCCGCGCGGCGAGCTCGACCGCATGTGGGAAGAGCAAGAACGCCGCGAGTCGGCATAAAATCCGCCGCGAGTCGGCGGGAGATCGTTCTGTCAGGTTTGGAGTAGCTGATGCGTCATCTTAATTCGGGCCGCAAGCTCAATCGCACCTCGGCGCATCGCAAGGCGCTGTTCAAGAACATGGTGCTCGCGCTGATTCGGCACGAGCGAATCAAAACGACCGACCCCAAGGCCAAGGAGCTGCGGCGAATCGCGGACCGGATGGTCACGCTCGGTAAGCAGAACGATCTCGCCGCGCGCCGCCGCGCCTTTGCGGCCTTGCAGTCGCATGAGGCGGTCAAGAAGCTGTTCGACGAAATCGCGCCACGCTTCAAGGATCGCAACGGCGGCTACACGCGCGTGATCAAGTTCGGTCATCGCCGCGGCGACGCGACGATGATGTCGGTGATCGAGTTCACCGGACAGGAAGAGCAGAGCAAGTCGAAGAAGCCGCGCAAGCGCTCAGCCGGGAAGAAAGAAGGCGCGACCACCGAGCGTCCACGTCGAGCAGCGGCGGCAGCGGGCTGACAACCGTTTGAAATGAAGCGGGAACTAGTGCGAGCACTTGGTCCGCTGCAGGACGGGTAGGTGACTCCTGTTTTGGTATATGCTTCCCCGCGGTCGGTTTAGCACTTTCGAGTTCTTGAAATCTTCATGCAGATCTTGATCAAGAGAGACTAGCAGACGAGTTCCCGAGACCACGGCCAGCGCGAGAATGTGCAAGTCATTTGAAACGCAATTCCCATCATGACGCAGCTTCTTTTCAGCGACTTGGATTTCGATCGCGGAGCGTTGAATGGCACGTCCGTTTCGATCTAAGACGGCTAAGAGACGTATGAGCGCGTGATGTCGCTTGTACTCGTCGAGCAACCTTCCGCCGTATACCAGTATAAGTGATCGTCTCGATTTTCCGATTAGTCTGAGCGAAACGGGCGCGAAGTCCTGATCGTCGGAACGCAATAGCACTCGCGCTGCGACATTGACATCGACTATGACGCACATCCGGGACGCTAATTCGAGCGCTCGGTACGCGTAAGCAGATTGACTTCTTCGCGAAGAAAGAAATCTCGATAGTCTGGTGGCGGATTGATTATATTGCCGTTCGCATCCAGAACGAGCAGGGCACAATCCGACTCAAGACCGTTCCTCTGGAAGTAGAGTATGCCAACTTTTTCCTGTGGAATAGTTTTCTTGGTAACCTCTTGTCTAACGCGATCAATAATATACTCACTGTGAGTCTCAACTAGGAATTTGCTCGACCCAGACGCAGCTAGGAGCGTAAAGAAAGTGCCTAGCGCAGCCTGCGCGCGAGGATGTAAGTGCACCTCAGGCTGTTGCAACAGTAGAGTCTGGTCTCCTTCCATGAGAGAGGCCTGAACGATTACCGGGAGTGCCTGGCTCACACCGTAGCCGACGTCTACTAAATTAGAGGCCCGCCCGGCCACGGTCACGAGCAATTGGAAGGGATCAGTGGCTCGGTCTCCGAGGTGCCTCACTTGGAGACTTTTGAACAACCCAGACTCGTCTCCGAACTGCTTTAAGGTTCGCAACAGTTTGCTTCGATTCGCGGAATCTCGCCTCAGGAGCTGTTCAAGCAAGAAGGGGATGTGATCCCCGGTCGGCATGTAGGCTTCCCGAACTTGACTGTATGTACGTTCCGGCTTGGTCCTTATTGGGGCAATTGCGATCGTGTTTGTGCGGACAAGCGGAGAGATATAGTTCAACGTCCCGAATGTTATTCGACCGTCGTCAGGTTTGGCATCTGCTGTATTGATGGCGTCGACAAAGATTCGAACCAGAGGGTTTATTCTAGTATCTAGTGATCGATCCGCTAGTGAAAATTCGCTGGCGACGGTCTTGTCCAAAACTGTAACAGAATATTTGCCTCGGATCTGGCGGTCGTCGCCCTCTTCCACCTCAAGAGAAAGAGAGAAATCCTGTGCTGTCAGTTCAAAATTCTTGAGCTGGAATTGCCCTCGTAGGTTTGTGTACTTCGCGACGAAACGCTTTCGTTTAGCTGGCTCTAATTCGTCATCGAGGCCTAGCGAAAAGCTAGTGGCGCGGCCGAATCTACCCCCCTTGAAAGTCGCAATCGTGTCATAGTTTCCAAAATCGAATGGAGCCTTGTTGAATGCTGGTTGGAACGGATAACCATCGTCACAAACAGCGGAAAGCATTCCGAGGAGAGTACTCTTGCCGGTACTATTTTCTCCGGTAAGAAGCGTCAAGGGGCGAATCGGAATCTCATGATGTCCCGAAAAAGTCCGAATGTTTTCCAGAATCAGCTTCACGTTGCCTCAACTGCTCGTTATTTCCGCCCTCGCGAATAGCCTAGGTCACAATTTACTAATACATGTTTCTGAAATATGCGAGATACCTGGTGGCTCAAATCAACACTAGGAAGTCCTCCTTTTACTCGATGCTCTCGAGCAGCTTGGCGCGCAGCGCCATGTGCGCGCTCTTGAGCCCGGACAGGATTCCGTCTTCGAAGTTCCACTCGCCGCTCGCCATCAGGTCGGCGAAGTCGTTGGGATTGCGGATGTCCTCCGGAGTCAGCCCCGGATGAATCGCGCGCGCCATCGCAAGCACCTTGTCCTCCTGCTGCGCGATCATCTCGAGCATCAGGCGATCGATTAGCGCGAGTGTTTCCAGAATCGCTGCCGGCATTCGCGAATCGTAACCCGTCTCGCGCCCGCTTCGCTACTTGGCGGAGCCTTGATCGATGAAGCCAAAACAGCGCACCTGTTACGCCCCCTGAAAGCAAAGTAGCGCGCCGCGCGCAACTTTGCGCTTCTCACTGGGTGCAGGGGTCACCCCCCGCGACGGTGTCGATGCCGCCCGCCGCGCCGGCGATTATTCTCTGCTACCTTCTTGCCGACTCCGCGCTTTGATAATGTTGATGCACAGGCGGCAAAATATAATGTCCAACGAACTCGTTGCTCCCGATAAATTCTTCCTCAATCGATTCGGTATGAACCACGGCGCGCTCGAGCGAATCCTCGGCAGCGCTCTCGAACGCAAGGCCGACTACGCCGATCTTTACTTCGAGTACCGCAGCGCCGAGGGCCTCGCGCTCGAAGAATCGATGGTGAATCACACCAGCAAGAGCGTCAGCCACGGTGTCGGCGTGCGCGTGTGCGCCGAGGATCGTACTGGCTACGCGTATTCCGACGAAGTCACGATCGACAGGATGCGTCTTGCGGCCGAGGCCGCTCGCGCGATCGCCGATCAGCGCAGTACGACGCCCGCTGCGGTGCAGGTCGGTGCGCCGGTCGCACGCCACGCGCTGTACGATCTCCCCAGCACGCCGCTCGACGTTCCGGTGCAGGAGCGGGCGAAGCTGCTGAGCGAGATCGACAGCCTGGTGCGCGCTTCCGATCCGCGCGTCAAAAACGTGATGGCATCGTTTGCGTGCGAGCGCAAAATCGTGATGATCGTCCGGAGCGACGGGCAAGTCGCTGCAGACGTGCAGCCGCTTTGCCGGCTCAACGTGACGGTGATCGCGGAGGACGGCAAGGGTCGCCAGATGGGATCCTACGGCGGCGGCGGGCGGGTCGAATGGAATTATTTCATCGAGAACGATCGATGGCGTGAGTACGCGCTCGAAGCCGCACGGCAGGCGATCGTCAATCTCGACGCGGTTGACGCGCCTGCGGGCGAGATGGTCGTCGTGCTCGGCCCCGGATGGCCGGGAATTCTGCTGCACGAAGCGATTGGCCACGGCCTCGAAGGCGACTTCAACCGCAAGAAAACTTCCGCCTTCGCAGATCGGATCGGCCAGAAAGTCGCGAGCGAACTTTGCACAGTAATCGACGACGGCACCATTCCCAATCGTCGCGGCAGCCTGAACGTTGATGACGAAGGCACGCCCACCTCGCGCACGGTGCTGATCGAAAAGGGAATTCTGCGCGGCTATCTGCAGGATCGGATGAACGCGCGGCTCATGAAGATGGAGCCGACGGGCAACGGGCGGCGCGAGAGCTTTGCGCATTCGCCGATGCCCCGGATGACCAACACCTTCATGCTCAACGGCGAATCGACACCCGACGAAATAATGAAGTCGGTCAAGAAGGGTCTCTACGCCGTCAACTTTGGCGGCGGTCAGGTCGATATCACCAACGGCAAATTTGTCTTTTCAGCGAGTGAGGCTTACCTGATCGAGGACGGCCAGGTGACGCGGCCGGTGAAAGGCGCGACGCTTATCGGCAACGGCCCCGACGTGCTGACTCGCGTCTCGATGGTCGGCAACGACCTCGCGCTCGACGCGGGCGTCGGCACCTGCGGCAAGGACGGCCAATCGGTGCCGGTGGGAGTGGGACTTCCGACGATTCGAATCGACGGCATCACGGTCGGCGGCACACGCGCATGACAATAGAAATGACAGCGGGAAAAATCTGATGGCGACGCTTGATATTGAACTCGCCAACTGGGCGCTCGACGAAGCAAAACGCAAAGGCGCCAGCGCGGCCGAGGTTCTGTGCGTCTCGGCGGAGTCGCTCGAGGCCGGAGTACGCCTGGGCGAAGTCGAGAAACTCAAAAGCTCGCGCGAGCGGCGGCTGGGACTGCGCGTGTTTTGCGGACAGTCTTCGGCGACCTCGTCGACGGCCGAACTCGAGCGCGATTCGCTCGGCGCGTTCGTCGCGAGCACGGTCGAGCTGGCGCGCCTGTCGGCAGCCGACCCGTGGGCGGGATTGCCCGACCCTTCGATGCATCCGAAATCGTTGCCAGAGCTTTCGCTCGCGGATCCCGACAGCGGAATCGTGAATGCGGATCGCGCGCTCGAGATCGCACGCACCGGCGAGAACGCGGCGCTGAAATTCGATCCGCGCATCAAGAATTCCGGCGGCGCCGAATTCAGCTCCGGGCGCTACCGGGTCCTGTTCGCCAACAGCCAGGGTTTTTCCGGCGAGTATTCCGGCACTTCCTACAGCCTCGTGGTGGCGCCGATCGCGCAAGACGGCGACGCGATGCAACAGGGATACTGGTACACCTCGAACCGCCGCTTCGGAAAACTCGAGGACGCCGAGTCAGTCGGGATAACCTCGGCGAAGCGAGCATTGCGGCGGCTCGGCGCGCGCAAGATCAAAACGACGCATGCGCCGGTTGTGTTCGATCCCGACATGGCTGCCGGCTTGATTCGATCGATCGTCGGCGCCGCCTCAGGCCCCGCCCTATACAAGGGAGCGTCGTTCCTGGTCGGGCAGTTGGGCAAAACGATTGGCGCTCCCGGCGTCACCATCGTCGATGATGCGCTGATTCCCGGCGGACTCGGCTCCAAGCCCTTCGACGGCGAGGGCCTGCCGACCTCGCGCAAAGCCGTGCTGGACAAGGGCGTGCTCGCGACCTATCTGCTCGATTGCTATTCGGCGCGCAAACTCGGCTTGACGCCCACCGGCAACGCCGCGCGTTCCGTTGGCGAAGCTCCCAGCGTCTCGACCACCAACCTGTACCTCGAGCCCGGCAGCTACACACCCGCGCAGATCATCGGCTCGGTGAAGCATGGCCTGTACCTCACCGAGACCATCGGGTTCGGCGTGAACATGGTCACCGGTGACTATTCGCGGGGCGCGGGCGGAATATGGATCGAGGACGGCGAGCTGGCGTACCCGGTGCAGGAGATCACGATCGCGGGCAACCTGAAGGACATGATCGCCGGCGTAGAAATGATCGGTAACGATCTCAACTGGCGATCATCCACCGTCGCGCCCACGATCAAGATTGCCGAGATGACAATCGCTGGCGCCTGAACCTGACCCTGTCGATAATTCTTTACCGGCATTTCGCTTCCGCTTGACCCAGCCGCGCCTCTGAGCTAACTTTTTGTAGGGTTTAGTTACACACCGGCCGTCATAAGGTGCCGCCGATGAGGAGATGATTCCTATGAATCTTCAGGTTTCGGCTCAGGCTCAGGAAAGGCTGCTGACAAAGCTCTCGTCGATGGGACTTCCGCGGTCCGCTGCGACGGCTCTTCTCGAGCGTCATATGCTTGTGCGTTATCCCAAGGGCGCGGAGCTGTTCACGATGGGCTCGCCCGCCGACGTCGTCTTCGCAGTGCTTACCGGCCTCGTCAAAGTTCATAGCTCGCGTGCGGGCAGCGACCCTGTATTGGTCGAGATCGCCGGTCCCGGCGACCTCGTCGGATACGCGGACTTTGCCGACGCGGACGGCGGGCGTTCGCAACTGTTCGAGGCGACGGCGCTGAGCAACACTTGCGTCGCGCTGTTCACCCGTCATCAGATTGCTGAAGTGCTCAAGAGTCTCGAGCCCGAAGCACTGCTGCGGATCACCGAAGCGATCAATTCGATGTGGTCGTCGGTGGTCTACCGTTACGCGACATTTCTGGGAATGTCGCTGCGCAAGCGGCTTGAGATTGTTCTTGGCGAATTAGCGGGACGATTCGGCGTGCCTGATTCGCGGGGAACTCTCCTCCTGCCCGAACTCGCGCAGGAAGAACTCGCCGAGATGATCGGTAGCTCCCGCCCGATGGTCAGCAAACTTCTGACCGAGATGACCGACCGCGGCCTGCTGATTCGCGAGGGACGCCGCCACATCCTGCTTGCTGCTCAGAAGCCGGCTGACGCAAACGCGGGCGCAGTTCCGCGCGAAGCCGGCCTGCATCCGGCGTTTGAGCCCGCGCGGGCTGCGACGCGCCGTGTACGAGCGGATCGCCGAGCAGTACGTGCGCCTGCCGCGCCGATCGTGAACATTTAGCTCGCCCTTCCCTTTTTAGAGCCACTGATGCGCCCGACTGCGATCATCGCAGTCGGGCGCAGCTTTGATCCCACCGATGAACCTTGACTTTTGCTTTGCCCAAAACCGGAAAGTGGTTAGCTTAAATTAAAACGGGTAAATCGAGGGTCACATGAACGCCAACCGATTCACCGAGAAACTTCAGGAAGCACTAGGTCGCGCGCAGAACCTCGCCCTCGGCGCGCATAACCAGGCCGTCGACGTCGAGCATTTGCTGGCGTCATTGCTCGAAGACAACGAGGGTCTGGCGTCATCGATCCTTAAGCTGACGGGCGCCGATCGCGAAGAGGTGAGTCGGAAGCTCGAAGCTGAACTCGCCAAAATTCCAAAAGTAACCGGCGGCGGTGCTGACAGTGGGCAGGTCTACGCGACTCAACGCCTCGGCCGCGTGCTCGCGCGTGCGGAAAAGGAGGCGGGCAAGCTCAAGGACGAGTATGTCTCCGTCGAGCACGTGCTGATCGCGATGCTCGATGAGCCCGGCGCGGCTTCCAAAATTCTGCGCGAAGCAGGCCTGACCCACGATAAGCTGATGGCCGTGCTCCAGAAGGTGCGCGGCAATCAGCGTGTGACGTCGTCGAATCCCGAGGCGACCTACCAGTCGCTCGAGAAATACGGCCGAGACCTTACTGCGCTGGCCGCGGCCGGCAAAATCGATCCGGTCATCGGACGCGACGAGGAAATTCGCCGCGTGATCCAGGTCCTCTCGCGCCGCACCAAGAATAACCCGGTGCTGATCGGCGAGCCCGGCGTCGGCAAGACCGCGATCGTCGAAGGCCTTGCGCGGCGAATCGTCCAGGGCGATGTGCCCGAGGGCCTCAAGAATCGCAAGCTGGTCTCGCTCGACATGGGCGCGCTGATAGCAGGCGCCAAATTCCGCGGCGAGTTCGAGGAACGGCTCAAGGCGGTCTTGAAAGAAGTTAAGGAAGCCGAGGGCGAGATAATTTTGTTCATCGACGAGTTGCACACTGTCGTCGGTGCGGGCGCGGCTGAGGGCGCGATGGACGCGTCGAACCTGCTCAAGCCGATGCTGGCGCGCGGCGAACTGCATTGCATCGGTGCGACCACGCTCGACGAGTACCGCAAATATATCGAGAAGGATGCGGCGTTGGAGCGCCGCTTCCAGCCCGTCATGGTCGAGGAGCCGAGCGTCGAGGACACTATCTCGATTCTCCGCGGGCTGAAGGAACGCTACGAGGTCCATCACGGAATCCGGATCAAGGACTCCGCGCTGGTGGCCGCCGCGGTGCTTTCAAAGCGCTACATTACCGACCGATTTCTGCCCGACAAGGCGATCGACCTGGTCGATGAAGCCGCGGCCAAGCTGCGCACCGAGAAAGAATCGATGCCGGTTGAGATCGACGAGGTCAACCGGCGCGTGATGCAATTGGAAATCGAGCGTGAGGCGCTGAAACGCGAGTCCGATCAGGCATCGCGCGATCGGCTGCAGAAACTCGAGAAGGAACTCGGGGAAGCCAAGGACAAGCGCGCGGGCCTTCAGGCACAGTGGCAAACCGAAACCGGCGGACTCGAAAAACTCGCAAAAATCAAAGCCGAGATTGAACAAACCAAGCTTGCGATCGAAAAAGCCAAGCGCGATTACGACCTCAACAAAGTCGCCGAGCTGCAGTACGGCAAGCTCCCGGCGCTCGAGAAGCAGCTTGCCGAAGAAGAGGAGCAGCTGATCAAGAAGAACGCCGGGGGTAGTAAGCGACTAATCAAGGAAGAAGTCGACGAGGACGATATCGCAGAGGTCGTCGCGCGATGGACCGGCATTCCAGTCTCGCGTCTGCTCGAGGGCGAGGTGCAGAAGCTCGCACATCTCGAGGAGCATCTGCACATGCGCGTGATCGGCCAGGACGAAGCGGTGATCGCGGTCGCCGACGCGGTGATTCGCGCCCGCTCCGGCCTCAAGGATCCCAACCGCCCGATCGGCTCGTTCATTTTTCTCGGACCCACCGGCGTCGGCAAGACCGAACTCGCGCGCGCGTTGGCCGAGTTCCTGTTCGACAGCGAAGCCTCGATGATTCGAATCGACATGTCCGAGTACATGGAGAAGCACACTGTCTCGCGACTGGTCGGCGCGCCTCCGGGCTACGTCGGCTTCGACGAGGGTGGGCAACTGACCGAAGCCGTGCGACGCAAACCGTACTCGGTCATCCTGTTCGACGAGATCGAAAAAGCGCACGCCGACGTCTTCAACGTCCTGCTGCAATTGCTCGATGACGGCCGGCTCACTGACGGCCACGGACGCACGGTAGATTTTCGCAACACCGTCGTGATCATGACGTCGAATATCGCCAGCCAGATTATTCTCGGATTCAAGGGGCAGGACTACGAGAAGATGAAGGCGCAGGCGCTAGACGTGCTGCGGCAGAGTTTCCGGCCCGAGTTTCTCAATCGCGTCGACGAGGTCGTCGTGTTCCATCCGCTGACCCGCGAGGAGCTGCGCCAGATTGTCGACGTCCAGCTTGTGCGCCTGCGTCAGCGGCTTGAGGAGCACAAAATTGAGCTCGAGTTGACCGACAAAGCGCGCGACTATCTGGCCGAGCGTGGCTACGATCCATCGTACGGTGCGCGTCCGCTGAAGCGACTCATCCAGCGCGAGCTCGAGACGGCGCTCGGACGAAAGTTGCTGTCAGGCGAGATTCACGACAATTCGCGGGTTATCGTCGATGCTGGCGCACGAGGGCTGGAGTTTTCCAGCAAACCTCTCGCCAATGCAGCCTAAGTAGCTGGTTCCGCTACATATTTCGCGCATTTGAGCCGAGCCCCCGACGCTCTTGCTTTCCGCTAAATAAGCATTACACTTTAGATAGTATGATGCTCGTATGGTCACGTAATTAGACTGGCTAATATCAAAGTTGCGCGTCGCTACGAGTGAAAAGTATTAGTACCCGGATTTAATCCGGCATTTCGAAAGGATGAGTAATGGCTAGTTCTACAATCGATCTCCGCATCGCAGCCGCAGCTTCACGCAAGCCGCGCTCGCGAATCATTATCCGCATCGCAATCGTTGTTGCGGCATCTCGCAGTCGCCGCCTCGCTCGCGTTGCTGCCCGATCCCGCCAAGGCCGCGAGCAATCCTGTCGTGATCACGATGGCTGACAAGCAGCCGTTCTACACGCCCGATAAAGTCGCGATAAAAGTCGGCGACACCGTGAAGTGGGTTAACGACGGCCAGACGGTGCACGATGTTTCCACCACCGCGGCCAACGCCCAGAATCCCAAGGATACCTCGATGCCAAAAGGCGCGACGGCGTTCGACTCAGGCTTCATTCCGCCCGGCGGCGACTACAGCTACACCTTCACGGTGCCGGGCACCTATCGCTACTTTTGCCTTCCGCATGAAAAGGCGGGTATGGTCGGGGTGATTGTCGTAAAGAAGTAGCGACAACGAAAGGAGATTTTCGAAAACGTGCTTGGTCCGCTTGCCAGGACGATTCGCGCCACGGCATTGACGCTCGCAGTTGCGGTCGCGATTGCAGCATCACCGGTGCCGGGTATTTGTTTTCCCTGGAGCATCGACATGTACCGCGGGCCGGAGGTTCAGCCGTACGCCAAAGCGCCGCGCGTCACTCCGGCCGACACGATTCCCGTCCATGGCGGAGAGCCGCCGATGAGCCTCGAGCAGGCGACCATCAAGATGCACAATCCGCTGGAGCCGACGCCGGAAAATATCGCCAAGGGCAAGGAACAGTTCACTACCTACTGCGCGCCATGTCACGGAGAATCGGGACAGGGTAACGGCCCCGTCGCGCATCTCCTGGCGAAGCCGCCGAAAAATCTGATCTCCGGCACTAGCAAGGATCTGCCCGACGGCTACATCTACGGCGCGATTCGCGACGGCGTGCTGTCGATGCCTTCCTACGCCGAAGAAATGCCGGCCGATCAGCGCTGGCAGGTCGTGATGTACATCCGATCGATGCAGAGTGCCGTCGCGAAACCCAAGGTCGCCGGCAACTGACCTCACAGAATCGTTTCGCTACGTCAGATAGGTTTTGATCACGTCGATCAGGTCCTGCGCGGCTCTCGCTTGGGCCGAGGTCGGATGATCGTCGGGATCGACCAGGTGAAGCTGGATGTGTCCCTCCATCAGTTGCGCCATGAGGCTGTCGAGGGCGCCTCTGCTCGCCGCGAGCGTGTGCATGATGTCGGTGCAATCGAGTTCCTTTTCGAGAGCATCTTCGACCGCATCGAGCTGACCGCGGATGCGTCGGACGCGATTGGGCTCGCGGGTGACGCTTTCGGTCGTCGATTTAAATCTGTTTAATTGATTCTCGATTGCAGACCGGACCGGGCTTGTGTAACCGATTCGAGTCACGGTGATGGAACCTTTCTGAACGGGCGTCGTATTTGCAAGGGGCGGATTGGACCGAGGAGTTCGGATGCCTACGATAAGGATCGGCGGTGCTTTGATGCTTGCGATCGCGACAGTCGGATTTGTCGCTGCGAACGCGCTCGCGGCGGACGCTCCCCTTTCTGAAGCGCAGCTCGTCGAAATCGCGATCGAGGCAAATCCCGCGGTCAAGTCGGCGCGCTACCGATGGGACGCCGCGGTACATTCGATCAAGCAGACGGTCGCGCCGAACGATCCCGTCTTCACTTACACCAACAGCGACAGTGTCAAGAATCCGGTCGGGCGCGCGGCGCTGCGTGAATTCAACTTCACCGAGGCGTTTCAATTCCCCGGTAAAGCGCTCTATCAGCGCGACCAGGCCGTGCGCAATGCCGATATTGCTCACCTCATGCTCGCGGCTACGGTTCGCGACGTCCGTGCCGCGACCGAGACGGCATATTTTCAGTTGGTGCTTGACGGTTCCCTGTCGGAAGTCAACGCCGAGAACGTTCAGAACCTCGACCAGGTGGTAAGAGTCACCGAGACGGCTTACTCGGCATCGACGGTGCCGCAGACTGACGTGATCAGTTCAGAGTTCGACCTCGCGGCGGCTCGCCAGCTCCAACGTCAGTACCTGACCGCGGTTGCTAACGATGAGACCGCGCTGAACCTGCAGCTCTATCGTCCGGTTGGGCGAGCCGCTGGTCGGTCGATCGAACCCTCAAGCTCGAAGCTCTCACCTTCCCGCTCGACGCGCTCATCGATCGCGCCTATGCAGCGCGGCAGGAAATTCTCGAAGCCGCGCTCGCCGAACGCAACGCGAATACCGCTCTCTACCTTGCGAAGATGGAATACCTGCCGGACTTCACCGTCGGCGTTCAATACGACGATTACCTGGTTCCGAGCTTCGCCCCGAGTTCGACTCGCTTACAGTTTCAGCAGCGCGATTGGGTCGGCATCATAGGTTTCAACCTGCCGATCTTCTTCTGGATGAAGCAGAACGAGGACGTGGTGCGCGCGAAGGCGAGTCTGCAAGCCGCGCGGTCCGATCAGGCGCTGATTAAAATCCAGACTGCAGCGGCAGTCGCGACGTTGTTTCGCAATGCGCAGTTCGGTTACGAAACCGCGATCCTCTATCGCGATTCGCTGATCCCGCTGGCGCTACAGGACCTCCGAGTCGCACTGACCGCGTACCAGGGTGGTAAGATAGATTTCGTCACGCTCTCGAGCACAGTGCAGCGCCTGTACGCTGCGCGCGTGAGTTACCTGCAGGCGGCAAATCAATTTCTGGCCGGCGAAGTTTCGCTCGAGCAGGCTATCGGAGCGCCGTTACATCAATGAGCCGACTCAACTTCAGTCCCGTCGCGCTCGCCGCCGTCGCGGCCGTTATTGGCGCCGCACTTTTATTCGGCGGATGCCGCAGCGACACTCCCAGCCGCGCCGCGGTTCCGGAAGCGACGCCCGCGGTGCGTTTAGTTCGGCAGCAGGGCGTCGAATTGATCCAGTTCAATCCCAGCGACGTTCCCGGGCTGTCGATGGTCCAGGTGCAAAACATCGAGATGCCGGGTCTGCTGGAGACGTCAGGACAGATCACTTACGACGACCGCAGTACCTCGACGATTATTTCGCGCGTGCAGGGACGAATCGAGCAAACGCGCGTCTCGCTCTGGGATAACGTCCAGCGCGGCGAAAAAATCGTTGCACTCTACAGCCCCGACTTCATGACGGCGGAATCTGAGTATCTCCAGGCGCACGAGACTTCAAAGCTAGTAGCGGCGCCGGGGGTCGGCGGTTCGTCGGATTTTGCCGGCGCGCTATCGCAGGCCGCCAAACGCAAACTGCAGTTTCTCGGGATGACGGATGCCGACATCCAGGCCATCAAGGCGCCCGATCCTACAGTCTGGATGCGCGCGCCCATTAGCGGCACCGTCGTGGACAACAAAGTGCAGCGAGGAGCCGCCGTGAATCCGGGCGACGTACTCTTTTCGCTCGGAACGCTCAACGACGTCTGGATCACCGGTGACATTTACGAGGACGATCTCGCACGCGTCCGGGTTGGCCAGGAGCTGTCCGCCGTGACGACCGCCTTTCCCGATGAAGTCTTCCATGGCGTCATCGACCGCATCAGTCCGAATATCGATCCCGCCACGCACACGCTTCAAATCCGCTGCGCGGTGAAAAATCCCGGTGCCCGGCTGAAGCCGCAGATGCTCGCGAAGGTGAGTATCGTCACCCGCCCCGGCGAGGCGCTGGTGATTCCGCAAGACGCCCTCGTATTCGACATCGACAACTACTACGCGTTCGTCGAGGTCAACCCCGGCACATTCGAGCATCGCAAGGTCTCGATCTCTTCGTGGAGTCGGGTCGGCTACGCGCGCATCGTGTCCGGGCTCAAGCCCGGCGACCGTGTCGTAAGCGGCGAGACCCTGCAGGTGAATGCGCTCTGGCATGAGGCTCACGGGGAAAGCTCCTAGAGAGTCGCAACGGGAATTTTTGGCTAGCCGATGATTCGATCGTTGATGGCGCTGGCCCTGCGCGAACGAATAGTCGTAATCGGCATCGCGCTGATGCTGCTGCTAGCCGGCATCTTTTCGTTTTCCCAGTTGGACATCGAGGCTTATCCTGATCCGGTTCAGCCGCTGATCGAGGTCCTGGCGTTGCCCAACGGCCTCAGCGCAGAAGAAGTCGAAAAGCTGGTAACAGTGCCGACCGAATATGGTCTGGCCGGGATGCGCGATCTCGAGGCGATGCGCTCGATTTCACTCTACGGGCTCTCGGACATCCGCTGCTACTTTTCGTGGGACAGCGACTACTACTGGGATCGCGTCGAGACCATCAATCGCCTCTCGTTCATCACCTTGCCGCAGGGCGTGACGCCCGCAATCTCGCCCGACAATCCCATCGGCGAAATTTACCGCTACACGGTTGAGAGTCCCGATCACGATCTGACCAACGAGAAGACCGTCGAGGACTGGATCCTCGAAAAGCAAATCAAGACCGTGCCGGGCGTCGAGGACGTATCGGGTTTCGGCGGATTAACGAAACAGTTTCACGTCGAAGTCGATCCGCACAAACTGAACTACTACCAGGTTCCGCTATCGACGTTGATTGCGGCACTGCAGAACTCGAACACCAACTCCGGCGGCAACTATATGAGCGTCGGCGAGCAGGCGTTTGACGTTCGCGGGCTCGGCTTCTTCCGCAGCCTCGACGACATCCGCGACGTCGTGCTCAATGCCAACAAGTCCGTGCCGATCAAGGTTTCCAATGTCGCCGACGTTGAGGTCGGCTACGCGCCGCGGCTCGGTATCGTCGGCAAGGATAATCAGAACGAGGTCGTCACCGGCATCGTCCTGATGCGCAAATTCGGCAATACGCTCGAAACGCTCAAGGGCGTCGAGGCCAAGGTCCACGACCTCAACACTTCGGGCATCCTGCCCAAGGGTTACAAGGTCGTGCCGTACTATGACCGCACGACGCTGGTCGAGACCACGCTGCATACGGTGCTCGAAAATCTCACGATCGGGATGGTGCTGGTTTTCCTGGTGTTGATTTTCTTTCTCGGCAACTTGCGCGCCGCACTCATCGCCGCGATTAACATCCCGCTGGCGCTCTGCGGAGCGTTCGCATTGATGCACTTGACCAATACGCCAGCCAACCTTATTTCACTGGGCGCAATCGACTTCGGCATCATCATCGATACCACCGTCATCGTGATGGAAAATATCGAGCGGCATCTGACCGCGCCCGAGCGATCGCACGAAAGCTATCGGCTTCGAATCCTTGCCGCAGCACAGGAAGTTGGCGGCCCGATGTTCTTCTCGACGCTGATTTTCGTGATCGCGTTTCTGCCGCTGTTCACGATGCGCGGGGTCGAGGGCGCCATCTTCTCGCCGATGTCGCACACTTACGCGTTCGCGCTGGGCACCGCGATTCTACTCGCAGTCACGTTGTCGCCGGTGCTGTCGTCGTATTTCTTCGCGCGCGGATTGCGGGCGATTCACAATCCTATCTGGACCGCGATTGCAGCCTTCTACCACGGCATGTTCGAGCGGATACTGCGCTGGCCGCGGCTGACGTTGGGCGCGGTCGCTCTGTTGGTGGCGGCAGTACTGTCGCTGTTTCCACTGCTGGGCGGGCAGTTTCTGCCCAAACTCGAGGAAGGAAATATCTGGGCGCATGCGACGATGCCGCTCACGATTTCGCTCGAGCACGGGGCCAAGCTGTGCAATCAGATGCGCTCAGTCTTCAAGAGTTTTCCCGAAGTCACCACGGTCGTCTCGCAGCTCGGCCGCCCTGACGACGGCACCGAGACTGCAGGTTTTTTCAACATTGAATTCTCGGTCGATCTGAAGCCGGACGATCAATGGCCGGCCGGCATGACCAAACCGAAACTCGTCAAGCAGATCGACGACAAACTTACGCAGAAATTTCCGGGCGTGAGCTTCAGCTACTCGCAAAACATCGAGGACAACATCGACGAAGCGATCTCGGGCGTAAAGGCCGGCGAAAACGCTATCAAGGTTTTTGGAGACGACCTCGCGACCGACGAACGTATCGCCAACGACATCAGGGAAACGTTGGGCGGGGTTCCGGGCGTCGTCGATGAAGTAGTGCTGCGCTCGATGGGACAGCCTAACCTGCAAATCACCCCCGACCGTGCCGCGTGCGCGCGCTACGGGCTGAACGTCGGCGACGTCGGCGCGATTGTGCAGGCGGCGATCGGCGGTCAGGCGGTCACCCAGGTGCTTGAAGGCGATCGGCGCTTCGACCTGGTCGTGCGATGGAAGCCGGAGTATCGCGAGAGCCTGGACGCGGTGCGTCAGATCCGCGTCAACCTGCCGTCGGGCGGCCAGATCCCGCTCGACCAGGTCGCCAAAATCGAGACCGCCGAGGGCGCGTCCTTCATCTACCGCGAAGCGTTGCAGCGTTACGTGCCGGTCCGATTCTCCGTCCGCGATCGCGATTTACAGAGCACTATCATCGATGCCAAGCGGCGAATCTCGGCGGACGTCCATCTTCCGGAGGGCGTGCATCTGGAATGGTCGGGCGAGTACGGCGAACTGCAGGCCGCCAATCGCCGCTTCGCCATCGTCGTACCGTTCGCGCTGTTGCTGATCGCAGGCGTCCTGTACGCCGCGACTCAATCGCTCATCGACACCTTCATCATCATGGCGCAGATTCCGGTCGCGTGTCTCGGCGGAGTGCTCGCACTGATCATCACTGGCACTCCTTTCAGCGTTTCCGCCGGCGTGGGCTTCATTTCAATCTTCGGAATCGCGGTGATGGACGGCATCCTGCTGAGCTTCTACATCCGCCGGCTTTGGGAGGAGGGCAATCCGTTTGTCGAGGCAATCATCACCGGCTCCGACCGTCGTCTTCGCGCCACGATGATGACCGACCTGGTTGACGCACTTGGCCTGCTACCGGCGGCGGTCTCGACGCGAATCGGTGCTCAGACGCAACAGCCCCTGGCGATCGTCGTCATCGGAGGCGCGCTGGCGATCATGGTGCTGACACGAATCCTGCAGCCGGTGCTGATCTATCTGTGCCATCGCCGCCTGCGCCTCGACGATCAGAACCGCGCGCGGATGACGCAGCAGGTCGAGCCAATCGATTCCGACCTAGCCTGACAACGGAAAACGAAAAACGTACTTCACGCCTCTGGCGAGCCTCGCCCCGCATCTCTCTTTTGAGAAGAATGAGAATATGGCGCAACTAACTGATGTCGATCGCTATCGGGAAAACTGGCAGGACGAGGTCGATAGCGCGGCCGAGTATCGCGCGATGGCGGAGGGCGAGCCCGACCCAAAGATCGCCAAAGTGTACTCGAACCTCGCGAGCATGGAGGAAGCGCACATAGCGTTTTGGGAGGAAAAGTTGCGCTCTGCCGGAGCGAGGGTTGGAGAACGCCGGCCGTCCTGGCGCAGCAGCGTTCTCGCCTGGATCGCCCGGCGGCTCGGCGCTGACGCGGTCCTCTCGACCATCGCCGCGAAAGAGGCGATGGACCGCAACGTCTATGTGAAACAGCCCGAGACCAGTGGCACCCGGATGAGCGCGCAGGAGCGATGGCACACGCGGGTTCTCGGCCAGCTATTGCACACGCAACCTCGAGGGTTGAGCGGAAGCTTTCTGGCGCGACTCGAGGGCAGGCATCGCGCGGTCGGCGGCAATGCGTTGCGCGCCGCGGTGCTGGGTGCGAATGACGGCCTCTGTTCGAATCTGAGCCTGGTGATGGGAGTGGCAGGCGCGGCGATTAACCGTCACGGTATCCTCGTCACGGGAGTAGCGGGACTCATTGCCGGCGCCTGCTCGATGGCGCTGGGAGAGTGGGTTTCAGTGACTAGCGCGCGAGAATTGGCAGAGCGGGAGATTCGCATCGAATCGAGTGAGCTGCAAGAAGATCCTGAAGGTGAAGGCGACGAGCTGCGGCTGATCTACGAATCGAAAGGGCTGAGCAGTGATGAAGCGAAGCGCGTGGTCGATCAAATGCTTCCAGACAAGACCGCGACTCTCGACGCACTCGCACGCGAGGAACTGGGTATCGATCCGACCGAGTTGGGCGGCTCCGCCTGGGAGGCTGCGCTGGCGTCGTTCATGCTCTTCGCGCTGGGCGCTATCGTTCCAATTCTCCCGTTTTTGGCCACCGCGGGTAGAGTCGCAGTTGTCGCAAGTGTCGGACTGAGCGGACTCGCCTTGTTCGCGATTGGTGCTGCGATCACGATCTTTACCGGAGTGCCTGTCTTGCGCTCCGGGAGCCGACAACTCGCACTCGGCTTGGGAGCTGCCGGTCTAACCTTCTTAATTGGCCGGGCTATCGGTGCCACCCTGACTTGAGCGAGCTTGATGGCAGCAGTCGGCCTCGCCGAGCGGCGCGAACCGTGGTAAACGGGCGGAAGGAGGATCTCAGCGATGGAATTCGAGATGCTCGCGAGTGGCTACGGCCTGCTCGAAGCGCCGCGTGTCGACGATCTCGGCCGCCTCTATTTCAGCGACATTCCCAATGGAGGCATCTACCGGCGCAATCCGGGAGGCAATGTCGAAACGCTGATTCCGAAACGCAAAGGCGTCGGCGGCATGAACTTCAATCAAAGCGGCGGGCTCGTGCTCACCGGCCGCGCGCTGATTCATTGGGACGAAAAGACCGGCAAAAGCCGCGACCTGTTCGCCGCGTGGGAAGGCAAGCCGATCAGCATGAACGATCTCACATGCGACGCTCACGGCAGTGTCTACACCGGCACGATCAACTTCAATCCGCTGAGCAATGACAAGCCGATTCCCGGCAGCTTGTTCCGCATCGATCCGCCCGGCCGCCCGGTGAAGTTGTGGGACGGAATCGAGGTCAGCAACGGCCTCGGATTCGGCCCCGACAGAAAACATCTGTACCATTCGGATTCCAGCACTGGCGCGGTGTGGGTTTACGACGTCACGCATGAGCGCGGCGTCAAAGACCGGCGCATCTTTGCGAAAATGCCCGAAGGAATGCCCGACGGACTGGCGGTCGATGCGCAAGGCGGCGTATGGGTTGCAGCAGTACGCGTCGGCGAGGTGGTGCATTTCTCGAAGGACGCCACTGTGCTCAAGCGAATCAAATTGCCGGCCACGATGGTGACCAGTCTCGTCTTCGGCGGCCGTGACCTGCGCGATCTCTACGTCGTGACGGCAGACAACACCGACGATCCAAATCGCAAGGGAACGATCTTCCGCGGTCGTGCCGACGTGCCCGGATTGCCGGTGCCGAAAGCGAACTTTTAGGTCTTTACTCTCGACAACGACCCGACCACGACCGTATCGCCGGGCAATTGCTCGCGCGATCCCGCCAGTAGTGCGCCGGCTGCGATCGTCAATGCGAATGCGCCAACTCGCATCGCGGCGGGCACGGAGCCGGCGGGTAGTCGTTCGCCGAATACGATCATCCCACCGACGATCGGCACGATGTTCGAAAGGGCTCCCGACAGCGGCATCGCGATTATCGCGCGCGCGGAATGAAACGAGTTCTGCAGCATGACAATCCCGATTATGTTGGCCGCGATCACGCCATACACGTAGGGATTGGAAACGATTCGAAGCGCGAGTGAGCCGGTATCGCCGGCGAGCTCGAGCATCATCGCCTTGGTGAACAACGCGCCCAGGCCGAACGCGACGCCGGAGAATATCGCGGCAGCCGCGCCACTGGCGTTCATCCGCGCGACTGCCATTGGAGCCAACGCAGCGACCGTCAGTAGCGCGGTAAGAATCAGCAGCGTTCCAGGCTCGAACGCACCGTCAGCCTCTCCGCCGTTAAGCGACAGCGTCAGCATCAGCATCCCTAACATGATCGCGGCGATGCCGACCCACTCGCGCAGACTCGCACGCTCGCCGAGAATCACCACCGACGCGACCACGAACAGTGCGATTCCGCCCTCTCCCATCACCGCCACCATCGACACCGGCGCTCTCGACACCGCGATCAAGTAGCAGGCCCAGCCAACAGTCTGCACGCCGAGTCCGCCGACCCACATGGGATCGCGAATCCACTCGACGATCGCGCCGATCACATTTGCGCCTGCCGCCATCGGCAGATGCGTCGAGCGGGTTTTCATCATCAGCAGGCCGAGCGCCATCAACGCGCTGGCAAGAACCGCGAGGGCCAGGTAGAGGATCACTCGTTCAGCCTTTCACTTCGTGCATCACGCCGCCACGGATCACCTTGAACTGGCGTCCGGCCCACGTCACCTTGTTGCTGAGCAGGCTGGCAAACCAGACTCCCGTCATGATCAGGTCCTTGAGCGGAACCATCCACAACTCGCTCAGCATGTCGGGCATCTTGAGCACGCGGCCGATGATCGCCGCCGACATCGCTAGCCGCGCCGCGACCACCAGCACCAATGTCGCTAGGGAGGGGGCGCTGCCGCGCGAGGCCGCAACCAGCATCAGCGCCCAGAACGGTCCATGCATCAGGATTGTCGCAATACTGATCGGACGTACCGTGCGGTAGGTGCGCGCCCATCGCAGTTGATGATGCCAGAAATCCGCGAAGCTCTTTTCCTCGCAGGTCAAAGTGACCAGCGAATCGGACAGCTTGATCTCGTAGCCCTGCGTGTTGGTGAAGTTGCCCAGGTAGAAGTCGTCGGCGAGCATGTTCTTGACCGCGCGGAATCCGCCCGCGGCCTCGAGCACCTTGCGCTTGATCGCGATCGTCGCGCCGAGTGCGTAATGCATAGGCTCGATCATATCGGCGAACAGAATCTGCGGCAGGAAATCCGTGTTGACGTAGAGCGCCTCCAGCCGCGATGCGAACGAGCCGCCCGGCCGCGCCCGATACGCGCAAGTCACGATGCCGATTTTCTCGTCCGAGACCAGTTCGCCGACAATCCGTTTGAGATAGTCACGCTCGACCGATACATCGGCGTCGCTCAGCACGAACACATCGGCTTTCTCGGCGCGATCCGCCATCTTGACCAGCTTGGCGATTTTGCGATTGCTGCAATTCGGCTCTTCGCCCACGATCAGCGTGATATTTGCGTACTGGTAGCGCTGGCGGAGCGCCACCGGAATTTCGGCGGCAGTATCCTCGTAGCTCTCGACGCCAAAATAATAGTCCACCCGCGGATACGCGATTTCCAAAAAGCCGACCAGGTTGGCCGCGAGCGAATTGGTGCTGCCATGCAGCGGCTTCAGCACTGCGACGCGCGGTGGAATTTTAGGCAACGGGGGCAGGGGAGAGGTCGTGCGCTTTGCAAACCTGATCGCAGCGACCGTCGCCGCGATGTAGTAGAACATCGAAACGCACACGGCCGCAGCCGGTAAAGCGATCCAGATTGTCATCGGATGATTCGTGGGGAAATACCGCCCGGCGCGACGGATACCGCCACAGACATCTGGCTGGGGACCTTGCGCCGATCCTTACTTGCGCGCCCGGAATTCGCCTTCAGGCGGAAGCCTGCTGCTGCGCGGTCTGATGCCGTCGCTGGCGCATCGTCGACAGAAATTGCCGCCCCTCGTTCAGCATCCGCTTGGTCTCTTCCATCGAGGTCATCATCTTCTTCACCGATTTGAAGATGTACTTCGGCCGGAAGTAGAAGCTCCGATAGAAGCGCTCGACCGCGCCGTAAATCTCGTCGTTGGTGAGGCCTGGATAAGTGATTGTGCACTTCTGATAACCGGATTCGTCGAGCAGCGGATCGACCGCCAGGAATCCGTTCTTCGTTACGTAGTCGAACAGCTCCGTGCCGGGGTAGGGCGACGCGAGCGATACCTGGATCGTCTCGCAGTCCATCTCGCGCGCGAACCGGATCGATTCCTCGATCGTCTCCTTGTTCTCGCCCGGCAGCCCCAGAATAAAGGTGCCGTGAATCAGGATGCCGAGCTCGTGGCAATCCTTGGTGAAGCGCCGCGCGCGATCGATCCCAACGCCCTTCTTGATATTTTTCAAAATCTGGGCGTTGCCCGACTCGTAGCCGACCACGAACAGCCTGAGCCCGCCGTCCTTCATGATCTTCAGCGTTTCGTAATCGACGTTGGCGCGCGAGTTGGTCGACCATGTGATCCCCAGCGGCTTCAGCAGCTGCGCGATTTTGCGCGCGCGGGCAGGGTCCGCCGTGAACGTGTCGTCATCGAAGAACAGTTCCTTCATCTTCGGGAACTTCGCCTTCATCGCCGCCACTTCTTCGTAAACGTTTTCCGGGCTTCGCACGCGATAGCGATGGCCCTGCGTGACCTGCGGCCACAGGCAGAACGTGCATCGCGCCGGGCATCCGCGCCCCGTATACATCGACACGTACGGATATTGGCAGTACGGACTGTTGTACTTCAGGTAGTCGAGGTTCTTTTCGTATACCTCGGTCACGAACGGCAGCTTGTCGAGCTCTTCGTCGGTGAGCGCCGGCCGGTCGGGATTGTGATGCAGCCCGCCGTCTTTCTGATAGCTGATTCCGCCGATCGTGCTCCAGTCGCGGCCTTCCGCCACCTCGAGCATCGAGTAGTCGAATTCCTTACGCGCCGCGATATCGATTGCCGCCGACAGTTTCAGCGTCTCCTCGGGACGCGCGGTAGGATGCCCTCCGACCATCGCGATGATCGTATTCGGATTCGCCGCCTTGATTGCTTCCGCCGTGCGCGCGTCCATCCTGAGCGACGGTGTCGAGGTGTGAATCACGACCAGGTCGTAGTTCTTCGCCTCGTTGACCGTCATCTCGACCGTGTAATTATGGGGAGGCGCGTCGAGCAGCCGCGCGCCCGGGATCATTCCCGCCGGGTACGCAAGCCACGTCGGATACCAGAAAGACCAGACCTCGCGCGTCGCCTGGTAACGTGAACCGGCCCCCCCGTCGAAGTCATCGTACGAGGGCGGATTCAGGAAAAGCGTTTTCATTACGTCCATATTCAAAGGATACCTTAAGCCTGTCCGATTGGTTAGTCCCCCGACTATACAAACCACGACCACCGAAGGCAAGAAAAACCTGAGGCGGTACCCGCTTTCAGTTATGCCCCGACATTTTGCGGCGTCCAAAATTCAACATTTTCGAGGATTTTTTCGATGGCATAGCTGATGCTGAATAGTCCCCTGAGGTCCACGTTAATGAAAAGCAAGATTATCACTGCCCTCGGGGCGATGAGTCTCGTCCTCGGGATGTTCGCGCTGCAGGGGTGCTACGAATCGAACTATCCCGGCTACGGCGGCGGTTACGGCGGGTACGGATACGGTTACGGATCGGGACCTGGATATTACTCACAGCCCGTGGTGGTTGAGCATCGCACGTGGCACGACCGCTGGTGGGGCGGCGATCATCACGACCGGGACGACGATCATCATGAGGGATGGCGCGGCAACACCGAGCGCAACGAGCACGAGGGTCATGGGGATCATGACCGCGACTAATCGCCACTGAACATCGGGGGCCCGAAAAAAGGGATTAGGGGTTAGGTTCTTTCTGCGCAATGATGATCATCCGCCGAGTACCAATCCCATAATCCTCGCCCTCAAATCCCCCGAACACCGCCGTCACGCGCATCCCGACGCGCTCCAGCAGCCGCGTCATCTCGGTGAGCGTGTACAGCCGGATGATATGCCCGATCGATTCGCGGCGCCCGCCCTTTGGATCCACGACGATAAAATGCACATGCATGCGGCTCGTCGCGAGATCCAGGTCGCGTCGCTCGACGTACAACGTTTCGTCCGCGCCGGTGTGCCAGTCGTTCTGAATATAGTTGTCGATCGCCCACTCGCGATTCAGCATGTCCAGCAAGAGCCGTCCGCCGGTTTTCAGAGCCTTCACAGCGGATTGCAGCACTTTCAAGTCCTCGGCCTCGGATTCCAGGTATCCGAATGAGGAATACATATTGACGATTGCGTCGAACTTGTTTTCGAACGGAATCTCACGCATGTCGCCGGCCACGGTTTCGATTTTGACCTTGGCAGCTTCGGCAGCCTTGCTCGCGAGATCGAGGTACTCTGCATTCAGATCGAGCCCCGTAACTTTGAATCCACGCTTCGCCAACTGAACCGAATGCCGCCCCTGGCCACAGCATAAATCGAGCACCGTCGCGCCCGGCTTCGACTCGAGCGCGCGCCCAACGAAAGCGCTCTCTTTCTCGGCGCGCTCTTCGGTGAACATGTGCCCGTACACGTTCAGATAGTCGCTGCGAAAAAAATCCACGTACCAGGCAGAGCCTTGCGATCCCATCGCGTCCCTCTCAGGCGGTTCAGATGAAGTTTATAATTCAGTTAACGCATATCGGGTCCACAAGATCGAGTCTCCGCGCTCCAGTGGCCCGATTGCTTTCGATGGTGCTACGGTCTTGCGCTAAGAGAGCCTCGGCGTGGAAAAAATTTCAGTATTGGCGAGCGGCGGCCTGGACAGTTCGGTCCTAATCGCAAAATTGGCGGAAGGCGCCGAAATATACCCTATCTACGTGCGATGCGGTTTCGCATGGGAAGATATGGAGCTCGCGGGCCTGCAATTGTTCCTCGACGCGCTCCACAACCGCAACGTGATGCCGACCACCGTGCTCTCCGCCCCGACCGCTGTCCTGTACGGCGACCACTGGAGCGTCACTGGCGCGCGCGTTCCCGCCGCCGACGAGCCCGACGAGAACACCTACCTCCCCGGCCGCAACATTCTGCTGATTTCATTGGCCGCGATTTGGTGCAGCACGCATGATGTAGCACGCATTGCGATCGGATCGCTCGGCGGCAATCCTTTTCCCGACGCGACGCCTGAGTTCTTCGACACCTTCGCCCGCGTCCTAAGCATGGGACTCGGACACAATGTCCTAATCGAAGCGCCCTTGAGAGGGTTCCATAAGGAGGACCTGATCAAGCAGTTCAAAGACCTGCCTATCGAGCTGACCCTGACCTGCATGGCTCCTAAGGGCTCTCAGCACTGCGGACAATGCAACAAATGCTTCGAGCGCCAGCAAGCCTTTCGCAAGGCCGGTGTAACAGACCGCACTGTTTACCTCGGGTAGCTACCTAGTGCGGAAAAGCCTGAGCATAGCTCTCATACTCCTTCCGTTAAGCCTTCTTGGAGCGTGCACCTCTCATCCTTCGACCGACGCAAAGTCTGCATTCAAGGTCGCGCTGCTTACACCCGGCCCGGTAAGCGACGCCGGCTGGAATGCGGCCGCCTACCAGGGGCTCGAACTCATCAAGGCCAAGCTCGGCGCCGACACCGCTTTAGTGCAGACCAAGTCGCCGGCCGACTTCGAGGACGCCTTCCGCGACTTCGCTTCGCGCGGCTTCAACCTTATCTTCGCCCATGGGTTCGAATACACCGATTCCGCCCTCGAAGTAGCGCGGAGTTTCCCTGACACTTACTTCGTGGTCAGTTCGGGCAGTGAGTCATCCGCGAATGTCGCGTCTATTACCTTCAATGTCGATCAGGCGACCTATGTGGAAGGCGTGCTGGCGGCCGGTGTTTCGAAAACCGGAGTAGTAGGCGCCGTCGGCGGCATAGAACTGCCATCTATAAAATTGTTTTTCGAGGGCTTCAAGCGCGGCTTTCTTTCAGTACAGCCCAAAGGCCGCATCCTGATCAGCTATACCGGCAACTTCGACGACGTCGGCGCCGCCAAGGAAGCAGCACTTGCACAGATCAGCCAAGGCGCTGACGTCCTGATCCACAATGCCGACGCCGCGGGCCTTGGCGTGTTTCTCGCGGCAGAACAGGGGCATGCTTATGCCTTCGGCGTATTCACCAATCAGAACAACGTCGCGCCCGACGTCGTACTCGCCAGCGCCGTTACCTCAACCCCACTGGCCTTCCTGAAAATCGCCACCGAAGTTAGAGACAAGACCTTTCATCCCGGTATGCTGGAGTTCGGGATGCAAGACGGCATGGTAAGTGTGGTCTTCAACCCCAAGCTCGAATCGCTCATACCCGCGGCCGCCCTCGAACGCGCCCGCAAGGTAGAGAATGACCTGGCGACTGGCAAGCTAGTCCTGCCGCCAACGCTCTCACAGCCCGTCACGGCTAAATGACAATGCGGCCGGCTAGCGCTTTAGATCTAAGGTGCAGGGGTTACCCTGTCGTAGGAAGTGTGAAACCCAAGGCGGGTTTCACATTTGATCAAGTGATTTACTCTCCTCCCCCTCGACGGGTGCCGGCGTAGTCACGAACGCGATCGAACCCGTCAAACCGCCGACCATTGTAGTCGCAAACCACAACAGTCCCAGCGCGATTGCGTCCTCCTTGCGCATTCCCGCCATCCCGAAAAGCAGCAGGTAAGCCGATTCGCGAATCCCCAAGCCATTCAACGTAAGCGGCAGGCTTGCGAACACGTTCGCAATCGGAACGCAAAGAACAAACAGCGAGAGCGGCGCTGTAAGTCCAAGTCCAGCCGCCAGTATGTATTGGCCCACAGCTAGCGTTACCTGCAGCGCGATCGACAATGCGATTGCCGGGATAAGCGTCAGAGGATGATGCAAATACGGTGCGACAATTCCCCCAGCGCGGCGAACAGGCCGCGGCATCAGATGAATCAGGCGCGCGACCAGCGGCGCGGCAAGAAATCCAGCGAAGGCAATCGCACCAACTGCGATCGTCGGCGTGATCACCGACGATGGAATCGGCGCGAAGTTCAGAAAGATCGCAGTAAAGGCGGCCAGCCAGAACAAGCCGACCAATCCCACGATCCGATCCGCCACCACCGACGCGATTGCCTCGCCCATCCTGCCGTATCGCCGCCCGAGATAAACCGATCGCGCCGCATCGCCGGCCAGCAATCCTGGCACGAACAGGTTCGTGAACATCCCGACGAACGTGTACGCGAGGAACTCGCGATAGCGGCCGTGAACTTTCAGCAGTGCGGCGAGCAGTTGCCATCGGTACGCACACATCGCCTGACCCGCGAGGTAGATCACGACCACCGCGGCGAAGTACGCGGGGCGTTCGCGGCTGAGGATTCGAAAGATCGGTCGCGCATCGTAGTGCCACAACAAAACCGCGACCACCGCCACTCCCAGCCCAGCACGGATCGCAAACGCGCGATACGGATGGGCCGGCGCGGTCTGCTCAGTTGGCGCTGATTGGTTCACGGCGCGAGATTCGTTCACGTCGGATAATTGCGCGCTTCTTCCCTTCGACTGCGATCAGGTCGAAGTCACCGAAGCTCTCCTTCATTCGCGCGAGATCGCCGGCATCGAGCACGACCACGGTAGGCCCCGGCCGGTCCCATCGCCGAAACAACTGATCGTCGTTGTTCATGAACCAATAGCGCGCTTCCGGATCGAGTCGCGATCCGAAGTCGAGTTCAGTGCGCCCGCCGAGCAGCACGACGCGCTTGCGATTGTAAAACGGCAGCGACTGAACGTAGCGATGATAACAGATGATATCCGCGTCGGGCGCCTTCTCGGCGATCGTGCGGCTGAGCGCCGCATAGGAACGCATCGGCTCGGTCTCCAGCCGCGCCCATCCGCCGGCGATCAATGCAAACGCAAGCGTGACGACGATCGCCCCGAGACCCGCAGCCGTGCGGCGCATCACGAACATCAACATCGTGACGGCGCCGCCCGTCAGCAGGATCGCGCCGATTGCGTACATCGCAGGCCGCGCCGTCATTACGTACGGAGTGCGAAATTGCGGCGCCATTATCGCCGCGATGATCACGCCGGTGCCCAACAGCGCCAGCATCGGCCCGCTCTCGATGAGTATCCGGGAATCGGGCGGTCTCCGCGCTGCGCGCGAGTCAGCGGCCGGCCATGCGCATGCCACGAGCCCGTCAGCGATCAGCACCGCCAGCGGAGGGACAGCGGGCAGGATATACGGGATCAGCTTCGCGCTCGCGCATGAGAAAGCGACCAACGTGACGCTCGAAGCGATGAGGCAGAAACTGCGCGCCGGATTGCGTGGAGCCTCGCGCCAAGTGAGGAGCGGCACCAGCAACGTCCACGGCAGCAGTCCAATCGCGAGCACTGGAATATAAAAATAGAAGGCTTCGCTGTGGCTGTAGTCGGTATCGAAGAAGCGTCGCAGATGCTCGCCGACGAAGTAGAAGTCGGCGAAGCCCGGCTCGCGTATCGACATCATCACAAACCACGGTGCCGCGATCAGAGTCGTGAGCGGGAGACCCGGCACCGCGCGGAATTTCGCGATCGCGCCGCGCAGTTCGCGCTTGAACGCCAGCCAAATCAGCATCGACAGAATTGGAATCGCCACGCCGACGGGCCCCTTGGTCATCACGGCCAGACCCATCGCGACGTATGCGATCCAGCACCAGCGCCCGCCTTCCAGCCAGTGCAGATAGAGAGAGAACGTTGCGATCGTCACCAGCGCGGTGAGCGTCATGTCGGTGGTGAGCACTTGCGCCATCAACGCGTAGAGCGGAGTGGTGGCGAGGATTGCGGCGGCGAGAATTGCGTGGCGGCGGCCGAACGCGCGCAGTGCGAATACGTAGGTCGCGAGAATTCCGGCGATTGCGGACATCGCGACCGGGACGCGCGCGGCAAATTCCGAGATGCCGAAGATCCAGAAAGACAGCGTCGTCAGCCAGTAGAGCAGCGGCGGCTTCTCGACGTACGCAACGTAGTTGAGATGCGGCACCAGCAGGTTGCCACTTTGCAGCATCTCGCGCGCAATTTCGGCGTAGCGCGCTTCGTCGGGCTCCCACAGACCGAAAGAACCCAGATGAAACATGCAGACGGCGAGCGACAGCGCCACGATTGCGGCGACGTCGTATGCGATCGGGGTCGCAGGCGCCGACGGCGCGGCGAAAACCGGCGAAGATATTTCGTTGCCAGCAGTCCCGGACACGGAGGTTGAGTCTAACGCGCCGATGTTATCGCTAATAGCCGACGGCGCCTCCACCTTTGCGCGGATCGGCCGCGCCGTGCAGATTCGCCGGCGCAATTGTGATCGCGCCGACGGCTCCGAGATTCGGCACGACCTTGAGCTTATAGCCCATCTGCTGGAGCGCGCTGCGCGTCGCCGCAGGCATCGATTCTTCGACGATGACGACGTCCGGTGCGGCCTGCTCATGAATTCTCGGTTCGGCGACAGCGCTGGTCGCGTCGAGATGGAACGCGAGAATGTTGAGCGAGACCTGCAACACTCCGCTGATGATGGTTGGACCGCCGGAGCCGCCGGTCGTCATCACGGGCTTATCATTCTTGGTGACGATTATCGGCGTCATCGACGAGAGCGGGCGCTTGCCCGGCCGCACCTGGTTCGCAAGCTCGCCTTCGAGATGATACGCGTTGGGCACTCCGGGGGCGACGGCGAAATCGTCCATCTCGTCGTTGAGGATGATACCCGAGCTCGGGCACGCTCATCTTGGCGCCGAACACGGTGTTGATCGTCGTTGTCGCCGCGACGACATTGCCTTCCTTATCCACGACCAGCAGATTCGTGGTGCCGTGATCGTGCGCCGCAGCAGGCGGCGGCGCGGTTTTCGGATGCATCGCGCGCTCGCGCAGTTCCAGGATGTGACTGTCACTCAGCAGTTTCTGAATCTCGACGCCTGCGAAAGACGGGTCGGCATACTGCTCGCGATCGATGAACCCCTGGCGCATCACTTCGATCAGGCGTGCGAGGTACGGCGGTGAGTTGACGCCGAGTCCTGCCAGATGGCCCGAGTCGAGCGCGCCGAGCATCTCGAGCACGACACCGCCCGACGACGGCGGCGGCATCGCGTAGACTTCGTAGCCCTCGTAGCGATGGCGAATCGGGTCGCGCCAATCGGGACGATAGTTGGCGAGATCGGGCGCGCTGATTAGTCCGCCGTGCGCTTTCATGAACGCGACGAGCGCGGCAGCGACTTCGCCGTGATAAAACTTCGCGACCGGATCGTCATCCAGGCTCTTCAGCGTCGCCGCCAGATTCTTTGCGACGATCTTGTCGCCGGCTTTAAGCGGCGAGCCGTCGGGCTTCAGGAAAACCTGGCTCAGCCCCGGATCGCTTTTCAGCTTCGGCGCGAGCGTCTCGATTTCTTTCGCCAGGTGCTCGCTCGCGACGTAGCCATCGCCGGCTAGTTTCTCGGCCGGCGCCGCAACCTGCTGAAACTTCATCGTGCCGAAGCGCCTGAGCGCCGCGTCGATGCCTGCAATTTCACCCGGCACTGCAACCCCGAGAATTCCATCACGCGCCAGATCCTCGTCGGGCTTGCCGTTGCGAATGTACATGTCCGGCCGCGCTTGCAGCGGCGCAGTCTCGCGATAGTCGAGCGCGTAGAAGGCGCTGGGCTTTCGCCATATAGATGAGCATGAAGCCGCCGCCGCCGAGTCCGCATGCGGCGGGATTCGTAACTCCTACTGCGAGCTCAGTGGCGACCGCGGCGTCGACGGCGTTGCCGCCTTGTTTGAGAATCTCGACGCCGGCGTGCGCAGCGTCGTCGCTTTCCGACACGACCATCCCATGCACGCCGACCGCGGACGTTTGTGGAGCGGCGGAGTCTGCGTAGGAACGAGGCGCAACGAACAGTGCGACAGCGCGAGCAGGAGGAGCGATCGCGCGCGAACAGGCGGCGAAAAGTTGGATCAGACGCGGCATCAACATCAGGGCTTTACTAACAGCCATCGCCGACCGATGAAAGGTACATCTGAGCGAAATCGCGACGGCGTTCGAAAGTAGGGATCAACTGCCTGCGAGCCGAAGTTCGCTCAGACCTCGCAGGGCCATTGAGCCGCGATACTCCAGTTTGGCCTGCGGGTTGGCGAGATGCAGGCGCGGGAATTTATCCAGCATCGATTCGATTGCGATTGCGCCTTCGAGTCGCGCGAGTGGCGCGCCGAGGCAGAAATGGATTCCCTCGCCGAATGACACGTGCTCGTTGGGATCGCGCGCGACGTCGAATTTTTCCGGATTCGGGAAATGCGCCGGATCGCGATTGGCCGCCGCCAGCAGGATGAAAGCGAGGCTGCCCGCGGGAATCTCGGTCCCGCCGACGCTGGTAGCAGCCGTCGGCATCCGCACCGTCATCTGGACGGGAGGGTCGTAGCGCAGCATCTCCTCGATCGCTTTTGGGATCAGGTCGCGGTTCTCGCGCAGACGTTGCTGCTGTTCGGGATTGCGGCATAGCGCGAGCAGACCGTTACCGATCAGATTGGTGGTGGTTTCATTTCCAGCCAGCAGCAGCAGTACGACGAATGCGAGCAGCTCGTTTTCGCTGAGCGCGTCCGATTCGTCGCGAGCAGTGACCAGCGCGCTGATCAGATCGTCGGCAGGATTCGCGCTGCGCTGCTTGATAGCCTCGGCCAGGTAACGGCGCAGTTCTTCTTTCGCGGCCAGGCCGGCGGCCGAAGGACCGGTCGCCATGTCCTGGCCGAATGAGCTGATCAGATCGTTGGACCATTGCTTGAATTGCGCGTGATCGTTGGCCGAGACCCCGAGCATCTCCGCGATCACAATCACCGGCAACGGATTGGCCAGCACGGCCATCGCTTCGACTTCGCCTGAGTTCGTCGCGCGGCTGAGAAGGTCGGTCGTTATCTCTCGAATTCGCGGCTCGAGCTCGCGCACGCGCCTCGGAGTGAAGGCCTTGCTGACGAGACGTCGCAGGCGCGAATGCACCGGAGGATCGGCGGTGAGAATAGTGGGGGCGCCTCCGAAGGGATCGATACGCTCGCGAAATGGAATTTCCGGGCGCCGAACGGTGAAGCGTTCGTGGTCGTGCAGCACGGTGACGACGTCGTCATAGCGGGCGATGATTGTCGTCGGCATGAAGAGATTGAGCTGGCGCGGAGGACCGTCGAGCAGCGCGGGGAAGTGCGGATACGGATTCGCGCGAAAGTCGGCATCGAACGGGTTGAAATAGAAATCAGGCTGAGCCATTGGCGCCTCCAGCGAACTGAGAACTTGATTGTAATGAAACCCACCGTGGGTTTCATGCTTCCTTGGGCAGGGGTGCCCCCTGCACCCAATGTTGAGTTCGGTTCCTTGAGCGGGGGCTGACGATGGTGCTTTAATCGGCCCTCGAGCGCACTGCGAAAGCGTTCAGCGAAGTAGAGGTACCGTCATGACCTACGCACCTGCTAACCGCGCGATGTACGACGCGGACAGCCATATCATGGAGCTTCCGGATTTTTTGCAGAAGTATGCTGATCCGGAACTGCGCAAGGACATCCCGGCGGTAAGCTACAGCGCGTCGCTCGTCACCGATGAAGAAGTCGCGGAGATCATGGCGCGCGGCGGGCGGCATACTGAGGAGCACGTCGCCGAGATGATTGCGCTTGGCGACAATCTGATCGAGAGATCGAAAGAGATACAAGCATTGGGTGCGTTTGACGGCCGCGAACGCTCGAAGGCGGTCGACATGCTCGGTTTCAAGAAACAACTCGTATTCGCGACGCATAGTGTCACGATGCCGTTTTCGCCGAGCTCGAAAATCTCACCGAAGCTGCGCTACGGCGCGGCGCGCGCACACAACCGGCACATGGCGGACTTTTGCGCGCACGACTCGCGCTTGATGGGCGTGGCTGTCGTGCCGCTGGACGAGCCAGCGCTCGCGCTCGAGGAACTCGAGTTCGCGCTGAAGAGGGGAGCGAAGGCCATCTGGGTGCCGCATCACGCGTGCGGCGGCCGCTCTCCGGGCCACGTCGAGTTCGATCCTTTCTGGACCCGGCTGGTCGAGGCGAACATTCCGTTCGTGATGCATGTCGGCGGCTCGCCGCTGCAACTGGACAAGGCCTGGATAAACAACGGCCGGCCACCGGTCAAAGACTGGATGGGCGGCGGCGAGAATCTTCGCACCAAGGACATGGCCGTGCTGCACCAAGGGCCGGAGACGTTTCTTTCGATGATGTTGATCGACGGCGTGTTCGAGCGTTTTCCGAAGCTGCGCGGCGGATGTATCGAGCTGGGAGCCGGATGGGTGCCGGCGATGCTCGTGCGGCTGGACTGGACGGTGAAGATTTGGAGCAAGACGGATGCGAACCTGGCGCGCTTCACGCGCAAGCCGTCAGAGCAGCTCACGCAGCAGATGGCATTCACGCCGTTCGTATTCGAGGACGTTGGCGCTCTGATCGATCAGTCAAACCCGGAGCTGTACCTGTTCTCGACCGACTATCCGCACACCGAAGGCGGCCGCAACCCAATCGCGCGCTTCGAGACCTCGCTCGGAGATCGATCCGAACAGATCCGCGACCGGTTCTACTCCGAAAATTTTCTGCGGATTTTTCCTGAAGCGCGCGCGTCCTAGCGGCGGCTGACGATAAATTTCCGAATCGACGAAATAAATTTCGTCCTACTGACTCAGCGGCGGCGGACTTGATAGTCCGCCGCCGCTTTTACCTCAGACTCGATCAGGCTTCAGCGCGGCTCGGGCGCATGCGGAGAATCGAACGCGAGTTGCCAAGACATTCGCGCAACACTCCGAGATAGCTGTGCGTTACGTGCACGGAATCCTTGAAGTCCGATTTCGACATCAGCACGCGATGGAGCTCCGGCAGCCGATAGAACGGAACGCTCGGGTAGAAGTGATGCTCGATGTGGTAGTTCACGTTCTTCGGCGCGACGAAAATGTGCGCGAGAATGGACGCGCCAGTGGACCGGGTCTGCGCGTACGCGTTCGCACGGCCCTCAATCGCAGAATGTTCGGCGATGCTGCGGACGCGGAAGATCACGGTCATCCAGGTGAACAACGGCACGAACCAGTACATCAGGAGCAAGTGAAGCGCGCCGAACCAGGCGAGCACCGCGATGACTGCGGCATAGAAGCCGTATCGCGCAACCAGGAACCCGCGGCTCACGCCGGTGTCTCTCGACAGCAGCATCAACGCCAGTTTGAGATAGTAGATTGCGCCGAGGCCGGACAAGTCGCGGAGCATCAGCAGCGTTAGCCTGCTCCAGTGCTTGGGAAACACCCAGGTCGTGTCGCCCTGCCGGCGCGCCCAATCGGGATCCTGAGCAGTATTGAGATAGCGATGATGCGCGAAATGGTTCCTGCGATACGCACGCGCCGAAATGAGATTCGGCCAAGCCAGGATGATCTCGGCGGTCCAGTCATTGAGCCGCCGGCCGCGGAACAACCGGTAGTGTACGCCGTCATGCATCAGGATGAGCAGCGCATGTTGCCGCGCCCCGATGAAAGCAACGGTCAGCAGGTACGCAACGAGGCTGAAATGGCGTTGGCAGAGGCAGATGGCGGTAAATACCAGCGTCCATTCAGCAAGGATGTGAAAAGTACTCCGAAGCGGGCTCAGAGCGGACAAATCGCGCAGCTCCTCCCTGGTCAGCTTGACCGGAATGTTGCCGTCGAGAGCGTCCGACGGGCGCTCCTGTACCCTGCGATCTTTTGTGAGATCGATATTCATTGATTTTTCCTCGTTTGAGTGACTCCGCTTTGATGGGTGCGGATTTAGAAAAAGTGTTGGGGTCAATCCTCCGGATCATCGAAGGATCGATTCAGACGGGAGCGGGTGCGGCTGGCATTTCGCCGACTCGTGAGTGGATAGCGATTTGCCGCAGGCCTCAACCGATCGGAGTTGTCGAACCTGATAGTCTGATAGTTATCCGGAGTTTCGATCTTCAACCGATGAACGTTCGACGTCAGTTTCGCCAGCGCGTCTCCCTCGAGGATCATCGGCTGAACCCAGAGCCGGCCCTGGTCGGGTCCTTCGAGATACGGATACTCAACCGGCACGCCCGCATCGACGAAGCCCATCGCTTTGTAAAATCCGCCGTGATCGGATCTGTCCGACGGCAAGATAGACCAGCACCGCGCGAGGATTTCGTCGAACGACCTGAACCGCGATTCCGCGCCAGGCATGCATGCCAGCGCCTCGCGACAGCGACCAATGATCGCTGCATTCCAGCACCGACTCAGGCGCGTAGTGCGAGAGATCGGGCTGCCGACAGCTTTGCGGATAAATCGCGAGATCATGAAGCGCGACCCCGGCTGTCATGTTTTCCGCATAGTCGCGTTCCCTTTCGAACAATCCGTAGAGGTCGGCGGCTGCCAGCCGGACCATATTTTTCGCCTGCGAGCGGCCTATATCTCTGAAGCTGGCTCCATGCCGGGCGCGCGCGTCTGCCAGGCGTTGGGCAAAAACGTTTCGTTCGCCCTCTGTCATTAAGAGGCGCATTTCCATTGGATAACTCCTTGTTAGTGCGAAAAGTGATTGCGAAATGGACGAGACGGGATGGATCAGAGCTCAGGCCGAGGCGGACCGCGGGCATTTGCCGATCGCGTCGGACCGATCGCGCGGCGAGACTGGATAGCAAAAAGTTGACGCTCCAGTCGCCTGAAGTGTGATGATAAAATCATCGAAGACCAGACGGTCAGTCACTTTTTAACTCCATTCGATGACAAACAGTCAACAGTGAATACGACAAGATGATTAGTGGCGACGCCGCCGCTACGCGCATGAAACGCGATCAGATGTGTTTTTTTCTGAACGACGCTATGATACGTTAGCTCGCGTTAGCCGCGTTTAAGCGGTAGTTACTCGTTTTTATAGACTCGAAGTCAAGGTTGGGGGGAACGTGGCAATCAGAGCAACCAAGAGCATGTCGTTTTTCGACGTACTAGCTTCGGAAGTAGTGAAGGCGAGCAAGGGTTCGCGCGCTTCAGCGGCCTTCCGCAGCGCCAGCGCAGAAATTCGGTCTCTCGAGCAACACGACTACGCGCGCCCGCTCAGAAGATCGCTGGGACGCTCCGAGGTTCGAGAAATCATCAGGGAAGCCAGAAGCTCCGTCTGGCCGCGCCTGAATGACGAATCCGTGAAACTGGTTTCGCCGTCAGAATTCACCCGACTCTGGTCGGGATTAGGAGTTCAGTTCCAGCTGGCAAAGCTCGGTGGAGTTGAAGGGGTCGCGCTGCTGGGATTTTACGTGCGCGAAATGGGCGGCTCCCGGCTGCCGTTGATCTGCGTGAATACCGCGCATCATCCTGCAGCTATCGGTGCTGCATTTTCCCACGAAATGGGTCATCACCTGGTCGGGCGGCTATTCGATTCGCGCGAAGCGGCACGCTCAGATGTCGACCTACACCGCTTATGGAGAGCATCTGCAGGATCCGAAGGAACTGGCAGCCGACGTTCTCGTGAGCCTAGGCGTATTTCCCGAGGCAATTGCGCGAAAGATTTTTCTGATACCCAAGAAAGGTAGACAGCCCAAATCCGCGAACGCGGAACTCCCGGATTCAGTCTCCACGAATGTGCTCAAATACTTCGAAGGTCGATTCGGCCTTAGCTTCGGCGCGCACCTCCCCTCCGCCAACAAGCTTCAATACCTGGCCGCGGTTGATCCATTTCGCAAAATTAAGACGCGCTCTGCTCACCGAATACGACATCTGAAGCCATCAAGCGTCGGCGATCCTGACCTTGATATCGATTCGCGGCATAGTCGTCGGCGCGCGACAATTGCGCGAATTCGTATTAGATCATCACCGAGGCCGTGAAGACATTTCCCGAAATTCCCGACAGTCCCGCCGGGCGCCAGCTCGCGTGGTATCTCGAGCGCGTCAGCACGGGCGTGGAAGGCTCGTCCGAGAACGAGCTTGGCGCGCGATGTGCGCTGAATATGGTCGTGCGCGCGCCATTTCCCTACCCGCACGAAGTGCATACAGGAGGATGGAAACGCTGCAGCCAGAGCTACGGCGATTTCAAGGTGGCGTCGGTCGAGGAAGTGTCCGACTTCCATGTCGCGGTCATGTTGGAAAGCACGAGCGACAAAAAATTTCGGCTGTCGTGCGAGGTCGAGGACAGCGAGCCGCATAAAATAACCATGCTCACTCGCGAGCGTATCCTCGATTTCGACGTGGTCTCGCGCGAAGCGACGATTGCGGACGCGGCTGTGCTCGCCGACATCGAGCGTCGATGCCCGATCGTATTGGGCGACGGCACTACGATGACGATCGAGCGCGGCGACGATTATTTTGCGTTCACGCGGCTGATGGACAATTTCCTGGTCGCGCTGGGTTTCGTGGATGGAAAACCGGCCGGCGTCAACGTGGCCGCGCTTCACACCGTGCGCGCCGGCGGGCGCGACTATCGCATCCACGCATTCGCGCATCTGCGAATTCTCCCGGAGCATCAGAAAAAAGGACTGTGGGGCGCGATAAATCGCGTCTTCGACGAGAAATATCCGGAAGGATCGTCCGACGGCAGTACCGCATATCCATCGGTCGACAACGCTGCCATGCTTCGAGGCTTCGCCGGCGCGCCGCGATGGAGCATGCATCAGATTCGCGCACAACTTCCATGCGCATCGCTCGCAGGGCCGCAAATCGGACGGCCGGCTACGCCGCGCGATGCGTCGCGAATCGTCGAAATTCTCAACACGACGCACGAACACGACGAGATGTACCTGCCGTACACGGTGGAGTCGTTCACTGCGCGCGTCGAGCGTTCGCCGCGAGACTACTGCTGGGAGCGGGTGCGGATGACAGATCGCGCGGTGGTGGGAGTATGGCCGGCGGGCGACACGGTACGATTTATCATCGAGTCGAAGGGAAAGCGCATCGAGTCGCGCCGCGGTCTCGCGCTGGACTGGGGATTCCTCCCGGGCGCGGAGGACGAGTTCGAGGCGCTGCTGCGCGCGCAATGCGGATGGCTCGCGAATCGAGGCCTCGACCGGCTGTCGGTCTTCACCTCGGAGGCATCGGCCGGATACGAGCGCGTGCGCGAGCTGGCTAGTGAATTGGAACGGTACGTCGTGATTTCATTTGGAATCCCGGAGCCGCCGGGCGCCGCCACTCGCGGCTTGTACGTGGATCCGATTTACTTCTAGGATCGTGCGAACTATTCGACGTTTGTAAGGAGAAGACAGATGGAACTGGCACCCAAGCGGGCTGGATTCGCGCCGGAACGAATCAATCGGATTACGGAGCATCTCGACAAGAACTATATTACGCCCGGTAAAATCGCCGGATGCCAGACGCTGGTCGCAAGGCACGGCCACGTCGCATATTTCAAATCGCAGGGCTTGATGGATCGCGAGCGCCGCAAGCCCATGACTGACGATACAATCTTCCGCCTTTATTCGATGACCAAGCCGATCACGTCGGTGGCGCTGATGACGCTCTTCGAGCAGGGACACTTCCAGCTCAACGATCCGGTTTCGCGATTCATCCCGGCGTGGCGCGATCACAAGGTGTGGGTCTCGGGCGAAGGCGCTAGCATGGAGACTGCGGCGCCTGCTCGGCCGATGACGATGCGTCATGTGTTGAGCCATACCGGCGGACTCACTTATGGCGCCACCAATCATCCTGTAGACCGCGCCTATCGCGAGGTAGGAGTGGGACGCGGTACCGGCGAGACACTTAGTGGATTTGCCGACAAGCTTGCAAAGGTGCCGCTGCGTTATCAGCCGGGGGAGCGATGGATGTACTCGCTTTCGACCGACGTATGCGGCTACCTGGTCGAGGCGATTTCCGGAAAGAGCTTCGACCGATATCTGCAGGAAACGATCTTCGATCCCCTCGACATGAAGGACACCTCGTTCATGGTGGCGCCGCGCAAGGCGGATCGGTTTGCGGCTAACTATGAACGTCAAGCCGATAAGTCTCTCAAACTGATCGACGATCCCGAGCGGAGTAACTATCTTAAGCAGCCCACCTTCTTTTCGGGCGGCGGGGGATTAACCGGCACCACCGCTGACTATCTGCGCTTCTGCGAAATGCTGCGGCGCGGCGGTGAATTGGACGGTGTGCGCATACTGGGACCTCGCACCATCGAGCTGATGCATCTTAACCATCTCGCCGGCGGCAAGGACCTGAGCGGGATGGCTATTGGGGCGTTCTCGGAGACTGCTTACGAAGGAGTAGGCTTCGGGCTCGGCTTCGCGATGACACTCGGACAGGTCGAAGCGGGCGCACTCGGCGGCGGCGACTATTACTGGGGCGGCGCGGCCTCGACTATCTTCTGGGTGGATCCTAAGGAGGACTTAGTCGTGAGTTTTCATGACCCAGCTAATGCCGTCGGCCACCTTCAACTTCCGCGGACAACTCAGGAACATCATCTATTCCGCTATCGTCGAATGAGGTGTGTGTTATGAAGGCTGCGGTCTATTATCAAAACGGCGGGCCCGAGGTTCTCAAGTACGAGGACGTTCCCGATCCCGAATGCCATCCTAAAGGTGTCGTGATTCGCGTCGAGGCTGTAAGTATCGAAGGCGGCGACACGCTCAATCGTTGGCATGGCGCACTGTTCAGTAAGCCTCACGTGGTTGGCTACCAGGCCGGCGGCGAGATCGTCCAGGTAGGTTCGGAGGTGACAGACCTGAAGGTAGGTCAGAAGGTCACCACCGTTAATGCTATGGGCTCGCATGCAGCATTGCGCTCGGTTCCGGCTCGAAACGCCTGGCCGGTACCCAAAGGATTCGACATCAAGCTGGCCGCGGCTATACCCGTGCCATTCGGCACCGCCGATGATTGCCTGTTCGAGTTCGGGCATCTGAAATCGGGTGAGACAGTCCTGGTTCAGGCGGGCGCGAGCGGCGTAGGTGTCGCGGCGATTCAGTTGGCCAAGCGCGCAGGCGCGACTGTTCTGGCGACGGCGTCGAGCAACGAGCGGCTGGAACGGCTCAAGCCGCTAGGTCTCGATCACGGCATCAACTATAAGACTGAAGATGTCGCAAAGTCGGTGATGAAACTTACCCATAACAGGGGAGTTGATCTTGTCGTTGACCCTGTAGGTGGTGCGACTTTGCAGGGCAGCCTGCTATCGCTCGCCTATCGCGGTCGCATCTCGATGGTAGGTGCGGCGGGTCGCGAAGCGATGACGGTCGATGTATCGTCGCTGATGGCGGGCAACCGTTCCTTGACCGGAGTTTTCCTGGGAGCCGAAATAGGCACCGATCGCGCGCATAACATGATCCAGCGCCTGATCGACGAGGCCGCGCGAGGCGAGTTGAAGGTTGTGATCGATCGAACCTTCCCGCTATCAGAGGCCGGCGCTGCTCACGCTTACATCGAGAGCCGACAGGCAGTCGGCAGAGTTCTTCTCATCCCTTAGGGACTGATCCTGTCGACGACGCTGGACCCATACCTATAAGGACGCGATCGAGGAAGAGGCCTCGCCGCTAGGCGAGTATCTCCTCGAAGAAGTCAGTCATGGCCTTCCACGATCGCGCGTCCACCAGCTTGTTGTAGCCGATACCCGGCATCCCGAGGCTGTCCGAATTCGGATTCGTGAAACTGTGCTTTGCGCCTCCGTAGACGATCACTTGCCAGTCTGCTCCTGCGTTCTTCATCTCAGTCTCGAAGGCGGTGACCTGCTCGAACGGGATCATGGTGTCCTCGGCGCCGGTACATACGAGGATTTTTGCCTTCACCTTTCCAGCTTCTGCCGGTCGCTGCGTCTGAAGGCCGCCGTGAAAGCTGACTATCCCCTTGAGCGGCGCGCCATCGCGAGCGAGCTCAAGCGAGAACGTGCCTCCCATGCAGAATCCGATCGCGGCCATCCGGCTGGCGTCGGTCTGAGGTATTGATGCGAGACGATCGAGTGACGCTCGCCCGCGTTTGCGGAGCCCGGCCGGATCGGTAAACAGCGGTGTCGCAAGTTTCATCGCCTCGGGCAGGCTGGCTACTTCGATTCCATTGCCGTAGGGATCGCCGGCGAAAGCGACGTAGCCCAGCTCTGCAAGCCGCTCGGCGCGCTTCTTTGCGTGCTCGCCCAGGCCGAACGCTTCCGGCATCACGAGAACGCCGGGACGCTTGCCGGATTTCTTTTCGTCGTAAGCAAGATAGCCGCGAAGGGTTACGTCGCCGTCCTTGTATTCGATCGTCTCTGTTTTCATGCGCGTCTCCGATGTTTGTGAATCAGCCGCCATCTTGCATGATTCGAGCATTTTCTGGAAGCCGCGGGTCCGTGCAATAGTTGCGGAATTGGCGTCGCCGCGCGGCGAGAGTTCTGCTAGGAGCTTGATTTATGGCAGATCCCGATTTCACTCAGTTCAAGCTCGTGCACAAAGGGCATTCGTTCGAGGAATTTCACGACGGCCAGGTCTTCGATCATCATTGGGGCCGCACGATCAACGCCGGCGACAATTCGCTCTTCACCACCGCGACCCTCGCGCATTGCCCGCTGTACTTCAACGCCGAGTATGCGCGCGCGCACGGTCACCCCGACGTGGTGGTTAATCCGATGCTGGTAGCGTGCACCGTGGTCGGCATTTCAGTCGAGGACTTGAGCGAAGCGGGCGGGCCCTTTCTCGGAATCAACAATCTGGAATTTCATCGCCCGGTCTATCCCGGCGACACGCTTACCGCGCGCAGCACTGTGGTGTCGACGCGCGAATCCGCCAGCCGCGGCAATTTCGGAATCGTCACCTGGCGCACCGAAGCGCGCAATCAACGCGACGAACTCGTCATCAGCTACGAGCGCACCAACCTGGTCGCCAAACGCAGAGGAGCCCCCCTGTGAGTTACATGACCGACGAGCGGCGGATGATTCAGCAGACGGCGCGTGACTTCGCGATGAACGAGGTTCTGCCCATCGCGAACAAGCTCGATCCCGAGCAAGGCGACATCCCGATGTCGTTGCGGGACAAGCTCGCGGAGATGGGCTACTTCGGCGTCGTCATCCCCGAGGAATACGGCGGGCTTGGCCTCGGCGCATTCGAGTACGTGCTGATCACCGAGGAACTGGCGCGCGCGTGGATGAGCGTCGCAAGCATCATCGCTCGCGGCAACGGTCTCGGCGGCGGTTTCACGGCGGCGCAGCGGCGCGAGTATCTGCCGCGGATGGCGCGCGGGGAATTTCTCGGCGCGGCTGCTCTGTCGGAGCCGGACGCGGGCTCCGATCTCGCCAACGTCTCGTGCAAAGCGACGCGCGACGGCGACGGCTGGATGCTCAACGGCACCAAGACCTGGTGCACGTTTGCCGACGGAGCGGATTTCATCTCGGTGCTCGCGCGCACCAAGCAGCCGTCCGATCCACGTCGCCGTCACGAGGGCATCAGCCAGTTCCTGGTGCTGAAGGAGCGCGGCAAGTTTCCACCGGGGCTGACGGGCTCGCCGATCCGCAAGATCGGTTACTTCGGATGGAAGACGTGGGAGTTGCACTTCGACAATTTCAAACTGCCCGCGGACGCGTTGCTCGGCCGCGAGCGCGAGGACCGCGGCGAGGGCAAGGGATTCTACGGCGCCGTCAGCGGGCTCGAAGTGGCGCGCGTGCATACTGCAGCACGTGCGATCGGGCTCGCGCGCGGCGGCCTCGAAGACGCGTTGGCATACGCGCAGAAGCGGGTCGCGTTCGGGCAGCCGATCGGGGAATTCCAGGCGATTCGATTCAAGCTGGCCGAGATGGCGACCGAGATCGAAGCCGCGCGCCAGCTTATGTACTTCGTCGCCACCGAAGTCGACAGCAAGCGGCGATGCGACAAGGAAGCGTCGATGGCGAAGCTGTTCGCCTCCGAGATGGCCGAGCGCGTGACCAGCCAGGCGCTGCAGATTCACGGCGGCTACGGATACACCAAGGACTTCCCGCTCGAGCGCTACTGGCGCGACGCGCGCCTGACCAAAATTTTCGAGGGCACTTCCGAAATCCAACTGCGCATAATCTCCGACCGTTTGTTGCCTAAGGTGAGAAAGTGAGTACGTCAGTATCGAAGCTGACCGGCGCCAGAAACTACTTCGAAGATTTCGAAGTCGGCGCGAAAATGCGACACGCGCGCGGCACTACCATCGGCGAGATCGAAAATCAGATGCTCACGAAGCTCGTGCTGAACACCGCCGACGGCCACTACAACGAGCATCGCATGCGATCGACGCAATTCGGCCAGCGCCTCGTCTTCGGCCTGGTGACCGGCTCGGTGTGCATCGGCCTGGCGACGCAGGACACCGGAGAAAATGCGCTTGCCGAACTCGGTCTCACCGGCATCAGGTTCACCTCGCCAGTTTTTCACGGCGACACGCTGTACGCCTACACCGAGGTGCTCGAAAAGCGCGACGCCGATCGCGACGACGCCGGCGTCGTGCGCTTCAAGCATTGGGGCACCAAGCATGATGGGACGATCGTCTTCGAAGGCGAGCGCACGGTGCTGATCAAGCGCCGCTCGCATTGGGGCAATCGATGAACGCGCGCACCGGTCCGCTCTCTGATGTTCGCGTGCTCGATCTGACGCAGGCGCTGGCCGGTCCGTACTGCACGATGCTGCTGGCCGACCTTGGCGCCGACGTTATCAAGGTCGAGCCTCCAGCCGGCGATATGAGCCGCAGCATGGGACCGCATCCTGCCGATCGAAAGGGTTGCGACTACGGCGGCTACTTCGCGAGTGTCAATCGCAACAAGCGCAGCATCGTGCTCGACATCAAGACCGACGCGGGCCGCGACGCACTTTTCAAGCTGGTTAAAACCGCGGATGCGATCGTCGAGAACGCGAAGACGGGCGTGATGGATCGTGCGGGAATCAGTTACGAGCGGCTGCGCGAAATAAATCCTGCGCTGGTCTATGCCGCAATTCGCGGCTTCGGCGATCCGCGCACCGGTGCGAGTCCGTATGCGCATTGGCCCGCGTTCGACATCGTCGCGCAGAGCATGGGCGGGCTGGTCGCGGTCACGGGTCCGGAAGGCAGCGCTGGCTACAAGGCAGGCCCCGGCATCGGCGACATCTATCCCGGCACTCTCGCGGCACTGGGCGTGGTGTCTGCGATTCATGCGGCGCGGCGGACAGGGCAGGGACAGTTCCTCGACGTTGCGATGTACGACGCGATTCTCGCGCTGTGCGAAACGATCGTCTACAGCTATTCGAGCGCCGGCATCGTCCGTGAGCCGGCTGGCAACGGCACTCCAGTACTGTGTCCGTTCGATATTTTTCCCACGCGCGACGGCGCCGTCGCAATCGCAGCACCCGGCGAGAATCATTGGAAGATTCTGTGCGATGCGATCGGCCGGCCCGAGCTCGCGACCGACGATCGCACGCGCAACGTCAACCGGCGAGTTGCCAACGCCGAGTTCGTGCGCGGCATCCTCACCGAATGGACGAAAGCGCACAGCACGCGCGAAATCGTCGACGCCATCGGCGGCAAGGTGCCGGTTGGCCCGGTCAACACCGCTAAAGATATTTTCGAAGACCCGCATCCGAGAGCGCGCGGCATGCTGGTCGAGGTCGAACAGCCGGGCGACAATCCTCCGCTGGTGATCGCGGGATGTCCGATCAAGCTGACGGGCACACCGTCGGGAATTTACGCGCGCGCGCCGCGCCTGGGTGAGCATACCGATCAGGTGCTCGCGGAGGCAGGGCTTCCAATCGCGCGCAAGGAGCAATCATGACGCTTCGACTAAGACGTTCTGAACTTTCGACGCCGGCTTCGAGTCCGAAGATGATCGAAAAGGCGATGGCGACCGCGGCCGATATGGTTTTTCTCGATCTTGAAGATGCAGTCGCGCCGGCGCAGAAGGAAGCCGCGCGCAAGAACGCCGTCGATGCGCTCCGCAATCTCGACTGGGGCACCAAGATTCGCGCGGTGCGCGTCAACGGCGCGGACACGCATTGGGCGCACGACGACGTGATCGAAGTCGTCGAAGGCGCGGGCGACAAGCTTGACGTGATTATCGTGCCGAAGCCAAAGGCGCCGCGCGACATCTGGTTCTTCGACACGCTATCTGACGCAGCTCGAGACCAAGCTTCATCTAAAGAAGAAGATCGGTCTCGAGGCGCTGATCGAGGAGAGCGCGGCGCTCGCGCACGTCGAGGAAATTGCGGCATCGTCGCCGCGGCTGGAGGCGCTTATTTTAGGATTTGGAGATCTCTCAGCCAGCCAGGGCATGCGCTTCGGCGTCGCGAGCGATCCGGCGAACAGATATCCCGGCGACATCTGGCATCATGCGCGCGTGCGGATGATCACGGCGTGCCGCGCCAACGGCATCGACGCCATCGACGGCCCTTTCGGCAACTTCAAGGATCCCGACGGCTATCGGCGCGAGGCGACCTGGGCGGCGACGCTGGGTGCGGTCGGCAAATGGGCGATACATCCGAGCCAGATCGAAATTGCCAACGACGTATTCGCGCCAACGCCCCATGAAATCGAAAACGCGCGCAAAATGTCCGAGGCCTACCACGCCGCGACCCGCGATGGCGCGGGCGCCGCAGGAGCGGGCGGGATGCTCGTGGATGCCGTCGCGGTGCGAATTTTCGAAGGCGTGCTCGAGCGCGCCCGCCTCACCGGCCGCGCTTAACGCCCGACCGCGGCTTGTAATCGATGCGGTGCTCAAAATGCGGGACGAACAATCCCTCGACCAACAACTTCTGCGCGAAATGCGGGAATGCGCTGACAAAGCATTGCGCAAAGTGCAGGACGGAAAATCCTCCGACCTCCGATTTCTGCGGCAAGTGCGGCGCGTCACTTACCAATCACGCGGTGGCTGCAGCCGCAACTTCGTTGTCGCCGGCCGCAGCGTCCAACGTGCGCGTCGCGCCGGAGAACAGCTCGGCGCAAGCGCTCGAGGGCGAGCGCAAGACGGTCACCGCGCTGTTTGCGGATATCAAGGGCTCAACCGAGCTCGAGCAGGATCTCGATCCCGAAGAGGCGCGCGCGATTATCGATCCTGCCCTCAAGCTGATGATCGAGGCGGTGCGCCGGTACGATGGATACATCGTACAGTCGACCGGCGATGGAATCTTCGCGCTGTTTGGTGCGCCGGTCGCCCACGAGGATCATCCGCAACGTGCGCTTTACGCCGCGCTTCGCATGCAGGAGGAGCTGAAACGCTACGCGGCAAGATTGCGTGAGGCCGGCAACCTGCCGATCGAAGCACGCGTCGGTGTGAACACGGGCGAGGTGGTGGTGCGTTCGATCACGACCGGCGAAGGACAAACTGAGTACACGCCGATCGGGCACACCACCAACCTGGCCTCGCGGATGCAGGCGCTCGCGCCGACAGGCTCGATCGCGACCAGTGAGCAGACGCGTAAATTCGTCGAGGGATATTTTCAACTCAAGTCGCTCGGTCCAACCAAAGTCAAAGGCGTCAGCGAGCCGGTCAACGTGTACGAGGTGACTGGCCTCGGGCCTCTGCGCACGCGGTTGCAACGCTCTGCCGGACGCGGATTCACGAAGTTCGTCGGGCGCGCGCGTGAGATGGATGCAATGAGGCACGCAGCCGATCAGGCCAGGGCGGGACACGGACAGATCGTGGCGGCGATGGCCGAGGCCGGAGTCGGCAAGTCCCGGCTGTTGTTCGAGTTCAAGGCGGTTTCGCAGTCTGGCTGGATGGTGCTGGAGACTTTCTCAGTCTCGCACGGGAAAGCATCCGCATTCCTGCCGGTGATCGACCTTCTACACGCCTACTTCAAGATCATCGGCGACGACGATTTGCGCGCACGGCGGGTCAAGGTCAACGGTACCGTCCTGACGCTCGATCGCGCGCTCGAAGACACTCTGCCGTATCTGTTTGGGCTGCTGGGGATTGTGGAAGGCGACGATCCGCTGGCGCAGATGGATGCGCAAGTCCGCACACGCCGCAGCCTGGACGCGATCAAGCGCATCCTGATTCGCGAGTCTCTCAATCAGCCGCTGATGGTTATCTTCGAGGACCTGCACTGGATCGATGACGAGACGCAGGCGTTTCTGAACCTGCTGGCCGACTCGATCGCCACGACGAAAACGCTGCTGCTCGTGAATTACCGTCCCGAATACTCACATCAGTGGAATAACAAGACCTACTACACGCAGTTGCGCCTCGACCCGCTCGGCGAGGAGAGCGCCGAGGAGATGTTGTCGGCTCTGCTTGGCGACGGTAAGGATTTGGCTCCCCTCAAGCGCCTGATCATCGAGCGCACCGAGGGCAATCCATTCTTCATGGAAGAGACGGTGCTGGTGCTGTTCGACGAAGGAGCGCTCAAGCGCAACGGTGCGGTGAAACTTACCCAGCCGCTGAACCAGCTCAAGATTCCGCCTACTGTGCAGGCGATCCTGGCCTCCCGCATAGACAGGCTGGCGGCCGACCACAAAGACCTGCTTCAGACGCTGGCCGTCATCGGCATGGAATTCCAACTCGGCCTGGTGCGCAAAGTGATCGGAGAGTCTGCCCAGGAGTTGGAGCCGATGCTGTCCGAACTCCAGCTGGGCGAGTTCATATATGAGCAGCCGGCAGCGGGCGACATTGCGTACACCTTCAAGCACGCGCTGACCCATGACGTCGCGTACAACTCGGTGCTGCACGAACGGCGCAAGGCGATGCACGAGCGGATCGGCATCGCGATGGAAGAACAATTCGCGGGCAGGCTCGACGATCACCTCGGCGATCTCGCGCGCCACTACAGCCGTAGTGGTAACCCTGCCAAGGCGATTGAATACCTGCGCCTGGCGGCTTACCAGGCCGCGCAGCGATCGAGCTATCCGGAGGCGATCGCATACGTCAACAGCGCGCTTGAACTACTGGCCGGCCTGCCGGATAGCGAGCAGCGCGATCGTGATGAACTGCAACTGCGCGCGATCCTCGGCATCTCGCTGATGGCGGCTAAAGGCTTCGACTCCGATGAAATTGAGCGCTCCTTTGCGCGCGGAGCAGTTCTGGCGCGAGAGCTCAATAACACTATCTTTCTATTGAGTATGTTGAACGGCCTGTGGGGCTTTCATTTCACCCGCGGGCACGTGAAGCCGGCGGTGGATTTTTCCCGGGAAATGATGGCCGTCGCCGAGCAATTGAACGACCCCGGATCGATCAGAGACGCTCACGGTGCAATAGGGAACTCGCTCGTTTATACGGGGGATTTGCTTGCCGCACGCCACCATCTTGAACAGGCAACAGCCGCCTCGACTGGCCCGCACAGATCGACACACAGGCAGGATAGCTTTGGCCCGGATCCCAGAGTGCTCGCTCTCACCGCGCTGGGCGATGTGCTGTTCGATCTCGGCTATCCAGACCAGGCGCTGGAGCGGGCCTACGAGGCGATGGGCATCGTGGATGCAGACTCCGAACCGTTCAGCCTGGCGATGGCGATGGTGTTCGTCGCCCAGATTCATTGTGCACGCGGGGAAGCTGTCAAAGGCGAGGAGGCGGCGCGCGCGACGCTCGCGCTATGCGAGGAGCGCGGCTATCCGTTCTGGCAGTCAGTCGGAAAACGAATTCTCGCCTGGGCGCTGATGCATGCAGGGGCAGGTGAGAGAGGGCCTCGAGTTGGCGGAACAGGAGATGCTGCGATTCACCGGACCGCAAGCCGAGATGGTCCATCTACGGGTCCTGGTGAACATAGCGGAAGGCTACGAACTGATCGGCGAGACGCAGCGCTCCTTGGCGTTCCTCGACCAGTGGAACACCGTGCGCGACAAGCTCGACCTTGGCATGCTCGATTCGTACTACTATCGCGTGCGCGGCAGACTGTTCCTCCGGAGCGGAGCCGATGACAAAGCCGAGAAGGCTTTCCGCCAGGCGATCGATGCGGCCGTGGCCCGCAACGCGAAGTCCGAGGAGTTGCGCTCGACGACGCTTCTTGCGGAGGTTCTCATGAAGCACGGCCGCCGCGACGAGGCACGCACGACGCTCGCCGAAATCTACAACTGGTTCACCGAAGGCTTCGACACCGCCCGCCTGAAGGACGCAAAGGCGCTGCTCGACGAACTGAACATCTAAGCGATAGCGCCGGATTTGCGCAGCGCCTCCAGATCGGTGTTGGCAAAGCCCCAGTCGCGCAATGCTTCCTCGGTATGCTCGCCCGGTTTGGCCGGTGGGCGCTGAATCTTGCTCGGCGTGCGCGAGAATCGAGGCGCCGGCCCCGGTTGTGTCACGCCGCCTTCCTCGATGAAAGTTCCGCGATGCTTGTTGTGCGCATGCTTCGGCGCTTCATCCATGTTGAGCACGGGCGCGAAGCAAATATCGCTACCCTCCATGATCTTGCACCACTCGTCGCGGGTCTTGGTGCGGAACAGCGTCTTCAGCCGCTCCTTCATCTTCGGCCACGACTTGCGATCCTGCTGATGCGGCAGTTCCTCGCCCTTCAGTCCTGACTTCTCGAGCAACTCGGCGTAGAACTTCGCTTCGATCGATCCGATCGCGACGTACTTGTTGTCCTTCGTTTCGTAGACTTCGTAGTAGTGAGCGCCCGTGTCGAGGATGTTGTCGCCGCGCTCGTTGTTCCAAAATCCGGAACCGTGCATGCCGTAAATCGCGGTCATCAATGACGCGGCTCCATCGACCATCGCTGCATCGACCACCTGGCCCTTACCGGACTTCTGCGCTTCGAGCAGGCCCGCGACCACTCCCAGAGCCAGGTAGAGCGCGCCGCCGCCGAAATCGCCGACGAGATTCAGCGGAGGAACCGGAGCATCGCCTTTGCGTCCGAAACTGTGCAGCGCGCCCGACAGCGCGATGTAATTGATGTCGTGACCTGCGGCATGCGCGAGCGGACCTTCCTGACCCCATCCAGTCATGCGTCCGTAGATGAGCCGCGGGTTGCGCTTGAGACAATGGTCGGGGCCGAGGCCGAGCCGTTCGGTCACGCCGGGACGGAAGCCTTCGATCAACGCGTCAGCTTTCTCGACCAGCTTCAGGACGGCCTCGATCGCCTCTGGCTTTTTCAGATCGAATGCGACCGAGCGACGGCCGCGATTGAGCAGGCTGTATTTCTGATCCATCGCGATGCCCAATCCAGCGTCGGCCACGCGGTCGATTCGCAGTACGTCGGCGCCCATGTCCGAGAGCAACATCGCACACATTGGTCCGGGGCCAATCCCGGCCAGCTCGATGACGCGATAACCTGACAACACTCCCATGATTCTTACCTCTGCGATTACTTAAGCCCGCGGACTTTTTTGTTCGCTTCGCGGCCGAGACACTTCTGCAACCAAGCCGATACGTTTGGCCACGACGAAAGATCGAGCTTCATCATCGGTATCCAGCTCATTACCGCGGCCACGTTCAGGTCCGCGATCGTAAAATTTTTGCCGAGCAGATATTCCTTGCCCTTGAGCGATTCCTCGAGCGCATTCATCGGCGCCTTCAAAGCTTCGACTGCAGCCTGCGCGGCCTTCTCGTCGCGCTGGTCGGGAGGATTCAGCAGCCGGTTGCGCATAATCGTGATCAGATGCGGCTCGACCTCGGTCATCGCAAAGAAGCTCCACTTGTAGACGTCAGCGCGACCCGCTGGATCGGATGGCCACAATGAATCTTTGCCGTACTTGTCGGCCAGGTAGAGATTGATCGCCATCGATTCCCAGATCACGACGCCGTCATCCTCGAGCACCGGCACGTGCCCATTGGGATTGAGCTTGAGATGGCCCGGCGACTTGGCGTCGGTCGTCGGCATCGGATTGTGTTCGTAGTTGACGCCGAGCTCTTCGAGAGCCCACAAGGACCGAGCGCTGCGCGATCGTGAAGTTCCGTGTAGTTTTGCCATGGTGCTTCCTCCGATGCTCGCATTTTACTACCACCAATCGTGCTCCTTACAAGCGCGACGAATGCGCATCGCACTCGCGATGGCCGCGATTCTCGCGCTTGCCGCGGGATGCTTTGCGCCTAATCCGACGCGCACGCCGCACGACCTCGGCGGCGAGCACGTCTCGTTCACGACCTCCGACGGCGTGCTGCTTCGCGGGCATCTGTATGGGACCGGCTCAACCGGCGTGATCCTCGCCCACATGTATCCCGCGGATCAGTCCGACTGGACCGACTTCGCGCAGGTGCTCGCGGCGCACGGCTACCAGGCGCTGACTTTCGACTTTCGCGGGTTCACGGAATCGGAAGGGACCTCGGGCACTGAATTCGCCGGCACCGATCTGCTCGCCGCCTACCAGTTCATGCGCCCGCGCGTCTCGCGAATCTTCATCGCAGGCGCGAGTCTTGGCGCCGAGGCGGCAATCCTCGTTGCCGCGCGCGAAGACATCGCGGGAATTATCTTAATTTCGGTGCCGACCAGCTTCGGCGGACTGGTGGTTACCGATTCAATCCGTCATGTTCGCGCGCCGATACTGTTCGTCACATCGGCCGCCGATCCATTGGTCGGTGGGCAGCCCGAAATCCTGTATCGCCTGGCTGTGGCGCCAAAGTCGATGGAGGTTTACCCCGGCCGCGCGCATGGCACCGCGATTCTGTTCGGCCCGCACGGCCCCGAGCTGCAAGCGCTGATGCTTCGATTTCTCGCCAACAACGTTGCAGCAGCCGCTCTCTGAAGGCGCCGGTTACGCCTTGCTTTGGCATCACCGCAGCGCGGCGGGAAGACGATAGATGTGCTTCACGTTCTCCGACGCGATCCGATGAGCGATGTCCGCCGGGAGCGCATCGATGAAAGCCCGCGCCCGATGGGTCCGAATTATCTCCGGATCGGAGTAGAACTGGTCGCTGCCAATCACAAAGCGGTCGGGAAACGCCTGTAGCATCGCGATCCATCCTGGCTTGAGGCCGTCCCCGCGCAGAAATGGCGCCGTCATCGGTGTTCCCGCCTGGTCGGACTTGACGCTCATATAAAGATTGGAGTGCTTCGCAAGCAAGGAGCGCATCAGAGCCACCGTCCGCTCGCCGGTCAGATCCCAGCCGGCGTGCACCCAGATTATCCGCGCTTTCGGATTGTGGTCGAGTAGGCGTTCAAAGGCCGCGATGTTCTCCACGAGGTTGGCGGGGTTCGGCGGACCCGCGAGGTTCGCGTTGGGGAACGGCATGTCACGCGGCACCGCCTCCATGTGCAGCTCAATCGGCATCTCGTATTTCGCCGCGATGTCGGCAAGCGCAAGGAACAGCGGATGATCCGGGCGTACGGACTCATATGGGTGCCTGCCGACGCGGGACGAGAAGTGCTCTGCAGCCAGCTCGCCGAAAGCCGCCGCGCCGGCCGCGGCAATCGCCTCGGCCTCCTGCTGAAATTGGCGCAGCACCTCGGGAGTCACGTTTTCCGGAGGCGTGCTCTGTACCAGTGGGTTCAAGGATTCGCCGCCCGCCGAGAACGCGAACCGCGTGGGATTCTCACGCACTACGGTCTGCAGCTTTGCGACCGCATCAGGATCCTCGCGGCCGGACGGAAGGGGAGGCGGCGCAAGAATCGCGTACAAGACTCCAAACTGGTCCATTAACGCGAGCGCCGCCGATACGGTTGCGGCCTGGCCTTCGCTCGCCGCGCGACCCCGGCCGCCCCTCAGGCCGCCACCAGCACCCTCAGCACCTCTGAACAGATGGGTGTGCGCGTCGACGAAAGGAATACCATTCGCCGCCGGCGCCGCTGAAACAGACAGCGGAAGGAAGCTGATCAATGACAGCAGCACCAATGCCGCACGCATCACCTGTCTCCTCAGCCAGTGTTATCTCGAAGGGCCGGTTTAGCGCGAGCCATCCGGCATGCACGACATCGCTCAGGGCTTTAGTCCGAACACTGCAACGCTGCTCTGCGTGCCGACGTAAACTTTGCCATTCGCGATCGTCGGCGTGATGAATTTGTTGTCAGTAAAACTTTCGCCGGGCGTCGTATTGCTATTGTACAACTCGGTGCCCAGGTTGGTCGCGTCGTAGGCGCGCAGAACTCCAAGAGATCCCTGATTCTGGATAGCCCACACGATCGCATTGCTCGAGCCGTTGGCCGAAATGCTCGGCGTCGATCCTGGGTAGCCGTAGGTTTCGCTGCTGATCGACGACGGCATCGCCACCAGCCTTGCCTGCGAAAACGCGAAGGCCTGGAGCGGAGCGTTCACCCCACCATAGTAAAGAGTGCCGTTGAAATAAGCCGGTGCCGCCCATTCACCGTTGTCCAATGCGCCCGCGATCGGCTGGTAAGCGTTGTTATTGTTGGCCGAGTTCCACTTGCCCATGTTGTCGCGATCGACCAGAAAGATGTTGCCGTCCTTGCCCGCGCCGACCGCAAGATGTCGCGTCACGCCGTTCTTGTCGATCATGTCGGGCAACACCATCGCCCCGCCTGAACCCAAATCCGTGTCGCCGGCGGATTCGCTGACGGTGTTGAAGGGCTCGAAGAAATCCTCGACCTGCAATCCGCTGGAGTTGGACAGCTTCAGAAACGAGTTGCCGAAATCTGCTTTGGTCGGGAAGCCGTTGGCATTGACGGTCGTGTCCCAGGTCCCATTCCCGTCCAGCAGATAGATGTTGCCGGCGCTGTCGGCCGCAATTCCTCCGCCGGCCTGCCAGATCGCGCCTTCACTGCCGTTGGGAGTGACATCCAGAACGGAAGTCTGCGCCAACGTGTTCTGATCATAAGCCATGATCCAGCCGTTGTAGGGAGTGAAATCGCAATGCGACGCCCAGGCTGTGATCAACTGGCCATTGAGCAGAAGCAATCCCGCCCGTTCCTTGTACTGCTTGGGAGCGAAGGCGGGGCCGGGAGGATATGTCGCCGTGACCGTGACCGGGCCGCTGAACTCTTCTGCGCCGGTCGTAATATCAAGCGCGTGGATGCGCTGGAAGTAGGCGCCGGTCGTCGTATTCTTCGACATCGCGACTACGTAGATCGTGCCGTGTAACCCCGCCGCCGGATCGATTACCGGCGTCGACGTGATTCCTATCTTCGGCGTGACCTGGCCGCATCCGCGGTCGTCCGAGGGAGCTTCTCCGGTCCCGAGCAGCGACACGTGCCAAAGCGGCAGCCCGCTGGTGTCAGCGTCGAAGGCGTAGACGGTGTCATTCTCCGTGGCGACATAGATCACGTTGCGTGTTCCCTGGCCGGGGATAGCTACCTGGGTCTTGATAAGAGGCTGCGCGTCGACCAATCCGTCTACAGAATCTTCGAACAGCTTGCCGAACGAAGTCTTCACGTTCGCGATGGTGAGAATCTGTTCGGTCAGATTTTGTCCGGTGCGCGCGTTGTCGTTGTGATAGGTCAGCACGTCGGTAGGGATAACAGATGTCGCCGTCGCACTGGCCGTCGGCGTAGACGTCGAGGTCGCAGTTGAGGTCGCGAGCGTGGTCGATGTGGGCGTTGCGGTACGAGTCGAAGTCGCGACCATCGTGGCGGTCGAGGTGGCAGTTGGCGTCGGGGTTGCGGTCGCCGTCATGGTTACTGTCGCTGTCGCCGTACGAGTTGCGGTCGCGCTCGCTGTGGCAGTCGGAGTCGAGGTCGCGGTCGGAGTTGCCGTGCGAGTTGCCGAGGGTGTCGCAGTCGCGGTAGCCGTACGCGTTGGCGAGGCTGTTGGCGTCGCAGTTGCGGTGGGCGTAGCCGGCAACGATCCTTTCGCCGATCCCGTCAGTTTGACCTTCGCCGACCTGGTGCCCGCGGTCGCATTACTGCTGATTGCGATGCTCGCTGAGAACCCAGTTCCCCTGTTGGTGGGCGCAAACTCTACCTTGACGGTCGCTACTCCGTGCGGCTGAATCAGCGTCGTACCCTGCCCCGACGTTATCTTGAAGAATGGGCTTCCTGTCGGTGGCGCGACGGTCACTGAGAGCGCAAGACCGCCGCGGTCCGTGATGGTGAAGGACTTTGTCTGAGTTAGATTGTTGCTCGATAGATCGATTTTGCTGAAGGCAATGCTGGTCTTCGATACCGCGAGCTGGCTCACCGTGGCATCGCCGACGCTGACTTGGGCCTGCGCGGGCGCTGAAAAGAAAATAGCGACAGCAACGATTGATGCTAGCGCGGCGCACCGCGCAGTGAATGAAGATCCGAACCGTAACCCGCCCCCGACGCTTGCCACGAGTCCTCCCAGAGCCAGTCACAAGACTCTAGCAGGATCGTTGGCGGCGACTCGAACTTTATCGCGAAAACAATTCACGCATTCTTCCGCGACCCGCGTTACCGGTAGCAGGGCAACAGCGCTTCCGATCGCCGCGTCGATTCGGCTATTCAATATGAAGACGAGGATATCAATCATGGAAAAGCGAAAACTCGGCCGGCAGGGACTCGAGGTGTCGGAGCTTGGTCTCGGATGCATGGGGATGTCGCAGTTCTACGGCCCGCGCGACGACAAGGAATCCGTCGCAACGCTCGAGCGCGCAGTCGAGATCGGGATCAATTTCTTCGACACCGCCGACGTTTACGGCCTCGGGCATAACGAAGAGCTGGTCGGCAAGGCGCTGAAGAAATATCGCGACCGCGTGATCATCGCGACCAAGTTCGGCAACCAGGTCGCGTCCGACGGCAAGCGCTCGATCAATGGCCGTCCCGAATACGTGCGCTCCGCGTGCGACGCGTCGTTGAAGCGCCTCGGCATCGATCACATCGATCTCTACTATCAGCATCGCGTCGACCAGAAAGTGCCGATCGAAGAAACCGTCGGCGCGATGGCCGAGCTGGTGCGCCAGGGAAAAGTCCGTTACCTCGGCTTGTCGGAAGCCGGCGCCAATACGATCCGCCGCGCGCACGCGACCCATCCGATAAGCGCGCTCCAGTCGGAATACTCGCTGTGGACGCGCGACTACGAAGATGAGGTGATTCCGACGCTGCGCGAGCTAGGTATCGGATTCGTGCCGTTCAGCCCGCTCGGCCGCGGCTTCCTCAGTGGCAAGCTCACCGAGTTGCCGGCCGACGACATGCGGCGCAAAGTCTCGCCGCGATTTGACGACGAGAATATGCAGCGGAATCAGAAGGTCGTCGATCGGCTCCAGGAAATCGCCCGCGAGAAGGGAATCACGCCGAGTCAGCTCGCGCTCGCATGGGTGCTCGAGAGGGGCAGCGACATGGTCCCGATTCCCGGTACCAAGCGCCGCACTTATCTCGAGGAGAATGTCGCCGCCGCGAAAGTTCAACTATCGAAGAGCGATCTCGCCCGCATCGAGGAGGTCGCGCCCAAGGGCTTCGCCGCCGGCGGACGCTATCACGACATGAGCACCGTCAACGTCTGAGTCGCCGCGAGGAGCTCGTTGGGAGGGGTATGTCGGGCAAACCGGATTTCGCGAAAGTGAAGGTCTTCGTGCCCCTCGGCCAACTTGGCGCTGGAGTCCGCCCCGCGGAGGTCGACGCCGCGATCGAGCGCGGCATGGACGTGATGGCAATGGACGCGGGCTCAACCGACAGCGGCGCTGCCTACCTGGCAACCGGCACCTCGAAGAACAGTCGCGACGCTGTAAAGGCAGACCTTCTGTTGCTGATGGCTGCGCAAGATAAGACCAAGGTTCCGCTCATCATTAGGATCGGCAGGGCAAGCGGGCGGTGATCTGAACGTCGATTGGACCGTGGACATCGTTCAGGAGATTGCCCGCGAGCACGGCTATTGCCCGAAGATTGCCGTTCTCTATTCGGAGCAATCGGCCGCGACTATCAAAGCGAAGAACGCCGCGGGCAAGGTGAAGCCGCTTCCTCCTCTAGGTCCCCTGGCCGACGCGACTATAGATGAATGCAAACACATCGTCGCCCTGATGGGGCCCGAGCCCTATATCGCCGCGCTCGAGGGCGGCGCCGAAATCATTATCGGCGGCCGAAGCACGGATACCGCTGTGCTGGCCTGTTTTCCGCTGTGGAAGGGCGCTCCGATCGGGCCATCCTGGCACGCGGGCAAGACGGCAGAATGCGGTAGCCAATGCACGGCGAACACCCTCCTCGGCAGCGGCGTCTTCCTGACGATCGACAAGGATGGATTCGAAGTCGAGCCGCTCATTCCGACGAACCGATGCACCGTTCACAGCGTTTCGGCGCACATGCTCTATGAGAACAGCAATCCGTTCCGCCTCATCGAGCCCGGTGGCGTGCTCGATGTCAGTGCCGCGAAGTATGAGCAGATAACAGACACCAGGGTGCGGGTTACAGGGTCTGTGTGGAATCCGCAGCCCTACACGATGAAGCTCGAGGGCGCGGCCGGCGGCCAGTATCAGACGATCATGATCGTCGGCATCGCCGATCCGCAAGTGCTCAGCAACCTCGACCTATTCCACGACAGGATGCATCACGCGCTGGTGGGCCGGGTGCAGCGCACGATCGGCGACGCTGCCGGAAAGTTCGATATATCGCTGCGAATCTATGGTTGGAACGCTGTGTCCGGCCGGCCGGTCCCCAAGGATGCGCCGCCGCCTCGCGAGGTGGGCGTTATGTGCGTCATCACAGCCGAGACGCAGGATCTCGCGACCCAGATGGCCAAAGCCTGCAATCCTTACTTCTTCCATATGCCGCTGTTCGACGGGGTCGAGATGCCGAGCTACGGCTTCCCGTTCACGCCCGCCGACATCGCGCGCGGTCAGGTGTTCGAATTCAAACTCAACCACGTCGTTGAACTGGACGATCCGCTGGAACTTGTCCGGATGAAGTGGATCGATCTATCTGGCGAGGTCACGAAGGAAGCCGCGAATGCCTAAGCTCCGCGACGTCTGCCGACACATGCGCTCCAAGGTGGCGGGACCGTTCTGGGTGACTATCGATCTGTTCTTCGATGGCGAGGAGAACTACCGCAAGTACCACGACAACGCGGCCATCCAGCCGGCTGCGCTGGCGAAGATTTACGACACCGATCCCGACCTGGTCGCAATCTATCCGGTGGAAAACCTGAACATGATCAAGATTTCGTATCCTCGAGCAGCGCCTCAGGGCGGCGTAGTCGAACGCGATCTCCACTCGGGCCAACAATACGTCTACTTGCTTGACTTAGAGATGGTTTAATCACTCCTAAGGCAGCTACCAGCGTATCGACGCAGCTTTTAGCGTTGCCTCTACCGTTACCGACAGGCTATGGTCGTTAGACGAGCTGGAAGAGAGCCGAAGAGGACATGAACCCATGCAGAAGCAGAGCCGATTAACTTTCGTGCGCCTGGCAGCGCTCTTCGCATTGGCGACGGTGCTGATGGCGGCTGCAGAACCCGCGGCCTATGCACAGAACACGGTCGGCACGATCACCCAGGTCAGCGGCACCGCGAACATTCTGCGCGGCGGTTCGAATCTGGCGGCGGCCAAACAAATGCCGATTCTACTTCACGACCGGCTCACCACGCAGGCGGGCAGTTCGGTTACCATCGGGATGATCGATAACAGCTCACTGCAACTGGGGCAGAACGGGATCCTGACAATCGACGATAGCATGCTGGTCAACGGCGTCGGCGCGCCGAGACAGGTTGGTCTGCTCGGCGGCCAGCTTCATGCATTGATCAACGGCGCGATGCGCGGCAGCTCGACGACCTTTGAGGTTCATACGCCGAACGCGGTCGGAGCGGTACGCGGAACAGATTTCAACATAAGTTACGAGGGCCCGCACTGACAAAAGTGGCTACGCAAAGATCCCGGCGATCATCGTCACGACCCACATCACCGCCATCGCGATGAAGAATGCGGCAACCAATTCGCCGGTCAGGCGGTTCAGCGCGAGTTCCCATCCCGGTATTTCCGAATCTTTCGCATGATCGATGAAGCCGATTTCTGTCGCCCGCTGCCGGATAGGTGTCGTTGCCATTGGTCATCTTCCTCGTTGCTCGGCCTGTGCCGTCACCAACAAGGCGTGACAAACGCCTTCACAAATTGTTCAATCGAACCGAACCAGCGGTCTCCGGGCCGACGATCAGGACAAATTCGCCAACTTCAGCCGATAGACCTCGGCAGCGGTGCGATGGAATAGCTGCATCCTTCTCGTCCTTTGTGAAACCAGCCGCGATCTTCTTGAACGCGTTCCAGAGCACCGCGTACGAGCATGAAACCCGGTCTACCGGGAAGTTGCTCTCGAACATGGATCGTCGTGGCCCGAACTTGTCGATCGCATGCAGATAGTAGTCTCGCGTGGCCGACGCGAGTTCATCCGACGTCGGCGGTGACGGCTTGCGATGCCAGCCGAACCCGTTCACCGGCATGTTGATTCCGCCGAGCTTGACCACGACATTGGGGCATCGCGAGAGCTCCGCGATGTTCTTCTTCCATTCGCCGAATATCTCGGTGCGCCGGCCTTCGTAAGGACCGATTCCCAGCGGTCCTCCAAAGTGATTGAGCACGATCGTCGTATCCGGGAATGCTTTCGCGAGCGCAGTCACCATCGGCATCTGTGGATGGTATTGCCACGCCTCGAAGCTGAGACCCAACTCGCTCAACCTGGCGAAGCCCTCGCGAAATTGCGTCGAGTCGTACAGATCGGCCGGCGGGTTGGTGTGCGAATTCCGCACTTCGGGACTCGCGTCGAAGCCGCCGGCGTGCCGGATTCCGCGAAAGCGCGCCGGAGCCGCCGCGATATGCGCCTCGAGCACAGGCACGACCGCATCACCCAGCGTCAGATCCGCGAAGCTGACGATTCCCGCCGCGATGCGAGTGTCGCCGTATTGTCCGCTCGCGCTTTGCGCCGCGATGCCGTTGACGAACTCGGTCTCGCCCACTGGCCGCATCGATTCGCCGCCGTCCGCGCGATACATCGACATGCATTCGACGAACACCGTCGCGAGCACGCGATGTCCGGTATTGGTGTCGCGCAAAATCTCATCGAGCATGTAGCGGCTGCCCGGATGGTCCCACAGGTGATGATGCGGATCGACGATCGGCAGGTCCGGCTCGAGCGCATCCTCAGTGACTTGCGAGAGCCACGCGTCGCGATCTTTTTCGGTGTTCGCCATATCACTCACCTTTGAACTTCGCGGGACGCTTCTCGAGAAAGGCGCGCACGCCTTCGCCGAAGTCTGCCGAATTGCCAGCCTTGCGCTGCATCTGACGTTCCAGGTTCAGCTGCTCTTCATAAGTGTTGTCGGCGCTTTCCCAATAGAGCCGCCGAATCAGGCTGAGCGCAACGGTCGGCCCGTTCGCGAGATCGCGGGCGAACTCCTTGGCTTTGCCGATCAGCTCCGCATCGTCGAAGACTCGGTTGATGAGGCCCCATTCGAGCGCCTTCTCGGCCGGCAACTTCTCGCCCAACAGCGACAGCTCCATCGCGCGCGCCTTTCCGATCAGCCGCGGCAGAATCCAGGTCGAGCCGCCGTCGGGAATCAAACCGATACGCCTAAAGGCCTGCAGGAAATACGCGGAGCGAGCGCAGAGTACGAGATCGCCCATCAGCGCAAAGCTCATTCCCACGCCAGCAGCCGCGCCGTTCACCGCCGTGACGAACGGGATCGGAAGCTCGCGGAGCCGTCGCAGAAACGGATGGTATTGCGTTTCGAGTACCGAGCCCGCGTCGCGCGATCCGCTGGGGCCGCCACCGCTCGGTTGCAAGTTGGCGCCGGCGCAGAAGCCGCGCCCGGCGCCCGTCATCAGCATGCATCGCACGCCGTTTTTCGGATCCTCGATCTGGTCGAGAGCCTTCATCAGCCCGCCGAGCATCTCGGCCGAGACGGCATTCATGACCTCAGGATGGTTGAGCGTTACGATTCCTACCGAGCCGTCGATGTCGAGTTTTGCACGTTCGAATTCCATGGTTCTCTCCGCCTGGTCGTTGCGATCCTTGTGCTTCACTATCCCAACTAACATCGGGTGTGATAGCTCGACAATCGGAACGTGTGCGCGATATGGAGAGTTGAAATGGAGCCAGTGAAAAAACTCGATCGATCGGTGAAGGGCCGCGCGGTGCTCGTGACCGGCTCTGCCAGCGGGATGGGCCGTGCGACCGCGCATCTGTTTGCACAGGAGGGCGCGCTCGTCGCGATCACCGATATCAACGAAGCGGGAGTCGCACGCGTCGTCGAGGAGATTGCGGCTGCCGGCGGAACCGCGCACGGATGGCGGCTCGACGTCTCCGATGCGGCCGAGATCAAGCGCGTCGTCGCGGAAGTCGCAGCGCACTTTGGCCGGCTCGACATCCTGATCAACAACGCAGGCTTCGGCGGTTTCTCTCCGCTCGGCGACGACGATTACGATCGCATCTGGGATCGCACGATCGCGGGCTTGCTGACCGCACAACAGCGGATGGTCCGCGCCGCGCTGGTGCATCTGCGCAAATCCGACGCCGCGCGAATCGTCAACATCGCATCGACGGAGGGCCTCGGCGCGACGCCCGGCGATAGTCCCTACGCAGTCGCCAAGACGGGAGTGATAGGACTCACACGCGCGCTGGCCGTCGATCTCGGCCCCGAAGGAATAACGGTCAACTGCATCTGCCCCGGACCGATTCGCACGGCGCTGACTGACGCGATCCCGGAAGAGCATAAGACGATTTTCGCCAAGCGCCGCACCGCGCTCAAGCGATACGGATTTCCGGAAGAAGTCGCGCACATCACGTTCAGCCTGTGCATTCCGGCCGCTTCGTACATCACCGGCGCGATCATTCCGGTTGACGGCGGGCTGATGATCCGCAACGCATAACTGTCTACACATCACCGCGGAGGTGTTCCCATGTCTGACGAATCAGCGAAGAAAGGAATGGAAGTGCGCACGAAGTTGTTTGGCGAAAAAGCCGCGCAGGACGGCGACGCGTTCCTGCGAAACTTCGACGAAGGGTTCGCCACCTTTCTCAACGAGCAACTGTTCGGCACGATCTGGAGTCGTCCCGGCCTGCCGATCAAGTTGCGCTCTCTCCTCACAATGACCGCGCTGATGGCGTTGGGGCGCGGACCCGAGCTGCGACTGCATATGCGTGGAGCATTGAATCTTGGGATCCCGCCCGAAGAGATCAAGGAGTTGATCGTCCACGTCTCGCAGTACAGCGGCGTCCCGACCGCAGTCGAAGCTATTCGCGCGTTTAACGAAGTGACTGCTCCTCCCAAAACTAAGGAGTGACCTGAGGTCTGCTCTCGGAGCGGGTCAGCAGGGCTTCCAGGTGCGGGAGCGCTTCTTCGAGGGTGGCGTGTTTTTCGATCGCGTCGAGGAATGGGTCGCGCTTCATGCGGGACATTCTCGCCGGCATGGTTTCGATGTTGTAGATCGTCGGATCCAGTGACGGCTTCAGTTCCTTCCAGGTCATCGGTGCGGAGATGGGCGCGCGTGGCACCGGGCGGACTGAAAATGTCGCGGCGATAGTTTTGCCGTGGCCTAGCTGCAGGTAGTCGATATACACGCGGCCTTTGCGCGTGTGCGGATTGCGGTTGATCGTCGCGACTTTAGGGATTCGATTGACTACTACTTGCGCTACTAACTCCGAGAACATCTTTGCTTGATCGTAAGTATATTTCGGCGCCAGACCGACTACTACGTGGAGACCCATTTGACCCGAAGTCTTGAGAACCGGCTCGAGGCCGACCTCGCGCAGCACATTAGCTACTTCGCGCGCGACCTCGACTGCATGCATGGTCGTACTGCCTTTGGGATCGATATCGAACAGCAGCCAGTCGGGACGTTCGAGATGCTGGATGCGCGACGACCACATATGAATCGTAATCGCGGCGAGGTTCGCGACGTAGGCGAGCGCTTCCTCGCTGTCGATAATGAAGTATGAAATTTCGCGCTGCGAGTCCTCGGAGTAAATCTTCTCGGTGCGAATCCAGGGCGGTGCGAACGCGGGCGCATCCTTCTGATAGAACATTTTGCCATCGATGCCGTCGGGCCAGCGGGTGAGCATCACCGGCCGATCTTTCAGGTAGGGCAGCATCCATTTCGAAATCGCGCGATAGTATGTGACCAGGTCGCCCTTGGTGTAGCCGTCGTTCGGCCAGAAAACTTTTTCTGGATTGGTGACGGTGGCTTTTGGTTCCGGCGGTGGTGGCGCGGCCTTGTTGCGTCCTTTGGATTCCTTCACGCCGCCGCTTCTGTTCTTTTCAGTAATCTCGTCGTCGACGCTATCCGATGGTAGCGGCAAGGACCCCGGTCCTTCGTATTTGCAGTCGCGCGGATCGACGTCATCCGCCAGGCCCAGGAAGGTCGGTTGGCGGATGCCTCCGCTGTCGGTCCATTCGGTGAAACGAACCTTGCAGACCAGCTCTGGCCGCACGAAATGCGCATTTTTTTCGGGAGACGGTTCTCCGGGAATTGCTTTGCGAAAGGGGGATTCAGGCTGCGCGCGCTGCTCGAGCATCGCGTGAATCTTGCGCAACGTTTCCTGACTGAAGCCCGAGCCTGCCTTGTCGGTGTAGCGCAGCGCGCCGTCCGATTCATACTGACCCAGCAGCAGCGCGCCGAAATGAGTTCGAGTTCCGTCGGGGTCGCTGTAGCCGCCGATCACGAAATGTTTCGTGAGCGGACGCTTGATCTTCAGCCAATCGCCGGTGCGCGCGCCGCGGTAGGGTGCGTCGCGCAATTTGGCGACGATTCCTTCCAGATCATGGTCTGATATTGCGTCGTAGAAATCTTTTCCGCGCCCGATCACGTGATCGCAATAGCGCACCGGGCCGTCGCTGTGGATCAGCTCTCCGAGCAGGCGCTTGCGCTCTTCGAGAGGGAGCGTGCGCGTGTCAAAACGATCGAAGCCGAGCAAGTCGAAGACGTAGTAGTTGACCGGCACCGCCAGGCTCAAGCGAGCGATCGAGCGCGCATCGTTGACGTGCATTCTTCGTTGCAGGAGCTGGAAACTCGGACGGCCGCGATCGTTGGGAGCAACTATCTCGCCGTCGAGAACAAATCGATCGAGCGCGATCGAATTCAGCGCGAGCAACACTTCGGGATACCGATTAGTAATGTCGGTGCCCTTGCGCGCGTACAAATGAGTATTCTCGCCTTCTCGAATAGCCAGTACGCGCACGCCGTCGTACTTTATTTCGAATAGCCACTTGTCGTTGTCGAAAGGATCGTCAACTGTCTTGGCGAGGGTCAGCGGGAAGTCCGAATACTTCAGCTTGCCGCCAAGCTCGGGGAGATGCTTGCGCGCGAGATTGTCGGCGAGCTTGCGCTCGGCGGCGGGGGCGTCGGCGAGCTCTTCGATAGTTAATCCTGAAAAAACAGAGCGCGGATGCGCTTCGAAAACATCTTCAGTTGTGGCGTATTGGTCGCGCTTTTTGATCAGCAGCCAATTCTTCTCGTCCTTGGGGTCGCCATTGCGGCGGCCGCCAGTATGCACGAGGGTGAACGCGCCGTTGAGTTTGAAGCCGTGCAGGTTGATGTCGATCTTTCCCTTGCGGACCGCGTCGGCAGCGTCGCCCGGCGGATCGATGACCTCATAAACACCGCGATCCCACACGATGACTGAGCCCGCGCCGTAATTTCCCGGCGGAATGACGCCTTCGAAATCACCGTATTCGAGCGGATGGTCCTCGACGGCAACCGCGAGATGCTTGTCGGCGGGATTCATCGACGGCCCTTTCGGAACCGCCCACGAGCGCAGGACGCCTTCCATCTCGAGTCGAAAATCATAGTGGAGGCGTCGCGCCGCATGCTTCTGTACGACGAAAGTGCCGGTGGTTGTGGGAGTGGGGGTTGCAACCTCGGCTCCGAATGGTTCCGGAGTGTTTTCGGCGTTTCGTTTGCGGCGGTACTTGGTCAGCGGCATCGTTCGTTGCCGAGGAGGGAGGTCGATTCATACCTTCCGTAGTGGTTTTGGGAGGGATGCACCACCAAGGGTAGCTTTGTTCCGTCAGAAATTGTTTTTGGCTCGGTCATGGCGTCCGGCGACGGATGCGAAGAGAGATGGTGCTTGAAGAGCCTGGCGAGGGTGGGGCAGGCTGATGCATACCGTAGAAGTAGCACAGAAAATCCTGCGTGGTCAGGCGGAATGGTTCATCTCGGATGTGTCCTGGTGGGTTCGCGGTTATCGAGAACCTAACCCCTAACCCCTTCCCGAGCGGGAAGGGGAACCGGAATGGGCGGAGTAGCCTCTTCCCTCGAGGGAAGGGGAACCAGAGAAAAAGGCGGACGACTCAGCGTCGTGATAGTGGCTGCTAGCGGGCGCGGCGGGTGCGCGGGGCTCGGCGGGAGCCTTGGGCGACTTTGCGTTCCTCGCCTTCTGCCGCGGCTGGAGCTTCTTCGCGATCCTCGTTGACCGCGACGCCGCGCTTCTTGAGCGATTCCTTCAGCGCGCTCATCAGGTCGATCACCTTGCCCTGGCGCGCTTCGGGCGCGGGCTCGGTCAATTCGTGGCCTGCCATCTTCTGTTCGGCCGCCTCGATCACGCGCTCGCGATAATTATCCTTGAATTCGTCCGGCTTGAATTTCTTCTGCGTCAGATCATCGAGCAGCCGCTGGGCCAGCCCGAGTTCCGATTCCTTGACCGTGGCGTTGGCGCCGTGATCAATCTCACCGAACGATCGGATCTCGTCGTTGTAGTACATCGTATGCAGCATCAGGCCGCCATCGTACGGACGTATGAGCACCACCCGTTCCTTTCCGCGCATCGTAAATTTCGCGACTCCCACCTTGTCCGCCTTGGTCATCGCTTCCTCGAGCAGATGGTACGCCTTGGCGGAAGTCGGCTCGCATCCGAGCAGATAGGAATTTTCGAAATAGACGGGGTCGACTTCCGATGCCGGAATGAACTCGGTTATTTCGACCGCGCGATCGGCCTGCGCCTCGAGCTTTTTGAGTTCCTCGTCGGTGAAAGTGACGTAGCGATCCTTCTCGACTTCGTAGCCGCGCACTAACTCGCTTCGATCGACGATCTTGTCTTCCTTGGGGCAATAAATCTTCTGCTGAATGCGGCTCATGTCTTTGGCGTGCAGCAGATGGAAGCTGACAGATTTGGAACTCGTTGCGGGGAACAATCGCACCGGAATCGAGACGAGTCCGAAGGTCAGACTGGCAGTAGATATCGAACGAGCCGGCATGATTTGAAACCTCCGCGCGCTCTCAGCGCGAGTCTTATCGCGATCGCGTTCCCCGAGGGCCGTCGGGCATCAGCATTCCCCGGACCTGCCTTCTTATATTTCGCGGCGAGCGAAATCCAGTAGGGCAACTAACAAAGAGTATTCTCAGATTACCTCGAAAAACCGGTCGAGTCATCCGGAATAGGCAAAATGTATAGAAAAAACGAGGCTTTTCGCCAGGTCTCGGTCCAGAGAATCTTTCGATTTGGACAAAAATGAAATTGGTCATTTCAAAATCGGAGGGTCGCGCCGAAGCCGCGGCGAGGAACGGGTTGAGTGGGGTGATGTATGTTTGCGGCTCCGACGCACCCTCCGAGCTATCTGCGCTTAGAGAGCAATCGATGTGCCGGAAATCCAGAATGCAAAAACATCGCGCCTAACGCACTCTGGGAGTGGTTTTCGGTGCATTGACGTATGTTGCGTTTTTCATAACCCGGAAAAAATTTCCACAAACGCCCGAGTCCGCAATGGGGCGTGCGTCCTGTCAATGCAATCGGCACAGTTGCGATCTGGAATAGGTATTGCAGTAAGGGTAGGGCTCGAAATTCATTTCGCGTCCGAGCGGGGTTCCGTGGCGGAAATCGAAAAGGAAACGCAGGAGAGCTACGAGGACACTGACGATCAATTCGCGCTGCTTTGGGTCGCCGTACCGATCTGCGCGTTGATCATCAGTACGGCAGCATTCTATTTCGCCAGCCCCGTCCTGCTGCCGCTCGCGATCGCATCGATCCTGAGCGTGGTCTTCAGTGGGGTCGCGAGTCGCCTCGAGCCCTACTGCGGCCGCTTCATCAGCGCCGCAATAGTCGTACTGCTGGTTATAGGCTTCATCGCGGCGTTGGGCTATTTCCTCACTATTCAATTGACCGGCAGTCGCCGACCAGGTCTCCGAGTATTCGGACAATATTGGCAACAAAATAGCGGCGCTGGAGAAGAACACGCCGCCATGGCTCCAGCATGTCAAGGAAGCGGTGACCGACGTTCAGCGTCGAGTGGAAAGCGCGAATCCCGCGCCCCGCAAGGCGCACGCCAGTGATGGCGATGCCGGCTACCTCGACGCTCAGCGCGAGTTGGAAGCCGGTTGCGCCGGTCGTCGACGCGATCGTCAATACCTTGCTGATCATCGTGCTGCTGTTTTTTCTGCTCTACAGCAGAAAGGATTTGCGCGATCGATTCGTCCGGCTTGCGGCACGGGCGAGAATTCCGATCGCGGCGCAGGCGCTTGAAACCGCAAGCTATACGGTTGGCCGCTACCTGTTTCTTTTTTCGCTGATCAATCTTGCGTACGGTATCGCCACCGGGTGCCTCGCCTGGTATCTCGGTCTGCCGAGCGCAGCGCTGTGGGGCGTGGTCGCATTCCTGTTGCGCTTTATTCCATACGTCGGTGCGATCAGCTCGGCATTTCTGCCGGCGCTGGTGGCCTTTGCGATGTTCCCCGGATGGAGCAAGGCGCTCGAGATACTTGGCGGCTTCATACTTCTGGACCAGGTTGCGGCACAGATTGCCGAGCCGTTTATCATCGGCCACGGAATCGACGTCTCTCCGGTGGCGCTGCTGGTATCCGCGATGTACTGGTCGTGGCTCTGGGGGATACCGGGGCTGCTGCTCTCGACGCCTCTGACTGCATGTCTGAAAGTCGCGGGCGACTACATTCCTGCGCTGGGATTTCTCTCGATTCTGCTCGGCGCCGATCGCGCGCTCGACGACTGGCACGATTTCTACCGCGCTCTGCTCGAACTTAATCCGGCGGGAGCCAGACTGATTGCTATCCGCTATTGCGATGAGAACGGGCTCGATCGGACGTTCGAGGACGTGATTGCGCCTGCGCTGGAGCTCACACGACAGGAGCGCGCGGAAAACCATATCAGCGAAGAGAACGAGCGGCTCATTATCGATACGACGCATCTACTGATCGGCGAGCTCGCCAACCGGTTTGCGAACGCGCGGATTTCTCCAAGCGTCAGAGCGCTGGGCGTGATGGCGCCCGGCGACGCGAATTTCCTGAGCTTGCTGATGCTGCTCGAGATGCTGCGCAAGGACGGCGTGGTTGCGAGCTTTTCCGGCGAGAATAAATCGCCGGCAGAGATTTGCGACCTGGTCAAACGATTCACGCCCGACTTCGTCTTCGTTTCATGCGTGGCCGAGGAGTGCGCTCCGGCGGCGGTTGAACTGGTGAAGGCGATCCGGGCGATCTCGACGCGCGTGTTGATTGTTGCGACCGGGCCGGCAGCGTCTCAGAATTCAGACGAGCTCATCGAGGCGGGATGTTCTCAAATATGCGCAACCGCCAACGAAGCGCGCCGCGCGGTCCGCAGTTTCATTCTCCAACGCGCGAAGTCCCGAAGTCACTTCGGACCGTTCATGCCGCGACGCTACGCGTGAGGGAACGGCTGACGCTCTTCATCGCGATAGTGGCGCGATGATTTGGAAGCCCGAATGGGCGCGAACATCCTGGGCAATCCGCTCGGGCGGAGGCGGAAAGCATGGCAGCGTGCTGGTTACCACGTAGTGGTAGTAGTTGCCGTTCCAGGTAAACGTACCGACCGGTTTGCCGAAATTCGAAGTCATCGCGGTAAGTCTATCGCCGTCGGCCGCGGTGACGAATTTCGACGGCGTGTACGCCAGAAAGCTGCTGGCAGATTCGGGAACGACTGCGCCCAGCGGCGGCGTGAAGTTCATCTGAAGAAAATTAACCGCCGGCCGCCAACCATCCGGGTTCGTTTCGCTGTCCGCCAGCGGCAGCCACTGTCGCTCGGCGAGCGTTTCGCCTATCTCCAGCTCACGATACTCGGGAGCACCGGCCGCGCTCCTGCGCAACTCGATCACGTCGGGAACTTCGATTTCGAGCTGATTGCAGGCGTCGCCACTGTTCATCGCAGCCTCGCGCTCGGCTGCTTCCTGCTTTTCGGCCCTGGATTTTGCAGTCGCATTTGCGCCTATACCCGAAGTCAGCTCGAGCGCTGTGCCGCCGACATACTCCGCCGCGTTGGCAGCGAGCGGCGCGAATTGAGCCGCGGCCATCCAGCATCCACTGGTCCCGATGGAGACCGCGGCCGCGAATACAACGACCAGCGATCCGCAAATCTGTCGCGGTTGCCTCAGGCGAACGATAAATCCCCCGGCCGGACTATCAAGCGCACCGACTACGCAGTCCGGTTGGCGGAAATCGTAGCAGAAATTGCGAAACAAATATGCCGCGCAGATTCGGCGCGTTGTTCTTTTGGATACTACACCGGCGTCCGACGCGCGGAATCGCGCAAGTGCCGATGTGAGCTTGGATTCTAAAAAGAGAACGGCCGGGCTACGAGTGGGGACCGCGGTTGGGGAGCCGACGGATCAAGTAGCCCGGCCTTTGCTTGGGGACAGGCGCTGGGTCTCGGGGGAGGAGATTGTCAGCGCAACGATAGCTAAAGCAAAGCTTGTGCCTCGAAAAAACCGAGACAAATCCTACGGCTGCATTAGCGAATTTTTTTCTCTTTCTGCGACGAGGAGATAATCGGAAGTCTCGATTTGGGCCATTTTTCCGCGAGATAGACCACTTTTGCAAGTTGCGACCTGTCTGCCGGATGCGATCTCAGAATGCTGATCGATTGCTCCAGTGCAGCCTGCGGATTGCCGTGAGCTGACTGCGGTGGGGCATTTGGCGTCATGCGCCGGGGCAGTGCGATGCGCTCATGACGGGATCGCGCCCGGTTGATATGATCGACAGCTCGCGCTCGAAAATCGAGATGGCAGTTTTGATGATCGAGGTGCTCGACGCGCTGCCGCAGGAATTTATCGTCGAAGAAAAACTGCAAAAAAACATGCGGGCGATGGTTGGTTGAGAGGCGATGGTGCGTGTGTTACTTCCTAAAGGCTCGGGGCGTAGCGCAGCTTGGTAGCGCACCTGCCTTGGGAGCAGGGGGTCGGCCGTTCAAATCGGCTCGCCCCGATACGCGCCAGTAGCTCAGGTGGAAAGAGCAACGGCCTTCTAAGCCGTGGGTCAGGGGTTCGAATCCCTTCTGGCGCGCCACGGAGGCTTTTCAGAATTCGCCGGCACGAGGCGCTGAATGGATTGAGTGATCGAGGTGGTGAGTGTAGCTCAGTTGGCAGAGCATCGGATTGTGGCTCCGGCGGTCGAGGGTTCAAATCCCTTCACTCACCCCAAACATCCTGCTACGTAAACGTTCTTCGACGGTGGGCCGTTAGCTCAGTTGGTAGAGCAGCTGACTCTTAATCAGCGGGTCTCCGGTTCGAGCCCGGAACGGCCCACCAATTTTTTCCCGAAGATGAAAACTCCGATCGTTCTTCGGTGCGTCTCGGGATCGTTCGATTCGAGCAGGGGGACGAAATCGGCAGCAGGGTGCGGTAGCGGACGATCGAGATCTTCGTGTTCTTCGTCGACCGTCGGCACCTGATTCGTAATCAGTTCCCGCGTTCAAACCCGACGACGTCGATGCGGAAACCTCGGGCGCGGCTCAATAGATCGGAACAAATCGTGTGCCCAAATAATTGAGGGAATGGAGTAGGGCGGTTCCTGGCAACGAAAATTCTGCCGATGTCAGATTGCCGCGCGAACTGTAGCAGCTCGCCGACCGCGTCGGACGATTCGAGCCATATGACCTTCGCGCCCAGGTAGCTGGCGAGGATGGCGTCGTCGATGAGTGTGCGAACTCGAGCATTTCCGAATCGGCTGCGCGGCGAATCGGCCAGGACCGCATAAAACTCGCCGTCATTCTCGCGCGCGGCGGCCGAGGCCTTACGCAAGAGTTCGCTGTTGCCGGAACTGCGCGCGGTAAGACAGGCCATCACGGCAGTCTTTGCGCGATGACTCGGGTCATTGGTAACCAGCCGAAGATTTGGCGGAGCAATCGAATCGGTGAGTGAACGCGACCTGGATTGTATGATAGCGGCCATGTGTTGCTAGTCAGCATCAAGTGTGCCGCCGATAATCAGCCCAGCGCGCAAGAAGTTTTCCGGCTCACCGAGCGCTGACATTTCAAAATCGATGCATCAAAGCATTTCAATTTGAAATGCGGCCGGGTGTTTTCCGGGAAAAGCGCGGGGCTCTATCGGAGTTCAGGATCGGCACGATTAATGCGGTTGTCTTTAGATCACGACAAAGCATCTCACGGGAGTTTGATAGGCAATCATGAGAGAATCACTGTTGAAATCATTTCAGGGCTCGGAGGGAAGACTGCGCCTGATTAGCGCCCTGACCTCGCAGCCGCTGATCCGCGATAAGGACCTGGCGACGGTAGTCGAGCCCTATCTGAAATTGGAAGAGATATTCGCGGGAACGAATCTCATCAAGCAGGGTGCGTCCGACACCGATCTATTTCTGATCCTGAGCGGCGAGTTTTCGGTTGCGATCAATGGGCGCGTTGTGGCGCACAAGAAAGCCGGCGAGCACGTCGGTGAAATGGCAGTTGTCGATCCGCTTACTCCCCGGTCGGCCTCGGTCACTGCGACTTCGGATTCGGTAGTAGCCAGGATTGCGGAAGCTGACTTCTCAGCGCTCGCCGACCGGTATCCGCGACTGTGGCGAAGAATCGCGCTGGAATTGGCGAGCCGGCTGCGCGATGGCAATAGCGCCGATCGCGAAAAGGCAGGCCACGCCGCTTGCGGCTAAGCGCCTGCCCTCGAAGAGTACCTAGCACCTAAGCGGCAGTCGTTTCCTGGCGTCGAGTACGGCTCCTATGTCTAGCAGTGATACCGCGCAACATATGGACTACCGTTGAAATAAACTTAGGCAAGCCGACTTTCGCGCTCAACCTCAGGGATCAAATACTCGATGACTGGAAAGGCAGGACACGGTCCACGGTGAAAGGTGACGATTCGTTTGGCATTCTCGGGTTCCGGTAGATGTCGGCCCAGACCGTCCAAGGCGATGATCGAGCCGCGCGAATCATTGAGGCGAAAAATCCATCGGCAGCGAACGCATGTATATAGATATGGCTGTGGGCGGAAGGACCCGGGTTTCTCCAGCGCCTCAATCGCGAAATGATGGCGTGTCTCCTCCGCGGTGAAGGCCATCCTCCGCCTGATGCGGAGCGCCCGTTCCGGCGTCGCGGACGATTCCACACTTACACCAATGGAGCTCTCATGTGTGGCGCAGGGATCGAATGGATGTACTTGCATAGATGAGATCCCGTCCACCTTTGCGCCAAGGAAAGGCGTCATAAAGCGCGCCTGAATTTCTGGATTCGATTTCATAAACTTTCGTCGAGACCTATCGCGATGAGACTGCTAGAAGAGAAATTCCTGAGGAGTAATCGCGGGTATGGCCTGAGCTCTCTTGCTTGCGGTTTCGATGTTCTGATGCCCTTTGAATTCCGGACAAAGCGAAGCCAGGATTTTCAACAAGCTAAGCTTCAACATGCTTAATTTGACGGTCGTCGCCGCTTGACGTTGACGGTGTCGGGGGAATTTCGAGGCGAACCTGAAGCTGGGGCATGGGCCCTCAGCAAAGGTCTTAACCTGTCTTGAGTTTTCGGGCTCGGGCAACGGATTTCGATTGCGATCGATAGCTACGATCGAACCGCGGCGTTCGTTGACCAAAAATATCTGTTGGCATCGCACGCACAGGTAGATATACGGCCGACGCGCAAAGAAGCGCGGCTTCTTAAGTGCTCGGATCGCAAAGTTGTGCTTCATCTCCTCTGGCGAAAAAGGCTTCTCGGAATACTCGCGCCTCGCCGAGGGATACAATCGATTGAGCTCGCGGTAACCAGTCGGGTGAAACTGCCAAAGGCATCTGAATACCGAATTTCGAAACAGGGGCGATGATCCTGATAGAAGAAAAATTGCGGCGCTGTTTCATAGATGCTTCCATGGTTACTGCTCACGCACCTCAACTATGGACCTCATGTTAAGCAACCAGCGCGCCAGATACTGCCGCGGACGTCGCAGCAGATTGGGTCGATTTTAAAGCCGCGCAATCCTTCAAGATTTCTCGCGATTGCGGTTCAGATCACTTTCTACAGAAGGGCGGTTCGGCGGCGCGGCATTTCAAAATGAAAAGCCGCTTCGTTTGAAAATTAATTGTTCTGCCTCGACGGCTTAAAGAAGTCCTTTTGAGAACGAGTGTTTTTCGTCGGCACATCCCATGCACTCATCCTTAAACAACTTGCCGAATCGCTCGTCGGCCAAACACGAGTGCTAAAGATGAAAAGAATCGAATTAGTGATCGATCCGGGCACTCTCGACCGCTTCAGGGATGCTGCCAAAGACTTGAACTTGTCCGATTTCGAGGTGACCGAAGTTCGCCGCACGCTCCCTGCGAGCATCCGCGAACGCCAGCGGCTTTACCGCGGCCGCGAGTTCGTCCTCGACCTGGTGGAAAGGCTCAAGATCGACCTGATGGTTGCGGACGATGCCGCTATGCAAATAGCGCGCGAATTGGTCGAAAGTGTTCGCCCTGAAAGTATGGCCATCCTGAAGTTAGAACAGGCAGTCGTTGTGACTGGTCAGGCTGCCGTTCGATCGACTCGTATCGCTGCTGTTCCCAACCCCCCGGCGTTGGCCGCCGCGCACTGATTGCGACTCGGTGGCGGCAGTGTGATCGAGGCCGCGAACGGACCGCAGTTGCCAAGATGGACCGTACGAGCGATCGAGATAGGTGGTTATGCCGATTGTCCTACTACTGCTCGTCGTCGTGATCGCACTTGCCTTGTATCTGGACCGGGGTGTGAGTGATAGGCATAAGGGAAAGGATAGCGATCCTCCGACAAATAACCTTACCCGATAGACTCTGACTCCTTAGAGTCTTCATTCAATCCACATTTCAATAGCTGCTGCCCTTGCCATTGGCTACAAAGGCGAGAAGGCGGCATTGTATTCGTATTCTCACCTCTTCCTTTTCTGACATTTGATTTTTAATTGTGCTCACGCGAGGGTGACGCACGCCTTAGCAATCGCGCGCGATCAAGGCATCTCTTTTGAGGAAGTGAGGTTAGTTATTGCCCATTAATCTTCAACTTTTCGGGAAGCACCGATCTTGCTTTAGCGGATCGGGATGGCCCAGTATGGCGCCATGGAGGAAGGAAAAATGAACGTCGCAATCTGGCTTCCGGCAACATTGGCAATGGGTCTGCTAGGTCTCGGTCTTTGTTTCGCGTTTATCAGTGCTTGCGAGAAAATTTAGGGAGACGCTCATGACTTACTTAACAGCCTTAGTCGCGGTCTTTGTGTTCGGATATCTACTCACGGCGATGATACGGCCCGAGTGGTTCTAGTCATCAACTAGCAGACTCGTAGAGGACGAATGATATGTGGCTTTTGCCCATTACAGTAATAGTACTCCCCATAATTCTGGCCATCCCCTTGAGCACCTTCATGGCTCGCATCATGGATGGGCACTATAAACCCTGGCCGATATTTGGATGGTTCGAGAAGCGGCTCGACTCCGGGCCTCAGAATTGGAAGCAGTACACGGTGACGCTGCTGTTTTTCAACACCGTGCTCTTTCTATTTGGTTACCTGGTCCTATCGTTGCAGCCGTGGATGCCGCTCAATCCACGGGGTCTCGGGATGATCGCGCCCACCACGATTTTCAACACCGTCATGTCGTTCGCCACCAACACCGATATTCAGCACTACTCCGGGGATCAAACGTTTTCGAACTTCAGTCAGATCTTCTTCTGCATACCGATGTTTTTTCTGTCAGCAGCAATCGGGCTGTGCGCTTTGGCCGCGATCATTCGCGCATTCCGGAGCGATGCGAACCTCGGCAACTTCTTCCTCGATATGTGGCGGGTGGTTATCTACCTGTTTCTTCCCGCCGCGTTCGCCTTGAGCATCGTGTTTCTGGCCCAGGGCATGCCGATGACCTTTCAAAGCGCCTACCAGGTCAACACGCTCGAGCCCGCCGCAATGGGCACTGACAACAACAACCAGCCTAAGCAGCAGACAATCGTGGTCGGCCCGTTGGCCGCGTTCGTGCCGATGAAAATGCTCGGCACCAACGGCGGCGGTTTTTACGGGATGAACTCGGCCCATCCGTTTGAGAATCCCACTGCTGGAAGCAACATCTTCACTACCTCATCTTTCATGTTGTTCCCGATGGCGCTCGTTCTAATGTACGGCCGGATGCTCAGCCGCCGCCGCCATGCGAACGTGATCTTCGCGGTGATGCTGACGCTGCTGGTCGGCACGGTGCTATGGGCGATCTACTTCGACACTCTTAGACCCAATCCAGGTTTGACGGCTCATCCGGGCCCTCAAAACTTCGAGATCGCAAGCGCAACAGCGCCTGGCGGCAAGCGGGTTATTACCATGCCCGCGGTGGCTGGACTGCCGGTCGATCAGCATCTTGGCAATCTCGAAGGGAAGGAACTTCGCTTTGGGACTTCAGCCGGTTCGACCTTCGCCGCGCTCACTGTCGATTTCACCTGCGGCGCGATTATCTGTGAACACGACAGCCTGAACCCGATCGCCGGATTGTCGCCGATGTTCGGGATGTGGGTGAACTGCATATTCGGTGGCAAGGGCGTCGGGATGGTCAACCTGCTCCTATTCCTGATCATCGGAATTTTCATCGTCGGCCAGATGGTCGGCCGCACGCCGGAGTACTTAGGAAAGAAGATCGGCCCGCGGGAAGTTAAGCTCGCTCTGATCGCGCTGCTGGTGCATCCGCTGGTAATACTTTTCCCGACCGGCCTGTTTGCCGCAACCAACTGGGGAGTCAAGGCGGAGAGCAATCCGGGGCCGCATGGTTTCTCGCAAATCGTTTACCAGTTCTCGTCTGACTCTGCTAACAACGGCTCCGCCTTCGACGGCCTGGGAGTCACCTATGGCCTCAACAATAATCCGAATCCGGCGCCAGAATCCGTGCCATGGGACATAGCTGCCGGCTTTGTGATCATGTTAGGGCGATTTCTGCCGATCATCGCTCCGATAGCGATGGCCGGCTATCTAGGTATGAAGAAGAGCACACCATTCGGACTGGGTACCTTGCGCGACGACACCTTTACCTTCGGATGCCTTCTGTTCGGCACGATCGTAATCGTAGGTGCGTTGCTGTTCCTGCCGGTCGCGACGCTCGGACCGGTGGCTGACCACCTGGGGCCGATCCCGTTCGGCGGATAGGAGCCGGTTCTAACTTAGAGCACGGAAACTATCAGGCACTTTTCGGAGGAGCAAAAAAATGGCAGCAGCCACACCTATACGGACTATTGAGACGCCTGAGCATCCGCGCGCGCCACGGCGGGTTAGAAGCCGGAAGTTGTTCGAGCCGGAACTCGTGCGGGACGCTCTGAAGCAATCAATCGTCATGCTTCGCCCGGATATTCAGTGGAGCAATCCGGTGATGTTCGTAGTTGAAATCGGCGCCGTGCTTACGCTGCTCTTCATTGTGCAGGCGCTGGTGAGCACCTCGGCGAGCCAGGTTCCGATTACTTATTTCATCGCGCTGGATTTCTGGCTCTGGCTGACGGTGCTGTTTGCAAATTTCGCGACCGGGTTGGCTGAGGCTCGCGGCAAGGCGCAGGCCGAGTCACTCAGACGGGCGCGAAGCGACACGCCCGCTTTTCGACTGCGCGGAAGGGACAATGATCGAAGAGGTTCCATCGAGCGCATTGAGGCCGGACGATCGCGTCGTCGTTCAAGCGGGCCAGATGATTCCGGGCGACGGAGAGATTATCGAGGGCATCGCGTCGGTCGATGAAGCAGCTATCACGGGAGAGTCCGCGCCGGTGATTCGCGAAGCAGGCGGTGACCGCTCGGGAGTCACTGGCGGCACGCGAGTCCTTTCAGATCGCATCGTGGTGCGCATCACGGCCGCCACTGGCGAGTCCTTTCTGGATCGTATGATAGCGCTGGTCGAGGGCGCCGTTCGCCAGAAGACGCCCAATGAAATTGCGCTCACCCTCGCACTTTCCGCACTAACTCTCGCGTTCGTCATCGTTGTGATTCCGCTCTGGCCGATGGCGTGGAACGCGGAACAATACATGGCGAGCTACGTAGGAATTTCGGAACCGCTTAAGAGCCTCGGCACCGACGTTCCAACGCTTGTAGCCCTGTTGGTGTGTCTCATTCCAACCACTATCGGCGCTCTGCTTGCTGCGATAGGTATCGCCGGGATGGATCGCGCGCTCCAGGCCAACATCCTCACCAAGAGCGGCAAGGCGGTCGAGACGGCGGGCGACGTCGACACCGTGCTACTCGACAAGACCGGCACGATCACGATTGGCAACCGTCATGCGACCAGCTTCCTTCCGGTCGGCAACTACACCGCTAATGACGTCGGCCGCCTGGCGGCATTGTCCTCGATCGCCGATGAGACGCCAGAAGGGAAGACGATAGTCGCTCTCTATAAGGAGCAAAGCGGTGCGGATTTAATTAGCCCTCGCGACCTCCGTTTCGTCCCGTTCACGGCGCAAACCCGCATGAGCGGAATCGATCTGCCCGATGGAAAACAGATTCGCAAAGGCGCGGCGGATGCTGTGGTTCGATACATTCAAAAGCAGGGCGGGACCGTCCCGAGCGAGCTACACGCGGTTGTAGACGGCGTCGCTTCCGGCGGAGCTACCCCCCTGGTAGTCACTGAGGCAAAGCAAGTCGTCGGTGTAGTGATACTCGAAGACGTTTTGAAACCCGCGATAAGTGAGCGTCTCGAGCGGCTGCATATGATGGGAGTTCGCACGGTCATGATTACCGGGGACAATCCGCTGACTGCCGCAACGATTGCGAAGCGGGCGGGGGTGAACGATTTCGTAGCCGAGTGCACTCCGGAATCGAAGCTCGCTTATATCCGCAAGGAACAGGCTGACGGCAAGCTGGTCGCGATGATTGGTGACGGCACCAACGACGCTCCGGCGCTGGCACAAGCGGACGTAGGACTGGCCATGAACTCGGGGACCCAGGCGGCAAAGGAAGCAGGGAACATGGTTGACCTTGATTCCGATCCGACGAAGCTCATCGAGGTCGTCGAGATTGGCAAGCAGCTGCTCATGACCCGAGGTGCGCTGACCACGTTTTCCGTGGCCAACGACGTTGCCAAGTACTTCGCGATCGTTCCAGCTCTGTTCGCCGGCACCCTTCCGTGGGTCAAGGCGATGGACATTATGAATCTTCATTCGCCGACCTCCGCGATACTGTCGGCGGTCATCTTCAACGCACTCATCATACCGGCTCTCATCCCCGTCGCGTTGAGAGGCGTGAAGTATGTACCGCTCGGAGCTGACGCACTGCTCAAAAGGAACCTGCTTATCTGGGGGCTGGGCGGTGTAATAATGCCGTTCGCCGGCATCAAGATTATCGACGTCGTCCTTAGCGCTATGCACATGGTTGCCTGAGCAAGGCTGGTCGAGGATAACAACAATGAAAAACAACCTAGTCAAAAGTCTATGGCTGTTGGGCCTTACCGTGGTCATCTGCTGCTTGGTCTATCCACTGGCAGTATGGGCAATCGGGCAGACATTTTTCCCGTTCAGCGCAAACGGCAGCATGGTCAACGGGCCTGACGGCAAGCCGGTCGGATCGCTACTCATCGCGCAACCGTTTACCAAAGACGAGTATTTCCAGCCGCGACCATCGGCCGCGTCCTATGACGCATCGGCGGGGACTTCATCCGCGCTTTCCGCCAGTAACTACATGCTGCGCTATCGTGTAGCACAGCAACTAGGTCCTATCGTCAAGTACAAGAGCGGACCAAAGGCGGGCCAACTGGTGGCGCCCGACATCGAAGCCTGGTTCCAGCAGGATAGCTTCGGCGGACAGCCGCATATCGTTGCGCAGTGGGCGGATGCTCACAACGCAGCGGCACAGGCATGGGTCAACGCCGATCCCACGCACGATAAGTACATACAAGACTGGGGCAAGACTCATACTAAGGAAGTTCAGCAGTTCATCAAGGACAATCCGGGAACACCGGAGCCCAAGTCTCCCGATCTGGCTATGGTGTTCTTCGAGAGTTTCTCGAAGGAGAACCCCGGAAAGTTTCCGTCCGCAGTGCAGCATCAGACCAAGGATGGCAAGACGGAAACGTGTAATCGAGCCGGTCAAGGAAGGCTCCGACATCCAGTCGAACTTCTTCGACATGTGGCGGCAGGATCACGCCGATGTAGCGCTGCAGGACGTGCCGGGAGACATGGTTACGACTTCTGCCTCAGGCCTGGATCCGGATATCACGCTCGACAATGCGGAATATCAGCTCGATCGCGTATCTTCCGCGTGGGCCAAGGATACCAAGCGAGATCAAGGCCAGGTGCGCACCGAGATCGAGCAGATGGTCCAAGCGGATGCGGATGCGCCGGTCGGCGGGCTTTTCGGTGAGAAGTTCGTCAATGTGCTGCAGCTCAACCTCGCTCTGAGAAACAAGTACGGGCAGCCTCAATAGACCCGCAGCGCGGACCTCGGGTATTTGCAACGCCCGGGGTCCGTTTATACCGACCGGTACAGCCTCGATTCCCAATAAAGACCTGCCATATTTTTACCTACCTAGACTTCTAAATTCTGCACAAGTTCACTCTGACGAATCCATCGAGATGTTTTGGATTCGTGTTGTCCGGCGTTCATCGCTCGACAATGCAAAAAGCATATCTTGCATCTTTCATTTTTGATAGCTGTGGGCTCAGGCTGCTGCCACTTCATAAGGCAATCCAAGCTAATTTTCTGGGCATAGCTCTTGCTGAGTACCCATCGAACCGAGGAGTGAATCAAATGAATCTCACAATCTGGCTACCTGCGATGTTCATCTTGGGAGTTGGTGTCATGGGCCTTTGCTACGCGTTTCTTTTCGCCTGCGAGAACATCTGAGGAAAAACGATGATCTACGTAACTGCCGTTGTTGCCGTGTGTTTGTTTGTCTACCTGTTCGCCGCGCTGATTCGTCCGGAATGGTTCTAGGCGCGAATAGTTTCCACATCTTGAGAGGTTACTAACTATGTGGCTCCTCCCTATTTCGATGCTGGTCTTCACGACCCTTCTGGCGATTCCGCTCAGCCGTTACCTGGCCTGGATCATGGACGGCAAGTATCACGCGCCTGGCTTCTTCCGATGGTTCGAACAAAAGCTGGATAGCGGACCTCAAGACTGGAAGCAGTACACGGCTGCTCTTTTGATCTTTAACACAGTGCTTTTTGTATACGGCTTTATAGTGCTGTGCCTTCAGCCAATAGCGCCTTTGAATCCCCGCGGCTTGGGAATATTGGCGCCGAGCACGATCTTCATGACGGTCTGCTCGTTCATCACCAACACTAACCTCCAGCACTATTCAGGCGATCAACATCTCTCAAACTTCAGCCAGATCTTCTTCATCATCACGATGATGTTCGTCTCGGCGTCAGTAGGATTCTGCGCGCTGACTGCAATCATCAGAGCATTCCGCGGTGAAGCAAAGGTCGGCAACTTCTTTGTCGATATGTGGAGGGTCATCGTCTATACGTTCCTCCCGGTGGCCTTTGTCATAGGCCTGCTGTTCATTCACCAGGGCATGCCGATGACCTTCGCCAGCACCTACCAGGTATCAACACTGGAACCCGGCGCTATGGGCACCGACGACAAGGGTCAGGCAAAGCAACAGACAATAGTGGTCGGACCAGTCGCAGCCGTAATACCAATCAAACAACTAGGAACGAATGGCGGCGGATTTTTCGGGATGAATTCCGCTCATCCCTTCGAGAACCCCAGCGCGTGGACCAACTTTCTCGAATGCTTCGGCATGATGCTTTTCCCGTTCGCGCTCGTCATGATGTACGGCAGAATGCTGGGCCGCCCGCGCCACGCGGCAGTCATCTTCATAGTCATGATGACGATGATGGTCGGCACAATCTTCTGGACAATCAAATATGACACTCTGAGACCCAATCCGGGCCTTACAGCTCATACGGATAGTAAGACCTTCCAGATACCAAGCGCCGCAGCGCCCGGAGGCAAGCGCGCATTCACTTTCCCCACCGTAGCGGGACTGCCAGTCGACCAACATCTCGGCAACCTCGAGGGAAAGGAAATGCGCTTCGGTACCTCGGCTGGCGCGACCTTCGCGGCGATGACCGTGGACGTGACCTGCGGAGCAGTCAACTGCGAGCATGACAGCTTGAACCCGATTGCGGCACTCTCGCCAATGTGGGGCATGTGGGTGAACTGCATTTTCGGCGGCAAGGGCGTCGGCATGATCAACCTACTGCTGTTCCTGATAGTCGGCGTGTTCATCGCAGGGCAGATGGTGGGCCGATCGCCTGAGTACCTGGGCAAGAAGGTTGGGGCGCGCGAGATGAAGCTTGCGATGATCGCCTTGTTGGTCCATCCGATCATGATCCTGATGCCTACTGGCGTGTTCGCAGCGACAGATTGGGGCCTCAAAGCGGAGGCCAATCCGGGTGCGCACGGATTTTCGGAAATTGTGTATCAATTCTCGTCAGCCTCTGCTAACAACGGCTCGGCCTTCGATGGCCTTGGAACAAACTATGGTCTGAATAGCAATCCCAACCCGGCGCCCGAGGCGGTTCCATGGGACATTGGCACTGGCTTGGTGATCCTATTCAGTCGCTATCTTCCTATAGTCGCACCTATCGCTCTCGCAGCATTTCTAGGAGCTAAGAAACCGACTCCATTCAGCTCGGGAACCATGAGAGACGATACTCCCACCTTTGCGTTTCTCTTATTGGGTACGATCGTGGTTATAGGCGCGCTTCTCTTCCTGCCAGTGGCGGCATTAGGTCCGCTCGCCGACCACCTAGGTCCGATACCTTTCGGAGGCTGACCTGGCAGAACCACGAACGACGTCGGAATCAGTTTGAGGGTACAATGGAACCATCTAAGTCAATACCACCGCAGTTTGAAGTAGCTATGCCGCCCAACCGGGCTCCCGATGATTGGACACCCAGGCGCGCCCGGCACCTCGATCTGTTTGCGCCCGAGTTGGTGGGCCCAGCCGTGAAGCAGGCGTTCGCGATGCTTCGGCCGGACATCCAATGGCAGAACCCTGTCATGTTCGTAGTCGAGATCGGCGCGTTTCTGACGCTTGGGTTCATCATCCAGGCGGCCCTTGGCCAATCGCAGAGCCAGGTTCCGATCACCTACTTCATCGCATTGGACATCTGGCTGTTTCTGACAGTGCTGTTCGCCAATTTCGCGACCGCACTGGCTGAGGCACGTGGCAGAGCGCAGGCCGATTCGCTGAGAAAAGCGCGCCGCGACACGCCGGCTTATCGACTGCGCGGAAAGGACACGATTGAGGAAGTCCCATCGAGCGAGTTGAAGCCCGATGATCGCGTCGTAGTTCAGGCGGGTCAGATGATTCCCGGCGATGGAGAGATTATCGAGGGCATCGCGTCGGTCGATGAGGCAGCTATCACCGGAGAGTCGGCGCCGGTGATTCGCGAGGCAGGCGGTGACCGCTCAGGTGTCACTGGCGGTACGCGAGTTCTCTCAGATCGCATCGTGGTGCGCATCACGGCCGCCACGGGCGAGTCTTTTCTCGATCGAATGATAGCTCTGGTCGAAGGCGCCGTCCGTCAGCGCACACCGAACGAGATAGCTCTCACGCTGGTCCTTAGCGCATTCACCCTGATCTTTTTGATCGTGGTTGTTCCGCTTTTGCCGATGGCCAAGAATGCCGAGATCTACATGACGAGCTACCTGGGTGTGACGGAACCGCTCAAGAGCCTGGGTACCGACGTTCCAACACTGGTTGCTTTGTTGGTCTGCTTGATTCCCACGACTATCGGCGCGCTGCTTGCCGCAATCGGAATTGCCGGAATGGATCGCGCGCTTCAGGCGAACATCATTGCCAAGAGCGGCCGAGCGGTAGAAACCGCCGGTGACATCGATTCAGTGCTACTCGACAAGACCGGCACGATTACGATGGGTAATCGTCATGCGACCACTTTCCTTCCCGTCGGCAACTACACCGCCAACGACGTTGGCCGCCTGGCGGCATTGTCGTCGGTCGCCGATGAGACGCCAGAAGGGAAGACGATAGTCGCGTTGTATAGGCAGCAACCTGGCGCGCCGGATTTGATTAACGCTCGCGACGCTCGCTTCGTTCCGTTCACTGCTCAGACGCGCATGAGCGGAATCGACCTGCCCGATGGAAAGCAAATTCGCAAAGGTGCTTCTGATGCGGTAGCAAAATATGTTCAGAAGCTGGGCGGAAAGGTACCGAAGGACCTACAAGCGATCGTAGACAGCGTCGCTTCCCAGGGTGCAACGCCGCTGGTCGTTACTGAGTCGGCACAAGTAGTCGGCGTGGTGGTACTCGAAGACGTGTTGAAGCCCGCGATAAGTGAGCGTCTCGAGCGGCTCCATAGGATGGGAGTTCGCACTGTCATGATCACGGGCGACAATCCGCTGACCGCCGCGACCATTGCGAAGCGGGCGGGAGTGAATGATTTCGTAGCCGAATGTACGCCCGAGTCGAAGCTCGCTTATATCCGCAAGGAGCAGGCTGAGGGCAAGCTGGTCGCGATGATCGGCGATGGCACCAATGACGCTCCAGCACTGGCGCAGGCGGACGTAGGCCTGGCGATGAACTCAGGGACTCAGGCGGCCAAAGAGGCCGGCAACATGGTCGATCTCGACAGCAATCCGACCAAGCTGCTCGAGGTGGTGGAGATCGGGAAACAGCTATTGATGACTCGCGGCGCGCTCACGACATTTTCGATTGCGAACGACGTCGCCAAGTACTTTGCGATCGTCCCAGCTCTATTCGCGGGAACACTGCCATGGCTGGTGGCGATGGACGTTATGCATCTGCACTCGCCCACCTCGGCGATCTTGTCGGCGGTCATCTTCAATGCGCTCATCATCCCGGCTCTCATCCCGGTCGCGTTGAAGGGCGTGAAGTACGTACCGCTTGGCGCCGACGCCCTGCTGCGAAGAAACCTGCTCATCTGGGGCCTGGGCGGCGTCATAATGCCGTTCGCGGGCATCAAGCTGATTGATTTGATTCTGGTCGCTCTGCATCTCACTGCCTAAGCGGCGTGAACTGAAGGAGTAAGACGATGTCGCGCTATTTATCGAAAAGTCTTTGGCTGCTGACCTTCTCAGTAGTCATTTGCTGCCTCATATATCCACTGGCGCTTATGGGCGATAGGACAGACGCTATTTCCCTTCGAGGCCAATGGCAGCATGCTCATGGGACCTGACGGCAAGCCAGTGGGTTCGCGTCTGATCGCACAGCCTTTCACCAAGGATGAATACTTTCAGCCGCGACCTTCGGCTGCGTCCTATGACGGGTCGGCATCTGCGTCATCTACGCTGGCTGCTTCCAACTACATGCTCCGCAATCGCGTGGCGCAGCAGTTAGGTCCTATCGTCAAGTACAAGAGTGGACCGAAGGCGGGCCAACTGGTGGCGCCTGACATCGAAGCATGGTTCCAGCAGGATAGCTTTGGTGGACAGCCGCATATCGTTGCGCAGTGGGCTGATGCTCACAACGCGGTAGCGCAGGCATGGGTGGCCGCCGATCCCACGCACGACAAGTACGTACAAGACTGGGGCAAGACTCACACTAAAGAGGTTCAGCAGTTCATCAAGGACAATCCGGCTACACCGGAACCCAAGTCTGCAGACCTGGCTATGGTGTTCTTCGAGAGCTTCTCGAAGGAGAACCCCGGAAAGTTTCCGTCCGCAGTGCAGCATCAGACCAAGGACGGCAAGACGGAAACTGTAATCGAGCCAGTCAAGGAAGGTTCCGACATCCAGTCGAACTTCTTCGACATGTGGCGGCAGGATCACGCCGACGCAGATCTGCAGGATGTGCCGGGAGACATGGTTACGACCTCCGGCTCGGGACTCGATCCTAATATCACGCTCCAGAACGCGGAGTATCAGCTCGATCGCGTATCTTCCGCGTGGGCCAAGGACACCAAGCGGGATCAAGGTCAGGTTCGCACCGAGGTCGAACAGATCCTGCAGGCTGACGTCTCAGCTCCCTTCTATGGTCTGGTCGGCGAGAAGATGGTGAACGTGCTCGAAGTGAATCTGGAACTGCGCAAGCACTTCGGAGCGCCGCCAGCGTAGTGTAATGAACTGAACTATCTTTGCCGGCGGCCGGAACTTGCTCATATCGGGCGAGGGCCCAGAATGAAATCCACATCCAGTACCGATGAAGACAAAAAAACAGCGGCGATCCTGAAATGTCTCGACATTGCAGTGATCCTGATAGACATCGACGCGGTTGTTATCAATCTCAACGAGCAGGCTGCACTGATAGTTGGGATTGATCGCACGGATATTCTGGGCCGCTCGTTCTTCAGCCTCGACGAAGATAATAGTCACTACGTGAATGTTCGGGCCGCGCTTCGGAGCGCTCTGGCTTATCCGGGAGGCGAACAGCAGGCAGAGGTAAGTCTGTACGTTCGCGGCCGCGATCATACCTACCTGCTAAAGCCGGCACCACTGCGTCTCGACGACGGCACTACGTTCGGCACGATGATCACTCTTCACGACATGACCTATCTTCGCGACAAGGAGCGCGCACGCACGAACCTTATAGCCACGTTATCGAATGAACTCAGAACGCCGCTCACATCGCTGTCGCTCGCCGTCGAGTTGCTTGAGAGAAAAACGCCCGATCCCAAGCAGCACGAAATCATCGATACAGTGGTCGAGGATTTGGCTCGCATCCGCGATTTATCCGACAGTCTTTTGAACGTCACTCGCGATGAAACCACTTCGATCGCGGTGCGGAACGTCACGTTTGATTTCGCCAGGCTGGTGACTTCGGTTGCGAAGAAGTTTTCACTCCAGGCCGCGCAGAAGGAAGTTGCACTGCGTATTCATGTCGGAGCGGAACTCGAGTCTTATGGCGATCCAGTGAAGCTTTCCTGGGTGCTCTCGACCTTGATCGGCAATGCGCTGCGCTACACTCCGGAAGGCGGTTCGGTTGAAGTCTCCGCCGATCGCTCAGGACAAGTCCTGCGGCTATCGGTGTCCGATAGCGGACCGGGGATTCCGATCGAAATCAGCGACCTGGTTTTCGAACAACAGTGGACTCCCGACGGATTTGAAGGCGGTTATGCGGCCCTGGGTCTTGCGATTGCCAAGGAGATCGTCGAATCGCACCGAGGCCGCATATTTTTGGATTCTTCCGCTCAGGGCAGCACGTTCGTAGTCCAGTTGCCGCACTCGCGGTGCATCTAGATGGCAAAATTGCTCGTCGTTGACGATGAGAAAAATATTCGTGACGCCCTCGGCCGCTTCCTGGGTTCGCACGACCACGAGATTGCGATAGCCGAAAGCGGACGCGAAGCACTGGCCCTCGCGAACCGCGATGGAGCGTTTGATCTCGTGCTCAGCGATTGGCGAATGGCCGAGATGAACGGCCTCGAGCTGCTCACCGAAATCAAAGCGAAATTTCCAACCACGATCGTGATACTGATGACCGCGTATGGCACCGTCCAGAACGCTGTGGCGGCGATGAAAGCCGGCGCCTATGACTATGTCACCAAACCATTCTCGCTCGATCAGATCCAGCATGCGGTCGACCGCGCGCTCGAAGTAAAGGAACTGCGCACCGAGGTTCGAGCCCTGCGCAATTCAATCGATGGCGTGCCGCTGCTGACTACAGGGAGCCCTCAATTTCGGTCTCTTATAGAGACGGCTTTCGCTGCCGCGTCGAGCGACGCGACAGTGCTGCTTACCGGAGAAAGCGGCACCGGCAAGAACGTTCTCGCACGACAGATCCACGAATGGAGTTCACGCCACGATCGGCCGTTCGTCATCGTGAATTGCACCACGCTCTCCGAGCATCTGCTGGAAAGCGAGCTCTTCGGGCACATGAAAGGTTCCTTTACCGGTGCGATAAAAGACAAGCCCGGCCGGCTGGAAGCGGCAAATGGCGGTTCGGTATTCCTCGACGAAATCGCGGAGCTATCGCCCGCGCTGCAATCGAAGTTCCTGCGTTTCCTGGAGGATGAGCGTTTCGAGCGCGTCGGTGGAGAGGAGACGATCAAAGTCGATGCCCGTATCATCGCCGCAACCAACCGCAGTCTTCCGCAGGAGATCAGCTCCGAGCGGTTTCGCAGCGACCTGTATTATAGATTGAATGTCATCAGCCTCCGCGTGCCGGCGTTGCGCGAACGGCCCGAGGATATTCTGCCGCTCGCCGAAATGTTTCTCACCGAGACTGCCGCGCGCAACAACCGGACTGGATTGCAGTTTTCGGACGACGCTCGCAAAGCATTGGTCGCCTATTCATGGCCGGGCAACATCCGCGAGTTGCGCAATGCGGTCGAACGCGCAGTCGTGCTGAGCCGCGGCGCTGCGCTGCGCAAGGAAGATCTGCCCGACATCCTGTTTCAAGCGAGCGCTCCACGGAACGGAACCCTGCCCGAACAATCGACGCTCGAGCAGATGGAGCAGGAGCACATCCGCCGCGTTCTCGCATTGGCGCCAACGCTTGAAGATGCCGCGGTGACGCTGGGCATCTGCATCTCGACCCTGTGGCACAAGCGAAAACGCTACCATCTCGATTGAGAGCTTCGCGCCTATCGATTAAGGCAGACTTTTGAAATTTAGAAGTGAATCGCGCCGCGGTGACGTTAGCGGCTGCGTATCCTGATCAAATTTGAAGACTGCGATGCTGTTGGGATGTACTGATTCGAGAACGGCGTGAATGGTGGGCTTGACCTCTTCATCAAGAACCGCGAAGTCCACTTTGAGTTTCGATGCGGCGTGGGAATCTTCGCTCGATGTCGAGCGTGGTTGGTGGTTCGGGAGCTTTCGCTCCTCAGATAAATCAAATCCGAAGATTCCAAGCTGTTGGGCGCATCGGTGAAAGTCGTCCAACGCTGAGCGCTTGACTACTGCTTCTATTCTTTTCATACGGTGCTTGTTTGGTTTGGTCGCCTCCACGTTTAGATCCAGCAGGAACCATGCCTGCTGAAAGCTGAAGCAGATTGGGAGATTTTAAGTCGGTTGGATTTTCAAACATTCAGTCTTTAAAAGTCTGGCATTTGATTTTGCAAGCATCAGTAAGTTACGACCAGGCCGACGGAACTCGACCCGCCTATGACGTCGGCGAGGCATTCTTCGAGCTCGGCGACCGGCGCGGTACCTCGAAGGTCGTCTTCGGCCCTTCCGACGTCACTCCCCTGCTCGGAGCGCTGACCCTCGAGAGTCTCGGCCTGATGCTGAATCCGGTGACGCGCGAGGTCTTACCTAAGCGTTTGTTTCTGGGTCTGGCCGGCGCTGCGCCTAACCGCTTAAGGATTATATCGAGGGACTGCGAGGCCTTCGTCGATCTCCGACCATGAGATCTGCTGATCAGTTTCAAGGTCTCTGATAGCCCGGTTAGCCTTCTTCTTCTGCACCGAGAAATCCTGCGCAATCACCGGATCGCGCGTCCAGTCCCACCATCCGCGGTCATCGAGATTTCTCGCATATTTCAGCTCGTCGATGAGCTGGGCTTTCAGCGCCGGCGAGAGCGACTTGGGGGGCACGAACATCGCGTCATCGATTTGCGATTGGGATACATACTGCCCGTGCTCGAGGTCATCTATGACCTGCGCGGCTTTGTCTGCCCGGATCGAATAGTCGCCCGATGCGGCGGGCCCGACCTCCAGATCTTTTGCGTTGCTCAAGTCGATCTCCCGGGCCGCCTGAAGACGTTCCAGGGTTCGTTCGTTTTGCGCGTTCGAGACATTCGATTCGGTTGGAGCGCACGCCGAAAGCGACGCGGCGAGGCTGAGAGCACTCGCAATGGTTGCTGCCATTCGAAGAGTCCTGTTTTTCATTCCCGATCACCAACTGAAGAGACATACTCCGTTACTGGATCCAATATCGCTCGCGCGATCGAGTGAGTATAGAGCAAATCGACATAGCACCTCGTCCAGTACCGAGCGGGTTCGGCGAAGAGAGAAAGATCTCGGCTGGCCAGCCAGTCTCACGCGCCGAGCTCCAGCAGGGCTTGAGGCGAGTCGAAACTGAATATTGATTCTGCTTTTGGCGAGACTAGTTTTCGAGAACGAGCGATCTCTAAAATGCGAGCCGGCGCGAGCATCTCGTATGCTCGCGCCGGCTGTATCGAGTCCTAGCTGTTTTCTGAACTCCTAGTATCTGAACTCCAGGTGAAAGAAGAACCCGTGAGTGTCGCGCGCGACGGCGAACGGCACTGCCTTCGAGTGTGCGGACGTCGATCCTGCAGGGAACTCGAACTGGCTATGGTAGTACTGGATAGCCTGTGAATCGAACGCGACCCTCAAGTACTTGTTGATAAGCCACTGAATGCCCAGGTCGTAGCGAGTGAAGTCGAGCGGGTCCTTGGCGATGCGCGTGTTGGGTTGAAACCACTGCAACAGGCCGAAGGCCGTGAACGGGGTGTGTGGGATATCGTAGTGTCCCATCAAGTCGGCACCCATCTGCACCGCCTGAGAGTTCAGGATGTCGCCCACCATATGGTTCCAGCCTGCAAAACCGGGGGGCGGGCTCGCAACACCGATAGCGTCTGACGGTCCGCTGCCTGAGTACAGGTTGCCGGGGGAGAATGCATTATGTCCGTAATCCCACTCGCCGATGATACCCCAGGTCTCGGCGGTGTAGTGTGCGAGAGCCGCGGCGCGTGCGATATGCCCGCAGGTGGCGTTGACGGAATTCAAGTCCGGCGTGCAAGTGTTCTTGTAACCGTAATCGTAGAAGCCGGTGAGGCCAAAGCCGTCGTACCGTGAGTTGGCGCCGAATGGATTGATCGTCACGCGACCCATCACCTGCTTATATGCGCTCTGCTCGGTAGCGTGGAAGCTGGCATCATCGTAGACGCCAACGTCGTAGTCCGCGTACTGCTTTTCGTTAATTTTAATCGGCCCCTTCATCGAGACGCCGACCTGCGACGAGCTCAAGCTCAGATAGTTCCAGGGCGTAAGGGCAGTGTAGCGGAAGCCCCACAGGTTCTCTTCCCAGTCGACCAGCGGATTCTGTTGCTGGCCGAAAGTGAATTTGTCGTCGCGCATCGGATCGAACTTCAGAACTTTCTGGAAGAAGGTGTTGTAGTCGATATATGCATACTTCAGACGAAATCCGAGATTCCCATCGGCTGTCGTGCCTATTCCGGTATTAAGGCCGTCCGTGTCGCCGGTGGCCACGGTGCACTTGCTCGTGGTCTTGACTCCCCCGGTCGAGGTCGAAGTCGCTGTGCATTTGAAAGAGCTGTTAACGATCAGGTACATGTTGGGCGTCACGCGCATCGAAACGTCGTCCACCGGGGTGAATTTGAAATCCAGGTAGGTGCGTGTGATATCGAACGAGTTGAAGCTATTGTTGCCGGGACCGGGCCAGGTCTGCTGAGTCAGGAACTGCGGGCCAAATCCGGTGTGCGTGTAGTACCGATAGTCCGCGTACACCAGCGTGCCGATCGAGATCTTCTTATACCAGCGATCGCCGAACTCCTGCGCCCACGGCTGAATCGTCGAGACCTGCTTGGCCATCTCGGCGTTCCACTGCTGCTGCTGGGCCTGCCTCTGCTGTTCCTCAGCCTCCATCGCAGCGCGTTCCTGCTCAAGCTGCTGTTGCGTCTGCACGCTCACACGCCGCTCGACCTTGCGCTCGATCTCTTCGGTCGATCCAGCCGGGATGTACTCACCCATCCTTACGCAATGTTTGCATCGCTTGGTGAACACCTGCCCGCTTCCGGGATCTGTGTAGAGCGTGATCGCCCGCACCTCATCGCTCCAGACTGATCTTGGGGTCATCGCGACCGCGCTGAGCATCAGCGCCGCGCCCAGCATCGACAGCGTAACCATTCGTATCGTTCGTCTCATCATCGTCCTCCCTGGACTCTCTCACCTATCCACGATGCGAAAACTCTCGCCGGCCGAACTGCTCACGACGAGAACCTCGATGACGCGAAATGCCTGCTTGATGCACGAAATCAGCGTCCTCCCGCCGCGGCACCGGCAAACTAAAGAGGCGTCGTTACGACATGATGAGTCGATTGTTACGAACGCGCGAATTCTTACGCGGGCAGGGGTCGAAGATTAGCGAAAATTCACAGCCGGGGAGGCGAGCGGAGCGACTTGGAGTGTCGCCGTATCAGATCAGGTGCTGACTACCTGTCCCATTTGCGCGGTGTCATACGCGCATAGCTGGCTGATTTCGCGCGCAAAACGGCGCGAGTTGAGCGCGTCGAGCATCGCCTTGATGGGAGTGGATTCTGCTTCATCATCGACGAACACCAGGTCGTAGCGCTCATCTTGATGTGGAATAAAATGCAGTCCGTAGGCGTCGGCGCCGAGCCTGATAGTGACTCCGGCGTCCGCCAGGCCCGCCGCGATCGCGGCCGCGACCTCGAGGTGGCCGCCGACTTCGAACTGATAGCCAGCGATGCGATCGCGATGGAAACCGACCTCGTCGAGCGCATGGTCGAGGACCGAGCGCGCTCCGGAACCGTCTTCGCGGTTCACGATTTTCAAGCCCGGTCTCCCCAGGTCGGCGAAACCGTGGATTGCGAGCGGATTGCCGGGCGCCGTCGCGAGCCCGAGCTCCCATCGCGCAAAGTTTACGACGATGGAACGGCGACGGCCCAATGCGCGGCGGATCGACGCCAGGTTGTACTCGCCGCTCTTTTGATCCCGAAGATGCACTCCGGCCACGTGCGCGCGGCCGTCCGCCAGCGCCCGCAGCGCTTCTCGACTCGAGCACGGAAGCGCAACGGCGCGAATCGGCGACCGCCGGCGCGCGAGCCAGTCCACCAGCATCGCGGCTGCAGGGTCGCATCCCGACATCAACAGGGTCGAGTCGATTTCATCCGGCAGTTGAAACGTCGCGACATCCGCGCGACGCCGCCGCGCGCGCTGCAGGACGCCAGCCGCCGATGAAAGCGTGAGATGGGCCGCGGGTTGCGGCACGGCCACGACTTTTCCGCGCACCCGTGCGAGCATTACCCGCGATTGTGCGAGGGCAGGGCGGGAACGCTTGGCGCCGGACCAGTCGGCTTCCACTAGCGTCGAGGCTTCATCGTCGATCTCGCCGAACAGCGATTCCACGGTCGTGCCGAGTTCGCGCGCGAGGCGAATCGCGATTGCGACGCCCGGGTGATAAGCGCCCGACTCGATCGCGCCGAGCGCCTGTCGCGAGATTCCCGCGCGCCGAGCCAGCTCGGTCTGCGTGAGAGCCCCTCTTGTTCGCGCGCGCATCAGCGTGGTGCCGATCGATGCCATAATACTTGTCATCCCGCTCTTAACATGGCATACCCTTCGCTACTATGAAAACCTCTTCCCGCACTGCAATCGTCCTGGCAATTCTGCTCTCAGTCGCAACGCCATGCCGCGCGCAAAGCGTCTCCGAGTTTGGAACCGCGATAGAGAACTATTTCATAAACTGGTTTCCGCGGGTCACAAAAATCCAGAGCGAGCAGCCGCACTGGATAACCCCGTTGGTGACGGTTACTCCACGGCTGGAAGAGGAACTCCGATACGATCAACTGTGGCAGGCGAATCCCCACGGCGTCGCGACCGACAACTTTGGCGCCGGCAAGGGACTGGAACTGATCCCGTTTCAGAATACTGAAATCATACTCGGGGTGCCGGCCTGGATCGCGCACAACGGTCACATTCTCCATGGACCGGACGTTCCCAAGGACGATTGGGCCGACGAGACCTTTCTAGTCAAATATCGGCTGCTCTCGGCCAACGAGGAAAACGGAAACTACATCTTGACTGCATTCATGGGCTTCAGTGCGCCCACTGGCAATCGTGGAAACAGTTCGGGGCATTTTCTTTTCACACCAACGATCGCGGGCGGCAAAGGCTTCGGCGACTTCGACGTTCAATCGACGGTTGGGATCACGTTTCCGAACGGCGGCGAGGATCGTCTGGGATGGCCGCTGGTCTGGAATACCGCCTTCCAGTATCGAATCTGCAAATATTTCTGGCCGGAATTTGAAACCAACTACACCTGGTTTTCGAAGGGCGAGCGAACCGGCCAGAGCCAGCTATTTCTGACGCCCGGGTTGCTCATCGGACGCATACCAATTCACGAACGCGTCGGAGTGACTGTTGGTGCAGGCTACCAGGTGGCGGTAACGGATCATCCGACTTACCACAACGCGGTGATTTTGAGCGCGCGGATTCCGTTCTGACATTCGGCGCCGATTTGGGATAATGACGAGCGAGGAGAAATCCATATGGCACTCAGCGCTCGCAATCATCTGAAAGGCGAAATCACGGAAGTCATTCTCGGAACTGTCACCGCGCTCATCACGGTTAAAGTCGGCGACAATATCGTGGAGTCGGTTATCACCAAGCGGAGCGCTGAAGAGATGGGCCTGAAGAAGGGCGACAAGGTGACCGCGGTAATCAAGGCCACCGAAGTCATGATTCAGAAGGGCTAGCATCCCGGAATGGCGCGCGAAAATTCGTGGCCGCTAAAATCTCGCTGCTGGTTCTGTTCTTATGCATCCCGGCGAATGCGTTGGCGCAGGCGGCGCAGGCCGTGGCCCTACGCGTCAGTGGCGAGGTGCCAAATCATCTCGAACTCAGCCTCTCCGATATTGCCGCATTTCAAAGGCAGACGATCAGCGTCACCGACGAGAAGGGCAACCCGGCCAAGTATGAAGGGGTGCCGGTTGAGGAGATATTGAAGAAGGCCGGCGCGCCGCTGGGAAAAGAATTGAAAGGACCGAACATGGCGGTGGGCCTTCTCGCCGGCGCCCCCGACGGCTACCGGGTGCTTTTCTCGCTGACGGAATTCGATGCCGCCTTCAGCGACCGCGTTATTTTGCTGGCCGACCGTCGCGACGGCAAGCCGCTCGACAATCGCGAAGGTCCGCTACGGTTCGTCGTGCCCGGCGACAAGCGTCACGCGCGATGGATTCGCGGAGTCACTACGCTCGAAGTTTTTAAAGGTCGTTGACGCCGACCTCCTCGTCGAGATCACGCCGAGGAATCCGCTCAGCTCACTGCCACCAGGAAAATCACCATCGCGATGCCGACCAATCCGAGCAGGATTCCGACAGTGATCGCTATCAGCGACGGCTCCGTCATCACGCTCTCGCCACGATTGATTCTCTTGATCACCTCCAAATGCCGAGCGACCGCCGCCAGGTTCAGCACCGCTCCGAGCATCACCATTGCGCTGCCGGCCCACAATGAAAATCCGTACGACTTCACGCCCGGGGTGTTGCCGCCGACGGCCACTTCCTTGAGGAACAGCCCGAACCGCGCGACCACGAAGCCGAAGCCCATCAGCGCAAGTCCGGTACGGATCCAGGCAAGGAACGTGCGCTCAGCGGCGAAGTGAACTCGCGGATCGTTGCTCCCACCATCGGCCATCGCGTACCAGTCGTACTTGGAAATGGCCGAGTCTGCTAGCGGCTAGACCAGCATGCGATGCGTCGGGGCGAGCAATACGTCCGTCGCGATTCCGTGCGGGCATGCTCCGGCGCACGGCTTCGCTTCGCAGGTGAGACAGGCCGCGGCGTTCGATGAGAGCATCGCGTATTCGGTCCGCGCGAAGCGCATGTCGCCGTAGTCGCGAGCGTACATTCGCGTGCGCATCACATCGGCGATCGGCACTCCGTAAGGGCATGCGTTCGCGCATTCGTTGCATGCGGGACGGCACTGCGAATCACCGTTGAGGCTAGCGTAGCGATTCAACAGCGGCAGGTCCGCCGCCGCGGTTGCGCGCGCCCCCGACGCGCCCAGGTATTCGTCGATCATTTGCCGGCTCGTCATCGTGACTATCAGCGCGTCGACGTTATGATTCGACAGCACCCATCGAAATGCCGCCTGCGAGAAGGTTGCGCCGCCGGATTCGTACGGACGCATATCGTTCAAGCGCGCGCCCATCAGGGTCTTCATCACCACCACGCCGACGCCGTGCTGTTGGGCTTTTTCCATGATGCGCGGCAGCTCGGGCTGTCGGGCGACGAAATCAAAGCTCCGGGTGAAGCGTTGGAAGAAGCGCGGGTCCTGTCCGAAGTTGTGCGCGCACAGAATCACGTCGACCTGGCCGCTGTCGATCGCATAGTTGAGGCATTCGGCGAGATTGCCCGCGTGTCCCGACATCCCGACGAAACGAATCTTTCCCTGTTTCCGCGCCTGCGCGGTGAATTCGTGCCACTCGGGATTTTTCAGCCGCGCAGGATCGTTGACCGCATGATTGAAGTACACGTCCACGTGATCGGTTTGCAGCCGGCGCAAGCTGCCCTCCAGCGTCTGCATCATCGCATCGCGCTTGTCGTCGGCCTGCGCCATCTGCTTCGAAGTCAGATAGACCTTGTCGCGCTTGCCCTTGAGTGCGTTGCCCACAGTGGTTTCGGATTCGCCGTCGGTGTACGAATCGGCCGAATCAAAGTAATTGACGCCGCAATCGAATGCGTGACGGACCAGGTCTTCCTGACCGGAAGTAAGGCGGCTGGCGCCGAACGAGATGTCAGAAATCTTGAGACCGGTGCGGCCAAGCGTCGAGTAGCGGCGGACTTGCGGAGCCGCCTCGAGCGATGCGTTCGCGGCTCCCGCCAGCGGCAGGATCGATACGCCGACGCCGGCCAGCACGCCTGTTTTCAGGAACTCGCGTCGTCCAATGATCGATCCATCGCGCGATCGTTTCATATGAGCACCTCGCGGAGCCGCGGTTTGCGGTAGTTCGCGGCTACACCGATTCTACCGCCAGGACGCCGCCAGACTCTATGCCCGTGAGGAATCGAAAAATTTCACCGGAGGTCGGCTCTGCGGCGATAGAGCAGCCAGGCTGCGCCCGACGACACTCCTATCGCGACAAAGGGGTAGGGTACGAGGTAAGCCCACGAGTGCTCTTGCATCACCGCGGTGCCGTGGTACCTCAAGATGAACAGCGGCATGTTGACGATCACGTATGCGGCGTAGAAAGTTCCGAGCGGCAACGCAAACTTGCGCATCGCGAGAATTCCGTACACGTACACGCAGAGCATGATCCCGAAAATCGGCGCGACGATCATATTAGCGGCGCCCGATAGACGCGCGCCGAAGAAGACGAAGCCGACCCCGGGGTTATGCGCGAATGGCTTGCCGAAATTGGAAAGCGCCATCAGAGCGATCAGGATCGCGAGGATCGTCAGAGCCGCGCCGCGCGATTTGTTTGGCATCAGCGATTCCGGTCACTCAGGTCAGATCGGCTTGACGGCGCGAAAGAATGATCGCCGTCGCGAGCGGGACGCCAAATCCAATTGCGGTTGAGGCGATCGCAACGGCGATTGAAGGGTGCGGCTCGCTTCGGTGCTTCAAGGTGTACAGCACCGTATTCACGATCACCCACCCGGTAAAGATGTACGCAACGGGGAGCGCGTAACGGCGCATCGTCCAAATGCCGTAGGCGTAGACGAGTAGCAGGAATCCGAACAGCGGTCCCATGATCGCGTTGCCGGTGCCGGTCAGCCTGGTGCCCAGAAACACAAAGCCGACGCCCGGGCTGTGCGAGAACGGCTTGGCGAAGTCGGATATCGCGAGTAATACGTACAGTAGCGCGAATATCGTGAGTGCGGCGCCGCGTGATTTACCTGCCATCGAAAATCCCTCCCCTGGTTTCGATTCGGTTGCGGCACATCCTAGTCGGGCCGCGCCGCAAATTCATCAGGTCTTGCATCCAGATATCGACAATTGATTGGATGCGCATGGATTGGTACCCGTCACGGCATCGGATTCCTTTAACTAATGCGGCGATTCATTGCGGTTATGGCGCTCGCAATGTGCGCATCATGGCTCTGGGAGCCTCTTTGCGCCTTCGCCGAGACCAATCTCGTCAAAAACGGCGACCTCGCGTCCGGCTTCGACGGCGCGCCAGCCGATTGGTATGCGCTGTCCTCCGACAAGAAGCTGACCAAGTTTTCATGGACCTATACGCCGGCCGCGGGCGGCGTGCTTGGGATCTCGAATCGGAGCAGAACGTATTCGAGTTGGCATCAGGCGCTGATGCTGCGGCCCGGAATTTACCAGGTCACGGCAGAGGCCCGCGTCGAGGGTGCGATGCCGCGCGAGGGCGGCGCGAATATCGCGATCAGCACCTTCGACGGCATCCAGCTCATCTCGAATCATCTGCAAGGCACCACGGACTGGCAGACGCTTTCGTTTTTTCTTATCGAAGATCGATGGGGCGATACTACAGAGTTGCTCTGCGAGCTCGGCGTTTCCGGTTATCCGGATACGGGCCGCGCGTCTTTCCGCAATATCAAAGTGGTCGAAGTTGCGAGCAGGCCTCCGCCAGGCGCGGTCAGATTCGACCTCAGCGCAATCCGCAACCTCTATAAGGACCAGCTACATCGGCCGGATGAACGAATCGCGATTCGTGTCGTGGGCGTCATTTGCGGCCTGGTCCTGCTGGGAATCCTGGGGTGGGCGCTCTTCGAAATATCGCGACCAGCGCGCGAGGCGGGGGATGGCGCATGGATGCTCGCGGCCGGACTCATGCTCGGGATTACGGCCGTCAAGTTTGCCGCGCTGTTTCACTTCACCGGCTTCTACTGGGATATCTGGGCAAAAACCAATCGCGCTCTGCTGGCCGCCGCTCTGGGTCCCTCGAAAATCTACGATCCCGGTCTGCCGGTCGACGCTTATCCGCCCGGCTCGGTCTATCTGCTGTGGTTCTCGGGATGGCTCGGCAAGCTGATCGAGCCGACTGCTAACGGCTTTCGCGTAATCGTCGAGACGCCGCCACTGATTGCCGATCTCTTTATCGGACTCACGCTGTACTTTGCGGCGTGGCGTGACGGACGCGGCCTGCGCGCCCTCATTATAATGATGCTGTTCGCGCTCAACCCGGCACTGATTTTCGACACCGTGGTGTGGGGCCAGAGCGATTCGGTGGTCGCGCTGCCGATGATCATCGCCGGGATCCTGATTCTCATCGGACGCTATCGCCTCGGATGGAGTGCGGCCGCGATCGCGATCCTTGCCAAGCCGCAGGCGCTCGCGTTCACACCGCCGCTCGCATTGTGGACGTTGTTCAACGCCGGCATCGTCGAATGCGCGTGGTGCGCGGGCGCATTCGTCGGCACGGTTGCGGTTGGAGTTCTGCCGTATCAACTGGGACATTCGTGGGACTGGATATACAACGTATACAAGGACCTCGGGACGCGATTCAGCGAAGCATCAGTCGGCGCGTTCAACTTCATGGGTTTGATCGGCGGCATGGGCACCCCCGACACGGACAAAGTCTTCGACGGCGTTTCATACAGCACGTTCGGCCTGTCGCTGACGTGCGCCGTCTACCTCATCGCGTCGTATCTGATTTGGCGCGCGCGATCGGCTAGCGCCGCGATGATCGCGATTTTCTTCGTGCTGTTCGGCTTCTTCATGTTCGCACCGCGAATGCATGAGCGATACCTGTACTATCCGCTGATATTCCTGATTCCGATCGCATTGGAGAGCGAATTTCTCACCACGATCTATGCAATCGTAAGCGCGACGTTTCTGTTCAACCTCATCTATATAAAACATCTGACCGACACTTCGTCATATTTTCCCGAGCATCCGAACGCGGCGCTGATCACGGCTGCGTCGATCAACCTCGCCGTGTTCTTCGCCGTGACGGGTTATGGGTTGATGCGGACTAATACTCCGCCCGAAGCGGAACTTAATTTAATGTGAAACCCGCCGTGGGTTTCACGCTTCCTTGGGCAGGGGTGACCCCTGCACCCAGTGTTAAGGCTGGGGTTGCCGTTCGACGGCGACAGTGAGAGAAGCTCAACTATATGCGTCGCGCCGATCGCCTCTTCGAGATCATTCAGCGGCTGCGCCGACGCCGCGTGGTCACCGCCGCTTCGCTCGCGGAACAGTTCAATACCAGCGAGCGGACAATCTACCGCGACATCCACGACTTGATCGCAAGCAAGGTTCCCATCGAGGGCGCCCCGGGAATCGGCTACTCGCTGCGCAAGGGATACGACCTGCCTCCCCTCATGTTCAGCGAGAACGAGCTCGAGGCGCTCGTCTTCGGCGCTCGCATGGTGCAGAACTGGAGCGACGCCGCGCTGGGCCGCGCGGCCGACGCGGCATTGTCGAAGATCGAGAACGTGTTGCCGGCGCATCTGCATCGGATGATGGACGATCGATCGCTATGGGCGCCAAAGGACGTGCGGCGGGTGCCGGTCTCGTTCGATCTCGGACAGTTGCGGGCCGCGATTCGCGGCTGCCGGAAAGTTCGGTTCCGCTACTGCGACGAGAAGGGCGCCGAGACGCGCCGCAAGGTTCGTCCTTTGAGCCTCTGGTTCTATCCACCGTTTTGGACCGCCGCGTCGTGGTGCGAACTGCGCGACGATTTCCGCTTCTTCCGCGTCGACCGTATGACCGACGTTGAGTTCCTGAGCGAGGCATTTGCGCAGGAGGCCGGCAAGTCGGCGGAAGACCTGTTCCGCCACCTGCTCAGCAAGTCCTGACCATCTTTGGGCAAGTCTCCTGACGGGATGCTGTCAGGATCTCGCCGGTTACGCGCGTTCCGCCAGTTTGTCCTGACAGACGGTTGTCAGCAGCGACGCGCGGCTCAATCGCGACGGAATGTTAGATTCTCTCCTTACGCGGCATTCGGCAAAGGAGAAAGGTCATGGCGACTCAGGTTTCGGATCGTCCCGCAACACAAGATCGAGTGATCGTCCTTAAGTCTGCGGAGGAGACTGCCGGCGAACTCTTCCGATGCGAATATATCGCGCGTGTCGTCTCGCCTGCGCCGAGAGATCACATCCACACGCATCAGGAGGAGCGGCTGGAAGTTGTCGAGGGTACCGTGCGATGCAGAGTGGCGGGAAGAGAGTACGTCCTCGAGCGGGGGAGTGTGATGGTCATCCCGGCCGGCACGCCGCACGCCGTGTGGAACGACGACCACCGCGGCTCGCGCTCGATTTCAGAATACCGCCCCGCGATGAATGCCCAGGCGATGTTCCGCGGATACATCGTAAATCGATGAAGGTCCCACGCTACCGAACTTCGAAAATGCGCCCCGCGCACGCGGGGACCGGCAGGAGGCATCGGCCGTCGATGACGTTGAACAGGTCGCCTTCGTCGAACAGATCGATCAGCCGGCCGTTTGCAACTTCCGGAACGCGAAGTGGAATCTCCACTCGATGATTTGCGGCATTGACGGCGACGACGATCGCGCTAGCGGCGTCGCGGCGAATGAACGCGAACTGCTCGTGCGCGACGTGAAGCGGAGCGTAGTCTCCTGTCCGCAACGCCGCGTGTCGATGTCGGATCGCGATGAGCGATTTGATCAAGGCGTACAATTCCCTGTGACGCGACTCATTGGATAATGACGCCGGATCCAGCGCAGGACGCAGCGGCGCGTCCGTGCCCAGCGCCTTGACACCTTCGACGCCCCACTCGCTGCCGTAGTAGATCGAGGGCACGCCAGGCATCGTCATCAGCAGGACGTACAGCGGATACAGATGAGCGGGATTCCTGAGGATGCTCGCGACGCGAGCGACGTCGTGATTGTCGGCGAAGGAATAAAGCGCGAGCCCTCGATAAATTCCTTCGGGTCCGAACTGTTTGTTCAGTGTGTACGCGATCTCGAAATAGTTGTGGTCGTTGTGGCTGGACCAGAGCCCTTTGTAAGCTTCGTAGTTGGTCGTCGATGACAGCCCTTCCGGATACGCCCACCGACTGTAATCACCGTGAACGACTTCGCCCATCAGCCAGAAGTCAGGTCGGATCGCGCGGCAATGCGCAGCGAGTTCGCGCTGAAAATCGAGGTCGAGCGCGTCGGCGGCGTCGAGTCGCAGGCCGTCAATCTCGAACCGTTCGATCCACCATGAGACAGCCTTCAAAAGATGATCGCGAACCGCAGGATTTTTGAGGTTGAGTTTCACCAGGTCGTAGTTCCCCGCCCATCCCTTGTAATGGAACGGCTCGCCGTACGGACTGCGGCGCGTAAAATCGAGGTGATACCAGTCGCAATATTCCGACGCGCGGCCCTTCTCGCGAACGTCGCGAAACGCCCAGAAGTCCCGGCCGGTGTGATGGAACACGGCGTCGAGCACGAGGCGAATCCCGCGGCGATGCAGCTCGCGGCTCACGGCGGCGAGCGTCGCGTCATCGCCGAGGCGCCGGTCCACACGGAAATAGTCGGCGATGTCGTAACCGTGCGCGCTCGACTCGAAAACGGGCCCGAGCAGTAGTGCGTTAACGCCGAGCTCCTCAAGATAGTCGATCCAACGCATCAGGTCCGACAGCCGATTGGCAGGCGGCCCATCAAAAGAATTACGTTCAGGCGCGCCGAGGCATCCGAGCGGAAACAGATGATAGAAGACCGCGTCTTGAGACCAATTCATGATTGCATACCGACCGGTATAGGATTTCAAAAAAGGAAGCGAGCGTCCGACCAATCCCAACCTCCTCGGACAAGAGAGCTTTGCATAACTCGGGACTCTTCCCCTCTCCCGCGGGGAGAGGATTTAAGGTGAGGGACCTTGCTCAGCGCGCATTTTTCGCGCGCGATTCAAGATTCCGCTTCTGCTCCGAAAGCACACGGAGGTAATGCAACTCGGTCTTGGGCAAGGAGGTTTTGCGCAATGCCCTCTAGGACAGAATCTTGAATCGCGAGCGAAAGGAATCGCTCGCTGAATAAGGACCCTCACCTTCGATCCTCTCCCTTGCAGGGCGAGGGGAACAACCCCGAGCAAGGTTATGCAAAGATTCTCGGACAAAGAGAGGTTAGGAAGGATCAGGATTTCAGGAACTTAAGCATCAGATCATTCACATGATCGGGGCGCTCTTGATGCACGAAATGGCCGGCGCCTGGCACCAGCTCCATTTTCAATCCCTTGGGAAATAGCTTTTCCATTCCTTCGAGCGTTTCGGCGCCGATGCAGCCGTCGTCGCGGCCGTGGAACATCTGCGCGGGCACGTTGATCGGGATGTTCATCGCGGGCGCGAGCATTTTCAGATCGACCGGCATGCTGAGCACCGGGCCGAGCGTGGCGCGATAGTAGCCGAGTGCCGCTTCGAGCGTGCCCTTGGCGCGGAAGGATCGCTTGAGCGCTTCCATGTCGTCCGCTGACCATTTCCAGCCCGGCGACCAATCGGCCCACAGCTTTTCGAGGAACGCGAAGTCGTTGAGGCTGACTGCCGCTTCAGCGAGTTTGGTCTGAAAAAAGAACATGTACCAGGAGCGGCGCTGCTGCGCGTAGTTGGTGACCAGCGCCTCGAAAAATCCGGAGCCGTACCCGACTGCCGCCGTGACCAGCTTGCTGACGCGATCCGGCGATGCGGCCGCGGCGCCGTATGCGGCAACTGCGCCCCAATCGTGGCCGAACACGATTGCATCCTTGTAGCCGAGCGCGGTGATCAGCGCGAGCGCGTCCTCCGACAACGCCGCCGAATCATAGCGGCCGTCCGGCGCGGGCTCGGTCGGCGAGTAGCCGCGCATGAACGGCGCGACGCAATGGTAACCGGCCGCGGCCAGCGCGGGCATCTGATGGCGAAACGAGTGCGCGGTGTCCGGGAAGCCGTGCAGACACAACACGAGTGGACTTTCTGATTCGCCGATCTCGAGCACGGTGAAATTCATGTTCGACGCGCGAACGACCCTCTGCTTCGGTTGTGATGCCATAGTGGTTGGATTCTTATCGCACGCTTTGCTCAATGACAAAGCGTACCGGCTGGAATGCCTTCGCGATTCATGATCATCTGATTCGCAGTCGCATGGACCAATCGATTTCTCACGACACCGAGAATCCGCCTGCGCGACGCGAGGCGCTCCGCGAACTCGCCGTTCTGTTTCTTCGACTCGGCACGCTCGCGATGGGCGGGCCCGCCGCGCATATCGCGATGATGGAGGACGAGGTCGTTCGCCGCAGGCGATGGATGACGCACGAGCGCTTCCTCGACATGCTCGGCGTCTGCAACCTGATTCCCGGGCCCAACTCGACCGAGATGGCGATTCACATCGGGCAACTGCGCGCAGGATTCGCGGGACTGGTCGTCGCCGGCGCATGCTTCATCCTTCCGGCCGCCGCGATCGTGCTCGCGATCGCGTGGATGTACGTGCGATTCGGCACGATGCCGCAGGCAGTCGGTCTCCTCTATGGCATCAAGCCGGTAATCATCGCGGTCGTGCTGCAGGCGCTGTGGGGACTCGGCCGCACCGCGATCAAGTCCCGACTCCTCGCCGTGCTGGCGATCGTCGCGATGATCCCCTCGATCCTGGACATCAACGACATGATCGTGCTGCTCGGCGGCGGACTCGTGATGCTCGCGATTCGCGCCGTCGAAGATCGCGCCGCCGTTCGCACGACGCTTGCCGCAATTCCCGTCGCCGCGCGCGCATCTGGCGCGAAGGGCGCCGCACTTGCCGCGGCCGCGATCGCAGTGCCATTCAGCCTCACCACCTTATTTTTGTTTTTCCTGAAAGTCGGCGCTGTTCTGTTCGGCAGCGGCTACGTATTGCTGGCGTTCCTGCGCACCGACCTGGTCGATCGATTGCGATGGCTCACCGAGGCGCAACTGCTCGACGCCGTCGCCGTCGGCCAGATCACGCCGGGGCCGGTGTTCACGACGGCCACGTTCATCGGCTACATTCTCGGTGGATTTCGCGGCGCGGTGGTCTCGACGATCGGAATTTTTCTGCCGTCGTTTTTCTTCGTCTCGATCAGCGGGCCGCTGATTCCTCATCTGCGCCGCTCTCCCCTGGCCGGCGCGTTCCTCGACGGCGTCAACGTCGGCGCGTGGGCATTGATGGCGGCGGTGACGCTGTTCCTCGCACGCTCCGCCGTCGTCGACCTCACCACAATGCTGCTTGCGATATCGAGCGCGGTCGTCCTGATTCGCTATCGCGTCAATTCTGCGTGGCTGGTGCTGGGCGGCGGCCTGATCGGGCTCGCGATGACGCTGTGGCGCTAGAACCGGTTGTTCTGCGGAGAACATTTGTCAAACTATCAACCGCGCGGGTACGCGACTCTATTCGAACGGATGTAGCGCGTGTCCTCGGTATGCTGTAGTGTCATAGCTCGCGACGGCAAGCACATTGCGCTCCCCGCCTTAGAATCGAAGGCATCCCTGCGAAAAGTGAAAATGTGCTGATGCTGGTGGCAGCCAGGAATTGCACGCACGCATGCCTGGCGGCCGAGGCATCATCATCCGTGCAGCCAAACGGGCGCGGGCGGTGGTGTAGCCGAAATACGTCCGCTGGAGAGAAGAATGGCAGCAGCTTTCACGACGGTGAGCACGACAGAAACCTTAAAGACCGAACCGTGGAACAAGCCCTGGTGGCACGCCGCGGGTCGCGACATTTCGATACTGTTCTGGGTCTGCCTGATTCATATTACCGCCGCTATTGGACTCGTCCTTTACCCGCTTCCCGGATGGCACATAATTCTCGGCGCTGTGGCGCTCGTGTTCATCGGCGGACTGGGCACCACCGTCGGGTACCATCGCGCGATCGCGCATCGATCGCTCACGCTTAATCCGTGGGCGCGCGGAGTGCTGATTTTCTTTGCGATGTTCAACGGCTCCGGCGCGCCGACCACGTGGGCCGCGGGCCATCGCCTGCATCACGCCAAGGCTGACACCCCCGAAGATATCTCGAGCCCGATTTGGGGCGGCTTCTGGTGGGCGCATCTGCGATGGCTGTGGCAGGCGGGCGAACCGCCTGTCGATCGGTACTGCCCCGATCTCAATGGCGTCTCGTATCGCGCATGGCGATGGTTCCAGGCGCCGATTCTCGCGCTTTCATATTTCGGCGGATTGTATTTCAGCCCGGCCGCATTTTTCTGGCTGGGCGCGATTCGCCTTTGCTTCGGACTGCATGCGCAATGCTTCGTCAACAGCGTCTGCCACACCGAACCCGGCATCAAGGTGGGGCAGGATTCGAGCCGCAACGTGAAATGGCTCGCACTGATGCATCTGTTTCAGGGCGAGAACTGGCATCGCAACCATCACGCACGTCCCGGTTCCGCGCGTCTCGGATGGAGCTGGCGCCAGCCTGACGCCGGCTACTGGCTGATACTGGCGCTGGAGAAATTCGGCCTCGCCACTGACGTTCGCCACGGCACGCCGCACAGCCGCGGCAAGGGCAATCGGCCCGACGCAGACGAAATCATAGTCAAGGCGGCATAGTAACTAAATCCTAACGGAGCGTTTAGGTTCCGTAACCGGCGGTGTGGTCGTGCGTATTCCTTGTCAGAAGGATGCACATGAAAACCGCCGGCTTCGTTTTTGCCGCGATTCTTTCAGCAGCAATAATGTTTGGAACTGTTGTCGCCGCCGCGAACGCAGGCATGCCCCAAGTCGCGCCGGCATCGCGCATAACGACCCTGTGAGTTCTGCGCGTCAGGATTATTTACCGCGAATGGAACTCGGGAATGATGTCCTCGGCGAAGGCCTGGATGTCCTCTTCAGCGGTAATCGGCGGGTTGTGCAGGAAGATGAAGTGCGAGACTCCCGCCTTGATGTAACGTTCGAGCTTGTCGACGCACTCCTGCTTGCTCCCGATAATCATGATGTCGCGCGCACGTTCGGGCGTAGTCTGCGCCATCATCGCGACGATCGATGAAAGCGTTTCTTCCCGCTGCTTCGGTGCCTTGTAGCAAAGCGCGAGCATCAGAGTCTTTTCGATTTCGTCGGTGTTGCGGCCGACAGTGTCGCCGTGTCGCTCGATCACGCCGATCAGCCGCTTCATTTCGGCGGCGTCCGCGTTGCCCATGTTCCACATGTCGGCATACTTCGCGACGATCTTGAGCAGCACCTTCTCGCCGTGTCCGCCGATCATCAGGGGCAGATTTTTCTGCACTGGTTTCGGATTACAGATCGCATCCACCACGTTGTAGTGCTCGCCCTTGAGCGTGGTCTTCTCCTGCGTGAACATCCCCTTGATTATCTGGCACGATTCGTCGAGCGCCTTCAGCCGTCCGCCGAGTGTCTTGAAATCGAAACCGAGGCTGCGATGTTCTGCTTCGAACCATCCTGCACCGAGGCCGAGGTTGAGCCTGCCGCCGCTGGCGTTGTCGAGCGTTGCCGCCATCTTCGCCGTGAGGCATGGGTTGCGATAAGTGTTGCCATTGACCAGTGCACCGATTCGCGCGCGCTTGGTATTCTGGCTAAGAGCACTCAGCAGAGTCCAACCTTCGAAGCATGGTCCGGCCGGATCAGGCGAAAAGATCGGATAAAAGTGGTCGAACACCCAGAGCGAGTCATAGCCCCAGCCGTCGGCCTTCGCCCAGAAGCTGCGCAATTGTTCCCACTCGATATTCTGCTGTCCGGTCTGAACTCCGAAGCGAATCGGATGCTTGTCCATTCTCTCTCCCTTCATTTCGGGCCGCTTGTCGTTTTGGCGCGGCGGCGAACTTTCGAAATTCTTCACGCAGGGACTTTCGAGGCGAGATTCAGTAGCTCCTGCAGCGTCTGGTTGAAGCGGTAGAACTTATCTTCGCGCAACTGATCGGTCGACTCCAGCCATAACTCTTCGCCCACCAGCGCGAGCGAGCTCAGCGTATGCCGAAGCTGCGGACGGCCGTGCTCGGCGATCTCACCCAGCATTCGATCCCAAATCTCACGCTTGCCGCAGATCACGAAATCAGGATCGTAGTCGTTCAGATCGGCGACGGGTGTTGCCTCGGTTAGCTGATAGCCGTCGATCACCAGCCCAACGATTCGATCGCCGCCGTTGCCTGTGTTGTTCGGCACGATTCGCACCGCGAAGCGCGTCTCGGCGTAGCCGAGCCGCCGGAAAAGTTCACCCTCGGCATTCATGAGCTTGCCGAGGGTGAGAAACCACTCTGAGTCGGGAAACGACGCCATCAGGCCTCGGCTTCGAACAGCTTGTTGAAATCCGTCGGCAGGATACATCGCGGACGCCGGTCGAGTCCGGCCGAGTCGCATCGCTGCAGGTACTCGTGCACGATTCGCCGCCACAACTGCCCCTGCAGCTCCATGCCCTTGTCGAAATGATCGACGCCGCCGCCCATCAGAATGGCCATCGGCTCGACCGCCTCGGGCACGCTGAAGGTCTCGAGCAGAATCCGCTCGGCATCGTCGAGCTGTTCGTGCAGCTCCTCAGCCACCGCGGGATTCGCCTTGAGCTGCGCGCGCAGATGCATCGTGCCGAAGCCGACGTGGCGCGATTCGTCCTGCATGCATCGCCGGAAGATCTCCTGATCGACGCGGCTCGGCGCCAGGAACTCGCCCTGGCGGAACATCGTCAGCACGAAGCCTTCGCCGAGCAGTTGCAAGCGGCCGGTCTGCGCGGAGAAGCTCGGGCAGTCGAAGATTCGCTTCAGCGACAGCTCGCTGATCGGGCTGGCCTTGCCGAGGCCGCCGCCGTTGGCGAGCGCGCGCTTTCGAAACACGTCCATGTGACGCGCCTCGTCCATCGCCTGCGTCGCGAGGAACATCTTCACTTCGAAGAAATCGTGATTCATCTGCCCCATCCATCGCGTCGGCGCGTCGGCCGCGATGAATTCCACCTCGGTCAGGAACGTGCACAACTGGCACATCGCGCGTTCGAGATCGTCGGGCAGCGGCTTGAGTTCGGTCCACGGGATATCGCGCGCGGAGCTCCACTGACGCGCGACCGCCTCTTCGTACAGCTCGCTCACGTTGTCGGCCCAGCACTCGGCCTTTTCGTTGATCGTGAAGCCGAGCGAGGGCACGTCGTCGGGAATCACGGCGCCGCGCGGCGCCATCGAGCGATGCGCTCCGCCGTGCTCGGGGATGATTCCATAGCTCCCGATCTCGATATCCTTCAGGCGCAGTCCCAGGTTGCCCGGCTTGGCGCGCACGCCCCATTCGCCCATCTGGTTCATCCAGCCGAGGTCAGGAGTGCCGGACTCGTAGAGCTTCTGCAGATAGACCGAAGGTTCGAGTTTGTACTTGGCTTGCGAACCGACTCGCTCTTCGTCTTTGATATGGACTGATCCCATCGGCTGGCCTCCTGGGTGTGCACTTACTACATCGGCTACCAGATGCGTTTCTGAAATGTCAATCCGTGGTTCCACATCCCGACCGAAGGTTTTACATTGGCCCGCCGCGATGCTTTGGTAGGCGAGGCTCCTTCAGCAAATCCAGCCGAGCAACGGAGGACGCGTCGTGTCGATACTCTCAGAGTTCAAAGAGTTCGCAGTCAAGGGCAACGTGATCGATCTCGCGGTCGGGTTCGTAGTCGGCGCGGCGTTCGGGAAAATCGTCACGTCGTTCACCAGCGACATCCTGATGCCGCCGATCGGTCTTGCGCTCGGCGCGGTCGATTTCTCGAACCTGTTCATCAATCTGTCGTCGAAGCACTACGACACTATCGCGGACGCGAAGAAGGCGGGCGCACCGACGCTGAACATCGGACTGTTCCTGAATACGATCGTCGATTTCATAATAATCGCGTTCGCGGTCTTCCTGCTGGTGAAATGGATCAATCACCTGACCGGCGCCAACAAACCCGCGCCACCTTCGACCAAAAACTGCCAGTATTGCGCGACTGCGATCCCGCTCGCGGCCACGCGATGCCCGCATTGCACGTCGGAACTGAAGGCGGCGTGAACAGCGAGCAGAATTTGGCGATAGTAAAGACCTGAAAATGCGGAGGCGCACGCGGACCTGCCGCGCGCGCCTCCAGCTGTGTCTAGAGGATCTCGAAATCAGTCGTCGCCCTGCCCATGTCCATGGACCGGCTGCCCCGTGCTGGGATCGAGAATCAAGGTCCGGTTGTTCCCTTCGTCTCCCTGCTGTTGAGAGAAATCGAGCATGTTGGTGATCGTTCCCGCGATGCTGTCCATCGAATTTGGGATGCGCGGCAGGCCCCAGTTGTCTTCGACAAATCCAATGATCGAGCTCTGATCCGTGATCGTGTGATCGACGAAGTTTCTCTTTGCGAAGGGCGAGATCACGATGAAGGGCAAGCGCGGGCCGTATCCGCAGCGGCCGCCGATTCCGTCGCTGTTCTTGGTTCCGCACAGTTGTTTGCCCGCGTTTACCGATCCGGTCGGCCCTACGTCCGCCGTCGTATTTGACTGGCTGACGATCGGGCCAATCTGATGATCGTACCATCCGTCAGAATCGTCATAGGCGATGACGATTAGGGTGTTCTTCCATTCCGGCCGCGATTGGATGAAGTTGACCGTGTTGACGATAAAAGTCTGCTCGTCCAGCGGACTGGAGTAGCCCGCATGGCCGTCCTGGAAGCCGTCCGCCTTGAGAATAGATACCGCAGGGAAGTTGCCCGCGCTCACGGCGTCGAAGAAATCGTGGAGGTCATACTGATGATTCGTGACGCCGTCGCTCTGACCGATCACATTGACTGAGGCGGGACGGGCGTGCGTCGGGTTCCTCGTGCTGGCGTAATATTGGAACCCCTCGTGATGAGGAATGTAGTCCGCCTTGGGCACGAACACGCCGGTGGCGGAAGAAGTAGTGCGATGGCATCCGGTGGTGCCGTTGGGATTGGTAACCGTTAGATCAAAGCCTCCCGCGAAGTTGCCCCAGGTCACGCCGGCGGTGTTCAGCAGGTCGCCGATGTTTTTGGCGGTGCTGAGGAAGCTCAAGTTGTCGCGGCTATCGCAGGTGTCGAGTCCCGGCTGTCCGTCATTGATGAGCGAGAGCCCGCCGGCTCCGTCGGCCACCGTGTCGCTCGCGGCCCCACTCATCAGGGTGCTGGCATCGACTCCGTTGGTATTGCCCGCGACGAGATTGATCACGCCCGGGCTCGATGGGCCGAATCCGGTGCCGTACGAATTGTCGTTCATCGCGAAATTTTGCGCGTAGTTCCACAACGCGGTGACGGTGTTGCCGTCGTAATATCCCATGATCAAGTCATTGGGATGGCCTGCGTCCGGCACCGGTTGCCCCGTCACCAGACCCGTGCAAGCACTGGTATTGAAGTGCAGGAAGTTGTCCATCAAGCCCAGGTCGAACATCGCCTGCTCGTCGGTATAGCCGTGATCCTGATCGCAGGTCGCGGCTTCCGCACGGGTGAGCCGGAACGGATTTCCGTTAGGAGAGACGAAGTTTGGGTTTTTGGTGAGCAAGCCCGCGGACAGAAGGTTGTTGACCGACGGCGTCTTCGGATCAGCGTGAAAGATCGGTTCGCCCGGTGTGCTGTTCATAGCCATCGGATAAGTGCCGAAGTAATGATCGAATGAGACGTTCTCCTGAAAGATCACGACGACGTGCTGGATAGGAGTCGCCGTCCCCGCCGACGCCTTCGGCTTCGCCATCGCAGGTCCAGCACAGATCGATGTGATCGCGAGCGCACAGATGGCGCGCGCGAGTAATTTGGTTCCTCGCATGATGAATATCCCTCCCTGGAATGTGGTTGCGTGCGGACCAACTCGATCCGCGAGACGCGCACACTAACCAGCGAAAGTGACGGCGCGATTAAGGAAAGTTTTCGCCGCGACAAATTATGTGTGACGGGCGCGAGTCAGTTCTGAGTCGCGGACATAAACGGAAGCGGTAAAAAGAAACCCGCGCCGTCATGATGACGCGGGTTCCCGTCGCTTAAGAGATGCTAAGTGCTGTTGCCGCGGCTACTCGCCGGCATGCGCGACGTCGGCCATCGCCTTTGCGGCGCGCTCGCAAATCTCGCTCAGGACTTCGTCGGTGATCACGGTCGAGAGCGCGATCATCCCGCGCGGTGCCAGAAACAAACCTTGATTCAGCGCCGCCAGATGGAAGTTGGCGATTGCGCGCGCGTCCTCGCGAGCGATCGTCGGGGGCGGCGGCTCCTTGAGAAAAAATACGTTCATCAGCGATCCGCAGTGCCGCACCGAAAATGGCAGCTCCACCTGACGCGCCGCGCGCGCCAGCTCGGCCGCCAGCCGCTCGCCCTGCTTCGCCATCTTGTCGATTCGCGCCTGAGTCAGTTCGCGGATCGACGCGGTGCCCGCCGCGCAGGTCACAGGATTACCGTTGAAAGTGCCGGAATGAAAAATCGATCCGCGATTGCGCGGGTCGAATGTCGACATTACGTCTTCGCTGCCACCGATCGCGCCGACCGGGAATCCGCCGCCGATGATCTTTCCGAACATCGTCAGGTCCGGCTTGACCTCGAAAATCTGCTGCCCGCCGCCTTCGGCCAATCTGAGCGTGATCACTTCATCGACGACGAACATCGCACCGGCGCGACGCGTCGCTTCGGCCACGCGCTCGAGAAATCCCTGGGGCGGCTCGACTACTCCCGCTGAGCCTAGGACAGGCTCGAGGAACACGGCCGCGATTTCCGCGCCGCGCTCCGATAGCAACGCCTCGAAGGCGGTCGCCTCGCCGAAATCCGCGAGCATCGTGCGCTCGCCGTCCGTCCCGGCCAGCCCGACTTCCAAATCGTCGTACGATCCGTGATAGCCGTAGCGCGCCATCAGGATCAGCTTGCGGCCAGTGAGGCGCCGCGCGACGTGCGCCGCGAGCATCCCGGCTTCCGTCCCTGAATTGCAAAATCGCACGCGCTCGACAGATTCAACGCGTTCGCATAACAGCGTCGCCAACTCGATTTGCGCCTCCGAGCGTGCCGGCCACGAGCTGCCGTCGCGGACAGCCTTGGTGGCGGCCTCGACAATCGGCGGATACGCGTTGCCATGAACCAGGCTGGTGTAGTTGCCGAGCAGATCGATGTACCTGTTGCCGTCTACGTCCCACAAAAACGGCCCTTCGCCGCGCTTGAGGGTGAGCGGGTAGGGCTTGTAATTGGTCGTCGTGCGCGTGTCGCCGCCGGGCATCACGCGCTCGGCGCGCTTGGCGAGTTGGGCAGACTTTTCGGTCGATCCCCGATATTGTTCCTCGATACTGGCCATCGTCCCCATCCCCCGGCGTGATACAGCGAGCGGTTGCGCTTCGGCTTCCATTATAATTTCCTCCATCATTTGCGGCCATCCTGCCGCAGCGGTCAACGTCCCCGTCGCCGGCAGCTTCGCCGGTGGACTCTACTGTCTACTATGACCGCGCTGACGAATCAAATTGTAAGAAATTATAACTTGAAGACATTCAGGAGCTACTTCGTGATGCTAATCGCTCACTTCACCGCTGCGATCGCTTCCATTTCGACCATGAGCCCGTCGATTGCGAGCGAGGTCACTCCCACCATCGTCGAGGCCGGCGGCTCGCCTTCGGGAAACAATTCGGCGCGCGCCTCACGCATCGCGGAGTAGTCGGCCTGCTTGTAATTAACGATGTAAGTGTTGGTCTTCACGATGTCGGCGGCGGTGGCTCCTGCAGCGGTCAGCGCGGCTTTCAGATTCGAGGCCGCCTGGCGAATCTGCGCCTTCAAGTCGCCGGGGCCAACCAACTTGCCTTCCTTATCGACTGCTACCTGGCCCGAAATGAACACTAACTTCGACGCTCCGGCGATCGTCACGACCTGCGTAAAACCGCGCGGCGTCATCAGCGTATCCGGATTGATATATTTTTTTTCCACGTCACTGCTCCTCGCTCAAGTTTTGGATTTCCCGACGCCGTATTGTAGTACCTGCACCTTCTCGACCGTGATCAGTCCGGAGCCCATCATTTTATCCAGCACGGGCAGGAACGCGTTGATCTTCGCCTGGCTGTCGACGATTTCGATGACCATCGGCAGGTCCTCAGACAGCCGCAGAATTTTTGCCGAATGCAGATGGCTCGACCTGCCGAAGCCCATCGGGCCGCGCAGCACCGTCGCGCCGCCGAGTTGAAGCTCGCGCGCTTTCAGCACGATCGCTTCGTAGAGCGGCTTGTGGTTCGAGCGCTCGCTCTCGCCGATAAAAATTCTCAGCAACACCGCATCGCGTGGGATTTGCATCGCTACACTCCCCGGTTGAGCGCCGCCGCGGCGACATACCCAACCGATACTGACACGAGGCACAGGATAACCGAACCGGCGGCGTTCAACGCGGCCGGCATCCACTCGCCCGCCTGCATCAGGTAAAGCGTCTCGAGCGAGAAACTCGAGAACGTCGTGTAGCCGCCGCAGATTCCGATCATCACAAACTGGCGCGCCGGCGTGCCAACCAGCAAACGGCCGTCGGGTCCCGTCAGCGTCGCGAAAAATCCAATCACCAAACAGCCCGTGATATTCACGATCATCGTGCCGTACGGAAACGTGCCGCCGGTGAGCGTGGTGACGACGCCGGAAACAAAGTATCGTCCCATCCCGCCGAGCGCGCTGCCCACAGCAATCAGAACATACGCGAGCACCCGCAAACCTCCACACTTTCAGGTCGCGACGTGGCCGGCGTCGGCGACTGCATTTACAATCAGGTGAAGATAGATTAGTCCGCCGTACGGATGCCACCGCTCGAGCATCCTGCCGACGCTGTCGTAAGTGGGAGCGTCGCCCAGCCCGAGCCACTCGAACAGTTTGTTACGGCCGCCCACGTCGTCGCCGGGGAAAATGTTGATGCGCCCGAAACCGCGCAGCATCACGTATTCCGCCGTCCAGCGCCCCACGCCTCGAATCTTCGAGAGGCGTGCGATTGCGTCGTCGTCATCGAGCTGCCCGATCGATACGAAATCGGGATCCTTCGGATCGATTGCCAGCTGCGCGAGACCGATCAGATATTCTCCCTTCTGTCTGCTGAGCCCCAGCGCTCGTAGCGCGTCAGGATTCGAGTGGGCAATCGCCGCAGCTGGTGGGAAAGATCGCATTGACGCCGCCGCGTTGTTGACCTCGCCGACAATCCCGAAGGCCGCCGTCAGCCGATTCAGCACATGCATTCCCGCGCTGAGAGAAACCAGCTGGCATGCCACCGCATTCGCGAATGCCTCGAACACGCTGGCGTAGCGGACCGGTTTCATTCCTCGCAGATGATCGGCGAGCTCACGCAGATGCGCGTCGCCTCGCGCAAGGCGGTAGAAGTCCGAGAGGTCGCGGTCCAGTCCGAGCATTCTCGTGACAATCGCGGTAACTTCCGCCTTCACCGCTTGCGGTCGCGCGGCGGAAATCAGCACTTCGATTTCCGGACGCTCACCGCTGCGCGTCTGCCTGACTGCCATTGCCACCGGTGAGTTGCCGATCACAAGCACGCGCCGCCAGATGCCGTCCTCGAATCGATCGACGACGTTGTGCGCTCGCCTGCGAAGCGCCCACACCGTCAGGTCGAGACGGAAGGGAGGCTGCGGCCGCAGCGTGAACGTCAGCTCGGCCACAAGCGGGGCCTGGATCGGCTATTCGATTTCGCTGTCAGGAATTTTTTGTTGCTGCGAGGCCGTCGACTTGCTGCTCTGCGGACTAGGCGCAGGCGACGCACTTGCCGCGGGTTGATTCTTGTCATGCTCGTACTTGTAGCCCGAGTAGGCGAGACCCGGAATCATCAAAGCGGGGCATCCCGAACAAAAAATCGCCGCGGCCACTGCCAATCCGATCGTCAGCAGTATTTGTCGCGTCTTCAGCATTTTCACCACCGGCTACGCGTCGCTGCCGCCGATGCCCGCGTGATGCTCGAGTGCTCGCACTCGCCGAATTATTTCGGGCAGGCGAGTGAGCACGACGGCATAACGACGGAATTTGCGCACGTCGACGGCCGGGATGCCGGAGACAATCGCGTCGTCCTTCAAGTCGTTGTGGATTCCCGCCTTCGCCACCACCATCACGCGATCGCCGATCGTCACGTGGTCGGCGCATCCGACTTGTCCGCCGAACAGACACCATTTGCCGATTCGCGTCGAGCCGGAGATTCCGGTGTGGCCAGAGAAGCGAGAGTACTCGCCGATTTCGCAGTTGTGTCCGATATGAACCTGGTCGTCGAGTTTGACGCCGCGATGCAGCACCGTCGCGCCCATCATCGCGCGGTCGACGGTAGAATTCGCGCCAATCTCCACATCGTCCTCTATTAGAACGATCCCGACTTGTGGAATTTTGGTCAAGTCGCCTTTCTCTTCGACAAACCCGAATCCGTCGGCGCCGATCACCGCGCCGTTCAAAAGCGTCACACGATTTCCAATCACCGTGCCTTCGCGAATCGACACGCCGCTGTGCGCGGTGAAGCGATCGCCGATGCGCACGTTGGGGTAAATCGTGACGTTCGGATGAATCACCGCGTCGCGCCCAATCGACACGCCCGCACTGATCACCGCCAAGGCGCCGATCGACGCGTTTGCGCCAATCGTCGCGTCGGGTGCGATCGAGGCGCGCGGATCGATTCCCGGGGCTGGTCGATAAGGCGGAAAGAAAATCTCGAGCACGCGCGCGAAGTCGGCGTAGGGATTCGCGCTGATAAGCGTCGCGCACTTCGCGCCCGCCGACAGCTCCGCCGTCGTGATTGCGGCCGATACGTTGGACTGCAGCGCGGGCGCGTACTTCGCGCTCGCCACGAAAACGATCATGCCGGGACTGGCGGCCTCGATCGGCGCGGGCGCGAAAATCTCCACGCCTCCGTCACCGCGGAGTTCGAGTCCCAGCTTCGACGCGAGTTCATTGAGTCTCATCTTGATACCCCGATTCTTCCGGTATTCAGTTTCAATGCGGCGTACGCATCGCGACGATCGCGTCGACGAGTTCCGCCGGTTCGATCTGCGTCAGGCAGTTGTAATGCCCGAAGCGGCAGGTGCGTGCGAGGCACGGGCTGCATTCGAGCTTGCGGTAAATCACGCGCGTCTTCGGCCCCATCGGCCCAGTGCGATTCGGATTGGTCGATCCGAAAATCGCGACGGTCGGGATTCCGAGCGCTCCCGCGATATGCATGCATCCAGAATCGTTGCCGATGAACCCGTCGCACAGCGACAGCAACGCGATCAGCTCGCCGATATTGGTGTGTCCGGCCGCGATGATCGCGCCAGCTTTGCTGGCCGCCGCGACTTCCTCGCACTTCGCGCGTTCCGAGGGCGCGCCAACCATCACGACTTCGGCATCCTCGCGTCGCGCGAGCAGATCGATCAGCGAGCCATAACTTTCCGCAGGCCACTCCTTCGCCGGGCCGTATGCTGCAGCGGGAGCGATCGCAAAGATTGGACGCCCGGGACGTTTGCGATTCGCCGCAAGCCATTCGCGCATACGCGCGCGATGCGGTTCATGCACGTCGATCGCAAAATCATCGGCGCGCCCGTCGGCGACGCCCGTCGCACGCACCATCGCGAGCCAATAGTTCACCTGATGCCCAGTCACAGCTTCCGGCGGCGGCGACGCCTTCAATGTAAGCATCGAGCCGCGCGCATCGGCGACGAAACCGGCGCGCCGCCGGATTCCAGCCATCGTGATCCACAAGGCCGACTCGAAACTGTTCGGAAACAGTACGCCAAGATCGAATCGCCGCGAGCGGATCTCGCCGACAATTCTACGCCGATCGAAAAATCCCGAGAGACCGCGCCCAACCGAATACGGAATCACCTCGTCGATCCATCGAGCGCCATCAAAAAAGCTCGCGAGCTCCTTCTTGATGAGAACCGCGAGATGGGCGTGTGGCCACGTGCGCCGAATCGCCCGCAGCGCAGGCAGGCTCATCACGACATCGCCCAGCCAGTTAACTTCCTTGACCAGGATTCGCTCAGGCGGAGGATCGAGCATGAGCGCAGGCGTCGTTAGCGACGACATGCGGGATTCAAGCGTTTCATGACGCCGAATATTTTCCGACTCCACTGCGATTTCCTGCAACCCATCTTCCACGTTCCCAGCGATTTCATCACGCGCGGGCATGCAAATAAACCCGCCTCTCAAATAGACTCTCGCTGCCGGTTAGCTCGGTTCAGAAGACTGACTTTCGCATCGCGCGCGATCGTATTACTATCCCTCCATTCCTATCGGGGGAGTCGCACGCGAGGGGATGGCTGCGATGGCTGGTTTGAGAGACCGACCGCTGATCCGCGATGCGCTGCTTGCTGGCGGAGTGATCGCTGCGAGCGCGGTAGCTGCGTTGATCGCGCTCGATCGAGGTCCGCTTCCTCGTCATCATTTCGGTTTCGTAGCGTCGGCGTCCGAGCACTCCGACGACGTTGACTCCGCATCAGGAGTTGCAAAGTCCCGCACGGCAATTCGCGTGCGCCACGCGGCTGATGCCGCGAGCGCTCTGCCGCAACAGATCGGATTCGGACCGCCTGAATCGAAAAAGAAATCCAAGGACATGACCGTAGTGGTGATGGTTCCGGATTTGCCTAACGAAAATCCTGAGCCGCCACCGCAGTCGTCTGGAGTGTGGAATGATCAGGGCAGCGCCGCCCCTGTCACGGGCGGTAACTCGCAACCGCCGGGGCCGATTGCGATGAGCGCAGTCGGTGGCATCTCGGCGCCGCTGACATCGCCGACCGGAGGATCGTTGCCCAGCGCGCCGGCCTCGTCGGGTAGCGGAGTTAATGCTCCTGCCATATCAAACCCCGGTGGTGGCGGCACTCAGCCGGTGGGACATCCCGACCTGGCGCCGCATTCCGGTTTCGTACTGCTCGCGGGCGGGCAGGGCAATGGACAGTTCGCGCTCGCCAGCGCAGAGCTTTTCGATCCGTCGAAGAACGCGTTCGCAGCCGCATCATCGATGAAAGACGCGCGAGAAGATCATACTGCAACAGTGTTGCCGGGCGGCAAAATTCTGGTCGCGGGCGGCGAGGGAGCCACCGGCCAAGCGCTATCGTCAGCTGAATTGTACGACCCTATCAGCGGGAAATTTTCCGCGGTTGCTTCGAAGATGGACACCGCGCGCGCCGAGCATACCGCAACGCTGATTTCCGGGTGCAATTGCGCGGCCGACGGAAAAATACTGATCGCCGGAGGAAGGTCGGCCACCGGCTCGCTCGGAGCGACTCTAAGGAGTGCGGAACTGTACGACCCTGCCACCGGCAAGTTCACCGCGACCGGCGCGATGAAGGCGACCCGCGCGCGTCATTCGGCCACGCTGATTGCCAGCGGTCCGCTGGCGGGAAACGTGCTGATCGCAGGCGGCACCAGCGATGAGAGCGGCGGCGACGTCGCTACCGCTGAACTCTACGATCCTGCGACCGGACAATTCGCGTCGACCGGCAGGATGAGCACGCCGCGCGAGAATCACAGCGCCACCTGGCTTTCGCCGAGCGTTGTTTCAGGGCCTCTCACCGGCAACGTGCTGGTGGCGGGTGGCAGCGACGCGAGCGCGACGAGTGACAGCGCCGAAGTTTTCAATCCTCAAACGGGAGCGTTTTCGCCGGTGGGAGCGATGACCACCACTCGCACGCTTCAAGCCGCAGTCTTGCTGGCCAGTGGCAAAGTGCTGATCGCAGGCGGTCAGAGCAGCGACACGGAATTTTTGCAGAGTGCCGAGCTTTTCGATCCCGCGCACGCAACTTTTGCCGCAACTGGTGCGATGCAAAATCTCCACGCCGGCGCGACTGCGACCGTGCTCGAGAACGGTGACGCGCTAATCGCCGGGGGCCGCTCGAACTTCGCCGACCTCTACGACCCGACGGCCGGAACCTTCTCTGCGACCGGCAAGATGATCACCGACGTGGCAGAGTCGACCTCGACACTAATCAGATAACTAGTTCTTCAACGCCGCGACACGTCATTGACGATCGCGTCGGCCTTCTCGCGCATCTGATCGTCGGTCGCATCCTGGATCGGATGCGCCACGAACACGCGATTGAGTTCCGGCAGTCCCAGCGCGGCGGCCTGTTTCTCGGCCGCGTCGACGAACGCGTTCGACGCCACCACCACCGAGGGCTTCCCATTGATTTCAAACCATACTGAATCGTGCACACTGCACGTTGTGCATGACCCTCAATCGGCTAGCGCTTCGATAACGAAGTCGCTCTCCTGTGCGATCCGGCGCCGCAACTCTTCGGGCGCCGGTTTGGTGAAGGTTGGTTTGCGAAACGCGCTTGATTTCCACACCGGGCAGCATGTCCTCGCGCAGGCGCGCCGCGAGTTGGTCGATCAGCACGTCGCCGCGCGGCTTCGCAATGTCGAGCAGCGCGACACGGCCGACAATCGAGCCGTGCGCTCAGCGAGCGTGCGTCGAATCGGCACCCGCTCGTCGGTCGGATCATAATGACCTGTTTCATGTTTTATGCCTCCTCGATTCGGCGGCTGACGCTGCACGATCCCATCGGACCCGAGACCCATCCGGCGAACACCGCGGAAAATTTCCCCGCCTCGCCGCCCGCCACAATCATATTGATATTTTCCGGCTTTGCGAAATTTCGGAATCGTCTGTCGCAAGCTGCTCCGGTCGGTCGGTGATGCCGAGCGCGCTCAGCGGAATTCCTTCGCCGCTCTCGTCGTCGCGGATCAACTCGCGCAGTCGGCCGCGAGGTGATTTCCTGGATGCGCGCGCGCACCTGCGCCTTGGTCCATTTCTCGCGCGCGATGGTGTCGGCATGCTCGGGGCAAACGATCAGCAGAATCTCGCCGGCGCCGTGTTGCTTCGGATGCCAGCATGCCTCGAGCCCGAGGCCGAGACTGCCGCACAGCGCGCGCGCCGTCCGCGAGGTCTGGTCGGCAATCTGCCGCGAGCCCGCCTCCAGCCCGAACACCGTCACGACGTTTTCCTCCTTTTTGAAGCCGCGCTCGACGTGCAGCGGCTCCCACGGACTGCGCTCCTCCCATTCGGCGAAGCAGGTGGTGAACTTGCCGGGCGCGCCCAGCGTCGAGCGCTCGATATCGCCCGGCCGCGCGCCGCCGACGTTGCGCAACACCAGTTTCACCGCGCGCCCGATAGTCGCGTTGGCGCGATTGCCGTAGCCGAGCGCCATCATGCCCATGTTCATGTCGAGCCGATCGCGAATCGGCCGTTGACGACGATCACCGGCGTCGCGCCCCAGGTGGTCGACATGATGCCGTGGATGTTGAACTCGGCGGTGCAGACCGCTTCGAGCGCCGCGATGACGACCGGCAGATACTCGGGTTTGCATCCCGCCATGACGGCGTTGACCGCGACTTTCTCGATCGTCACCGGACGCCATGTTCGGCGGCAGCGACCGCGATCACCTCGCGCGGATCGCGCCGGGTCCCCGTCAGCATCCGCATCACGCGCTCGGGCGTCGGCGGAACCACCGGCAAGCCATCGGTGAGGCCGCGCTCGAACATGAATTCGAAAACGTCCTCGGCGTCGCCCATCTCGATTCGTCGCGCCGTCAGCTTGTCGCCGCGCGCTTCCGCTTCGAGCCGTTCGGCGATTCCCGGCTCGACCGACTTGGAACCACATCCGGGACGCGACTGCGGATATGAATTCCAATCGATAACCGGCGATTGCTCGCCCGACAACCGCGACAACTCGGCCAACATCTATTGCCAATCGTCGCGTTTCGAAGCCAACGAAGCGGCGCATTTCGCTACCATGGGCGTCCGCGAGGATGATCGTCGGCACCGTGTCGAGGTCGTAGGCGAACGAAACCTTTCAGCGCCGAGTCATCGAGCATCGGCGCTGTCAGCGCAAATCGCTCGACGAGTTTCGCATTGCCCTCGAGCGTCCTGCCCGATCGCGCACACATCGACCGACCGATGCGAACGCGCGATGCGCGGCCTCGATAAGCGGCATCGTCATTTCGCAGGTCGGGCAATCTTCCTTGACGAAGCAGAGGAGGGCGGTCCGCGCGGATGGGAATGATTGCGCCGTTCCACGCGCGTCGCGCAACTCAAATGCGGGCAATGAATTGTTCGTCGATTTGTTCATTCCGTCACGGGAGAAGTTTCGGGGAGCATGAGGAACCGATGCTGCTTCGGAGAATAGAATTCGACCGACGAAGTAATCAGCCCCTTCTCTGCTACCCCGCCCGCGACTAATACCTCGCCGTCGTTCAGTAGCGTCGCAGTGTTCGTCAGGCGCGCGACGTTGGTTTGACCCGGTGCGAAAAAAACGATTTGTCTCAGGCTGATAGACTTCCGCGTCGCGCATTCCAACCACAATTGGCCCCCTGATAGTCCATCCGCCGACGACCAGCACGCTCCCGTCGTTGAGCAGCGTCGCAGTCCCCAAATAATGCGGCGCGGTCATGTCGCCAGTCCCGAAGAAGGTGCCGGATTCGGGATCGAAAATCTCCGCCGTGTTGAGCGGCGTCAGTGAAGAGAGATTGCGATGCCGACTCGACACGACTCTGCCGCTTTTACCGCCGACGATCAGCACGCGCCCGTCGTTCAGCTTGACCGCAGCCGCGCCGACGCGATCGCTCTTCATGTGCGAGCGCACCGCGGTGAAGCTGTGCTTTTGAACGAGGGCTCCTCGGGCCGCGCGTTATCGTCGGCTGAATTGTACGATCCTATCAGCGGAAAATTTTCCGCGGTCGCTTCGAAGATGGACACCGCGCGCGCCGAGCATACCGCGACGCTGATTTCCGGATGCAATTGCCCGGCCGACGGAAAAGTACTGATCGCAGGAGGAAGGTCGGCGACCGGCTCGCTCGGAGCCACTCTAAGAAGTGCGGAGCTGTACGACCCTGCCACCGGCAAGTTCACCGCGACCGGCGCGATGAAGGCGACGCGCGCGCGTCATTCGGCCACGCTGATCGCCAGCGGTCCGCTGGCGGGAAACGTGCTGATCGCAGGCGGCACCAGCGATGAGAGCGGCGGCGACGTCGCTACCGCTGAACTCTACGATCCTGCGACCGGACAATTCACGTCGACCGGCAGGATGAGCACGCCGCGCGAGAATCACAGCGCCACCTGGCTTTCGCCGAGCGTTGTTTCCGGGCCTCTCGCCGGCAACGTGCTGGTGGCAGGCGGTGGCGACGCGAGCGCGCCGAGCGACAGCGCCGAAGTTTTCAATCCTCAGACGGCAGCGTTTTCGCCGGTGGGCGCGATGACCACCGTCCGCACGCTTCAAGCCGCAGTATTGCTGGCCAGCGGCAAAGTGCTGATCGCAGGCGGTCAGAGCAGCGACACGGAATTTCTCCAGAGCGCCGAGCTTTTCGATCCCGCGCACGCAACTTTTGCCGCAACCGGCTCGATGCAAAATCTCCACGCCGGCGCGACTGCGACCGTGCTCGAGAACGGCGACGCGCTGATCGCCGGCGGCCGCTCGAACTTCGCCGACCTCTACGACCCGACGGCCGGAACCTTCTCTGCGACCGGCAAGATGGTCACCGACGTCGCCGAATCGACCTCGACACTAATCAGATAACTATTTCTTCAGCGCCGCGATCACGTCGTTGACGATCGCGTCGGCCTTCGCGCGCATCTGATCGTCGGTCGCGTCCTGAATCGGATGCGCCACGAAAACGCGGCGAAGTTCCGGCAGTCCCAGCGCGTCGGCCTGTTTCTGCGCTGCGTCGACGAACTCGTTCGACGCGATCACAACCGCGGGCTTCTTATTGATCTCGAACCATACGGAGTCGTGCACACTGCACGTCGTGCATGACCCTCAATCGGCTAGCGCTTCGATAACGAAGTCGCTCTCCTGCGCGATCCGGCGGCGCAAGTCGTCGGGCGCCGGCTTGGTGAAGGTTGGTTTGCGAAAGCGCTTGATCTCGATGCCGGGCAGCCGGTCCTGCAGATGCTCGGCGAGCCGGTCGATCAGACGTTGCCGCGCGGCTTGGCGATGTCGAGCAGCGCGATGCGCCCGACAATCGAGTCAGAGCGCGCAGCCAGCGTGCGTCGAATCGGCACCCGCTCGTCGGTCGGATCGATAATCACCTGTTTCATTTTTCGTTGCCTCCTCGATTCGCCGGCTGACGCTGGACGATCCCATCGGACCCGAGACCCATCCGGCGAACACCGCGGAAAATTTCCCGGCGTTGCCGCCAGCCACGATGATATTGATATCCTCCGGCTTGCGAAACTTCGCAATCGTCTTCGCAAGCTGCTCTTCGGTCGGCGTGCCGAGCGCGCTCAGCGGAATTCCTTCGCCGCTCTCGTCGTCGCGGATCAACTCGCGCGTCGGCCGCGACGTCACTTCCTGGATGCGCGCGCGCACATCCGCCTTGGTCCATTTCTCGCGCGCAAGAGTGTCGGCATGCTCGGGCGAAATGATCAGCAGAATCTCGCCGGCGTTGTGCTGCTTGGGATGCCAGCATGCTTCGAGCCCCATGCCGAGACTGCCGGCCAGCGCGCGCGCCGTTCGCGAAGTCTGATCCGCAATCTGTCGCGAGCCCGCTTCGAGTCCGAACACCGTCACGACGTTGTCGTCCTTGTTGAAGCCGCGCTCGACGTGCAGCGGCTCCCACGGACTGCGCTCCTCCCATTCGGCGAAGCAGGTCGTGAATTTGCCGATCGCGCCGAGCGTCGAGCGCTCGATATCGCCGGGCCGCGCGCCGCCGACGTTGCGCAACACCAGTTTCAGCGCGCGCCCGATAGTCGCGTTGGAGCGCGTGCCGTAGCCGAGCGCCATCATGCCCATGTTCATGTCGAGCCGATGGCGAATCGGGCCGTTGACGACGATCACCGGCGTCGCGCCCCACGTCGTCGACATGATGCCGTGGATGTTGAACTCGTCGGTGCAGACCGCTTCGAGCGCCGCGATCACGACCGGCAGATACTCGGGCTTGCATCCCGCCATCACGGCGTTGACCGCGACTTTCTCGACCGTCACCGGCGCGAGGTTCGGCGGCACGATCGCGATCACGTCGCGCGGATCGCGGCGCGTCCCCGTCAGCATCCACATCACGCGCTCGGGCGTCGGCGGCACTACGGGCAAACCGTCGGTCAGCCCGCGCTCGAACATGAATTCGAAAACGTCCTCGGCGTCGCCCAGCTCGATTCGTCGCGCGGTCAGCTTGTCGCCGCGCGCATTCGCTTCGAGACGTTCCGCGATTCCCGGCTCGACCGACTTGGAACCGCATCCGGGGCGCGACTCAGGATATGAATTCCAATCGACGGCCGGCGACGGCTGTGCCCGACAGTCGCGACAACTCGGCGAACATCTCGCGCCAATCGTCGCGTCCGAAGCCAACGAAGCGGCGCAGCTCGTGGCCATGCGCGTCCGCGAGGATGATCGTCGGAACCGTGTCGAGGTCGTAGTCGAATGAAACCTGTGAGCGCCGAGTCGTCGAGCATCGGCACCGTCAGCGCATATCGCTCGACGAGTTTCGCGTTGCCTGCAGCGTCCTGACCTATCGCCCACACATCGACCGACGCACCGAACGCGCGATGCGCGGCTTCGATCAGCGGCATCGTCATTCCGCACGTCGGGCAATCTTCCTTGACGAAGCAAAGCAGCGCGGCTCGCGCGGACGGAAATGATCGCGCGGTTCCGACGCGCGTCGCGCAACTCAAACGCGGGCAATGAATTTGTTCGTCGAATCGTTCATTCGCGTGGCACGCGGAGAAGTTTCGGGAAGCATCAGAAATCGATGCTGCTTCGGAGAATAGAATTCGACCGACGCAGTGATCAGCCCCTTCTCTGCTACGCCGCCGGCGATCAATACCTCGCCGTCGTTCAGCAGCGTCGCAGTGTTCGTCAGGCGCGCGACGTTGGTTTGCCCGGCGCGAGAAAAACGATTTGTCTCGGGCTGATAGACTTCCGCGTCGCGCATTCCGACCACAATCGGCCCCCTGATGGTCCATCCGCCGACGACCAGCACATTCCCGTCGTTGAGCAGCGTCGCAGTCGCCAAATAATGCGGCGCGCTCATGTCGCCGGTCCTGATGAAGGTGCCGGATTCGGGATCGAAAATCTCCGCGGTGTTGAGCGGCGTCAGCGAAGAGAGATTGCGATGCCGGCTCGTCACGACTCTGCCGCTTTTGCCGCCGACGATCAGCACGCGCCCGTCGTTGAGCTTGACCGCAGCCGCGCCGACGCGATCGCTCTTCATGTGCGCGCGCACCGCGGTGAAGCTGCTCGTCGCCGGATCGTACATTTCCGCGGTGTCGTACGAGATATATCCGCCGGGCATGCCGCCGCGGCCGCCGCCGGCAATCAGCACTTTGCCCGTGCCGAGCAGGGCGGCGACATGCGCGACACGCGGCTGATGCAGATGGCCGGTGCGGCTGAAGGTGCCGCTCGCGGGATCGTAAATCTCGGCGCTGTCCAGTCGTCTGGATTCCGTTGGGGCTGCCACCGGCGACGAGCACGCGACCGTCGCGAAGCATCGTCGCGGTATGTCCTTCGCGCGGCGTCGACATCGAGCCTGTTGCGGTGAACGCGCCGCTGCTCGGATCGTAAATCTCGGCGCTGGCGAGCTGCGAACGATAGCCCGCGTTCTGATCTCCGCCCGTCAGCAGCACGCGGCCGTCATGCAGCATCGTAATCGTCTGTCCGGTGCGCGGCACCGTCATCGAGCCGGTCGGAGTGAAGGTGCGCGCGACTGGATCGTAAAGCTCGGCGCTCGAGAGCACGCCTCCTATTTCTCCGGTCGCCGTGCCGCCGCAAATCAGCACGCGTCCATCGCGGAGCCGAATCGCGGCCGCGTTGGCGCGCGGCGTGGTCATCGCGAGCGCTTCGACGCTGGTTCCCCTGCGGATTCGTCAGCAAGACGGGCGGCGCCTCGGTCACACCGCCGCCCGCGCATGCGGTGATTCCGGCCGCGAGAAGAAACGAGAGCGCGACAAGGTATCGACGATTCATCCAGACCTCGCGCGCTGAATCATAGGCTCGGCGCACCGCGTTGGAAAGTTACTTATTCGGCGAACGGACGCCGTGCCGCATCGCGTTCATCGTCGCACGGAGGAACATCAATCCCGGGAACACGCCGCTGTTGCGCGGTTTGGTTTTGGGCTCGACGCCGCGGCCGAGTTCGCGCACCAATTCGAGAAGTTGGTCGACGCTGACGCGTGACGCGACGTCTTCCAGAGCGCGGAAACGCACGACTCGCTCGCGGTCGATCACGAATGACGCTGGAAGCGCGATGCCGCCTTTTTCTCCGCTGTTGAGCAGGCCGTACTTTTTGACGACTTCGCGGCTGGTGTCGCATAGCAGCGGAAATTTGATGCCGAGTTCCTGGCGGACAGGTCTCGGCGCGCGCGGCGTCGTCAACCGAGATTGCAACCAGCTCGGCGCCGGCGGCGCGAAAATCCTCGAGATGCTCCGAGTAGTCCGCCAACTGGCGGAGGCAGAACGGTCACCAGTGTCCGCGGTAGAAAACGACGACGCACAATCCGCCAGCGACCAGATCGTCGAGCCGGCGAACCACGCCGGTCGAGTCGGCGAGCGCGAACTCGGGAGCCTTCTCGCCGACCGACGGAATTTGGCGTTCATCCATGAGACAACAATAGCCGCGCTCGCGCGTTAGAGGAACATTGAACCTTCGCCGACGATCGCGCATCGCCCGCCGATTCGGATTGCGAACGCGCCGCTGTCCTTGCGCGCGACCTCGACGCGAATTTCACTGGGCCGCCCCATCTCGACGCCTTGCTGGATCAGGAACGAAGCCTTGGGCGCGGGGTTGATCAATCCATACATCGCGGCATATGCGCCGAACGGAGCGGCGGCGCTGCCCGTCGCCGGGTCTTCGGGAACTCCGTCATGTGGCGCGAACATGCGCGATCGAGCGGAGAACTCGCCCGACTCGTTCGCGACGAACATATATATGAGGGGCACCTGCTCGCCCGGCTTGAACAGCGCCGCGAGCGCGGCCGCGTTGGGAGCGCATTTCGCGAGCGCGTCGAGCGTGCGAAGCGGGACAAAGATGAACGGAAAGCCGGTCGAGACGATCTGGATCGGCAGATCGTCGCGAATTTCCGCCGCTGTGATTCCGAGCGCTTCCGCGATGCGTTCGCGATCGTCGCGCTTCGCGCCGAACTCCGGCTCGCGATGCGCCATCCAGACAAACTCCGGCTTGCCGCCGGTACTCTCGACAGTAACAGTCACCGGCCCGATTCCGAGTTGCAACGTCGCATCGACGCTCGCCGAATCGAGCGCGATGTCGCCGCGACTCGCGAGCACCCAGGTCGTGCCGACCGTAGGATGTCCAGCCATCGGAATTTCGCGCCGAGGCGTGAAGATCCTCACGCGCCGCGCGCCTGAAGATTCGGGCGGCATCACGAACGTCGATTCGCTGAAGTTCATCTCATGCGCCAGCTCCTGCATCTCGCTCGCGCTGAGCGCGGCCCCGTCGGTGAAAACCGCGAGCTGGTTGCCGCCGAAAGGCCGCGAAGTGAAGACGTCGACGAGGATGAACGGAGTTTTTCTGGGCATCCCGAAATTGTGCCGTGGCGTCGCGCGCGAGCCAATCCTGAATCAAAAAGAAAAGCGGCGACCCGCTTGAGGATCGCCGCTTCGACAATTCGAAAAGTCGCGCGCTTACTTGCCGACGATGAACACGCAGCTGGTGGTGCCGCTGCCGCCGATGTTCAGCATCGCAAATTTCTTCGCGCCTTCGACCTGGTAGTCGCCCGCGCTATGCGTGATCTGCCGATGGCAATCGAGCATCTGGCGCACGCCCGTCGCGCCGACCGGATGGCCCGCGCCGATCAGGCCGCCGCTCGGATTGATCGGCAGCTTGCCGCCGAGCTCGATCACGCCTTCCTCGACCGCCTTCCACGATTCGCCCGGCTTGGTGATTCCAAAATGATCGATCGCCATGTACTCCGACGTGGTGAAGCAGTCGTGCGTCTCGATTCCCGAGAGCTCGGCCGCCGACCCGAGGCCCGCGCGCTTGAACGCGTCAAGAATCGCCTGCCGCGTATGCGGCAACACGTACGCGTTGTCGCGGCTCTCTGCCACCTTGGTGTCGAATTCGAGCGGCGCCGTATGATGGCCCCATCCGAGGATGCGCGGGATGTCTGCGAGCTGTTTGCCGTTGCGCTTGGCCCACGCGCTCGCAAATTTTTCCGACGCAAGGAAAACCGCGACCGAGCCGTCGGTGACCTGCGAGCAATCGCTCACTTTGATCCGGCCGCCGATGACCTGGTTGAACTTGCTCTCGTGCTGCGCGTGACTCTCGCTCATGAACCAGTTGCGAGTCTGCGCATTGGGATTGCGCTTGGCGTTGGAATAATTCACCGCCGAAATGTGCGCGAGGTGTTCGTCCTTAAGGCCGTAGCGCTTGTCGTACTCGTCGCCGAGGCGGCCGAACAGTTTCGGAAACGGGAACTCGATTCCCTTGGCTTCGCGCTCGTACCATGCCGCGGTGCCGAGGTAGTCGCCGCCGGTGGTCGAATCGACGGTCTTCATTTGCTCGACGCCGACTACGCACGCCAGGTCGTAGCGCGCGGCTTCGATCTCCGCCGACGCTGCGATCAGCGCGATCGAGCCCGACGCACATGCCGCCTCATGACGGCTGGTCGGCAATCCCGGAAAAAGTCGGATCGATCTCGACGAAAAATGCGCCGATATGTCCCTGCTTGGCGTACAGCTCGGCGGCGAAGTTGCCGACGTGAGCGGTTTCAACTTCGCGCGGCTCGATTTTGGTAGCTTCGAGCGCGGCCAAAGTCGCCTCGCGCATCATCGCCACGAAATGCTTCCCTTCCTTGGACCAATTGCGGGCAAAGTCGGTTTGTGCTCCGCCCAATACGTACACCGGTGCTGGTTTCGTCATCTCGCGCTCCTATTGATTACCACCGTAATCATACGACAAATAATCTAACCATCCAACACGGGAAATTCATCATCCGACAAAAGTCCGGCCATATTCGAGAACGCCGCCCGCAAACATTTTAGCATCGCGCGACGCAGCTTGCTCGACGGTCTTGGGGACCGTCAGCTTCAGCTTTTGCAGCATCGCCACCGTGTTCTTCGCGCCGAGCAAATCGACGATCGCCGTCGGCGGCGCCCAATTGAAGCCGTACGACATTATAGTGTCGACGTCGGCCGCACTGGCGGCCACTTCGCCGACGCGATTCAGCGCATAGCTGACGTAACCGAGGACGACCCGACGGCACAGGTCGGCGTCGGCGCCCTTCGCATCGGCGAGCACCTTCAATGCCTCGCCGTAGCGGCCGACGCGATGCAACTGTTTCATCTTCTCGACAAACTCGATCGGCGCAGGCTTCGCGAACTTCTCGTGCCCGCCGGTTTTCGGATCGAGCACGAAAACTTCCTTGCCCGCGCGACGATAGAATCCGCCGCGCTCGGGCGTCTTGTCTCCCAGGCATCCCTTGGCGAGCGCGGCGCTCATGTACGCAGGCATCGCGAAAGATTCGTGCGCCTCGTCCTTACAGTTCGCATACACGTTATCGACGATCGCCTTGTGCACGTCCCATCCGACGAGATCGACAGTCGCCAGCGGCGCCATCGCGCGCCCGGTATGCGGGCCGATCAGATAGTCGATGTATGCGACGCCGTGCTCGGCGGCCAATTGCGCAGTCTCGTTCAGAACCTTGAAGCCGACCCGGTTGCCGACGAACGCGGGCATGTCCTTGGTGACGATCACCTTGCGGCCCAGCCGTTTCGTCAGCATCGCGACGACGTTCTTCACGATCGCAGGATCGGTGTCGGGTCCCGGAATTACTTCGGTGCCGACGATCACGTGCGGCGGATTGAACAGGTGGACGCCGAGGAAATTACGGCGAAACGAGTCGCTGCGCCCGCGCGCCATTTCCGCAATCGACAATCCCGACGAACCGGTTGCGATGATTGCGTCAGGACGCCGGCTCTTGTCGATCAACTCGAAGAATTGTCTTTTCAGTGGCAGATCTTCGGCGAGGGATTCGAAGACGAGGCCGGCCTCGCCAACCGTTCGGCCGAGGTCGGCGTCGTAGGCACCCAGCGCGATTCGCTCCGCGATCGCTTCCGCGCGCGCGTCATTCTGCGCGTCAGCCAATCCTTCCGCGGCCTTGCCCGCCGACCGCGCCAGCATCGTGACGTTGTACCCGGCGCCAGCGAAGACGCATCCCGCACCGGCACCCATCGTGCCGTTCGCGCCGATAATTACGACCTTGTTGTTGTCGGCCAATTAGCTCTCCGAATCTTCATGGAATATTGGTTTTGGCAGCCGCAGTTGCGGCGAGAGATGTTAGCCGAGGTCGGTCAGGTATGCCACAGGCAGCACAACCGCATCAAGGCGAGAAAAAAGAACTCGATTGTAGTGAAACCCGCCGTGGGTTTCACGCTTCCTTGGGCAGGGGTAACCCCTGCACCTTAGTTTTAAGAGAGGATACGCGTCATGGAGCGCCGAGCGTCTGCGCCAGAAATTCCTTGACGCCGGCGCGGCCGGTCAGGCTTAGCCATACGGGGCCGGACTCTGGCGCGACTTCGATTTTGAATTCGAAAAACGGACAGCACTTGCGCTCGAGGGAGATCCATTCCGCTAGTTGCGCGAGCGCCATGCGCTCCGTCGAGATTTGTACTGCAATTCCGTCGGGGAGATCGCGCTTGCCGACGGCCGACGCGGCGAGCATCTTGCGCAGTTCGTTATAACGCGGGCGATCGCTCGCGGAGATCGCGTCGAGGTCGCACGCCAGTGGCGATTCAGAGCTGCAGCACCCGTCGGTCATGAAAAATTACCTCTACGGTTCATGCCATACTCGTCCCACCGTGCGAATCAACTCGTCGGACTCCTTCGGGCCCCAACCTCCCGCAGGATACTCGACCAGCGGCACGCGCGCGTCGTCTTTCCACGAATCCAGAATGCCCTGCACAAACTCCCACGACTTCTCGACGAACTGCGCGCTGATGAACAGCGTATGGTCGCCGTCCATCACGTCGAGCAGCAGCCGTTCGTATCCTTCGGGCGACGCGCCGCTGCCGAACGCGGTGTTGTAGCTGAGATTCATCCGCACCGGTGACAGCACCAGGTCCAGCCCTGGGCGCTTGGTCATCACGTCGAATGAAAAACCCTCGTCGGGCTGAATCCGAATCATCAGTCCGTTGGGGGGAATCTTCGAATCGCGATTGAACAGGATTTGCGGCACCTCCTTGAACTGCACGTAAATCGCGCTCGCGCGCCGCTTCATCTGCTTGCCGGTGCGAACAAAAATCGGCACCCCCGACCATCGCCAGTTGTCGATGTAGGTCTTCAGCGCGACGTAGGTCTCGGTGCGCGAATTGTCCGCGACGCCCTGTTCGTCAAGGTAGCCGGGGACCGGCTTGCCATTTTCGTCGACGCCCGCCGAATAACGCGCCCGCACCGTGTTCGCGCGCGCATTCTCCGGCGTGATCGGACGCAGCGAGCGCAACACATTGAGCTTGGCGTCGCGGATTGCGGCCGAGTCCAGCGACACCGGCGCTTCCATCGTGAGCATCGTCAGCACCTGCAGGATATGGTTCTGCACCATGTCGCGCAGCGCGCCTGAATGATCGTAGTACGCCGCGCGGCTGCCCACGCCTTCCGCCTCCGCCACGGTTATCTGCACGTGATCGACGTTACGGGCGCCCCACAGCCGCTCGAAAATATTGTTCGAGAAGCGCAGCACCAGCAGGTTCTGCACGGTCTCCTTGCCGAGGTAATGATCGATGCGAAAAATCTGCGACTCGTCGAGATACTTCACCAATGTGCGATTGACTTCGAGCGCGCTTGGCAAATCGTGGCCGATTGGTTTTTCAACGACCACGCGTGAGAAGTGCGGCGCGTCCGGCTTGTAGATCAGGCCCGCTTCGGTCAGCCGCTTGACCGAGTCGCCAATCGCTTCGGGCGGAATCGCCAGGTAATAGACGCGATTGGGCGGGACGCCGCGCGCTTTTTCGATAGCTTCAAGTTTTGCTTTAAGTTTTGCGAACCCCTCGGGACGGTCGAGCCCGGACAGGTAATCGAGGCTATCCGCGAACTTTGCCCAGCAGGGCTCGTCCACTTTCAGGCGCGAGAACCGCACGGTCCAATCGTGCGCACTCTTGCGGAACTCGTCGACCGACATTTCGCGCCGCGCAAATCCCACCACCGCGCTTTTCGCCGGCATCATGCCCTCGCCGCATGCGACGAGATTGTATAGCGACGGAATCAGCTTGCGCTTGGCGAGATCGCCCGACGCGCCGAAGATCACGACCGTGCATGGCGGCGCGGGCTGCGCTCGTTGTATAGTTATGAGGTTGTCCATGATTTGGCCTTCCTTGTCGGATTGCACGTCGCGCTTTTGTGCTGGCAACAGGTTGCGATGATTGATAAGTCTGGCACGTTTCCGATCCTCATGAAAAAGCGCGCAACCCGAAATCTTCGCATGACTCCAACTGCAAACCTCGCGCAGCCGTGATGAAAGCGGCAACCAACTAGATGCCCGTAACGAAATCTTTGTCAGCCGACTCGCCCGAGCTCGCTCCGCTCGGTGAATGGATCCCCGTAATCATCTGGGGTGCGTTGATCTTTACGCTGTCGACCTCGGCGTTTTCCGCCGCCAACACCGGCAAGATCATCGACCCTATCCTGCGGTTCGTGATTCCCGGCATCAGCGCCTCGACCGTCGACATCAGCCACATGCTCATCCGTAAAGCCGCGCATTTTACCGAATACGGAATACTCTTCTGGCTGCTGATTCGCGGTCCGATGGCGCAGCGGCCCTACCTGGCGTTGATGCTTTGCGTCGTGTACGCGCTGACTGACGAGGGCCATCAGTCGTTCGTGCCCGGCCGCACCGCGTCGTTATATGATGTAGCGCTCGACTCGACCGGCGCGCTCTTCAGTCATTTCCTGACCACCGCAATCGCCGAAATCGTCTAGCACCTTCTCTGGCCCGTCGATTCATCGACTGTCGAAGTGATTCGATCGACGCGCCCGAAAAACGCGCGCAGATTTTTCATTTCGGCGGGAATTTTCAGCTCTCCTGTGAAGGCCAGGTAGAACAACTGGCCGTAGAGCGCGAAGTCCGCCAGCCCAATCCTGCCGGTCAGAAACGGCGCCTTGCCGAGTTGCTCTTCGAACGGCGCGAGAGCGATGCGCGCGCGCTCCCAATTAGCCGCATGATCCGCGATAACTCGATCGACGAATCCCGCGCCGTACTTGCGCTCGCGAATAAGCCGCCATAGCGCGGCGCGATCCGGTCCCTGACTGCTGTAGTACGCCAGCTCGTCGGCGAGCGCGACGGCATACACGCTCTCCTCGAGATGGTTGTCGATAAAATCGGCGAGCACCAGATGCATCCCGCGCCATCCTGCGGGAAAAATTGTCGGCTCGGGAAAAAGCTCCTCGAGGCGCATCGCGATTCGCGCGGAGTCGACGATCGTCTCGCCGTTGTCGAGCGCGACCGCAGGCACCGTTATCTGTCCCGACGCAAGCAGCAACTCCTTGCGCTCGAGGTAGTCGACCTCGACCACTTCGAACTCGACGCCCTTGAATTCGAGCAGCTTGCGCACCTTGGCGCAGAAGGGACTGCCGAGAAACTGGTAAAGCTTCGCCGCCATCATCGTCCTCTGAGTGCGTGAATCACGTCGTCGAGATCCAAATCGGAAATCGAAGCGCGCACGACGTCTGCCGCCGCGAGATCGCTGGCCGGCGCCATGTGGCATAGCGCCAGAACTTTCATGCCCGCGCGATGCGCCGCCTCGATTCCGGCCTGTGTGTCCTCGACCACCAGGCATTCGTCCGCCAGCACCGGATCGCGTTGGCGCAGCAAATAACCGATGCGCCCGAGAGCCGCGATGAAGCCGTCAGGCGCGGGCTTGCCGCGCTCGACGTCTTCCGCCGCGATCACGTCGAGAAACAACTCGCGGATTCCGGCGCGGCGAAGAATTGCTTCGGCCTCGGCGCGCAGCGTGCCGGTCGCGATCATCAGTGGAAATCGTTGAGCGCAATCGCGCACGAACTTCTCCGCACCCGGGTAGAGAACGTCACGCTGTGCAACCATCGCCTGATAGACCACGGTCTTGCGCGCAATCAACTCCGCGACATGATCGTCGCTCGCATCCTTGCGATTCTCACGCAGCACTGTCGCGAAACAATCGCGATCGTTAAGCCCAATCAGCCGCGCGGTGTAGTCGTCAAAGCCAATCTCAATCCCATCGGCACGCAGAACCTCGTTGAAAGCGGCAAAATGCAACGGCTCGGTTTCGACCAGCGTCCCGTCGAGATCGAATATCACCGCGCGAATCATGGTCGCGATTCTTTACACGCCCCGCTAGGCTTTGGAAGCGCTCTTCCCGAAAACCTTCCAACAGGGACGGAGTCCCGCATCTTTCCTCTCTTATCAATGGGTGCAGGGGTCACCCCTGCCCAAGGAAGCGTGAAACCCACGGCGGGTTTCACATTCAATTAAAGTGGCCTCATCATCGCGACAATCTCGCGCTGGCGCGGCTCGCCGCTGACCATTGCGCGGCCATTTTCGATTGTCATGTCGAGTTCGCTGCGCACACCGAATTTTCCCGGCAGATAAATTCCCGGCTCGACCGAGAAACAGGTGTTGTCGATAAGCCGTGCGATCGTCCAGCGTTTCGAGCGAGTCCAGGTTTGCGCCGGTGCCATGCACTTCGCGGCCGATCGAATGGCCGGTGCGATGGACGAACGCGTCGCCGAAACCGGCCGCCTCGATGACCGAGCGCGCGGCGCGATCGGCTTCGCGGCCGCTGACGACGTCACCCGCTGCGACTCGACGCTGGATCAAATCAACCGTCGCGTCGCGCGCATCCGCGACAATCCTGAAAACGCGCGCGTGCTCGTCGGGAATCGTGTCACCGGCGAACGCGACCCAGGTGAAGTCGGCGTAGATACTGTCGCGCGCGGACTCTTTGGCCCACAAATCGAGCAGAATGAAATCGCCGCGGCGGAACGCGCGGTCGTGTTTCGAGGTCGGGCCGTAGTGCGGATCGGCGCTGTGCTCATTGACGGCGACGATCGGCGGCGCGTGCGTGACGAGACCTTGCGCGGCAAACCGCGCCATCACGGATTCCTGCACGGAGACCTCGCTGACTCCGCGATCTTCAGAAATCAACTGTGCGATCTCGCTGAAGGTTTCGTCGACGATCGATCGAAGTGTCCGCGCCGCGCGCTGATGGCTCGCGAGTTGCTCGCGCGTCAACGTTGCCTCGAAGCGCTGGATGAGATCAGCGGCGGTGACGACCTGGACGCCGATCGCGCGGACGATCTCGATCGTGCCCGCGTCGACCCGCGAGACGTAGGGGATTGCGCAGCCGGGCGAATAGTCCATCGCGATTCGCCGCGCGCCTTCGAGCACATTGCGCAACGCTGCGATCATCTCGTCGTGCGAACGATAGACAATCTTTTCGACCGCGAGTGGGTCGAGCCGATGCGCTTCGACCGCGGACACTATCGCTCGCGGCTTGCCGCGCGCCGGCACGTAGCAGAACCATCGACGGGTTGCGATTCCGTCTTCGGACAGGCCGAGGATTCGATACGCGAGCGGGTCGCTCAAGCGGAAGTCGTAAAACAGCCATCCGTCGAGTTGCGCGTCGACGAGCGCAAGCGCGATTTCGTCGAGACGTGCCGTCACGAATCGACTTTAAAGCGCGCGCCCCACGCGTGCACTTTCTCGGGTTCGATTTTCACGATTGGATTTAACTCCGGCGTCATGCTCATCCCGCGGTATTGCAGGTACTTGTCGCGCAAATGGCGCATCGCGACCAGGTACTCCTCGGGGTCTTCGACCACGCGCGCGTGCCCGCGAATCATCACGTACGCCAGCTGCGACCAATCTTCTTCGTAGTGATCGATCACGACAGCGACTCGAGGATTCGCCGCGATATTGCGCATCCGCTTCAGCGCCAGGCCGGTCTGACGTTTGGGTTTTTCGTCGATCGCGAAGTAGATGTGCTCGCCATCGAACCAGTAACAGAGCGGAACGTTGTGCGGAGCGCCGGCGGCGTCGGCGGTCGCCAGATGTGCGAGGCGTGCGGCGGCGACGAACTCCCGCACATGTGGATCGCCGAGCGCAGCCAGGTGGTTGAATTGAGGTGTCGGATCATTCGCCGTCGATGTGGAGGTCATTGTAGGTGCCATTATCGTTTCTCCAGCGGGTTTTTCTCCAGTGGTTTATCGAGCCGATTCAGCGCTCCGCGCGCGGCCCGTGCGAGCGATTCGTCGGCGGAGTCGGCCGCCGCGGACGCGAGCGCAGCCATCGTATCGGCGCCGGCGTTTTGAATGTTGCCCAGCGCGGAGGCCGCGGCGCGTCGCACGCCCGGATCCGGATCGGATTTCATGCAATCGAGAATGATTCGCACGGACTCACCCGACGCGTCGCGGATGCGCGATAACACTGCCAGCGCCGCGAGCCGCACGTGAACGTCGGCGTCGTGTACGGCGATCTCGAGGACGGCGAGCAGCTCGGCGCCTGCGATTTCGAGGTCGCGAATGCAGTACAGCGCCATCTTGCGCGCGTTGTGGTCGCTGTCGGCTGCGAGCCGCAGCAGGCGCGCGCTGATCTCCGTGAGATTTTCGCGCCCAAGCTGGACCATCAGGTTGGTCGCCGCCCACCGGATATCGCCGTCGTCGTCAGCCATCGCCTCGCACAGTGCATCCGCGGAATCCATCGCGAACGCGCCGGCACCAATTTGCGCGAGCGCGTACGCGGCAGCCCATCGCACGCGACGATCCGTGCTTGCGATCGACTCGCGAAGTTTTTCAATGACGAGAGGGTCACTGGACGCGGCAATCGCGACGAGTTCATCGATCGCACGGCGCTGAACGGCTTTGCGCGTATCGCCAAGTTCGCGAATCAGGTTCTCAACCACAGTCGCAGCTGTGTCGTCGACGGCCTTCAATTCGCACCCGCTATCAGGCGCACGAGATTCGACAATTCGCCCGCGCCGAGAAAAAAATTCCCGTCATGGCCAAATGTGTTCGTTACTGTGTTAGCGATCGACGGTAGATCGAGAGAGCGCCCGCGAAGTTGGGTTTCGAGTTCAGCGATTGCGGGCGAGTTGGCGATGAAATCTCCGCTCAGGTGCGCGGCCTCGATTGTGCGATCGGCGGCGAGCGCGACCGCAACCTCGATTGCGCCGAGTTGCGATGCGATTCGATTCCTCAGCGTCATCGACGGTCCCGCGAATTGTCCATGCAGCCAGTTCGAATCGGCCAATGCGCGACCGCGATGCTGCGCTTGCGCGGTTTCGAGTGCAGTCAACTCGCGGCGCCGAGTCTCGCCGAGAGAACTTCGATAGCCGGACGCGATCGCACCGGCCAACTCGTCAAAAGAAATGTCGCGGGCAAGCTCGCGCACCACCTTGGTGGCGGACGTGGGGTCATACATTCGGCATGAGAGAGCGCCGTCGGGGTCGATGCGCTCCAGATCGTGCACCAGTTCTTCCATCCCGCGATTGTGCGCGATCGACGCCTCGAAAAGCATCGCGCCCGCCGCATCGGTCTCGAAGGTGCACATCGCAATCTCGCGCTGTTCGAAGGTTATCGCGTCGCGGCCTGGGTAGAAACAATCGACGCCGAGCGCGCGCATCGCAGTGAGGATGCCGCGAGCGTAGCGATTCATGATCTGCTCCGGTTTCAGGCGCGTCGTGTCTTCCTTCAGCAATGCAGTACGCGTCGGCAGTATGAGCGCCAGCCCCAGCCATCCCTGGCCCGCGCCGACGACACGTCCACCGGTCAGACGCCGCGTCAGGTTGATGCCCTCGCGCTCGGACGGTCCGCCGTATAGATGATAGCGGCCGATCGAGATGGACCGTCCCGGCGACGCATAGATGAGCAGGACGGGAGGCGTCTCGCGTCTGCCGACCGCGTCGAGAAAGTGCAGCTCGAGCCCGAGCAGATCGTCGGGAGCAAGCGCAGGCGCGAGGATTACGTCGAGAGCCGGCACAGAACCATTGTAGCAGGGGCGGGCCCCTGCACCCTCCCGAAACCCCGAGCGGGTTTCGGACTTCCCGTCCTTCTATGCCTCGGCGCGGCGGCCCATCCGCGCGTCGAACTCCTGCGCTACCTTCTCGTCATTCTCCATGAGTTGCTCGCTGTCGAGATCCGCATAAGCCATCACGCCCATGTTCGAGTATGCGCGCCGAATCTTCGGACCCCAGAGCCCAATATTCTTGATCGTCGGAACGATTCGCGAGAACAGCCGCGACTGGAACTCACGCATGTCCGGCGACGAATCGACGTACTCGACGCACTGCTCGACCGGCAGGCCCAAGGTCTCCCACACTTCCTCGGAGCGGAAGCGATCGCGCATCAGGTAGGACGCCTCGACCGCAAACTCTTCGCGCTCATCGCGCTCCGGCTGCGTGAGCTGAGGATAGTAGTCGCGCAGCGCGAGCCGCCCGAACGCAACGTGCCGCGCTTCATCCTGCATCACGTACGCGTTGACGGCGGCCGCCAGCGAATTCTTCGCGGTGTCGCGGATTCCGGCAAACGCGGCCAGTGCGAGCCCCTCGATCAATACCTGCATCCCGAGATACGTCATGTCCCATCGCGAGTCGCTCAACACGTCGTTGAGCAGGCGCTTCAGCGGCGGCGTAATCGGATAGGCGAGGTCGAATTTCTCGTGCAGCAGGCGAGAGTAGGTCTCGACGTGGCGGGCTTCGTCCATCACTTGCGTCGCGGCGTAAAATTTCGCGTCGACGTTGGGCACCTGTTGGACGATTTTCGCGGTGCATATCAGCGCGCCCTGCTCGCCGTGCAGAAATTGCGAGACCGACCACGCCTGCATATGCCTCCGCAGTTTCGCGCGCTCCTGGCGGTTGAGGCGGTTCCACAGGTCGGAGCCGAAAATCGAGATGCTCTCGTCGGGAAGCTCCTGCGGATTTTCAGGATCGAGATCCTGCGACCAGTCGATGCGCGTAGTGGTGTTCCACTGCAGGTTCTTGCCCTTCTCGTAGAGCTTGCGGAGCGCGTCGCTGCCCTCCTGGTATTCCCATTTGAAAACGGTGTCGAACTTGCCCGGCACCGCCCATTCGGTTGCATCTACGGGGATCGCGTAACGCTGTTTTGTGCTCATTGGAGAACCTCGGTTTGTAGCAGAGATTTTCCTTGTAACCTGCGCTCCGATCTACGCGCAAGCGCAGGAAAGAGCCGAGAGCTAACGCGAGAAAAGTTCTCAGTGGTGAGACTTTCCGTTCGGAATATTCCGGGGGATCACTTCTTTTCCGTTAGCGTGCGGATGGTCGGAATTTCCTACCGGATTACGCATGGAAAACAGGAGCATCTGCAGCCGATAATTGACGATATGGAGCTTCATAGCACGCAAACTCTCTTGAGTTTGCTCTAAAAGCAACTCACATTCCGGATCCTTCCAACGCATCGCGGCAGATCAAGCAATCCACGGACCACCGTTACACATTGTTATCTGGGTAACACATTGCGATACGCAATCCGGGTTCCAACGCGCGAAATGCGAGAGCTTAGTTTCGCGATTTGTGCGCGGCTTCGGACGGGACGATTTCCAGCGTCAGCTGTTCGGTGCCGCGAATCACAGTGACCGGCGTGCGAACTCCCACCTGGCTCATCGTGAGATGACGCTGCAGATCATCGATGCCGGCGATTGGAGTCTCGCCGAGCCTGACTATCTGGTCGCCTTCCTGGACGCCGCCGAGCGCGGCCGGACTGTTGGCCTCAACCGATGCGACTCGCACCGCAGTTTCGGCAGGCAGCCGATAGAAGCGCACGAAGCGGCGCGGCAGCTCGACGTTGTGGCCGGCGATTCCGATGTAGCCGCGGCTTATCTTGCCGTCCTTGATCAGATGACCCGCGACCAGCTTGGCGCTGTTGATTGCGATCGCAAAACAGATTCCCTGCGCGGGCAGGATGATCGCGGTGTTGACGCCGATAACCTCGCCGCGCGAGTTGACCAGCGGTCCGCCGGAGTTGCCGGGATTGAGCGCGGCGTCAGTCTGGATGACGTTGTCGATTAGCCGGCCCGATCCCGCGCGCAGCGATCGTCCAAGCGCGCTGACCACGCCCGCGGTAACGGTGCACTGGAAGCCGTACGGATTTCCGATCGCGATCGCCAGTTGACCGACGCGAATTTCGTGCGAGTCGCCGAGCGATACGGCGGCCAGGTTCGAACCGGTGATTCGAATCACGGCAAGGTCGGTTTCGGGATCGTCGCCGATCAGTTCCGCGTCGCATTTGCGCCCATCGGAAAGCGTGACTGAGATTCGCGACGCGCGATGAACGACGTGGCTGTTGGTGATGATGTAGCCGTCGGGCGCGACAATAAAACCCGATCCGCTACCAGCGGGCGCGTCGGGATTGCGCGAATTGCCAGCCCGCGCGCCGTGAGCGACTTCGATATTCACCACTGCCGGGCTGACTGACTCGGCGGCGCCCGTCACGGCACGCGAGTAGGCGTCGAACAAACGATCGTCGGAGGAATCGTGAGAGAACGGACGGCTGCCATTGAGGGCGGCGCCATCCGAAACCAATTTCAAAGATGAACGCATTGTCGTTGCTCCTGGAGAGTAAAGATAATCACGATTTCCGGGATTTGGATGTCCGTCGCGCGGAAACCGGTGATGGAACTTTGCGGTTGTACGGCGTCCGCACGGAGTGGAACAATCGGTAGTGGAAGTTAAGTCCGAATCGGTCCGCGCGCGCGTCTCCGAGCCTACGTCGGCCGGTTCTGATGGACTGAGTAATCTCCAACTCGCCACGATGGCGATAGCTGCGGCCGTCACTGCCTCAAATCTCTACTACTGCCAGCCGCTCCTGAGTCAGATCGCTGGCAGCCTCCATATGACTGCGCGCGAGACCGCCGATATCCCCATGCTCACCCAGGTCGGCTACGCATTGGGACTTCTGTTTCTTGCGCCGCTCGGCGATATGGTCGAGCGGCGCGGACTCGCGACGGCTCTGCTCCTGATCGTGACAGTGTCGCTGGTGGGGACCGCATCGGCTCCAAACGCGCGGGTGCTGCTGGCAACCTCGCTGTTAACCGGGATGTTCAGCGTGGTGCCGCAAGTGATGGCGCCGATGGCGGCGGCGCTGTCGAAACCGGAAGCGCAGGGGCGGGCCGTAGGAATCGTGATGGGCGGCATGCTCATCGGAATTCTGCTTGCGCGCACCGTGTCCGGGTTCGTCGGCACCTGGTTCGGCTGGCGCGCGATGTATGCAGTTGCGGCGGTTATGATGGTCGCGATGGCGGCAATCCTGCGAGCGACGTTGCCGGAGAGCCGTCCCAATGCGCGAATCCGATATCGGGAGCTCCTATCGTCACTAGTTCCGCTCGCGCGCACGCTGCCGGCGTTGCGCCAGGCAGCGATCATGTCCGGCTTCGCCTTCGGCGCCTTTAGCGCCTATTGGACCACGCTGGTTTTCTTTCTCGAGAAGCCGCCCTATCACTATGGTGCGCAGATGGCGGGATTGCTCGGCCTGGCTGGAGTTGCGGGCGCGCTGGCAGCGCCCGCGGTCGGAGTGATCTCTGACCGCGGCTATCCGCGGCTCGCATCGGGATGCGCTTTGTTAATCGGTATGATCGCGTTTGGATTGCTGTGGACCGTCGGAGGGACGATAGCGGGTCTCGCCATCGGCGGCATCGTTCTCGACCTCGGCACGCAGGCCAACCTGGTCACCAATCAGACACGCGTCTACAGGTTGATCCCGGAGGCACGCAACCGCATCAACACCGTCTTCATGGTCACGTACTTTGTCGGCGGCGCGCTCGGAACTTTCCTGGCCGGCTTCGCGTGGAGCCGGTGGCAATGGAACGGTGTCTGCGCGTTGGGTGCTTCGTTCTTCGGCGCCGCGCTAGTCGTATGGGCTGTAGGAAGCTGGGAGTCACAGGGCGGAGCAGGGCGTGCCGGACCGGAGTGACTATCAGCGCCGATCGTGAGACAGCGGACGGCTGCCGGTTGTGATGCGCGTCGAATCGTTATAAATGCTTGCGACGGTGGTGGGACGGATGATGAAGACGAGGGAGGCAAGCGTCATGAGGGGAAGATCGCTACGAGTTGCGGCGATGTTGGTGTCGGCGGCGGCGATCGCGCTGTCGGGGTGCTACATTTTCTCGCCGTCGCAGGCGCAAGAGGACAGGGCGCAGACGCGACTGCATTTCGACATCACGCAATGCCAGCAGACGGCGCCGAACCTTTACAAATGTCCGGGCGTCGACAGATCGATTTGCGGGGCATTCTATGCGGGCCAGCAGGTCGATTGCCTGTCGCTGGATAAAGACGGCAACGTGCTGGTGATGAAGCAGTAGTACCGTCTCAAAGTAGTATTTTTTAACTTAGAGTACGTGAGCCGCCGGGAGTAAGCTGCGGTAATTGCGGACTTGCGTACGCACCACATAAATCGACATAGCTAGTCTTGACGTAGCCCCATTCCTCTGCCATGGTCATCTGACTGAGGCTCTAACGCGTTAAGGCTCGCAACGACTATCAGCGAGTCGCATTCGATCCGATTGCGTTAGCTGGCCGGGGGCGGCCTTTCGTGTTTTGCGTATATCGAGCATTGACGCATTAATTGGGTGACTAAATTTTAGGCTTAGCCATAACCTTCGAAGCGCGATACTGTTCTCGCGGCGCTTATATTGACCCACGCTGGGCGTGGGAAGTCTAAGCACCATAAACTAGGCGAACAGAGGATCCAGAGAACAAGATTGAGCAGCGAGTTTGAAATAGCCCTGACGTTCTTATCTGCGTTTTTGGTGGCTACGCTCATAATGCCGCTGGCAAAGGCGGCCTCGTTCCGATGGGGGATCGTCGCGCAACCTTCGAGCGACCGGCCGCACCAGAAGCCGACCGCCCTGCTCGGAGGGGTTGCGGTCCTGGCCGGCTTCGTCGTCGCGATCGGATTGGTCGGAGTCCTGACTGGCCTGCCCCCTCACAGTATTCCGTGGCTGACGGGATTCGCGGTCGCGATGTGCGTGGTCGGACTGCTCGACGACATCGTCGATCTGCGGCCGCGGCATAAACTGATGCTCGAGCTCGCCGCGATCTTCGTCCTCGTCTGGTGGGGTCCGCAACTCGACTTTTTCCCCTACAAGGCCGTCAACATCGCGCTGACGATTTTCTGGCTGGTCACCGCGACCAACGCGTTCAACCTGATCGACGGTATCGACGGCCTCGCCGCGGGAGTCGGAATTGTCGCGGCGTTAAGTATCGCGACGGTCGCGGGGCTGCATCAGCACAGTGGGACGATGATCGCGGCGCTCTCGATAGCGGGAGCGCTGGCGGGATTCATGGTTTTCAACTTTCCTCCCGCGTCGGTTTTCATGGGCGACGAAGGCGCGCTTGCGGTGGGGCTGGTGCTGGGAGTGTTGTCGATTCAAGGCAGCCGCTCCGGCGAGGGTTCTCTGCCGGCGCGTCTCGCGATGCCGTTGCTGGCGCTGATGGTTCCGCTGCTCGACACCGTGACGGTGACTGTGACGCGCCTTGCGACGGGAAATCCGATCTCGAGACGCGGGCTTGACCACTCGCATCATCGGCTGACGCGGCTTGGCATGTCGAGCACCAGCGCGGCGGCGACGTTGATCGGGCTGCAGGTGATTGCGGGCGCGTGCGCGATCGCGCTCAGTCTCGTGCCGGGCTACGACGCCGTGCTGCTGATTCCGTTCATGGCGCTGTTCTTTGCGCTGGTGGCGTTGTTCCTGATGGATCGATCGTTCGACGCCGAGGCGCCGGGCCAAATCGAGGACCTGCCGCCAATCGCACGCGTCATCCTGAGCTTCGGCTACAAGCGGCGCTTCGTCGAATTGATCCTCGATGTCGCGCTGGTAGCGGCGGCGTACTTTGGAGCGACGCTGCTGCGGTTCGACTTCAATCTCGATATCACGCAGGTGACTCAGATGCTTGCGGGGCTGCCGTGGATCGTGGCGATCGGGTGCAGCGCGTTCTTCGTGACTGGCGTTTATCGTGGAATCTGGCGCTACACGGGACTGGCGGAGGGCGTGCGGTTTATGCTGGCGGCGCTCTTAGCTGGACTCGCAGTCAAGCTGTCATCGTCGTTTTTGCCGATTTACCTTGGGCGCTCGACGGCCGTGATGTTCGTGCTGTTGCTGTTCAATTTTCTGGTCGGGACGCGCTGGTCGTTCCATCTGTTCCAACGGATTGGGCGTTCGCTGGCGCATTCGGCCAGGCGACTGGTGATCGTCGGCGCGGACACGCGCGGCGCAGCGGCCGTGCAGCATTTGCATTCAACGATTGGCGCGAGCGCGGAACTGCTGGGACTGTTGGACGACGACAGTTTCAAGCACGGCAAGCTGTTCCATGGCTACCGGGTGCTGGGCTCGCTCGACGACCTCGACGACATCATGGCGCGCACGCCGTTCGACGAAATCGTGATAGCGCAGGAGACGCTGCCCGCCCCGCAACTGGCAGCGCTCGAATCGTTCGCGGCGAGCCATCAGATAACGCTGCGTCGCTTCATGCTCGGCGTCACCGACATTACAGCCCCAACAATTTCTGACCGCCAACTCAAAACCGCCTAGCCGCACTCCGTATAAATCTATCGTCCGTGGAACCTGCCCCATCCTGGCGACGCCTGCATCTGCTTTACTGGGCCAAAGCTCTCTGATAAACCACTTGACTCGCTGTTAGCGACTTCAGGGGGGTTCAATGCGCACAGGGCGGTTCAGCAGTAGATTCGTCTTGCATAGCTTGGTCTCTCGACTTCACGCGGCAAAGCTCCTCGCGTTCTTGGCGCTTATTTCGCTCGTGTCGCTGGCAATTGCACCTGCCTCCGGCGACGCAACAACCTTCACCGAGTCGGTTCTGTATTCCTTCTGCAGCCAGGGCGCGACTAACTGCACCGACGGGTCGCTCCCCTTTGCCAGCATGGTTCAGGCGCACGACGGAAATTTTTACGGCACAACCGGAGCTGGAGGCGCGAATGCTTTCATAAACCATGTAAGCAACGGTGATGGCGTCGTCTTCCGACTGACTCCTTCGGGAGCGGAAACTGTCCTTTATAACTTCTGCAGCCAGAACGGGAGTAGCTGTACAGACGGCGCGGTCCCCACAGTTCTAACGGAGGGTCCGGACGGCAACTTCTACAGCACTACGGAATTTGGGGGAGCGAATGGGAGAGGCACGATTTTCAAACTGACTCCCGACGGAACGCTGACGACGCTGCACAATTTCTGCGGTACCGGTGGCAGTTCCTGCACTGACGGGGGCATATCCGATGACGGAATGATGCTGGGCAGCGACGGTAACTTCTACGGCACCACAAACAGCGGGGGCAGCAACGGAGGCGGGACGATCTACATGATCACTCCGTCCGGCGTCTTTTCCACGCTTTACAACTTCTGCAGCCAAGCCAGCTGTACCGACGGCAGTGGTCCCACGGTTCCTCCAGTACAGGGAAGCGACGGATACTTCTACGGCGTCACCGGAGGTGGCGGCGCGCATGGCGGGGGCACCGTCTTCAAGATGTCACCGACTTTTGCAATCACCACGCTATATAGCTTTTGCAGTCAGGGCGGCGCCGCTTGCACCGACGGTGAAAATCCTCAGGCGCGACTTGTCCAAGGCACGGATGGGAACTTCTACGGTGTCACTCAGAACGGAGGCAGCGGGAGCAACTCATCTGGCACTGTCTTTAAGATCTCTCCATCCGGGACCTTGACCAACCTGTACAGCTTCTGCAGCCAAGGCGGCAGCAGCTGTTTGGACGGGGGCGTGCCTAACGGAGTGGTCCAGGGCACCGACCTCAATTTCTATGGGACGACGGCCCTCTTCGGCGGGAGTGGTTCAATTGGTACGGTCTTTTCGGTCACCTCGTCGGGCACCCTCACCACCATTTATAACTTCTGCAGCCAGCATCAGGGCTCCGTCCTCTGCACGGATGGAGGCCAGTCTCTTGCGGGATTTATCCAAGGCAGCGACGGCAACTTCTACGGGGACACTAATTTTGGAGGAACCGGAGATCCGGCGGCAAACTTCGGAGCGGCCGGAGGGACGGCTTTCAAATTAGCTATATCGCCCGCGCTCGCCGTGCCGGTGCGGTTGTCGTTGTCCAATTCCCCAATCGGGCTGGGCAATCCTGTCACGCTTTCGTGGAATGTGTCGCCGGCGCCTTCTATCACTCAGCAACAGTGCTATGCGTTCGTGCAAGGCGGCGCGCCGGGGGCGGGCACATGGACTGGTCTGCAGACCGGCACCTTGTCGGGCGCAATCTATTCCGGATCTGCCACGATTACGCCGACTGCCAGCGGAGCCTATACCTACGCACTCACCTGCGGCGGCACAGTCTCGGGCTTTGCCACCCTCACCGTAAATCCTGCCGCCGCGACGCCGACCGCCACCGCCACTGCGACCGCGGCTCCGACGCCCACTGCGACAGCGACAGCGACGGCTACTTCAACGGCAACTCCGATGGCGACTGCGACCGACACTGCAACTGCGACTGCCACGGTAACTTCGACGGCGACAGCAACGTCGACACCGACTGCAACATCAACCGCAACTGCGACAGCTACCGATACTGCCACCTCGACCGCGACGGCTACGTCAACAGCCACGCCGACGGCGACGCCTACTACCTCCATGGCGGTGACGGCGTCGCTTGCGTTCGGGAATGTTGCAGTAGGTCAGACTCTGACGAGGACGGTGACCGTCTATAACACCGGGACGGCTCATTCGCTGGTCGTGTCGGGTGCGACGCCGTCCGACTCCGAATATGCCTTGAGCGGAACAGGGACGTGCGGTGCGATTCCATTCACCGTGGCGCCCAAGACAAATTGCACGATCGGAGTGTCGTTCACGCCCGGTGCGGTCGGTGCGCATGGCGCGTCGCTCATGATTTTCGACAACGCCACCACCAGTCCGCAGCATGTGACGTTCACCGGCGCCGGCATCGCGGATCTGACGCTCTCGAAGAGCAGCCTGGTTTTCGGCAGCGTTAAGTTCGGCGTCAAGCCGGTGCTGTCCTTCAGCGTGACCAACCATCAGACGCAACCGGTGAGCCTCAGTGAAAGCTTCAGCGGGACCAACGCCAACGATTTCTCAGTGAGCGGCGGTACCTGCACTGGAAATCTGGGCGCTCTGAAAGCGTGCTCGATAATCGTCACGTTCACGCCGGGTGCGCTGGGCACAGAGTCGGCGACGCTGTCGGTCTCTGACAGTCCCGATCCGTTGAGTCCCTACATGGTCGCGATCAGCACGGGCCCAACTATCCCGGCGACAGTCGCGCCGGCCACGCTGGCGTACGGCACGCTGACATCGAAGGTGCCGTCGAAGACGTTGAAGACGACCGTAACCAACCTGTCAGGATTTTCGCTGCCCTTGAGCGAGAGCATCAGCGGCGCGAATGCCACTGATTTCGCCGTGACCGGAGGCACCTGCACCGCGACGGCATCGCCAAAATCGAGCTGCACCGTCGCCGTCACCTTCACTCCCACCGGCGGAGGATCGGCGGAGAGCGCCAGCATGGCAGTGACAGTCGGCAGCGACCCGACCAGCCCGCACAACATAAGCCTCACTGGAACGGGACCGTAGGGGCTCGACGAGGTTACTTCTGGCTCGCCGATTGGCCAGAGTGCGAGTCGATGAGACGCCTGCCCGTGATTGACGCGTCAGTTCTTTAAAGCACATATCGTTGGTGCGCTATCTATTTGTGGAGGCGTATAATCTTGGAGTCAACTTCGTTTCATACGTCGCCGTTGATACGCAAAGGAGTGCGTACCTATCGCTGCGGGAGCACCGATTTCACGGTCGAGCGGTACATGCGCGGCCTTCTGGCGATGGTGCCTGCTCTCCGTCGTGTTCGCGTTCGGATCTGTTCTTCTGTACCTCGTCCTGAAGACGTCCAACGAGATGGCAGGCTCGCGATATTTCGTTCTTCCGGACGACGGCATGATCTCGATGCGGTTCGCTCGGAACCTCGCTTCCGGTCTGGGTCTCGTATGGAACGAAGGCGAGCACGTGCAAGGATTCACCAATCCTGCGTGGACCTTGATCATGGCGCTGGTACATTGGGTCGGAGTACCGGAACGATTTGCCTCGCTGCCCATGCAGCTCACTTCCCTCGGGATTGACCTTCTAACGGCGGTCTATATTTGGTGGCGCGTCAGCAAGCGAACCGGCCCGGACTGGGGGATCGGGGCGGCCGCAGCCTACCTCGCATCATCGTGCGCGGTGTGCTGGGCGATATCGGGCTGGGAGACATCCGCAATCGCGCTGGGGTGGGCGCTCGCGCTGGATCCCGTGCTGGATGACAAAACGCGAGCGAGTGATCCGTGGCGTTCTCTTCTCATCGCGGGTCTGACTGTGCTCTTTCGACCGGATGCTGCGTTGCTTCTGGGCGCGTTGGCGCTCTACTGGATATCGACCGTCGATCGGACCGAGCGAGGTAAGCTCATTCTGGCAGTGACACTTGCGGCAGCTCCCGCGATGGCGCTCGCGATCTTCCAGCGCGGCTATTACGGATCGTGGATTCCCAATACCGCGACACTCAAGCGATCGGCAGGAGTCCTGAGCGTGTACCCTGGAATCGAGTACGTGCTGGTGTCGGTGTTTCGCTATCCATTCAATGCGGTAGCATTAATCGGCGCGATATTCGGAGCGAGCAAGCTCCCAAGGCGCGCGGCAGTGCTGCTCTCGTCGTTAGCAGGCGGCTACCTTGTCTATGTAGTCTCGGTGGGCGGGGATCATTTCGCGCACGCTCGATTCCTCCTTCCGTTGCTTCCGACGGCGACGGTTCTCGCCGCGGACGCTTTGTCGGGAATCCAGCTCGGGTCGGATACGCGGAGAAAATTTCTGATCAGAGCTGCCGCCGTGGCGATGATCGGTCTGATCGTCTTTGACTTCGGAGATGAGGCTCTCGTCGATGTACCAGCGCAGAAGAATCTCAATCGCTATGCGCTGATTAGTGCGTTGGCCTTGCGAGATTTTTCCGCGGGCAAGAACCCCACGGTCGGAATCTTCCTCGCCGGCACGATTCCATATTTCAACCCGTCGATTCGATTTCACGACATGCTGGGAAAGAACGACTTGCACATCGCTCGGACCAGGGCACATTGCGGAGAGCCTGGGCACAACCGATGGGATTACGATTATTCGCTGGACAAGGTGCAGCCCGACTTGATCATCACGAGCTATCCTATTTTGAAACAAACGCCATCACTGCGTGAAACGGGCTTCCGGCAGGCATACGACTACTATCAGGACCTGTACAACCAGGCACAGTTTGTTGCGCTATACCTCGACAACCAGGTTCCGCTCCGGTTCGATGGCGAAGACGTCTATGTTTACGAAGCCTACGCAAGGAAGGGGGGAGTTTTCGATCCCGCCACCTTGGCAGTTCGCATTTCTCACCTCTCGCACTGAGCGCGAAGCTCACCTCGATCAACGACCAGGCAGCGGCGCGCCAGCCGCTTTCGACATTTCGCGCGAGATTCCTACCTTCCGTACTCCGCTATAATTTGCATTTTGCATGAACTGCTGGACATTGTCTCCTTGACTCTGGTAGTCAGGATTGAGCATGTTTAACGGTAGCAATAGGTGCTCTGACGAGCTTATTGTTGCACTACCCAAACATTGAAACTTAACAAACCGTAAGGTTGTATCTGTCGAATGGACTTTCGCCAGGCGCTGGAGGAGCAATCTCAGCAAAATCCGAATAATCTCGCGCTCCTTGCGCTCGAGCGCGCCCCGCTCACATATTCGCGCCTGCTAGCTCAATGTTGCCGCGTGATAGCCGATTTGAACCACGCCGGGATTTCGCGTGGCGACAGGGTGGCGGTGGTGCTGCCGAACGGTCCCGAGATGGCCGCTTGTATGCTGGCGGTCGCGATGGGCGCGTCGTGCGCGCCGCTCAATCCGAACTATCGGCGCAGCGAGTTCGAGTTTTACCTCTCGGATCTGGCGCCGCGGGCGTTGATCGTCGAGGAGGGGGCGGATCTGCCCGCAATCGCGGTGGCAGAGTCGCTCGGCATCCGCGTGATTCGGATCCGCCCTTCAACGGCAGACGCGGCGGGAATATTTACGCTGGATCTCGAGCCTGCCCCGGCGAACGCTACTCCCGTGTTCGCGCAGCCCGACGACGAGGCACTCGTTCTTCATACGTCGGGGACGACGGCGCGGCCGAAGATGGTGCCGTTGACGCAGGCAAATCTGGCGGCCTCGGCGCGCAATATCGCGGCGTCGCTGGGGCTCGATGCGTCGGATCGCTGTCTGAACGTGATGCCGTTGTTTCATATTCACGGGTTCGTGGGCGCGTTGCTCTCAACGATGGTGTCCGGTGGGAGTATCGCGTGCACACCCGGATTTCAGGCGCCTCGTTTTTTGATTGGTGCGACGAATTTGCGCCGACGTGGTACACCGCCGTGCCTACGATGCATCAGGCGGTGCTGGCGCGGGCGACCGAGAGCCCTGCGCGGGTAGCAAACAGCCGGCTTCCGATTCATCCGTTCGTGTTCCGCGCCGCTTTCGCCCGATTTGATGGCCGAGTTGGAGCAGACTTTTCGTGTGCCGGTGATCGAAGCGTACGGAATGACCGAAGCGTCGCATCAGATCGCCACCAATCCCATGCCGCCGGCCGCGCGCAAACCCGGATCGGTCGGTCTCGCGTTCGGCACCGACGTCGCGATCATGGACGCAACGGAAACGGAAATCTGCTTGCGCCCGGAGAAATCGGTGAAATCGTGCTACGCGGGCCCGGAGTGACCTCGGGCTACGCAAACAATCCGGAAGCGAATCGCAATTCGTTCGTCAACGGATGGTTCCGGACGGGCGACAATGGAAGGCTCGATCGCGACGGCTACCTGTTCATCACGGGGCGTATCAAGGAGATCATCAATCGCGGGGGCCAGAAAATCTCGCCGCGCGAAATCGACGAGGTCCTCTGCACTCATCCCGCCGTCGCGAATGCGGTCGCGTTCGCGGTTCCGGACCATCGCCTGGGCGAGGACGTCGCAGCCGCGGTCGTGCTTCGGCCGGGGCACGCGGCGTCGGAAATCGAGATCAGGAATCACGCCGCGAATCGGATCGCTGACTACAAGGTGCCGCGTCGCATCGTCTTTCTGGACGAACTTCCGAAAGGTCCGACCGGGAAGCTGCAGCGCATCGGCCTCGCCGCTCAGCTTGGGCTCAACGGGTCGGCGCTCAAACTCATCGAATCGACCGAACGAGTTTGTCGCGCCGAGCACACCGACGGAGAGGACGCTCGCCGACGATATGGGGGCAAGTGCTCGGGGTTGAACGGATAGGAGTGCACGACGATTTTCTGGCGCTCGGCGGCGACTCGATGCTGGCAGCACTCATCATCGCGCGAATTCGCGACGCCACCGACGCGCCGGTATCAATTCTCGCATTCTTCGAGCATCCGACGGTCGCGGAACTTGGCGGGTTGATCGATCGCGGCGGCGAGGACCGCCTCGATGCGAGCGACCCTATTGTCGCGTCTTCGACCGTCGGCGATCTGCCGCTCTCGTCGGCGCAGCGCAGGCTCTGGCTGCTCGCCCAGCTGGAAGATAGCTCGAACGTTAATAACCGATGCAACGTGTATCGCATCCGTGGCCCGCTCGATCGAAACGCCGTCGAACGGGCGCTGAGCGAGATTGTCGCCCGCCACGCCATTTTGCGGACCACCTACCAGAGTCCGCGAGGGCGAGCCGCGGCAAATAATCTCGCCGCCTGGTGCAATCACGCTTGCGCAGTTGGACCTGAGCGATGAAGCGCAAGCGCATCGGATGGAACGCGCACTGGCGGCCGCACGCAAGGCGGTGAATCGGCGATTCGATCTCGCGCGGGATCCGATGCTGGTGCCGTTGCTCGTGAAGTTGGACGCAAACGATCACATGCTGGTTCTGACTATCCATCATATCGCGTCCGATGGATGGTCGAGCGGTGTATTGATGCGCGAGCTTGGCGCTCTTTACGCGAAAAACACGAACCGCCACGGCGCGGATGCGAATCTCACCGCAATCGAGCCGCTCCCAATCCAATACAGCGATTTTGCCACGTGGCAGTCGCGATCGACTGAAGGCGTTGCCGCACGAGAGTCACTCGAATGGTGGAAGAACCGGCTCGCCGGAGCGCCGCCGCTACTTGCGCTTCCGTCCGATCGGCCGCGTCCGTCCAGGCAGACGTTCTCGGGAGCGGTGGAAACATTTGTCATCCCCAAAGAACTGGGCGATCGGCTGAAAGAGATTGCGCGGGGCGAGCGGGCCACGCTGTTCATGATATTGCTCGCCGCGTTTCAAACGTTGATCCATCGCTACACCGGGACCGACGACATAGTGGTAGGCGCCTTTGTCGCAGGCCGGAACCGGGTCGAGACCGAAGGGCTGATCGGACTATTCGCGAACACGCTCGCGATGCGTGGCGACCTGGCGGGCGACCCGACTTTTCGGGAACTGCTGCGAAAGACGCGCGACGCCGCGTTCGAGGTCTATGCGCATCAGGATCTGCCCTTCGACATGGTCGTCGAGTCGATTCATCCCCAGCGCAATTTGAGTTATTCGCCGATTTTCCAGGTGACGTTCCAGGTGCGGAACTATCCGCTCGAGGATACCCAGCTCGCCGGCCTGGAAGTCGAGGAGGTCGATTTCGATCCTGGTATCTCCCCGTTCGACCTGAGCTTCGAGGTCACCGAGAAAGCGGGCAGGTTGTTGTGCAAACTCATCTACAACGTTGATTTGTTCGACCGCGAGACTATTTCCCGAATGGCCGGGCATTTGGAGACGCTGCTCGGCGGGATCGTGAACGATCCGGAGTCGCCGATCTCGCGGCTGCCGATGCTCACATCCGACGAACGCCAGCAGCTTCTGGTCGAATGGAACGATACGCGCCGCGACTATCCGCGCGAGTGCGTTCACCGCTTGTTCGAAGCGCAGGCTGATCGCACGCCGGAAGCGGTCGCGGTCCAATTCGGCGATTCGCAAATGACGTATGCGGAGCTAAATGGGCGAGCCAACCAGCTTGCGCGCGCGCTGATCGACGCGGGAGTGACGCCGCGAAGCTCTGTCGCGATCTGCATCGATCGTTCTCCTGGTATGCTCGCGGGCTTGATCGGCATTCTGAAGGCGGGGGCAGCTTATGTGCCGATCGATCCTGGCTTTCCGCGAGAGCGCCTCGACTTCATGCTCGAAGACTCTGCAGCGCGGGTCGTGGCCACGACCACGAAACTGGCGGAGAAATTCGCGGCGAGCAACGTTTGCGTGGTTTGCATCGACGAAGTTCTCGAAGCGGGCATCGAGCGCGGCGCGAGCAATCCACAAATCCCGGTAACCGCGGAAGACGATGCGTACGTTCTTTTCACGTCGGGTTCGACTGGCAAACCCAAGGGCGTCCCGATTTCGCATCGCTCATTTTCGAATCTGCTGAGCGCGATCCGCTCCGAGATTTCATTCACCGGCGATGATGTTTTTCTTGCGCTGACGACGATTTCGTTTGACATCGCAGGTCTGGAACTGTTCTTGCCGCTGATTTGCGGCGGCCGCGTAGCCTTGGCGGATGAGTTGGCGACAGATGCTGGGCGGCTTACGGAGATGATAGCGGCAACGCGGCCAACAGTGATTCAAACGGCGCCAGCGTTGTGGCGTTCACTTATCGCATCCGGATGGCGCGGCGAGTCGAAATTGCGAATCATCTCAGGTGGCGAAGCGCTCACGCGTACACTCGCCGAGCAGTTACTGGATCGTGTCGGAGGCGTATTCAACGGCTATGGTCCAACGGAGACCACAATCTATTCGACGGTTCATCGCGTTGAGCGTGGCAGCGGGTCAGTGCCAATAGGACATCCGTTGGCGAACACGCAAATCTACGTCCTCGATGCCGCCTGCCAGCTTTTGCCGGTGGGAGTAATTGGAGAACTCTACATCGGCGGCGATGGTGTGGCGCGGGGTTATCTAGGTCGTCCCGATTTGTCCGCTGAGCGATTCGTTGCAAATCCGTTCGAGCGCGGTGTTGAGGGGCGTCTCTACCGGACCGGCGACAGGGTAAGGCGCCTGCGCAATGGCGACATTGAGTACATTGGCCGGGCAGACAATCAACTCAAAGTTCAAGGGATTCGAATCGAGCCTGGTGAAATCGAGGCCGCGCTCACGCGGCATCCTCAAGTCCAGGCGGCAGCGATAGCTGGACTCATCGACGCCTCCGAAGTCAAGTCGCTGGTCGCTTTCGTCGAGGCGAAACCGGGACAGTTGCCCGCGGCGGCAGCGTTGCGAGCATTTTTGAGCGAGTCGATGCCGGTCTATATGATTCCGAAGCGCTTCGTCCTGGTGGACAAGATCGCGCTGACCCACAACGGCAAGATCGATCGCGCCAAGCTGCCATCGCTCGACGAATCACCCATTCAAGTTACACAGACGTACACCGGGCCGCGCGACGATATCGAGGATCGCTTGCAGGCTATCTGGGAGGAGATCCTGGAGACGCGGCCGATTGGAGTCCAGCAAGACTTTTACGAGATCGGCGGACATTCGCTGCTCGCGGTCAGGGTGCTGGCGCGAATCGAGCGCGAATTCAATTGCCGTATCCCTCTCGCCGCGATGTTCCCGGCGCCGACGATCGAGAGTATCGGCGCTCGAATTGCACGCGACACGAAAGATAGGGAAAGGACCGCGACAGAGTTGATTCAACCGCTGGGCTCCTTGCCGCCGCTCTTCGTCGTGGGGCACTTTGGCTTGTTCAGGCGGCTCGCACTCAAACTCGGTACGGATCGCCCCTTGATTGGTCTCGCGATACCAGACGAGGTTCGAATGCGTCTGCCGTATAGCCTCGAGCAATTCGCAGGAATTCAAGCCAGCGCGATTCTCGATCTGAACAAGGGTGAGCCGATTTTCCTGGTTGGTTTCAGCGCTGAGGGAGTGCTTGCGTACGAAATCGCGCATCAATTGGCGGGGGCAGGGCGCCAAGTTGGCCTGGTTGCGATGATCGATACCACTTGTCCGTCGCAACAACGTGAGCCGTGGATTCCGCAAATTGCGCGATCAGCACGCATCCATCTGAGTGTAATTCGAAGCGGCGGGCTGCGACGGGCACCGGGCGCGATTGGAGATATTTTCAGTCGGGCAGCGCTAAGGTTGAAAGTTCGCGCATGGAAACTCGCGGGCCGTCTGGGCATTATGCGCGAGCCGCCGTCTCCGAAGCGCCCGGCAGATTTGGTGATGGCGATGGTCCTCGCAACGCGCGGTTACGTCCCGCCGCCGTACTGGGGACGAGTACTGCTCTTCAAGCAGACAGCAGACCGCGAAGGTCGGTTCAGGCTTGAGGATTATGGCTGGGGTGAAGTGGTCCGAGGCGGTCTCGAAATCTGTGAGATTCCCGGCGACCACTTGACACTGTTGGTCGAACCGGGAGTCGGGGCGGTGGCGGCGAAACTCGACGACGTGATGAAATCGGCATGCGACTCGGCGGTCGAGTCGAAATCGGCCGCCGCCTGACAGTGGTAACTTGCGACAAACCGGCGTGCCCTCCATGCTATGGCACGGTCGTCCAAATGATGGTTCAATCGGCGGTCGTTCAGCCAGCGATTCTCGAATCTGGCGAGCGATTGTGATTGAACCGGGGGTGTCTGCAAGGGGTAGTCGACTCCGTTAGTTGGCTAAAATTGTATGACTGTGAGTTATACCGGTCGGATGGACATTCGCCAGGCGCTGGAGGAGCAATCCCAGCAAAGCCCAAATAATTTCGCGCTCCTCGCGCTCGAGCGTGCCCCGCTCACATATTCGCGGCTGCTAGCTCATTGTCGCCGCGTCATTGCCGATTTGAACCACGCCGGGATTTCACGCGGCGACCGGGTGGCGGTGGTGCTGCCCAACGGTCCCGAGATGGCCGTTTGTATGCTGGCGATCGCAATGGGCGCGTCGTGCGCGCCGCTCAATCCGAACTATCGGCGCAGCGAGTTCGAATTTTACCTTTCCGATCTGGCGCCGCGGGCGTTGATCGTCGAAGAGGGGGCGGATACGCCGGCAATCGCGGTGGCGGAGTCGCTCGGCATCCGCGTGATTCGGCTGCGCCCTTCAACGGCAGACGCGGCGGGAATCTTTACGCTGAATATCGAGACTGCCGCGGCGAACGTTACCCCGGTGTTCGCTCAGGCCGGCGATGAGGCTTTGGTCCTGCATACGTCGGGCACGACGGCGCGGCCGAAGATGGTGCCGCTGACGCAGGCAAATCTGGCGGCCTCGATCGACAACATTGTCGCGACGCTCGCGCTGACGCCGCGCGATCGATGCCTCAACGTGATGCCGCTGTATCACGTCAACGGAATGATTGGCGTAGTGTTCGCGTCTCTGGCAGCGGGCGCGAGCGTGGTTTGTACACCAGGGTTCTATGCCCCGCATTTTTTCGAATGGTGCCGTGAGTTCGCACCCAGTTGGTATTCGGCGGTTCCCGCGATGCACCAATCGATTCTCGCACGCGCCCGCGAGCATCCGGAATGGGCTGCAAAGTCCACATTTCGTTTTATCCGGTCAGGAGCAGCCGCGCTGCCTCCTGCGCTGATGGCGGAAATGGAAGGGGCCTTCGGGGTCCCTGTTATCGAAGGATACGGACTGAGCGAAACGGCACAGCAAGTCTCCGCTAATCCGCTGCCGCCCGGCGAGCGCAGGCCCGGTTCCGTCGGCGTTCCTGGCCGGACCGAAGTTGGAATAATCAGCGAAGATGGCGAACTCCTGGCATCCGGTCAGACGGGCGAGATCGTGGTGCGAGGACCCGCTGTCATGGCGGGGTACGCGAATAATCCGATCACGGCGGCGAGTCGTTTATCAACGGATGGTTACGGACGGGAGATCAGGGCACGGCTCGACGCGGACGGTTACCTGTACGTGACAGGACGCATCAAGGAGATCATCAATCGCGGCGGCCAGAAGATTTCGCCGCGCGAGATCGACGAGGTGCTCAGCGCGCATCCAGCAGTCGCGCAGGCCGCGGCATTCCCGGTGCCCGATTCCCGTTTGGGCGAAGACATTGCAGTAGCGGTGGTTCTGAAAGCAACGGATTCGATCACCAAGCATGGGCTAAGAAGTTTCATCGCGGACCGGGTCACGGACTACAAGGTTCCGCGGCAAATCCATTTCGTGGATCGAATTCCTACCGGCCCTGGCGGAAAGATTCGGCGTATGGACCTTGCGGGTCTGCTCGGAATCGTGGGTAACGACTCGCCTGAATTGCTCCCTAGAGCGCCCTATGTTGCTCCTTCCAGCGAAACCGAAAAGGCGCTGACGGAAATTTGGACGAGCGTGCTCCAGGTCGAGCACATCGGCATCCACGATGATTTTCTTTCGCTGGGGGGTGATTCGCTGCTGTTGGCGCAACTGGTACTGCGGTTGCACGAAGCTGGATGGCAGAAAATATCGATCCTGACCTTCTTCGATCGTCCGACCATCGCGGGGCTCGCTGAGCTTATAGACTCTGAAACCAGGTCGGAGCCCGGTCCAATCGATATCGCCGCGCGCGAACGCAACGGTGCCGCCCGCGGAGGATCATCGCGATCTGCCGACAAGGAAGGCCGCGCCGGCGCTACTAACGGAAGTCGCGAGGAGGCGATCGCCCACTGGCCGATCCAGCCACTCGGGAAGCGGCCCCCGCTCTACGTGATGGGCAGCTTCAACGATTTTATTGCACTCGCCTGGAGGCTCGGTCTCGATCAACCGGTGCTCGGAGTTGCGATTCCGAGCGAGCTCAAACTTCGGATACCGTACCGGCTCGAAGAATTAGCCGCGGCTCAAGTCGAGTCAATTTTAAAATACCAGACTTCGGGGCCATACTTTTTGGCCGGGTTCAGCGCTGAAGGAGTTTTGGCATTTGAGGTTGCGCGGCAGTTGACCGCAAAGGGAAGCGAGGTGGGATTGGTGGTCCTGGTGGATAGCGCATGTCCGGCGGAACCGGACCCTTTTTTGATTCGCATGATGCGCAATGCCCGAATCCACACCAACGACATCTCGCAAGGCGGATTCCGGCAGCTGCGACGGGCTGCATCGGGAATCGTGCGCCGTCAGATTCTGAGATTCAAGATCAACAGTTGGCGGTTCGGGCATCCGCTGGGGATTCCAGTCGGCAGGCCGGCACCTCGTGAACCGATGGACGTCATTCTGGCAAACGTAATCGCCACCCGCAGCTACGTGCCGCAGCCCTACTACGGGCGCGTCTTGTTGTTCAAGCGGACCCTCGATCTGATTGGAAGATACCGGCAACCCGACAATGGATGGGGTCGTGTGGTAGGCGACGGACTCGAGGTGCATCGAATTGAAGGCGACCATCTGGCGCTGCTGGTCGAGCCGGGCGTCGACGTTCTGGCCGAGAAGCTCGCCGAAGCGATGGGGATCAAACGAGAAGAGCGTATGGGCCAAGCAGTGGTGGGGTTCTAGTTTCGACGTAAATCGCCAATTTAGGCACGGCTCTTTAGAATTGGTTATCTATGAGAGTGACGCAATCGGCGAGCCGGATCGACGATGGCCAATCGCCGCTCGAGCCGTCATCGCGTACCCGCTTCTATCTGCCTGAGCTGGACAGCCTTCGATTTTTCGCATTTTTCGCGGTCTTCATCTGGCACCTTCGTCCGATCCCCGGATGGGCGCTAGCTGCGGCGCATAAGAACGTCCTCGAGATGCTGGCGATCGCGCTGTGGCAGGCTGGCGAATTCGGGGTGGATTTATTTTTCACACTCAGCGCGTTTTTGATCACGGAACTCCTGACCCGCGAGAAGCTTCAGTTCGGGCGCATCGATATCGGGTCATTTTATGTTCGCCGTATCCTCAGGATCTGGCCTCTGTATTTCGGTTTCCTTGCTGCATTTTTCCTGTCGCTCGCGATACTGCCCGGCGTTCATGTTCCCTGGGGCGCGTTGCCGGGTTTCGCGGTCTTTTTAGGGAATTTCGTCATGTATCGGGGTGTGTTCGTTCCGTTGCCGCTGGGTATTTTGTGGAGCGTCTCGCTCGAGGAGCAGTTCTATCTTCTATGGCCGTGGGTTGTTTCTTACGTATCGCGAAGAGGCTTGCTCCTCGTCGCGATACTTATGTGGTTGTTTTCGATCATTTATCGGTGGCGACTAATTTTGGAGGGTGTTCCGCCTCGCACGATTTGGTGGAATTCGTTGGCCCGGCTTGACCCGCTGGCGTGCGGAGTACTGTTGTCCGTGTTGCTGGGTAGTTCGAAGATCCATCGCTTTCACAACGCGCGGCGAACTATCGCGATCGTCGCTGTGTCACTGATTGTAATGGCCGGATACTGTTCGCCGAGGGAGGATAGTGCTGCGGCTTTTTGGATATTGCTTGCGTATCCGCTGGCTGCACTAGGATGCTGCGGCGTCGTCTTTGCGGCGCTTGGAATGGGAAATCATCCGGACTCCTGGATAGTCAATCCAGTTCTAAAGTACCTGGGTCGAATTTCGTATGGACTGTATGTTTTCCACGCCACAATGATCATCCTGACTCTACGACTATCGCGCGGAATCGATACGCATCCGATACCATTCAAGGCGATCGTCGCCGCCATCGCATTGACGCTGACTATCGGAGTCGCGGCTGCGTCGTACCAATGGTTCGAGAAGCCATTCCTTAAGCTAAAAATCCGGTTTCAGCGTGTGCGATCGATGCCGGTATAATTCTGGGTCGTGGAACGCTTGCGAGATGCAGTGAAACTCCAACCAGGCGAAGTTCACGTGTGGTTCGCCCGCCTTGAACGCACGCCAGCGCGCCTGACCCGGATGCGGACGATACTGAATCCCGAGGAGATGGCGCGCGCGGACCGATTCCTGATGGACGTGCATCGCAATCGCTTCATCGCGGCGCGCGCCCTGCTGCGCGACTTGTTGGCCGGCTACCTGAGCCAGCCGCCGGATGCGATTCGCTTCGCATACAATGAATGGGGCAAGCCGGCGCTCGCGCCGGGATTCGCAGCGAGCGACCTGCGCTTCAACCTGTCGCATTCGCAGAATCTTGCCATGTACGCCGTTCGTGCTCGAGCGCGACGTCGGCGTTGATATCGAGATGATTCGCGCCGAGGTTGCGAACGAAAGGGTCGCGGAGAATTTTTTCTCGCGCTGGGAAGTCGAGACGCTGCGTGCTCTTCCGCCCGACCTTCAGGTGGAAGCGTTCTTCAACTGTTGGACCCGCAAGGAGGCCTACGTGAAGGCCCGCGGCCAGGGATTGTCGATCGAGCTCAACAGCTTCGACGTATCACTCACTCCAGGCGAGGAGGCAAAAATTCTTCGCGGCGACGATAGCATCGGCTGGTCGATGGTCGCATTCAAGCCCGAAGACGGCTGTGTGGCTGCGATGGCAACGCAGGGAAGCCCGCTTCGAATCGCCAATCCGCGCTGGCTCTGAACTCTGAAATTCCGCCACCCTGAACTTTTGAGCCTTACGCTCACGATCGTGCGGTGCAAGACTAATCGTGAATGATCAACTGGACATCAGGCAGGCGTGGATCATCCCGGACACATTGCGGGCAAACAGGGTGCCATCGTTGCGGGTTGCTTGGCCGTTAGCGAATAACCGACCGGCAGGGCAGTTGCAGCGTATGCATTTAAACAAGGCTTCAGTACGGCTCGTGGTGCTCGTGATTTCCATTCCGTTGGTGGTGCTTGGCACAATAGTGAGCGTGTTGGGGCAAGCGCCGCCGAATCAACCGCCGCCCGGTGCGTATGTACCGATCCCGAACTACACCGGTGTCGGGGCAGGATCGCTGTTCCGGAGAGCGATTAACGATCGCTTTTCGGGCACGCAGCGGATGGCGCCGGCAATCGCAACCGCGTCCTTCGCAAATCTCCCGATGGAACAAGACGGGATGTTGATCTATTGCCCGGATTGCAAGCTGACCTCGCCTTGTACAGGAACCGGAACCGGGGCATGGGCGCTTGGGGCGCGTGGTCAATGGACATGCTCGAGCGGAGCGCTGGAGGCGAACCTCAACGCAAACGGAAACAAGATCGCAAATCTTGCCAATGGGACTGTCGGCGGCGACACGCTGGTATTTGGACAGCCCGCGGGCAGCGATCTCAGCGGATCGTTTCCCAACCCGATCGTTCAGACCGTGCTCGGCGGCAAGATGCCGGTTTACTCGAACCAAGCGAGCCCGCTGCTGAAGGACTCGATGCTGCCGGTGGTCGGTACAGCTACAAAGGTAATAGTGCAAGGCGCTCCGAATTTAACTCTGAACAGGCCCTCGACGGTAGTATCAGGCCATACGATGGTCATGGGCTACTTCTCGACTGTTACTGCGGCACCAACAGCACCCTCAGGTTGGACACTGATTCGGAGCGACACGGGCTGCGGTATCTTCGGAACGATGGCTAGCTATTACAAGGTTGCAGGCGGCAGTGAACCCAGCAGCTATACGTGGACATTTTCCAGCGGCTATCACTCTGCGGCGCTGATCGACGTCGGAGTGACGGCGGCGAACCCGGTCGACGCGATCTCGCCCGCTGTGTGCGCATCCGGACCTACGCTGACCGGACTTACACTAGGCGCACAACCAGAGAGGGTAATCATCTTCGGCGGCGGATCGAATAATTTCCTGGGGTCAGCTACGCAGATTCTGTTTAATCAGGGGACGCAGTTCGCGCAAATAACTGGAAGTGGTATCGTGCCATTTTCGGGCGCCCACTTAGTCGCTAACTATGCCACCAGCCCTTCGGTCACTATGACAATCGGCGGCGGCGCGGCGCAGATGATCGCAATCAAGCCGGCTGCGAGCTACGGCTCAAGTCCCGTGCTTCAGGGCGACAGCTATGCGGAACTGACGAAAATAGCCGCGACCTTCGGCAGCAATGCTTCGATCGAGCGTTTCAACATCGATGGGCGCTTCAACGTCAAGAATCCGATCTATGGCGCGAAGGGTGACGGTCTGGCTGACGATACGGCGGCAATTCAAGCTGCCTACAACGCGACTTGTGCGGCAGCTATAGCAGCGAATAGCGCCAACGCAAATATCGCAGCAACATTGTGGTTTCCGGCTGGCACTTATATCACGTCGTTTTCGCTCATATCCAACTGCTCACAACCGATCACCTGGAAGTGTGAGAGCGAGGGTGCTTGCACTATTCAGGCGGTATCGGAAGGCATATTCCCGATCATCATGCACGAGGCGAATGGCTATCTGAACGGCATTACTACGCAAGGTCCCATCTTGTCAGCCTCGCTCGCGACCGGGTCTGGATCGTCGCTGAATTGGGGTCCGGGTTCCGCGCAGTACTATGATCTGAAAGACGCGCAGCTAGGGAATAACGGCTCGACCGGATGGAACAACGCGAAACCCATCAATGGGTGGTCGGCGCTCAGCGTCGAAGGTTTTTTGAACTACGCTGGCGGCGGGTCGGGCAACATCTTCATTCTCAATAGCATTGGCGACGATCTCAACGGAGTCTGCGGCGGTAGATCCTGTTCAGCGGCGATAGGACTCTTTCTTGTGCCGGGAACGCCAAACACACTTGCGGCGTGTATTACGACGAGCGGGAGCGGCTTGGTGTGTTCGGCGGGGGGCGGCAGCATCACGCCTGGAACTACCTACGAGTTTGAGGCGAGCTATGACGGCTCCACGCTAAGGGTATTTTACGGGGCTCCAGGCGGCACGACGACGCTGGCGAGCAGTGTTGCGGCGACCGGAACCATCATTCAGAAACCGAGCGAGGTGTTCACCCTGGGCGACGGTGGCAGCATCGCGATCGGCGGCGCCAACGGTTCCGGGTCGAGTCATTGGATCGGTCAGCTCGATTCGATTCGCATCTCGAGCGTCGCGCGGCACACGGCAACCTACACCGCGCCGACCGCGAAGTTCGCCAACGACGGCAGCACGCTTATCCTGCTCAACAATCTTGCGCAGAGCGACACGCTATTGCAGGTGACCAATGTGACCGGTGCGCCGAATGCGGCATGGATTCCGCTGCACTTCTACGGGAATTTTGGAACCGGCGCGCCGCCGGGAAACGTCCATGCCAATTTTGTGAATCTTAGTCTTCAGGGCGGCAATTACAACCTGCTCGGCGAGAATGTGCTTTACACAACGCTGGACCACGTGAGCGGCGGCGGCGCGTCGCATGACGCATTCAAATTTGAGGATATTTCTTACGGCACCCGCATCGAACACTTAAACGCCGCGGTCACAGAATTCGGCGAATCCAACGTGGTGATGTCGCACACAAACGGGTTGGTTTATCTATCGTGGCTGTTCTCGACCGGCGGTTACTACGGGATGGAGTTGATTGACTCGGGCGGCATCTATTCGATGCTCTTCATGAATCCCGGAAGTAACGCGATTGCGGATCTGGATATCGGTGGCAGTACCATCTTCAACAGCACATCGATTCATGAGTTCAACGTCGATTTCGAGAGCGGTGGAACTCCGGTGCCGGCGAAGATTTGGGGTCAGGGTGCGGTGCAATTCTACGGCGGCGACTGGCAGTACGACCCGAGCGTGAATGCAATCTGGGCTTGGCCTGGCAGCGGTGCCGCGAACGGGTTGGCGATCACGTTGTTCGGCGGTCAGGTTGATATTTTGGGGACGCCAACGAACGCGCTCGTCAGTTGGAAGGGCGGAACGCCCGCGACTCCGCTCACATGGATCAATCCGATCGTGAACGGGAAGTCGCTGTCCGCCGCGGGCGTGCCGCTATCGGACAATAGTGACTACGCGCAAGCCCTGGGCGACGTGCTGATTGCGCCGGTCAAGACTGTAGCGACGCTGCCTACATGCAACAGCGCGGCGAAAGGATGGGAAGTGCAGATCAAGGACTGCAATGCGAACTGCACGACTTATTTGGGCACGACTTTCACGGGGGGCGGATCGACGCGATCGACCGTGCAGTGCAACGGGACCGCATGGGAGCTTCACTGAAGCGCTATAAGTACGTTTCGCGCCTGCTTGTGATCGCTTGCGTTCTCGCGGGAGTGAAGTTTGTCGTGCGTGGACCCGCGCGGGTGGTGTCAGGCTCCGGCGATCTTAAAGCAATTTACCTGCCGTCGCGCGCGTGGCTGCATGGGCTCAACCCCTACGACGAGGAGGTCATCCGTCGGACGTGGATTGATGCGGGGGAGACAGGAACGGCGCCCATCCGCTGGGGCGCGCCTTCGGTATATCCGCCGACCACGCTGGCCATGCTCAGCCCTCTCAGCGCTTTCCCATGGATGTTTGCTCGACCGATTTGGTGCGCAGCGAATCTGGTTGCGTTGGTGGTGCTGATGATCTGCCTGCATCAACTCGCTGAAGTCCGATGGTTTGAGGGGCGAAGTCTCTGCATGATCGCGATCATGCTTGCGTTCGAGCCGGTATCGACCACGATCGCGCTGGGACAGCCTTCGATCATTGTCGCGGCTTTGGCGGCCGCATCGATTGTTTATGGAACGCGCAGCGAATCGAAAACCGGTTTGCTCGAGGGACTTGCGATAGCCCTCAAACCACAGCTGGGAATCGCGTTTGCAGCTCCGTACGTTCTCGCACGGCGATGGAAATACCTGGTCGTGGTCCTGGCGACGGTCGTGATAGTCGGTTTTATCGCCGCCATACGACTGCCCGCGCACACCCGCTGGACCGCCGACTATCTGGCGAATCTTCATTTTGCGTTCGGGCCAGGAGGGGCGAATGACGCTGGGCCGTTGAACCCCAACCGAATCGAGTTCATCAATCTCGGATACCTCTTCAGCTTGTTTCTGAGGAGCCGCTCGCTCGCCGAGGGATTGGGGTGGGCCGCTGGCTTAGCCTTGGCACTTCCGGGATTGAAGGAGCTCATCCGGCGTCCTACGGGAGTGATGTTGCTGGAGTGTGTGGCGCTAATGGCGACGGTGGAACTGCTGGTCTTCTATCACAAGGCATACGACGCGGTCGTGCTTACGTTTCCAATGGCGTGGGCGTTGTCGCCTGCAGTTCCACTAAGGCGGAGTTGGCCGGTGCTGCTGACCTTGGGCTGCTACATATTGCCGGGCGGCGTGGCAGTACAAGTCCTGGGTCAGTCGCATTACGTCTCCTCCGCGATATCCTCGAGCGCCGTGTGGCGGACGCTCATTGTGCCTTATCAAGCCTGGGCAGTGCTGATTATGGCGTTATGGTTGTCCGGCTGCCTGTTGCGTCCGAGAACTGACGCTGCCGCCGAATCTCTGAGCGGATTAAGAAATGCGACCTTCCGTTCTAGGACAGTAGCAGCCACCGAAGATGGGTCGCGTGGCAATGTTGACAACGGTACAGCGTGAAACGGAACAGCTTGTATAGCCGGGGTTGGGGCTTACGCGAAAGTCGGATTTCGTGGCTGCCGCAATCTGGGCATTCCGTCATCGAGGAACCGATCAGCCGTCTAAGCGGTCTCAGGACTCTCATCTAAGTAATTCCAAAGGCTCTCAAATTATTTCTAAACCCTCCAAGAAGAGCAGCTTTATTGCAACCGCGCAGCTGATTTTCCGCCGCAATTCGTTTCAGGCTCTGCTTGCAAGTACGTAGCAAAAACTGGTCTTATCGGCTCGTACAAAAGATTGCCGGCGAATGATCTTTAATGCGTCCAGGTTCTACTTCTTAATTCCGTTATCTGTTGCGATTTCGCGATGACATAGAGAGCGGTGCATCCGATCGTCAGATTGAGGCAAACGATCTTTGCCGGGCGCAAAGTGATGCTGCCCATCGCGAAGGACGCGCGCGTCCTTGAAGTCGGCGGCGGCGACAGCCCGTCACCGCGTGCTGACGTTCTGGTAGATTTCGCACTGGAGCCGCGGGAACGATGGGGCGGCAGAATCGAGCGCGATGACCGTCCGCTGGTCCTTGCGCGCGGCGAGGCATTGCCTTTTCGTGATAAGTCATTCGACTACGTAATTGCCTTCCATGTACTGGAGCACAGCGAGCATCCCGAGGTGTTCCTGTCTGAATTGCAGCGCGTCGCATCGGCCGGGTACATCGAGACGCCCAGTTTTTGGTCGGAACGCGTTTTGCCGCTTTCGGTTCATCGCTCGGAAGTTGCGGCGATCGACGACGGCCGCGGTCCGATGCTGATAATCCGCAAAAAACCGGCACCGGTGTGCGATCCGCTGCTCGAGCGTGCGTTCAAGGTGAAGATGAACGAGGGGGCGCTGGCGGCTATAAGTCCGGAGGCCTGGGTGACGCGTTTTCACTGGAAGGATCGAATTCCATACGCAGTCGTAAACCCGGAGGTTGAGTCGATCTGGCCGGTAGAGCCGGCTTCGTACGACGGTTTCAATCCCCGCACGCGGGTCAGGCGCATTCTAATAGCGGGGGCATCCGCTGTCTTCGCTTTGCGACGCCGCCTTCGCGGCGCGAGCAAAATCTGAGCGATTCTGAGGCTGCGCGATTCCGACGCGGGACCGAATTCGTCACCCAAGAAGAGAAACTCGCCTAGCAGGAGTGAAAACATTTTGACTGCTGCTTGATCGCGCACCTTATGGCAGCTTGGTCTTCGGTATCCAGAGCGGATGGTCGTTTGCAACTGATCGGGTTCGCTAATAGAATCCCGCGCAGTGTTAAAAGTCTTCGCTTGACCATTCGGGCATCGCATCCGGCGTCGCAAGGCCGGTGCGTTGCGGAAATGGCGGGCAGTGCTTGTACCGAGGGGCCACGGAAGAGCGCGAGGAACACCCGCTAATTCAGGGGGAACACCAAAAACGTCGATGTCCGAAACTTTCGCACTCGCCGATCGAGCGCTTGCGGCTACCGTGGTTTGCTAATATGGTGGTTCCTAGCGCGTCTAAGCACTTCTTACAATACCTGAGAGACGCCTGAAGGAAAAAAGGCAGCATTGCACTTTTGTAGATGCCGATAGCATCAGTGGGCATCGAGCTTGAGTGAACCAGTAGCAAACTGGGAGCGGCCCGATTGGTTCATCGTGGAATCAAGGGATGGCGGACGCGTGCCCGCTTGAGACGGTCAGGATCTTGAAAACGATTGCGTGGCATCGGACCGCGTCGCGATCTGTGAAGAAAGGCGCCAAATTGAAGACGACAAGAAAACGATCAGCTGGATTCCTGGCTTGGTCATTTGCTGCGTTAGCCGCGATGGCGTTGAACGCCTGCGCGACCGCTGCGCCGCCGCCAGTGGACAGGGCAAATGCGCCTGCAGCTCCGACGATTGATCCTCGAATTCCGAGCGTGGCAAATTCTGATGCCAATCAGGAGCGATTGAAAGCGCTGTGGGAGAAGCGATCGGCCCGCGCGGAGACGACGACGGACTTCCCGATCGGTCCCGGGGACGTAATCGAAATCGCGGTGCCGGGGGTCGATGACCTGAAGGATCGCACCGTTCGAGTCAGCGGCAGCGGTCAGATAGAGCTGCCGCTGATTGGGATAATCGAGGCCTCGGGCCAAACTGAAGCCGGTCTGCGAGACAAGTTAAGGGGCGCGCTCACCAAGTACATGTACGATCCCCAGGTGGACGTGTTCGTGCGGGAGTACCATAGCCGGCAGGTGGCGGTGGTCGGGGCGGTGAAGAATCCCGGGCTTGTGATATTGACCGGCGCGGGCGAGACGATTCTGGACGTGATCACACAAGCAGGCGGAATGACGCCGGATGCAGCGGACGAGATCGTGATCCTGCCGGAGGTAAAGGGCGGCAGCGAGAAGCTCAAGCAGATTGCGAGCTCGATGGCCGAGGGCAGTTCCGCCAAACCCGGGACCGATGAAGAGACGCATGCCGGCACCACTCACACGGCACAAGCGGCGTCCACGCCAGGTGTGATGCAAGCTTCGACGACAGCGTCGGATAGCCCCGTCGATCTCCCAACTCTGGAACGGGAAGTCAGCAACGGTCCCGCAGTAGTGATCCCATTGAAAAGCGCGATGAGAGGCAGTGCGAAATACGTGAACATGCCGGCGAATCCCGGCGACATTATCGTAGTTCCCGGCGGAGGAAACGTGATGGTAACTGGCTGGGTCTACAAGCCGGGCTACTTCCAGGTGGGATCGGGTTTGACGGTGCTGGGCGCAGTCGCGTCTGCGGGCGGCGCTATGTACGCTGCGAATCCGTCGGACGCCACGTTGATCCGGAGCGACGGCAGCGGCAACAAGGTTTCAATACCTGTGGATTTGGAGAAAATCTCGAAGGGCGACGATTCCGACATTCCAGTCCGCGCCAACGACGTGATCGATGTTCCATACTCCGACGTGAAGATCGGGCCGTATGTTTTCTATAACATCCTGACTCGCGTGCCGTTACCGACCTACGGTTTCTGATGCTGGACCGACGATGACTCAACCATCACCATATTTCATTCGCCGCACCACGCCGCTCGAAGACGCTGAGGCGGCCGATAACCGCGTTACCTCCTTCGAAGACGAAGAGGGGCGGATAGATTTCAATCAGTATTGGCGGATCGTCCACAAACATCTGTCGATGATCGTCGCGATTTTTGTGGGCGTGACGCTGCTGACGGTGATTCGGGTGCTGATGGAAACGCCGCTGTACACGGCGCAGGCGACCATCCTGATAAAACCCGGCACGCCGCAAATATTTGGCAACCAGGTGCTCAACGGCGGCGACAGTTCGGAGGGTGGAGACCAGGGCGACTACTACGACAACTACAACAAGACCCAGTACGAGATTTTGAAGAGCAGAAGTCTAGCCGTCAGCGCGATCAAAGATGATGGCCTCGAAAAAGTCCTGACGGCGGGCGGTGACAAGTCGGGCCCCGGATGGATCACTTCGGCGCGGATGGCAGTCGGGCATTTCATCAAGGGGATTTTCGTTCGGTCGTCGCCCAAAAAATCTTTGCCCGCGTCTCACTTGGGGCGAGACTCGGACGGAGTCAGCGGATCAGCGATTAGCGCGTACATGGGCGGTCTAACGATCAAGCCGGTACAGGAAACCAACCTGGTCTATATCGTGTTCACTACGCCCGACGGCGAGCTATCGGCGCGGCTGGCCAACGCGCACGCACACGCCTACATCCGGCAGGGAATCGAACTGCACAGCCAGGCAAATGAAGAGGCGCAGAAATTTCTCGAGCAGAAGCTGGTCGATCTGAAGGAAAAGCTGCAGAAGTCCGAGTTCGCGCTCAACCGCTATCGGCGAGACCAGGGAATCGTGCCGGGCCTGATGTCGTTGGACGGTAAAGAGACAATCGTTCTGGACCGGCTTACCGAACTGAGCAAGGGCCTGACCGAGGCTCAGGTCGCGCGCCTCGAGATCGAGGCGAAGGTCCAGATGATTCAAAGTCATCAGTACGATGCGCTGCCCGAGGTTCATGAGGACAAGATGCTGGCCGACCTGCGTGCGAGCTACAACGCGATGTCGACCGAGTATGCCGGGATGGCGAAGCAGTTCAAGCCCGACTATCCACCGCTGGCTCAGCTCGAAGCGAAAAGAAACCAGGTGCAACGCGATATCGACGAGGAAATCCATCGCGTGACCGCCAGTATCGAGTCGGCTTACCAGGAGGCCAAGGGCAAAGAGGGCAAGCTCCAGGAGGAGATGGACAAGAGCAGGACCCACGCGCTCGGACTCAACGACGCGGCGGTCGAGTACGCTATTCTGCAGCGAGAAGTCGATACCAATCGCGACCTGTACAACAGCGTCCTGCAGCGAATGAAGGACGTCGGCCTGGCGGCCGAAGCGCGTTCGTCGAACGTGGTGATTGTCGATGAGGCGCAGCCCTCGAGTTCGCCATCGAGTCCGCAGATGTCCAAGAGCGTGACGACCAGTGCAGTTCTGTCGCTGGCGGGCGCGGTTGCGCTGGCGTTTTTGATCGAATTTCTCAACAACCGGCTTAAGACGCCTGAAGAGGTCGAGCAGTACCTGCGCTTACCTAACCTGGCGGTGGTGCCGGTGTTTTCGTATGTCGAGGAGAAAGGTCGAGATAGTTTCAGAGCGCTGAAGCTGGCGAGAAAGACAGTCGATCAGAATTCTGTTCCTGCACGTCTGTCTCGCGGGCATCCTCGCGAGCTGATCGGGGCCTTGAACCCATATTCGGTGCATGGCGAAGCATATCGAACGCTGCGAACCGGAATACTTTTGTCGCGTGCCGGAGCACCGCCGAAACTGATTCTGATGACGAGTACGACCAGCGGCGAAGGCAAGACGGTAACCTCAACCAACGCTGCTGTTTTATTTGCCCACACGGGGGCCAAGGTCCTGCTGATCGACGCGGATCTTCGCCGGCCGCGTTGTCATCGCGTCTTCGGAATGGATAAGGAGCCGGGGCTTACCGAGGTGCTTACCGGAGGGCGCGCAGTTTTCGAAATGATACGTCCGACGCAGGTGGACGGGCTGTCGATCCTCACGTCGGGCTCGCTGCCACCGAATCCCACCGAGCTGCTCGGCTCCGACAAGATGAAGAAGATACTGGCCGAGCTTGCGGCGAGTTTTGATTTCGTGGTGATCGATTCGCCGCCGGTATTGCCGGTCAGCGATTCGGTTTTGCTCTCGACCATCGTCGATGGCGTCGTGGTGGTGGTGAATAGCGCGACCACGGCCAAGCAGCAGATCAGAGTTGCGTGCGCGCGGCTGAAGTACGCGCGATCGAAAATATTCGGAATCGTGCTGAACAAGGTGAATCTGCAGAGTCCGGAATACAAGTACTACAAGAACTACTATTTTCATTATTCGAATGACGTTCTCGAAGGCAACGAGGAATTCACGCTGCCGCAGCCGAGCACCAAGGAAATCAGCTAGTTCGTCGCACTCCGAACCTCTCCGAAGGGTCTGATAAACGCGCGGTTGCGGGCCCCGCTATTTGCGTATCCTCGACAGAATATTTCAGGCGCTGCTGTTCGGCCTGATTTTCCTGGCGCCGCTCGCGTTCGGATCGGTATATCCGTGGGCGTACCGGGCGGTCGAAGCGGGCTGCTTCGGTTTGTTCGCGGTCTGGATGCTGAAGCTGCGGATGCTCGCCAGCAGCGTTGGCGAGGTGCCTGCGCCGCCCGACGCCAAACTGGTCCGCTCGCTGGGCGTTCCTCTCGGACTGCTGCTGTTATTTATCGCGTTCCAATCGCTCCCGCTGCCGCCGGCGGCGTTGCGGATTATTTCACCAGCGACCTATTCGCAGTACGAACGTATTTTTTCCGACTGGCCCGACCACGCACCGGGCGCCGACCTGGCATCGATAGACGAGAGTAAAAAGGCGCGACCGCCGCAACCGAAGCCGGGCGCTTCGACAGTCCCGTCGACTAAAATTGAAGTGCTGCAAGGCGCCGCGGCTACGCCGATCGGATCGGCGGGCGAGATCAAACCGGGCCTTGCGGTGCCTGCGATCTATTCGACCCGATGGCGGCCACTGACGATCGCATGGCCACTGACAAACACCGGCCTGATTGGCGCGTTCGCGATCGCGGCGCTGCTGTTCGCAGTGGCGTTCTATCCGGCCGGTTACCAGGGCGAACCGCTCGCGGGCATGGAATTCACGCGGATCACATTGATCGCGGTTCTTGTATCCGGCCTCCTCATCGCCATGATTGGTTTGATCCAGTGGGCGACTTGGAACGGTAAGATTCTTTGGACCATGGTGCCGCTGGATTGGGGCGCCCCTGATCCGGGGGCTCAGCGCGCGTCGGGGCCATTCGTCGATCCGGATCACTTCGCCGGCTACCTGGCGATGGTCTTTCCGTTGATGCTGTCGGGAGCGGTCTTCGGCGGCTTCCCGGCGCGTTCCGGCGCAGATGCGGCGAAACGAATCTCGTGCGGGTTCGCCGCGTTTCTGATTTTCATCGCCGTCGCACTCAGTCAATCGCGCGCTGGATGGATGGGTCTGGGGATCGGCACAGTTGCGCTGTTCCTGTTCGTGCAACCGCGTTCTCGGTCGAGCGAAAATTCGGGAAGCGGCAAGGCAACTGCCAGACCGCTGCGTACGTCGCTCGCAATCCTGGCCGCGATGGTAGTGTTGGCGTTGATGTTCGTCGGCGAGCGCGGTCGCGATGAATCGACCACGCGCCTCGGCGTGACAGTGTCGCAGGGTAGCCTGGATCTGCAGGAACGCTTCGCGGTCTGGGTCAGAACGCCGGCGATACTGCGCGAGTTTCCGCTCTTCGGGGTCGGGCTCGGCGCATGGCCGGAAGCCTTTTTCCGCTTTCAGCCCTACCTCGATCTGATCTTCTCTACAACGCGGCCCACAACGACTATCTCGAGCTCGTTGTCGATATCGGACTGGTCGGCATCGCAATTCTCGGATGGCTGCTGGTCCGGGTGGCGGCGCGGCTGCGATCCGCGTTGCGAACAGTGCCCGAGCAGATGCTGCCCGCGCTGGCCGCGATGACCGCGGGACTGATCGTGATGGCGGCGATCGAGTTTTTCGATTTCGATCTCCAGATTCCCGCGAATCTGGTCTTGTTCGTGCTCCTTGCCGGTCTCGGGCTGAGGATGTCCATTCCGATCGCCCAGCCGGAAGCGGGGCCTCGGTTGGTGCGCGCACACGAGGGCGACTCGAACAGCGGAATCTTTTTCCTTCCGTTGGCGGGCGCGATTGGTCTGGGAATTTTCGCGATGACGCAAACGGGTCTGCCGTATCCTTACGATATTGCGACACCCGTTTCGTTGAGCGACGCGCGAAGCCTGCTGCTCAGCTATCCGTATAATCCCGATACTCATCGGCTCACGCTCGCGCGCTTCGGCGACTCGATGGAACCTGCGATGCGATCGCGTTGGATTGCGACCTGGGAGTGGCTCGATCCCACCGATCCGAATGCGCGCGACAGTCTACGCGCAAGATATGCTCGACCACGGAATGCGACCGGATGCGATGCGGCAAATCAGCGAGTCGGTATTCGTTGCGCCGATCGCGTCGTCGCACTTCTATCTCAGTCCGCGAATCGTTCCATGGCTGCCCGATGACGAAAAGCACGCAATCAGCGGTGGCCTCGAGCGCGCGGTAAGCTCAGGTTTCAGCGGATCGGTCGAAGCGCTGGGGGACTTTTACCAGTCAGTTGGCAAGTCGAATGAACGCGCGTCGCTGCTGACACAGGCGGCCGACAAGAGAACGATCCCACGCGCCGCGCGCAGTATCTTCGCGACGCCGCCGACGCCTACGTGAAGATGGGGCGGCTTAGAAAAAGCTGGCGAGGTGCTGCGGGCCGCAATCGATGCGGATCCCGACGAAGCCGACGACTACACCGAGCTTATAGCGCGAGTGATGATGCCGCGTGAGGAATTCGAACAGGTGCAGAGTCTTATATCTCAGGGAATCGATCGCGGTGCCGACCCATGCAAGCTCGCGCTGAGCGTGGTCAAAGGGGCGCAGGCTCTCGGTCGCGTCGACGTCGCCGAGCAGGCTCTGGATACGGCGCTTAAGGCCGATGCGACCTCGTATGACTGCACGCTCGCAATGGGAGACCTATACCTCGGAAGCGGCAGGAACGCTCGAGCGGTGCTGCTGTTCGACAAGGCTAAAGAGCTGAGACCGGATTCGGTCGATGCGCTTATGAATCTCGCCATCGCCGCAGATAGAAATTATGACTACTCGACGGCAGAGGCGGCGTACAATCGCGCCGCGTCGTTAGCGCCACAAAACCAGGAAGTCGCGGAACGGTTGGCGGGATTCAAACGCAAGCTGGCCGACGCCGCGGCGGATTCGGATCGTCCACACGCTATGCCGGCTGATGTTGCAGCACCGGACGCGCAGGCGTCTCCGGCGGCTGATTCGGACGCTCGGTAGCATAGGGCAAATCTCATGTGTGGTATCGGCGGATTGATTGGAGCGCAGGACGAAGGCGGCGTGATTTCGCGCCGGCTGCTTGCGGCGTTGCGTCATCGCGGGCCCGACGACGAAGGCATGATGCAGCCGACGCCAACCGTGTCGTTGGTGCATACGCGGCTCTCGATTTTCGATCTTAGTCCTGCGGGACATCAGCCGATGACCGACGGGCCTTCCCGCGACTCGCGGGTCGAGCGGATCATGGGTCGTGTTCAACGGTGAGATTTATAATTTCAAGGAATTGGAATCGGAGCTCGCGGCGCGCGGCCAGACGTTTCGGACTCGATGCGATACCGAAGCAATCCTGCGCAGCTACCGGGAGTGGGGCGAAGCGGCGATACCGCGCTGGCGCGGGATGTTTGCGATCGGCCTCGTCGATCCCGCGCGCGGAGTCGGCTACCTGGTGCGCGATCGACTGGGGATAAAGCCGCTGTTTATGTGCCGGCTGCCCGGCGGCGCGTTGGCGTTCGCGAGTGAACTTCGCGCCTTGCTGTCGCTGAGTCCGGAGACGGGTTCGAACGAGGTCGAGCCGGCTGCCCTCGAGAGTTTTTTCGCGCAAGGCGCCGTGCATGGCTACCAGACGTTGGTCAAGGGCGTCACGATGCTGCGGCCGGGCGAGATGCTTGCGGTTGATCTCGCGACCGGCAAAGAGCTGCGCCGCGCGACCTATTGGCATCTGCCGTCTGCCGTCGGCAGCGAAAGCGAGTCCCGTGCGCGCGGACGCGGTCGAGGAGTTGCGCGAAGTCGTGACGGGTGCGGTCAAGCTTCATCTGGCGAGCGACGCACCTCTCGGGCTGTTTCTTAGCGGAGGGATCGACTCATCGGCATTGCTGGCGCTTGCGTCGGCGTCGTGGAGCGGCACGCTGCGGACGCTCACGATAGGATTCGATTCGCCGGAGTTCGACGAAAGCGATATTTCGGCCGCGACCGCTTCTCGTTTCGCGGTCGAACATCAGAATATTCGGCTGACCGGCGCCGATGTGCTCGGCGAGATCCCCGGCGCGCTAGCCGCGATTGACCAGCCTACGGTTGACGGGTTCAACACCTATTTTGTCAGTAAGGCGGCGCGCGAAGCCGGACTTACGGTGGCATTGTCGGGGCTGGGCGGCGACGAATTGTTCGGCGGATACGCCACCTTCACCGACGTTCCGAGGGCGCTGGCGCTGTCGCAAAATCCAGTGCTCAGCATGCTTGCGAGACTGGGCAGCGGTTTCATGCGAAATCGGGCCGGACTCAAGCTCGCCGAAACCAGTCGGCGTCCGCCTGACGCGCTGGCGATGTATCTGCTCCGGCGCGAGCTTTTTCTGCCTGCGGAACGCCGTGCGCTGATGCCGCGTCCCGAATCTGCCGATCCTCTCACGGGAGTCGATTCCGCATTGCTCGATCAGTTGCGGGCCGAATCGCGCGGTCTTGGCGCCGCAACCAAAATCAGCTTTTTCGAAATGAACCTCTACATGCGCCACATGCTGCTCCGCGATTCCGACGTCGCGAGCATGGCTGCACCGATCGAGTACCGCGTTCCGTTTTTGGACCATTGCATGGTCGAAGCGGTGTTCTCAGCGCCGGATAGCTGGAAGCTGCCGGACCCGCGGCCCAAGCCGCTCCTGCTCGATATTGCGGGCGCAGGCGTTGCGCCCGAAGTGTGGCAACGCGCCAAGCGCGGTTTCACGTTTCCATGGGCAGAATGGATGGGCAAGGACAGGCCGCTTTACCCGGTTGCAGAGGACGCGGTGAACGATACGGGCAGATGGCGCGACCTGGGAATCGACGCGGGCGCGCCGCGCAGGCTATGGACGCAATTCCTCGCCGGTGATCGGCGCGTCAGTCCGCTGCAGATTCTCGCGTTCATCGTGATGCGCGATTATTCGGCGCGATTCAAGCTCCACGCAGCGTGAAGATCCTGTATCTCAATCCTTCCGGGGAGCTTGGCGGCGCCGAACGCAGCCTGCTGTTTCTGATGGCCAGTCTGGGCGCAGCGAAACCCAACTGGCAGATGCAACTGGTCGCAGGCAGCGGCGGTCCTCTGATTCGCCGCGCTGCGGAGATTGGAGTTCAGGCGAGCGCAATTGATTTCCCTCGTTCACTGTCACGTCTGGGCGACGCGGGCGCCGGCGGACCCGCCGGCCGGCAGCAAAGTCACCTGCGACTGGTCGGCAATGTGGGACGCGCGGGAGTACCGAGCATCGCATACTTGCGTCGCCTGCGCCGGACATTGGCGCGATTCGCACCGGATCTGATCCACAGCAATGGCTTCAAGATGCACGTGCTGGCGGCGTGGGCGCGTCCTGCAGGATGTCCGTTGATTTGGCACATTCGAGATTACGTCAGCGCGCGGCCGTTCATGTCGCGGCTTATCCGCGCGAATGCGCATCGATGCACGGCGGCGATCGCGAACTCGACCAGCGTCGCCGAAGACCTGCGAACGGTCTGCGGCGACAAGTTGCGAATCCATCGCGTCTATAACGGCGTCGATTTGAATGCGTTTTCTCCAAACGGGAATATCGCGAATCTCGACGAGATCTGCGCCATGCCCGAGGCGGCGCCTAACACCACGAGAGTAGGTCTGCTCGCGACGATGGCGCGCTGGAAGGGTCATCAGATTTTTCTGCGGGCGGTCGCGAAAGCGTCACGCGTCACGCCGATCCGCGCATACGTGATCGGAGCGCCGATTTATCAAAACGACAGTAGCCAATATCGGATAGACGAATTGCGGCGAATGGCGGCGGAACTCGGGCTCGAAAAAATTGTCGGATTCACCGGTTTCGTCGATGACAGTGCGGCGGCGATTCGCGCGCTGGATATCGTCGTGCATGCGAGCACGCAGCCCGAGCCGTTCGGACTCGCGATAGCTGAGGGAATGGCGTGCGGCAAGCCGGTTATCGTCAGCGCGGCCGGCGGCGCCATCGAGATAGTGACGCCGGGAGTTGACGCGCTCACGCATCCGCCCGGCAACGTTGACGCGCTGGCGGATTGTATCGTGCAGCTGGCCAGCGATTGCGGCCTGCGAAATCGGATCGGCGCGGCGGCGCGAGCGTCGGCTGAACGTCAGTTCTCGCGCGAGCGGGTGGTCGCGGAGATGCTTCCGATTTACCAGGGAGTGGCGCGCGCCGCGGCGTGATGAGTCGCGCCGAGGGAGTAAACACCCAGTGGCTGTTTCCGTGCCTGCTGATTTCGTTCTGCGCGATTTATCTTCTCTACTATCCGCCGTCGTACGGAATCGAAGACGAAGGGAACATCCTGCAACTGTCGTACAGCCTCAGTCACGGGACGATTTTTCTGGATCATGCCGGGCCGTACACCTCACCCTCAATCGATGGTCATCGAGTTTCGAAGTTCTCGGCTTTTCACGCAGCGATGATCGCTCCGCTGTGGAAGCTCGATTGGCGGCTCGGGTTTGGGCTGGCAGCCTTATTTTTCTCGGCCGGCGCTTTCGTCGTGCGCAATTGGCTCATGCGGGAAAAACTCAACGGCGATTGGAGCGCCCTGTATTTTCTTCTGTTCGGATCGCTCTACTACACGCAGACTGTGATGGCTGCCGTGCCTGCGGCGGTCGCAGGCCTGTTCGGGATATCTCTTTTGCTGCGCGAACAGCCGCGGCCGATGCTGGCGGGCCTGATGTTCGGCGCGAGCGTCCTGATGCATCCGTGGATGGGTCCGTTCGCGGTAGTGAGCGCAACAGTCTGGCTGCTTGAGAACTGGCGAATTGATCTGATCGAAAGAGCGGGCTGGTTATTTGCCGGAGCCCTGGTGCCGATCGCGATGTTGGGTAGTTACAATTTTGCGACCACCGGAAGTCCATTTCGAAGTGTCTATACACTTATGGGGCATCAGAACTCATTCGTGGGTGATCACTTCGGATCGTACGCGTTGTTCTACGTCGCGTCGCTCGCGATTTTTCCACTCGCAGGCTGGGTAGTTTTTTCGCCGAAATGGGCGAGGGGTTGGACGCTGCCGGCGACGAGCGCGGCGATGGTCTTGCTCGCTTCGCTCTACTACTACCGCGACGGGCTCAACGTTTCAGCGTCCTCGATGCATAGCACGATGGCATTGATGGCGGGCGCGATTCCCGGCCAACGATTTCTCATCCCGGTGTCGATGGTGGCATGCATCCCGGCCGCACGGTTTCTCGACGCGCAATCGGAAAGGATGCCGCACTGGGTAAGCCGCTTTGCCAGACCGGTCGCGCTGACCGCGTTCATTGGCGGCTTCGCAGCGATGAGCACGGCGCATAGTTCGTTTCTGCGCGCGCACGCAACCGTGCAGAAGGCTCTGTGCGAGACGATTCCCGCGAACGCGCCGGTTGCGATTTCCGACGGCGTGCTGAAGGAGACGGCGCCGATTTGCCAGGTATTCGAGCACGCGGTGCTGACCCAGGATTCCGCGGTACCGTCGCCAGATATGTTCACCGCATGGCTCGGCGCGCCGGGAGCGCGCGCGCCGAATGGCTGGCTGGAAAAGCGCGATACCAAGACTTTTCAAATCAGATCATGGATTTGGAACCGCGATCTGTTTGTTGCAGCGCCGTCCGGAGAATCGCTGCGGCCTGCGCGTGGAGCTAATGAATCAGTTCCACCGGCTTAGCAGGCCATGACTCGCGTCCTGCACATCGTCAGCGGCAATCTTTACGGCGGAGTAGAGACGCTCGTCGTAACCCTCGCGCGCTATCGGCAAAGCTGTCCCGCACTGGACCAGCAATTCGCCGTTTGTTTTGAAGGGCGGTTGAAGCGGGAACTCCTCGCGGACGGCGCGACCGTGCATGACCTGGGTGCGGTACGCGTCCGCCAACCTTGGTCGATTTGGAAGGCGCGCCAGCGGCTCTTCGGCCTTATCGAAGAAAATCAAATCGACGTGGTGATCTGTCACATGGCGTGGACGCAAGCGATGTTCGGTTCCGTGGCGCGGGCATCACGCGTGCCGGTCGCGATGTGGCAGCACATGGCGTCGAACGGACGCCATTGGCTGGAGCTACTGGCACGATGGTCGGGCCCCGATCTGGCGATCTGCAACAGCGAATATTCGGCGCGGGAATTTCGCGGATCTTTTTCGTCGATCCCAATTGAAGTGGTCTACTATCCGGTAGCGGCGCCAACTATCAGCTACTCGCGGGTCGATCGTGCCGCTGTCCGGTCTGAATTTACAACTCCAACGGAAGCAGTCGTCGTCGTGCACAGCAGCCGGATGCAGGAATGGAAGGGACACCGACTGCTGATGCAGGCTGCATCAAGGATCAAGTCGAACAGCCAGTGGATTCTATGGTTCGTCGGTGGCGCACAGCGCGAGCTTGAACAAACCTACCTTGCCAGTCTCCGCGCCACCGCGGCAGAACTCGGAATTGAGGATCGTGTTCGATTTTTGGGTCAGCGCAATGACGTCGAGCGGCTGCTCGCGGCCTCGGACATTCATTGTCAACCGAATATTTCTCCTGAACCCTTTGGGATTACCTTCATCGAGGCTCTCTATGCGGGAATCCCGGTGGTCACGACGCAGATTGGCGGCGCGACTGAAATAGTGAACGATTCATGCGGCGTCATGGTGCCACCGGACGATCCCAACGCACTAGCTGCCGCGCTTGAGCGGCTCATCGTTGACGGTGAACGCCGCCGGCAGCTGGGGAGTGCAGGACCGGCTCGAGCGCGCGAGTTGTGCGACCCGGTCACGCAGATCGAGAAAGTGCGTAAACTTCTTGCCGGAATCGAGCGCGAGAGCAAAAGAGATCGAGTCGCAGAGGCATATTAGCGAGCCGTCGAGCCTCTCAGACGATGAACCCCTGGGCGATAGCGCAACCGTATTACCTTCTTCGGCCGAGTCAGATCGTGCGCCGTTTGCGCTTTTGGTATCGACAGCCGCAGCGAGCATATTCCACCGTAGCGCTGCCGTGGGGACTGCGGATCGGCTGCCGCCCGAATGAAGAAATCGGCTGCTCGCTACACACCACCGGAATATATGACTTGTTGCTCACCGAGATGATCTGTCGCTGCGTCGAGCGCGGCGACACCGTGATCGACGCGGGGGCTAATATCGGCTACGCGACGAGCTTGATGGCAAAGCTGGCCGGACCACGCGGGAAGGTCTACGCCTTCGAGCCTCATCCGCAGATTTTTCTCGAACTCATATCAAACGTCGAAGGTTGGCTAGGTGATTCGCGCGTGGCGCCGATCGATCCCCTTGAACTGGCACTCAGCGAAAGTTCGGGTACGGCCACCTTGCATGAGCCGCAGCGGGGGTTCGATGCCAACAGCGGATTGGCCTCGCTCGCTCACAAGCCCGAGGCCGGCGGCAAAGCGTTCACAGTAAGGAAGCAGCGCCTGGACGAAATAATATCAACGCCCGATGCGGCGATCGGGGTTTGGAAAATTGATGTCGAGGGTCACGAGCTCGCCGCGTTTCAGGGGGGCGAGCGCCTGCTGCGTTCGGGGAGAATTCGCGACATCATCTTCGAGGAGTTCTCTCCTTACCCAGCCCAGACGCATCGCCTTCTCGAAGGGTTCGGCTATACGATTTTGCATTTGGAGCCGCACCTGCTGGGCCCGGCGCTTCGGCGGACGGGGCTGGAATACCATCCGCCGCGGTATAGTCCTCCGAATTTCCTGGCGACTCTGGATCCAGTCAGAATGGCCAATAAGTTTCGCGACAGGCGATGGCGCTGGCTTTCGGCAGGGCTGGAATAGTGAGCCTCCCCATGTTGCCACAGAGAGTTTTTGACGGCCCGAAGATTGGCGCAATAGCGTGATTGCATTTCTTGTATGCCTGCTGGGTTTTGTCTCGGTATATATCGCGGGACGACGTTCGCTGTCGGCTGGCGTAGGGCTCGCGCTTAGCTTCGGATATATGTACGGGCTGATTCGCGCGCACTATCCTGAGCCGGCCTCGTATTTTATCTTCGATTCCAGCCTGGCCGGGTTGTACCTGGCGATTCTCACGCGCCAGCGCTCGCCACTTGAACGGCGCAAAATGCGCCAGATCGCGCCCTGGGTATTGATAATGACTGCGTGGCCGATCGCGCTTTCGTTGCTGCCGCTCCAGGACAGTCTCATTCAATTGGTCGGACTCCGGGGTCAGGTATTTTTTCTGCCGTTTCTGCTGATTGGTGCGATGTTCGACGATCGCGAGCTTAGGAAGCTGGCGTTCTGGCTGGCCGTGCTCAACATTGTGGCCTTTGCTTTTGCGAGTGGCGAATATGTCTTCGGGATTTCCGCATTTCTTCCCCGTAACGCCGCCACCGCAGTCATCTATGTCTCCAAGGATGTGGAGACGATCGGGGGCGAGACCGCGTACCGAATCCCGGCCACATTTGTTAATCCAGCAGGTTACGGCGGAGTGATGGTCCTGAGTCTGCCGATACTCATCGGCGCGTGGGCTCGCGTCGAGGAATATACCTGGAACCGCGTGCTATTTGCCGTCAGCATCGGGGTAGCGGTGTTGGGCGTGTTCATGTGCGCTTCTCGCAGCCAGGCCGTGATCCTGATCATGCTTGCCATCGTCGTATCGTTATCGTTCCGGGTTCGCTTGACCGCTTACCTGGCATGGGCTGCCATAGCAGCATTGGTTGGCTGGCTGGTCGTAACATCGCCGCGCCTTCAGCGGTTTACAACGTTGCAGGACACCAGTTACGTCCAGGTGCGTATCCGGGGCAGTGTGAACGAAGGGTTCCTGGAATTAGCGGAAAACTATCCGCTGGGTAATGGACTGGGCGGCGGCGGAACCAACATTCCCTACTTTCTGCAAGACCGCCTGGTAAACTCGGTAATAATCGAGAACGAATATGCGCGCATACTGGCCGAGCTGGGTATTCCGGGTCTGGCTATCTGGATGGCATTTATTTTCTGGGTTTTCACCCGCGCAGCGCCGCGGAGATCAGATCCGTGGTTTATTGGCCGGCGCCTGGCGTACGTTGCCACCCTGATGTTCATGGCCATGGCAGTGATTGGACTGGGATTGCTGACCTGGGTGCCCGGCACAGCGATGCTTATGTTGCTGATCGGCTGGATCGCGGTTCCAAATAAGCTGCGAGTGGCGGTCGCCGACCCGTGGGCGCCGGCTATTATCCGCGGTGATTTCATCCGATCGCGCGCGCGAGCTTGACGTGTCGGTTACTGCGATCAAAATCCGCCGGTCCTCACACGCGCGAACGTGGGTGCTCGTGGCTGGCGGATTCCATCGCAGCGGCGGCATGGACGCGGCCAATGCCGCTCTGGCGACGCATCTTGCGGATCGCGGCAGCAAGGTACACCTCGTATGCCATCGGGCGGACGAGGATCTTCGGAAACATAAGATGGTCGAAGTCCATCACGTCGAGCGGCCAGCCGGATCATTTTTTCTGGGCCAATGGTTGATCAACTCAAGCGGCCGGCGAGTCGCCCGCGATGTACTGGCGCGCGACGCTTCAACGCGGATAGTGGTGAACGGTGGCAATTGCAACTGGCCCGATATCAACTGGGTCCATTACGTGCATCGCGCGTGGCGCGAAATGGATACCAGCGGCCCGCGACTGTCGCGTGCAAAGCTGCGGCTCGACAAATCCGTCGCGCTGGTCCGCGAACAACGCGCGCTCATTCGCGCGCAGGTAGTAATTGCCAATTCAAATCGTACCCGCCACGATTTGATCAATCTGGTGGGCATTCCCGCAGAACGCGTCCACACGGTCTATCTCGGCAGCGAACCGCATTGGCGGTCGCAGACTCCCGAGGGCAGTTTGTCGGCGCGGGAATGGCTGGGCAAGCCAGCTGACCGTCCATTGGTGGCGTTCATCGGATCTCTCGGATTCGACTCGCGAAAGGGTTTCGACACCCTGTGGGAAGCGTGGCAAAAGCTGTGCGCGCGCTCCGAATGGGATGTCGATCTGGTCGTGGCAGGCGGTGGTCGCGCGATGCCGGTGTGGCAGGCGCGCGTCGCCGAGGCGGGCTTGGGAAGTCGGGTATCGATGCTCGGGCACACGGACCGCATTTATGACGTCCTTGCGGCGTCCGACCTGCTCGTGAGCCCGGTGCGATACGAGCCCTACGGTCTCAACGTTCAGGAGGCGCTATGCTGCGGAATCCCGGCAATGGTCAGTGCCAGCGCCGGGGTTGCCGAGCGCTACCCTGCGGATCTTCGGGACTTGCTGATTCCTGAGCCCACCGATGTTGATGGATTGGCGGCCCGGATGCTTGGATGGCGTTCGACGATGAATAGCTGGAGGCAGCGCGTGGCGCCGCTCGCACGTCAATTGCGAGCGCGCACCTGGGAAGCGATGTCGCGCGAGATAGTCGAGATGGTCGAAGATGCGCGGCCGGTCGTCGAGCGGGCAGCGTCGTCGGAGTGAAGAAGGGATCTGGATTGGCGACAGCGTTGACAAATAAGGTGCGTCCTCCGGAAATACCGGAGGGATCGGCCGACAACGCGATCGAATCGACGCCGACAATCACGATCGTGGCAGGCCGGCGATCGGCCGGGCTTGATCTGTACGACCTGTGGCTGCATCGCGATCTTTTCTATTTCCTGATGTGGCGCGACGTTAAGGTCCGCTACAAGCAAACCTTTCTCGGCGCCTCGTGGGCGATTCTTCAGCCGCTGCTTACGATGCTACTGTTCACGGTCATCTTCGGCAGGCTGGCGAAAGTTCCGTCGGACGGAATTCCGTATCCGATTTTCGCCTACGCAGGGCTGTTGCCCTGGACGTTTTTTTCAAATGCCGTAACCATCAGCAGCAACAGCCTGGTGGGCAACGCCGCGATCATCACCAAAGTGTATTTTCCGCGGATGATGATTCCGGCGGCTGCGGTCGGAGCAGGGCTGGTCGATTTCGCGATCGCAGGCGTGATTCTTATCGCGATGATGGCCTGGTATGGATTCGGACTGAGTCTCGCGTGCGCTGATGCTGGTGCCGCTGGTGATTCTGACGGTGATTCTGGCGCTCGCCGTCGGCACCTGGACGTCCGGCCTCAACGTGAAATACCGCGACGTTCGTTACGCGCTGCCATTCTTCATCCAAATGTGGATGTATGCCTCGCCAGTGATCTACCCGACCAATTTTGTGCCGCAGCAATGGCGGTGGCTGTTGGTGCTCAATCCTCTGACCGGGGTTATTGAAGGCTACCGGTCTGCGCTCTTCAACCGGCCATTCGAGTGGCAGCATCTAGGCGTGTCGGCTGTGATCGGCATCGCGATGCTGGTTTATGGAACCTATTCATTCAAGCAAATGGAGCGCGAGTTTGCCGACATCATTTAAACGATCGCCGGCGCATCTGTTCGTGCGTGCAATGCGACAGTGAATCCGATCATCAAAGTTCGTGGACTGGGTAAGCAGTACCGAATCGGTAGGCGGCGGATCAGCCGGACGTTGCGCGAAGCGGCGATGGATTCTGTCACCGCGCCGTTGCGTTACTCGCGGTCGATCCTCAGGCGAACGGCAAACGATGCGAGCAGCGGCGAAAAACGCGACACGATTTGGGCGCTGCGGGACCTGAATCTGGATGTTGGAGAGGGTGAGGTGCTCGGTGTCATCGGGCGAAACGGTGGCGGCAAGTCCACACTACTCAAGGTCATGTCGCGAATTACCGAGCCGACCACCGGACGGGTTGACCTGCACGGTCGAGTCGGAAGTTTGCTCGAGGTCGGCACTGGATTTCATCCCGAGCTGACGGGGCGCGAGAATATTTTTCTGAGTGGCGCGATTCTCGGGATGCGGCGCAATGAAATCGAGCGCAAGTTCGACGAGATCGTGGCGTTCGCCGAAATGGACCAATTTGTCGACACTCCGGTCAAACATTATTCGAGCGGAATGTACGTGCGGTTGGGGTTTGCGGTCGCGGCGCATCTCGAGACCGAGATCATCCTCATCGACGAAGTGCTGGCGGTTGGCGACGCGTCGTTCCAGAAAAAGTGCCTGCGCAAAATAGGCGACGTCGCGCGCCAGGGCCGCACCGTCCTGTACATCAGCCACAACCTGGCGTCCGTCGAATCGCTGTGCGACTCCTGCATCTATCTGAGCGGCGGGCGGCTCGAGGAAGCGGGCAAGCCGCGCGACGTGATCGCGAAATATATGGCGTCGCAGACCCGCGCTAACTCGGGCACGATTTCACTCGCGGATCATCCAGGTCGCAGGCCGGGATACAAGCCGCATCTTCGATCTCTGGAATTGCGCTCCGGATCCAAGACCGCAGTCGGGGCAATCCGCATGGGCGACCCGCTGACAATAATGATGAGCTTCGAGACCACCAACCCTCTTCGGCCCGTGGTCGCAGTGATAATAAAGACTATCCAGGGAACGCCGGTATGTTCCGTGAACGACAGGTTTTCGATGCAACTCCGTGACTGCAAATTGCTGTCCCGAGGGACTGTCGTCTGCGAGATAGACAAATTGATGCTTATGCCGGGGCAATACAACATCGATGTGTCCTTCGGCGATCTTGGTCCGGATTTGGATGTCATATCCGACGCGATCTCATTCGATGTTTTGCCCGCCGACCTGCTCGGCAGCGGCAGGCTGCCGCCGTCAAGCCAGGGGCCGATGTTCTGCGCGGGCACCTGGAAGCTAGCGAAGATACAGATCGACCATAGACTGGCGCGGATAAGACCCGAAAGTCCGAAAAAATGTTGGCATCAGTTCAGCGATTGGCGCGCGCCGCATCCGGCGCCATTGGCAGAGAGTCGTGGATCATTCGGCAACTGCGGCCCGCATACGAATCCACCCTGCAAATCTTGAGCGGCGAACGCGGGGTGCCGTGGGAAATTAACGGCGTGCCCTTCCGGATTGACCCGCGGTATCGCACCCAGTTGGCCAAGAACTACGAGGCGGACGTCGCGCAATTTTTGAGCGAAAGGATCAGGCCGGGAGCGATATGTTTCGATGTAGGCGCGAACGTCGGCGCCTACGTACTGCAGTTTGCGCACTGGACCGGTCCCACTGGAAGGGTGGTCGGATTTGAACCGAATCCGCTAGCCGTCGAAGTCCTGTCGGAGCACGTGGAGTTCAATGGTTTCGATGCAATCGTCTCCATCGAAAAGAGTGCGGTTGGATCTTCCACCGGCACCAAGACGCTGTATCGTTCGGCTGCCGATGGGATGAGTCGTCTGGCTGAGCAGAACAGCTTGCTCGACTCCGCCGAGCGCATCACAGTACCGGTGATCACCATCGACGACTTCTGCGCACGGACCAAACTCGAGCCCGATTGGATATTGATCGACATCGAGGGATTCGAGCTGGCAGCTCTTCGCGGTGCCGCTCGTACAATCGAAAGGCGTCGCGGGAGTTTAGGCCTGGTAGTGGAGATCCATCCTGCTCTGTGGGCTTCGGCTGGTACCGACCGCTCCGATGTGGAGCGATTTCTCACTGAGACAGGATTGCGCGCGACACCGTTGAATGGGCAGCGCGATCCATTGGGGGAATACGGCTTGGTTCATCTTTCGTGGAGTCAGTCCTGAGCGCACCCTGCAACCAAGCGCTGTGACAGCGTGGAACATTATTACCGGAGAGTATCCACCTCAGCCCGGTGGGGTCAGCGACTATACGCGGCTGGTTGCGGAGGGACTCGCCGACGCTGGCGATGACGTTCGCATATGGGCTCCGCCAGTCTCGGGATCGGATCTCTCCTCACAGCACAATATCCGCGTAAATCGTCTCCCGGATCACTTTGGGCGGCGTGGCCTTGAGATTCTCGCGCAAGAATTGGAGCGAGATCGGACCGCGCGAGTGCTGGTCGAATACGTACCTCACGCATTCAGGATGAAAGCGATGAATGTCCCGCTGTGCCTGATGCTGCTTCGCCGGCGCTGGATTGACATTACCGTGATGTTCCACGAAGTCGCGTATCCGATAAGTCGCAAGCAATCGATTCGTCACAACGCGCTTGGTGCCGTCCACCACGCGATGGCGGCGATACTGACGCGAGCGGCGTCCAGGATATTCGTCGCGGCTCAGGTCTGGCGCGACATCCTCGTTCGCTACGCGCCGAAGGGTCGCAAGATTGGCTGGCTGCCGGTGCCGAGTACGATCCCGGTTGTCCGCGACCGCGCGGCGACGCTCGCGGTGCGAGCACGTTTCGCGATGCCGGAATCCAAATTGTTGGGTCATTTCGGAACCTATGGACAATTGGTCGCCAGCCGACTCGAGCCCGCATTGGAAGCGGTTCTCTCGACTGACCAGAATGCACGAGTCTTACTGATTGGGCGCAACGGTGAGCGATTTCACGACGACTTCATTCACGCGCATCAAGCGCTTGCGTCGCGGGTGTTTGCCACGGGAGCGCTCGCGGAGTCTGACGTCTCAATTCATATCGGCGCGTGCGACGTGATGCTTCAGCCGTATCCGGACGGCATTACTTCGCGCAATACCAGCGCGCTTGCGGGTCTCGCGCATGGGAAAGCGACAGCGACAACGACCGGCAAACTATCGGAAGACTTATGGCAGCGGAGCGGAGCAGTGTTTCTTGCGCCAGACCGGGACGCCGAAGCGTTGGCGCGAGGTACGATCGACCTGCTCAACGATCGGGACCGCGCAAAAGCGATGGGGTGCGAGGCGGTAAAGTTATATCGCGAGGTTTTCGACCTCGAGCATACGATCGCAGCGCTGCGAGGGGCTTGATGCGGGTCGCGATCGCAAATTGGAATCGCAGCGTAGTAGGGGGCGCCGAGTCCTATATAAAAGGAGTGGTGACGGCGCTGGAATCGGCCGGGGTCGAGCTCGCGATGTTGAGCGAACGCGAATCTGCCATCGACCGCGAGAGAATCGAGCTTTCTGCCGGCGCGCCGACCTGGTGTATCAGCGATATCGGTGAGCAAGCGGCACTTGCGGCGATGCGCGCGTGGCGTCCCGACGTAGTATACGTTCACCTTATCGAATCGCCGGCGCTCGAAGCGCGCCTGCTCGAGGTCTCGCCCGCAGTTTTATTTGCGCATTCGTACCACGGGATGTGCATCAGCGGTGAGAAGACTTTCAAGTTTCCGGATGTGCGGCCGTGCGGGCTGCCTTTCGGCTGGAAATGCCTGCTGCACTTTTACCCGCATCGATGCGGCGGCCTTAGCCCGATCACCATGTGGCAGGATTATCTCAAGCAGAGCGAGCGGCATTCGCTACTGCCGAAGTATTCTGCAATCGCGACGGCCTCGGAATATTTGCGCCGGGAATTGATTGCCAATGGCGTTAAGCCCGATCGCGTCCACAAGATTCCGATGATGCTGAGCGCTGCCTTCGCCGAGCCTGGTAATCAGCCGGTTGCGTCGCGTACCGATGAGACGAAACGAATTGTATTTGTCGGGCGAATAGGTCGGCTGAAGGGTGTGGGAATCTTGCTCGACTCGATGCTGGCGGTTGCCGCCGCGCTGAACTCGCAGATCAATCTGACTTTCATCGGCGACGGGCCCGGGCGAGCGGCATGGGAAGAAAATGCGCGCCGGGTGCAAGCCCGAGACGCGCGAATCAGCATCCAGATGGCCGGATGGAAGAAACCCGAAGAAGTCCGCGCGGCGCTGGCCGAGGCCGATCTGCTGGTTGTTCCAAGCGTGTGGCCGGAGACTTTCGGGCTGGTCGGACCAGAGGCGGGTAGATTAGGCATTCCAGCCGCGGCGTTTGATGTTGGCGGTATCTCGGAATGGCTGGTCGACGGCGTCAATGGTGCACTTGCTCCGGGAAATCCACCGACCGCCCAAGGACTCGCCGACGCGATCGTGCGATGCCTGCGCGACCCGGCGGTCTACAAACGTCTGCGCGCCGGCGCGCTGGAAATTTCACAAAGATTCGACACCAGGCTGCACGTCCAATCGCTCATCGCGATATTTCGGCGAGTTGCGGGACCTGAATTGCGACGGGAATCGGAGTCGCTGGAGGCAGTGAATTGATTCGCGGCCTCGAGGGCATACCTCCTCGTTGAAAAGGGTGACGGCAGTGCCGCTCGTTTCCGTAGTAATACCCGTTTACAACGCCGAACGGACGCTCAAGGCAAGCGTCGACAGCGTGCTCGCGCAGGATTTCCGCGATTTTGAAATAATCGTCGTGAACGATGGCTCGTCAGACTCTACCAAAGCGATACTCGCGGCCTACGATTCTCAAATTCAAGTGATCGATCAGAACAATCGCGGCGCCCCGGCTGCTCGCAACGCGGGAGTCAGTGCTGCGAGTGGAAAATATATTGCGTTTCTCGATTCCGATGATCTGTGGCGTCTGGACAAGTTGACACAGAGTGTGCGTGCCCTAGAGCTGAACCCCTCTGCGTCGCTGGTGTTTTCGGACTGTTGCGGACTACGCGCGGATGGCACCACTTCGACATTTTATTCCTACCACGGCGCACCCTCACTGAAAGAGATGCTCGATAACGGATTTGAAATCGTCCCCAGCGCCGTGACGATGAGGCGTGACGTCTTCCAGGCCTGCGGAGGATTCAGCGAGAGCTTTGCCCCTATCTACTTCGAGGATCTTATGGCTGTGGTTCCTTGCTCGCGAGTTGGGCGAGTTCGAATATATTCCGAAAGAACTGACGACTATCAGGCTTCGCGACAAACGCCTTAGCCCCCGCTACTTCGTTAACGGACGCACTTATATCGGGTTCCTGCGACAGCGCTACGGGCGCCGCGCTCGGGGCGCGATTCGGCAAGCTTACAAACATCTGGCGGGAGTATCGGTCTACGAAGCTTTGCGCAGAATGGACGCCGGTGACAGATGGGGTGCTTTGGCCTGGTGGATATTCGCAATCCGGTTAAGGCCGGCATTGATAGCGGAACTGGGCGGCCGAGTGTTCCGCCCGCGCAATCTCCGACGACTCGTCAGCACGGTCAGTCCACCGTCGAAGGTTTCCTAGCCAACAGACTCGTTTTCCGTTCGTGCCCGAAATAAAAGAAATCGCCAGGAGATCGATTCCGCAGCCGCTGTGGACGATGCTTCGTCTCGCCCGGGTCTGGTCAAGCGTTCATTTCTATCGCGAACGAAAAGTGACGCACGTCTATGGCGGAATTCCGTTGTCTGTCTGGCTCACAGATCCGCTCGCGCAAGGATGGTATGACGCGGACTGGCCGGAACCTCCGGAGATCAAATTGCTCAAGACCGGGCGCCTCCAGCCTGGTGCGCGCGTGTTCGATCTCGGAGCGCATCAGTGTGTCGTTGCGATGATGCTGTCGCGGATCGTCGGGTTCGAAGGACAGGTCGTCGCGCTCGAAGCCAATCCGCACAACGCGGAAATCGGCGAACGCAATCGCGCGCTCAACGATATTGCGCAGCTCAAGGTCCTGCATGGTGCGGCGGCGAAAGATCCCGGAACTATAGACTTCGGCAAGGGACTGAACGGCGCCGTCGCGGGGGGCGAGCGGGACTGGGGACTACAACGAGTGCGCGCATACTCGGTCGATGAGTTGGCGCGGGAATTCGGCCGGCCCGATGTGCTGTTCATCGACGTCGAGGGGTTCGAGTGCGAAGTTTTGAAAGGCGCTCGCGAGACCCTGCGCGAACGGCCTGACGTATTCATCGAGGTTCACAGCGGATGCGGACTTGAGCGATTCGGCGGTTCGCGCGAAGAAATCCTGAATACGTTTCCAGCCGAACACTACATGCTGTTTTCTGCCGACCCTGGCTCCGCGGGATTCTTGCCGGTCAAGAACGCAAACACGCTACCTGAAAAAAGATTTTTCCTCGTCGCTTTGAAGCGAAAATAAAGGACGTACGATCAAGTGACTATAGTGTCTCGCACGATACGGATGTTGCCGGCGTCATGGGTTGAGTTCGTGTCGGATTGGGGAGTGAAATCTCCGCTGGTGGCGAAGTGCATCCGATGGGCCGGGACCTCGATGCACCAGCGCGATCAGATAATCGCGCGGGGCTTCGCCAAAGGCCTCAAGATCAACATCGGCTTTTCGCACGTAGGATACGTGCTCGGCACCACCGAGCCGGAAGTGCAAGCTGCCCTCGACATGCTGTTGCGGCCGGGAATGACGGTTTACGACATCGGCGCAAACGTCGGGTTTCACGCGATTAGCGCCGCGCGCCGGATCGGACCGGACGCGAAGGTAGTCTGCTTCGAACCGCTGCCAAGTAATGCGAAACAGATCGAATACAATGCCGCGTCCAACAAGTTCACGAATATACAGGTGGTAACCGCAGCGCTTGGAAGTTCGGAAGGCGAGGCTGCGTTCTGGACCTCGAGGCAGCCGACCTGGGGCAAGCTGGCGTCGGTCGGAAAAAAGCCGGACAAGTTTGCCGATGAGGTCAAGGTCAGCCTCCGCCGGCTGGATTCGGTGGTGGACGAATTGAACTTGCCACCGCCCGCGCTGATCAAGATGGACGTCGAGGGTTCGGAAATCGACGTGCTCGAAGGCGCTCGGAAGACCCTGGAGCGTTACCGGCCGACTCTCCTGATTGAGGCGCACGGCACCAACGCGGCGATAGAGAATTTTCTGGTGGCGATCGGTTATCGCGTCGGCGTGCTCGGGAAGAATGTTCCGGTCGCCGATGCTTACTGGAACGCTCATATATTTGCGATCTCCGCCGATCCTGCCAGAGCTGAACAGATTTTCGACGGTCTGCGGAGTATCCAGGCTTGACGCAACCGTCCACCACTTCTGTCAACGTCGACGACGCGAGCATTTCGCGCATGTCGAATCTCTCTCGTGCGACGCGCGCGCGTCGACGTCTGCTCACGATCGGGCATTCGTACTGCGTTGCGGTGAATCGGCGTCTCGCCCATGAGATGGCTCGCGAGGGTGGCCAGGATTGGGAGGTTACCGCGGTAGCGCCGGAATTTTTCCACGGTGACCTGCGTCCGATCCGGACCGAGCGGATATCCGGCGAGCTTTGTCGTCTGGAAACGGTGCCGGCGTTTCTCAGCAATCGAATCCATTTCTTTTTCTATGGACGCAAGCTGCGCGAGATCTTAAGCCGCCCCTGGGATGTCGTGCACTGTTGGGAGGAACCGTTCATCGTGGCCGGCGGACAAATCGCGTGGTGGACGCCGCCCGCGACTCCGCTGGTCTTCTGGACTGGTCAGACGATACCGAAAAATTATCCACTGCCGTTTTCCGCGATCGAGCGCTACTGCGTCTCGCGTTGCGCGGGTTGGACCGCTCGCGGTGAGAACGGCATTGAGGCTTTGCTGCCGCGTGGCTACGACAGCAAGCCGCATCGCGTGATGCCGCTGGGTGTCGACGTTGAATTGTTCCGTCCCGATCGCAGCGTTGGTGAACGAGTGCGCGCTCAACTCGGATGGTCACCGGCGGGGGCACCGGTAGTCGGCTTCATGGGTCGTTTCGTCGAAGAAAAAGGGATTCGCACGCTGACCGCTGCGCTCGATCGCGTCGAGTCTCAGTGGCGCGCCCTGGTTGTCGGCGGCGGACCGCTCGAAGGATTTCTGCGCAAATGGAGCACGCCGTATGGCGACCGGGTGCGAATCGTAACCGGAATCCCGCACGATCGCGTGCCGGACTATCTGAACGCCATGGATGTGATGTGTGCCCCGAGCGAGACCGCGCCTAACTGGCGCGAGGTATTCGGTCGAATGATCGTCGAGGCCTTTGCATGCGGCGTTCCGATAATCGCGACGAACAGCGGAGAAATTCCACGAGTGGTCGCGGACGCCGGACGGATTGTAAGCGAGCGCTCGCCGGATGAATTGGCCAACGCGATAGGAGCGCTGCTGGAAAATCCAGCGCAGCGGCGTGAGTTCGCGGCGCGGGGACTCGAGCGGGTCCGGACGACATATACCTGGTCGATCGTGGCGCGCCGCCATCTCGATTTTTTTGAGGAATTGCTGCAGCGCGGCGTGGCCTAGCCGCCTCGAACTGCGAGTTCTCGATCTCGATCGAATCCAATGGACAGATTGAAAGTCGCGGTAGTCGCCGACTACGTCGAGGAGGGATGGGCCAGCATGGACCTCGTGGCCGAGATGCTGGCGACCCGGCTCACGAGCGTGCATCGGGACGTGATCGATGCGAGGCTGATACGTCCCCGATTTTTGAGACCGTTGACCCGATTCGGTTCGCTCAGACGCAGCAAATCGGCTTTCAATGCGGAGCGCGCGCTGAACCGATATTTCCTGTATCCGCTGTGGCTCCGGCGGCAGCGCGGAAAATTCACGCTGTTTCATATCGTCGATCACAGCTACAGCCATCTGACGAATCATCTGCCCGGGGACAGAACGATCATCACCTGTCACGATATCGACGCATTCCGCGCCCTTCTTACGCCGTCGCGTGGGCCGCGTTCCGCGATCCCTCGTGCGATAGCGAGCCGGATTCTGAAGGGCTTTCGCCGCGCCGCGATGGTCACCTGTGTGAGCCGGGCAACGCGCGACGCGATTGTCGAGCACGGTTTGCGTTCGCCGCTGACGACAGTGGTTATCGCGAATGGAGTCGATGCTGTGATGTCGCCGGAGCCTGACCTGGTGGCGGACCGCGAGGCCGAAAATATTCTCGGCCGCCGCGATGCAGGCGCGCCTGAAATTGTCCACGTCGGCAGCACTGAGCCGCGCAAACGGATCGAAATGCTGCTGCAGATCTTTGCCGGAATCGCGCGCAAATTTCCAAACGCGCGACTCATTCGCGTCGGTGGCGGTCTGTCGTCCGAGCATTGGCGAGTCGCCGGCCTGCTGGGAATCAAGGATCGAGTCGTGATCATGCCGTTCCTGGATCGAAAAGTTCTCGCATCGGTGTACCGTCGCGCGGCGATCGTCTTGCTGCCGTCGGACGCGGAAGGTTTCGCCCTGCCATTGGTCGAGGCGATGGCCTGCGGGCGTCCCGTCATCGCCAGCGACTTGCCGGTGCTGCGTGAAGTGGGGGGAGATGCCGCATCTTACTGTCCTGTCGCCGACGTTACCTCGTGGATCCAAACCGCAAGCGCGTTGCTGGACGGACGCGACGATTCCGATCGGGTCCGGGCGCGAACCGCATGGGCGGCGCGATTTTCATGGGACACTTACTCCGCCAGTACCGTCGAGGTTTATCGCGCAGTTGCCGATGTGGCGACTGGAAAAACGACCACACTTTCGGTCCAGAGTCTCGAACCAACCACCGAATCGTAGGCGCTACCAGGCAAATTCGAAGATCGCTGGCCACAAATATTCAAGTGTACGATAACTATACATCTAGTAGGGTATCGACCCTGCCTGGTGCGGAAAACCGCCGACCGAATTTCGATAGCGAAGCATTCGGAGGCAAGCTGTACCGTCAATCGATCCAGCTTTGGGGGACATGGCTGAGTCATGGCGGAGGAGAGTGGCATGCAAGCCGAACCTAATTCACGGATCAAGGTCCTCCATATAGGAAAATTCTATCCACCGCACGCCGGCGGCATGGAGACTCATCTGGAGACGCTTTGCCGGGAACTCAGAAAGACGATGGACGTTCGCGCGCTGGTCGCCAACGACAAGCGTCGAGACGAGGATTCGATCATCGACGGCGTCAGCGTTTCGCGCCTTGCAATCAATTTCCATATCGCGGGCGCGCCGGTATGCGCCAGCATGGCGTGGAAGGTAAGGCGGTCCACGGCGGACATCGTTCACGTGCATTTGCCAAATCCTGCGGGCATCGTCGCGGTGATGGCGAGCGGCTACAAGGGCAAGCTCATCGCGACCTGGCATAGCGACGTGGTCCGTCAACGGCGACTTGCACGAATTTTTGCGCCCATACAGCGCCGGTTTCTCCGCCAGTGCAGTGCGATCATCGCAACCTCGCCCAACTACGTCGAATCATCGCCCGATCTCGCGCGCTTCCGCGATCGATGCCAGGTAATTCCGTTCGGCATCAATGTCGATCAATACCGCCGCGTCGACTGGGAGGCCGTGAAAGCCATCCGCGACCGTTATCCCGGGCCGTTGCTGCTAGCGGTAGGACGCCTGGTCTACTACAAGGGCTTCGAATATTTGATTCGCGCAATGAAAGACATCAAAGCGACGCTGCTGATGATCGGCGAGGGACCGCTGCGGCATTCGCTGGAGCAGGAAGCGCGCGCGGCGGGCGTCGCGGATCGGGTGATTTTTCTCGGCGCGCTATCCGGCATCACGCCTTACTACCACGCGTGCGATGCTTTTGTACTTTCGTCGGTCTCGCGTAGCGAAGCGTTCGGAATCGTTCAGCTTGAAGCGATGGCTTGCGGCAAGCCGGTGGTGAATACTTCACTGCGGTCGGGCGTACCCTTTGTCTCGCTCGACGGCGTCACCGGTCTGACGGTAGTGCCCCGCGACTCGGCCGAGATGGCGAAAGCGCTGAATCGGTTGCTGGATGATCACGAGTTGCGCCAGAAGTACGGTGCCTCCGGGTTACATCGGGTGCGTACCGAATTCACTGCCGACGCGATGGCGAAACGCACTCTCGACGTCTATCAGCAGGTAGTCAATGCTGGACTTCCTTGTCGCGACGTCGACGAACAGGTCGGAAAGGGCGCGGAGCTAAGTTCCGCGGCTATCTGAGAATCAAACCCACCGTTGGAATATCTTCCGGCAATTTCGCTGAATATGTTTAAAGCGGTACGAGCTTATACAAAATCCCTGGCTGAGGTGGCGCGATGGCGCCTGGGGTATACCTTCGCGCTGGTAGTGATCTCGTCGCTGACCGAGGGACTCGGCCTGGCGCTGCTGCTGCCCACGCTGCAACTGGCCGGAGTCGACATAGGCTCTGGCAGCGCGGCAGGCCGCTATGCCGCCCTGGTTCGCGAAGGGTTCGGAGCGGTAGGGCTGCGACCGAGCCTGGCGCTGATGTTGGCGATTTTCGTGGCGATTATCTGCATGCGCGCGATGTTGACTCGAGCGCAAGGCATGGCGATCACCGTTCTGTATGAGACCTTCGCGCAACACCTGCGGCAGCGCCTGTTCGAGGCAGTAAGCGGCGCCAACTGGCTATTCATCTGCAAGAGCCGCTCATCCGATTTCGTGCACGCTCTTACCAATGAAGTGGATCGTGCGAGCGGCGCCGCCTATCAAGGTCTGAATACTGTTTCCGGCGCGGCGGTCGCGGCCCTCTATATAGCGGCCAGCTTCATTCTATTCCCGACAGCGACACTTCTGATGCTGGGGCTATGCGCTGTATTGGCGCTGTTGCTGCGCGCAAAGACCCGTGCCGTCTACAGCGCCGGCGGCGAAATGTCTGACGTGACAAACTCTGTCTACTCTGCCGCCATCGAGCATTTCCAAAGCATCAAGACCGCCAAGATGTACGGAGCACAACGGCGCACCTGCGATATCTTCTCCGGCCTGACCCGGGACATGACGGTTAACCGGCCTCAGGTTGACCAGCGAGCAACTCTCCGCCGACGCATGGTTCGAGATCGGATCGGCCGTGATGATGGGTGCGATGCTTCTGGTGGCGATCAAGTGGATTGCGATTTCGCCCGCCGAAGTCCTGATTCTGCTCGTCCTGTTCGCCCGGGTCATGCCCCGTATCAGGACGCTGCAGACCACCTACCGCGGTTTCGTCAGCCTACTGCCGGGGTTCGCCACTGTTACACGTATCGAAGAGCAATGCCGGGCAGAGGCAGAACCGGACGCCGACATCGGACAGCCGTTGGAGTTTCGTTCCGCCTTGCGCTTCGAAAATGTCTCATTCAGCTACCCGTCTGGGCTGGCTCCGGTTCTTCGCGGCATCGATCTCACGATTCCTGTCGGCCGGACTGTAGCGATCGTTGGACCTTCGGGCGCCGGAAAGAGCACGATCGCTGACCTCCTCATGGGCCTGATGCCACCCGGCTCCGGACGAATTACAGTGGACGGAACTCCGCTCAATCCAGCGCGGGCTCGGTCGTGGCGCGAGGAAATCGGTTACGTAGCTCAGGACACGTTCCTGTTTCACGACACTGTGCGCGCCAATCTCCTGTGGGCGCGACCCGACGCCACTGAAAGCGAACTGCGCGCCGCGCTCGAAGAGGGCAGCGGCGGAAGAGTTTGTCGCACGGCTTCCGCAGGACCTCGACACTATTGTCGGCGACCGCGGCGCGACCCTGTCGCAAGGAGAGCGGCAGCGCCTTGCGCTGGCCCGTGCGCTCCTGCGCCAGCCGCGGTTGCTCGTGCTCGACGAGTCCACCAACAGCCTCGATTCGGAAAACGAAACGAGAATCCTCAGCGCGATCGAGCAGATACATGGCGGGATTACGACGGTGCTGATCGCGCATCGGCTATCTACCATCCGCTGGGCCGACCTGATCTATGTGATCGAAAACGGTCGAGTCGTGGAGTCGGGCGACTGGGAGACCCTCGCAGCCAGGCTGGACGGCCGGTTCCGGAGCTGGTGCGTCGCGCAGGGGTTGGCCGCATGAGAACTTCATCGAAGATGCGCCTGAGCCCCGCGGCTGACCTGCTTCTGGCGATCGCGCGTCGTTTCGCAGGCACTGAATCCCCAGATGGGATCCGCTTCTACGCCGGCCGGATATCCGATTGGAGCGCCGCCATGGACCTTGCGCGAGCCCACGGGATGGAGCCGCTAGCGGCGTGGTACCTCAAGACTGACTGCGCTGGGACGTTTGCGCCGGATTTTTACGATCGCATGCGCGCTATACTGCGGCGCAATACCGCCAACTTCGTGTTGCTGAGCACCGATCTCATAAAGGTCCTGCGCATCCTTCAGGCGCGCGGGATACCGGTCGTTCCGCTGAAAGGCCCCGTCCTGGCTGTAACGCTGTTCAACGAAATCCCTTGGCGCGAGAGCTGCGACCTCGACCTGCTGGTCCGCCGCGCCGACGTCGGACGGGCTAAAGACGCGCTAATCGAAGCCGGCTATCAGCTCGATTCGCAGCTCCGCTCGGGTGAGGAGAACGACGCCTTTCATTGGAGGTCGCAACTAGTTCTCTTCCGCGACGACGTTAGCCCAGCGCTGGACCTTCACTGGGAACTACTGCCAAGCCTGTTTCCCTGTGCGCGCTACTTCGATTCGGTGTGGGAACGTCTCCAGAACGCCACTTTCCACGATCAAGAGATTCTGACCCTCTCAGTCGAGGACCAGCTCTTCTTTCTGTGTGCGCACGCCGCCCGGCATTCATGGCACAGCCTACGGCTGGCGGTAGATGTTGCCAGGCTCATCTATGTCCGCCCCGACCTGGACTGGGATTCTGTAATCCGCGCCGGCCGCGACTCGGATGGGACGGTTCTGGCGCTGGGCTTGTGGATTGTGAGTCATCTCCTGGATGTGAGTCTGCCCGAGTCAGCTATGCGTTACGCCAACGAGGCGATCGACGGTAAGCCCTTTGCGTCTCAGCTGCTCGAGCGAATGATGAGCGTAACACCGGACCAATACGAGAACTCCTCGGAATTGCGGCTCCAATTGCGGCTGGCTGCAGGCTGGTGGCCGAAACTGCGCTGCGCTGCCGGCTATGTGCTGCTGCCAACCGATGCCGATGGGGCGCTGCGACTGCCGGCGTCGCTCTTCTTCCTTTACTACCTCTACCGTCCAGTGCGGCTGACAGCGAAATATGGGATGAAGCTTTTTCGAGTGATTTCAGGCGAAGTAACTCGCCATCACGTCTAGGACCGATAGCGCGTAGGCTTAGCGGAAAGCTTCGATGGGACCGATCGCGATCCAGATTCAAAGAAAAGGCCTGGCATTAGACCCAGAGCAAATTGGCCAGCTCCGCGCGGAATTTCGCGATGCGCACTGGGTGCGGCTTACTCAGTTACTGGAGCCATCTATAGTGGATTCTCTCCAGGCACGCCTGGATAACAGCCAATGGCAAACGATGTCACACGGGGAGATCGGTGAGGAATACATCACCATTGATCTGCTCGCCAACAGTCTTCTCCATTTCGCAATGAACCGTCCCAAATTTCGCGCGGTCATAGAGGAGATTACGGGCTGCAAAAGCCTCCGATGGTTCCGGGGACGGGTCTATCGCACGATCGCGGGAGCGGGCCATCACGATAACTGGCACGATGACGTTGATCATTCTAATGAGGTAGGTATGACCGTTAATCTCAGCCGCGATCTCTTTCGTGGTGGATTGTTCATGTTACGGGAAGGCGACTCCAAGCGGGTTCTAGCTCATGTCGCTAACACCGGGCCTGGCGATGCTCTCATCTTCAGAATCTCGCCCGACTTGCAGCATCGAATTTCGGACCTGGAAGGAGCCGAGCCTAAGACGGCCTTTGCAGGGTGGTTTAGAAGCGATCTTCCTGAATGTTTCAGAGATTCCAGCATACGGATTCCCGCTGACTCGCGAGCTATCTGAGTTGACGCGCGCCTGGAGCATATCGCCAACGTTGAGTACCACCAGCATCGACGCCTCCTGGACTTGCCAAGGAGAAAAAACCCACTGGTATGATATTTACGGTATTCGCCTGTGCAGCGAGATTCAGCTTTCCTTCCCGGATTCAGAGCCGATGCAATCCGCGGACGTTAGGCTTCTCGTGGCCCCACCGGATTTCTTTCGGAAGGCAACCGACGGCGCCATCGTGAATTCCAGTCCCACTCGATGGTACAAGTATGCTCGACTGGACAACGGCCAGTCATACCTACGATGGGACGAGTTGTTTGAGTTCCTAGTCGGCGCGGACGGCCGGCATATCTGGTGCGGATGGCTCGGCGCGGCTTCGCTGGAATCTTTGCAGGTCTATCTCCTGGGACACGCGCTCTCCTTCGCGCTGGTGAAGCAGGGCTACGAACCTCTACACGCAACTTCCGTCGTGATCGACGGCGATGCTATCGCCTTCCTGGGTTCCAGCGGATTCGGCAAGTCTTCGCTTGCGGCAGCGTTTCTCGCGGACGGTCACCGCCTGCTCACCGACGACATGCTATTACTTCGGCGCAACGATGGAGGTTACGAGGGGCAGCCCGGCCCCGGCAGAATCAAGCTTTTCCCCAAGATAGCCCGCCGGTTCCTGGCAGGTGCGGCCAGCGCAGTGCCGATGAACAATGAAACTGAGAAACTGGTTGTGCCCTTAAGCGCCGATCATCGCCACGCCGGCAGCGCTCCCTTGCGAGCCCTATATGTGCTTGGCCCGCCACGCGAGGTGCACCGGAAGCAACCTATCCAGCTGACCTCCCTTACCACAAAGGAAACGTTCATTGAGTTAGTACGCGGCACGTTCAATTTCCTGATAACCGGATCGGAACGCCTTGAGCGGCAATATATTGAGAGCCTTCAGGTTGCATCGCGGGTGCCTGCGCGCCGAATTTCCTATCCGCGCGTTCTATCAATGCTGCCCGATGTCAGGAAGGCAATTCTTTCCGACCTCGCGGAGGTAGTCCGGTACCGATATCGTCAGGAGTCCGATGCCGCCAACTAGCCGTCAATTCGCCAGTAGCAATTTTGGAGGAATCTCCGGATGAGTTCAGTGTCTTTTTCCAGCCGCGCGCGAATCGCTCCAGAGGTGATGATTCAAGAGGTGGGCGGTGAATCCGTGCTTCTCGACCTTAAGACCGAACGTTATCTCGGCTTGAACGAAGTGGGCACGCGAATGTGGCAGGCTCTTTCGGAGTCCGACTCGATTCAAGCTGCCTACGAAGCGCTCCAGGCCGAGTACGATGTTACACCGCAGCAGCTGGAAGAAGATTTGCGCGATCTAATCGATCGACTGCTCGCGAACGCGTTGATCACAACGGAGCCCACTGGTTAGCTGAGGTGCAAGGCAGCTACCTGAAAGAAGTAGCTCTCGATAGCTACTACTATTTGACTCGCACAACTGGTGTGGGCCTCGTGCACAACCAACTCCGTCGCTGGTCACATCGCAGGCGCTACGGAGTGGATAGCTCCTTCATGTTCCGTACTGTGGAACTCGAAGTCAATTCGATGTGCAATCGGAAATGCTCTTATTGTCCGAATGTCTCCACGCAAAGACCTACCGGCTACATGACGGAATCTCTCTTCCAGAAAATTATTGCCGATCTTGCGGAAATGGATTTCGACGGCAACGTCTCATACCATTTCTACGGTGAACCTCTGCTGGATAAGCGCTTGCTCGGGTTCGTCGAATACACAGTCAGACACGTCCCGAGATGCAGACCCCTGATATATTCGAATGGCGATTTCCTCACGCTCGATATCTTCCGCGAGTACATCAAGTGGGGACGCACGATGTTTTGTATCACTCAACACGACAACCGGATGACGCCTAACCTGCAAGCGATCTTGTCCGAGGCGAGCGCGGAAGAGCTGGACCATATCCAGGTTCGTTTTGCAAATAATATTCACATGATGAACCGCAGCGGTCTCATCAAGACCATGGGTGTACCCAGTGAACCTCTTGAAATGCCATGCGATGCGCCTCTAGCCACGATGGTGATAACCATGAGTGGCAATGTGGTTCTATGCTGCAACGACTATCTTGAAACGGAAGTTATAGGCAACGTAGCAACCTATTCGCTGCGTGAGGTTTGGTGCAGCGAACCTTTCGAGCGCTTCCGTAGCGCTCTGTCCAAAGGCGATCGTACCGCATCGAAGTTGTGTGTAAGTTGCGACTCCGTAACGCCCGATTCCGCACTGAAACGCATCGTCGCGCAGTAAGCCGGGAAAACTCCTATGAGCGGCATAGTCGGAATCGTCAATCTGGATGGTGCGTCGGTGGATCGCCGCGTGCTGTCGCGCATGACTGAATTTCTTGCGTTCCGCGGTCCTGACGCTCAGCAAGTTTGGATTGACCGCGCCGTCGGCTTCGGTCATACGCTGCTTAAGACCACTGATGAGTCCGAGCATGAACACCAGCCGTTAACCTTGAATGGGGAAGTCTGGATCGTCGCCGACGCCCGGATAGACGCACGCCAGGACTTGATCGCAAAACTGAAGTCTCACGGACAAGACGTCGCGCTCGATGCTCCTGACGTTGAACTGATCCTCCGTTCGTATTTGGTCTGGCGAGAGGGATGCGTCGAGCATCTGCTCGGCGATTTTGCTTTCGGAATCTGGGACGCTTCGCAACAGCGCCTGTTCTGTGCCCGCGACCAGATGGGCGTCAAGCCATTTTATTACGCAGCTCTAGGTCCTTGTGTCATCTTCAGCAACACCTTGGACTGCGTCCGTCTGCATCCATCTGTCTCGGACCGCCTCAACGACACGGCGATAGCTGATTTTCTTCTGTTTAATCTGAACCAGGATAAGGCGACGACTACCTTCGCCGATATCCATCGGCTCCCGCCGGCGCATACTGCAACGTGGTCTGGTCGCAACCTAAGACTTCAACGTTACTGGACGCTTCCTATCGATGAGCCTATCTACTACCGCCGACACCAGGACTACGTCGACTGCTTCAGAGAATTGTTGCGGACCACAGTAGGCGACCGTATCCGGACAGACCGGGTAGGGATCTTTATGAGTGGTGGCCTGGATTCGACGACGCTTGCCGCAAGCGCTCGCGGGCTACTTTCAGCACGATCCGGCGATAATGGCGTGCGCGCCTTTACGACTTCCTACCAGGGATACGACCAGGAAGGCGAGTACGCTGGCATGGTGGCTAAGAGCCTCGGCATTTCGATTCGATTCCAGAGTTGGGGTCCCGAGAGAGTTGACCCGAACTGGTACTCTGGCGCATTTCACACTCCCGAACCTGTCCCCTATCCTGCCAGCCGGGCGTCGGACATGGCGGATTTCCGTGCGATGGCGTCCTATAGCAGGGTAGCTCTTTACGGCGAAGGACCTGACAACGCACTACGATACGAATGGCGTTCCTATATCGGCTATCTAGTCCGCCACCAGCGCTGGCGCTTACTTCACGACCTTTGCAGCCATGCTGTGTTGCATCGGCGACTCCCGCTTCTTTCCAGCATTCCGGGTATCATGCGGCAGTGGCAGCGGAAACGCGACACGGACATGGTGCCGCCTTTCCCGGATTGGTTCAATCCAGACTTCGAAAACAGTCTCCAGCTACGGACAAGGTGGGAACAACTCTGGCGCGATCCACCTTTCACTCATCCCATCCGGCCCCGCGGCTATGCCTCCTTCGATCTACCATTGTGGCAGGCCATATTCGAATCGTTTGATGTCGCCGGGACTGGAGCTCAACTTGAGGTCAGGCACCCCTTCCTGGATCTCCGGATGCTTCGATTCTTGCTCGCTGTTCCAACGCTGCCCTGGTGCCGTTCGAAGTATTTGTTGCGCAGGTCGATGCGAGGAGTACTACCTGAGCCCGTGTTGCGGAGACCGAAGGCACCTGTTCTTCGCGATCTCCATGAGGAGCGCGTCATGGAGTGCGGCTTGCCTCTGCTTGAGCCGACGTGCAATCTGGACAGGTACGTCGACACCGAGCGTTTGCTGCGAACTCCGATTCGTTCGCCTGCAACGTTCTGGATTGACTTTCGGACTCGAAGTTTGAATTATTGGCTGCGAAACAACGAATGCGTGGAAAAGCAGCCTCTGCGGGAGGAAAGTAAGTGGAACGTTCTGATAAACGCGAAATAAAGCCTGGCGAATCAATAAAGAAACCGTACAGTAGGCCTCAGTTGGAGGTTTACGGCAATCTACGCGAGATCACCCAAAGCGCGGGCAAGACCGGAAAGTCAGATGGTGGTGGTGTTGGAAACCCCAACCACATAAATACGGCTCCCTAAGAGCAAATACTTAGGCCAGCGTCGAGCCAACGAGGACGGACAATGCCGAGTCAAGAATTCTTCGAAAGGCTTGGTCTGTTTGTAGTCGGTGATTTTCTGGATGCCGCTCGTTGTGCTCAACTTTCTCGGAAGTGTTGGCGTCACCTGATTTGAAGGGACAAGTAGGTGGCGAAGTCAAATCGATAACCTTCGGCTAACGTCTTACCGTTGCGGCCTGGCTCACCAGCGACTCTTCACAAATCTCGGCCCCTCTTAAGCTTCTTTGATGACGCCTTCGCTGGCGCGCATAGCAGAATCTTTGAAAATTCAAGACTCGCCCAGCCTTGCCGTTCGTGAATCGGACGAACGACTGTACAAGGAAGCTATTTTCGCGCTGGCGGAGGCCAATAGAACTGAGGAAGCGATAGCGCTGGCTCGTCGCGCTCATAAGTCGTTCCCCAATCTACGATACTTTCAACTATGGGAAGCGCTCATGCTTCCGGTCCTATATGACACCGAGGAACAAATCGACCACTACCGGGCGCGATATTCCGCCGGCCTCGCCGAGGGTATAGCGGGTTTCAACTTAGATGACTCCGGAGATCGTCGGGCGGCGCTGGACGCGGTAAGCCGCCATCTTAATTTCTATCTTGGCTACCAGGGCCGCGACGATCGGGAATTGCAGGAGCAATACGCCCGGTTCGTCCACGCGGTGATGGCGGCGAACTACCCGGATTGGGTAAAGCCGATTGCCATGCCGCCTCTCCGTCGTGGAGAGAAGATCCGGGTCGGCTATATCTCGGCGCACTTTCGCGATCATAGCGTCGCGAAACTTTTTTCCGGCTGGCTTCAGGAACTTGATCGCGGCGAGTTCGAACCGTTCGTCTATCACAACGGACAGACGGCGGACGCGGTTACCGATGATATCCGCCAAATGACCGATCATTTTCGCCACATACCGGGAGTCCTGGAGCCGCTGTGCCAGGCAGTCGCGGCTGACAATCTGCATATCGCAGTGTTTCTGGACGTGCGGCATCGGCGCATGATGATGACGTCCTCATTGCGCCTGGCGCCGGTGCAGTGTGTTGCCTGGGCTCATCCGATCACTTCGGGATCGCCGATGCTCGACTACTATCTGTCGGGCGACCTGATGGAGCCCGAGGATGCGCAAGACCACTACTGCGAGCGCCTGATCCGCTTGCCGGGCCTGGGAGTCTGCTATCCGAAGCCGATGATTCCGAGGCCGCTGCTGCGAAAATCCCGCGCCGACTTCGGTCTCAGCGAGGACCGGATCGTGTTCCTTTGTTGTCAGTCAATCTTTAAATATCTTCCGCAGCACGACGATCTCTTTGTCCGTGTCGCGAAGCGGCTCCCCGCCGCCCAGTTCGTGTTTTTGGCGCTTAACGAAGCGGTCGCCAGGGACTTTCTGGTGCGATTGCGCCGTGCTTTCGCGGCACAGGGGCTCGAGGCTTCGGATCACTGCGTCATTCTCCCGATCCTCGGCAAATTCGACTACTGGAATCTGAATCTGCTCGCCGACGTATTTCTGGATTCCCTCGAGTGGTCCGGTGGAGTAACCACACTCGAAGCTATCGCCTGCGGGTTACCCATTGTTACGCTGCCAGGACGTTACATGCGCGGAAGACACAGTTACGGGATTCTCACACAGTTGGGCATTACGGACACCATCGCTCACGACAAGGACGAGTACGTGGAGATCGCCGTCCGGCTCGGCACGGATCGTGAGTGGCGTACAGATGTGCTCAACCGAATGACGGCGAACCAGGCGCGGCTTTACTCCGATACCAAGTGTGTCCGGGCGCTGGAAGATTTCTTTCGATCGGTAGTCCTGGCCTGAGAGTGCACACTATGTATGACCTTGCAGATTACGCGGCGATGATCGCATTCAAGGGGAGAACGTCAGCGTATGCGCGCGGGATTGAAGCTCATGTCACCCCGGGCTCTGTGGTATTGGACATTGGCGCCGGCACCGGCATCCTCTCATTTCTTGCTTGCCGCGCCGGTGCTTCGAAGGTCTACGCAGTCGAATCCGACAACATAATTCAACTTGCGCGTGAGGCAGCGGCAGACAACGGATTTTCCAGCCGCATAGAGTTTGTTCAGGGCTTGACCACCGAAATCGAGCTTCCCGAAAAAGTTGATGGGATCGTATGTGATATACACGGCCTCCTTCCGGTTAACGGGAAAAGTATCGTCTCGATTCTTGATGCCCGCGATCGGTTCCTGAAGCCTGGAGGCTGGATCCTGCCGGCGCGGGAAACGATGTGGGCGACTCTGGCCTGCTGTCCGTCCCTTCATGCCTCGCTCAGCAGTACCTGGGACACGGAGTATGGATTTGATTTCGGCCGAGCGCGCCTCAAGACTGTGAATAATATGCGAGCAGTCCGGCTGAAGCCTGAGGATCTCCTGGGCGCGCCCCAACGCTGGACCGTGTTGGACTACGAGACTCTTGAAGGTCCCAGCTTAAGCGGCGATTTGTCATGGCTCATCGAGCGGAACGCCACGGCTCACGGCGTATGCGTGTGGTATGAGGCCGAAACCGATCCGGCGTCCACGTTCACCAATGCGCCTGCGGCCAGCGAACGCTACGTCTATCGTCACGCATTTTTCCCGTGGCCGGAACCAGTAGAGTTGATGGCTGGCGATCGCGTGACGGTTAGCCTGCGGGCCGATTTTGTCAACGGGGATTACGTATGGTCCTGGAACACGACCCTGACAAGTGATTCCAGCGATGTGAAAGCGCGCTATCGTCAATCGACTTTCATTGGGGCAATTCTGTCGCCCGAGCGGCTACGCCGGAGCGCAGCCGGATTTGTTCCCGAGCCGAACGAGGATTGGCGGATCGATAGCAAACTGCTGGAATTGATTGGCCGCGGTATCAGTTTGGGTGAGATCGCTACCACGCTTCTGGCCGAGTTTCCCGCACAGCTCAAAGATTGGAACGTCGCGCTCGCAAGAGCAGCGGATCTGTCGGAAACATACAGCAAGTAAAAACCTATTGGCTTTGGCCGTTTCTTCCTCTGCCGCCCATTAGTTTTTCACGCATTCTGCGACTTTTAACGTGGTGTTTGGGTACGACAGTCGAGTTGAGGTCGCTAATTTGCTATAAGCATGAGCCAATACCGACGCATCAGCAGCTTGGGCCCGCAATAGCATCTGTTTCTATCAAGATGAGCAGTCTGTCAGACTGGACCACCAATTCGGGGCGGATACGGATTTAGACTCTGGAGGGGCGTGACGTAGATGAAGAACGGGAGCAATTTGAGTTGGTTGCGGGTGTGGTCGTTGGCGATGCTGGCGATGATCGGCGATAGCTGCCAGCGCTCCGGCGGCGCATGCGCAAAGCACGGTCGGTACGATCACGCAGCTCGCCGGGACCGCCAACATCCAGCGCGCCGGCGCGACCATCGCGGCCGCGCCGAACATGCCGATTATGCTGCACGATCGAATCGCGACGAATCCTAACGCATCGCTGACCATCAGCCTGGTTGACAACAGCTCACTGCAATTGGGCTCAGCGTCAACCCTGGTCATCGACAGCAGCGTCATGGTGAACGGAGTCGGAGCGCCGAGCAAGGTCGGACTGCTGCAAGGCGATCTGCATTCCTTAATCGTCGGCGCGATGAAAGGCAGTTCGACGACATTCGAAGTGAACACTCCCAACGCCATCGGAGCTGTTCGCGGCACCGATTTTCAAATGCATACCGACAACAACGGACGCCAGGGATACCCCGATTGCTTTCAGTTTACTGACCTCAGCGTCGACGACGGCACGGTGCAGTTCTGCAATACCGCGACTCCGCCCGAATGCAAGGACATCAAGAAGGGTGAACACTCCACGATGGCATGCGGCGGATTCGCCGGAGGTAGCGCCGCAGGAGGATTGGGCGTGGTCGGTGGGACAGCGGTTGGCGTAGGCCTCGCAGCCGGCGCCGGCGTTGGCATCGCGGCTGGAGCCGGAGCGTTTGGCGGCGGCGGCAATCAAAAGAAAAAGCATTCAGACAAGGATTGATCACGCTGCCCGTGACGTGTGACCTGGTCCGCGGTTACGGTCCGCCTCCCGACGCTGCTGCCGATGGCGTCACCGTTACCGGGACCGTCAGGGGCAGCCCGATCGTACGCGAAGTCTGGCTCCCGACTTCAGTCGCAAGCGAAATCTCGAGCTCGTAGTGGCCGGCTGCGTCTGGCGCAACCGCCGACGCATCGAGATCCATCGAGTCTCCCGGAAAGACATCCAGGTGAAGTTCGCGCCGCTCTTCACTGTCTCCGACTACCTTCCCATCACTCTTCCATTCCCAACCCAGACTGACCATTCCGCGTTCATCCGCTGAACGCCCCCCGAGCCACACGGCCTTGCCGGTATTGGTGGCGCGGATGGAAATATGGACGCGCGCTCCCGGCGCTGTATCCTGCGCAGGCGGATTTAGCACGTCCAGGCGGGCATCGAGCAGGTCCGGTGAAACTCTGCTGTTCGGACGATGACCCATCGCGATCCTCATCGAGTCGAGAGCCGATCGGAACGGGTCAATTACCGGATTGTCGCCCCACAACCACAGTCGCTTGTTCGCATCGCTGACCGCCCATTGATTCCATCCTCGATAGCTGATGAACGCGCCGGACGCGTTGGCGGTTATCGACCACGCGCAGAGCATCGCGAACGCAACCGCAAGCGCGCGGCGATTGCGGATTGAATCTGCGAGCGGAAACAGCGCGAACGCCAATATCGGCGTCAGATCCGCAAGCAGGCGCGGGCCGAAAGACTCGCCGGCGGAGGGCTTATGCCATTTGGCGACCAACAGTATTGTCAAAATCGCGCCGACTCCCAGGTAGCGCAAAAGCAAGTCCCCATTTTTTCGCCACGCGAGCGCCAATCCGGCCAATGATAAAATGAAAATCGGCGAATAAAAGAGCAGCCCGCGGCCGGGACTCAGCACCTCTGTGGCTAATCCCTGCCTGAGCGGAGTCGCCCAGAATCCAGCGGACGGCACGCGCTGGCCGCCCAACGAAGAGGGTTGTGCGAAAAATTGGATTCGCAACGGCGAGCCGAAGTAAGTCGCGTTGTACCAGAGTTGAAAAATTAGCAGCGGGATAGCAGCCGTGATGAACGTCCAGATCTCGCGGCGGTAGTAGACCAGGACGTAAAGGCCGAGCGGCGCCGCGATCAACGCATCAGCCGGCCGCGTAATCACCTCGAACGCAAGCGGCAGTCCCGCGTATCCTGCCCAGCGTGGATCGTCGCGCGCGCGTACCAGGCAATAGATGGCGGCTGCCAGTGCGAGCTGCGCGGGGCCATGCTGCCATAGCGCCTGGCTGCTTACGCTGAGACTGGTGGTGCCGAACGCATACACGAAGGTCAGGAGCATCGCCATCCAGTTGGCGGCGACGCGCGCGGCAGCCAGATAGAGCAGCACTGCGGACAAAGCGACGATCGTCGCCGCCGAGACTTTTTCCAGCTCCGAGAAAACCCGGCTGCTGGGACTGACGCCGCAAACGACCGACGGCACATAGAACGGCAACGCCATCAGCGCGGCGCCGACCGGAAAGTCGGACACGTAATGCCCGCCGCTCTCCAGCAAATAGTAGGGAATCTTTTTCTGGCCGGGAGTGATCAGTTGATCGAGATAGAAGTTCCCGTGCAGCAGGATACTCAGCGGCAGATTTTTCGCGGGCACCGAGTCGCCGCCGGGGATAGTGCGGCCATTGGCGAGAAACACGATCAGGGTTACCGAGAAAACGATAAATCCCGGATTCGACCTCAGCGCGCCTTCGATCGAGCCGCTTCGAAAGACCACTCGCAGCAGCGCGAATCCGAGCATCGCGACGATCGCGGGCCATAGCTTGATAGCATCGAACTTCAAGCCGGCCAAATTTACCCCGTAGCCGCCCGTCACGAGGATCGAGAGCAGGTAAATCGCGGCAATCGCGAAGGCCGTAGTCGCAAGCGTTTGAAGAAGCCGAAAGTTCACGAGGGTCGGATGCACACCGGTATATCACGCGCATCGCGAGCGCTTAAGATGACTGACTCGGAATTCCTCTTGAAAAAACGAAATGGTGAATGCGGAAGCTGATTGCCGGTGAGCGCCGCCGACTGTGCCGGTTGTCGCCGGATTTATGGGCTGAGCACTGTCGTCTTCAGGAGAGCGAGTCCGACGTGGACATTAGTTCTCAGGCGACTTCGGAACTTGTAGGAATTCCAAACTTTGGCTGCCGGCGCTTGGCCGGGCGATTAAGCCAATTGACAGCCAGTAACGGCTGGAAAAAGATCTAATCGAGCGAACGAAGCTTGGAGATCACGATGAGCCTGATTATCGGATTGGATCACGTAAACCTTCTCATCGACGCCGACGACGACGCGCTCCCGAGAGCGCGCGCATTTTACGAAGGATTGCTCGGCCTCGAACCGCTGGAGCGTCCAGCCAACACCGATAGCGGCAACCCCGGCGCATGGTACCAATGCGGCGTACAGCAACTTCATCTGACCACCGAGAAGGACGCGTCGTCGGTCAATAAGAAATCGCGTCGCCATCCGGCGTTCCGCGTCGCCGATCTCGAAGCCCTCCGCAAGAAACTGGAATCCGCCGGCATAGAAATAATCGCGGGCAACCGATTCCCCGGCCAGGAGCGCTTCTTCGTCCGCGATCCATGGGGCAACCGCCTCGAATTCGTCGAAAGAACTGACCGCTAGATCAGTAGGCGCCGAGACCCGGCGATTCCATCCCGCCCGGCGACGATTGCGGCACCGGAGTAGCCTCGCCGAGCGGGGTGTTCTGCGGCGCCGGTGTTCCGACCGGCGCACCGAAGGGAGCCAGCGCCTCGTGCCCGTATTTCATCCCGGCGATCGCACGTCCTGAAACGATGTTCGCGGTCGCAGGCGCGGGGCTATCGACGATCGTGTCCGCCACGCTTTCATGCTCGAACGGCCGGCGTACGTCCAGCGGCGCCGGTTCGACGACATGACCGAGATTGATATCTTCGTTATCGACGCGAATTCCGCTGGCGAGAACCACGCCGCGCTCGGCGCGAAGATCGTAAAATCCCGGCGGCAGGTCCGCCGTGAACGATCCATCGGGCTTGGTCGGCGCGACAAAGATGTCGCTGGTTACGCGATTTTCATAATGAAGCTGGCGTCGCTCGGCCGGCTTGCCGTCGCGATACGACATCAGTCCGCTCACGTTCGCAGCGCCCGCAATCCGGGTCCACGATGCCAGACCCGCTGTGACTGCGACCGATAGAGCAACCGCCGCGAAACCAAAACGGCGTCCCGACCTGTTATTGGAAATGTTCTTCACGACGACTCCATGGCAAATAGTTTCGCGCCGGCTGAAATTGTAGCCGCTCAGGGCATTTCCATCAAAGCCCGAGTATCGCTTATGCTCTCCGAGAATCCAGACGAGGACGCAATGGAACGGATAACCCTTTTTCACAATCCTGGCTGAGGCAACTCGAAAGGCGCGCTCGAGATACTTCGGGCGCGCGGTGTCGAGTTCGACACCATCGAATATCTGAAAGATCATCCGACGCGCGAGCGCCTCGAGAAAATCATCGAGATGCTCGACGTTCCCGTCGCCGACCTGGTCCGCAAGGACAAGCGCTTCAAGGAGCTCGGCCTGAATCCCGCCGACTACACCGACAAGAAGACGGTCGTCGCGCTCCTGCTGAAATATCCCGAACTGATGCAGCGCCCAATCGTAATTCGCGGCAAGCGCGCAATCATCGCGCGTCCCCCAGAAAAACTCGAAGCGTTGTTGTGAAACCTCTCCGAAGGGAGAGGTTTTTCTTAACACTGGGTGCAGGGGTCACCCCTGCCGAAGGAAGTGTGAAACCCACCGCGGGTTTCACATTAAATCAAGTGCATTCAGGCGCTCTTCTTGACCTTGCCCGAGCGGATACATCGCGTGCAGACCAGGATTCGCCGCACGTTGCCGTTAATCTCGGCGCGCACTTCCTGCAGGTTGGGATTCCACCGCCGCTTGGTCTTGTTGTTGGCGTGACTGACGTTGTTGCCGACTGACGGCTGCTTCTTGCAGTATGCGCAATGTCTCATGAGTCTTCCGTTCGATCCTTGAAAATCCTGATAGAAACGATCCTGCTAGGGTAGCCCGACCTGCGGCCGCTTGAAAGAGGGTGAATACTTCGCCTTTAGCAGCGCCTCGCCGACCGCTTCGCTTTCGAGCACCGCGCCTGCGTCGCATCCGCACTTGAGACTCATCAGCCATGCGCTCCGCCCGAGCGCGACCGCGTAGCTGTCGAGCTGTTCCTTGAGGCCCTTGGGCGCGTCCTTGTCCTGAATCGTGAGGTCCTTGGCGGCGACGATCACCTCGTTGGGGGTCGAGCCGGTTTGCTCGGCGAAGAGTTGCTTGATCATCGCAACGAATGCCTGATGGTCGAGCGCGGGCACGTCGCTCCGGATGACGCCGTCGTAGATCGAATCGGCGGGACTATTGGGCATCCCGGACAGTACCTGCCGAATCGAATCGGCGCGCGAGGGCTCGGCCGACGGCGCCTTCTCGTAGTCGGCCAGGATGACGCGCGCCTCGCCCGCGTTGCCGCCCGCCATCGCGCCGAGCGTCCGTCCCAGCAGCGCATTCGCAGCGCTGCGACGCAGCTGGCCCTGCGCGGCCGCGATCATCCGCTGCACGTCGGGATTGTTGACTCCCGCCGATTTGAACACTGCCATCGCATCCTCGCCGTCGCCCCGATCGAGCAAAGCTTTCGCCGTGTCGAGCGGATTGAGCGGGGTGGTGTCGCGAATCGACGCCGTCGCGAGATACAGCTTGGTCGCCGCGACCAGTTTGGCCTCGACCCGCGTCTGCACCGCCTCGAACGCCTGCCATTGATCGCTCGAGATAAGTTTCTTGCCGGTCGCGCGCTCGGCAAACGCCTGCGCCGGCAACGCCAGGAATGCGGACAGGCCGCCCACCACCGTCTCGCTGTCGGTGAAGGTGAAGCGATGGCGGTCCTCGGCCAGGGTCGAGAGATTCAGCGTCCAGATTTCGTAAGCGCCGGTAAATTTCGCCTCGTTCGAATCGCGCTGCGATTGAAACGACTCGGTCGGCAGGCTCACGACCATCACCGCGTCGAGCCGATCCTCCGGGTCGCCAGCGACGAATCGCTTGACGCACGCATCGACGCCCCCCGGCGGCTGAATCGGCACCGCCTTCACGTTCGGCAGCTTGCCGACGATTTGGTCGATATCGGCCTCGGTCTGCGGCGAGATCGGTCCAATCACGCCGACTCCAATCTTGATCTGGTCGGCATACGCGCCCGCCGCAGCCGCAACCACCAGGATTGCCGCGCCGAGCAGCATTATCGTAATTTTTCTCATCGTTTGAGTGATGCAGCTGAAACCCTGAAAGGGAATTCGCCGCGCCGAGAGCTTTTCAAAACCCGCCGCGATCTTCAACCCGCGCAACAACTATCCCCCGATTTTTGACGCCATGGCGGCGAGTTGCATGAGTATCCAGTCCGAAAGCTACAATGTCTAGTCGTTATGTCCGACCACATCGTCCACATCCTGCCCGAACAAGTCGCCAGCCAGATTGCGGCCGGCGAAGTCGTCGAGCGTCCGGCGTCTGCCGTCAAGGAGCTGGTCGAGAACTCGCTCGATGCGGGCGCGCGCTCGGTGAGCGTCGAGATTCTGGGCGGCGGATCGGCGCTGATCGCGGTCGCCGACGACGGCGCCGGCATGACGCGCGCCGACGCGATCCTTTCGCTCCGCCGTCATGCGACCTCGAAGATTCGCAGCGCCGCCGACCTGACCGCGATTCGTACGCTCGGATTTCGCGGCGAGGCGCTCGCCTCGATCGCCAGCGTATCGCATCTGCGGATGCAGACCCGCCGCGCCGCCGATGAACACGGCGTCGAGGTCGCAGCCGAAGCCGGCAATATAGAGGATACCCGCACCTGCGCGATCGCGGCGGGCACGCGAATCGAAGTTCGCGAACTTTTCTTCAACACTCCGGCGCGCCTCAAGTTCCTGAAGACGCTCGCGACCGAGCAGGGCGCGATAGCAGAATCTTTCCAGCGCGTCGCGCTCGCCAATCATCATATAGCGTTCCGTCTGTCCGCCGACGGCCGCGTCGTCTTCGATTTGCCGCGCGCCAACTCGGTGCTCGAACGATTCCGGCAAGTGTTCGGTCCGAAGATCTCTGGCAAAATGCTGGCGTTCGATCTCGATCGTCCCGGAATTCGCGCGCAAGGACTGGCCGCGTCCAGCCAGGAATCGTTCGCCACTGGCAGGATGATTTTCACGTTCGTCAACGGCCGCTCGGTTCGCGATCGAATGCTGATTCGTGCAATCGAGCAGGCCTATCAGACGCTGATTCCGCGCGGACGTCATCCGGCGACGATGCTGTTCGTCGACATCCGCCCCGAAGATGTCGACGTCAACGTGCATCCGATGAAAACCGAAGTGCGATTTCGCAACGGCGGCGCGGTTTTCGACGTCGTCTATCACGCCGTTCGCGACCGGCTGGCGGACCAGACCGAAAATGCGCCGGCGCCGGCGTCATCCATCGACGACGCCGCGATGGGACTGATCACAATGTCGTCGACGAGCGAGAACTCTCGCGTCGGAGACCCGGCTCCGCGCAGCGACGCTCCTCTGCGGCTGGTCCCCGATGCGCCCAGTCCGGTCGCGTATCAGCGCCCTCTAACCCTCGCTTACGATCGCGACGCGCGCCCCGGCCGCAAGTCTCGCCTCGCCGATACCCACGGCGCCAATTCCGATGTACTCGAAGCTCCGCGTGATCGGACAAATCTTCGCCGGATATATCGCGCTCGAGACCGAGGAAGGGTTGCTTCTGATCGATCAGCACGCGGCGCACGAGCGCGTCACGTTCGAGAAGCTGCGCCGCGAGCTGCGCGACGGCGGAATTCGCACGCAGGCGATGCTCGCGCCGGTGTCGGTCGAGCTAAACCCCGCTCGCGCTCGCAAGTGCATGCCGCGATCGGCTGAACTGCGCGCGATGGGCTTCGACCTCGAGCCGTTCGGGCCGACTACACTGTTGCTTAAAGGTGCGCCTGCCGTGTTCGGCCCCGAAGGCGGCGCGAAGCTTCTCGGCGACATGATCGAGAGCATGGGCGATGCGGGCTTTCGTGGCGGCGGCGAGGCCGCGTTCGAGAACTGGCTCAAGCAGCTCGCGTGTCACGGCTCGGTTCGCGTCGGGCGCGTGCTCGAGCCGGCGGAAATCCATTCGCTGCTGGCAGAACTCGATCGCACCGAATTCAAGACCAACTGCCCGCACGGACGCCCGGTGCATATTCAGTTCGCGCGCGGTCAAATCGAGCGAATGTTTCGGCGATGAGTAGTTTGCCGACAGCGGAAATCGCGGAGCGAGCGCGTCCGGCGCGGATACCGGTCGGCTTTGTTGTCGGGCCGACCGGAGCGGGCAAATCCGCGCTCGCATTGGAAGTGGCGGAGCGCGCGAACTGCGAGATCGTCAACGCCGACTCGCGCCAGTTTTATCGCGGGATGGATCTCGGCACGGCGAAACCGTCGGCGGAAGATCGCCAGCGCGTGCCGCATCATCTTATAGACGTGCGCGATCCCGACGAGTCGCTCGACGTGGCGGAGTTCGCGCAGCTTGCGCGCGCGAGCTATCGACGATATCGCGGCGCGCGGGCGAAATCCGCTGATAGTTGGCGGGAGCGGGCTTTATTTGCGCGTGATCCGCGGCGGAATCTTCAGCGGCCCGGCCGCGTCGGCGGAAATTCGCGACCGATTGGCGAAAGTCGCGGCGCAGCTGGGCGTCGCCATCTGCATCAGAAGCTGCGCGAGATCGATCCCGAGGCGGCGAATCGAATCGGCGTCAACGACCTGTACCGAATCGTGCGGGCGCTCGAAGTCTTCGAGCTGACCGGCGAAACCATTTCGGCGCATCAGCGGCGGCATCGCTTCGCCGACATCGGCTACGACATTTTGACGGTCGGTGTCGAAGTCGAACGCAAAAAACTCTACGACGCGATCGACACGCGCTTCGATGCGATGGTCGCGGCCGGCCTCGTCGAGGAAGTGCACGCGCTGGTCGAGGCGGGATACTCGCCAGGGAAGCCTCCCCTCAGTACGATTGGATACAAGCAGATCGCGGCGTATCTGCACGGCGAGATGACGCTGGCCGACGCGATCGCCCTCGCCAAGCAGGAATCGCGGCGGCTGGCCAAGCGGCAACTCACATGGTTTCGCCGCGAGCCGGAGATCGTATGGCTTGACCCGGAGCGCGGCGCTCAGGATGCTCTTGCGTTGTTCGAGAAATTTTTCAGGCGTAGATAAAAATGAAAGGCAATCACAACGGACATAAGGCGCGCGGCGGCAAGAATCGCGGCAATGGAATCGCGACGACCGAGGCGCAGGGGTCGGACCCGCGCAGCGCAATCGAGCGCGTGCGCCTCGCGCGGCATCCAAATCGCCCGCAGACGCTCGACTACATCGAGTTGCTGATGCGCGACTTTATCGAGATACACGGCGACCGGCACTTTGCCGACGACGGCGCGATCGTAGCGGGCCTCGCCTATTTCGGCCATCGCGCGGTCGCAGTGGTCGGGCATCAGCGGGGCCGCTCGACCAGCCGAACGAATCAAGCGCAACTTTGGCAAGCCGCATCCCGAGGGCTATCGCAAGGCGACGCGACTTTATGAACTGGCGGAGCGGTTCGGCCTGCCTATTATCACGCTGATCGACACGCAGGGCGCAGAGTCCGGCGTCGGCGCCGAGGAGCGCGGGCAAATAGAGGCGATCGCGCGCAACCTCGAGCTGATGGCGCGGCTCACCGTACCAATCGTCACTTGCGTGATAGGCGAGGGCGGCTCCGGCGGCGCGATCGCGCTCGGCGTCGCGAATATAGTCCTGATGCAGGAAAACGCGTGTTACTCGGTGATCACGCCGGAAGGATGCGCCGCGATCTTGTGGCGCGCGGGCGGCGAAGAGAACGTTGCAGCGGCGGCGTCGGCGCTGAAGTTGTCGGCACCCGATTTGCTCGAGCTCGGATTGATCGACGAGATCGTCCCCGAGCCCGCCGGCGGAGCGCATACTGCCCCCGCCGAAGCGGCTCATCTGATCGGCGCGGCGCTCGCGCGGCACTTAGAGCGCCTGGTCAAGCTTAAGCCGCAGGAGTTGCGCCGCGCCCGCGAACGAAAGTTCGCCGCGATGGGCTCGGCGTACCTGACACGCGGCCGCGTCGAGAACGATCCACTTAATTGAATGTGAAACCCGCGATGGGTTTCACACTTCCTTCGGCAGGGGTGACCCCTGCACCCAGTGATAACAGTGATCGTAACCTTTTCGCAGCGCCCTGGTTTATCTATTAAGAGCGATCGCAGGAGGTCTTTTCGATGGACACGCAGAGCACGCACGCTAGAATTATTCCAGGTATGCGGTATCGCAACGCGCCGGCGGCAATCGAATGGCTGTGCAAGGCCTTCGGCTTCGAGAAGCATCTCGTGGTGCCCGATCAGAGCGGCGGCATCGCTCATGCCCAACTCACGTTTGGTGACGGAATGATCATGCTGGGGTCGGTCGGTGGCGGAATGTTCGGCCGCTTGATGAAGCATCCCGATGAAATCGGAGGCTGCGAGACGCAGAGCGCATACGTGATCGTCCCCGATTGCGACGCGCATTACGCTCGCGCCAAAGCTGCCGGTGCCGTGGTGCTGCGAGATGTCCAGGATGAGGACTACGGCGGCCGTGGGTACACATGCCGCGATTTAGAGGGTCACATCTGGAGTTTCGGCAGCTACGATCCTTGGACGCATTCCTGAGTCGATCTCGATAAGAAAGTTCACGGCGTGCCGCACAGCGTGCCATTGATGTCGCATTGTGGCGTGATGCCTCGATCACGTTGCTGCTGATTCAGCGTCGAGATCGCCTTGTTGGTCTTGGCGCTGGGGTCGCATTGGCAAAGCTGGCTGGCGCAGCAACTGCAATCCGCTGCCGTTTCGGCTTTCACGATTTCCGAAATGTCGCATCCGGCCAGCCCCGAGCATGCGACGCTCACCAGGTCGCGGTCATTGCATTCGTCGGTGCATAGCGTGGCGTCGCAGGTGAAGCCGGCCTGAGCGCCTTTCGGTTGCAGGCAGGTGTGGTACTCGTCGCAGACCTTGGCGCAATCGACGCCGCTGTCTGGCGGAATCATCGTGACACCAGGGACATACAAGGGGCACCCAATGCCACCGGGCGCGTCGGGCAAGCATGCGGGAGGACTTGGCACCGCGGCAGGAACGGCAACAGCGCGAGCGTCGGCGGAGGACATCATCTTATATACGTCCGCAGAAATCGCGGGTGTTGCTGTGGCGTCGCAGGCGGAGCGTATGCGGCGGACCATGTCAGCCCGCCGCCGAGCGTGCATGCCTGATCGTTCTGGCCGACCTGGTAGGGACCGTTGAACACCGGGCACGAGCATTGGACGATGCCGGCCTGAGCGGTTTTGAAGCACGGCGCCGTCATGCATCCGGCGTACGGCTGTTGCGCGCAATTCGTCAGGCCGAGTCCGTTTTCCGGGACGCAATCGAAGCTGAAAGTCGAGTAGACGCTCGACCCGGGCATCAGATTTCCCGCGTTCACGTTGGCGCAGACCGGTGCCGAGTTGAGCGTCGCGCAGAGGCTGCCGTCGGCGCCGCATTGCGCGATCGTTTTTTCATAGACCGCGTGATTGAGGATCGCGTTGATATCCACGAAGTACACGCCGTACGGAATGTCGAAGCAATTACAGTTGGCATATTTGCCGTCGGCGGTGAGCGTGCACGACAGGTCCTCGGCGCCCGAGCTCGGTCCCGAGTAATAGCAGAGCGCGAAGGGTCCGCCGCGGCACGGGACGAAATTGCTCGACGCAAGCGTGATGTCGGCGTAGGCGGGGCCGAAGGTCGTCGTCCAGTTTGCGGGGTTGCTCCAGAACGCGTGAGAGTTGGGAACGAAGTGCACGATTCCGGATGACGTCGTGGTCGGCGAATTCGATCCTCCACCATTGCAGCCCGCCAGCAGGATCATTGCCAATATGAGGAGGCGAGTTGCGCGATTGCGGTTCACGATTCTGAAATGTCCCAGAGGTTACAAATCCAGCTTTGGCGCTGATAGCAGCCAGTTTGCAAGTGTTAACTAATGAGTCAATCCACCGTCTGCGATTGTTCCCCTTCCCTCGAGGGCCCGAAAAAAGGAGTTAGGGGTTAGGTTGCTGTTGCAGCTTAATGTTAGAAAGTGTGCGCGAAGCATCGACGAGGAGAACAACAATGAAGCAGATAATCTACGCCATGCAGTTCAAGGGAAAGGCCGCGCCGGGTGCGTCGCCCAACGTGATGAGGGCGTCGACCAGCGCGTCAAGCACGACGATCACAACTGAGATTGGCGCGGAGGGCGTCCAGGGCAGCATCAAGCCCGCGCCCGGCGGGAAGGCTGAGTTCGAGTCCGAAGTGACGCTCGCCGGTGAGACCTCATTTCTGGAGAAGGGCAGTATCCGATTCGGCGACGGCAATCGTTTGCATTTCAGCACCATCGAGCATGGATATCTCGGCGATAGCGCGGATCCGAAGCTGAAATCGGGCGCCGTCATGTGGCGCGTCGATGGCGGCGAGGGCCAGTTCGCGGGCGCCACTGGATTTATTACGTCGAATTTCACGCTTAGCGACGCGGGCGAGATAACCGACAATCAGTTCGGCGTGATCTTTGTGAAGTGATGCGTTGAAAAGGGCGGTTGATCGGGTTGCGACGGGTAGCCATTCTTGTTCGATGTCTTCACGAGCAGCAAGGAAGTCCCTGCCAGAGCCGCCATCGATCGAGACTCTGCGGGCGCGAATGGATGAGATTAATCTCAAAATTCTGCGGCTCATCTCGGCGCGTGCGAGTGTCGCGACAGAGATTGGCCGCCTGAAGCATCATGAGGGCGGCGAGGTTTATCAGCCGGTCCGCGAGCGCGCGATTATCGAAAAGATGATCGCAGAGAACCAGGGGCCGCTCACCGACGATCAGGTCAAGCGGATTTACGTCGAGATAATTTCGGCGTGCCGCGCGCTCGAGCACGAGCCGCGCGTCGCCTTCCTCGGCCCCGAGCATACGTACTCGCATGAGGCGACTCGCATGCGTTTCGGCTCGAGCATCGAGCTGATGCCGCTGGAGTCGTTCGCGGCCGTCTTCCAGGCGATCGAGAACGGCCGCGCCGATTTCGGCGTGGTGCCGGTCGAGAACTCGACCGAAGGCTCGGTCACGCTGACGCTCGACCTGCTTATCGACACGTCGCTGGTGATTGTCGGCGAGGTGCTGCTGCCGATTCGGCATTCGATAATGTCGCTGAGCGGCGGGGCAGGCGACGTCAGCCGAATCGTGTCGCATCAGCAGAGCCTCGCGCAGTGTCGCGGCTACATCAGCGCGAATTTTCCGAAATGCGAGACTGAAGCAGTCGCGTCCAATGCGCTGGCTGCCCAGCGCGCGGCCGCGGACTCGTCCATTGCAGCGATCGCGTCGAGGGCGGCGGGCGAGGCGTACGGCCTCAAGACCATCGCGTCGAACGTGCAGGACCTGGCGGCCAACACTACGCGATTCCTCGTGATAGGGACGCGGCCGGTCGACCGCTCGGGCAAGGACAAGACCACTCTGCTGTTCGCGGTGGCGGACCGGGTCGGCACGCTCAACCAGGCGCTCAACCTGTTTGCCCGCAATGCGATCAATATTTCGAAGATCGAGTCGCGGCCGCTGCGCGCGCGGCCGTGGGAATACCTGTTCTTCGTCGATGTGATGGGGCATCGCGACGACCCCAGGCTCGCCCGCGCGCTCAAGTCTTTGTCGACCAAGGCCCTATTCTTGAAGGTCCTGGGATCATATCCTGAAGGAAGGTCGGCCGCTGCCTGAGCCGGGCAGCCAAAACTTTTCCAGTGGCCGTTCACCTGTTTTGATCAAAGCACAAGATCTCGTACTCCCATCCGTCGCCGCGCTTGCTCCCTATGAACCGGGCAAGCCGATCGAGGAGTTGCAACGCGAGCTCGGAGTCATCGAGCCGGTCAAGCTGGCGTCGAATGAGAATCCTCTCGGGCCGTCGCCGCGCGCGATCGAAGCGATCAAGGCGGCGCTGCCGGAGCTGAATCGCTACCCCGACGGCGCGAGTTACGACCTGCGGGCGAAGATCGCGGCGCATCATAAGATCGGAGTCGAGCGGGTGTTCGCGGCGTCGGGCTCGGTCGAGGTGCTCAACCTGCTCGCGTTCCTTTATTTGCGGCCGGGCCTCAACTCGGTTTACTCGGAGCATTCGTTCGCGATTTATCCGCTGGCGACGGCGGCTGCTGGCGGCGATCATCGTGTCGTCAAAACCAGCGATGGATTCTCGCACGACCTCGACGCGATGGCGGCGGCTTGCGACGCGAACACGCGAATTGTTTTTCTCGGCAATCCGAACAATCCGACCGGGACGATTTACCGGCGCGCCGAATGGAAGCGGTTCCTCGAGCGGGTGCCGGAAAACGTGGTGATCGTCGCCGACGAGGCGTACTTCGAATTCGTGCGCGACCCGGAGTATCCCGACTCGATGGAAGATCACGACGACCGTCGGCTGTTAATCACGCTCAGAACGTTTTCGAAAATTTTCGGGCTGGCCGGCATTCGCGTCGGCTACGCGGTCGCGCGGCCCGACATGATCCAGATGCTGGACAAGGTCCGGCAGCCCTTCAATGTGACGTCGCTGGGGCAGGTGGCTGCTATCGCGGGGATGGACGATCGCGCGCATATCGCGAGGACGCTGCAAGTCAACGCCGACGGGATGACTTACCTGGAGGGCGAGTTCGCGCGCCTCAAGCTTCCGTTCGTGCCGAGTCACGCAAATTTTTTCCTGGTCGACGTCGGCGAAGGTCGCGCCGTTTACGACAAGCTTTTGCGCAAGGGCGTGATCGTGCGCCCGATGCATGGTTATGGCTATCCGCGGCACGTGCGAATCAGCATCGGTCTGCCCGAGGAGAATCGCCGGCTGGTCGCGGCGCTCGGTGAAGCAATCGGCGTGCAATCGTGAAGAATCGAAATGCAGAAACCGTGGCGCAAGCGTTGCTCATCGCGATGTTCATAGTCGCGATAATGTCGTGGTCGTCGGTGCCGGCGCAGATTCCAATCCACTGGGACATCTCGGGGCAGGTCGATGCCTACGGGTCGAAATTTAGCGGCTTGTTGCTGCTGCCGATAATCGCGCTGGCCGGATACACGCTGATCGGGCTGACTGCGATTTTCTCGCCCGCACAATTCCAGGGCCGCGCGATGAATGCGCTGTCGTGGTTCAGACTCACATACGTGCTGATTATGGCGGGAGTGTTCGGCGTGATCGTGGCTGACGTTCGCGGCGCGAATATCAATATGAATTACGTCATCTTCCCGCTGCTCGCGCTGATGATGATTGCGATCGTCAATCTGCTGATACATACCAACCGCAACAAATCGGCGAAGACGTTGCCGCCCGGCGGCGGAGTCCAGGTCTGATGGCGCAGCTGTTTCGACAGATGACCGTGTGCGGAGTGGGCCTGATAGGAGGCTCGCTCGCGCTTATCGCGCGGCGCGCAGGTGTCGTCGGCAAAGTTGTAGGCCTTGGACGGTCGCAGGCGAACCTTGACGTAGCCGTCGATCGCGGCATGATCGACATAGCGACGCGCGACCCGGTCGAAGCGGCGCGCGGTGCGGACCTTATTGTACTGGCCGTGCCGATTCAGACGATGCGTGCGACGCTTGAAAAAATGATCGAGCACGCTGCGCCGGACGCAGTCGTGACCGACGTCGGCAGCGTGAAGCAGTACGTGGTTCATGAGCTGGAACCGCTAATCACTGGAAAAAGATCGCTGGTCGCGGCGCATCCAGTCGCTGGCAAGGAGACTACCGGCGCGGCTGCTGCCGACCCTGCGCTGTTTCGCGATCGCCGCGTGATTCTCACGCCGTCGGCGAAGAGCACGCCTGATGCGATCAACAAGATCGAACAGCTTTGGGACGAGACCGGCGCGTGCGTCGAGATGATGGACGCTGCCGCGCACGACGCGATCCTCGCACGATCGAGTCATCTGCCGCAGGCGGTCTCGAGTGTGTTGGCCGCGGCTCTTAACACTGAAAAGATCGGAGACAAGCTTGCAGCAGAGTATGGAGCGGGCGGACTTCGCGATACGACACGGTTGGCGTCGTCGTCGTGGGAGATGTGGCGCGATATCTTTGTCACGAATCGCGAGGCGATCGCGGCGGCGCTGAAACTGTACGGCGGAACCTTCGCCGAATTTCAGCGCGCAGTGGAAGCCGGCGACATGAACGGCGTCGAGAAGATTTTTAATCGCGGGCGGGAGATGCGAGAAAAGATTAGATGATCCGCGGGAGACCAATAATTGCGATTGATGGGCCCGTCGGCGCGGGAAAATCCGTGGCGGCACGCGAGCTTGCGCGCGAGCTTGGCTACTCGTACCTCAACACGGGCGCGATGTATCGCGCAGTCGCGATTGCAGCGCGCGAGGCGGGTATCAGTCCTGACGACCCCAACGTCGAAGAGAGACTAGCGTCGATTCTCAAGGTGATTAAGATAAAGTTCGACGGCGAAAAAATATTGCTCAACGGCCGCGACGTGACCGCGATGAAAGATGATCCGGAAATCGGCGAGCTCGCGTCGCGGTTCTCGGCGATTGGCTCGGTGCGCGCGCGGATGCGCGACCTGCAGCGCGCGGCGGGCGAAGATGGCGGTGTAGTCATGGAAGGACGCGATATAGGCACGGCGATTTTCCCCGACGCCGAGTACAAATTCTTTCTCGACGCCGACGTGAAGACCCGCGCGCGTCGCAGATATGAAGAGCTCAAGAAGAAAGGCGCGTCGATTACGGAGAATGAAGTGCTCGAGCAGCTAGTCGAGCGCGACCGTCGTGACAGCGGGCGCGAGCTCGCCCCGCTCAAGCGCGCCGACGATGCGACCGTGATAGATTCAACCAATCTTTCGATCGACGCAGTGGTTGCGGCGATGAAAGCGAAGATCAATGATCGAAACAACGCCGGCAAGGACTTGAAACGAGCCTAGCCCGGTTGTAAGGATTGCAGCAGCCCCGAAGTCCCGGAATCCCGGAAGGTCCCTCTAAATGGAGAAAGTGTTGCCAGAGCAAATGAGCGGAGGAGAAAATGACTTTGAGTCGTTGATGGAAGAGAGTTTGAAGGCTCCCCGTCCCGGCGACGTGCTGGTCGGAAGAGTGCTTCTAATCACGCGCGACAGCGTCATTATCGACATCAACTACAAGTGCGAAGGGCAGGTCCCCCTCGCCGAATTTCTTGACCACGAGGGGCATCCCTCCGTCAAGGAAGGCGACGAGGTTGACGTGTACTTCGAAGGCACCGAGACCGACAACGGTACGGTGATGCTTTCGCATGCGAAGGCCGAGAAGTTCAAAGTCTGGCGCGAACTCGACAAAGCGTTTCAGGCCGAGACTCCGGTCGAAGGCGTGGTGCTTGGCAAAGTCAAAGGCGGGCTCAAAGTCGATATCGGAGTGCCGGCGTTTCTGCCGGGTTCCCATGTTGATATTCGTCCGGCGCGCAATCTGGACCGGTACGTTGGACAGCGTGGACGCTTCCAGATCCTGAAGTTCAATCGCGCGCGTGGCAACGTCGTGGTTTCGCGGCGCAGCGTGCTCGAGCGCGAGCGCTCGTCGTTGAAAGAACAGACGCTCAAGGTGCTCGAAGAGGGCGTCATCCTCGAAGGCACCGTTAAGAATATTACCGACTACGGCGCGTTCATCGATCTCGGCGGCATCGACGGCCTGCTCCATATCACGGATATGGCGTGGGGCCGGCTGCAGCATCCGTCGGAAGTGTTGAAGGTCGGCGACAAAGTTAAAGTCGTAGTGCTGAAGTACGACGCCGAGCGCGAGCGCGTATCGCTCGGCATGAAACAGATCATGCCCGATCCATGGACCAAGGTAGCGGAAGGTTATCCGCCGGGGACGCGAATCAAGGGCAAGGTCGTCAGCGTGACCGACTACGGCGCATTCGTCGAAATCGAAAAAGGCGTCGAGGGTTTAATTCACGTCTCCGAAATGAGCTGGAGCAAGCGCGCGGTCCATCCGTCGAAGGTCGTGAATCCGGGCGACATGGTCGAAGTGCAGGTGCTCGGCGTCGACGAGGCGAATCGTAGAATCTCGCTCGGGCTCAAGCAGACTGAAGCGAATCCGTGGGAAGAGCTCGGCCTCAAGCATCCGATCGGCAGCCAGGTGAAGGGCAAGGTCAAGTCGATCACCGACTTCGGCGTGTTCGTCGAGATCGAGCCGGGGATCGACGGTCTCGTGCATATTTCGGATTTGTCGTGGACCAAGAAGATTCGCCATCCGAGCGAAGTGGTCAAGAAGGGTGACGAGCTCGAGGCGACTGTCCTCGGAATCGACGTCGAGAACGAGCGCGTCAGCCTGGGCGTCAAACAGCTCACCGCCGATCCGTGGAATACGGTGGCGGAGCGTTATCCCTTGAACACGCGAATTCACGGCAAGGTCAGCTCGGTGGCGGACTTCGGCGTGTTCGTGGAAATCGAGGAAGGAATTGAAGGGCTGATCCATATCTCGCAGCTCAGCAACGAGCGCGTGGACAAGCCGTCATCGCTGTACAAGGTCGATGACGAGCTGGACGCGCTGGTGGTGCAACTGGATCCGAAAGAGCGCCGAATTGGGCTGTCGATCAAGGCGGTCAAGCAGCACGAAGAGCGCGAGGAGATGCAGGCCTACCTGAAGCGCGAGCATGAGGCAGCGCGATTCTCGATGGAAGATATCCTGAAGGAAGAGCTCAAGCTCGATCGCGACGACGGCGAGCGGCGCGCGGCACGCGGCGGCAAAACCAGTTAGACGGGGGAGCCCGGTCCGGCATATGCGCGGCGCGGACCGGCGTCGAGATCGATGACCAAACGGGAAATCATCGAAGAACTACTGGCGCGCCGGCAGAAGTTTACCCATCGCGAGTCCGAGACGATCGTGAACGCGATGTTCGACGCGATGGCCACCTCGCTGACGCGCGGCGAGCGGATCGAAATCCGCGGCTTCGGCAGCTTCGCGGTGAAGAAGCGGCGCGCGCGGCAGGGACGCAATCCCAAGACGGGGCAGCTGGTCAGCGTCGATGCCAAGCAGATTCCATTCTTTCGCGCAGGCAAGGAACTCCGAATCGAAGTAAATGGCGCCGAAGAAGCGGGTCGTTAACCGGCGCGACGACGTGGATGTCCCCGCCGAAGGGCTCCGGCTGTGGGCGCCATGGCGCTATGCGTATTTGCGCAGCCTGCTCTCCGATCCCAAGGCGTGCATCTTTTGTTTCGGCAAGCTCTCGGACGCCGAGCGCCGGGAACGCCTGGTCCTGTTCGAGAACCGCGACGT